>NZ_QDGA01000001.1 GCF_003347665.1 Microvirga calopogonii
ACCGTGCTGGCGAGCCAGTATCAGGGCAAGCGCCTCAACTCTCCGAACGATGTGGTGGTGAAGTCGGACGGCTCGATCTGGTTCACCGATCCGGCCTACGGCATCGACTCCGATTACGAGGGTCACAAGGCCGAGAGCGAAATCGGTGCCTGCCACGTCTACCGCATCGATCCCCAGACGGGCGATGTCCGCATCGTCGGCGACGATTTCGTCCGTCCGAACGGCATCGCCTTCTCGCCCGACGAGACGCGTCTCTACGTGGCCGATACCGGCGCGACCCACGTCAAGGACGGCCCGCGCCATATCCGCGTCTTCGACGTGAGTGCAGACGGGAGCCTCTCGGGCGGCAAGGTCTTCGCCACCTGCACGGCAGGCCTGTTCGACGGCTTCCGCCTGGACGACGCGGGACGGATCTGGACCAGTGCGGGAGACGGGGTGCATTGCTACGACCCCGACGGCACGCTGATCGGCAAGATCCTCGTTCCGGAAACCGTGGCGAACGTGGTGTTCGGCGGACCGAAGCGGAACCGGCTCTACATCTGCGCCACCACATCGCTCTACGCAATCATGCTGCCGGTGAACGGGGCGAAGACGTTTTAGGGCATTGCACCTCGTGTCATGGCGTTCAGTGTTGCCTCCCTGTCATTCCGGGGCGCCGCAGGCAAACCCGGAACCCATAATCACGGCGGCTCAAGAAAGTACGAGCCGCGTCACACTCTTTTCCGGCATCGTTAGTGGTTATGGGTTCCGGGCTCTCGCTTACGCTCGCCCCGCAATGACCCCCTCCCACGTCATGGCCGGCCTTGTGCCGGCCATCCCGATACGGTGAAGCGCGGCGCTCTACGGATCGGGATCACCGGCACAAGGCCGGTGATGACGTGAGAGAGGCTGGGAGTGCATCGCCGATCAACCTGCGCAACGCGCACACACCGAACTCTCCTCTGACTAAGGTCGTGTCCGACAATGCTTGTGCATTGGCGGCGCATCGCTCATGTATGCGCCCCATGAGTCACTCCGGTTCATCCTCCGCGCAAATCGTTCGTTCGGGCACCCTCGTCGGCATCGGCCTGATGCTGCTGGGCGTGTTCATGTTCGCCATGAACGACGTCATGGGGAAATGGCTCGTCGCCACCTATTCCGTCGGGCAGGTCCTGCTTCTGCGCAGCATCGCGGCCCTCATGGTTCTCCTGCCCCTGATGCGCCAACGGAAGGTGCCCTTCGCCATCCCGCCGCAGCCGGGCCTTCATGCGGTCCGCATCACGCTTTCGACCCTCGAAGTCGCGTGCTTCTACTGGGCGGTGACCTATCTGCCGCTCGCCGACGTGATGACCTATTATCTTGCGGGGCCGATCTATGTGGCGGCCTTCGCGGCGTTCTGGCTCGGCGAAAAGATTGACAAGCCGCGCATCTTCGCAATCGGGATCGGTTTCGTCGGCGTTCTCATCGCCCTGCGACCGTCGCCCGCCACCCTGTCCCTGCCGGCCCTCATCGCGCTGGCGGGAAGCCTGTTCTACTCGCTCCTGATGATCACCACCCGCAAGCTGCGGGACACCGACGACGCAACTCTCGTCTTCGGCCAGATTCTCGGCGCGCTGATCTTCGGCCTCGTCGCGGCTCCCCTCGCCTGGGTGACGCCGGGACCACTCGACCTGGCGGGCCTGTTCCTGCTCGGCATCGTGTCCATGGCAGCCCATGTCTGCGTCAACCGCGCACTGAAGATCGCCCCGGCCTCCGTCGTCGCGCCTTATCAGTACACGCTGATCGTGTGGGCCATCGTCCTCGGCTATCTTTTCTTCGGCGACGTGGTCGGTTTCTGGACACTCGTCGGCGCCGCCGTCATCTGCGCCGCCGGGGTGGCGCTGATCCTGCTGGAGCGAGAAGCCGCCCGGCGCGGACGCGTGGCGAAGGACATCGAAACGCCCGTGCTGCCGGAAGCCTGAACCGACACGGTTACATCGTGTCATTTTCCCTGCGGATGGTCCGAGAGTCCAACTTGACAGGGCACAGGGCAGCACCATCAATGGCCCCATAAAACACGGGGAGTTCGATGCGCCTGAAGCTTACAATCGCTGCCGCAACGGCAGGCATTCTCTTTGCCTCCACGGCCTTCGCCCAAGACATCAAGATCGCGCTGATCGCCGGCAAGACCGGGCCGCTCGAAGCTTATGCCAAGCAGACCGAAGCCGGCTTCATGATGGGCCTGGAGTATCTCACGAAGGGCACGATGGCCATCAACGGCCGCAAGATCAACGTGATCGTGAAGGACGACCAGCTCAAGGCCGACCTCGCCAAGACCCTGCTGGAGCAGGCCTACAACGACGACAATGTCGATCTCGCGGTCGGTACCACGTCGTCCGCTGCGGCTCTCGCCATGCTGCCGGTCGCGGAAGAAAACGGCAAGGTGCTGATCGTGGAGCCCGCCGTGGCCGACGCGATCACGGGCGAGAAGTGGAACCGCTTCATCTTCCGCACCGGCCGCAACTCGACCCAGGACGCTTACGGCGCCGCAGCCGCCGTTCCGGCGAGCGGCGAGGTTTCCATCGCAACGCTCGCCCAGGATTACGCCTTCGGCAAGGACGGCGTCGCGGCCCTGAAGAGCGCGCTCGCCGAGATCCGTCCGAACGCGAAGGTCGTGTTCGAGGAATACGCGCCGCAGAACGCCACCGACTTCACGGCCTCGGCCCAGCGCATCTTCGATGCGCTCAAGGACAAGCCGGGCAAGAAGATCATCAACATCATCTGGGCCGGACAGCACCCGCTGCCGAAGATCGCCGATCTGAAGCCGGAGCGCTTCGGCATCGAGATCGCGCCCGGCGGCAACATCCTGCCGGCCATGCAGATCTACAAGAACTATCCCGGCATGGAAGGCGCGGTGTACTACTATTATGCCTTCCCGAAGAACGCGATGAACGACTGGCTCGTGGCCGAGCACCAGAAGCGCTACAACGCTCCGCCGGACTTCTTCACGGCGGGCGGTTTCGCCGCCGCCTCCGCGGCCGTCACGGCTATCCAGAAGGCGGGCGGAACCGACACCGAGAAGCTGATCGCGGCCATGGAAGGCATGACCTTCGAGACGCCGAAGGGTCCCATGACCTTCCGCAAGGAAGACCATCAGGCCCTGCAGGAGATGTATCACTTCAAGGTCAAGGCCAACGGCAAGGACGCGAACGACCTGCTCGATCTCGTCGCCACCATCCCGGCCGACAAGATGCCGATCCCGGTTCGCAACAAGCGCTGAGCCCACGTGACATTATCGACAGCAACGACGCCCGCGCTCGAAACGCGCGGGCTTACCATTCGTTTCGGCGGCCATGTGGCCGTCAACGACGTGTCGTGCCGGTTCACCCCCGGCACGCTCACGGCCATCGTCGGCCCGAACGGCGCGGGCAAGACGACCTATTTCAATCTCATCTCGGGTCAGCTGCGGGCCACGTCGGGCCAGGTCATCGTCGAGGGTGAGGACATCACCTCGCTTCCCGCCTCCGCACGGGCGAAGCGCGGTCTCGGACGTGCGTTCCAGCTCACCAATCTTTTTCCGCAGCTGACCGCGCTCGAGAACGTGCGCCTTGCCGTGCAGAGCCGCGCCGAGGCGGGCTGGTCCCTGTTCAAGGTGTGGAACTCGCGCCGCGACCTGATCGAGAAGGCGGAGAGCATCCTGGAACGCGTGCGGTTGGCGGACAAGCGCCACATCGCCCCGAAGGCGCTCTCGCATGGCGACCAGCGCAAGCTCGAAGTGGCGCTCCTGATCGCCATGGAGCCGAAAGTGTTCATGTTCGACGAGCCGACCGCCGGCATGAGCGTCGACGAGGTGCCGACCGTGCTCGAACTCATCCACGACATCAAGCAGCGCGGCGACGCCACCGTGCTTCTCGTGGAGCACAAGATGGACGTGGTGCGCTCGCTCTCCGACCGCATCATCGTGCTGCACAACGGCACGCTCGTGGCCGACGGCGAGCCTGCCGAGGTCATCGCCTCGCCGGTGGTGCAGGAAGCCTATCTCGGCGTGGAGGTCACCCGTGCCTGAGCCCCTCCTCCGCTTAAGCGACGTGCACACGCATATCGGCCCCTATCACATCCTGCATGGCGTGGACTTCTCCGTGCCTGCCGGTGAGCTGACCATGCTGCTGGGCCGCAACGGCGCGGGCAAGACCACGACCCTGCGCACGATCATGGGCCTGTGGCAGGCCTCCTCCGGCCGCATCCGTTTCGACGGCCGCGACATCACGGCGAGCGCCACGCCGGACATCGCGCGTTCCGGCATCGCCTATGTGCCCGAATCCATGGGCATCTTCACCGACCTGACCGTACGCGAGAACATCGTGCTCGCCGCCCGCAGCGGGCCGGTCGACAAGACGCGCCTCGATTGGATCCTCGGACTGTTCCCCGCCCTCAAGCGGTTCTGGAACCTGCCGGCGGGCAATCTCTCCGGCGGTCAGAAGCAGATGCTCGCCATCGCCCGCGCCATCGCGGAGCCGCGCCGCCTGCTGCTCATCGACGAGCCGACCAAGGGTCTCGCGCCCGTGATGGTGCGTTCCATGATCGAGGCCTTCAAGGCGCTGAAGGGCTCGGGCGAGACGATCCTGCTCGTGGAGCAGAACTTTTATGCCGCCTCGGCGCTCGGCGACAACGTGGTGGTCATGGATGACGGGCGCATCGTGCATTCCGGCGCCATGAGCGATCTCGTCGCCGACACCGCCCTGCAGCAGCGCCTGCTCGGCCTTTCCCTGGATGCGCATCAATGAGCGACCTGACCGCTGAAGCCTCCGCCCCGACCGAGCTGCCCCGCGCCAGGACCGATTGGATGCCGCTCCTCCTGATCCCGGCGCTCGCCCTCCTGGCCCTGCCCTTCGTCGGCAGCCCCTCGACCTGGGTGACGCTCACCGTAGCGGGCCTTGCCATGGGCATGATGATCTTCCTCATGGCCTCGGGCCTCACCCTGGTCTTCGGCCTGATGGACATCATCAATTTCGGCCACGGCGTGTTCATCTCGCTCGGCGCCTACGCGACGCTCCTCGTGCTCGGCCCCCTCGCCGGCTGGGCGACGGCGGATTCCATCGGGCTCAATCTCGCCCTGCTGCTCCTGTGCATCCTCGTCGCCATGGCCGTGACCGGCGTCGCCGGCGCCGTCTTCGAGCGCGTCATCGTGCGCCCGGTCTATGGCAGCCACCTGAAGCAGATCCTCGTCACCATGGGCGGGCTGATCGTGACCGAGCAGCTCATCCACGCCATCTGGGGCGCTTCGCCGATCCCGATCCCGTTGCCGCAATCGCTTCGCGGCGCCTTCGTGCTCGGCGACATCGTCATGGAGCGCTACCGGGTCGTCGCGGTCGCCATCGGCCTCGTGGTCTTCATCGGGATGCAGCTCCTCCTCAACCGCACCCGCATCGGCCTGCTGATCCGTGCCGGTGTGGAAAATCCCGAGATGGTCGAGGCGCTCGGCTACCGCATCCGCCGCCTCTTCGTCAGCGTCTTCATCGCAGGCTCCGCTCTCGCCGGCCTCGGTGGCGTCATGTGGGCGTTCTACCGCCAGACGCTCACCGCCGGCATGGGCATGGAGGTGATGGTGCTCGTCTTCATCGTCATCATCATCGGCGGTCTCGGCTCCGTCGGCGGCTGCTTCGTCGGCTCGATCCTCGTCGCGCTGGTCGCCAATTACGTCGGCTTCATCGAGCCGAAGCTCGCTCTGATCTCCAACATCCTCGTCATGGCCCTCGTCCTGATCTGGCGTCCGCAGGGCCTGTTCCCGGTGGCCCGCCGATGAGTACATCTCCCACCTCTGCCCTCGCCCTTCCCTTCGACGAGACCCGCCGGCGCGGCGGCCTCTTGAGCATGCTCCTGTCCTCGGACATGCCGCGCTCGAAGGTGCTGAGCGCCGTCCTCCTCGCCATCCTGTTGCTGCTGGCCGCGACGCCGTTCCTGTTCTCCGGCAGCCAGCCGGTCGGCACGGCGGCGAAGATCTGCGTCTTCGTCGTGCTGGTCGCGAGCTACGACCTGCTGCTCGGTTATTCCGGCATCGTGTCCTTCGCCCACACCATGTTCTTCGGCATCGGCGGCTACGGAATCGCCATCGCGCTGGAACGTCTCGGCCCGACCTGGGGTTCGGCCGCCATCGGCCTCGTCGCGGCGCTCGCCCTGTCCGCGCTGCTTGCCATCGCCATCGGCCTCCTGTCGCTGCGGGTGCGAGCCATCTTCTTCTCGATGATCACGCTGGCGGTCGCCTCCGCGGCTGCGGTTCTCGCCTCGCAGCTGTCGGACGTGACCGGCGGCGAGGACGGGTTGTCGTTCCAGCTGCCGCAGGCTTTGCGCCCGGCCTTCCGGCTCCTGTCGGAGCCGCTCTTCGGCACCGCGATCAACGGGCGGCTCCTCGCCTATTACCTCGTGTTCTTCGTCTCGCTCATCGTCTTCCTGATTCTCCTGCGCATCGTGAACTCGCCCTTCGGGCGCGTGCTGCAGGCGATCCGCGAGAACGAGTTCCGCGCCGAGGCGCTCGGCTACCGGGTCGTGGCCTACCGGACGGCGGCCTCGGTTATCTCGGCGCTCGCCGCCACGATCGCCGGTGCGCTCCTGGCCTTGTGGCTGCGTTACAACGGGCCCGACACCACCCTGTCCTTCTCGATCATGATCGACATCCTGCTCATGGTCGTCATCGGCGGCATGGGCACCATGTACGGCGCGGTCATCGGGGCCGCGCTGTTCGTCCTGGCTCAGAGCTACCTGCAGGTGCTGATGGGCGCTGGAAGTGCCGCGCTGGCGGGTCTTCCGCTCCTTCCCAATCTGATCCACCCGGACCGCTGGCTCCTGTGGCTCGGCGCGCTGTTCATCGTCAGCGTCTACGCCTTTCCGGGCGGCATCGTCGGCCGCCTGCGACAAGGCGGATCCAAGCCAAGCCATAAGGGTTAGCACCGGAAACCTTAGCGAACCTCGAACCGTTTCCTTCCGAAGAGCGGAGGAGACGTAATGAGCCGTGCCTTTGTTCGTGAAACCGAGGGTGGAGAAGCCTTCGAGGACCTTCCCGACCGGATGATCAGTCCGCATCATCTCGTCACGCCCTCGGGGCTGGCCCAGATGGACGCGGAAATCGAGACCCTGCACAAGCGCCTTGACGCGGCCCAAGCCGCCGACGACAAGGCCGAGGTAGCACGCCTCAACCGCGACCTGCGCTACTGGTCCGCCCGTCGGGCATCCTCCGAAGTGGTGCCGCCTCCCACGGACGCCGCTCATGTCCGCTTCGGCGCCCGCGTCACCTTCGAACGCGAGGACGGCCGCCGCCAGACCTATCGGATCGTCGGCGAGGACGAGGCCGATCCCGCCAAGGGAAGCCTGTCCTATGTGTCCCCTCTCGCGCAGGCGCTCATGGGCAGGGAAATCGGCGACGTGGTGCCTGTCGGCCAGACGACGGCCGAAATCGTCGAGATCGGGTTGTGAAAATCCGTTATCCCCGCTCGTCATCACCGGCCTTGTGCCGGTGATCCCGATTGATTGAGGTGCAGAGCTCTTCCGATCGAGATGGCCGGGACAAGCCCGGCCATGACAGCGGAGAGGTGGCAGGAAGCATCATTTCCAGCTCCTGCAACACGCTGGAGAGGCACCGAGGCCCCTACCCCGCGGTCGCCGCGTAATAGGCGCGCTTGGCTTCGTACATGAGGAGGTCCGCGCGCTTTACGACCGCCTCCAGCCTCTCGCCCGGCTGGCTCGTCGCGGCGCCCATGGCGAAGCGCAGAGGCAGGCCGGTATAGAACTGGTTGTTCACTTCGAGCAGGTTCTCGATGCTGCCCGTCACGACCTTGGCATCCCGCTCGTCCGTGCCGGGCATCAGGAGAGCGAACTCGTCGCCGCCGATGCGTGCGGCGTAGGACGGTTTGTCAACAGCCTTGCTCAGCACCTCGCCGGCGCGGCGCAGCAGCGCATCGCCTGCCGCGTGTCCGAGCTGGTCGTTCGCCGCCTTCAGGCCGTTGAGGTCGATGATGACGACGGAAACCGGGAACGGGCCCTTGCGCTCCAGGCGGTTGAGCTCGTCCACATAGAAGGAGCGGTTGTAGAGCTTGGTCAGCACGTCGTGCTTGCCGAGATATTCCAGATAGGCCTCGGCGCGCTTGCGGGCCGTGATATCGGTCAGCGCCACCTGAACCTGCGACCAGTCATTCTCATAGCCGGGCAGCACGGAGAACTGCAGGTGAAGATGCAGCTCGTCGCCGGACAGGGAATAATTGACGACCTCGCGCTGCTGGAAAATCTTGCCGTTCCAGAGGTCGATCAGCTGCTCCCGGAAATGCTCCCGCATCTCGTCGCGGAACACGTCGCCGAGTCGCATCAGAAGGGTGTGCTTGTCGGGCGCCGAAAAGAGTTCGAGCGTGTGCCGGTTGACGTCGATCACGCGGATCTCGCTCATGCAGCGCGTGACGAATTCCGGATGCACATCGGTGAAGACGCGAAAATCGGTAATCCCCTGGCGGCGCACGTCGTCGAGGAGATGCTTGACGCTGCTGAAATCCTCCACCCACAGGGACACGGGCGAATGCTCGAACAGGCCCAGGGCATAGGTCTCGCTGGCGGCAAGCTGACGACGCGCCGTCTCGCGCTCGGTCACGTCTTCGATGGCGATCAGAACACGGTCCCACCGGTCGCCGTGGCCCGGCAGCAAGCTGCCCTTGAGCTGGATGTCGAGCCGCTTGCCCGACAGGGTGTAGTTCACGGTATGGCTGAAGAACTCCGTGTGACCGTCCCAAAGCTGCACAAGCTCGTCGATGTGGGTCTTCAGCATGTCATTGCGGAAGATCCGGCTGAGATTGCTCACCAGATGCGACAGGTCTTCGGCTTCGAACAGGCTGAGAGTCTTGCGGTTAACCTTGATGACGCGAATGAGGCTCGAACAGGCCTCCACACGCGCCGTGTCCTCCATGAGGTGATCTCGCAGCGACGTCACCCCGGCCTCGCGCCATTGCGAGAACAGCTCTTTGAGCCCGCTGTAATCCTCGAGCCAGAGGGATACGGGGGCCAACTCGAACATCTCGGCATCGTCGGCGACCTCGCTCGACGAAGGAACGGCGAACCTGTCGGTTTTGGAGTGCAGCATAGAAGACCTGCGGGTGAACCTGATTCCAGGCGCCATTCACCGCAAACCAGAAATGTAATACTAGCTCAAAACAGGCGTTTTTGTAGGCATTCGCAAAGTTGTCGAAGAATCAGGCTTTCCTGCAACACTTGCAAGACTGTCGCAAGGCCCTCCGAAGTTCATTGAGGCAGCACATCATACATTATAGGAGGACCGCATTCATCACTGTTCGGACGCTTTATAAAACTCCCACCTCGACGTCATCACCGGCCTTGTGCCGGTGATCTCGATTGGAAGAGCGCGGCGCTTAACAGAAGCGGGATGGCCGGGACAAGCCCGGCCATGACATGGGAGGTCGTAAAGCCCTTCTCGACACATCCCAAACCCGCAACCTGCTAACGCTTGCTTGGAACGATAGCTGTCGCCTCGATCTCAATCCGGGCCGCCTTTTCGACGAGCCGCACCACCTGGACGAGAGCCATGGCCGGGTAATGTGCACCGAACACCTCCCGATAGGCGCGGCCAAGCTCGCGAAGATGGGCGAGGTATTCGTCGATGTCGACCACATACCAGGTCAGCCGCACGAGGTGCCGGGGCTCGGCGCCCCCCTCGGCCAGAATGGCCCGGATGTTCTCGAAGATCTGGCGGGCTTGCGCGACGAAGCCGTCGGCGAACACCTCCTTCTCGTCCCAGCCGACGATGCCGCCCGTCACCAGCACCCTGCCCTCGCCCATCATGCCGTTGGCATAGCCCTTCGGCACCCGCCAGTGCTTCGGGTTCAGGACCTCGGGCCCATCGTCGATGTCAGGCATGGGAGTGCCTTCCAAAGCGGCTGTCATCGTTCTTCCTCCCTTATTGACCTGGTGCGGTGCCGAGATCCCGGGCGCGCTGCGCTTCCAGCATCTTCAGGAGTTCGCGCGCGATCACGACCTTCTGGACCTCGGTGGCGCCCTCGTAAATGCGCAAGGCACGGATTTCCCGGTAGAGTTCTTCGACCTTCACGCCCCTGGTGACGCCAAGGCCACCGAAGATCTGTACGGCCTTGTCGATCACGCTCTGGGCCGTTTCCGTCGCGTGCATCTTGGCCATGGCGGCCTCGCGCGTGACACGCGGCGCCCCCTGGTCCTTGGTCCAGGCGGCGCGGTAGACGAGAAGCGCGGCGCTGTCCACGCCCGTCGCCATGTCGGCGAGCGCGGCCTGCGTCATCTGCAGGTCGCCGAGCGGCGCCCCGAAGAGCTTGCGCGAAGACGCATGCCGCAACGCCTCGGCCAGGGCGCGGCGCGCGAGACCCAGGGCCGCCGCTCCGACCGTGGAGCGGAACACGTCGAGGGTCGCCATGGCGACCTTGAAGCCTTCTCCCGGACCGCCGACGCGCTTCGTGAGCGGTACCCGACAGCCTTCGAAGCGCAGCGTGGCGAGCGGATGCGGCGCGATGACGTCGATGCGGTTCTCGATACTCAATCCGGGCGTCTGCGCGTCGACCACATAGGCGGACAATCCCTTAGCGCCAGGTGCTTCGCCCGAGCGGGCGAAGACCACGTAATGATCCGCGATCCCGCCGTTGGAGATCCAGGTCTTCAGGCCGTCGATCCGCACATGCTCCGGTCCGTCCGGCGTGGCGGTGGTGCTCATGGCAGCGACATCCGACCCAGCCTCGGGCTCCGAGAGCGCGAAGGCCGCGATGGCATCGCCGCGCGCCACGGGCGGCAGGTACTGCTCCTTGAGGGCCTGCGAGCCGAACAGGGTGATCGGTCCCGTGCCGAGTCCCTGCATGGCAAAGGCGAAATCCGCCAGCCCTTCGTGGGCGGCAAGGGTTTCCCGTGCGAGGCACAGGGTGCGCACATCGAAGGACGGGGAGAGGCCGCCGTAGGCCTGCGGCACCACCGCCTTGAGCCAGCCGCCTTCGCCCAGTCGCCGCACGAGGCGACGGCAGGAGGCGTCCACGTCGTGGTGATCGACGAGCGGTTCGACTTCCCGGCTCACCCAGGCGTTCAGGTCACCGGCAAACTGCCGGTGGCGATCCTCGAAGAACGGCCAGGCGAGAAAGCTCGCATCGATCACGTCAGTCTCCCTTGAAGACAGGCTTCTCTTTCGCCGCGAAGGCGCGATAGGCGCGGGCGAAATCTTCCGTGGTCATACACAACGCCTGGGCCACGGCCTCCGCCTCGATGGCCTCCTCCACCGACATGGCCCATTCCATGGCAAGCATGCGTTTCGTCATGGTGTTGGCGTAGGTCGGCCCGGTGCCGATGGCGCGGGCGAGCTTGCCGGCCTCGGCAAGAAGATCGGGAGTCTCGACAAGCCGGCTGAAGAAGCCCCAGCGCTCGCCCTCCTCGGCGCTCATGAAGCGACCGGTATAGAGCAGTTCCGACGCACGGCCCTGACCGATGATGCGCGGGAGGATGGCGCAGGCGCCCATGTCGCAGCCGGCGAGGCCGACCTTGTTGAACAGGAACGCCACCTTGGCGCCCGGCGCAGCAAGCCGCAGATCCGACGCCATGGCCACGATGGCGCCGGCTCCCGCGCAGATGCCTTCGACGGCCGCAATGATCGGCTGCGGCGCGGCGCGCATGGCCTTGACCAGCTCGCCCGTCATGCGCGTGAACGCCGTGAGACCCTTGGTGTCCATCTCGACGAGCGGGCCGATGATCTCGAACACGTCGCCGCCGGACGAGAAGTTGCCGCCCGATCCCGTGACGACGACCGCTTTGACGCCTTCGTCCTTGGCACAGGCATGGAAGAAGTCCGTCAGCTCGCGATAGCTCTCGAAGGTGAGCGGGTTCTTCTTCTCCGGCCGGTTGAGCGTGACCGTCGCGACGGGCCCGTCGACCGAGAGCAGGAAATGGCGCGGCTCGTAACCCGACAGCGGCAGGGTGACGGAGTTGGCGAATTGCGTCACTGGTCGTCTCCCATGATGGCCCGTCTTGCGGACAGCTTCGTCTTGGCGAGAAGCCGCATGAGATCGTTGCGGTCCTTAGGCGAAAGATCACCAAAGAGATCGGCGATCCAATGCTCGTGCTCGCCCGCCATGGTGCGGAATTCGGCGCGGCCTTCCTCGGTGAGGCTGATCACCATGGCGCGCCGGTCCGTGGGCGAGACGGTTCGCACCACATGTCCCGACGCGACGAGCCGGTCCACGAGGCCCGTGAGATTGCCGTTCGACACCATCATCCGCTTCGAAAGATCGGACAGCATCATGCCGTCCGGCGCCTTGTCGAGCTGCGCCATCAGGTCGAAGCGCGGAAGCGTCACGTCGAAGCGCTCGCGCAGGCGGCGGCGCACCTCGCCCTCGATCAGCGTGGAGCAGGTGAGAAGCCGCAGCCAGAGGCGCAGCTCCTCCCGGTGATCCTCGGGCTGCTCGACGGCCTTGGTCTCGGCGTCGAGGGGAATGGCTTGATCGTCCATCGTCAGATTTCTCCCCCGGCCACCACGATGGCCTGTCCCGTCACGGAGCGCGCGCCCTCGCCGCAGAGCCAGAGCACGGCATCGGCGATCTCCGAAGGATCGATCAGCCGTCCCTGCGGATTGTGCTTCACGAGTTCGCCTAGCGCTTCGTCACGGGTTCTGTTGGTTTTCGCCATGATGCGCTCCAGGCTCTCGGCCACGAGTTCGGTATCGGTGAACCCTGGGCACACGGCATTGACCGTGACGCCGGTCTTCGCCGTCTCGAGCGCAAGCGCACGAATGAGGCCGATGACGGCGTGCTTGGCCGCGCAATAGGCGCTCACATAGGGATAGCCTTTGAGCCCTGCCGTGGACGCCACAGCGACGATGCGCCCGAAGCCGCGCTCCGTCATGGAGCCCAGCACCGCCTGGACCATGTTGGTGACGCCGAGCAGGTTCACGTCCAGCATCTGCCGGAACACGTCGGGCCCGGATTTCATGAAGGGCGCCGACGCGGCCGCACCGGCATTGGCGATCATCAGGTCGACCGGACCGTAGCGATCGATTGCCTCGCGCACGGCGCGCTGCACCGCCGATGCATCGGTGACGTCGGCGATGGCTGCCGCATGAGCGTCGCCCTGCGTGATCGCCTCTTCGAGCGATGCGGGAGAGCGCCCGACGACGGTGACGGACGCGCCTGCCTTGACGAGCGATGCCGCGATGGCGCGGCCGATCCCGCGACCGCCGCCGGTCACCAGGGCGTGCCGTCCCTTGAGAGTTGTCAGGGTCATGTCATTCCGCCGCGAGAGGCTTCTCGCCGGCCTCCATCTTCAACTCCGCCCGAGTCTTGGGCTTCGCCTTCACCTTGAGTTCTTCCATGTCCTGCCGGTCGCGCACCGAATTGCGGAAGATCTGATCCTTGCCGGCGAGATATTGCGGCGGGCAATGAATGTCCTTCGCGCCATACCACGCGGCGGCCTTCATGGTGAAGAACGGATCGACCAGATGCGGCCTGCCGAGCGCCACGAGATCCGCGCGGCCCGCCGCCAGGATCGTGTTCACCTGATCGGCCGCCGTGATGTTGCCGACGCACATGGTGGCGACCTGCGCCTCGTTGCGCACCTGATCGGAGAACGGCGTCTGGAACATGCGGCCGTAGATCGGCCGCGCCTCGCGCACGGTCTGGCCTGTCGAGACGTCGACGAGATCGACACCGTGCTCGGAGAAGGCCCGGGCGATCTCGACCGCGTCGTTGCCCGTGATTCCGCCTTCCGCCCAATCGGTCGCGGAGATGCGGACCGACATGGGCTTGTGAGCGGGCCAGACCTCTCGCATGGCATCGAATACTTCGAGTGGGAAGCGCAGGCGATTCTCCAATGAGCCGCCATATTCATCCGTCCGGCGGTTGGTGAGCGGCGACAGGAAGCTCGCCATCAGGTAGCCGTGGGCGCAGTGGAGTTCGAGCATGTCGAACCCGGCCCGCTCGCCGCGCTTGGCAGCCTCGACGAACTGCGCCTTGATGAGATCCATGTCGGCGCGCGTCGCCTCGCGCGGCACCTGGCTGTCCGGGAAATAGGGAATGGGCGATGCGGAGCAGATGTCCCAGGCGCCCTTCTCCAACGGCCGATCCATGCCTTCCCACATGAGCTTGGTGGCACCCTTGCGCCCGGAATGCCCGAGCTGCAGGCAGAACTTCGCGCCCGAATTGGCATGGATGTAATCGACGATCCGCTTCCAGGAGGCTTCCTGCTCGTCGTTCCACAGCCCGGTGCAGCCAAGCGTGATGCGCGCTTCCGGCGACACGCAGGTCATCTCCGTGAAGACGAGCCCCGCGCCGCCCATGGCGCGTGTGCCGTAATGGACGAGATGGAAATCGCCCGGCACGCCGTCCTTGGCCGAATACATGTCCATCGGCGAAACGACGACGCGGTTCGCGATCGTCATCTCCCGCAGACGGAAGGGCTGGAACATGGGTGCGCTCGGATTCTCGACCGAGACGTCGAAGCCCTGTTGGCGCACCTGACGGGCGAACGTCTTGTCGACGTCGGCCACGAAGTCGGGCGCGCGCAGGCGCAGGTTGTCGTAGGTGATCGCCTTAGCCCGGGTCATGACGCCGAAGGCGAACTGCACCGGGTCGAAATCCCAGAAGCGCGCCACGTGCTCGAACCAGACCAGGGACACGTCGGCTGCATGCTGCGTCTTCTCGACTTCCTCGCGCCGTCCGGTCTCGTAGAGCGACAGCGCGCCGTCGACGCTCTTATCGCGGCGGAAGGCTTCATAGAGCGCGATGGCATCTTCCATCGCGAGCTTCGTGCCGGACCCGATCGAGAAATGCGCCGACGCCTTGGCGTCGCCGAGCAGCACCTTGTTGCCCATAACCCAGCGCTTGTTGCGGATCATCGGGAAGTTGCGCCAGATCGAACGGTTGGTGAGAATGCGGTGCCCGCCGAGGAACCAGCCGAAGATCTTCTCCATGAGCGCCGCCGACTCGGCCTCGCTCTTGTCCTTCAGCCCCGCCCGCTCGAAGGTCTCGGGATCGGTCTCGAACACCCAGGTCGAGCGGTTCGCCTCATATTGGTACGCGTGGGCGATGAACGGCCCCCACTCGGTTTCCTGGAAGATGAAGGTGAAGGCGTCGAGCGGCTTGGTGGAGCCCATCCAGGTGAACTCGTTGGGCCGCAGATCCACCTCCGGCTGGAAGTGATCCGCATAGCGCTCCCGGAAGCGGCTGTTGATGCCGTCGGCCACGACCACGAGATCCGCGTCCGCGAACAGGCTCTCGTCATCCACGTCCACTTCGTAGCGCAGCCTGACGCCGAGTTCCTCTGCGCGATCCTGCAGGATCAGAAGCAGCGTGCGGCGCGAGCAGCCGCAGAAGCCGTTGCCGCCGATCCGGTGCTCGGTCCCACGGAAGTGGATGGCGATATCGTCCCAATAGGCGAATTCCCGCACGATCCGCTGGTAGCTCGGCAGGTCGTATTTCTCGAAGTTGTCGAGTGTCGCGTCGGAGAACACGACACCGAAGCCGAACGTCTCATCGGCGCGGTTGCGCTCATAGACCGTGATGTCGGAATCCGGCCGAAGCTTCTTCAGCAGGATCGCGAAATAAAGGCCCGCCGGGCCGCCGCCGATGATCGCCGTCTTCATGAGATTCCCACCCGACATACCGTGCTTATTGTTTTAAGCTTAAAATAATTTCTGCACAAGCCGGATCACGCACCGGACCCGTGCCGGAAGAGACTCAGGCGCTCAGCGCCTCCTGGTGGCTCTCGACGTCCTGAGCAATCCGCCGCAGTTCGAAACGCTGCAGCTTGCCGGTCTGGGTGCGCGGCAGGGCATCGACGAATTCGATCAGGCGCGGATACTTGTAGGGCGCGATCTCGGCCTTCACGTGATCCTGGAGCACCTTCGTCAGCTCCGGTCCCGCCACATGGCCGGGCCGCAGGACCACGTAGGCCTTGACCACCGTTCCGCGCCCGTCATCGGGAGCCCCGACCACGCCGCACTCGGCGACGGCAGGATGAGTGAGGAGCGCGGCCTCGACCTCCGGGCCCGCGATGTTGTAGCCCGCGGATATGATCATGTCGTCGGAGCGGGCCTGGTACCAGAAGTACCCATCCTCATCCATGAGGTAGGTGTCGCCGGTGATGTTCCAGCCGTCCTGCACGTATTTGCGCTGCCGCTCGTCCGCGAGATAGCGGCATCCCGTCGGCCCGCGCACCGCCAGGCGGCCGATGCTGCCGGGCGGGAGGTCGCGCCCTTCGTCGTCGACGACTTTCGCCTCGTAGCCGGGGACGGGCTTGCCGGTCGCGCCGGGACGGATCTCGTCCTCCGTCGCGGCGATGAAGATATGCAGCATCTCGGTGGCGCCGATCCCGTCCATGAGCCGGATCTTCGTTGCGGCCTGCCACGCCTCGAACGTGCCTTTGGGCAGAGGCTCGCCGGCCGAGACGCATTTGCGCAAGGACGAGATGTCGTAGCCTTCGAGCTTCGACAGCATGGCACGGTAAGCGGTCGGCGCCGTGAAGCAGACGGTGGCCTTGTACTGCACGATGGCAGGCAGGAGATCGTCGGGTCCGGCCTTCTCCAGCAGCACGGTCGAGGCGCCGACGCGCATGGGGAACAGCACGATTCCACCGAGACCGAAGGTGAAGGCAAGCGGCGGCGAGCCGATGAAGCGGTCGCTCGGCTCGGGGCGCAGAACGTTTCGCCCGTAGCCGTCGCAGATCGCGAGCATGTCGCGGTGGAAATGCATGGTCCCCTTCGGCTCGCCCGTCGTGCCGGAGGTGAAGCCGATCAGGCAGACATCGTCCGCCGCCGTATCGACCGCCTCGAACTCGGGCGAAGCCTCGGCGATCATCGCCTCGAGGCTGTCCGGTTTGCCCGAACCCCAATAGACGACATGCTTCAAACCGGGCGCCATCGTCCTGGCGCGTTCCATTTCGTCCGCGAGACGATGGTCGCACAATGCGATGGTGATCTCGGCCTTGTTCAGCGGATAGGCGATCTCCTTGGCGCGCAGTAGCGGCATGGTCGCGACGACGACGCCACCGGCCTTCAGAACCGCCAGATAGGCGGCCACCATCATCGGATTGTTGGCGGAGCGAAGCAGGACGCGATTGCCCGGCACGAAGCCCAGTTCGCGGACCAGCACATTGCAGATGCGGTTCACCCGCTCTTGCAGGGCGCGATAGGTCAGCGTCTCGGTCGGGCTGATGATGCAGGGCTCATCGCCTCGCCCTTCATCGACCCACCGGTCAAGGAAGGCCACCACACAGTTGAGCCTCTCGGGATATTGAAGCTCGGGACGGGTGAACTGGAATGTCGGCCATTGGTCGCGAGGCGGAAGATTGTCCCTCGCAAAGGTATCCACATGCGCCGTGTCCGCCATCGTCCGCTCCTCTGTTTTATTTGTGCGGCAGGAGAACGGAGCACTGTCGGCTTGGCCGGTTCGGCAGCGCATCGTCGGAAGCCGCGCCATGGCGAACTTCGTATCGCTGCCCGTCCGCCGCCAATCACGCGCTCGTCATTTCGCCTGCCTTCCTCTGCGAAACAATCCGCTTGAAGAACCGGAAAAATATTTTAATCTTAAAATAATCCTTGGCAATCCCAAAGATTGGGCAAAGACTGGGGATGCCGGATAGAAAGCTCCGACAAAGGGAGTGTTCGGCACAAAAGTTTTGCGGCAGAGTATCGCCGACTTGTCCGTCGAGGCGTCGCACGTCCCGTCGGAAACAATCACGCAGCACAGCCAATGTGCGCAGGGAACAGCCACTCGGGAGACTATGATGAACCTAACGATCAAAACCCTTGGCCTTGCGGCGGCCGTCGGCCTGGCCGCAGCCCCGGCTATGGCGCAGGAGAAGCTGAAGGTCGGCCTGTTGCTGACCCTCTCCGGCCCTTCGGCCGTGCTGGGCCAGCATGCCCGCGACGGTTTTCAGCTCGCCGTGAAGGATCTCGGCGGCAAGCTCGGCGGACGGGATGTGGACGTCATCGTGGTCGACGATGAGCTGAAGCCCGACGTGGCAGTGACGAAGGTGAAGGGTCTTCTGGAGCGCGACAAGGTCGATTTCGTCGTCGGCCCGATCTTCTCCAACGTGGCGGTCGCCACCCAGAAGCCCATCGTCGACGCCAAGACTTTCTACATCAGCGTGAATGCCGGCCCGTCGAACCTCGCCGGCAAGAGCTGCAGCCCGTACTTCTTCGCCACGTCCTACCAGAACGATCAGAACCATGAGGTTCTCGGCAAGGTCGCGCAGGACCGGGGCTACAAGAAGGTCTATCTGCTGGCGCCGAACTATCAGGCCGGCAAGGATGCGCTCGCCGGGTTCAAGCGGCACTACAAGGGCGAGATCGTCGAGGAATCCTACATCCCGCTCAACACGCTCGACTTCCAGTCCGAGCTTGCCAAGATCGCGTCCATGCAGCCCGATGCGATCTTCACCTTCATGCCGGGCGGCATGGGCGTGAACCTCGTCAAGCAATACCGCGCCGCCGGCCTCGCCGACCGCATCCCGTTCCTATCGGCCTTCACGGTCGACGAGACGAACCTGCCCGCGCAGCAGGACGCCGCCATCGGCATGCTCAGCGGCTCGAACTGGGCTCCGAACATGGATACCCCGGAGAACAAGAAGTTCGTCGCCGCCTATGAGGCGGCCTACAACACCGTACCCGCGTCCTACGCCATGCATTCCTACGATGCTGCCTTGCTGATCGACGCCGCCCTCAAGGCGACAGGCGGCAAGACCGACGACAAGGAAGCCCTGCGCGCCGCCATCAAGAAGGCGGATTTCAAGTCACTGCGCGGTGACTTCAAGTTCGGCGCCAACGGCTTCCCGATCCAGGACTTCTACCTCGTGAAGGCAGCCAAGCGTCCCGACGGCAAGCTGGAGACGGAGATCGTCGAGAAGGTGTTCGACGATTATGCGGACGCCTACGCCAAGGAATGCACCGCCACGAACTGAGGCGTTCGCATAGCGGATCGATCTGCCTCGCGAGGCAGATCGATCCTTTTCCGTGACGCCATCATCATGGTGCTTTCACATGAGAGCGCCCGAGCAGGCCTGTTGCCAGTGACGTGCCGATGAACGCTACACTCCTCTTCGTCCAGGCTCTGAACGGCCTTCAGTTCGGCCTCATCCTTTTTCTCATCGCCGCCGGCCTCACGCTCGTGTTCGGGGTGATGGACTTCATCAACCTCGCGCACGGCGTGCAGTACATGGTCGGCGCCTATCTGGTGGCGGCCTTCAGCGCCTGGACCGGCAGCTTCGGCTGGGCGCTGCTGCTCGCCCTGCCCTCGGCATTGGCCTTCGGCCTGCTGCTCGAAGTGCTGGTTTTCCGTCACCTCTACGACCGCGACCATCTCGATCAGGTGCTCGCCACGTTCGGCGTGATCCTGTTTCTGAACCAGGGCGTCAAGTTCGTCTGGGGCGCCGCTCCCTTGAGCGTTCCCGTTCCCGATCTGCTCTCGGGCTCGGTGGAGATCGCGAGCGGCCTGCTCTATCCCGTCTATCGCCTCGCTATCATCGCGGCGGGGCTTGTGGTCGCCGCCCTGCTCTATGTCCTGGTCAACCACACGCGCGTCGGCATGCTGGTGCGCGCGGGCGCCAGCAACGCCTCCATGGTGTCGGCGCTCGGCGTCAACATCCAGAGGCTGTTCATGATCGTGTTCGGCTTCGGCGCCATGCTGGCGGGTTTCGCGGGCGCGATGGTCGCGCCGATCCTCTCCGTCGAGCCGGGCATGGGCGATAACATTCTGATCCTCGCCTTCGTGGTGATCGTGATCGGCGGCATCGGGTCGATCCGCGGCGCGTTCCTCGCGGCACTCCTGATCGGGCTGGTGGACACGGTCGGGCGCACCTTCGCGCCGAACCTGCTGCGCCTCTTTCTCGACCCGGCCGCCGCGAGCCAGACCGGCCGCGCCATCGCCCCGATGCTGATCTATATCTTCATGGCGGCCGTGCTGTTCTTCCGCCCCTCGGGCCTGTTCCCCGTGAAGCGCTAGGGTGCCAATGACCGAACTCGCTGAAACGCCCTCCGCCCCCATGCCATCGCTCACCACACGGTTCGAGATCGTCCCCATCGTTCTCTTCGCCGCCTTCGCGGCGGCCCCGCTGTTCGCCACCTACTCGGGTGCCGAGGGCTACGTCCTGTCCCTGCTGACGCGGGTGATGATCTTCGGCATCGCCGCCATGGCGCTCGATCTCATCCTCGGCTACGGGGCGCTCGTGAGCTTCGGACACGCAGCCTTCCTGGGGCTCGGCGGCTATGCGGTCGGCATCCTGGCCAGCCACGGCATCGAGGATGCCCTTGTGCAGATCCCCGTGGCGCTGGCCGCCTCTGCGCTCTTCGCTCTGATCACTGGGGCGATTTCGCTGCGGACCAAGGGTGTCTACTTCATCATGATCACCCTCGCCTTCGGGCAGATGCTGTACTTCCTCGCCACGTCGCTCGCGGCCTATGGCGGCGACGACGGCATGACCCTGTCGTCGCGCAGCCTCCTGGCCGGGTCCGGCATCCTGAAGAACGACTTCACCTTCTACTGGGTCTGTCTGCTCTGCCTTCTCGGCGCCTATGCGTTCTCGCGATCCGTCGTGGCCTCCAGGTTCGGGCGCGTTCTGCGCGGCACGCGGGAAAATGCCATCCGCATGGAAGCCATCGGCTTCCAGCCGTTCCGCTTCCAGCTCGCCGCCTACGTCATCAGCGGCATGCTGGCGGGACTTGCCGGGTGCCTGCTGGCGAACCAGGCGGAGTTCGTCAGCCCGGCCTTCATGACATGGCAGCGTTCGGGCGAGCTGATCTTCATGGTCGTGCTCGGCGGGCTCGGCTCCCTGCACGGCGCCATCATCGGCGCGGCCGCCTTCCTGCTTCTGGAGGAATTCCTGCCGGAGATCCTGCATTCCTCAAGCTTCTTCCTGAGCGAGGCGACTCGGTCTCATCTCGCGGAGAACTGGAAGATGGTGTTCGGTCCCCTGCTCATCCTGATCGTTCTGTTCGCCAGGGGCGGGATCATGGGCCTGCTGCGGAGGTCGCACCATGGCTGAGCCGCTTCTCGAATTGCGCAACCTGCGCAAGACCTATGGCGCGCTCGTGGTCACCGACGATGTCAGCCTGTCCGTCCGGCCCGGCGAGCTGCACGCCATCATCGGCCCCAACGGGGCGGGCAAGACGACGCTGATCCACCAGATCTCGGGCACGCTGGCGTCGAATTCCGGATCCATCCTGTTTGGCGGCGAAGACGTGACGCAGCTTGCGATGCCGCAGCGCGTCCGGCGCGGCCTTGCCCGCTCGTTCCAGATCACGTCGATCCTCCCGGGCTTCTCGGCGCTTGAGAATGTGGCGCTGGCCGTCCAGGCGCGCTCGGGATCGAGTTTCCGCCTTTTCGGCAATGCCGCGCACGAGAAGTCCCTGAACGAGCCTGCCATGGAATGCCTCGCGCAGGTCAACCTCGCGGCCCGCGCGCACGTCCCCGCGGGACTTCTGTCGCACGGCGAGAAGCGACAGCTCGAACTCGCCATCGGTCTTGCGACCGCTCCGAAGCTGCTGCTTCTCGACGAGCCGCTCGCCGGCACGGGCCACGACGAATCCCAGCGCGTGGTCGAAACCCTGCGGCGCCTGAAGAGCCATCTCACCATCGTGCTGATCGAGCACGACATGGATGCGGTCTTCTCCCTGGCCGATCGCGTCTCCGTGCTCGTCTACGGCCGCGTCATCGCCACCGATACGCCCGAGCGGATCCGGGCGAATCCCGAGGTTCGCGCCGCCTATCTCGGCGAAGAGGAGACGGTCTGATGCTCTCCGTCCGACAGCTCCAGGCGTCCTATGGCGCCGCCCAGGTCCTCTTCGACATCTCGCTCGAGGTCAATGCCGGCGAGGTGGTGACGCTCATCGGCCGCAACGGCATGGGCAAGACCACCACCATCCGGTCCATCATGGGCCTGCTTCGCCCGCGCGGCGGCGAGGTGCGCTTCGACGGCGCGGCCGTGACGGGGCTCGCGCCCTATCGCATCGCGCAGACGGGCATCGGCCTCGTGCCGGAAGGGCGGCAGATCTTTCCGACGCTCACGGTCGAGGAAAACCTCGTTGCGACGGCCTCAACCCGAACGGGCTCCCGACGCTGGACGCTCGATGCGGTTTATGACCTTTTCCCGCGCCTGAAGGAGCGCCGGAGCAACCTGGGCACGCAGCTCTCCGGGGGCGAGCAGCAGATGCTGGCCGTCGGCCGCGCACTGATGACCAACCCGAAGCTGCTCATCCTCGACGAGGCTACGGAAGGCCTGGCGCCGCTGATCCGCGCGGAGATCTGGACCTGCCTCAAGCGCCTCAAGGGCGAACGCCAGTCGATCCTTGTGATCGACAAGAATATCGGCGCGCTGGCGAGCTTCGCCGACCGACACGTGATCATCGAGAAGGGCCGTTCGGTCTGGACGGGAACGAGCGAAGAGCTCATGAACGACACCAGCCTCAAGGACCGTTACCTCCACGTTTAAGGACAACCGCGATGGCCGCCGAAGACCTCGACCTCGAGGCCGAGTACAACAACCGGGCGCGCGTTCCCGATCACCCGGCTCACATCGCAGGCTGGCAGCGGGATTCCGCCGCCTACCGCGAGAGCGCCCGCTGCGAGCTGGATCTTGCCTACGGGCCGGGCGAACGGAACCGGCTCGACCTGTTCCATCCGCAGAGCGGCGATGCCGGCGGCCCGGTGGTGCTGTTCATCCATGGCGGCTACTGGCAGGCGTTCGACAAGTCCTCGTCAAGCCATCTGGCGCGCGGCGCCAACGGGCGCGGTCTGACGGTTGCGATCCCGAGTTACACGCTCGCGCCCGCCGCCAAACTCGCCGACATCGTGTCCGAGATCGAGGCTGCGGCCAATTTCGTCATCGGCCGCCTGGGTCGCCCTCTCGTCGTAACCGGTCACTCGGCCGGCGGGCATCTGACCGCGTGCCTCATGGCACGGCCCGATGCGCTCCGGAGGCCCGTTCAAGCCGCCATGCCGATCTCCGGCTTGTTCGACCTGCCGCCGCTGGTTTCGACCTCGATCAACAAGGCTCTCGGCCTGACCCTCGAGGAAGCGCACTCATTGAGCCTGCTGGAATGGAAACCGCCCGCCGGCGGACGCCTCGTCGCCGTCGTCGGCGGTGCGGAAAGCAGCGAGTTCCTGCGCCAGTCCCGCGTCCTCGTCGAGCGATGGCGCAAGGCAGGCGTGACGACCCGCTACCACGAGGTGCCGGGAGCGCATCATTTCGACGTCATCGCCGGGCTCGCGGACCCGAACGACCCGCTCGTGAACATGCTCGTGGAGCTGGCGGAGGACGCTTGAGCCTTTTTAATCTATCCCGCAGGAACCGCGAAGAGCTTAGCTGTCGGCCCTGAGCTGCTCGACCACGCCCTGGCTCATGTATGGATGGCCCGCCTCGTTGAGTGCCCGGTCCAAGGCCTCGATGGCAATGAGGATTTTCGTAAGCTCCTCGGCCAGATCGACGGAGGGAAGCGGAGACTCGGAAATCTGCCGCGTCATCTCCCTGCGCCGCTTCACGAGGCTTTCACGTGCGGCGTTCAGCTCTTGAATTTCCTCGGACGTCATAGGCTCCTCACGATCATATCTCTTGTCATTATTAAGTCTGCCGGAGGCAATCCGTTCACGAGCCATATGCCCGAAGCGAACCGTGACCGTTCATCGCGAAAGAGAATCCAGCAAGTCAAGGATCATCCCGTGACGCTCCTCGGCCTGCTCGCTCGAGGCGGAGCAGACCAGGCGCTCCTTGCTCCAATCGAGCCTTCCCTGCGAGGCTTCGATCTTCGCCTGCAGAGACGGCTTCTCCGCCAAGCCCGGACGGAACGTCAAGGCGATCGCCTGCGGCCCCGCATCGATTCGGGCAATCCCCAGCTGCCGGCAAAGCTGCCGCAGATGGGCGAGCTTCAGAAGGTTCCGGACCGGTTCGGGGATGGAACCGAAGCGGTCCTCGATCTCCGCCTCCAGGTCCTCGATGCTCTCGGATGCATTGAAACGAGCGAGGCGGGCATGGAGATCGATCCGCATCTCGGGCTCGTTCACGTAGGTGTCCGGAATGGCGCCGGACAGGGCGATGTTGAGCTCCGGCGTCCAGTCGTCCTCCAGGCTCTCGCCGCGCAGGGCTTGCGCGAGCATATGCTGATACAGGTCGGTGCCGATCAGCTTGACGTGGCCGGCCTGATCCTCGCCCAGCAGCGCTCCCGCACCGCGTTGATCGAGATCCTGGGCGCTGATGGCAAACCCCGCTCCCAGCCGATCCAGGGCCGTCAGCGTTCGCAGGCGCTTCTCCGTTGCTTGCGGGAGTTTCTCACCGGGCTCCGTCAGCAGATAGGCCGTCCCCCGGACGCGCCCTCTCCCGACACGCCCGCGGAGCTGATGCAACTGCGCCATTCCGAAGCGATCCGCGCGCCACACCAGCATGGTATTGGCGCGGGGAACGTCCAATCCACTCTCGATGATGTTGGTGGAAAGAAGGATATCACCCTCCCCGTCGGCAAAGCGCACCATCACATCGTCCGCCTCGGCGGGAGGCATCTGTCCGTGGGCGATCACGATGTCCAGCTCCGGAACGAGCTCTGCCAGCCGCTCACGCATCGGCTCGATGTCCTCGACGCGAGAGCAGACAACGAAGCTCTGCCCCCGCCGCCGCCGCTCGCGCATGAGCGTAGCGCGCACGCTCGCCGGATCGAAAGGCGTCAAGAATGTGCGGATCGGTTGTCGGCGCGCAGGCGGCGTCGCAATGATGCTCAGCTCCTGCAATCCGACCAGCGCCGATTGCAACGTCCGGGGAATCGGTGTGGCGGTCATCGTCAGCACATGCGCTTCTGCCGACAGGTCCCTGAGTTTGGCCTTGTCTGCCACGCCGAAGCGCTGCTCCTCATCGATGACGACAAGCCCAAGATCGTTGAAGCTTATCCCTTTCGCAGCGAGCGCATGCGTGCCGATGACGATACGAATGGACCCATCGGCTAGACCCTTCTTCACTGCCCGCGCATCCGATGGCGTTACGAGACGGGAGAGGTGCGCGACCTCGATGCCCAAACCCGCGAAGCGCCTCTCGAAGCTCCGCACATGCTGGCGGGCGAGAACGGTCGTCGGAGCGACGACAGCCACCTGCTTGCCCGAGAGCGCGACTGCGGCAGCGGCGCGGAGGGCAACCTCGGTCTTGCCGAAACCGACATCGCCGCAGACCAGGCGGTCCATCGCCCGGCCTGACGAGAGATCTTCGAGGACGGCTTCGATGGCGCTGATCTGATCGGCTGTTTCGGAGAATGGGAAACGGGCGACGAAGCGTTCGTATTCGCGGCCCGGCGGGACAAGCGGCTCCAGCTTCCTTGCCTTGCGAGCTTCGACGAGGCTGATCAGATGTTTGGCCGTTTCCGCGATCTCAGATTCGATCTTCTCACGGCGCACCTGCCATGCATCGCCTTTCAACTTGTCCAGCGAGAGGGCGTCCGACATCGCACCGTAGCGCCAGACGCGGTCCATTTCCGTCGCCGGGACCAGAAGCGTCGTGTCGGCCGCGTAACCGAGCCTGACCGCTTCGCTCTCACCGGCATCGCCGGCGGTGACGGTCTCGATGCCCTGAAGCACTCCGATCCCGTGATCGATATGCACGACGGCATCACCGATCTGGAACGCCGTATCCGTGAAGCTCGACGCAGCGGAACTGACCTCGCTCGCCGCGCTGCTGCGAATACGGCTCCCCAGAACGTCCGTGGCCGTGATGAGCGCGATCCCGTCGCGCTCATCGAGGAAGCCCTTCTTGAGGTCGGCCTGCAAGGCAAACCATCCATTAGGCGGACCGTTCACGACGGCATCCCAATCATCCACATCGTTGGGACGCCCGACGGATTGAACCCGACGCCTGAGCCTGCTCAGATCCGAACGGGCCGCGGCAGTGATGACGATCTTCCGTCCAGCATCCGACTGAGCGCGCAGGAAATCCGCAAGGGCCTTTGAAGGGTTTGAAGAGATCGCGAAGTTCGGAACCGCATTCTGCAAGGAAACATCCGGCGCTGCCGCATGGATATAGACGACACGACGCTTCGACAGGAAGCTGACCCACTCGTCGTCCTGAATGAAGAGCCGTTCGGGCGCCATGGCCGATGCTGCTGGCCTGGCCTGCGTGCGCATATTGATCCGATTGTCGTAAGCGTCTGCCGCCTGCTCGATCACAAGCTGCCGCCTCTCCTCGAACTTCGCATCGAGGACAACGGTGGCTGCCGGCCAATAATCGAAGACGGTTTCCAAGTGCGGGTAAAAATCCGGCAACCGATGCTCAATTCCGTCGGATCGCTCGACGGGTCCTTCGCCATCGCCCGCCTCCTGCAGAACAACTTCCGAAGCCGGGCCGATCAAGAGATGGTCGACTTCCGCTTCCGACAATTGAGAGACCGGGTCGTAGGAACGAATGGCCGTGATGGTTCGTCCATCGTGCTCGGCCCGATAGGGCAAGGGACTGTCGGCCGGAAAGAGATCGATCACCTGCCCCCGGATGGCCACCTCGCCCGGCTCATCCACCCGCTCATCCAGAATGTATCCCGCCCGATTTATATAATCGTTCAAGGCCTCCGCGGAAAACTCCTCGCCGGCCCGAAGGCCGAAGACGGTGTTCTTCACCATGTCACGCGGCGGCACCCTTTGGAGCATCGCGGCTGCGCTCGTGATCAGGACGCGCGGCGCCGTGCCCTGTTCGCTCATCCGTCGCAGCACCGACATGCGTCGGCCCATGGCCTCCCGCGAAGGCGAAGCGCTGTCGTAGGGAAGACAGTCCCATGGCGGCAGAAGGCAGATGTCGAGGTCCGGAGCCAAGCCTCGCATGGCCTGCGCCAGCTGCTCGGCCCAGCGCTCCCCACCTGCGACATAAACGACCCCAGCGGGCCCCGCCTCCTTCGCCTGCTCGAGCAGCCGCACCGCATGAAGCCCAACGGAGGATGGCAAGGGCAGGTCGATCCGCCTGATATCCTGCGGGGGAAGAGGCTTGGCACGCATGAAACACTCGTTCGGCGGTCGGGGCGACCGAGTACAACGCCCCTGCCCTGTCCCAGTTGCAGGCCCACACGGTCACCCTCGCGTTACAGCATTTTGTAAACCAAGAACGCTCATAGTCGGATCATGACCTATGGGAATGCACACCGTCTCTGCTTGGGGCTTGCTCTGCTCCTGTCCTCCACCTTCTGGGGTTCTCCGAGCGCCTTCGCGGCTGCCGAAAACCTGTCCTCGGACAACCCGGCACAGGCTTCGCCGAACGGATCAGCGCCTCCTGTCGGGGCGGTCGTCCTGCCGCCCAAGGCTGCGGTCACGGCGCCGGCCAAGCCATCCGAAAAAGCAGGGCCCACGCCTGTAGCAACGATCTCGCAGGATCCCCGCCCGACCTTGGATGCCGGCACCTTCATCAACACGATGCGGGCCGCCTGGACCTATAAGCGCATCGCCGATGCGGGAGGGTGGCCGAGCCTGCCTGCGGGCACGGTTCTGAAGAGCGGCGACAAGAGTCCGGTCGTCTCGACCCTGCGGCAACGTCTCGCTCTGGAGGGAGACCTCCCGGAGAATGCCACAGCGAGCACGGCTTTCGACGCGGAACTGACCAGCGCGGTCAAACGGTTCCAGGCTCGCCACGGCCTGCCCGAATCCGGGGCGGTGCGGGCACGAACCCTGGAGGCATTGAACGTCCCGGCCCTCACGCGCCATCGCCAGCTCACGGCCTCCGCGCAAAGACTGGCAGGCTCCACTTTTGCATTCGGCGACCGCTATGTGGTGGTCAATATTCCTTCGGCCGCCGTCGAAGCGGTCGAGCGCGGGCAGGTGGCCCGTCGCTTCGTCGCCATCGCCGGCAAGGTGGATCGTCCCTCACCGACCGTCGAAACCCGGGTCACTGCCGTCAACATCAATCCCACATGGACGGTACCCGTCTCCCTCATCAAGAAGGACATCATTCCCCATGTCCGCAAGGACCCGGCCTATCTGGAGAAGATGAAGATCCGCATTCTCGACGCCAAGGGTCAGGAGGTCGACCCCAAGACTCTCGACTGGTCCACGGAGAAGGCGGTGAACTATACTCTGCGCCAGGATCCCGGTGCGATCAATTCGCTCGGACAGATCCGCATCGACATGCCGAACAAGCATGCCGTCTACATGCACGACACTCCCAAGAAGCAGCTCTTCGCGCAGGACGCCCGCTTTCATTCCTCGGGCTGTGTGCGCGTCGCCGATGTAGCCGATTTTGCCGAATGGCTTCTGCGCGGCACCAATGGTCAGGCAGGCGCGTGGACGAGAGACGGGATCAACACGGCCATTGCCGGCACGACCCGTCAGGACATCCGTCTCGACAAGCCTGTCCCTGTCGCCTGGGTTTACCTCACTGGCTATGCGACGGCGGACGGCGCGGTGCATTTTCGCGATGATGTCTACGGGCTGGATACACCGAAGAGCAATCCTCCGCCGGAACCCCAGGTCGTGGACGTGCCTGCGACCGCATCGATCAAGCCGAAGCGCCTGGAGGATGGTGCAAGAATGACGACGCGCTAAAGCACCGACCCAAAAGTGGAAGGCATTTTCGGGATCACACCCGATGATCTAAAGACTCTTCCTGCGCAGCAGTCGTCCGGATGACGGAACAGCAACGCGCGTCTTGTGCCATTCGAAGGCGGCGTCCTGGAACAGATCGATCGCCGCGACGGCCTGGGCCCGCATGGCGGCGATCGAAGCAGGATCGCGCTGGGTAAAGCGGTCCGTCGCATCGGCCAGCTGCCGGCACCGGTCCTCGACCAGGCGCCGCGCCTCTCTCAGACGGGCGTTCGGCTCGCCGGATCTGATCATCCCGTCGCAGAAGCTGAGCACGTCCCGGGTGAGGTTCTCGCCCGAGTAGAGACCGGAGTAATGATCGATCATGCCGCGGACATAGCCAAGGGAATGTCGGATCTCTTGCCGCAGAAGCACCTCGCTGCTCATCGCACCTTCCCGCAATAGGGTTTGTATCACCGCCTTGCGGCGGTGCTGTTGTATGAACTGGAGAGTTCTAAAAAGGGGTTAGCCCGGCTCCGCCGCCTTGGTACTGGCCGGAACTCTGGGCGGAACAGGAAGGGGCGCCTCGTTATTCTGCGTCACCGTGAGGCGCGACGACCAGATTCTCTCAAGGATAGGACCGGCAATGATCCCGGCTACGAATGCGAAGGCCACGACGATCAGACCGATCCGGCCACAAAGGCTCAGCATATCCTTGAATGCCATAAACCTTCCTCCCGTCTTCCTTAACGAAAGAATCCTAGGGGAGCTTTTCGCCATAGCCAATAGACCAAAGCATAAAATGCCGCACCGGCGGCACGACAGCGCTTGAACAAAGCTTGGCAACGCAAGGAAAAGGAAAGCTTTTTCTGACTCGTCTGTCGCGTAATATTTTAGTTGGCTTCAGGAAAGCCTCCTGAGTTCCACCATGTCGTAACGTTGTTATATGACTATATTACAGATGCATCGTATCGTGACTCCACAAGCATCCCCTTGATCAAGCCCGGGACAGAACCACGGCTTGATCCGTCCTGACAATTCTGAACATTTCGGATGGCCTGGAATTGAACACGAGTTCATCGGATCTCGCACATGCCCACCTCCGCCACGTATCGCGCCTCGACACGCCATCGGGAACTCGGCCCCGATTTCTATGACCTTGTCCGGCCGGCGGAGTTCCCGCAGCACATCCTGCGCTACCGCAACCAACGCTGGGCCGAGCGGGCGGGACTCGGGGCTCTCACCGACGAAGAATGGATCGATCACTTTGGACGCTTCGCGCCGCTACCGGGCAGCTTCGAAGAGCCGCTCGCCCTGCGCTACCATGGGCACCAGTTCCGAACCTACAATCCGCATCTGGGAGACGGACGCGGTTTTCTGTTCGCGCAGCTTCATGACGCGCAGGACGGCAGGCTCCTCGACCTCGGTACGAAAGGCAGCGGACAGACACCCTGGTCGCGCCACGCGGATGGCCGCCTGACCCTGAAGGGCGGCGTGCGGGAAATCCTGGCGACGGAGATGCTCGAGGCGCTCGGCGTCGAGACATCCAAGTCGTTCAGCCTGATCGAAACGGGCGAGGAACTCGAACGCGGCGACGAACCCTCGCCGACCCGCTCGTCGGTGCTGGTGCGCCTCAGCCATTCCCACATCCGCATCGGGACGTTCCAGCGCCTGCTGTATCTGGACGAGACCGACAATCTCCGCAAGCTCCTCGACTACACCATTCGAACCTACATGCCGCAGATGTGGCGCGAGGATGAAGCCGGCCGAGCCGTCGCCTTTCTGGAAGAGGTGTGCCGACGCGTAGCCCACATGGGTGCGCAATGGATGGCGGCGGGCTTCGTGCACGGCGTGCTCAATACCGACAACATCAACGTGACGGGAGAGAGCTTCGATTATGGACCATGGCGCTTCCTGCCCGTCTACGAGCCTGGCTTCACGGCCGCTTACTTCGACGAGACAGGCCTTTACGCCTTCGGCCGGCAGCCCGACACGCTCTTGTGGAATCTCTACCGTCTCGCGGAATGCCTGCTGCCCCTTGCACCACAGAGCAGTCTCGAGCAGGCGCTCACCACGTTCGAGCCTGCACTTCATCGCGAATTCCCGAGCGCCATCCTGCGTCGTCTGGGTCTTCAATCGAAAGGCTTCGAGCAGGATGGCGCCATTGCCAGGGCCTTATGGACATTCCTTCACGAGAGCAAGGCGCCGTTCGAGCAAACGTTCTTCGACTGGCACGGGGGGCTCCTCGGCGCGCATCGTGCGGAGAAAAGCCCCTCGGCGCATTTCTATGCGCAACCCTCCTTCGAGCCTGTCCGCGCCGCACTCGGCGGCTTCGATCCGGCACCCGGAATTCAGCTCGATCACCCCTACTTTGCGCGCCCCACCCCCTGCACCATGCTGATCGACGAGGTCGAGGCGCTCTGGGCTCCGATTGCGGCCGAGGATGACTGGTCAGGATTCGAGACCAAGCTCGTCGAGATCCACAGCATGGCCGAGGCCTACGGGGTGGAAAAACCAGTCAAGCTGGACGACGCTTGATCAAAGCCAAGCTCTGCATATTGCAACGCTTTTCGAAAACCCAAGCTTGGAAAAAGTTCCGCTCCTTAGGAAAAGAACTTTTACCTTTATAACGGAACACAAATCCTGGACCTGCGTCTTATAGCCAAGCGGGCCGTCTTGCCACGGCTCATCATCAGAAATGGCTTTATGTAGGTGAACACAATGAAGCGTTCATACGCTCTTGCTTTGTCCAGCGCGGCCCTCCTCCTCGCCCTCGGGACTCCGTCCAGCGCCCAGGTCGTCAGAGCCGGGCAGCAATGCGTGCCCGCAGTCGCTGATGCCTCCATGTATCGCAACTGCCGCCTTCGCATCGTGCAAGGTCAGGAGACCTGCCGCTGTGCCATTCGGCCTCAAGCCTTGCGCCGCATGGACCATCCCATGGAATCGGACCGCTATGGTGCCGTGACCGGATCCATCAACACTGTTCCCAATGCCGTTCCTGGGTTGGCGGGCCCGGCCCGCAATGTCTCCGGTGAACTCGGCAGCGGCACCCTCGGCACAGGCAACACCGGCGCCATCAGCGGCGGCACGAGTGCGGGCCGTGCGGGTGCCGCGGCAGGCGGTGGCGGCTTAGGAACGAGCGGTTCCAATGGCGGACGCAGCAGCGGTAATGGAGCTGGCGCAGTCAGCTCGAACGATGACACTGGCACCACTGGTGGAATTGGTGGAACAGGTAGCGGAAGTACCGGTGCCGGGAGCGGAAGCGTCGGAGCCGGGAGCGGGGGTGGAAGCATCGGCGCGGGCAGTGGCTCCGGCGGCGGAAGCGTCAGCCCTGGGACAGGCAATGGCGGCGGTCGCGGCAACAATGGTCACGGGAATGGCGGCGGCCACGGCAATAACGGCCATGGCAATGACGATGACGGCAACGACTCGTCCAATCCCGGTCGATCCAACAATGGCGATGGCACCGACCAGGACGGCCCTGCCGGAAACGGTGGCGGTCATGGGAATGGCGGCGGCAAGCGCTGACGCGGCCTGAGCCCCTATAGAAAGGTCCTTGGCTGCAGAACGCAGCCAAGGACCTTGGTTGTGATGAGGCCACGGGCTTCGCGACGAGGCGCCAGCTCGAACGGACCCTTGATCGAAAACCTATGTTCCTATCCGAGCAGCAGCACGACACCAGCGACCGCGACAGAAACGCCAGCCACGCGGCGGGCTTGTGACTGACCGGCTGCGATCCTTCCGAACGCAATTCCGAGGCCATGCAACATCATGCTCGCAAGGGTGAAGCCGAGACTGTAGAGCGCGGCGCCGGCTTCGGATGGAATTTCCACACCATGAGCATAGCCGTGGAAGACGGCAAAGACACCCACGAGAGCCATCGCCGCGCCGACCGACCATGACCAACCCAACGACACGATCGCGCCGAGGATAATGACGGAGACCGCGAGCCCGATCTCGACCGCAGGAACTTCGATTCCGGCAAGGCCCATCATTCCGCCGACGAGCATCATGCCCACGAAGCTTGCGGGAACGGCCCATAACGCCCGCCCGCCGAGAAGTGCCGCGAAGAGGCCGACGCTGATCATGGCGAGCAAATGATCGAGGCCCGTTAGAGGATGTGCGAAACCGGCGAGGACACCCGAGACCGCATCATGGCCCGTATGAGCCAGGGCGGGCGTGGCTGCCGCGACCGACGTCACGATGAGAACTGAACGTTTGATCATGCTGGAAACCCTCCTTCAGGCTGCGCTGGACAGGCCGCCGGCCTGTTCGATGAACGTCGCGATGGCATCCACGCCGACACCGTCGCGGATGTTGCTGAACACGTAAGGCCTCTGGCCGCGCATCCGCTTCGTGTCCTCTTCCATGACCGCAAGATCGGCACCGACATGAGGCGCGAGGTCGATCTTGTTGACCACGAGGAGGTCGGACCGCGTGATGCCGGGACCGCCCTTGCGCGGGATCTTCTCACCGCCGGCGACGTCGATGACGTAGATCGTCAGATCGGCGAGTTCCGGTGAGAACGTCGCCGCCAGGTTGTCGCCGCCGGATTCCACCAGCACGATATCGAGCGCCGGGAAGCGCTTGCGCATCGTGGCGATGGCCGCGAGGTTGATCGAGGCATCCTCGCGAATGGCCGTGTGCGGGCAGCCGCCCGTTTCCACGCCCATGATGCGCTCCACCGGCAGTGCTCCGGCGACGGTGAGGAGGCGCGCATCCTCCTTCGTGTAGATGTCGTTGGTGATTGCGCAGATGTCGTAGCGCTCGCGAAACGCCTTGCAGAGCGCTTCCATCAAGGCCGTCTTGCCTGAGCCGACCGGCCCGCCGATGCCGACGCGAAGGGGTCCTGTCTGAGATTTCATGAGCGGAAAAGCCTCGTATACTGGTTTTCGTGATGGAACGAGCCGAGATCGGCCCGAAAGGTCGAGCCACCGATCTCGTCGAGCGTGAGCGTCATTCCCCGACGTGCAATATCCTGCACCGTGTCGGCCAGCACAGCGGACACGCGAATACCCGCCGTCTGTCCGATAGGCGCCAGACGGATTGCGGCGGAGACGAGCGTCTGTACGAGACCGAAGAGATAGGCTTGCGATGTGATCGGCAGTGGGATGCCGTGGGCTGCCGCTGCCATGCCGATAGCGACAGAAAAGGCGACATCTCCTTCAATCTGGAGGAGCCGCGGCGACGGCCACGCGGCGAGCGTCGCATCCAGGAAGCTGCGCCCCTGCTGGCTGGTCTCAAGATAGAGTTCGGAGGACGGAGACAAGGCGAGAGCGAGTTCATTGACTGCTTCAAGCGCCTCCCGATCGCCCCTTTCGACCGCCCGATAGGCGTGGCTCAGGAGAACAGCATCGTTGCGCCCCAGACCAAGCGTAAGCAGATCGGCCAACCAAGCAACGAGCGTAGCCTCATCATTGACGTCGCCCGCTTCCACAGCCCATTCCAACGTGTGCGAATAGGCGTAGCAGCCGACCGGGTAGGATTGGGAAAGCCACGCGAAGAGCGGCAGGATCGCCGCCTCTCGCCCCCAAGCCTGCGCATTCATAGGTGCATCATCCATGGCCGTGCCCGTGGTGGTGGGAATGCCCGTCATGCTCGTGATGGTGGTAGGCACCGCGTACGGGCCGGAAGGGACGCTCGACGATCTCGACCTTGGCGCTTAAGCCCAGCAGCATGTCGACCAGCACATGGTCATAGGCGATGTAGATCGCCTCGCGGGTGATCTCCGCCGGCACGTGCCGGTTGCCGATATGCCAGGCGAGAGTCAGGAGATCGAGCGGATTCTCCGTGGTGATCTCGACGAGTTTTTCCGGCGCGGCCCTCACCTCGACGAGCCAGCCGCTTTCGAGCCGAATGGCATCGCCGTCTTCCAGCACATCGGCCCTGTCGAGGTCGAGCAGGAAGGTGGTCCCCCCATCGGCGTTGAGCATGATGCGGCGGCGGTGCCTGTCGCCATGGTCGAGGGTGATGACATCGACGATGCGGTCCTGCTCGACGGCGTCGCGGCGGATGATGGATGTAGCGCGGATCATGTCAGAACAGGAAATAGCGTTGGGCCATGGGAAGAACCTTCGCGGGTTCGCAGACGAGCAGTTCCCCGTCGGCGCGAACGTCGTAGGTTTCGGGATCGACCTCGATCACAGGTGTCGCGTCGTTGAGCACCATGTCCTTCTTGCCGATGCCGCCGCGAACGTTCTCGACGGGGACGAGCTGCTTCTGCACGCCGAGCTTTTCCGCCAGGCCATTCTCAACCGCAGCCTTCGACACGAAGGTGAGTGAGGTCGTGGCAAGCGCCCGGCCATAGGCACCGAACATCGGGCGATAATGCACCGGCTGCGGCGTCGGAATGGAGGCGTTGGGGTCCCCCATAAGAGCGGCCGCGATGGCGCCGCCTTTGAGCACGAGATCAGGCTTCACACCGAAGAAGGCCGGCGTCCAGACAACGAGATCGGCGAGCTTGCCGACCTCGACCGAGCCGATGTGTTTGGACACCCCGTGGGCGATGGCGGGATTGATCGTGTACTTCGCCACATAGCGGCGGGCGCGAAAATTGTCGTTGTCGCCGCTCTCGCCGGGAAGCGCGCCGCGCTGCACCTTCATCTTGTGCGCTGTCTGCCACGTGCGGATGATGACCTCGCCCACGCGACCCATGGCCTGGCTGTCGGAGGACATCATCGAGAGCGCACCGATATCGTGCAGGATGTCTTCCGCCGCGATCGTTTCCTTGCGGATGCGGCTCTCGGCGAAGGCGAGATCTTCCGGGATCGACGGTGAAAGGTGATGGCACACCATGAGCATGTCGAGATGTTCGTCGATGGTGTTCACCGTATAGGGACGCGTGGGGTTCGTGGAAGAAGGCAGCACGTTAGGCAGGCCCGCCACCTTGATGATGTCCGGCGCGTGCCCGCCGCCCGCTCCCTCCGTGTGGAAAGCATGGATCGTGCGTCCCTTGAAGGCCGCGATGGTGTCCTCGACGAAGCCGGACTCGTTGAGCGTGTCGGTATGGATCATCACCTGCACGTCATAGGCATCGGCCACGGACAGGCAGCAATCGATGGCCGCCGGGGTCGTGCCCCAATCCTCGTGCAGCTTGAGCGCGCAGGCGCCGGCCTGGATCATCTCCTCCAGGGCGCCCGGCTTCGAGGCATTGCCCTTGCCCGTGAAGGCAAGGTTCATCGGGAAGGCGTCAGCCGCCTCGATCATCCGGGCAATGTGCCATGGTCCCGGCGTGCAGGTGGTGGCGAAGGTCCCCGTCGCAGGCCCTGTTCCACCGCCAAGCATCGTGGTGATGCCGGACATGAGCGCTTCCTCGATCTGCTGCGGGCAGATGAAGTGGATATGCGAGTCGAAGCCCCCGGCGGTAATGATCTTTCCTTCTCCAGCGATGATCTCCGTGCCCGGCCCGATGATGATATCCACATTGGGCTGCACGTCCGGATTGCCGGCCTTGCCGATGGCGGCGATCCGCCCGCCCTTGATTCCGATATCAGCCTTCACGATTCCCCAATGATCGAGGATCACCGCATTGGTGATGACCGTGTCGACCGCGCCCTCGGCGCGGGTCGTCTGGGCCTGTCCCATTCCGTCGCGGATGACCTTGCCGCCGCCGAACTTGACCTCCTCGCCATAGGTGGTGAAGTCCTTTTCCACCTCGATCACGAGAGCCGTATCGGCCAAGCGGATCCGATCACCTGTCGTCGGACCGAACATGTCGGCGTAACCTGAACGCGTCAGGGAGGCTGGCTTTCTTGCATTCGACATTACAGCGCTCCCATCACGCCCTGGCGGAACCCATAGACCTCGCGCTTTCCGGACAGCGGAACCAGCACCACCTCGCGCGTGGCGCCGGGCTCGAAGCGCACGGCCGTGCCGGGCGCGATGTCGAGCCGCATACCGCGGGCCTTCTCGCGTTCGAAGGACAGGGCCGGATTGGTCTCGAAGAAGTGGTAATGACTACCGACCTGGATCGGCCGATCGCCCGTATTGGCGACGGTGAGAACGGTGCGCTCGGCGCCTTCGTTGAAGATGATCTCGCCCTCCTGCGCTGTCACCTCGCCCGGCACATCCTTGGAGGCCGCGCCACGGATCGGATGATGCACGGTGACGAGCTTGGTACCATCCGGAAAGGTCGCCTCCACCTGCACGTCATGAATCATCTCGGCGACGCCCTCCATGACCTGATCGGCGGTGATCACATGCGCCCCTGCCTCCATCAGCTCGGCAACGGAGCGCCCATCGCGTGCACCCTCCACAACCGTGTCGGTGATGAGGGCGATCGCTTCGGGATGATTGAGCTTTACACCGCGTTCCAATCGGCGGCGGGCGACCATGGCCGCCATGGCGATCAGGAGCTTGTCTTTTTCGCGGGGAGTGAGTTGCATGGTTCGACCCTAGCTGAGCCAGACACGAGGCAGCGGCTCACCACGGAAGGCGAGCAGAAAAGGAATGGCCGCAGCGCGGAGCGCCTCGACCTTCATTGCACAGAAGCGCACGGCGAGGAGCCCGTTCCATGCGCTGGCCGCGGCATCGCATCCATTGCCGGCGGAGAGGTGCTCGCGCACCGCGTTTAGGCGCGCCTCGGCATCAGGTGCGACATGAACCAGCGTGGCGAAGGCGCGGGCGCCCTTGCCGACCGCGGGCTTCTGAAGAAGGTCACCGATGGGACCGTCGAGCCGCAACGTGTCGGCATAGACGAGACGCCCTCCCCGCCGAATGCGCCAGCGGTCCTCGAACAGCCCGTCCACAATGCTCTCGGCCCGCGCTTCGCGTCCGAACACGACGGCCTCGAACAATGTCAGGCTCGCACTCTCCGCCATGTCAGCGGCGAGGTTTCGGCGAAGGCGTGACCGGTCGAACAGGAGGGTTTCCTGCGGCAACCAGTCGAGCCGTGAATCGGCCGCGACCTTTAGATCGACCGAAAGCTCCGCCACAGGGCCGTCCGACCGATAGACCTTCTCGGCCGCCGGTGTCGCCACCGTCACCACAGCGCCCGAACGTGAGTCGATCCGAACGGAGAAGCGATCGCCGCAGGCGATGCCGCCCGCCGTGTTGACGAGAACGGCATCGAGCCCGCACCCTTGAGCATTCGGGAGCCTGATCCGCATGGAGCCGCTCTCTTCGATCTGCATGGGCCGGGTGCGGCCGTCCAGGCCCGCTGCACTGAACGCAACCCGACCGACCGCCCGCTGACGCTGTTGATTTTCGGTTTGGGAGACACCATCAAATGGCCAAGCGCTGACGTACATCATCTCCCTCAAGCGCCGAGCGGTCGCCATGCTGGACAATCTCGCCGCGCTCCATCACCACGAACCGGTCGGCCAGATCGCGGGCGAAGTCGAAATATTGCTCGACCAGGAGGATGGCCATATCCTTCCGTTCGCGCAAGTAGGCAATCGCCCGTCCGATATCCTTGATGATGGACGGCTGAATGCCTTCCGTCGGCTCGTCGAGCACGAGCAGGCGCGGCCGCGTGACCAGGGCTCTCCCGATGGCCAGTTGCTGCTGCTGACCGCCCGACAGATCGCCTCCTCGCCGGCCCAGCATGGATTTCAGGACCGGGAAGAGCTCGAAAACCTCGTCAGGGATCGTCTTCTCGCCACGCTTCAACGGAGCAAAACCGGTCTCGAGATTCTCCTTGACGGTGAGCAGCGGAAAGATCTCGCGGCCCTGCGGAACATAGGCGATCCCGAGCGCCGCCCGCTCGAAGGGCTTCAGGCGTGCGATGTCCCGACCATCGAAGTGGATGTTCCCGCCGGCGATCGGACGATGCCCCGCGATGGCGCGCAGAAGCGATGTCTTGCCGACGCCGTTTCGACCGAGCACGCAGGTGACCTCGCCGGTGGAGGCGGCCACGGATACGCCGCGCAGGGCCTGTGCGGCGCCGTAATACAGGGAGAGGTTCTCGACTGAAAGCATCGTCATCGTCCCAGATAGACCTCGACGACCCGCTCGTTGGCGCTCACCGCATCGAGCGTTCCCTCGGCGAGCACGGAGCCTTCGTGGAGGCAGGTGACCTTCACGTCGAGATCGCGCACGAAGGTCATATCGTGCTCGACCACCACGACGGCCTGCGTCTTCGCGATGTCGCGCAGGAGATCGGCCGTGTCGGCGGTCTCCTGGTCCGTCATACCGGCGGCCGGCTCATCGATCAGCAGGAGCTTCGGCTGCTGCGCCAGCAGCATGCCGATTTCGAGCCATTGCTTCTGGCCATGGGACAACTCCCCCGCCTTGCGGTGGCGATGCGTCGTCAGGCGCACGCGCTCCAGGAGCGCATCGATCCGCTCGCGCTCGCGAGCCGTGCGCCGCGAAAGCAGCGTCGCGAAGGGCGAACGGTTCTCCTTGAGAGCAAGCAGGATATTGTCTTCGACGCTGTGCATCTCGAACACGGTCGGCGTCTGGAACTTGCGGCCGATCCCGAGTTCGGCAATAGCAGACTCGTCGAGTGCCGTGAGATCATGCGTGCCTTCGAAAAGCGCCGTGCCTTCGCTCGGGCGGGTCTTTCCGGTGATCACGTCCATCATCGTGGTCTTGCCGGCCCCGTTGGGGCCGATGATGGCACGCATCTCCGCATGATCGACCGCGAGCGACAGGGAATTCAAGGCCCGGAAGCCGTCGAAGGACACGGACACGTTGTCGAGGTAAAGAAGCGCCGGGGTAATGGGTGCCGTCATGGATCTACTCCGCCGCCTGCGAGACCGTGTCGGGCAACGGCTGGGACTTCAGTCTCTGGCGCGCTCCAGCCCAGAGATCCTTGGCTGCACCGAGAATACCGCGCGGCATCAGCAGCGTGACGAAGACGAAGAGGCCGCCGAGCGCAAAAAGCCAGAATTCCGGCAGGACGCCGGTGAACCAGGTCTTGCCCGCGCTGACCAGAAGCGCACCGAGGATGGGCCCCGCCAGCGTCCCGCGACCGCCGACCGCCACCCAGATGACCAGTTCGATGGAATTGGCCGGTGCAAACTCGCTTGGGTTGATGATGCCGACCTGCGGCACGTAGAGTGCGCCCGCAATGCCGGCCAGCATGGCCGAGAGCGTGAAGACGGCGAGCTTGTAGTGTTCGACGCGATAGCCGAGAAAGCGGGTGCGGCTCTCCGCGTCACGCACCGCGACCAGCACCTTTCCGAATTTGGAATTCACGACCCAGCGGCACAGCAGGTAACCGCCGGCGAGCGCGGCAACGGACAGGACGAACAGGACGATGCGCGTCGAGGCAGCCTGGATCGGGAATCCGAGGATATCCTTGAAATCCGTCAATCCGTTGTTGCCGCCGAAACCCATGTCATTGCGGAAGAAGGCGAGCATCAGGGCGAAGGTCATAGCCTGCGTGATGATGGAGAGGTAGACGCCCGTCACCCGAGAGCGGAAGGCGAACCAGCCGAACACGAAGGCGAGAACGCCGGGCACGATGAGCACCATGAGGGCGGCAAACGGAAACCAGTCGAACCCATGCCAGAACCAGGGCAGTTCCTTCCAGTTCAGGAACACCATGAAATCGGGAAGGACGGGATCGGCATAGACGCCGCGAGGGCCGATCTGGCGCATGAGATACATGCCCATCGCATAGCCGCCGAGCGCGAAAAAGGCTCCGTGGCCGAGCGACAGAATCCCGCAGAAGCCCCAGATCAGGTCGACCGAGAGGGCGAGCAGGGCAAAACAGATGTACTTGCCGAGCAGCGGCACCAGATGATCCGACAGGTGAAGCGGAGAACCTGGCGGGACCGCCACGTTCAGGACAGGCACCAGAACGGCGGCCGCTCCCAGCAGGAGGAGGACGATGATGCTCTGACGATCGAGCACGGATTGCGTCTTCATGCTTCGACTGCCCTGCCTTTGAGCGCGAAGAGCCCGCGCGGACGCCTTTGGATGAACAGGATGATCGCGATCAGCAGGAGGATCTTGCCGAGCACCGCACCCGCATAGGGTTCGAGCAGCTTGTTCGCGATGCCGAGCGTCATGGCGCCGACCAGCGTGCCCCAGAGGTTGCCGACGCCGCCGAACACGACCACCATGAAGCTGTCGATGATGTAGCCCTGCCCGAGATTGGGGCTGACATTGTCGATCTGCGAGAGCGCCACGCCGGCGATTCCGGCGACACCCGATCCGAGCCCGAAGGCGAGCGCGTCGATGCGGTTCGTCCGAATGCCCATGGAGCCCGCCATGCGCCTGTTCTGCGTGACGGCGCGGACATAGAGGCCAAGCGACGTGTACCGCAGCACGAGGAGCAGGGCTGCGAAGACCGCGAAAGCGAAGACCACGATGGCGATGCGGTTATAAGTCAGGCTCAAGCCCCCGAGCTCCAGCGCCCCGCTCATCCAGGCGGGCGTGCCGACCTCGCGGTTGGTTGGGCCGAAAATCGTGCGCACGCCCTGCTGCAGGATGAGCGATATGCCCCATGTGGCGAGAAGCGTTTCAAGAGGGCGCCCATAGAGGAAGCGGATGACCGTGCGCTCGATGAGAATTCCGATCAAGCCGGCCACGAGGAAGGCGAGCGGGAGCGCGATGAACAGCGAGGCCCCGAAGAGACCGGGAGCGTGGGTGCGGATCGCCTCCTGGACCAAGAAGGTCGTATAGGCGCCGATCATGACCATCTCGCCATGGGCCATGTTGATCACGCCCATGGTGCCGAAGGTGATGGATAGACCGATGGCGGCCAGCAGCAGGACCGATCCGAGGGAGATTCCGTACCAGACGTTCTGAACGCCATTCCAGAGAGCGAGTTGCGAGCGGATACCGTCCGCAGCCTTGCTCGCGGCATCGGACACCTCCGCAGGCGTTCCGGACGGCAATGAGGAAAGGAGAGCCAGCGCATCCTGATCGCCACGGGCATGCAGGGTTTCGATCGCGGCAAGCTTCTCCGCCGATGAAGAATCGGGTTTGTTGAGCAGAATCGAGGCGCGTGCGCTTTCGAGCGCCTCGCGCACGTTGCGGTCGCTCTCCTGCGCGATCGCCCGCTCAATGGTCGGAAGCGCCGTAGCATCGCGCGAGCGGAACACGGCGCGGGCGGCATCCAGGCGGATACCTGCGTCGGGGCTGAGCAACGTCATGCTGCCCAGCGCAGCCTCGACGGCGCGGCGCACACGGTTGTTGACCCGCACGGGCTTCGCACCTGCAGGAGGCTCGACGGCCCGTCCTGTCGCCGCATCGGCAAACTGGCCGGCAGCGTCACGGATATAAACTTGGCCTGCGGCGATCATCAGCCGTCCGTCGCGCAGGGCTTCGACGACGTTCATGGCCTGCGCATGGCCGCTGCCTGCGACGGCGCCGATGGCAGCCTCGGTATCGGCATAGCTGTCCGCCGCAAACTTCGGCAGGGCATCCTCATAGGGCCCGGCCATGGCGGCCGACATCATTCCGATGAGCAGAAAAAAGGCCTGCAGAATGCAGCGCAAGCTGGTCATGCAATCAACTTCGAACGGAGGATCGGGCGAGGACGGCCGGCCGGCCGTCCTCGTTGCATTATTCGCCTAAATCACGCGCCGCACTTCTTCGTGACGGTGTTGTAGTTGCCGCACTTCAGATCCTTCCAGTCGGCGATCAGATCCTTCGAGCCTTCGAGGTACTTGGACCAGGCATCGCCCGGCACGAGCGCATCCGTCTGCGAGACGGTCTCGAACTGCCCATCCTCCTTGATCTCGCCGATGAGAACCGGCTTGGTGATATGATGGTTCGGGAGCATCTTGGAAACGCCGCCTGTCAGGTTCGAAACCTCGACGCCCACGATGGCATCGATGACCTTGTCAGGATCCGTGGTGCCGGCCTTCTCGACCGCCTTCACCCACATGTTGAAGCCGATCACATGGGCTTCCATCGGGTCGTTGGTGACGCGCTTGTCGTTCTTGGTGAAAGCCTTCCACTTCGCGATGAACGCCTTGTTGTCGGGCGTGTCGACGGACTGGAAGTAGTTCCAAGCGGCGAGATGTCCGACGAGAGGTTTCGTGTCGATGCCGGCAAGCTCCTCTTCACCGACGGAGAAGGCCACGACCGGGATGTCCGTCGCCTTCACACCCTGGTTGGCGAGTTCCTTGTAAAACGGCACGTTGGCATCGCCGTTGATGGTGGAGACGACGGCCGTCTTCTTGCCGGCGGAGCCGAACTTCTTGATGTCGGCCACGATGGTCTGCCAATCGGAATGCCCGAACGGCGTGTAGTTGATCATGATGTCCTCGGACTTCACGCCCTTGGACTTCAGGTAGGCTTCGAGGATCTTGTTGGTCGTGCGCGGATAGACATAGTCGGTGCCGGCGAGAACCCAGCGCTCGACCTTCTCTTCCTTGGCGAGGTAATCGACGGCCGGAATGGCCTGCTGGTTCGGCGCAGCGCCCGTGTAGAACACGTTCCGCTCGCTTTCCTCACCCTCGTATTGCACCGGATAGAAGAGGATGCTGTTCAGTTCCTTGAAGACGGGCAGCACGGATTTACGGGATACGGACGTCCAGCATCCGAAGACGGCAGAGACCTTGTTCTGGCTGATCAGCTCCCGTGCTTTCTCGGCGAAGAGAGGCCAGTTGGAAGCAGGATCGACGACCACCGCCTCGAGCTTCTTGCCCAGCAGACCGCCCTTCTTGTTCTGCTCCTCGATGAGCATCAGCATGACGTCCTTCAGCGTCGTTTCGCTGATCGCCATCGTGCCGGACAAGGAATGCAGAACGCCGACCTTGATGGTCTCCTGCGCTTGCGCCGTTCCCATCACAGCGCCGGAAACCAGCGCGGCGGAAGCCAGCGCCATCAGGTGTCTGCGGGTCATCTTCAACATCGACATAGGTCCTCTCCCTTGGCCGCCCTGTTTCAGGTGCAACGCCGGGCACTTACGCAAGAACCATGCCAGTTAGAATAACGCCTTATGTTTCTGGTCCGGAGAATTTGGCCGCAGGCGGCGACAGGAATGCTGTCATACTGCCCATGCCCGAAAAAACGGCACAGGCTCAAGAATAAGGCTGCAACATCGTGTCATCACCGTCCATTCCTCGATCACGATGAACGAAAAATGGGCTGAACACCCGGTCAGCCCATTGTCTCCGTGCTCGATGATGAGAAGCGGTTAGGCGAATGCGCTCCGGCGGGCGCGCTCGTAGACTTCCTGGTAACGGGAAGCGGACCGGTCCCAACCGTGCGGCCTGCTCATCGCGGCCCTTCGCATTGCCGTGAGGCGAGGCCGCGAACGGAAGGCTTCGAGTCCTCTCCGAATGGCATCCATGAATCGGTGGAGCGAAGGTTCACCAAACAGGAACCCGTTGATCCCGTCCTCGATCGTATCCGCAAGTCCGCCTGTCCTGTGGGCGATCGGCAGGGAGCCGAAGCGCTGCGCATACATCTGGCTCAGGCCACAGGGCTCGAAGCGCGATGGCATGAGCAGGAAGTCGCTGCCGGCATACATGCGCCGGGCATCACCCTCGTCGTAACCGATCTTCACGCCGACGGACCCCGGATGGCGGTTTGCGAGCGCCTGCAGCTCGGACTCGAAGCGAGGCTCGCCCTGCCCGATGACGGCGATCTGCCCGCCCTGCGAGACGATGGTTTCCGCCGCCGAGATGGCAAGATCGACGCCCTTCTGGTGAACCAGGCGGGAAACGACCGCGAAGAGCGGACCATTCGACAGGGCCAACCCGAAATTCTCTCGTACGTTATCGGCATTGATGCGCTTGCCGCGCCAGTTTTCCGCCGAGAACGGGCTCACCAGATAGGAATCACGGCTCGGATCCCAGCTCTCGTCGATGCCGTTGATGATGCCGTCCAGCCGCCCCTGCTCGGCGCATGTCCGCAGCAATCCATCGAGACCGCAGCCGAATTCCGGCCGCGTGATCTCTTGGGCATAGGTGGAGCTGACTGTCGTGATGTGGGACGAGTAATAGATGCCCGCCTTCAGGAAGGACAGCTTGCCGTAGAACTCGACGCCGTTGATCTGAAACGCCGCGTCGGGAATGCCGAGATACGACAGCCGGCTGCGGTCGAAGTTTCCCTGATAGGCAAGGTTATGGATCGTCAGGATGGTCGGGATGTGCTGCCCGCGCCAAGCCAGATAAGCGGATGCAAGCCCAGACGGCCAATCGTTGAGATGCAGAAGATCGGCACGCCAGAGGGGATCCCCGCTGCCGCACGCGATATCGGCTGCGGCAAGGCCTAGGCGCGCGAAGCGGATGTCGTTGTCGCTCCAGTCCATGCCGAAGCTGTCGACATAGGGCGAGCCGTCGCGGTCATAGAGTTCCGGGCAGAGCAGAACATAGACGGTCAGGCCATCCTGCGTGGTGCCGCGTCCGAGACCACAGGCGGGGATCCCGAACGAGGCCGGTAGACGGGCGATTTCTTCCACGGGACCGATCTGGGACAGAACCTGGCGATAGCCCGGGATGAGGATGCGGACGTCGTACTGGCGGCGGAGCGCGCGCGGGAGCGCGGCGGAAACCTCGCCGAGGCCACCGGCCTTGATGTAATCTGCAATTTCGGATGTGACGAAAAGGATGGACTGACGTCGTTTAACGGAAACGGACGGCTGGACACTGTCCTGCAATTCGGCGTGCGCCACCGGCGGGAAAGCCGCATCGGCTTCCAGTTGAAATGATTCCAGCATGTTCGCTCAGCGGCGCGTCCCCAGCACTTACCCAGCGACCCCCGCGCCATAGGCAGTCGCGCATTTTAACTCGTTACCCCCGGGATGGGTTCCGCAGAAATTTGAGAAAATTTGCGAGTACCCCCATCGCGAGAACGGCCGAGCTTGCAAGGACGGCTATGGTTGAAGGAATTCGAGCTTGGCTGTTTTTTTGATACCGGCTGGAACATTGCCTTATGATGCTCGTTCGCAAGTGCTTTCCAACATGAAGAGATTTCGGGGATCCGATGCGGCGCGTTCACTCCATGCCCTTTGGGGCAGAGATAACCTCCGATGGCATTCGCTTTGCCTTGTGGGCGCCGACGGCGCAGGAGGTGAGCCTTGTGCTGGACGACACGGAACATGCACTGAAGGCAGATGCCGACGGTTGGCATCGCCTTGTCTCCGGGCAGGCGCATGTGGGAAGCCGTTATGGCTACAAGATCGACGGCAATCTGGTCGTGCCCGATCCAGCGTCCCGCTTCCAGCCCGACGATGTCCATGGGCTCAGCCTCGTGGTCGATCCGCAAGCCTACGATTGGTCGGATACGACTTGGACGGGCCGCCCGTGGGAGGAGACCGTCCTCTATGAGGTCCATGTGGGGACGGCCACACCGGAGGGCACCTATGCGGGCCTGATGGCCAAGCTTGAAGAATTAAAAGACCTTGGCGTGACAGCCATCGAACTCATGCCGATCGGAGAGTTCCCGGGCCGCCGCAATTGGGGTTATGACGGCGTCCTGCCCTATGCGCCGGACGCGGCCTATGGAAGTCCGGAGGATCTCAAGCGCCTCGTCGAGCGCGCCCACGAGCTTGGGCTCATGATGTTCCTCGACGTGGTCTACAACCACTTCGGGCCGTCCGGAAACTATCTCCACGCCTATGCCAAGACGTTCTTCACCGAACGCCACCCGACACCCTGGGGCGCCGGAATCAACGTGGATGGCGAAGGCAGCCGCGTGGTGCGCGACTTCTTCTTCCACAATGCTTTGTACTGGCTGGAAGAGTTCCACTTCGACGGACTTCGCTTCGATGCGGTCCATGCGATCATCGACGATGGTCAGCCGCACTTCATCGAGGAACTGGCAAGCCGCATCAGGCAGGCGATCCCCGACCGCCACGTTCATCTCGTGCTCGAAAACGAGGCCAATCAGGCGCGCTGGCTCAATCGTAATGAAGGGCGGCAACCGAAGCTTCATACGGCGCAATGGGCGGACGACATCCACAATTCCTGGCACGCGCTCCTGACCGGCGAGAACGAGGGCTATTACGAAGATTATGCGAACAAGCCGCTCCAGCACCTCGGCCGATCTCTGGCGGAAGGCTTCGCCTATCAGGGCGATCCGTCGCTGCACAAGGACGGCGTCATTCGCGGCGAGCCGTCAGGGCATCTGCCTCCGAGCGCCTTCGTGGCCTTCCTGCAGAACCACGATCAGGTCGGCAACCGCGCCTTCGGCGAGCGCCTTGCACATCTGATCCCGCCGGAGCGTCTCGAACTCGCGCAAGCCATCTTCCTTCTCTCGCCGCAGATCCCGCTGCTGTTCATGGGCGAGGAATGGACCGCTTCGACGCCGTTCCAATTCTTCGTCGATTTCGAGAGCGAACCGGATCTCGCCAAGGCCGTCCGGGATGGACGGCGAGGCGAGTTCAAGCGCTTCAAGGCCTTCACCGATCCGGAGATGTCGCAGAGGATTCCCGATCCGACGGACCGAGCGACCTTCGATCGATCCAGGATCGAATGGGAGGAAGCAGAGCGTTCGCCCCATCGGGAGGTTCTGTCACAAACCCGTCACCTGCTCGATCTGCGGCAGACGGAGATCGTTCCGCTGCTCAAGAGCCGGTATCGTGGCTCTCACTATACGGTGTCGCCGGAGAACACGCTCGACGTGACCTGGACCTTCGACGAGGGCATGCTCCGCCTTCTTGCGAATTTCGGCAGCGCTCCCATGACCATGCACACAGGGGACGGCACCCGCGCGCTCTGGGCGAGCCCCGGCATCGATGTGACCAGCACAAATCTTCAACTCCCGCCCTGGTCGGGCGTCATCTTGAAAGGACAATCGGCATGAGCAAGCTGGACGCTCTCGTAGAGCGCATGGCCGCCCTTGTCGGTATTTCTTCTGACTACACCGATGCGTTCGGGAATAGCGTCGAGACCAGCCCGGCAACCCGGCAGGCGCTGCTCACGGCTCTCGGGCTCGATATCTCGTCCGAGGCAAGCGCTCGCGAGAGCCTGGCCCGGCTGGAGCACTTGAAGAACGGTGCGGTTCCGGCTGTCGTCACGGTCGATGCCGACAAGCCCTCGACCGTCACATTCCGGGCGGCTCCCGGGCCGCAGGCGTGGATCCTGATCGAAGAAAACGGCGCGGTCCATGAAGGACGCCTTGCCAAGGACGAGAGCGGCCTGGATCTCCCTGCCCTGCCGACAGGCTATCACCGCCTCCGTCTCGGAGACAGGGAAACGACCATCATCGCCGCGCCGCCTCGGTGCTGGGAGCCGGACGCCTTCCAGGGAGATGCAAGGCTCTGGGGCGCAACCGCTCAAATCTATTCCCTGCGCTCGGAGCGCGACTTCGGCATCGGCGACTATTCCGACGTGTCGCTGGCGGCCGAGAGCATCGGCCGCCTCGGCGGGGCCTTCCTGGGCCTCAGCCCCGTCCATGCCCTCTTTGCCTCCGATCGTTCGAAGATCTCGCCCTACTCTCCCTCCTCGCGCCTGTTCCTCGAGTCGATCTATATCGACCCGACAGCGGTCGCCGGGTTCGAGGAGAGCGGAGCCGGAAAGCTTCTCGAGGAGCAGCACGCCCAGGCGCGCCTCTCTCGCCTCCGAGGCGCCCAGCTCATCGACTATGCCGAGGTCTGGGCCCTCAAGCGTCCGCTTCTCGATGCTCTCTGGGAGCACTTTCAGAGATCCAGCGACCATGCCGCCTTCGAGGCGTTCCGCCGGGCCGGCGGGGAAGCCCTGGAGGCTCATGCCACGTTCGAGGCCCTCTCTGGGCTTTTCCGGGAGCAGGGCCGGTTCTGGAGCGGCGATTGGCCGGAGGAATATCGTTCTGTCCACTCCGTCGCCGTCAGAAGGTTTCGCCTGGATCACGCGGAACGTGTCGCCTTTCATGCCTGGCTACAATGGCTTGCCGACGTCCAACTCGCGCAGGCGGCGGAACGGGCCCGCGCCGCGGGGCTTCCCATCGGCCTCTATCGGGATCTCGCCGTGGGCGCCGATGGCGGCGGCTCCGAAATCTGGGCGACGCCGGAGCGTTATGCCCCCAGGCTTTCCACGGGCGCGCCCCCGGACCCGCTTGGGCCCCAGGGACAGGATTGGGGATTGCCGCCCTTCAACCCGCTCACCCTCGAGGAGCAGGGACTGGCCGCATTCCGCGATCTCGTCTCGGCCAATATGCGCCATGCCGGCGCGATACGGATCGACCATGCGTTCCAGTTGCAGCGGTTGTTCCTCATCCCCTCCGGCGCGCCCGCATCCCAGGGCGCCTACGTTGATTATCCATTTGAGGCGATGCTGGCGGTCTTACGCGTGGAGAGCCACCGCGCCCAATGCCTGGTGATCGCGGAGGATCTCGGCACGGCCCCGGAGGGCTTCTCCGACGCGGTCATGGAATCGGGCGTCCTCAGCTACCGCGTGCTGCCATTCGAGCGGGACGGCGCGGCCTTCAAGAAGCCGGAGGATTATCCCCGCTCGGCGCTGGCCGTCATCACCACGCACGACCTGCCGACCTTCACCGGATGGTGGCGCGGCCTCGACATCGACCTTCGCCAGACGCTCGGCATCTTCGATCCCGACAGGGCGGCAGACGAGCGTCTCGCCCGGGCTGCCGACAAGCAGCACCTCACGGACGCCTTGGCCGAGGCGGGCCTCCTCCCCTCGTCCGATCTCCCGGAAACGCCGCCGCTCGAGGAAACAATCCGCTATCTCGGCCGCACATCCTCCGTGCTCACGGCCCTGCAGATCGAGGATGCCTCGGGCGAGCTGAACCAGCCCAACATGCCGGGCATGGATGCGGGGCACCCCAATTGGCGGCGGCGCCTGTCGAACACCATTGAAACCATCGCCTCGCCGGGAAGCCTGATGCCCAGGCTTGCCGTGGCACTGGCGGAGGAAGGACGAGACGTCCGCGCCCGCCGCAACGCCCTCGCCTCGCCCCCGCCCCGGGCCACCTACCGCCTGCAGTTTCACAAGGACTTCACCTTCGACGACGCGGTGAAGATCGCGCCCTATCTGGCGAAGCTCGGCATCAGTCACGTCTATTCCTCGCCGATCCAGACGGCAGCCCCCGGATCGACACACGGCTATGACATCGTCGACCATTCGACGATCAATCCGGAACTCGGCGGCGAAGCGGGCTTCCGCCGCCTGTCGGACGCGCTGAAGGAGCATGGCCTCAAGCTCCTCCTCGACATCGTGCCGAACCACATGGGCGTGGGCGGAAAGGACAATGGCTGGTGGCTCTCGGTGCTGGAATGGGGCCCGCTCTCACCCGTTGCCAAGGCGTTCGATATCGACTGGGAGCGGCCCGGCGCCAACGGCAAGCTGGTTGTCCCATCCCTGGGAGGGCTCTACGGCGAAGTCCTGGAAAGGGGCGAACTCCAGCTGAAATTCGACCCTCATGAAGGCTCCTTCAGTGTCTGGCACTGGGAGCATCGCTTCCCGATCCGACCGACGACCTATCCGGTGGTGCTCGACATCGCGCTCGCCGCCCTCCCCGATGAAGCGAAGGCGGAGGAATTGCGCATCCTCACCGAACGCCTGAGGGCGCTGGAGGACCAGCGGCATGATCGCGGCTCCCTGCCGGAAAAGGCCGAGACGATCAAGCGCGACCTTGCCCGAGCGGTCGCGGCCTCGCCCGCCGTGACGAAGGCCATCGACGGCGCGGTTGCGATCATCAATGGCAGTGCCGGTCATACGGAAAGCTTCAATGCCCTGCATCGCCTTCTGGAGGCGCAGGCCTACCGGCTCTCCTATTGGCGGGTGGCGTCGAGCGACATCAACTACCGCCGTTTCTTCGACATCAACACCCTGGCGGGCATCCGCGTCGAGATCCCGGAGATCTTCGATAAGACGCACGAGCTCATCCTCCGCCTCGTGGACGAGGGTCTCGTCCATGGCCTGAGGATCGACCATATCGACGGTCTTGCCGACCCGGAGGGCTATACCCGCGCCCTTCAGCGGAAGGTGGGGCCGGGCTTCTTCGTGGCGGTCGAGAAGATCCTGGAGCCTGGCGAAGAGCTGCGCCCCTGGCCGGTCGCAGGAACATCGGGTTACGATGTGCTCAACCTGATCGACGGTGTTCTGGTGAATACCGATGCAGACGAGGCCTTCGAACGCATCTACCGGAAGGCTTCATGCCTGCAGGGCTCCTATGACGCCCTTCTGAGAGAGGCCAAGATCGAGATTACCGAGAAGAACTTCGCCAGCGAGCTGGAAGTTCTGGTCTCGGACATCAAGGCCATCGCCGACGCTGACCGTCGAACACGGGACTATACGGCTTTCTCCCTTCGCCAGGCTCTTGTCGAGATCATCGCGGCCTTTCCGGTCTATCGCAGCTACCTCGGCGATGGAGAACCGGCGGCGGAGGATGTGCAGTTGATCGGGGAAACGATTCGGGAGGCGCAGGAAGCGAGCACTCTCCCCGACCGCAGCGTGCACGATTTCATCGCCTCCGCGCTCCTCGGCAAGGCCGTAGCCGATCCGGCCGACATCCGGCGCTTCCGGCGACGGTTCCAGCAGCTCACCGGACCCGTCATGGCCAAGAGCCTGGAGGACACCCTGTTCTATCGCTATGGCCGCCTGATTGCGCTCAACGAAGTCGGCGGCGACCCAGGCCATTTCGGCCTCTCTCCGCAAGCATTCCACCAGGCGAATGCGGATCGCGCCCGCGACTGGCCCAATGCCATGATCGCCACCGCGACGCACGACACGAAGCGCGGCGAGGATGCGCGAGCCCGCCTGATCGCGCTCTCGGAGATGCCGGAGGAATGGGCACGGACGCTCGATCTCTGGCGCGATGTCATTGCCCCTCACCTGTCCGAGGTGGAGGGCGCACCGGCACCGGATGCGAACGATCAGGTGATCCTGCTCCAGGCTCTCCTTGGTGCATGGCCCCTCGATCTCCTGGAGGGAGCCGACGCCAGGCAGCTTGCCGCATTCCAGGAACGAATGGAAGAATACCTCACCAAGGCGCTCCGGGAAGCCAAGCGGCATACGAGCTGGGTTGCCCCGAACGAGGCTTATGAGGGAGCGACCCGTAAGCTCCTTCATGCCGTGCTCGATCCTAAGAACCGTGTCCTCGACCGCTTACAGCCTCTTGCCCGGCGCCTCTCTCGTCTGGGCATGCTGAACGGGCTCTCGCGGACCATCCTGAAGATGACCCTGCCGGGCGTGCCGGACATTTACCAGGGCACCGAGTTCTGGGACTTCTCCCTGGTCGATCCGGACAACCGGCGGCCGGTGGACTATAACGCCCGGATCGCGGCTCTCGACATGAACGAGCCCGTCGAGGCCCTGATGAATGGCTGGCCCGACGGTCGGATCAAGCAGCATATCCTGATGCGGCTGCTTCACGATCGCGCGCAATCCCCAATCCTTTACGCGGAGGGAGATTATCGGCCCATATCGATCAAGGGCGAACGGGCGGCTCATCTGCTCGGCTATCTCAGGCAGCATGGCGAGACAACTCTCGCCGTCATCGTGCCACGCCTCTGGAGCGGCTTGACGGACGGTGAAGGCCATCTCCCCGCTCAGGTGACCGGCGGTGGCGCGACCATCTCCCTTCCGCATGGGCGCTGGCGGAACGTGCTCACGGGAGAGGAAATTCTCATCGACTCCGATCAGGAGGAGATCGAGGCACTCATGGGCTCTCTTCCCTTTGCCGTTCTCAAGCAGGATGGAGGCTAGGGCATCGCGCACTAACAAAGATTCGTGCAGAACCCTTTAGGAGCCGCGCTGCTTCTGGTCCAAGCCGGCACCTGCTCCATAATGAAGTCTCTCGAAGAGCGACCGTGCATGCCGCTCTGGGAGCGCCGATGGTACAGCCGATGAAGGGGGACAGCCGAATGGATCAGCACCGTCGTGGATCGCAGAGCGCATCGCCGCGCCCGGCCGAGCCGCCATCGGTTGCCGAGATCGTCAATTCGGGCGACCCCTTCTCCGTGCTCGGGCCTCATGAGGTTTCGCCCGGTCTTTGGGAAATCCGCGCCATCGTGCCGGATGTCGATGCCGTCACGGTTCTGGACCGTGACGGACGGACCGTACTTGCCCCGATGGAGCGCATGCCTCCGGACGGCCTGCTCGTCGCCTCGTTCAGCGCTCCCGAGCGGCCCGACTACAGGCTGCGGATCGAGCGGCACGGCACCACGGAAATCCGGCACGATCCCTACAGCTTCGGCACATTCCTGTCCGACGACGATCTGATAAGGATCGGCGATCCGACGAGCGATGCGGTCTACACGAAGCTCGGAGCGCATTTTCTCGATCTGGGAGGCATTCAAGGCTTTCTGTTCACCGTCTGGGCGCCCAATGCCCGCCGGGTGAGCGTGGTGGGCGACTTCAATTCCTGGGACGGACGGCGCCACCTCATGCGCCGCCGCCATGAAGGCGGGATCTGGGAGCTGTTCATTCCGGACGTCACGCCGGACCAGCGCTACAAATTCGAGATCATCGGTTTGCATGGCAATCTCCTCGCCCTCAAGGCGGATCCCATCGCCTTTGCCGCGGAGCACCCGCCGGAAACGGCCTCCATTCTCAAAAGCGCTCCGAGCTTCGACTGGCAGGATTCGAAGTGGATGACGTCGCGCTCCGCGCAGAACCACCGCAAGGCGGCGATGTCGATCTACGAGTGCCATCTCGGCTCGTGGGCGCGCGTCCCGGAGGAAGGCAATCGCTACCTGACCTATCGCGAATTGGCCGTGCGGCTCATTCCCTATGTAAAGGATCTCGGCTTCACGCATATCGAGCTTCTGCCGATCACCGAATATCCGTTCGACGGCTCGTGGGGGTATCAGCCGATCTCGCTGTATGCGCCGACGAGCCGTTTCGGCACGCCGGAGGATTTCGCGGCTTTCGTCGAGGCGGCGCACGCGGCGGGCATCGGCATCATTCTCGATTGGGTGCCGGCGCACTTCCCGAACGATCCGCACGGGCTGTCCTATTTCGACGGCACGCATCTCTATGAGCATGCCGATCCCCGCCTGGGCTTCCACCAGGATTGGGGCACCTACATCTATAATTTCGAACGCCGGGAGGTGATGAGCTTCCTCGTGGCGAATGCCCGCTTCTGGCTGGAGCGGTATCACCTCGACGGGCTGCGCGTCGATGCGGTCGCCTCCATGCTCTACCTCGACTATTCGCGCAAGCCGGGAGAGTGGATACCCAACCGCTACGGCGGCAACGAGAACCTCGGCGCCATCGACTTCATCCGCAAGATGAACGAGATCGCCTATGCCACCTCGCCAGGCGCCATTACCATCGCGGAGGAATCCACCGCCTGGCCGGGCGTATCCCAGCCGACCTATACCGGCGGTCTCGGCTTCGGGTTCAAATGGAACATGGGCTGGATGCACGATACCCTGCGCTACATCAGCAAGGATCCGGTGTTCCGCCAATACCACCATCACGATCTCACCTTCGGGCTGCTCTACGCGTTCTCCGAGAATTTCATCCTGCCCCTGAGCCATGACGAGGTCGTTCACGGCAAGGGATCGCTCCTCGGCAAGATGCCTGGCGATCAATGGCAGCGATTTGCCAATCTGCGCGCCTATTTCGGCTTCATGTGGGGTCATCCCGGCAAGAAGCTTCTGTTCATGGGCGGAGAAATCGCCCAGGAACGGGAATGGAATCACGATGAGAGCCTCGACTGGCATCTTCTCGACAGCTCCTACCACAAGGGTGTGCAGTCGCTCATCAGAGACCTGAACCACGCCTATCGATCCATTCCAGCCCTCCACGAGCGCGACTGCGAGGCGAAGGGGTTCGAGTGGCTCGTGTCCGACGATCGCGACAACAGCGTCATCGCCTGGATGCGGCGCGGAGACGACGAGACATCGATCGCCGTCGTGGTATCGAACTTCACGCCGGTCGTCAGGGAAGCCTATCGCGTCGGCGTTCCGCTGCCGGGCTTCTATCGCGAAGCGGTCAATACGGATGCCGGCCAGTATGGCGGCGGCAACGTGGGCAATCTCGGCGGAGTCATGGCCGAAGATACGCCGAGCCATGGTCGTCCATGCTCCCTGACCCTGACGATTCCGCCTCTGGCGACGCTCATCCTCGTCCTCGACCAGGAAGGCTCCGGCACGAACATATAGTTCCGCTTGCGCGGGACCACATGCAGGCTCGCGCGTTGTCGAAATGAACGTTTTGCTCCGCTTGTTTTCCGAGATCCTCGATGAACGACAAAGCCGATACCCGCGAGCTTTCTACAGCTCAAATGGTTGCTCCGAACGTCAGGCGCACGTCGCGCGTGCGCGAAGGATTGCCCTATCCCCTCGGAGCGACCTGGGATGGACTGGGGGTCAATTTCGCCATCTTTTCCGCCAACGCCACCAAGGTCGAGCTCTGCCTGTTCGATCTAGACGGAAAGACGGAACTCGAACGGGTGGAACTGCCCGAATACACAGACGAGGTCTGGCACGGCTATCTGCCCGATGCGCGGCCCGGCACCACCTACGCCTATCGCGTCCACGGGCCCTACGATCCCAAGGAAGGTCACCGTTTCAACCCGAACAAGCTCCTGCTCGACCCCTATGCCCGTCAGCTCATCGGCGATCTGACCTGGGACCCGGCCCTGTTCGGCTACACCATCGGCTCGCCGGACGCCGACCTGTCCTTCGACAGGCGGGACAGCGCGCGGTTCATGCCCAAATGCCGCGTCGTGGAATCGGCCTTCACCTGGGGGCGCGTGCGCCGGCCGCAAACTCCGTGGGAGCGCACCATCGTCTACGAGACGCATCTGCGCGGCTTTACCATGCAGCATCCGGCGGTCCCGCGCGAGCTGCGGGGAACCTTCTCGGGCCTCATGCAGCACGAGGTGATCGAATACATCCGGAACCTCGGCGTCACCGCCGTCGAGCTGCTTCCGATCCACGCCTTCGTGGACGACAGCTATCTCATCGACAAGGGTCTGCGGAATTACTGGGGTTACAACTCGATCGGCTTCTTCGCGCCGCAGCCGCGCTATCTCGCGACGCCCTTTGTGAACGAAGTGAAGGAGATGGTGAGCCATCTTCACGACGCCGGGATCGAGGTCATCCTCGACGTGGTCTACAACCACACGGCCGAAGGCAACGAGCTCGGGCCGACCCTGTCCTTCAAGGGCATCGACAACGCATCCTATTACCGGCTCGCGCCCGACAAACGCTACTACATCAACGATACCGGCACCGGAAACACGGTCAATCTCAGCCATTCCCGCGTGCTGCAGATGGTCACCGACTCCTTGCGCTATTGGGCGCAGGAGGTGAAGATCGATGGCTTCCGGTTTGATCTTGCGACGATCCTCGGCCGTGAGCCGCATGGCTTCGAGGAGGACGGGCGCTTCCTCGACACCTGCCGGCAGGACCCGGCTCTCAGCCAGGTCAAGCTCATCGCCGAACCGTGGGATTGCGGACCCGGCGGCTATCAGGTCGGGCGCTTCTCGCCGGGATGGGCGGAATGGAACGACCGGTATCGCGATACGGTCCGCGCCTATTGGAAAGGAGAGGAAGGAAAACTTCCGGAACTCGCCTCGCGCCTCACCGCATCGGCCGACATCTTCAACAAGCGCGGACGCCGGCCGTGGGCGTCGGTCAATTTCATTACAGCCCATGACGGCTTCACGCTGCACGACCTCGTCTCCTACAACGACAAGCACAACGAGGCGAACGGCGAGGACAACAAGGACGGGCATGATCACAACCTGTCCTCCAATTACGGCGTCGAGGGTCCGACGGACGATCCGGAAATCCGCGCGCTTCGGCTGCGCCAGATGCGCAACATGCTGGCCACCCTGCTGTTCTCGCAGGGAACGCCGATGCTGCTCGCAGGCGACGAATTCGCGCGTTCGCAGCAGGGCAACAACAACGCCTATTGCCAGGACAACGAGATTTCCTGGATCGACTGGGAGGGGATCGACGACGACGGCATCGAGCTTCTCGAATTCACACGCAAGCTCATCCAGCTGCGCCAGAACCTGCCGATCCTGCGCCGGGGCCGGTTCCTGTCGGGCGTCTACAACGAGGAACTCGACGTCAAGGACGTGACATGGCTCACGCCCGCCGGAGACGAGATGACGCCTGAGCACTGGCAGGATCCGAATGCCCGCTGCATCAGCATCCTGCTCGACGGCCGCGCGCAGCCGACCGGCATCCGCCGACGCGGCACGGACGTGACCCTTCTGCTGATCCTCAACGCGCATCATGACGTGGTGAAGTGCACTTTGCCCGAGGTGGTGGGCGGCGAAGCCTGGATGTGCCACATCGACACCAACCAACCGGATCTGGAAGCGCCGACCGAATTCCGGTTCGGCAAGGAATACACCGTCACGGCGCACTCTCTGCTTCTGTTCCAGCTGAAGCCGGAGAAGCAGCGGAAGGCGGATAAGAAGAGGAGCGGCTAATCCGATAGAGGGCGTGAGCACCGGATCATTCGCTCACCGGTCCCATGACGTCATGGCCGTCCCCGGACTTGATCCGGGGATCAGTCCCGGCCATCCCGATACAGACGCTGCGCTCAACAGAAGCGAGATCACCGGCACAAGGCCAGTGATGACGTGAGAGGGCACGATTCTCCGATTTTTCCCTCGCTACGCGCGAAGACCACGATACAAATCGGCGTATTGCCTCGCCGGGCGGTGCCAGCTCAGGTCTGCGCCCATGCCGTTCACCTGCAGGCGCTGCCAGGCGTCCCTGTCGCGCCACAGGTTCTTCACCCGGTCGATCGCATCCAGGGCTGCACTGAGAGTGACGGGTCCGAACTGGAAGCCCGTCGCGGCGCCGATGGCGATGGCCATCTCGTTGGCATCGATGATCGTGTCGGCCAATCCACCCACGCGCGACACGATCGGGATGCTCCCGTAGCGCATGGCGCAGAGCTGCGTCAGGCCGCAGGGCTCGAACCGCGATGGCACGAGAAGCGCATCGCTCCCGCCTTGAATCTGATGAGCCAGCTTCTCGTCGTAGCCGATCACGCATCCGACCTGGCCGGGATAGACGATGCGCGCCGTCTGGAAGCTCTCCTCCAGAGCGCGATCCCCTGCTCCCAGCAGAGCCAGCTGCGCGCCGTCGGCGAGCAGGCGTGAGAGACCTGCGAGCACGAGGTCGAGGCCCTTCTGCTCCGACAGGCGGCTGACGACACCGAAGAGGAGCGCATCGGGATCGGGCTTCAACCCCAACCTTTCCTGAAGCGCCCTTTTGTTGGCCGCCCGCCGTTCGAGGCTGTTGCGGTCATAGGTGAGCGTCAAGTGCTGGTCGGTCGCGGGATTCCACACCTCGTCGTCGATGCCGTTGAGAATGCCGGACACGACGCCCGACCGGGCGCGTAGCAATCCGTCGAGCCCCATCCCCCCCTCGGGTGTCTGGATCTCCTTCGCATAGGTCGGCGACACGGTGGTGATGCGGTCCGCAAGCTGCAGGCCCGCCTTCAGAAACCCGATCTGCCCGTAATACTCGACGCCGTCGACCGTGAAGACGCTGGCGGGCAGGCCGAGTTCGAACATGAGATCGGCCGGAAAGATGCCCTGGAAGGCGATGTTGTGAATGGTGATGACGGTGCCGGGACGCGGATTGCCGGTGAGGCTCAGGTAAACGGGTACGAGGCCAGCCTGCCAGTCGTGGGCGTGAATGACATCGGGGATGAAACCGGGGGCAAGCCCCTGACCGATATCGGCAGCGGCCCGGGCGAGTGCTGCGAAACGCCGGGCATTGTCCGGCCAGTCGCGACCGTTCGGCGCGAGATAGGGCGAGCCGGGACGTTCGAAGAGATGAGGCGCATCGATGACGAAGAGGTCGAGGCCCCCAGCCCGGCCGGACAGAAGCCGTGCGGCTCCGCCGAAGAACCCGGGATATTGATGCAGGACTTCCGAGTTCTCCAGGGCCTTCAGTACCGCGGGATAACCCGGCACGAGCGTGACGACCGTCACGCCCTCCTCGGCGAGCGCGGCCGGCAGGGCGCCGGCCACATCGGCCAATCCGCCTGTCTTGATGATGGGAAAGACCTCCGACGCGACCGACAGAACGTTCAGAGGCCTCATCCCGCTAATCTCTCGATCATCGGCTTGGTGATGAGGCACACGCCCTTTTCGGTGCGGCGGAAGCGCCTTGCATCCAAATCTGGATCATCGCCGACCACCAGCCCGTCCGGGATATGGACGCCGCGATCGATGACCACGTTCTTCAGCCGTGCTCCGCGGCCGATTTCCGCGAAGGGAAGAATGACGGCGCCCTCCACGTCAGCATAGGAATGCAGATGGACGGCCGTGAAGACGAGCGACCGGCGCAGGGCCGCCCCCGACACGATGCAGCCGCTGGAGACCAGAGAGTTGATCGCATGACCGCGTCTTCCGTCTTCGTCGTGAACGAACTTCGCCGGTGGCCATGTCTCCGAGAAGGTCGAGATCGGCCAGTCGCGGTCGTACAGGTCGAGTGACGGGACGATGGCCGTGAGATCGATGTTGGCTTCCCAGTAGGCGTCGACGGTTCCCACATCGCGCCAATAGGCTTCCGCTTCGCTCCCGCCGGCTTCGGCGCCCGAACGGACGCAGGAGCTGGTAAAGCGGTGGGCCACGGCTTTTCCGTGCTGGACCAGATAAGGGATGATGTCCTTGCCGAAATCCCGGTTCGAGCCGGGCGTTTCTGCGTCGCGACGCAGTTGTTCGAACAGGAACCGGGTGTTGAAGACGTAGATGCCCATGCTGGCGAGCGCCATGTCGGGCTTGTCCGGCATGCCCGGAGGATCGGCGGGCTTCTCCAGGAACGAGATGATCCGGTCCGTCTCGTCGACGGCCATCACGCCGAATCCGACCGCCTCCATGCGCGGCACTTCGAGACAACCGACGGTGACGTCGGCTCCTGAATCGACGTGCTGCCGGAGCATGATCTCGTAATCCATCTTGTAGACGTGATCGCCTGCAAGAATGATGATGTATTCCGGGTCGATGCTCGAGATGATGTCGATGTTCTGGTACACCGCATCGGCCGTGCCTTCGTACCACATCGTCTCGGAGACGCGCTGGCTCGCCGGCAGGATGTCGAAGCTCTCGTTCCGTTCCGCGCGGAAGAAGTTCCAACCGCGCTGAAGATGGCGGATGAGGCTGTGCGCCTTGTACTGCGTCGCGACGCCGATGCGCCTGATGCCGGAATTCAGGGCGTTGGACAGGGCGAAATCGATGATCCGGGTGTTGCCGCCGAAATAGACCGCGGGCTTGGCACGAATATCGGTCAACTCCATCAGGCGGCTGCCGCGTCCGCCGGCGAGAATGTAAGCCATTGCATGGCGTGCAAGTGGCGCATAGGAAGCACTGGAAATAGGCAAGACCGGGTCCTCACATCAACGGCAGCCAACTGCCCCGCTCTATAGACGCTGAAACCGCCTGCAAGTTCTTGCTTGTTGATCCCGGCTTCAGTTTTGCTCTTGCCCCTTTGGAGCCTCCGGCCGCGCGGGTCGAAGGCTCGTGTCAACTCATGCGCTGTTCAAGTCACGCGCGTCGTGCGCCTGCGCTTGGGCGCAGCGACGGGCACCTCGCCTCCTTCCGCGTCGGGCGCGACAACGGGAGCGGCCGCGGGAGCGCGCTTCTTTCGGGTCTTCGGTGCTGGCGGGCTGGTGAGCTCTTCATCGGCCGTCATGCTCGTCATGCCCAACGGAGCCGGGTCGATGATCGGCGCCTTCGTGCCCTCGACCTCGTCGCTCTCGCCGAGAACTTCTCGCTCCGCCTGATACCAAAATTCGTCCGCTTGGCCGTGAATGCTGCCGTGCCGCATCCAGAGCTCATATGCCCTTTCACGGATTCTTTCTTCGAGTTGCTTGTCCATGATTGCCCTTCATCCTGATGCCGTGCCTTGCCCAGATGCCGCGCCGAGCGGACTGTTTTCACCCACAAGCCACAAGGTTACGCGTTCATGGGATATGAACTGTGTAAATTATTAGGCAGTTCCCGCGAATAGCAACGGCTGCCCGCTGAATCAGCGACAAATGTTTGCCCGAACTTGATGCGCATTCGGGTGACGTTTTCAGCGCAGCCGATCAGGAGGACTCGGGCGCCTTGAAGCGGATGACCCTGTACAGGTACCAGAGCGCCAGTCCGGCGAAGACGATGTTCGAAACCGGATTGAGCCATTCCGAAACGCGCTCGTACTGGCTTTGAAGCAGGTATCCGGCGCTCGCCAGCAGAAGGGTCCAGAGAGCGGTCCCGATGGAACTCCAGAAGAGGAAGATCCGGATCGGAACGTCATAGACGCCGGCCGGCACGGAGATGATGGACCGGATGGCAGGGACCAGCCGCCCCAGGAAAAGGGCCACCGCCTGATGGCGCGCGAAGAAGGCTCCGGCCTGATCGATCTCCTCGGGATGGAGCGTAAGCCAGCGCCCGTGCCGTCCGGCGAACCGCTTCAAGCGTCTCAGGCCGAGCCAGCGGCCGATCAAAAACCAGAAATAGGCACCGGCGAGCGAGCCGACCGTTCCAGAGGCAACCACGCCTGCAAAGCTGAGCGTGTCCTTCGCGGCGGAGAAGCCCGCCAGCGGCATGATCACCTCGGACGGGATCGGCGGGAAAAGATTCTCCAGCAGCATGAGAAGGGCAATGCCGAGATACCCGGCTCTGTCGATGAGGCTGACGATCCAGTCGAACACGTGGCTTCACTACATTTGCGGGGGTTGAACGACGTCCGTCCCGCGTGGTGACCGTGGTCGGACCCGAAAGCAACGCACGATCCCGTGTCTGGCTCCACCCGGAACCTTGGCTTCAGTCCCGAGTTGGCAAGATATTCCGTTCATGATCGTGGCTGACGTGCAACTTTTGAAGCAAGCGACAAGCAGGCAGGCGCTCGACAGGGTTCCGGCGGCGGTGACGCGGACGACGGGTCCGATCCTGCGTCCGGGGCAGAATTGCTGGCGCGTGGCCCAGGCCGATCGGGCGAGCGTGCTGATCGACGGCGCCGCCTATTTTGCGAATCTCGAAGCCGCTCTGCGGAACGCCCGCCGCTCGATCCTCATCGTCGGGTGGGATTTCGACGGCAGCATCCGCCTGCGTCCCGACGTCGGCATCGAGGAATCGCAACCGCTGGGTCCCCTGCTCCGCTCGCTCCTCGAGGAGCGACCCGACCTCGAGGTCAGAATTCTCGTGTGGAGCGTCGCGGTCGTTCATGCGCCGGGCGCGCCGGGTCCGCTGATCTTCGGCGCCGACTGGCAGAACCATCCGCGCCTGCAGCTCAAGCTCGACACCCATCACCCGCTCTATGCCGCCCATCACCAGAAGATCGTCTGCATCGACGACAGCCTGGCCTTCATCGGCGGCATGGACCTGACCGTCGAGCGCTGGGACACCTGCCGCCATGCCTGCGACGATCCGATCCGGTTGAAGGACGACGGGACCATCTACGAGCCCGTTCACGATCTCCAAATGGTCGTTGACGGCGAAGCCGCGCACGCCATTGCCGAAGTGGCCTATGGGCGCTGGAAGCTCGGTACCGGTGAAGAGCTCGTCCCGGCCCCGAACGGAACCGATCCCTGGCCTGACGGCCTCGTTCCGGATTTCCGCCATGCGCCGATCGCCATTGCGCGTACCTATCCGGCCTGGGGCGAGCAGCCCGCCGCCAACGAGGCGGCGGCGCTCACCCTGGATGCGCTCTCGGCCGCCAGGGAGACGATCTACATCGAAGCGCAATACATGACGGCGCCCTATGTGGGCGACGTGCTCGAAAGGCGTCTCGCCGATCCCGACGGTCCCGAGGTCGTCGTTGTCCAGACCCACGAATCCCATGGCTGGGCCGAGGAGCTGGTCATGGGCACCAATCGGGACCGGCTGATACGGCGCCTGCGCCAATGCGACCGCCATGGCCGCTTGAGGGTCTATTACCCGGTCATTCCCAACGGAAAAGGCGGGGAATGCCAGGTCCTGATCCATTCCAAACTCATCATCGTCGATGACGTCTTCGTCCGCATCGGGTCCTCGAACCTGAACAACCGCTCCATCGGCCTCGACAGCGAATGCGACGCCGCCATCGAAGCCACGACGGAGGAGATGCGCCGGACCATCGTGGCGCTTCGCAACCGCCTCCTCGCGGAACATCTGGACGTGTCTCCTGAAGCGTTCGACAGCGCTCTCGATGCCAATGACGGATCCGTCATCGCGGCCGTCGAGCAGCTCAACACGGGCATCCGCGGCCTTCGCGCCTTTCAGGCCATGACGGATGACGGCCCGGCTGTCCCGGCAACCGGCACGGGGCTCCTCGATCCGCTCGAACCCTTCGAGCCTCTCTCCCTGTTCAAGCGCCGCAAGGAATAGGCATCACGCCTTCGCGCCGATCCCATCGGTCACATAGGCACTGCCCTTGCGCCGGTAGACCAGTTCCGTGACCGAGAACAGGATGCTGCCCAGGACGAGCGGCACGAGGAAGTAGACGAACCGGAACACGAGAAGCGGCCCGATCAGGTCGTTCTGCGGCAGCAGATACATGACGACGCTCTCGATGACACCGAGGCCGCCGGGGACATGGCTGACGAGCGCCGTCGCGTTGGCGATCACATAGACCGATGCCACGCCCAGGTAAGCCACGTCGGCCACGGCAGCGAGCGCCTGATGAAGGCAGGCCGCCACGAAGGCGAAGTTGATGGAGCCGATCAGAACCTGCCCGATCGCGAGTCTGAGGGGAGGCATTTCGAGCGACCAGCGCCTGATGGTCAGGGGCTTCCGAAGGAAAGCCGACAGGACGAGGTACAGGGCGGGAAGCGCAAGGCAGCCGGTCCCGAGGGCGAGCACGGCCGGCCGGGTGAGCCCCGTGATCTCCATCGCCAGACCGGAGCGCAGCAGGAGGGCCGCTCCGCCCAGGACGAGGAGCCCGAGCCCCACGGTGATGCCGCAAAAGACGATCACCTTGGCGACCTCTCCGGTCTTCAGACCCCACCGGTTGTAGAAGCGGTAGCGGACCGCCCCGCTGCTGAGGGCGGCCAAGCCGATATTGTGTCCCAGCGAAAGAGCCGTGAAGGAGGCCAGAGCCGCCTTCCGATACGGCAGCGGACGCTTGACGTAATGCAGGGCCAGATAATCGAAGAAGCTCAGGCACAGGTAGCTCGCGGCGGCGAAACCCGCCGCGCCCAGGAGCCTCGGCACGGGCACGGCCGCCACGGCGGCGATCAGCTGGTCCAGGCTGTAGCGGCTGAGGGTGCGGTAGAGAAGAAAAGCCGCAAGGCCAATAGCCGTCGCAGCAATCACGTATTTCCAGTTCCGCATCCGCTCTCCTCGACCTGCTCGAGCCGTCACTGAAACGGCTCCGCTCCGTGGGGCTAAACGCGGTGGAGCGCCGTGTGATCCGTCGGACGCTTCAGGACATTGTTATTCCTGTGCATGGGCAAAGGTGGGCCGATGCTCCTTGCCTTGAGCGACCTGGAACTCGACCAGGAGCGGCAGGTGATCCGACGCGACGCGAGCAAGAGGCGTACGCACGGTCTCGACCCGCAGGACGCGCACCGAGCGGCTGACGAAGACATGGTCGATGCGCAGCATCGGCAGGCAGGAGGGGAAGGTTGCCTTGGGGCGCGGCAGCGGAAGCTGCGCCTGCGCGTCCCACAGGTGCGAGGCCAAGCGCCGGTAGGCCCTGGAGCGGGGCGTGGCGTTGAGATCGCCGACGAGAATCACCGGTTCCCGGCAGGCCTGATGCCCGAGCCATTGCGGGCCCAGCAAGGTGTCGATCTGGGCGAGGCGCTCATGCCGGCGCAGCCCCAGATGCGTGTTGATCACCTGAACCTCGGCGCCGCCGATCTGCATGCGGGCCCAGAGTGCTCCCCTCGGCTCCAGGCCGGGCTTGCGGGCCCACCCGGGAAGCGCGTCCGCCTTCACGAGCTGCGACGGCCTGTGGGTCAGGATGGCGTTGCCATATTCCTCCTCGAGCACCTTGAGGCTGGCATGGAAATGGACATGCATCCCGAGCGACTGCGCGATCGCATGGGCCTGATCGATCCCGCCCGTGCGCAGGCGCCCCACATCGAGTTCCTGAAGAGCAACCACATCCGGCTCATAGGCGGCGATCACGTCGGCGATCCGCGACGGGGAGAGCCGACCGTCCGTCCCAAGACAGCGGTGCACGTTGTAGGTCAGGATCCGCGGCACTTGCCCCCCTGTCTCAAACCTCCCCGCGCGACCGATTGCAGTCCGGGATGGTTCATCCGATCTGGTTTGAAGCCAAACTCGGATCGAAGGGCGTTGGATCCCGCCAAGCCTGACAATTCAGGCGCGGCCCCTTTGATGGCCCGCCGTCACTCCACGGGTTTCGGCAGGACCGGACGGACGGTCAGGAGCGCGGCCGCGAGGGAAACGGCCGCAATCCACCATCCCTGCCAGGCGCCATGGCTGACGAGCGCGATCGCGCCGGCCGTCATGAGTGTCATCAGACCCGCCCGGCGAATATTGGCTGGTGCACCCGACAGGCGCCTCAGCACCCACAGGACCAGTGCCGACAAAAGCAGGGCGCCGACGGTTCCCAGCTCGACCCAGACCTGCAGGAAGGCATTGTGAGGATGGCCGATCTTCAGCATCTGACGGTAAGCAGGGTTGATCTCCGCCGCGACCGGGTGGCCGCCCATATGGGGCGAGGATCCGAAGCCTGTTCCAAGGACCGGGTAATGGTGGGTGACGTCGCTGAAGGCCTGCCACAGGGCAATACGCTCCCGCGAGTGCCCCGCCTTCGTAGCCTCGATCACGCGGTCGGGCACGTTTCTCATGACGTTCCCGAAGAAGGGCTGCATCCAGATCAGTCCGAGAAGGACGACCGTCAGGAACCGCCTTACCCAGACGAAGGGGGCGTAACTCAGCGCAAAGGTCCCGGCCGCCGCCAACAGGCCGAACTTGGCGGCCTCGCTGTCCGAGATCAGGATGGTGGTCACGATCAAGAACAGCAGCGCCAGGCAGAGCGCGCGTTGCCGGCGAAAACCGACGAGGGCGAGAACCGGTGCCAGCAGGAGCAAAAGCGTCACGACCGGCCTGTTGTAAATGAAACCATCAACGCGCTGGGACAGAAGCCGCCGGACCGGAAATTTGAGCAGAAGCTCGGCCGTGATCAATCCTGCGGCAATCAGCATCGTCCATGCGAGGGCTCGAACCATCCATCGCGGTGGCGGGGCGGCACGCCAGCTGACGATCAGAATAAGGCTCGACACGGCGGGGAGCATCGCCTCGCCCCAGGAGAACAAGCCCAAGGCGGGTCCCAACGCCCAGGCGAGCGAGACCAGAGGATAGGCGATCCCGCAGAGGACGAGGATCAGGACGCCTGCTCGTACATTCCCGAGCGCTGAACGATCGAGACCGATGGTCCCGGAGGTAAGACGTGCAGCAAGTACGAATAAGGCGCTACAGGCCAAAAGCAAAGGAGAGGATCGATTGGCAACCGCCATCGCTATTGGAAGCAGAGAAACCAATCCATGACCGATATTGTCAAGGTGTGTAGCAAGTTTTTTCCGTCTATCGGAAACCATATGAGGATATTTTACTTCCATTCCGATACTATTTTGCGGATCATATGCATTCTTTTGCTTATAGATTTCCTTATTGCCCGCAAGCATGCGCCATCTCGTTTTTCGAAGTCTCAATCCTTAGCAACCAAGTTGCTGCAGAACAGCGACCTGCCGAGCAGCCGCATGAATAGACAATATGAAACAACATTCATAGGCCAGACAGGTTGGAATGCCACTCAAAAGATGGATTGTAGCGCTCTCCCTAGGCCCGACTGCCAAACTTAGGCAGCTCCTCTCAGGGACACCCTATGGTACCCGATCGATTGAGTTCGAGGCAACGTGAGATTGCCTGCCGGGAACCTAGGGCAGCAATGATTTCGGCACCGTCCGTCCTGTCAGGCTTCCCAGCAAAGGCATCGGGATGAGCCCCTGAAAAGGAACGGGAGCCGTGCGTACATCCGGCACCGGCTCCCGTCTTCTTGACCGGCTGCCGCTGCATCCGGATTGACTCATCATACCCCAGACCGGCCCGGTGAAGACGGTGCATTGGGGGTATCGGACTCCTCCGGTGGGAGTTGTCCTGCCCACCGGCACATGGGCGCGATGCGCCGAAAGGGGCTTGCGCGCCCGCTCCCGCACGGTATGCCATGCCCGCACATGGCGAATTGGAGCTGACATGTCCGAGATGTTCTCCCTGCAGAAAGACAAGATCCGCGTTCTGCTGCTCGAAGGCGTGAACGACAGTGCTGTCGAACTGATCAGGGGCGCCGGCTATACCAACCTGACCCATCTCAGGACGGCTCTCGACGAGGCCGAGCTGATCGACGCCCTGCAGGGCGTCCATCTGCTGGGCATCCGCTCCCGGACGCAACTGACGGGCAAGGTTCTGCAGGCCGCCAACCGGCTGATCGCCGTCGGCTGCTTCAGCGTCGGGACCAATCAGGTGGATCTGGAAGCCGCGCGGCACGCGGGCATTCCCGTCTTCAACGCTCCCTTCTCCAACACAAGAAGCGTTGCCGAACTCGTGATCGGCGAGATCGTCATGCTGCTGCGGCGGACGTTCCCCAAATCCACCGCGGCTCATGCGGGACAATGGGATAAATCCGCTGTCGACAGCCACGAGGTTCGCGGAAAGACCCTCGGCATCGTCGGCTACGGTAATATCGGCTCGCAGCTTTCCTACCTGGCCGAGGCCATGGGCATGCGGGTCATCTTCTTCGACCAGACCGACAAGCTCCGCCACGGCAACACCGAGCCTGCCGACAGCCTGCACGCCCTGTTAGGCCAGAGCGATGTGGTCAGCCTGCACGTTCCCGAGACACCGGCCACTCATGGCATGATCGGCAAGGCCGAGATCGCCGCAATGAAGAAGGGGGCGTATCTCATCAACAACAGCCGCGGCACCGTGGTCGATCTCGATGCTTTGGCCGAGGCGCTCCGGAGCGGCCACCTGCGTGGCGCCGCCGTCGACGTGTTCCCGGTCGAGCCAGCCTCCAACAAGGAGCCGTTCGTCACGCCGCTGCAGGGTCTGCCCAACGTTATTCTGACACCCCATATTGGCGGATCGACCGAAGAGGCTCAGGAGCGGATCGGCGCAGAGGTTGCGAAGAAGCTGGTCGAGTATTCCGATGTCGGCACGACCGTCGGAGCCGTCAACTTTCCGCAGGTCCAGCTCACCTCCCGCGCGACGGGAACACGCTACATCCATGTGCATCGGAACGTGCCCGGCATTCTCGGGCGCCTCAACAACGTCTTCTCGCAGCGCGGCCTCAACATCACGGGCCAGCATCTGCAGACGGACGGCGAGATCGGCTATGTCGTGATCGAGGCGGAAGGGTTGCCGGGTCAAAGCCGGGCAACGCTCAACGAGATCCGCGCTCTGGAAGGGACGATCCGGGCACGGCTGCTCTACGCAAACGGTTGATCCACAGAGAGCTTCCTGAAGCACTCGCGCCGAAGGCATGCTACCGTCAGGGGTGCCTTCCTCCCCGGAAGACCAGAGCGCAGGTTGGCGGAGCAGGCGTGACACCGTGATTTCCGAGGTTCGAGTTAAGTTGCGCGGTTTCCTGCGGCAGATGATGTCCAGGCTCACCCGCGCGACAGGTTTGCCCGGGATCGGCAGGGATGATTCCCCGGCCGCGCGTGGCCGACCGGCTTCCACGAAGGTCTATGCTCGCCCGGACGAACCGGATCGCTTATCATCCACGCTCGACTCCGTCAGCGCGTCGCTTCGGCTTCACGTCGCCGACGACTTCGCTCCTCCGCCCCGCTCAGACATCGAAGACTTGGGACGCTCAATCGATATGAACGCTTCCGTGGATACCCTGGCCGAACAGATGCTGACCCTGGTCGAGATCGTCTCGGCACAGGAAAGGGACATCAAGGCGCTCAAGGAGCAATGCCGCAGGCTCGAGGAACACGATCAAGCCATCGCGGTCGCCTTCTCGACCTTTTTCCACGTCCTATCGGCAGGGCGTGTCGCCAAGCTGAGCGAAATCGCCCATATCCTGAACAACATCATCAAGATCGCCGAACAGGAGGGCCGCCCGCCCGCGTCGATCAAGTTCCTGCAGGATCTCGCCGGAATGCTTCCGGACGAACAGCGCTGAGAAGCGCCAGAGGCAGGCGGGAAGCCATGGAGAATCCTCCTAACCAACCGAAGAATGTGCTCCCGAGTAACCATCTGTTAACCACGTTTCCCTCACCTTCGGGAAACTGCCAGCGCGGTGCTGCCGGGCGGTTGATCATCGGAGGAATCCCGAAGGTGCAGGTCCACTTTGGGTCCGTTGCCTTCGAGGAGAAGGAAGCTAGTGATGTCGACGGACCGGGCCGAAGCCACACTCGAAGTTGCAATCGCCAGGCATGTCGCCATGTCCTTTCAGCGGGGCGGCCGGAGCACCGATGTTACGATCGCGGCCCGAAGCCGCAACCACATCACGGACAGCTTTCCGCGCGGCGAACTCCAGTCGGATCAGGACAACCGGCCGCCGGCGCTCGTCGCTTTCTATCGCAAAGTCACCGCGGCCTTCACGCCGATACCGATCGAGCCCCATCCGCCGGAACGAGCATCGCGCCTCGACGACATCAACGGCTCAATCGAAAACCTGCGCGGTGCGCTTTCCGTCGTCTCGCAGAAGTCGAGAATGGAGCACGCCAGGTTCCAACTGCTGATCGAGCGGCAGCAACTGCTTACGAAGAATGAACTGACCGAAGGCTTCGGGCGGATCGAATCCTGGATCCTGTCCCTGTCGTTCCTCGGGCTGGTTCTCCTGAACGCCGTCAGTCTTCCCTGGGCTTTGCCGTTTCTCGGTTTCAGCATCGGCAGAGCCTGGTACCTCGACAGGATATGCAAGCGCCGCCTCACGACGGTTTCTGAGATCGACACCCTGATCGCCCGCATCGAACGGACGTCATGATCGACGCCATCTGCGTCAGGGCCGCTTCAGAACGGCCGATGCCATGGCGATGTCCTGAACGGCCAGTCCTGAGAATGTCGAGACGGTGATCTGGTCCGCAGCCTCACGCCCTTTCGCCATGCCCATGATGATCTCGCCGATCTCCACCACCATATTCATGGCGGACGCATCGGAGCCATAGGCGTGTCCCAACTCGCCGCGCGAGCGGGCCTGAATCCTGCTGTCCGTCACGACGATATCGGCCTTGCGGATGATGGCGGCATCCAGTTCCTGCTTGTCGGCGCTATCGGCCCCGATGGCGGTGATATGGGTGCCCGGATGAAGATCGCCCCATTGCAGCAGCGGCGACGGGCTTGCGGTCGCCGTGACGATCAACCGGCAGCGCGAAGCCACGTCTGACGGAGACGACACGACCTCGACAGCGAAGTCCTTCTCCTCCATTCGCCGTGCATAGGCCGATACCCGTTCGGGATTACGCCCCCAGACCACGATATTGCGGCAGGGACGGACGGATTGCAGCAACTGCACCTGCAGCTCCGCCTGGATGCCGCAGCCGAGAACGCCGAAGGCATCCACCCTCTCGGGCGCGAGATGCTTCGCGGCGACCGCACCGGCGGCGGCCGTGCGAAGATCCGTCAGCCGTCCGCGATCATTCAGCACTGCTGCCAGCTCTCCCGTGTCCTTCTTGAAAACGAGCAGCAATCCGTCGCTGCTGCTCAGTCCTCGTGCGGGATTGTTCCAGAACCCGGAGGCGATCTTGATCACATAGGTATCGCCGCCGGTCAGATATCCGTACTTGATATGCACCTCTCCCGGCGGGTCGTTGAGGAGCAATTCACCCGGTGCCGGCACCACGGCCTCGCCGCGGGAGAACGCTGCGAAGGCGCTCTCCATGAGGGCGACTGGATCGAGACCTTTCAGGCGCTCCTCGATCTGCGGAAGATCGAGAAATGTGATGGACGATGCAGTCACCATGGGGTCGAGACCTAACTATTCAGGAGAGAGAAGATCTTGTCGCGGTCGAAATTGGCGCCGCAGAGTACGACGACGTTCTTCTGTCCCTTGCAGCTTTCGGCAACCTTGAGGAATCCAGCCAGAGCGAGAGCCGCTGCACCCTCGACGATCTGGTTTTCCTTGAAGGCCAGATCCTTGAGAGCGCCGGCAATCTCGGCCTCCGTGCATGTCACGATCTCGTCGATGACGGACATGGCCAGCGGCAGGGTCATGCTGTCCTCGTCCATGCCGCCGGCAACGCCGTCGGCCAGCGTATCGAGATGCTCGGTCTCGACCACGCGGCCCGCCGCAATCGACGCCGCAAGCGCGGCCGAATTCCGAGCCGCCACGCCGAAGACCCGCGTTTGCGGACTGAAGCTCTTGAGCACGGAGCCGATGCCGCCGATCAGTCCACCGCCGCCCATGGCGATGAACACATTGTCGATGCTCTCGGCCTGCTCCAACAACTCCAGCCCTATGGTCCCCTGCCCGGCCACGATCTCGGGATCGTTGTAGGGCGAGACATAGACGAGACCGCGCGAAGCGGCCTCCTGCTGGGCATGAAGTTCCGCGAGACCGCTTTCCGCGCCATGCAGGATCACATCGACGTTGTACGAACGGATCCGCTCGAGCTTCGCCTGGGCGACGTTTTCAGGCAGCACGACGGTCAAAGCCTGGCCGATGGAACTGGCGGCCTGCGCCGATGCGATGCCGTGGTTGCCGGACGACGCGGTGATGACCGCGCTGTCGAGTCCGAGCGCCGTCATCTTGCTCGCGGCTCCCCGGATCTTGAACGAGCCCGTGAGCTGAAAATTCTCGGCCTTGAAGGAAACGGACGATCCTGTCTCATGGCCGATCCTGCGGGATGGCAGCAGGGGAGTCTCGAAGATATGCGGACGGATGCGCCGACGCGCTTGAACCGACCGCGCCGCAGACTCGAAAACGATGCTGTTCATGGCGTATCTCCTTTCATCGGAGAAGTCTCACGCGACCTGATGCCGCTCGCGCGTTCCGAAAGCCTCTGAAAGAGCGCAGCGGAGCAGGTGATCATCGCCTCGAACTGCTCGACGATGATGTTCTCGTTCGGGGAGTGGAGCATGGCCCCGTGATGGGTGATGCCGATGCCGACGATGCTTGCGCCGAGTTGCTCGACGAAGGGGTGCGACGTGCCGGAGGCGGGCGAACTCGGCTGCACGATGACAGGTTGTCCGAAATGCCGCTCCAGAAGCTCTCTCGCATCCTGAATGAACCAGTGATCCGTCGCTGAACGTACGGGTCTCACATTGGCATCGTGGACGATCAGCTCGATATCCTCGAAACCGTGCCGGTCGAGATGGGCGCGAAGAAGGCTGACGACCTGCTGCGGATCCTGGTCGGGCACGAGGCGAAAATCGATCTTGACGGAACCCTCGGACGGCAGCACCGTCTTGGCGCCCTCGCCCGCATAGCCGCCGGAGAAGCCGTTGACGTTCATGCACGGCGCGAAGTTCATCGCCTCGTAGAAATTGGCCGCGTCGATGCCGTCCAGAATCCGCTGTCCGCCCGTGGCCTGGACCAGGCTGTCGAACGAGAACGGAGGTTCGCCGGCGAGATCCCGCTCCTGCTGCGCGGGCTGCCGGATCGTGTCGTAGAATCCGTCGATCAGCACGCGGCCGCTCTTGTCACGCAAGGAAGCGATCGCGGCTGCGAGCCGCCAGAGCGGATTGTCGAACACCGCTCCCAGGCTTGAATGGAGATCGGCCCTGGCCGTCCTGCAGCGCAGCTCGACGGCCATCACGCCTTTGAAGCCGCAGAGGATGATGGGGCGGCCGCTCGAATCGATCTCTCCATATTCCCACCAGCAGATCTCGGCCTGCACGCCTGAGAACCGGGCTTTCAGGAACGCCTCGAGCGACGGACTGCCGATCTCCTCCTCGCCGTCGACGAGCCAGATGAGCCTGAAGGGCAATGGTCCGGGATGTCGCTCGCGAAACAGACGCCAGCCTTCGAGGCGGCTGACGAATTCGCCCTTGTCGTCGGCAACGCCGCGTCCATACCAGCGTCCGTCGCGCTCGCTGAGTTCGAACGGAGGACTGTGCCACAAGGAAACCGGCTCCTCGGGCTGCACATCGTAATGGTTGTACACGATGACGGTCAGAGGACCGTCGCCGGTCTCACCGACGACGAAGGGGCCGATCTCCCCGGCACAGATCTCCGCCTCGAAACCGGATTGTGCCAGCAGGTCGTGCACCGCACGGGCACACTGAGACAGACATTCTCCGCGCGCACTCACGGACGGGATCTCGACGAGGTGCCTCAGATCTTCGCGCGCTCGCAGCAGATTCTCTTGCGGCAGCATCGGTTGCGCCTTAGGCAATGCCGTGCCGGGACAGGAAAGTGTCGAGGCGGGCCAATCCTTCCACCAGATGCTCGGTCTTCACGCCGATGCCGATGCGGATGTGGTTCTCGATTCCGAACCAGCTTCCGGCAACGACGAAGACGCTCTCCTCTTCCCGCAGCCGGTTCGACAGATCCTCGGACGACATTTCGAAATCGTAGCGGAGAAAGGCCATGCCGCCGGCAGCGGGGCGCTGCCAGGACCAACGGTTCCGCTTCTCGACCCAGCGCTCGACGATGTCGGCATTCTCGCGCAACAGGGCTCGCCCCCGCGCAAGGATGCGCTCGCGGTTCTTCGCCTCCATGACGGACGCTCCGAGGATCTGGCTCAGAATCCCGCTGCCGATGGTCGTGTAATCCTGCCTCTCGGCGGCCGCCTCGATCACCTCTTCGGGTCCGACGATCCAGCCGAGACGCAAGCCCGGACATGCGAAGGATTTCGACAGGCTGCTCGTGACGATGACGCGCGGATACTCTCCATAGAAGGTTTCCGTCTCCGCTCCGTCGATCTCGCCGCCGCGATAGATTTCATCGACCAGAAGCCAGGCACCAGCGTCCTGTGCGGCGCCGAGCAGCGCCTCGCGGCTCCTGCGCGACAGGACGGCACCCGTAGGGTTGCCGGGATTGGTGATCGCAATCAGCTTCACGCCATCCGTCGCCTCCGCCAGGGCCACAGGATCGACCTGCCAGCCCTGGTCGGCCAACAGCGGAAGGCGCTGGACGTTCATGCCGAGCGCGCGCCCGAGACCGTCCACCTGCATGAAGTTGGGAACCGCGAAGAGCACCTTGTCGCCGGGATCGATCATCGCCATCAGGGTGATCATCGTCGCCTCGGAAGAGCCGTTCGTCACCAGCACGTTCGACGCGGCCGCGCCCGGGTACCAGTTGGCGATAGCGTTCCTGAGATCCGGGCGCCCGTCCGTCCAGCCATAGCCGAGCGGCTGGCGCAGAAGCGCCTGAGCCGCGTCCGCCGGCAGGATTTCTTCGATGGTGCAGGGATGCACCCCGCTCTCGGTCAGGTTGATCTCGACGCCGTTCTCGAACAGCGTCTGGCTCCGCTCCATCAGGAAGGTATCGAACTGCACCCAAATGCTCCAATCCGGAAATGGGGTCGAGGTAAGCATAGAGAACGGCCGCGCCACTGCGTTGCCGGGCGAGCGGCAGGGGCGGACCATGGCAGGCACACAGTTGAACCGTCAAGTCCAATTTGGACTATGAAGTCTATTTTCGAGATGGTAAGACCCCGCGAACCATTTCAAAGTCGGGGATCGCCATGAAGATCGAAGAGTTCACGCTCGAGCGCATTCAATCGCTCTATGAGAACACGGTTGAGTACAACCTGTCCGACAGCGGCGTGCATCCCTACTCCCTGCGTGAGCTTCTGACGCCCGAACAGCAGAGCCAGGTGCTCGACGTCGAACTCGGCTATGGCTGGACCAACGGCCGCGTTGAATTGCGGCGGGCCATCGCCAATCTGCATCCCAACCGTAATCCGGACCACGTGATGGTCACCAACGGCTCGGCCGAGGCTAATTTTCTTCTCGTGATGTCGCTTCTCGAGCCTGGAGACGAACTTGTCGTCTTCGTGCCAAACTACCTGCAGATCTGGGGCCTGGCCCGGGCCATCGGCGTGACCGTCAAGGAGGTCCTGCTGCGCGAGGAACTCGGGTGGACGCCGGATCTCGACGATGTGCGCAAGGCCGTCACGAGCCGCACGAAGATGATGACAATCTGCAACCCCAACAACCCGACCGGCGCCGTCCTGTCGCGCGAGACGATGGACGGACTCGTGGCCATCGCCCGGGAGCACGGCATTTATCTCCATGCGGACGAAGTCTATAAGGGCGCCGAACTCGATCAGGATGAGCCTCCGAGCTTCGCGGATCTCTACGAGAAAGCCATCATCACGAGCGGGCTGTCGAAGGCGATGGCGCTTCCCGGCCTGCGCATCGGCTGGCTCGTCGGCCCGGTCGAGGAGATCTACACGTCCTGGCAGCGCAAGGACTACACCTCGATCACGACGGGCGCGGTGAGCGAGTTCGTGGCGGAGATCGCCGTGCAGCCGGCCAAGCGACAGGAAATCCTCTCCCGCAGCAAGCGCATCCTGCGCGAGAACCTCGCCCTGCTGCAGCGCTGGATCGACGCCAACGGCGACCTCTTCTCCTTCGTGCCTCCCAAGGCCGGCGGCATGGCCTTCATCCGCTATGCCACGCCGATGAACTCGACCGAGCTGGTGCATCGCCTGCGCGAGGAGCGCGGCATTATGCTTCTCCCTGGCGATGTGTACGGCATGGATCGTTACATCAGGGTCGGCATCGGCGCTCCCGCCCACCATCTGGAAGCGGGATTGGAACGGCTTGCCGCCTTCGTGCGTGCGCAGGCTGCATGAGCCGCGCGCGCAAAGCCGCGGCGAAGGCGGCGCTCTCGCCTGAACTGGCGAGCTATGCGCCTGTCTGCGACGCCATCGCCCTGCTCTTCCAGCCTTATGCGGAAGTGGTGCTCCACGATCTTTCGACCGAGACCGTGGTGCACCTCTCCAATCCGTTCTCGAAGCGCGAACTCGGCGAGCCATCGCTTCTGCACGAGATCGACTTCAAGCCGACCGACATCATCATCGGGCCTTACGAGAAGGTGAATTGGGACGGGCGGCGCATCAAGTCGGTCAGCGCCGTATTGCGTGTGCATGAAAGGGCCATCGGCATTCTCTGCATCAATGTGGACGTCTCGCATTTCCATGCCGTCATGCAGACGCTGACCGCGCTCGTCGCCGTGCCTCAATCGCCCGAGAAGCCGGCTTCGCTGTTCAAGGAAGACTGGCACGAACGCATCAACGAATACATCCAGTCCTGGACCCGCGAACGCGGGCTAACCATCGCCGAGATGAGCCGCGCGCAGAAGCAGCGGCTCGTCACCGATCTTGCCGGTGACGGCGCCTTCGGAGGGCGCAATGCGGCCGCCTATATCTCGCGCGTGTTGGGCCTGGGGCGCGCTACCGTCTACAATTACCTCAAGAAGGATCAGGCCTGAGGAAGCAGCGCATCACGGATCGCTTTCCAGCTTTCCTGGTCCGGCGCGCTGATGAGACCGCCGCCGCGATTGACCGGGCGGTAGGGCGAACCGTCGAAATGCGCCGTGTAACCGCCGGCCTCGCGATGAATCAGCCAGCCGGCCGCATGGTCCCACGGCATCACGCTCGACGAGAACGAGAAGTGCATGTGACCGGCGGCGGTCTGGCGATAGGTATGCGCCGCGCAGCGCAGGTCCGCCGCCATGGCGACTTTGGGCAGATTGGCCGTCACCACGGGGCGAAGGTCTTCCGGCAGGTAGCGCCACGAGACATTGCCTGCCATCTGCGACAGGGGTGCCTGCGCGGCAACCTGGAGCGGACTGGTGCTGCCGTCGGTGCGCTGAATCCACGCGCCCTCGCCACGAACGGCCATGGACCAATCGTCGGAAATCGGATCCAGGATCACGCCGCAGACAATCTCGCCCCTGATCAGACCAGCCGCCATCACGCCGAAGAGCGGAAGGCCCGAGGCAAAGTTCAGCGTGCCGTCGACGGGATCGAGAATGAAGGCGAGTTCGGCTTGCCCAAGACCGTCGAGCAGGCTCGCATCCCGGCTGACGCCTTCCTCGCCGACGACGAGCGCTCCCGAAAACCGGCGCAGGAGCTCGGCCTCGATGGCGCGCTCGGCCGCCTCGTCCGCATCCGTCACGAGGTCAAGCTGCGAGGACTTGGTCCTGATCGCGTCGGCCGACAGGTTCCGGAACCGCGGCAGGATCTCGGCTTGAGCCGCCGTCCTGAGGATCTCCGCAACGGCGAGTGCATCGGCTCGGGTGAAGGTCATGGGCTTGTCGTGTCCTGCAGTTTCGCAACGGGTCAGATCATTTCGAGCGGGCGCTTGCGCCGGGGCGGAGGAAACTCTGAATCAATGGCCTCAAGATCCTCCCGATCAAGCTGGATCTCAAGCGCTCGGTGATTGTCCCGCACGTGATCCACGCTCGAGGCCTTCGGAATCGCGATCACGTCAGGCCTCCGCAGAAGCCAGGCCAGGGCGATCTGGAACAGGCTCGCGCCATGTTTCTTCCTGATATTCTCCAGGACTTGGCTGCGTGGGAGCCTGCCCTGTTCGATCGGGCTGTAGGCCATGAGCGGCATTTGATGCTCTTGCATCCAGGGGATGAGATCGAATTCCGGCCCTCTCCGGCTCATGTTGTAAAGCACCTGATTGGTGGTGCAGTTTGCCCCCTCCGGAATCGCGAGCAGCTCCTCCATGTCTTCGGTGTCGAAGTTGCTGACGCCCCAGTGACGGATCTTCCCGGCACGGCGAAGCTCCTCGAATCCGGCAACGGTTTCCTCCAACGGCACGCCGCCGCGCCAATGCAGGAGGTAGAGATCCAACCGGTCCGTCTTCAAACGCCTGAGGCTGCGCTCGCAGGCCTGCAGCACGCCCTGGCGGCTCGCATTGTGAGGATAGACCTTGCTCACGAGGAAGAGCCGGTCGCGTTGCCCGGCGAGCGCCTCCGCAACGAGTTCCTCGGCGGCGCCCTCGCCATACATTTCGGCCGTGTCGACGAGCGTCATGCCAAGCTCGACGCCGAGACGGAGCGCCTCGATCTCCTGCGCCCGGCGACTCGCCGTCTCGGCCATCTTCCAGGTTCCCTGCCCGAGAGCCGGAACGGCTTCACCACCCGGCAGCATCACTTCAAGGCTCATGTCTCGACCTCCGCCTGGAGCGATCTTCGCTCGGAAACCGCATGACTGCTCGTGAGAACGGCGCAGTGCCAAGCAAGTTTCATGGCGTTCGGACGATCACTGCAGGCGCGGTCCCTTCATGAAGCGCCCCCGGTCGGCGGATCGAACCGTCACGTCGAACATGTCTCCTTCCCGCTCGAGCGTGAGCGGGACATCGACGCCCGCGGCGCCCAGTGCCCAGATGGCGCGATAAAATTCCGCGAGTGAGGTCACCGTTTGGCCGGCTACCGCATGGATCTGATCGCCGGCCCTCAAGCCCGCCCGCTGCGCCGGAGCGTCGCCAGCCAAGCCGATGACCGTGATCTGATCGTCCTCCGCCTCTGCGACATAGAATCCGAGCCATGGCCGCGGTTTGCTCTTGGTCCGTCCGAGGGTCAGGAGATCGTCGAGGATCGGCTTCAGAAGGTCGATCGGCACGCTCATGTTGAGAGGCACCACGGTACCCCCGGATGCCTGATGCTGGAGCTGGAGCGAGCCGATGCCGACGAGATCCCCACGGGGCCCGATCAGGGCCGTGCCGCCCCAATTGGGATGGGCCGGCGCGGTAAAGATGGCGGGATCGATGAGATATTCCCAATACCCGGCGAATTCCTGGCAGGCGACGACCTGTGCGGCGAGGGAATGGCTTTGCCCGCCGCTCCCGCCGATGACCACCTGATCCCCTGGGTGCAGATGGCGGGAATCGCCTAGGGCCAACACCGGCAGGCCCAGAGGTTCGAGCGCCTGCACCAGCCCGAAACCGCTTTCATAATCGTATGCGAGCACATGGGCCTGAACGACTCGGCCCTTGTTGGTGGTCAGCCAGACCTCCTCGGCTTCGGCAATCAGGTAGCCGATAGTGACGACGAGGCCGTCATCCCGGATGACGACGCCCTGCCCGGCCCGTTCCGTTCCGAGTGTTTCGGCCGTGAAGGCATCGTCCGGAACCCTTGCCCTCAGAGAGACAATAGCCGCGAGAGCATCCTTGAGGTCATAGCCGAGTGTCCTCGGATCAGGCTGGTATTCAGGAGGGATTTCCCACTCTTCGGGTGATTGCATGCAAAGCTCCTCAGACTCCCGGCGGAGAGTCTGCACCCTTTGAAAATGGCAGGACATGCGGCGCCTTCAACAGGCCTCCCCCATTTGACACACAAAAAGCCGTGAAGCGGAATCGTGCGCGGCTGACAGCGCGCGGCCGGCTCGTCCCGTCAGGGGCACCGCCAAAGGCAATGGTTCGCTAATGCATCGTGCGGAAAAGCGGATCCGGATGTCACTAACGTGAGCCCACGGGTCCGCTACGAACGGCGCGCCGCATCAAGGACCTAGCATCGGTGTCCGTCCCAAAAGTGCATTTCTCTTTTGGGCCCGAGGCTCTAGGCTGCTTCGAGAATGTCCACCGAAGCCATGCGCGGGGCCTCGCTCCAGATCTGTTCCTGCTTCTTTTGCAGCATGCTCAAAGCCTGCCGGGCATAGAGGCGGAATTCGTGTTGCAGAAGCCGCGATGCGGTCTCCCAAACTCCGTCTTCATGCCGTGCGACATAGAATGCGCGAGCGATTTGCTCGATTTCCTGGTCCGTCTGATCCACCTGTGCCCCCACACAGGAGCCCTTACGGCTCCGTCGTTGCACCGGAAAGCAAAACCCGGCGGCAACTGTTGGCAAGGTGTCTGATTTGCGGACTCGTGTCTGTACCCCAAAAGACACGATTCAGCCACAAATCGCTGGTGTCGGCTTTGCAGCGGTCAGGCAGCCCTGGCTGTTGCGAGGAAAAGGTCGATATCCTGTCTGAGCCGCTGAAGCTGCTGGTCCAGGGTAAGCTTGGCGCTTGAGACCTCCTGCGCGGCGGCGGCCGCGGAGGCCGTTGACCCGGTCAGAGCCTCGATGCTGCGCACGACCGCATGGGTATGGTCGGTCGTTTGGTTGACGCTGACGGATATTTCGGACGTGACGGCTGCCTGCTCCTCGACGGCTGCCGCGATGGCCGTCGCGATACCGCTCAGTTCCTCCATGATGCGGCCGATATTGTCGATATCGGACACGCTTCGCTGCGTCGCTTCCTGGATCGCCCCGATGCGCGAGCCGATCTCGGTTGTCGCCTTGGCTGTCTGGTTGGCAAGGGTCTTCACCTCCTGCGCCACGACCGCGAAGCCCTTGCCCATCTCACCGGCACGGGCCGCCTCGATGGTGGCGTTCAAGGCGAGCAGGTTGGTTTGAGCCGCGATACGCTCGATCAGATCGACCACGTCGCCGATTTCCCTCGCCTGTTCGGCCAAACCGTTGACTGTTTCCTTCGTCCGCTGAGAACTCTCCAGGGCATGCCGGGCGACGTCCGCCGAGCGGCTGGCCTGCTGCCCGATCTCACGGACAGACGAAGCGAGCTGCTCCGTCGCGGCTGCGCCGGATTGCATGTTGGACGCCGTCTGCTCCGCCGCCGTCGTCACCTGAACGGCAAGGCTCCGGGCACTTCCGGTGGCCTCGTCGAGAACCGTTGCGCTCTCAGAAAGTGCGCTGCTCGCCTGCCCGGAGATCTGCAGGCTTTCCTGCACGGCATCGGAGAAGGACGCGACAGCCTGGGACAGGTCCTCGCCCTTCTTCTGCCGATCCTGAACGAAAGCGTCCTGATAGACGGAAATGGCGAAATCCATGTCGAGCATGACCGCCTGGTTCACCGCCGCCAGCTTACGGGCGAGAGCCCCTCTGCTGAAGCGATGCTTCCTGGACAGCACATGGATCAGCTCATTGAGGACGAAGGCATAGCCTCCGATGTACCAGCGCGGTTCAAGACCGATCTTGTTATGGATGAGCCCGATGCGGCGGATGCCGTCCACATAGGAGGCATCGAAACTGCCGCCGAAAAGCCTGCCCCAATGTTGCATCTGAGCGGATACGAGCCGGGATTGCTGTGTGCCGATCAGCTGGGACAGTTGCGGTTGCCGATGCATGTGCGCGTAGAAGCGCTCGAGGATGTTCGGCAGCTCGGTGGATATTTCCTGCCAGATCCCGCGAAGCTCCCGACAGACTTCGTCGTCGATGCCCAGGAATGCGAGCCGCTCGGCAAGAAACAGGTCGTTTTGCAACATTTTTCCCCAAACCTTGTCTTTCGCCGAGGTCTAATGCCGCAGGCTTGGCCGAGGCTTGCGTCATCCGGCCAAGCCTGCGGCAGTTTGCACCGCCCGCGACTGCAACCAGCCGGCAGGATGTGCGTTGACCTAGGCAGTTTTGCGGGGCTTTACGATGCTTGATAACATTTCAAATCATTCGAATTTAGCTCAACCGGCTACCATGGCGCTGCCCGTCCGTCACAATGTGCCGCCACTCCCCCACTCGGTGCAGGAACATCTCGGACGGCTGCTGCGCGCGGACTACTACGAGCGGGCCGACAAGCCGCGCTATCTCGGCGATCCCGCGCTGCCGCTCGAATTCGACCCCTATCTCTATCGCCTCGAGCAGAAAGAGCGGGCTCTGAGGGTCATGCGGGTTCGGGAACAGGGCACGCAGGCGGTTGCCGAAGCCCTCGCCGGCTTCACCTGCTGAATCGATCCGCGAAAGACCGAGCTCACCCGACTTCCAACAGGCACCGGCTGGCGGGGCGCAGCCTTCGGCCCGCGTTCATAGTCACCGGTTTAGAAAGGCATATTCCGAGGGAACTCCTCCCAGTGGTGGACACTTCCAAGAGCATGGGACACCAAAGCGGACGAGCCGTGCTGAGGCAGGCATTCAGGCGCCTGGAAGATGAGGTGCCGGGCAAGGTCGCCCGGGTGCTTCGCAGCCTGCGCCACCCGAACTCCCGTTGGATCAGGATTCCCGCAGGCCTGCTTCTCATCCTGGGCGGCATCTTCTCATTTCTGCCGGTCCTCGGATTGTGGATGCTGCCCTTGGGCCTTCTGCTGATCGCCCGTGACATCCCCATCCTGCAGAAACCCGTTGGCCGGTTCACCCTTTGGTCGATCCAGAAATGGGCTTCACTCAGGCAACGCTTCTTTCCCGAACGCCCCCGCGGCTGAGCGTCTTTCCGACCATCGACAGACCACCCAAGCGGGCACCGCTCACGTCGGCACGACGCCGCCGAGCTCGTCTTCGACATAGATGGAGATGATCTCGTCGAAACTGGACTCCGCGCGGAAACCCAGGCTCTCGGCGCGGCTCGCATCGAAGCGGCGGGGCCATCCCTCGACGAAACGGACAATGGTCGGATCGATCTCGTGGCGGATCCTGGCGACGGCCTGCTCGCCGGCGACGCGCCGAAGCGCCTCGATCTGCTCGCCGACGGTCACCGATACGCTCGGCATCGTCAGGTTGCGCCGTGGGCCGATCTTCGACGTGTCCATGCTCGCCGCATGGACGAGGAAATTGACGGCGGATCGTGGCGAAGCATGGGCGTGGCGGACATCAAGCGAGACCGGCAGGACGGTTTCCTGACCGTTCAGCGGCTCGCGGATGATGCTGGAGAAAAAGCCCGATGCCGCCTTGTTGGGCTTGCCCGGGCGGACGCAGATCGTTGGAAGCCGGATCCCCACGCCGTCGAAGAACCCGCGCCGGGTATAGTCGGCCAGCAGCAGCTCGCCCATTGCCTTCTGCGCCCCGTAGCTCGTGAGCGGCGTCAGGAAGAACTCATCCCCAATCGCGTCCGGGAACGGAGCGCCGAAAACCGCGATGGACGACGTGAAGACAAGGCGCGGCTTGTATCCGTCACCGATGGTGCGAACGGCATCGAACAGGAAGCGCGTCCCGTCGAGATTGATCCTGTATCCCTTGTCGAAATCGGCCTCCGCCTCGCCGGACACGATGGCCGCCAGGTGAAAGATCACGTCGGGCCGGCTCGCGACGAGCTTCTCCGCCTCGCCGGGCATCGAGAAGTCGGATGTCAGCGTCTCGACGGGCAAGGATGTCTGAGGGCGCTCGGGTTCGACAACGTCGTGCAGAACGAGGCGCGTGATCGCCTTTCCCCCCAGGCGGCCTTCCCTGACCAGGCGTTCCGTGAGCTTGCGGCCGACCATTCCGGCCGCTCCGAGAATGAGGATCTGCATGGATCGGCAATCTTTTCAAATTGCGCCTGAAGTCCGCAACGACCGGTCAGGCTGGAGGACATTGGTGGACGCCGTCCGGTGCGCAAGGGCTCCGAACGGCATCCTTCTGATCACTGAGACGAGCTTACTTCTTCCGGACCTTGTCCAGCTCTGCCTGCATCATCTTCACCGTTTCAGGGCCGATGGTCGCGGCATGCTTCTCCCAGACAGGCTTCGCCTGCTCGCGCATGCGGTTGGCCTCCTGTTCATTCAGCTCGTTGACCACGATGCCCGCGCCCTTGATCTTGTTCAACGAGGCTTCCGACAGCTCGCGGGAAACCTTGCGCTGCTCATCCCGCGAGACGGCGGCGCATTCCCGGAGAGCAGCCTGCTCGTCCTTCGACAATCCGTCCCACAGTTTCTTGGAATAGAGCACGAGGAACGGGGTGTAGGCGTGACGCGTCACGGAGAGGTACTTCTGCACCTCGTAGAACTTCGACGTGTCGATGGTCACGAAGGGATTTTCCTGGCCGTCGATGGCCTTCGTTTCCAGAGCGGTGAACACTTCGCCGAACGCCATCGGAACCGCGTTGGCGCCCATGTTCTTGAACGTGTCGAGGAACACGTTGTTCTGCATGACACGAACCTTCAGCCCCTTGAAGTCCTCCCACTTCTCGACCGGACGGCGAGAGTTGGTGAGATTGCGGAAGCCGTTCTCCCAGTAAGCCAGATTGACGAGACCGACCGTCTCGAGCTTGCCGTCGATGTACTTGCCGAATTCGCCGTCGAGGATGGTATCGGCCTCCTTGTTGTTGGCGAACAGGAACGGCAGATCGAACACGCCGAGATCCGGCAGAATGCCGATGAGGGGGGAGCTGGACGTGACGACCATTTCCTGCGTGCCGGAGCGAAGCGCCTGGGTGGCCTGGAGATCGCCGCCCAGGGCATTGCCCCAGAAGCCCTGCACCTTCATCTTGCCGCCGGACTTGTCGGTCAGGCAGGCCCGAAATTTCTCAACGCCCTTGCCGTTCGGGTGATCCTCGTTCACGCCGTTGGACAGGCGGATGTTGCGCTCCGTGAACTGGGCATTGGCCGGAACGGCCGCCAAGATGGTTGCCGCGACGCCGGCGGCCAGAGCGAATTTGAATGCTTTCATGGTTGCTTCCTCTCTTTTGGTTTTCATAAAGCCTACCGTCTCATCGACCCCGCAGCCAGGCAAGTGGCACCATGACCAGGTCGGGGAAGAGGATGAGCAGGACGAGCACGATCAGCTGGGCGATCAGGAACGGGTTCACACCGCGGATGACCGCGCCCATGGGCACACGGGCGACGCCGCTCACCACGTTCAGCACGATTCCGACCGGCGGTGTGATCAGCCCGATGGCGTTATTGATGATGAACAGCACGCCGAAATAGACCGGGTCGATTCCGGCCTGCTTGACGATCGGCATCAGGACCGGGGTCAGGATCAGAACCGTCGGAGAGAAATCCAGGGCGGTTCCGACAATGACGACCAGGAACATGAGGGCGAACATGAGCAAGGTCTTGTTGCCCATCAGAGGCTCGATGAGCCCGCTGATTTCCCCCGGAATGTTCGCCTGGGTGATGAGCCAAGCGGACACGAGCGCCGCCGCAACCAGGAACATCACCACGGCGGTCGTCTTCGCTGCCGTGAGGAAGACGCCGTACAGCATCGACGGCTTCAGTTCGCGATAGACGAACATGCCGATGAGGAGCGCGTACACGGCGGCGAGAACCGCCGCCTCGGTGGGGGTCACGATGCCCCACTTGATGCCGCCCAGGATCATCACGGGCATGAGGAGGGCATAAAAACCATCGATGAAGGCCTTGCCCCTCTCGCGCATGGAAGCGCGAGGCGTCGCCTTCATCTTATCTCGCCGGCTGACGATGGCCCAGGCGACGACGAGCGCCACGCCCATCATCACACCGGGGAAGACGCCGGCGAGGAAGAGCTGGGAGATCGACACGTTGGCCGCGACACCGAAGACGATGAAGCCGATCGAAGGCGGGATCACCGGCGCGATGATGCCGCCGGCTGCAATAAGTCCAGCCGCCCGCGGAATGTCGTAGCCTGCATTCCGCATCATCGGGATCAGAATGGCCGCGAGCGCCGCCGTGTCGGCGGCCGCCGAGCCGGACAGGGCTGCAAGGATAAGCGCCGCCACGATGGCAACGTAACCGAGACCGCCGTGGATATGCCCGAGGCAGGCCAGGGCGAAATTGACGATGCGCTTCGACAGGCCGCCGACATTCATCAGCTCGCCGGCCAACAGGAAGAACGGGACGGCCAGAAGCTGAAAGTTGTCGGCCCCGATGATCATGTTCTGAGCCACGATCTGGCTGTCGAAATTGCCGAGCCAGAGCATGAGCGCGAGAGCGCACACGATCAGGGAGAAGGCAATCGGCATGCCGAGCGCCATGGCTCCCAGAAGCGAGAAGAGAAAAACGAGAATGGTCACTCGAGCCGCTCCTTCAAGGCATGGGCTTCGTCGCCACTGTAGTCGCCGGCGAAAGCCTTGAGCTCATGCTCGCTGATACGCCCGGTCAGAACGCGCATAATTCGAAGGAGCGCCATCAATCCCAGGCCGATGCTGGTGAAATATCCGACGCCGTAGACCCAGAGCATCGAGATTTCGGTAATGGGCGCATAGTTCGTGGCATTGATCTCGGCCTGCTGCCATGTTCCCCAGAAGAAGACGACGCAGCATCCGATGATGAACAGGTCGGACAGGACCATGCAGACCTTGCGACCGTTGTCGCCGAGACGGGCGACGAGGGTCTCGACGCCAAGATGAGCATTCTCCCGCCCGACCACGACGGCGCCGATGAAGGTCAGCCAGACGAAGAAGAAACGGGACAACTCTTCCGATACGTCGATGCCCGTATCGAAGAGATAACGCAGGACGACATTGCCGAAGACCATGACGACCATGGCGGCCAGCAGAAGAACGAGCAGTCCTTCCAAGCCCTTGAAGAAAAAGGAAATTAGCCTGCTCACACTGTCTCCTGCCAATTGGCCCCCTTGTGGGCGCTCATTATTCTGTCCGTCGCAAAAGGCTCTTCAAGCCTTGCGAAAGCCTAACATGTTGCGCGATCTAAGGTGTAGTGGCAGGGAGTGTCAATTCAGCCGATGGAGCGGTTTCGTGAGTAAGATGCGGCACAGGACGCGGAGCTTTTCTCATTTCCGTCTCGTTCGCTGGCATTTTCAGCGTCGCCAGCAGCAATGCTGGCTTTGAAAAGACCTATCGTCGGAATTTCAGCGCCAGGCGAGAGAGCTCCCTAATTGTATCTTTGTTTCAGATTAGACTTATGAATACCTGCTCCGGCGGAGCATTTCGGTGGATATCATGAGGCCGGCAGCTTCCATCCTATCCGCGGGAGGCATCAAACCGTCCGCACATGCCGCTCGCAACGAGAGCGCAATCCCAACGAGGATCCCATGAAAATCACAGGCGTCGAAACAATCCGTCTCCAGGAGTTCGCAAACATCGTCTGGGTCCGCCTGCACACGGATGAAGGGCTCATCGGCCTCGGCGAGACCTTCATGGGAGCGGCGGCCGTCGAGGCCTACATTCACGAGACAGTTGCAGCCAAGCTGATCGGGCGCGATCCTCTCCAGATCGAAGGAATCAACCGCGACCTCCAGAATTATCTGGGCTGGCGCTCCGCCGGCGTCGAGACACGTGGCAACTCGGCCGTCGACATCGCCTTGTGGGACCTCTTCGGCAAGGCCCACGGCAAGCCCGTCTGCGACATGCTGGGAGGTCGCTCCCGCGACAGGATCCGTGTTTACAACACCTGCGCGGGCTACCGTTACATTCGCGACAGCCGCGCGCAGAAAGTCGCCAACTGGGGCGTCGGCGAGGCGGAAGGCGCCTACGAGGATCTGGACGCGTTCCTGCACCGTGCGGACGAACTCGCCCATTCGCTCCTCGAACAGGGGATCACGGGCATGAAGATCTGGCCCTTCGATGTTGCGGCCGAACGCAGCCAAGGATACGACATCTCGCCGGACGAGCTGCGGACGGCTCTCGAGCCCTTTGCCAAGATCCGCAAGGCGGTGGGCGACAAGATGGACATCATGGTCGAGTTCCACTCCCTGTGGAGTCTGCCGATGGCCAAGAAGCTCGCCGGGGCGCTTGCCGAGTTCAACACGTATTGGCACGAGGATCCCTTCCGGCTCGACAACATCGGCGACCTCAAGGAATACGCGCAGCATTCGAAAGCCTGGGTCTGTGCTTCGGAGACCCTGTCCTACACTCACGCCTTCCGGGAATATCTCGAAACCGGCGTCGCGGGTGTCGCCATGCTCGATCTGTCCTGGTGCGGCGGCCTGACGGAAGCGCGCAAGATCGCCGCGTTGGCGGAAGCGTGGCATGTCCCGGTCGCGCCGCATGACTGCACGGGCCCGGTGGTCTACGCCGCGTCCTGCCACTTCTCTCTGCATGCGCGCAATGCATTGATCCAGGAGAGCGTCCGTGCCTTCTATACGGGCTGGTACACGGAACTCGTGACGGAGTTGCCGACCGTCACGAAAGGTGAGGTCACGGTGAACATGAAGCCCGGTCTCGGACTCGAATTGCTGCCGGAACTCTGGCAGCGGCCGGACGCCATCATACGGCTGACCGAGGAACCGTGATCCTTCAGGATCGACGCACGAATTGTCCTCGTGCAACGGATCAAAATTTGGTCCAGTTTTCCACACGATGCACGAGTTGACCGAAACAGCTCCGGAGTTTGAGTCAGAATACGATGAGCAATGTGATTGACGCCCTTATTGCAGCCCTGGGATCGCAGGTCCGCATCGGATCCGACATCCCTGCCCGCAATCATGCCGATGCCAGCGGCCTCAAGGCGGTCGCACCTCAGGCGCTGATCCTGCCGCAGACCACGGAGGATGTCTCGACCGCCTTGAGGATCTGCCAAGAGCACCGCCAGCCTGTCGTCACGCAGGGCGGATTGACGGGCCTTGCGGGCGGTGCTCATCCGCAAGCGGGAGAGATTGCCCTGTCGCTGGAACGGATGAACGGGATCGAAGAGATCGACCCGGCAAGCGCCACGCTGACGGCCCTCGCCGGCACACCCCTCGCGGTCATTCAGCAGGCGGCGGACGAAGCAGGCTTCCTGTGCGGGATCGACCTCGGTGCGCGCGGAACCTGCACGATCGGGGGCAACATCGCGACCAATGCCGGCGGCAATCAGGTTCTGCGCTATGGCATGACCCGGCGCAACGTTCTCGGCCTGGAAGTTGTCCTGGCGGACGGCACCGTGGTCCGGTCCCTCAACAAGATGCTGAAGAACAATGCCGGATACGATTGGACACAGCTCTTCATCGGCAGCGAGGGAACTCTCGGCATCGTAACCCGGGGGGTGATCGGCCTGCACCCTAAACCCCAGGGACTACAGACCGCTCTCTGCGCGGTCGCCAGTTTCGAGGATGCCCTCGTCGTCCTGCGCCGATTCCAGCAGGCCCATCCGGGACGCCTGCTGGTCTTCGAGGCCATGTGGCGAGAATTCATGACGGTCGCGACCGAGATCTGCGGCCTCGCGCCGGCATTCGAGTCCGAGCACGACGTGACGCTCCTGATCGAGGCCGACATGGGCGTGGATCCGGCGGGAACGGAAGCCTTTTCCCTCCTCCTTGAGGAGTTCTACGAGCAGGACCTGATCAAGGACGCCGTGGTGGCTCAGTCGCGAGCCGACCGGAACCGCTTCTGGGCCTATCGGGAAACGCCCTACGAATACGGACGCTTCCTGCCGGAGGAAATCCGCTTCGACGTCAGCGTGCCGCTCAACCGGATGACGGAAGCCGTCGCACATCTGCGTCAGGAGATGCCCAAGCAATGGCCCGACGCCGTTTACGTCGTGTTCGGACATGTGGCCGACAGCAACATCCATATCAATGTCGCCATTCGCGACATGGACGATGCGATCAAGAAGGGCGTTCAGGGTCTCGTCTACGATCTCGTCTCCCGGCTCGGCGGCTCGATCTCCGCGGAACACGGCATCGGACGCATCAAGCGCCCCTATCTCCCCTTGAGCCGTACGGAGCCCGAACTCGTCCTGATGAGGCAGATGAAGCAAACGCTGGATCCCGCCGGCATCCTCAATCCCGGCCGCATTCTTTAGGTGTGTTTCAGCTCATTCGGGGTCTGAGGATGCATACGAACATTGCGAACCTCTTCGATCTGTCAGGCCGCATCGCCCTCGTGACGGGATCGAGCGCGGGCATCGGCCTTGCTCTCGCGCGGGGGCTCGGACGCGCCGGAGCCCGCGTCATCCTCAACGGACGCCAGCCGGACAGGGTTGCAGGAGCGGCACAGATCTTGCGGGACGACGGTTCGTCCGTATTCGAGATGCCCTTCGATGTGACGGACAGCAAAGCCGTCAAGGCGGCAATCGAGCGGATCGAAGCGGACATCGGCCCCATCGGCATCCTGATCAACAACGCCGGCATGCAGCGCCGAGGTCCCCTGGAGGATTACCCGGAGGAAACCTGGCACGAGCTGATGACGACGAATGTGGACAGCGTCTTCTATGTGAGCCAGGCCGTTGCCAGGAAGATGATCCCGCGCGGCCGGGGGAAGATCATCAATATCTGCTCGGTTCAAAGCGAGCTCGGACGCCCCTCGATTGCGCCATATACGGCCACGAAAGGAGCCGTGAAGATGCTCACGAAGGGGATGGCCATCGATTGGGGCAAGCACGGCCTCCAGGTGAATGGCATCGGACCAGGTTATTTCAAGACGGAACTCAATCAGGCCCTGGTCGACGACAAGGCCTTCTCCGACTGGCTCATCGGCCGTACGCCCTCCCGGCGCTGGGGGGAATTGGAGGACCTGATCGGCGCTGTGATCTTCCTCGCGTCGGATGCATCCGGCTTCGTCAACGGTCAGATCATCTATGTCGATGGCGGCGTGACGGCTTCTCTTTGAGACTCCGGGCAACCCATCTTTAAGGTTTGAGATCGTAAATCGCTATTCGCGGTTGCCATATCCGGCCAGGATGGTTAGCAACGGCACCTGTGTTTTGCATAGCATCGCCCCCGGAAGTGGCCCACTTCAGGGGCAGATGCACATCTTATTGGAAGAGCGCATCATTCGATCCGGCCCAGAGGGCCGCACGATGCACTGGAAAAGCGACTTGGGAGGTGCTTCATGCCCCACGGAGCGTATTGCGTTGCATTCAAGCACAATCGTTGGACGGTTTCTCAATTCGGCCGGGATCTCGGCTCGTTTTATTTTCGCGCAAAGGCATTGAAATTCGCCGTCGAGGCAGCCTGCTGGTCGGCCGTCTCGAACAATCCGACGGTTTTCGTTCTGGATCGCACAGGCGATTTCTACACCGCCTGGCGCGGTGATCGGGACAGTCTCTCAGCCGAATTCTGACCGCCTGCCGCAACTCGGCGCAGCTATGCGACAGCGGCGGTCTGACGCATAGCTGCATTCTCCAACTCAACACCCTGCGAAGAGCCCATCAGCGATCGGATCCTGTCCGCCAAATCGCTCGCCCGATAGGGCTTGTAGAGAAGATTGAGGTCTTCGAGTTTGTCTTCGCCGTCGAAATATCCTGTGGTCAGGAGGACTTGGACGTCCGGCTGTTCCTTCTGAATGAGCCGGGCCAGGTCTATGCCGCTGAGGGCACCCGGCATCCTGACGTCGGAGAGAACGAGCTTGATGTCCTTCTTCGATTTCAGAAGCCGAGCGGCCTCATCGCCGGTCTCGGCCTCCATGACTTTGAAGCCAAGAGAATGCAGAGTGGACTGTGCCACTTGGCGAACGGCAGGATTGTCCTCAACGACAAGCACCATGCGGCCATCCCCGAAAGGGTGAACGACGGCCGATTGGTTATCCTCTGCTCTTTCCGCCGCATCGTGCGAGCGAGGGAGGTAGATGCGGATCGTCGTGCCCGCATTCGGCTCACTCTCGACCTCCACATGGCCTTGGCATTGCTGGACGAAACCATAGACCATGCTCAGGCCCAGGCCGGTGCCTTTTCCGCTTTCCTTCGTTGTGAAGAACGGCTCGAAGACCTTCTCCAGCACCTCGGGTGGCATTCCGATTCCCGTGTCGCTCACGGAGATTACGACGAACTCCCCGCCGGGAGCGGATTTCCCCTCCTCCACCACCTGATTCTTGACGCAGATCGTGAGATCGCCCCCATCGGGCATGGCATCGCGGGCGTTGACCGCGAGGTTCAGGAGCGCCGCCTCGAACTGGGCGCGATCGACTTGGATCGGCCAGATGCCTTCTTCAAGATTCAGGCTCGCATTGATGTGCTCGCCCAGCGTTCTGCGCATCAGCTCGAGCAGGCTCGGCATCAGGCTCGTGACGTCGATGGTTGAAACCTGCAGGGCCTGACGCCGGGAGAAGGTCAGAAGCCGGTAGGTGAGATCGGCGCAATGCTGGGCGCTTTCGAGCGCCATTCGCACCCGGCGCTCGGCTTTCTCGTTGCCCTGAATGGATTTCTTCAGAAGATCAAGATTGCCGATCACGACGCTCAGCATGTTGTTGAAATCGTGCGCGATCCCGCCGGTGAGTCGGCCGACCGCCTCGAGCTTGCTGGCATGAAGCAGGTTCTGCTCCATCTGCTTGCTCTCCGTGGTATCGAACCACATCCCGAAGAATTCACGCGGACGACCGTTCTCGTCGCGCATGAGGACCGTCTGGTCGAGGAAATGCCGCTCGACATCGTCGGCGCAGCGCCAGCGATACTCGAGATTGACGGAGCCCTCTTCCTCCAGCCTCCTCAGCTGGGCCAGGACACGTTCCCGGTCCTCCGGATTGATGCGGGATGACCAGAAGTCAGGACGCTCGAGGAAAGCCTCCGGCCGGAATCCCGTGATGCGCTCGATGCTCTCATTGGTGAAATGGAGGCGGCGATGATCCTCCTCGACGGAGGCCGTATAGAGCGCGATGGGCAGCGATTGCAGGACGATCGACTGATGCTCCTCGCGGCGGCGCAGGGCCTGCTCCGCCTTCAGCTTTTCGCTGCGGACATGAAGGTTGTCCATCAGCAGACGGCGCTCCTGCTCGGCCTGCCGACGAATCTCCTCCGTCTTGCGATAAAGGTCGACGAAAATGTCGACCTTGGATCTGAGGATCAGGGGCTCAATAGGCTTGAAGACATAATCGACGGCCCCCGCCGAGTATCCCTTGAAGACGTGCATGTCGTCCTTGTTGAAAGCCGTCAGGAACAGGATCGGCACGCGCGAGGAGCGCGGCCGGTTCCTGATCAGGCTTGCAACCTCATACCCGTCGAGCCGGGGCATCTGCACGTCGAGCAGGATGACCGCGAAGTCATCCTTCAGGACGTGGCGCAGGGCCCCCTCGCCGGAATCGGCGGTCACGATCTCCACGCCTGGAGACCGGAGCACCTCTTCGACGGCGATCAGGTTTCTCGGATCGTCGTCGACCACCAGGATCTTGGCCGGAATCGGATCCGAAGGGGGGCGGACCGAGACCAGATGAAAGTCATCCAGCCCCTGGCTCAGCTCCCCTTGCCGTAGGTCGTCCGTCATGAGTTCAACCCGGTCTCTGCCGCACCATCGGGAGCCATCTTCCCGTCCGGGATATATGTGCTCCGACTGAGTTGAACGCGCAAGACGGCCAGAAGTTGATCCACATCAACAGGCTTCGACACGTAGTCCGTCGCGCCGGCCTCGAGGCACTTCTCCCGGTCGCCCTTCATGGCCTTCGCCGTCACTGCAACGAGGGGAAGATCGCGATAACGCGGGATATTCCGGATTTCCCGCATGGTCTCGTAGCCGTCCATCTCGGGCATCATGATATCGACCAGAGCCACGTCGACATCCGGATTGGCCTGAAGCTTCTCGATGCCCTCCAGGCCGTTCTCGGCGAAGATAACCGAGATCCCATGCTGCTCGAGCGCGCTTGTCAGCGAGAAGATGTTGCGCATGTCGTCGTCGATGATCAGAACCTTCCGGCCGTCGAGCGATCCGTCGGTACGTTGCGGGACGACGATGTGCTTTTCTTCGGGTATGGCGTTGATCGCCCGGTGCAGGAACAGAGCCGTATCGTTGAGAAGGCGCTCCGACGAGCCCTCGCCTTTCACGATGAGCGTTGCCGCCATTCCTTGCAGATGGCGCTCCTCGGCCTTGGTCAGGTCCTGGCCGGTATAGATGACGATCGGCAGCTCCTCTCCACCCTTCGTCTTGCGCATGCGCTCGATGAGTTCAGAACCGGGGAGATCCGGCAGTCCCAGATCGACGATGGCGCAGTCGAACTGCCGCACCTGGATGGCCTCCAGGGCCGTCTCGGCCGTTCCCACGGCCGTCACGTCGACCTGCTCGCTCTTCATGAGTTCGGAGAGGCTCATGCGCTGAATGTCGTCATCCTCGACGAGAAGCAGCTTCTTCACGGGGCGATCGATGAATTCCTTCGTGCGGTTGAGCGCTCCCATGAGCGCCTCCCGGTCGACGGGCTTCTCCAGGAAGCCGAAGGCGCCCGCCTTGAGCCCGCGCTTCTTCTGATCGTCGACGGAGATCACGTGGATCGGCACATGACGGGTGCGCGGATCGTGCTTCAAGAGATCGAGAAGCGCCCAACCGTCCATGTCGGGAAGGCCGATATCGAGCGTGATCGCATGAGGCTTGTAGCGATGCGCGAGGGCGAGCGCCGAGGCGCCGTCCATGGCGATCAATCCCCTGAAGCCTTCCTCACGGGCAAGCTCCAGCAGCACGGAGGCGAACATGGCGTCGTCCTCGACGATGAGGACGACACGGTCTCCGCTCGTGATCGCATGGCGGTCGTCGAGCGAGGCGGAGAGAGCCATTGCGGCCGACGGCTGCCGGATCATCGTTCCGGCGGTCTCGTCCATCGTGGTGGTGGATTGAGCGGCTCCGTCGCCGTTCGGCCGCACGGAGGAGACCGCACCGGCCGTCCCGTGACTGGCCGGCGGATCGACGGGAACGAAGAGCGTGAACGTCGAGCCGCCTCCCGGCGTGCTCGACACCACGATCTCCCCGCCGAGCAGACGGGCGATCTCACGGCTGATCGACAGGCCGAGGCCGGTTCCACCATATTTCCGGCTCGTCGTGCCGTCGGCCTGCTGGAACGCCTCGAAGATGATGCGCTGCTTTTCCTCCGGGATGCCGATGCCCGTATCCGTTACCGATATGGCGATCCACTGGCTGCCGGCCCGAAGCGGCGTTCCTTCCGCCGATCCGATCTGCAGCGTCACGCCCCCGCGCTCCGTAAATTTGAAGGCGTTCGACAACAGATTGCGAAGTACCTGCTGCAGTCGCTTGGAATCCGTCCTGATCGCCGGCGGCAGCTTCTGGTCGACCTCCACATGGAAATCGAGCTTTCGTTCCTCCGCTACCTGGCGGAAGGTCCGTTCCATGTTGTCGACCAGGTCCTTGAAGGCAACGCTCGACACCTCCAGGCTGACGGTGCCGGACTCGATCTTCGACAGGTCCAGAATGTCGTTGATGAGCGAAAGCAGATCGGAGCCAGCCGCGTGGATGGTCTTGGCGAACTCCCTCTGCTTGTCGGTCAGGTTGCCATCCGAGTTCTCGGTCAGGAGCTTCGAGAGGATGAGGAGCGAGTTGAGCGGCGTCCGCAACTCGTGGCTCATATTGGCCAGGAACTGCGACTTGTAGCGCGACGTGAGCGAGAGCTGTTCGGCCTTCTCCTCCAGGGCGGTCTTCGCAACGGACACTTCCTGGTTCTTCGTCTCGACCTCTCTCTTCTGAAGTTCGAGCAGCCGCGCCTTGTCCTCGAGCTCCTCGTTCGTCTTCTGCAAGGCCTCCTGCTGCTGCCGCAGGAGTTCCTCGGACTGGCGCAGGCTGGCGGCTTGCTGCTCCAGCCGGTCGTTGGTGTTTCTCAGCTCTTCCTGCTGGCTCTGCAGCTCGGTGGTCAGAAGCTGGGACTGCTTCAGCAGGCCTTCCGTCCGCATGTTCGCTGCGATCGTGTTGAGAACGATGCCGATCGATTCCGTGAGCTGTTCGAGGAACGACTGATGCGTCTCCGAGAAGCGGCTGAAGGAGGCGAGTTCGATCACCGCCTTGACCTCCTGCTCGAACAGGACAGGCAGCACGATGATGTTGAGGGGCGGCGCTTCACCCAGAGCCGAACTGATAGTGATGTAGTCGCCCGGCACGTTGGTGAGCAAAATCCGCTTCTTCTCGTAGGCAACCTGCCCGACCAGCCCCTCGCGGAGGCGGAAGCGGTTGTTGAGATGTTTCCTCTCCGTGAAGGCGTAAGACGCCACCATGTCGAGGATCGGTCCGCTGCCGTCATTCTCCATCTTGTAGAAGACGCCCTGCTGGGCATTCACGAGCGGGGCGATCTCCGACAGGATCATGTTGGACACGGTGGTGAGATCGCGCTCGCCCTGCAGCATGCGGGTGAACTTGGCGAGATTGGTCTTCAGCCAATCCTGCTCCGCGTTCTTGAGCGTCGTATCGCGCAAGTTGCGGATCATCTCGTTGACGTTGTCCTTGAGCGAGGCCAGCTCGCCCGAGGCTTCCACCGAAATCGAACGCGTCAGATCGCCCTTGGTCACGGCGGTGGCCACGTCCGCGATGGCGCGCACCTGGGTGGTGAGGTTGGCCGCAAGCTGGTTAACGTTGTCGGTGAGATCGCGCCACAGGCCCGCGGCGCCGGGCACCCTCGCCTGTCCGCCGAGCTTGCCCTCTACGCCCACCTCGCGGGCGACGTTCGTCACCTGGTCGGCGAAGGTGGCCAGCGTGTCGATCATCTCGTTGATGGTCTCGGCAAGCGCGGCGATTTCGCCCTTGGCATCCACGACGAGCTTGCGCTTGAGGTCACCCTCGGCGACGGCTGTCACCACGCTGGCGATGCCGCGCACCTGACCGGTGAGGTTGTTCGCCATCATGTTGACGTTGTCAGTGAGGTCCTTCCAGGTGCCGGCCACGCCGCGCACCTGAGCCTGACCGCCGAGCTTGCCTTCGATGCCCACTTCGCGCGCCACGCGCGTCACTTCGGACGCGAAGGAGTTGAGCTGGTCCACCATGGTGTTGATCGTGGACTTCAGCTCAAGGATTTCGCCACGGACATCGACGGTGATCTTCTTGGACAGGTCGCCGTTCGCGACCGCCGTCGTCACCTCGGCGATGTTACGCACCTGACCGGTCAGGTTCGCCGCCATCATGTTGACGTTGTCGGTGAGGTCCTTCCAGACGCCGCCGACGCCGCGCACCTGCGCTTGTCCACCAAGTTTGCCCTCGGTGCCCACTTCACGCGCCACGCGGGTCACCTCGCCGGCGAAGGAATTCAGCTGGTCCACCATGGTGTTGATCGTGGACTTCAGCTCCAGGATTTCGCCTTCGACCGCAACAGTGATCTTTTTCGACAGGTCGCCGTTCGCGACCGCCGTCGTCACCTCGGCGATGTTACGCACCTGACCGGTCAGGTTCGCCGCCATCATGTTGACGTTGTCGGTGAGGTCCTTCCAGACGCCGCCGACGCCGCGCACCTGCGCTTGTCCACCAAGTTTGCCCTCGGTGCCCACTTCACGCGCCACGCGGGTCACCTCGCCGGCGAAGGAATTCAGCTGGTCCACCATGGTGTTGATCGTGGACTTCAGCTCCAGGATTTCGCCTTCGACCGCAACAGTGATCTTTTTCGACAGGTCGCCGTTCGCGACCGCCGTCGTCACCTCGGCGATGTTACGCACCTGACCCGTCAGGTTCGCCGCCATCAGGTTCACGTTGTCGGTGAGGTCCTTCCAGGTGCCGGCCACGCCTTCCACGCGGGCTTGGCCACCGAGCTTGCCTTCGGATCCCACCTCTTTCGCCACGCGGGTCACCTCGCCGGCGAAGGAATTCAGCTGATCCACCATGGTGTTGATGGTCGATTTCAGCTCGAGGATTTCTCCACGCACTTCGACGGTGATCTTCTTGGAGAGGTCACCGTTCGCGACGGCCGTGGTCACTTCCGCGATGTTACGCACCTGCCCGGTCAGGTTCGCCGCCATCAGGTTCACGTTGTCGGTCAGGTCCTTCCAGGTACCCGCCACGCCACGCACCTGCGCCTGACCGCCGAGCTTGCCTTCCGAGCCCACTTCCTTCGCCACACGGGTCACTTCGGACGCGAACGAATTCAGCTGGTCCACCATGGTGTTGATGGTGTTCTTGAGTTCCAGGATCTCGCCCCGGACCTCCACGGTGATCTTCTTGGAGAGGTCGCCGTTCGCGACCGCGGTCGTGACCTCGGCGATGTTGCGAACCTGGGCGGTCAGATTCGCGCCCATCATGTTCACATTCTCTGTGAGATCGCGCCAGACGCCACCGACGCCCTCCACCTGCGCCTGACCGCCGAGTTTGCCTTCCGAGCCCACTTCCTTCGCGACGCGCGTCACTTCCGAGGCAAAGGAGTTGAGCTGGTCGACCATGGTGTTGATGGTGGACTTGAGGGCCAGAATCTCGCCCTTCACATCTACCGTGATCTTCTTGGACAGGTCGCCGCGGGCAACCGCCGTGGTGACCTCTGCGATGTTACGCACCTGACCCGTCAGGTTGGCGGCCATCATGTTGACGTTGTCGGTCAGATCCTTCCAGACGCCGCCGACGCCACGCACTTGGGCCTGACCGCCGAGCTTGCCTTCCGACCCGACCTCTTTCGCGACGCGCGTCACCTCGGACGCGAAGGAGTTGAGCTGGTCCACCATGGTGTTGATGGTGTCCTTCAGCTCCAGGATCTCGCCCTTCACGTCGACGGTGATCTTCTTGGACAGGTCGCCGTTCGCCACGGCGGTGGTGACCTCGGCAATGTTGCGGACCTGACCGGTGAGGTTTGCCGCCATCAGGTTCACGTTCTCGGTGAGGTCCTTCCAGGTGCCGGCCACGCCCTTGACCTTCGCCTGACCGCCGAGCTTGCCTTCCGATCCCACCTCGCGCGCCACGCGGGTCACCTCCGAGGCGAAGCTGCCGAGCTGGCCGACCATGGTGTTGACCACTTTGCCGATGCGCAGGAATTCGCCACGCAGGGGACGCCCATCGGTCGCGAGATCGATCGTCTGGCTCAAATCGCCCTTCGCCACCGCGCCGATGACCCGCGCCACCTCGACGGTCGGCTGAACGATGTCGCCGATCATCGCATTCACGGAGTCGACGCATTCGCTCCAGCAGCCGGTCGCCCCTGCAAGGCGCCCGCGCTCCTCGATCCGGCCTTCCTTACCGACGACCTTGGCGACGCGCTCCAGTTCCTGCGCGAGGCCGTGGTTCAGGTCCGCTATATCGTTGAACGCCTCCGCAATCTCGCCATCGATACCGGTCAGATCCGACGGCAGACGGGTGGAAAAATCGCCTTTTCTCAAGGCTCGCAGTGTTTTGAGAAGCAGCCTGGGATCAAGCTGCGAAGTGGCGGTTTCAACTTGCGACATAAAAGCCCCCGTTACGCTGTTCCAGACGCAACCCACGCCTGGCCCCCTTGTGCCGACATTCCAAAAGCTACTTTGTTCGTCTTCAGATGGAATTCGACCGACCTTAACGTTTTTCAAGAGGCGGAGTTCCATGCCGGACCAAATTTCGCGATGGATCGGTTAACGCGAAATATTCTGTCGCAGACCGGCCACATGTGGCCGTCGGGGCTCCGGGAGAGGGAGCGACGCATGGAAGCCGGCTTACCGACTGACGGGGGTGTCGCCTGGACCGTCGGCACAGCCCAGAAACCGATCGGTCCGACAGCAAACAAGCCGCAACCAGTCATGGTGCGGCTTGAGGCAGGAAATTGACTGTAGGGTGTGGGCGTCAGGTCAGACGAAATCTTCACGCATCGGGGTGAAGACGTCGAGAAGCACCCCGGCTTCCACCGCAACGGCGCCATGAATGGCGTTGGGAGGCACGAGAAAGCTGTCGCCCTGCTTCAGCCTCTCGGTCCGCCCGGCAATCGTCACGTCGAAGACGCCCGCTTCGACAAGGCTGCACTGGATATGCGGATGCGAATGGGGCGTGCCGACGGCACCCGCCCGGAAATCTACGCGCACCATCATCACCTCTGCATTATAGGTGAGGATCTTGCGGCGGATACCCTCGCCTGCCGGCTCCCAATCGAGCTTGCTGTCAAAGGCGAAAGGTTCATTGATGCGGTTCATAGTTCCTCCAGAAAGTTCTCAACGGGCGAGCCATCCGCCATCCACCGGCAAAACGACACCGTGAATGTAATTTGCGGCTGACGATGCCAGGAAGACGGCAGCGCCGCCGAGATCCGTCGGATCGCCCCATCGCCCGGCGGGGATACGCCCGAGAATTTCGCCGCTTCGTTTGGGATCATTGCGGAGCGCCTCCGTGTTGTTGGTCACGAAGTAGCCCGGCGCGATGGCATTCACGTTGATGCCTTTCCCCGCCCATTCGCAGGCGAGCAACCGCGTGAGCCCGGCCAGCCCGCTCTTGCTCGCGGTATAAGACGGAATGCGGATTCCGCCTTGGAAGGACAGGAGCGAAGCGATGTTGATGATCTTGCCGCCGCGCTCGTCCGCCAGCATGGTACGGGCTGCCGCTTGGGACAGGAAGAATGTGGATTTGAGATTGACGTTCATCACGTCGTCCCAATCCTTCTCCGTGAAGTCGATGGCATCCGCGCGGCGGATGATGCCGGCGTTGTTGACGAGGATGTCGATCCGTCCGTTGACCGACGTCGCCTCGGCGACGATGCGCTCGACGGGTTCGAGGCTCGACAGATCCGCCTGCACGGAATGAAAGTCCGCGCCTGCATCCCGGCACAGGCGCTCGGTCTCGTCCATGGCCGAGCGTCCCACGGCCACGATGGAAGCGCCTGCTTGCGCCAGCGCGACGGCGATCGCCTGGCCGAGCCCGGTATTGGCCCCGGTCACGACCGCCGTCTTGCCGGTCAGATCGATGGAATACGTCATCGCACGATCCTCACCGCAACGAGTCCATGGGCACCATGTCCATGTCGGTGAAGTCCTGGTTGTCGCCGCCCATGGCCCAGACGAAGGTGTAGTTGCTGGTGCCGACACCCGAATGGATGGACCAGCCCGGAGAGAGGATCGCCTGCTCGTTGGCGACGACGAGATGCTTCGTCTCGTCGGGCTCGCCCATGAAATGGAACACGCGTGTGTCGGGCTGCATGTCGAAATAGACATAGACTTCCGAGCGACGGTCGTGCACGTGAGCCGGCATGGTGTTCCACATGCTGCCGGGCTTTAGCTGCGTCATGCCGAGAACGAGCTGGGCCGAGCGGCACACCTCGGGATGAATCATCTGGAAGATCGTGCGGACATTGCCGTTCGCCGCATCGCCCAGATCGACCCGGCGGGCGCGGTCGAGGCCGATCTTCACGGTCTCGAAACGGGCATGGGCCGGCGTGCTCACGAGATAGAACTTCGCCGGATTGCTCTCGTCGAGGCTCTCGAAGCAGACGTCCTTCGTGCCCATGGCGATGTAGAGGGCGTCGCGGGGTCCGAGGTTGTGGACCTCGCCGTCCGTATGCACGCGCCCCGCCCCGCCGAGATTGACGACGCCGAGCTCGCGGCGGTCCAGGAAGTTCGGAGAGCCGATCTGCTTGTGCGTTTCAAGCCTGATCGCTCCGGCGGCCGGTGTCGCGCCCCCGACGACAAGCCGGTCGATATGGCTGTAGGTCAGCCTGACCTCGCCGGGAACGAACAGCGTCTCGATCAGGAAGTGCCGGCGCAGTTCGGCCGTGCTGAAATGGCGGACTGCCTCGGGATGGCATACCTGCCGGATGTCGATGGTCATCATTACCTCTCGGATGCGGTGATTTAGCGGAACAGGGCCGGAAGCCCGAGCGACAGGCCGGGGATGTAGGTGACGAGCAGCAGCACGAAGACGCTGGCGCCAAGGAACGGCCAGATGGTCTTCATGGCCTCGCCGATGGTGATCTTTCCGACCGCGCATCCGACGAAGAGCACTGAGCCCACCGGCGGAGTGTTGAGACCGATGCCGGCATTGAGGATGAGGATCACGCCGAAATGCACCGGGTCGATGCCGAAGGCCTTGATCACGGGCAGGAAGATCGGCGTGCAGATGATGATCATCGGCGCCATGTCCATGAAGGTCCCGAGCACCAGCAGGATGACGTTGATGAGCAGCAGCACCACAATGGGATTGTCCGACACGCTCCTCATGAGCGAGATCGTGGCCTGCGGTACCTGCAGGAAGGCCATGAGCCAGCCGAATGCACTGGCCGTGCCGATGACGAGCAGGACCATGGCGGTGGTGCGCACGGCTCCCAGCGTCGCCTCGACGAAGCTCTCCCAGTTCATCTCGCGATAGACCAGGAGCGTAACGAGCAGCGCATAGACGACCGCGATGCAGGAACTCTCCGCCGCCGTGAAGACTCCTGAGCGCACGCCGCCGAAGATGATGAAGATCAGCAGGATTCCCGGCACGGCCGATACGAAGAAATAGGCCAGCATCCGGAAGCCTGGGAAGGGATCGGCCGGATAGCCACGGCGCACGGCCACCACATAGGCCGTGACCATCAGGGCGGCGGCCAGAAGAAGTCCCGGCACCACGCCGGCGGTGAAGAGATCCGCCACCGAGATCGTGCCGCCGGCCGCGATCGAATAGATGATCATGTTGTGGGACGGCGGGATGAGCAGCGCGATGATGGCCGCATTCACCGTCACATTGACGCTGTAGTCCTTGGCATAACCCCGCTTCTCCATCTGTGGGATCATGATGCCGCCGATGGCGGAAGCGTCGGCAATCGCCGAGCCTGAAATGCCGCCGAAGAGCGTCGAGGCCACCACGTTCACCTGGCCCAGGCCGCCGCGCAGATGCCCGACGAAGCCGGCCGCCAGGCGGATCAGACGGTCGGCGATGCCTCCGCGCATCATCAGGTCGCCCGCATAGATGAAAAACGGGATCGCCATCATGGCGAAGGCGTTCATGCCGGAATTGAGCTGCTGGAACACCACCACCGGCGGCAGCTGCATGTAGAGCACCGTCGCCAGCGACGCGATGCCGAGACAGAATGCGACCGGCGTGCCGATGATGAGCAGGAGCGTGAAGACGCCGAAGAGAACCCACATCTCCATGACATCACTCCTTCACGGCTGCGAGACGCGGCTCGTCCGCGCGCACCAAGGGCACTTCTTCTCCTGCGAGCAGGAGGCGAACGAGCTTTTCCAGGGAAAACAAGGCGATCAGAACGCCGCCGACCGCGAGGGGCACGTAGTCGAAGCCCTGCGGGATCGGCAGGCCCGGCATCAGGGCGGACCAGGTTTCCACCGCCAGAGCCGTGCCGTACCAGGCCATGGCGGCTCCGAAGAGCATCACCAGCACCTCGGTGACGGCGAGCATGATCTGACGCAGGCCGTGCGGCGCGTAATGAAGGGCGATCTCGAAGCCAAGATGGTTGCCCTCGCGCACGCCCACGGCGGAGCCGAGCAGGATGAACCAGCTCATGAGAAGCAGCGAGGCCGGCTCCGTCCAGCTCGGCGACTGGTTCAGCACATAGCGGCCGAACACCTGCCAGGCGACGAAGAGGGTCATTGCGACGAGGCCGATCCCGGCGATCCAGAGAGCCGCCCGATTCACGACGGCGAGGATGCGGGACAGCGCGGCAAGTTCAGCACGCATCGGTGAGGGTCTCCGGTGGAGCAAGAGACGGACCGGCCCTCAAGCCGATCCGCTGGCATCGGTATGGGGAGGCTCAGTTCATCGCCTGGATGCGGGAGACGAGCTCCTTTACCTTCGCGTCCTTGGCGTATTTCTCGTAAACGGGCTTCATGGCGTCGATGAAAGGCTGCTTGTCGACGTTGTTGATCTGGCTGCCGCTCGCCCGGATCTTCTTCTCGGCGTCCTTCTCGCGGGCCTCCCAGAGCTCGCGCATCTTCACGACGGACTCCTTCGCCGTCTCGCGCACCGCCTTCTGGTCTTCCGGCGAGAGCTTGTCGAAGCTCCTCTTCGACATCACCAGGACTTCCGGCGACATGGAATGCTCCGTCAGGGAGTAGAACTTCGCCACTTCGAAGTGGCGGAAGGAATCGTAGCTCGGCCAGTTGTTCTCGGCGCCGTCCACCACGCCGGTCTGAAGCGCGGAATAGACCTCGCCCGGAGGCATCGGCGTTGCGTTGGCGCCAAGTGCATTCACCATATCGAGGAAGAGATCCGACTGGATCACACGTACCTTCATGCCCTTCAGATCGGCCGGCGTGTTGATGGGGCGCTTGGAATTGTAGAACGAGCGCGCGCCCGAGTCGTAGAAGGCGAGCGCCACCAGCCCATGCGGTTCGAAAGCCTTGAGGATCTGGTCGCCGACAGGGCCATCCATGGTCTTGCGCATGTGGTCGACAGACCGGAAGATGAAGGGCAGCGACGGGACCAGCGTCTCAGGGATCAGATTGTTGAACGGGCCCATGTTGATCCGGTTCAGGTCGATCACGCCGAAACGGGTCTGCTCGATGGTGTCCTTTTCCTGTCCGAGCTGCGCGGAATGGAACACCTGCACCTTGTAGCGGCCGTTGGTCTTCTTTTCGAGCAGGGAGCCGAAATACTTCACGGCTTCGACGGTGGGGTATCCGTCCGGGTGGATATCGGCCGAGCGCAGAGTCGTCTGGGCGCCGGCCGAGCCGCTCATGAAAGCCGCCCATACGCCAAGAGCGGTGGCGGCAAGGGTTCTCCTGGTGACCATGATCTTCCTCCTTAGGCTTCCTCAGGTGCGTTATTGTTTCAGACCAAGCCCTTCGCCGGCTTGCCCTGCGCCATGAGCCCGTGCGACTCATCGGGCGGGACCGGATGCCGCTTGCCGCGGCTTACCTGGTCGACGATTGTATGGTAGTATGCACTTATATGTTACGCAACCCGCCAAAAGAATGAGATTGCCGTGAACACGCCCTTCCCTGTCGGCCAAGGCTCCGCTGCCCAACGCATCGAGAACGAGCTGCGCCGCCTGATCATTGCCCTGGAGCTTCCACCCGGAAGCCGGCTTTCCGAGCAGGACATCGCCGAGCGCCATGGGGTCTCGCGCCAACCGGTGCGCGAAGCGCTGATCGGCCTCGCGAGGACCCGTCTGGTGGAGATCCAGCCGCAGCGCGGCACGACGGTCGTGAAGATTTCGGTGCGCAAGATGATGGAGGCGCGGTTCGTCCGGGAGGCCATCGAGACGGCGGTCGTGCGCCGCGCCTGCTCATCCTTCGATCCGCAGAGCCGGGAACGGATCGACGATGTCCTCGAAATGCAGGAGCAGGCCGCCCGGCGGAACGACCACGACGCCTTCCAGCGCTACGACGAGCTATTCCACATCGCGTTGGCCGAAGGGGCTGGATGCCCCCTCGCCTGGGAGGCCGTTCAAGACATCAAGGCCCATATGGACCGGGTCTGCCAGCTGACGCTGCCCAGCCCGGAGGCGATGCTGCCCCTGATCGACCAGCACCGTGCCATCGTGACGGCCATCGACAGCCGCAACGAGGATGCCGCGGCAGAAGCCATGCGCCGGCATCTCACGGAGATCCTGCGCGCCCTGCCGCGCGTCGAGGCCGAGAACCCGGAGCTGTTCAGCTCGTGAGGGACGGCTTATAGCAGGTGGCACCTCCCCGTCATTCCGGGGCGAGCGTGAGCGAGAACCCGGAACCCATAATCACGACGCGGAAGGAAAGAGCGAGCGGCGTCACACCTCTTCCTGAAACGTCAGCGGCTATGGGTTCCGGGCTCCGCTGCGCGGCCCCGGAATGACGGTGGTGGCACCGATCACGACCGCAGCACGAAAGCCGTCGTTGACTTGATCCGTTCCATCGCAAATCTCGACGTGACGTTCTTGAGGGGAATGGCCTTCACCAACTGCTTATAAAAGCTGTCGTAGGCCGCCATGTCGGGCACGACGACGCGCAGGATGTAGTCCACGTCGCCGGCCATGCGGTAGATTTCCATAACCTCGGGAATGCCGGACACGAATTCCGCGAATTGCTGCATCCAGCTCTCGGAGTGGTCATAGGCCTCCACGGCCACGAATGCCGTCAGGCTGAGGCCGATCTTGTCCGGATCGACCAGCGCCACCCGCCGCTGAATGACGCCCGAGGATTCGAGCCGCTGGATCCGTTTCCAGCAAGGCGTCTGGGACAGGTTCACGCGCTGGGCGAGCTCCGCCACGGAGATACTGGCGTCCTCTTGGAGGAACCTCAGGATTTTGGCATCGATTGCGTCCATCGATTGTCCTACCGGCGTTTCGCGAGCCCCTTTATGTTCTTTATACAGAACGAGGTCAAGCCAATCGGACGCACTGAGACCACGACCCAGGACCTATAGGCAATCGAGATAGACGCAAAAACTAGGAATTCCGGCATTCGTGTAAGGAAGAAGAATTTTTCGCCTGCCCGCGCTGGAACCAGAAGAAGTTTTTTCTTTGCATCCGTGTTCTAAAAAAAGAACAATCTAATTGACCCGGACGCATTCGCTGGGCACCATTTCGTCAAGTCTCCGGAATGCGGAATGGGTCTTTTGCATCAGCATAGGAAAGTATCTGCCTGCGGCAGATCAGATTTTCAAAGATGTCAAAGCTCATGACGCGGCGAAACGACGGCCACACATCTTAAGTGGCTCATCGGGAGGCAGGCAACTTCACGTTCTTTTCTTTCAAACCCGAGGTCCCGTTCGATGCTGATCCGAGCTTTCTCCGCATGGAGCCACCGCCGACCAAGCGCAAAGACCCTGCCGCTCCTGGCCCTTCTTGCCGCCTCCGCCTGGGCCCTCGTGGCGGCCCCTGCTCACGCGGAGCCGCCCCTGAAGATCGGCATCAATTCGGGCCTCTCGGCCGATGCGGTGCACCAGGCGGTCAAGGAAGCCAAGGAGCAGGGGCTCGACGTGAAGGTGATCGAGTTCACCGACTGGATCACGCCCAATGCCGCCCTCGTGAACAAGGACATCGACGCGAATTACTTCCAGCATATCCCCTTCCTGGAGGATGCGAAGAAGGCTCGCGGCTATGATTTCGTATCCGTCGGCGTCGGGACGATGTCCAAGGTCGGCCTCTACTCGAAGAAGTACAAGAGCATCGCGGACCTGCCCAACGGCGCAAAGGTCGCCATTGCCAACGATCCGGTGAACGGCGGGCGGGGTCTCGTTCTCCTCGAACGTGTCGGCTTGATCAAGCTCAGGGAAGGCCTGGACTACAAGGCTACCGTCGCCGACATCGTGTCCAATCCGAAGAACATCAAGATCACCGAACTCGTCGCCCAGCAACTGCCGACCGCCCTCGACGACGTGGATCTGGGACAGGGCTACCCTGCAACTCTCAAGCAATACAACATCGATCCGAACTCGGCCCTGATCTTCGACAACGTCCAGAAGCGCTTCGCCATCCAGTGGGTGGTGCGCGCGGAAGACGCCGAGAATCCGCGGATCAAGAAGTTCGTCTCGATCTATCAGAACTCGCCCGAGGTCAAAGCCACCCTCAAGAAGCATTTCGGCGACATGACCGTTCCTGCGTGGGATCTCCCGCAGGCGGCCGCCGCCAATCCGACGAACTGACCAAGAACCAAAGATCGAGCCGGGTGAGGCCATGACCAAGAAGATCAACATCTACGCCTTCGACATGAACTGCGTGGGCCACATCAATCATGGAATGTGGACCCACCCGCGCGATCAATCTCCGTCCTATACGAGTCTGGATTACTGGGTGAACCTCGCGAAGATCGCCGAGCGGGGCAAGCTCGACGGCATCTTTCTCGCCGACATCGTCGGCGTCTACGATGTCTACAAGGGCGGCCCCGAGACGGCCATCGCGGCCGGCGCGCAGGTTCCTGTCAACGACCCGATGCTCGTCGTGCCGGCCATGGCCTATGCCACGAAGCATCTCGGTTTCGGCGTAACCGTCAACACGACCTATGAGCAGCCCTATCTGCATGCCCGCCGCATGTCGACGCTCGATCATCTCACGAATGGCCGCATCGGCTGGAACATCGTGACAGGCTATCTCGACAGCGCGGCCCGCGGCATGGGTCTGCCCGAGCAGCTCGATCACGATCATCGCTACGACATCGCCGACGACTACCTCGACGTGCTCTACAAGCTTTGGGAAGGCAGCTGGGATGACGATGCGGTCGTTCGCGACCGCGCCCGCGGCATCTATGCGCGCCCGGACAAGGTCAGGGCCATCAAGCACGACGGGCCCTATTATCAGATCGACGCCATTCACCTGAGCGAACCGTCTCCTCAGCGAACCCCCGTCCTGTACCAAGCCGGCTCCTCGACACGCGGGCGCGAGTTCGCTGCCAGACATGCCGAATGCGTGTTCACGGGCGGCCCCAATCCGGGCGTTGCGAAAGACATCATCGCGGACATCCGGGCCCGTGCAGCAAGCCATGGGCGCAATCCCCATGACGTGAAGGTCTTCGTCGGCATGAGCCTCGTGGTCGGCCGCACGGAGAAGGAGGCGCAGGACAAGCTGGAGGAGTATCGCCGGCATGCGAGCGTGGAAGGTGCGCTCGCGCATTTCTCGAGTTCGTCGGGCGTGGACTTCGCGAAATACGATCTCGACGAGCCGATCCAGTACGAGAAGAACAACGCCAACAACTCGACCCTTGAAGCGATCACCAAGCGCAGCGCCGGCACGGTCTGGACCGTTCGCAAGCTGATCGACCAGATGATCCTCGGCAGCCGGCAAAAGCCCTTCGTCGGCACGCCCGAGCAGATCGCCGACCATATCGCCTCATGGGTCGAGACGGCCGATATCGACGGCATCAACCTGCCGCGCACGGTCGCGCCGGAGAGCCTGGCCGATTTCGTCGATCTCGTCGTCCCGGCTCTCCAGGAGAGAGGCCTGTTCAAGACCGATTATGCCGACGGAACGCTGCGCGAGAAGCTGTTCGGCGAAGGCCGCAGCCGTCTTCCGGCCGAGCATTGGGGTGCTCGTTACCGTCCGAGCGCGGTGCAGCCGGCTCCCGCTCGAAAAATCGCCTGATCGCTTTTCTCCTTTCGAACGGAAGCACCGATGTCCGCCGCCACAAGCCTTTTTACACCAGACCCGCACATCGGCGCGGGCAGCACCCTGCACCGATCTGCGTCTCTCCCTGTGTCCGACGATGAGCTGGCGCAGCGCTTCCGGCCGATCTTCGCGAAGATCGCCGAGGGAGCCGTTGCGCGCGAGCAGTCGCGCACATTGGCCGTCGAGGCCGTCGCCTGGCTGCGCGACGCCGGTTTCGGCGCCCTGCGCATTCCGCGAGCCTATGGCGGCCTCGGCGCCAGTCTGCCTCAGACGTTCCGGCTTCTCATCGAGCTTGGTGAGGCGGATTCCAACCTGCCCCAGATCTTCCGCGCTCATTTCGCCTTCGTCGAGGAGCGCCTGAACGGCAAGAACGAAGCGGACCGCCGGCGCTGGTTTTCGCTCATCGTCGATGGCGCCCTTTTCGGCGCCGCCATGGCCGAGAAGACGGAGGGCACCGAGACGACCGTGACGCTCACGAAGAACGGCGATCACTGGCTTCTCGACGGCTACAAGTTCTACAGCACCGGGACGATCTACGCGAACTGGATCGTCGCGGTCGCCCTGGAGGGAACGGAGTATGTCTCCCTCGTTCTCCCCACGACGGCGCCGGGCGTCACGATCGAGGACGATTGGGACGGCTTCGGCCAGCGCCTGACCGGCAGCGGCACGACGCGCTTCGACAAGGTCGCAATCCGCGAGGATCAGATCCTGCGCCGGGTCTCCGTCGAGCAGCCGCCGAAGACCTCGTACATCATCGCCTATTACCAGCTCTTCCATCTGGCGGCGCTCGCGGGCATCGCCCGGGCGGTCCTGAAGGATGCCATCGAATTCACCCGCGCCAAGACCCGGACCTTCGCGGTTCCGGGCAAGTCGAGTCCGCGTCATGATCCTCTCGTCCAGGGCGTGATCGGACGTCTCGCGAGCCTGTCGTTTACGGCGGACACGCTGGTGGACGGGGTTGCCGATGCGATTGAATCCTCCTACCAGGCCGCTACCAACGGCCAGGATGCGACGGAACTCTATACCGCGGCCAACATCAAGGCCTATCAGGCGCAGCAGATCGTGATCGAGCAGGTGCTCGAGGCGACCACATTGCTCTTCGAGATCGGCGGCGCCTCGGCCACGAGCGAGACGCGGCGTCTCGACCGCTACTGGCGCAATGCCAGGGTCCTCGCCTCCCACAATCCCGCCATTCAGCGCGAACGCGCCATCGGCGATTACTGGCTGAACGGCACGCCGCCCGTCGGCGTCCTCCAGGCCGTCATCCAGAGCGAAGCCCAGGCGAAGAACGCCGCCGAGGCTTCATCGCGCACCTCATGACCGGAACGGGATACCAGCCATGCCTGCCAACTTCATACCCATGTTCTGGGAGGCCTTCCTCGAAAGCCTGACCATGGTCGGCGTCGCGGGCCTCTTCGCCTTCGCGGCCGGGATCCCCCTGGCTGTCGTTCTCGTCACCACGAGCATCGGCGGCATCTACGAGATGCCGCGCCTCAACCGGGTGCTGGGAAGCGTCATCAACGGCTTCCGCTCGACGCCGTTCATCATTCTGCTGGTCGCTCTCATTCCCTTCACGCGCCTGATCGTCGGCACGTCCATCGGCCTCTGGGCAGCGGTCGTTCCGCTGAGCATCGCCGCGACGCCGTTCTTCGCCCGCATCGCCGAAGTAAGCCTGCGGGAAGTCGATCACGGCCTCGTCGAGGCCGCGCAGGCCATGGGCGCGAGCCGCTGGCAGATCATCGTCCACGTGCTTCTGCCGGAGGCCCTGCCTGGCATCATTCGCGGATTCACCATCACGCTTGTGTCGATGATCGGCTCCTCGGCCATGGCCGGCGCCGTGGGTGCCGGCGGACTGGGCGACCTTGCCATGCGCTATGGTTATCAGCGCTTCGACACGACAGTGATGGTCAGCGTCATCGCGGTCCTGATCGTCATCGTCACGGTGGTCCAATCGACAGGCGATCTCATCGCGAACCGCTTCGACCGGCGGTAACGCGGAAGAGGACTGCCCTCAGTATTCCATCTCGAATCCCAACCCCACGGAACTGCCGCCTTCTGCATTGATCTCGCCCTGGGCCTTCAGGCGCCGCGTCAGGTCGACATCGACCGTCACCCCACTCTCTTCAGGCAAGGCACCGGCCTTCACGCCAACCCGCACATTGTCACTGATATAGCGCGAGACGCCCACGCCCGGCCCGCCGCCGGCGCCGACCGTGATGTCGAGGCTGTCGACGCCGAGGGAGCGGCGCAACTGCTCGAAGGCGTCGCTGCCGGAACCGCCCGAGAGCTGCGCGACGGCCTGCGCGAGCTGCAGCGCCTGCCCGGCGGACAGCCCGCCTGACGGTCTTTGGAACAGGATGCGGGAGAGAACCTCGTCCTGAGGCAGGTCCGGGCTGGAACTGAACGTGAATTCCGGGCTTGAAGCGGGACCCGTCACGCCGATGCGCGCGGTGACGTCTCCCGCCTGCGTCTCCGCCAAGAAGTCGAGCGACGGCGTGAGGTCGCCGGTGAAGTCCAACCGTCCGCGCACGAAATCGAGCCTCTTGCCCAGGATGTCGAAGCGCCCGCGCCGGAGTTCGAAAGCCCCGATGGCAACGGGATCCTGCGTCGTCCCCTGAAGCCGCAGATCGCCGCCGAGTTCCGCATTGATTCCGCGCCCGCGTACGAAGATCCGGTTCTGCGCCGTCAGGGTCAGATCGAGTTCCGCCCGGAACGGAGTGCCCCGCGCGGAAGCGGATTGCCGCCGCTGTGCGAGAGCGAGCCGGGCGGCGGCGGTCGGGGTCGGCCGCACGTGCCGGGTCCCGGGGAGCGGCCTCAAGGTGGTCGGAAGCCGGTCCGGCACGGAAACGTTCATCGAGATAATGTTGATGCGTCCCGCGGCTCGCGGCCTGCTCATGAGCGGGCCCGAGAGCGTGAGGTCCAGATCCGCCGTCGCATCGACTGTCTCGTTGGAGACGAGCTGCGCGCGGTTGCCGGTGATCCGGATCTCTCCCGGCAGTCCAGCGGCCGGATCGATCGTCACCTGGCCGCGCGCCGCAAGGGAGCCGCCACTCGGCGTCTGGGCGGTCAGGTTCTCGATGGTGAGCACCTGCCCGCGCGCGACAAATCTCCCGGTGATGCCGGTGAGCCGGATTCCCTGCAGCGAGTCCGTGAAGCTGCCATTAGCGAGCGTGACGCTGCCTTCGATGCGCGGGTCCGCGAGCCTGCCGGCAATCGACAGGTCGAGATTGGCCGCGCCTGTCAGACGCTGACCGGATGCGGACAGGAACGAGTTGGCGATGGTAAGATCGGTGCGTCCCGATACCCTGAGCGCAAGCTCCTCGGCCGGGCTGAGAGGCACGCTCCCTGAAACCTGCAACGTTCCGCCACGTCCAATCGCAATCCGGGCATCGATGCCGGCCCGCTGGTCGGCCAATCGTCCCTGCGCGTCGATGTTGAGCGCTGGCAGGCCCGCCCGGCGCGTCTCCGCCGTGGCGAGGCCCGAGACTGTGACGCGGTAGTTTCCGCTCGGATTTGCCATCGTTCCACCGATGGAAGCATTTCCGTTGACCGTTCCGGCGAGACCGAGATTGGGCACCACGATGTCGGCCACCTGAAGCGGCAGGCTGCGGACATCGACGGTAAGATCGAGCCTGTCGGCGACCGTGCCGTTGACGGTGATGCGCCCCTGGTCCGCCGCGATCAGGACGTTGGACAGGGTGACGGCACCATTCTGCAGCGTGATGGCTGCCGGCTGCGCGAGAGCCAGGCGGCGGTTGCCTCGGCTGGCCGTGAAGCTCGCAAGCTCGATCCGCGTCGCATTGCCCGGAACAACGCGTCCCTGCGCATCGAGATTGAACCCCTGCCCCACGGCAGAGGCCGTGAATTGCGAGGCGGCCGGTGTGCCGTTCGCCACGAAACGCACGGTCCTGTAGGTCTGCCCCGCGGCCGTCAGCGCCTCGGCGGAGACGCTGCCGTCGATCATGGGACGGCGGTAAAGGTCCTGGAGGGTGAGCTTCGCATCGAAGTCCCGCACCGAAATGTCCGCCACGGCAAAGCGCGTGCCCTTGGCCGTGATCCGTGCATCCTGACCGCCGTCGCGAGCGCTCAGCGAGACGATGGCATCGAGCGCACCATCGAGCTTCGTGAGCACGAGCGGCGACAGGTCGTCGAAATTGCTGCCTGACAGGGAAATCTCACCCTGTGCCAACTGGTCGGCACCGAGACGAAGGTTCCCCTTCAGGACAACCGACCCGATATCGACGGCGAGCCGATCCAGGAGCCAACCGCCGTCCGCAGGTTTGGCGAGATGGAGAGAGCCCGTCGCAGGCTTTCCATCAACCCGCCCGTCGAGCGTCAGCGCCGCGTCGAGCGCGCCGGTGACGTCCTTGGCGTCCAAATCGATCGCGAGCCGTGGAATGGAGCGGTTGAGGGCGCGCACGTCAGTCAGCGTCGCAACGCCCTTCACGTCCGGCTTCTCGAGAGATCCGCCGAGACGCGCCGTGACATTCGCCCGGCCGGCGGTGATGCGCGGATCGACGCGCCTCAACTCGTCAATGGTGACGTCGAGGCCAAGATCGGCCGCCAACTGCGTGGCGCGCCCATCGATGCGGGCATCGAGATGGGCCCCGTCCACACGGAAATTCTCGAACGCGTAACCGTTCGGGATGCGCCGCAACGTGCCCGCCGCCGTGACATTGCGGCCGAGGAGACCGTCGACAGACGGGGTACCCGTCGAGAGTTCCCGCAACCGAGCATCGATCACCGCCGCCATGTCGTAACGGCGCGGATTGCCGGACAATTTCGCCGTCAGAGTTGCGGCTCCCTGTAACGGTCGGCCCGCGAGTCCGGAGAAGGATGCCAGCGCCGGAATGCGGGCATCGAGCGTGCCGTCGAGAACGGTACTTCCCACGCGTCCAGCGAAACTCGCCTGTGCCGTGGAAGTTTCGATGCGCGCCGTCTCCACATTGGCGATCCCGTCGAGACCGAAGGAACCGCGTGAGGTGATGGAGAGCGTCGGTCCGATCGCCCTGGCGAGCGCCCGGTCGGCGGGTCGGATTCCTGCGGCATTGGCGTCGACGGCAAAGGAGAACTGGCTGGGCGGGGTTGCGCCGTCCGCCGGGTTCATGGCTACGCGCGCCGTCAGCGTGTCCACGGAACCCTCGGGCAACCTGATTTCGGCGGCATCGAGCGCGCCATTGATGCGTGGCGCCGTCAACGGGCCCTGGACCGTGCCGTCAAAATTGAACCGGGCGATCTCCGCCTCACCGGCGCGCGTTTTCGCACCGTCGGTCGGAAGGGCGCGGGCGTTGAGGGTGAGATCGAGCACCTGGCCGGAACTGACGGTTCCGGTCATGTCGAAGCGCGCCACGTTCGATGTGATGCGCACCGGCTGGAAGCGCAGGCTGCTGTCGTCGCCGACAGTCACATTGCCGACGAGCTGTGTGGTTCCGCTGAAGACGGGCGCTGCCGGTGCCGGCAGTAATCCTTCGATGCGGGCCGCGAGATCCAGGTTCACGTCATAGGCGGCTGTGGCGCGCCGGACGGTCGCCGTGCCTGCGGCCCCAATCGTCGGCCCGGCGGTGAAATCGAGCCTCGCGGCGAAATCGCTCATCGGTCCCTGACCGGTGAGTTTCAGGTCGACGGGCGGAAGCCCTGGCAGATCCATCAGCCGCGCCGCGATACCGCCGGCAGGCTCCTGGTGCGCGAGGTCGAGGGCGAGCCGTTTCGTCTGCGGCACATAGGTGAGATCGATCGAAAGCCGGCCCGGGGCATCGAGGCGCTGAGCCTGGAAATTCAGATCGAGGCCTTCGGATGGATCGCCCAATTGGGCGGAACCCGCCGCCGAAAGCCGCGCCCCGGTGCCGAGCACCGGCTGGCCGAGGGTGAGTTCCTGCAGGGCGAAGCGGTCCACGATGACCTTGACCGGCAGCTCGGGCAGGATCGGCTCGTCGGAGACAGGCGCATCCTCCTCGGCTGGCAGCGGCCTGCGCGCGATCTGAAGTTTGTCGATGGTGAGCTCATCGACCTGAAGGCGCCCGCGCAGCAGCGCCGTGCGGCTCCAGACCAGCCGGGCGCGGTCCAGGTTGAGCCACACGCCGTCCCGGTCGGCGATGCGGATGTCCCGGATGACGGCGTCCGATGTCAGGGCCCCTTCGATGCTGCCGATGGTGACGCGGGTGGTCGGCGTCGAGAGCAGGCGCGAAATCAGGCTCGCCAGGATGCCCTGATCGCTCTGAGCCTGGCTCGGGCGGTCGCTCACCAGCCAGAAGGCCGCGACGGCCAGGAGGACGATCGACATGAGAGCGAGGGAGCGGATTGGCTTGATCATCAGAAGGCCTGCCCGATTCCAACGTAGATGGCGTAGGACGGATCGCCGGGCCCCGGATTGACCGGGATCGCAACGTCCAGGCGAATGGGCCCGATGGACGTGTAGTAGCGAAGGCCCAGGCCCGCGCCGACGCGTATCGTCTCATCGAAATCCGGGAAGCTCGACTCGAAGGCCGTCCCCGCGTCCACGAAGGGAACGATGCCGATGGTATTGGTGATCTTGATGCGCGCCTCGAGCGAGGCTTCGAGCAGGCTTCGGCCGCCGATGGGTTGGCCGAGGAAGGTCGGGCTCAGAGAGCGATAGCGGTAGCCGCGCACCGAACCGCCGCCGCCGGCATAGAAGCGGCGATTGGCTGGAATTTCATCGAGGTCCGCGCCGACGATGGAGCCGAGGCCGATGCGGCCGGCAAGGATGTACCGGGCTTCCTCGTCGAGGGAGAAATAGGCCGACGCGGTTCCCTTCGCGACCGTCATGGGTACCGACGAACCGAGGAACTCCGGGTAAGGCGCCACGGACGCGATCACCCTCATGCCCTTCGTGGGATTCAGGGGGTTGTCGGTCGAGTCGTAGCTGAGGGAGACGGGTAAGCCGACCAGCGTGTAATCGATCTGGCCGAGAATATCCGTCGCCTGTCCCTTTTCGTACTCGATACCGCCCTGGATCGAGAAGGTCTCGCTGAAGCGGTGGCGGATGCCGGTGCTCGCGTTCACGAGACGGCTCGTATAGCCTTCCGTCCTGTCGCGCTCGACAAGGCCGTCGACCAGCCAGTCGTTGCGGGTCCCCCAGAGAGCAGGCTTCAGGAAGCTCGCACGGAACCGCCCGCCGAGATTGTCCCAGGAGAAATCCTGGTTCCGGTCGGGTTGCCCCCCGTCCTCGGTGAGATAGAAGACGCTGCCCTCGAGCCGCAGCCGCTCGGCACCGCCGAACAGGTTGCGGTGGGCCCAGTAGGCCCGCACCGCCGGCCCGTCGGTCGTCGAATACTGCACCGAGGCTCCGATGACCCGCGGCGGGCGCTCGGTCAGCTCTACGAAGAGAGGAAGATTGCCGTAAGCATCCAAGGCCTCCCCCTCGCGGATGCGCACTGAAGACAGCGCCTCGATCTGGGAGATCGACTTGCGCATGGAGGCGAGTTCCGCAGGCGAATAGGGATCGCCCGGCTCCGTATAGATGAAGGAGCGCACAACGGCCGGATCGACATTCTCCGCGCCGTGGATCGAAATTGCCCCAATGCCTGCCTGAGGTCCGGGATCGACGCTCAGACTCACGTCCATCACTTGCGCCGGATGGATGACCACGGGATTCTGCCGACGGACCTTGGCGAAGGGGTGCGACTTGGACCGGAAGTAATCGACGATCCGCGCCTCGGCGGCGACGATGTCGGCGGAACGTGCCGGGTCTCCGGGCTTGATCTGCACGATACGAGGTGGAAGCTCTCCCGGCGGGAAGGGACGCCCTGTCCTGGCGTCCAGGACCGCAACGTCCCCCAAGGCGAATTGCGGACCCGGATCCGCAACGATCTGTACGGGCACGAGCGCGCGCGAGAGATACCCCGCCGCGGCGCGGGTTGCGGCATCCCTGCGGGGAGCCTGCAGGACCATCGGCACGCCCGCCACGTTGATCGTGACGCGGGCATTGTAATACCCGGCGCCCCAGAGCGCATCGATCAGGCGAGGCAGGTCGGCCTCGGCGCGGCTGGCCAGCGCTGCGGCGTCGGGCGGCGGATCCGATTGCAGGCTTTGGAGGGTCGAGGCGTCCTTCAGGACCTGCTTGAGATCGCTGTTGTCCCCGCTCACCACGATATCGAGGGAATACGGCAGGGCCTGCGGACTCGGGGGCGGCGGCGCTTCGCCATCCCCGCGAAGCCACCCGAAGAGATCAAATGCCACGGCAGGCGCGAGCGGCAATCCACTCAAGAGGACGCCGACCAGAACGGGAACCACGATCCGTCGGTTGTTACGCAGCCGTCGCACGTGAAGCATGATCTCCCTGGCCAAAACAGATTCATATTTCTTGGTCTTGCCGATACCGTCCGGCAGCGGGCCGGGACCCCGATCGGCTCCGTTTGTCGAGAGGCACCTAACCACAGTTTCCCCAGCGGCAAAACCCTGGCCGTACGTTTTTGAGAGACAGTTGATCGAAGATCACAGGCACTGCAGAGGAAAATATACTTTCAATAGATGGAGTTTGAGATTGAGGATAACGGGTGATCGCTGCGCTATCGCGGCAGCAAGACCGTGACATTATAGTGCGACTTAAATCAACTCGACTGACGATTTCTCGCCCAGATCAAATGTGGCGAAAATGAGAACCTTTCCACTCTCCCAGAAAAGAAGGGTTAATCTATGCACAGCTGGAATGCGACAGCCAAGGCTCATTGACCGGATGCTTCGCCGGGTGTAGTTTTTCATCCCATATACTGGCCTTGTCCAAGTTGCTCCCATGTAGAGCGGCAGGCCAGCATTGCCTGCAAAGCGTTTTGGTTGAAGCTTCTCCAAGTGTTTATCAGCCGAAATCGATGTAAGGGCGTAAAAGAGTTATCGCCTTCTGCTTCAAATCCGAGGCCTCGCACGGCAAGGATGGGTCAGGAATGGCTGTAGCGTTCATCTTGGTTCTGGTCGCCGTCGGCTCGGTTCTCTTCCACCTCGTCAGCCCATGGTGGTGGACCCCGATTGCTTCGAACTGGCGCTATATCGACAACACGATCATCATCACCTTCTGGATCACCGGAGCGGTCTTCGTCGCGGTCGTCCTCTTCATGGCCTATTGCGTTTATCGCTTTCGCCATCAGGCCGGACGGCAGGCACATTACGAGCCGGAGAACAAGAAACTCGAATGGTGGCTGACCCTCGTCACGGCTGCCGGTGTCGCCGCCATGCTGACGCCGGGCCTGTTCGTCTGGCGGCAGTTCATCACCGTTCCGGAGGATGCGACCGATATCGAGGTCGTGGGCCAGCAATGGCAGTGGAGTTTCCGGCTACCGGGACCGGACGGGAAGCTTGCCACGTCCGACGCCCGACTGATCAGCCCCGACAATCCGCTCGGGATCAATAAGGACGATCCTAAATCACAGGACGATGTCGTGGTCGAAGGCGGCGAATTGCACCTGCCGGTCGGCAAGCCGGTCAAGGCGCTTCTGCGTTCCGTCGACGTCATCCACGATTTCTATGTGCCGGAGATGCGCGCCAAGATGGATCTCGTGCCGGGCCAGGTCTCCTACATCTGGTTCACGCCGACACGGACGGGCAGCTTCGACATTCTCTGCGCGGAACTCTGCGGCGTCGGCCATCCGCAGATGCGCGGAACGCTCGTGATACAGGAACAAAGCGACTATCAGGCATGGCTGCAGCAGAAGGCGGCGCAGAGCTTTGCGCGCCTCGGGCCTGCACGCGGCGTACCTGACTGAAGGAAGAAAGCGGAAGCAGCCGGGGAGAGAATCCTGATGGTTGATGTCCCACTCGGTCCGGCCGGAGCGGTCGCACCAGCCGATGTCGAAGATGTCGAACTCTACCATCCTCACAGCTGGGTGACGAAATACGTCTTCAGCCAGGATGCGAAGGTCATCGCGATCCAGTACGCATTCGTCGCCCTCTCGGTCGGACTGATCGCCCTCGTGCTGTCGTGGCTGATGCGGCTCCAGCTCGGCTTTCCCGGCGTCTTCGCCTTCATCGATGCGAATGCCTATTACCAGTTCATCACCATGCACGGCATGATGATGGTGGTCTACGTGCTGACCGCCCTCTTTCTCGGCGGCTTCGGCAATTACCTCATCCCCCTGATGGTTGGCGCCCGCGACATGGTCTTTCCCTATGTCAACATGCTGAGCTTCTGGGTCTATTTTCTCGCCGTGCTGGTTCTCGTCGCGAGCTTCTTCGCACCGGGCGGTCCCACCGGCGCCGGATGGACGCTCTATCCGCCGCAGGCCATCCTGTCAGGCACGCCCGGCGGACAGGACTGGGGCATCATCCTGATGCTCGTCTCCCTGATGATCTTCATCATCGGCTTCACCATGGGCGGCCTGAACTATGTGGTGACGGTGCTGCAGGCGCGGGCGCGCGGCATGACGCTCATGCGAATGCCGCTCACCGTCTGGGGGATCTTCACCGCGAGCTTCATGGCGCTGCTCGCCTTTCCGGCCCTGTTCGTCGGCGCCGTGATGATGCTCTTCGACCGGGTCTTCGGAACGAGCTTCTTCGTTCCCGCCATCGTCGAGATGGGCCAGCCTCTGGAACGCAACGGAGGATCTCCCCTGCTCTTCCAGCACCTGTTCTGGTTCTTCGGGCACCCGGAGGTCTACATCGTCGCACTGCCCGCCTTCGGCATCGTGTCGGACCTGATCAGCACCCATGCGCGGCGCAACATCTTCGGCTATCGCATGATGGTCTGGGCGCTGCTCGCCATCGGGGCCTTGAGCTTCGTGGTCTGGGCCCACCACATGTATGTGAGCGGCATGAACCCGTATTTCGGATTCTTCTTCGCCACCACGACGCTGATCATCGCCGTGCCGACCGCGATCAAGGTCTACAACTGGATCCTGACGCTCTGGCGCGGAAACATCCATCTCACCCTGCCCATGCTGTTCGCCCTCGCCTTCATCGTCACCTTCGTGAACGGAGGCCTGACGGGCCTGTTCCTCGGCAACGTGGTGGTGGACGTTCCGCTGTCCGATACGATGTTCGTCGTGGCTCATTTCCACATGGTCATGGGCGTCGCTCCGATCCTCGTGATCTTCGGGGCGATCTATCACTGGTACCCGAAGGTGACCGGGCGCATGCTGAACGAAACGCTCGGCAGAATCCATTTCTGGGTCACGTTTCTCGGAGCCTATGCCATCTTCTTCCCCATGCATTACCTAGGACTGATGGGGATTCCGCGCCGCTACCACGACATCGGGGACATGTCCTTCGTCCCGCCATCGGCCCACACGCTGAATGCCTTCATCACCATCGTGGCTCTGATCGTCGGAGCGACACAGCTTGTCTTCGTCTTCAATCTCTTCTGGAGCCTGCGCCACGGCAGGCCGTCCGGCGGCAATCCATGGCGCGCGACCACGCTGGAATGGCAGACGCCGGAAACACCGCCGCCGCACGGCAACTGGGGCAAGAACCTGCCGGTGGTCTATCGCTGGGCCTACGATTACAGCGTGCCGGGAGCCGACCAGGATTTCCTGCCTCAGAACCAGCCTGGGATCAGCCGCATCGTGCCGGGATCGTCACATGGCTAGCATCCTCCTGTTCCTGGGCGTGCTCGCCGTCATCGGCGCCTGGTGGCTGTCGCGGCAGGGGCTGACATCGAAGCCCTGGCTCGAACAGGGAGGCGCGGGCGCCTTGCCGGAAGCAACGCCCGCGCCTCCATACCGAGTCGGACTCCTCGTTCTTCTCGCCGTCATCGGTTCCCTGTTCGCATTGTTCATCAGCGCCTATGCCATGCGCATGCAATTGCCCGACTGGCGAACATTGCCGATACCACGCATCCTCTGGCTCAACACGGCCATGCTCGCCCTGAGCAGCCTCGCCCTGCAGGGCGCGAAGCGCGCAGCCGACCGCGATGAATTGCCTGAGCTGAGAGCGAGTCTTCTCGCGGGCGGCATTTCGGCTCTCGCGTTCCTGTCGGGCCAGCTTCTGGCCTGGCGTCAGTTGAGCAACGAGGGCTATTTCCTGGCCGCCAATCCGGCCAATGCCTTCTTCTACATCCTGACCGGCCTGCACGGCCTCCACCTGCTCGGCGGTCTGGTGGCGCTTGGCAGAACAACTGAGAAGGCATGGCGCGAAAATGCGACGGAGAAGCTGCGCCTGTCCGTGGAGCTCTGCGCCACGTACTGGCACTTCCTGCTCCTTGTGTGGCTGGTCTTCCTGAGCGTGCTGACTGGCTGGGCGGAGAACTTCGTGGACATCTGCCGGCAATTGCTGACGTGAGAGGAGTTCTGCTCATGGCGGAACAGGCTGCGACGGATTTGCGAACGACCTACACCGAGACCTCCGGCTTGCGTAGCATCGCGAGCGACTTCTCCTCGGATCGGCAGGCCTTCAGGAACGTGTCCTGGGGCAAGGCCATGATGTGGATCTTCCTCCTCAGCGACACATTCGTCTTCAGCTGCTTTCTGATCTCGTACATGACGGCCCGGATGTCCACGACCGTGGCGTGGCCCAATACGAGCGAGGTCTTCGCCCTGACCATCGGCGGCACGTCTCTTCCCCTGATCCTGATCGCCATCATGACCTTCGTTCTGATCAGCAGCAGCGGAACGATGGCGATGGCGGTGAATTTCGGCTACCGCCGCGACCGCAGAAAGACGGCCATCCTGATGCTGCTGACGGCACTTCTCGGCGCCACCTTCGTCGGCATGCAGGCTTTCGAGTGGACGAAGCTGATCCACGAGGGCGTCCGACCCTGGGCCAATCCGTGGGGCGCGGCCCAGTTCGGCTCATCGTTCTTCATGATCACCGGCTTTCACGGCACACATGTCAGCATCGGTGTGATCTTCCTTCTCGTCATCGCCCGGAAGGTGTGGCGTGGTGATTTCGACCATGAGCGTCGAGGCTTCTTCACGAGCCGGAAGGGGCGTTACGAATCCGTCGAGATCATGGGCCTCTACTGGCACTTCGTCGATCTGGTGTGGGTCTTCATCTTCGCCTTCTTCTACCTTTGGTAAGGGACGCGCCATGGCACAGGCAACGGCACATGCTCAAGGGCAACAGCACCCGATCAAGCTTTACCTAGTCGTGTGGGCATGGCTCTTCGTTCTGAGCGCTTGCTCCTACTTCGTCGACTACTTCCAGGTTCAGGGGCTTCTCCGATACGCCCTGATCGTCCTCTTCATGCTGCTGAAGGCGGGCCTCATCGTGGCGATCTTCATGCATATGGCCTGGGAACGCCTGTCATTGGTCTATGCCATTCTGGTGCCGATCAGCGCCGTGCTCGTGTTCGTCACAATCATGGTCCTCGAAGCGGATTACACGTTGCTGTCCCGGATCGTGTTCTTTGGATCCGGGTCCTGAACAGCGGGAAGGCGGTCCGATGACCGGGCCGCCTCCGATAGTCTCCTGAACAAGCGATTTATCTGATCGGGTGAGCGTCGTCGGGATGCGGAGGTTCCACGACCCGGCGATAGAGATGCCAGGTCGCGTGTCCGAGAACCGGCATCACGATGGCGAGCCCCACGAAGAGCGGGATGGAGCCGATGAGGAGAGCTGCGGCGACGATAAGGCCCCATAGTGCCATGGTGAACGGATTCATGGCCACCGCCTTGACGGAGGTATAAACGGCAACGGCCGCTCCTACATCCCGGTCGAGGAGAAGCGGGAACGAGATCACGCTGATGCTCAGCACCGCCACGGCGAAGACGAACCCGAGGATGTTGCCCCAGATGATCAACTGCATGCCCTCCGGTGTCGTGAGAACCTGGCTGATCAGCCCCGTGTAGGTATCGGGCACCGCATAGCCGAAGATCGATTGGTAAAGAAGGCGTGCCGTCGTCAGCCAGGTCAGGAAGATCACCAGCAGCACGACGCCGAGCGCAAGAATCGAGGGAATCGAGGGCGACTTCAGGACGTTGAAAGCATCCTGCCAGGAAGTCGATAGGCCGAGCTCCCGCCGTCGGCTGATTTCATAGAGACCGATGCCGGCAATCGGGCCGATCAGGGCGAAGCCCGAGGCCAGCGGATAGAGAAGCGGCAGCGCGTCATTACTGAAGGTAAGTGCGGCAAGGCAGACGCCCACGACGGGATAGATCAGCCCCAGAAAAACCAGATGCGACGGCATGGCCCAGAAATCATCGAACCCTTTTGCCAGGGCTTCTTTCAAATCGGCAGGTGTAATCTTTCTGACAACCGGATGTGCCGGAGCTTCGCTTGCGCCGGCGACAATATGAAAATTGGCCATAATCGCTCCTCCAGGGATGAACCTTGGCAGTCGAGATCACGGCCTTGCGTGTATCGTTCAGCGGTCACGCATAACCGCAACCCATCGTTAAACTATACGCGGAAACATTGTGTCTGTCGCGTTGGTTTTCACCGATGAGGCCTCACGGGCTCACACGATGTGTTGAGGCGCAGCGATGCGGTTGCACCGCTCCGCTCGTGGTGTGCTGGAATTCCGCCACGATGGTCGGATGACAGGCGGGCAAAACGGAGACGAGGAGATATTCCGTTGGTCGATTGGGATGCAGGACAATATCTGAAGTTCGAGGATGAGCGCACGCGCCCCTCACTCGACCTGCTCAGGCGGGTGCCCCTGGAAGCGGCAACGAACTGTGTCGATCTCGGTTGCGGACCTGGAAACAGTACGGAACTGATTACCCGGCGCTATCCGGCCGCGCGGATCGTTGGGCTCGACAATTCGCCGGACATGCTTGCCAAGGCGAGGATGCGATTGCCGGGGCTGCACTTCGAGGAAGCGGACATCGCCACATGGGAGACGTCCGAGCGTTTCGATCTGATCTTCGCCAATGCCGTCCTGCAATGGCTTCCCGACCACCCTGCCCTTCTCAAACGTCTTGTCTCCTTCCTGAAAGAGGGCGGATGCCTGGCCGTCCAGATGCCGAACAATCTGAACGAGCCTACCCATCGCCTCATGGCCCAGGTTGCACAGGATGGTCCATGGGCGGAAAAGCTGTCCTCCGCGGCTCGATCAAGGGAGACGATCGGATCGTTCGAGAATTATTATGGCTGGCTGCAGCAGGCGGGATGCTCGGTCGACATCTGGCAAACGACCTATGTCCATCCGCTCGACGGCGCCGCTTCCATCGTCGAATGGTTCAAGAGCACCGGCTTGAAACCCTATATCGACCCACTGTCGCCGGAGGAACGCGCCGAATTTCTGCGCCGCTATCAAGTGGCCGTCTTGGAAGCCTATCGGGCTCAGGGAGATGGCAAGGTCCTGCTGCGCTTTCCGCGTCTCTTCTTCGTTGCGCAGCGCCGGTAGAATGAGAGCATCGGGCCCGGAAGTGGAGCGCGCGTCCGGCCCGATGTTCAGAATCCATTTGCCTTCGGAGGTGAAGGTATCAGAGAGAGCTGAGATAATTCGATCAGGCTCTCTGTTCTTCGGCCGTGCGCTCCATCCGCACTGAACGCCTTCTCTCGCGTCTCAGTCGCTTCATCAGAGCAATCGACGCAACCATCGTCCGCTCGAGTTCTGACAAGATCGTGTTGGTGTCGACGGTGAGTGATAGGTTCTTTCGTTCCAATTTCATCAGCAACCTGTTTTGCTCTTCAAACGCTACAACCGAATTGTGACACAGCTAAGCGTCGCAGTGCGGCTGCAATATGGCAGGTGAATAGCAATAGAGGATCGATGATCGTTGCAATAACGTAGTACTACTTGCCGAAAAATTTAACGATATAGCGATGTCCGTTCAGGCAAGATATGCCGTCCCGCTCATATTATCTTCGAGTAAGCATTCCACGCGGCGCAATAGCGCTGAAAGTCTTTCGGCAGTTGGTGGGAGGACGTGTTCTGTCTGTCCTCATGTGAACCTGGATTTGTGGATGTCAACGCGAGGAGCGCCGCACCGACGCTCGTTCCGGTGGAGCTGGAAACGGCGAGGACCTGACGGCCGGTCGCGCTTCCCAGGGCCTCCGTATAGAGGGCATTGCGCGCGAAAGGCCCCTCCACGATGATCGGACCTGCAGCGTGGGCCAGATCGAGACAGGCTTGCGTCATCAGGGCCGTATAGAGCGAAGCCGCAACATAGATTTCATCTTCATTCAAATCGCCGGGCGCATTGACGAGACGATGCACGGCATCGGGAAACGGCCCGCACCCGGGCACGACGCTCGGTGTCAGGAGAATATCTTGGTCCACGACATGGCCGATCGCCTCCGGCGTCGCCTGGCCCCTCCCTTTTGTCAGCAGTTCGAACTCGCGCCCACCCATGAACCGCGCGGACGGGACGGCACGGCCGAGTGCATCCACGTTGGCGAGAGTGTCCCGCTTCGGATCCAGGTGATCGAGGTCGCCGCCGACCGCAAAGATCACGACCCACGTTCCCGTCGAGACGACCGCGAACGGCGCCTCATGCCGGCCCAGATGGGGCAGGAGCGAAGCGTTCGAGTCGTGAATGCCGCAATAGACGGGCACAGGCCGCGCAAGCCCTATCCTCGCACAGATCTCCGCCGTCACATACCCCAGGAGGTCCGAGGGCTTTCTGACGGGGGCGAGCCTGTCGGCGATTTCGAGCCTCTCGACGAGCGAGGAGAAGCGCCCCTCCTTCGGCCTCCAGAGATCGGTGTGACAGCCGAGGGATGTGACCTCCGTGGCAGCAATACCCGTCAGTCGCCAGCCCCAATACTGGGGATAGGTGACGATGGCCTGCACCTGTCCGAAGGCTTCGGGAAACACTGATTTCTGATAGTGCAGTTGTGCTCCGAGATTGAGCCCGCCGGGCAGGCGCGGCGAGAAGGTTTCCGAAAAATCCGGCCTGATCTCGTCATAAGCGGCATCGACCTCTGCCGGATAGCGGAACTCGTAATCGAGGACCGGAAGTGCAAGACCATTGTCTCCCAGAAGCGCCCCGCTTGCGCCATGGGCCGTGATCGATATGGCATCGAACCCGAATTCCACGTGGAGTTCCTTCAGAGATTGCAAGAAGAACTCGAAGATCCCATCGACATCGAAATGCGGATAGGGACCGTCGGTCAGCACCCGGTTCGGACGTGTGCGGGCGGCGATTTCACGCCGCGCTTCGGCATCGACGATGACGGCTTTAACATTGGTCTTGCCGACATCGAGTACTGCGACTTTCATGGGCTCACGCCATATGGAAGACGGTGACGAGGGGCATGTCCACCGGCGAATTGTCGGGATTCGTCGCCATGATGTCGGCCATGTGGGCCCACCAGCGCTTCATGACCGGATGGTTCGGCAGATCGGCCATGCGGTGATCCGCGGATCGCCAAAGGACGCCGAACAGGATGCCGGTCTCCCGGTCGAGATGGATCGAGTAATCCTCGACACCGGCCTCTTTCAGAAGCTCCAACAGTTCCGGCCAGATCTCGTCATGCCGACGGCGATACTCGTCCTCCATGCCAGGATGGAGTTGCATCTTGAAGGCGTATTTTTCTTTTCCTGTCATGCTGCGGCTCTCGAGCGGATGCGACGGATGACGATCGGCAGCGCGATCACGAGGATCAGCAACAGGCCTATGAAGATCGACATGACGATGCCCGGAACATTGAGGAGCCCAAGGCCGAAGGTGACGAGGCCCATGACGATGGCGGCCAGCACCACGCCCGGAACGGTGCCCGAGCCCCCGAGAATGCTGACGCCGCCGAGCACCGCCATGGTGACCACCTCGAGTTCCCATCCTGCCGCGATGGTGTGACGGGTCGAGCCCAGACGCGAGGTGAGGCAGACGGCCGCGAACCCGCTCATGAGACCTGTCAGCAGAAACAGCATGAACTTGGTGCGTTGAACCGGAATGCCGGAGAACTGCGCGGCAAAGGCGTTGTTGCCGATGGCGTAGATCCGCCGCCCGAAAGCGGTCCAGTGAAGCAGGACGCCGAAGATGAGGGCGAACACCACGAAGGCGACCATCTCGAAGGTGACGACCTCGAAACCAGGAAGGGTCGGCCACCAGGAAAAGTCGGACATGTAGCCCTGGCCGAACCAGGCGAAGCTCGCCGGATAGCCGCCATAGGCCTGGTCGCCGAGCACGATCTGGGCAATGCCCCGGAACAGACTCATGGTGCCGATGGTCACGACGATGGACGGAAGCCCGATGCGCGCCACCAGGAAACCGTTGAAGGCTCCGCAGAGCAGCCCGACACCGAGCCCGATCCCGACGAGAGCCGGCGTCTGGAAGCCGGCCTGCACGGCCGCCCCCATGGCGGTCGACGCCAGGGCGATGATCGCGGCGACGGAAAGATCGATTTCGCCCGAGATGATCAGCAGCGTCATCGCGAAGGCGATCATCGCTTTTTCCGTGAAGTTGTAGGTGGCATCCGACAGGTTCCACGGATCGAGGAAGTGCGGAGATGCGAAGGAATTCGCGATGAAGATCGCGATGGCGACGGCCGCGAGCAGGGCTTCCCAGCTGCCGAGGATCCGGCCAGCCGGTGTCGAGAGCTTGTCGGGGATATGTCGCGGCGGCTGCTTCTCGAACGTCAGCGTGCTCATGCGGCGGCTCCTTCGACCTTCACTCCAGCCAGGGGCGGCCTGCTTTTCGCGGCATCGCGGAGGATGAGGCGGCCTTTCCGCTTCTCCTGCCGCGCATTGAAGAGAACCGCCACGATGATGACGAAACCGGAAATGGCCATCTGCCAGAACGGAGAAATGTTGATCACCGGCAAGGCGTTCTTGATCACGCCGAGGAACAGGGCTCCGAGGATCGCGCCGCCCACGGAACCGATCCCACCGAGCGTGGAGATCCCGCCGATGACGCAGGCCGCGACCGTGTCGAGCTCGAAGCCGGCGGCGATGTCCACATAAGCGACCGCATAGCGCGACACCCAGAGATAGCCGCAGAGCCCCGCCAGGGCGCCCGACAGCACGAAGGCGAAGAAGCGCGTGCGCCCGACATCGATCCCCGCATAAAGCGCCGCCGTCGGATTGCCGCCCGCCGCGTAGAGCGATCGTCCGAACACCGTGCGCGTGAAGACGAGCGTGATGAGCGCGATCACCAGGATGGCCGTCCAGCCGAGCAAGGGCAGGCCGAGCAAGACGACACGCGGCGTATTGAGGAAGGTCGCGGTCATCTGCGTCTGGTTGACCCAGGCCCCACCCGAGAGCACGAAGGCCATGCCGCGATAGATCGTGAGCGTGCCGAGCGTCGCCACGATGGATGGAATGCCGATCTTCCAGACCATGAGGCCGTTGACGGCACCGAGGAACGCCCCGATGCCCATTGCCATCACGATGAGAAGAGGCAGCGGGATCTGCGGATAGGCGGCGTTCGTCATGGCGATGGCCATGCCGGTGAAGGACAGGTTCGCGGCGACTGAGAGGTCGATGGACTTGGTGAGGATCACGGCCATCTGGCCGAGCGCCAGGATCATCAGGATCGACGTATCGTTGAAGATGTTGGCGAGGCTCTCGGGCGAGGCGAATCCCGGCGCGCGCGACGAGAAGATCGCGATCAGCACGACGATGATCGCCACCAGCAGGAGTTCACGGTATTTCAGGATTCGGCTCATCGGTCATCCTTGTTCCCTGTCATGCCGGTTCAGGTATTGCCCGTCGCGGCCCGCACGAGCATCTCGGCATCGAGACCGTCGCGCTCCCACATCCCGGCCATACGCCCTTCGTGCATCACCATCACGCGATCGGACATGCCGAGAATCTCAGGCAGTTCGGACGAGACCATGATCACGCTCAGCCCCTCGCCCGCGAGCTCGCTCATGAAGGCATGCACAGCCGCCTTCGAGCCGATGTCGATGCCCTTCGTCGGCTCATCCAGGATGATGACCTTCGGCCGGGTGGCGAGCCACTTGCCGATCACCACCTTCTGCTGATTGCCGCCCGACAACGTGCCGACGGGGACTGAGAGCGCCGCCGCGCGAAGGTCGAGCCGCTCCGCATATTTCCGCGCCAGGGCGAACTCCTCCGCCTGCCGCAGGAACCCCGCCCGGGTGGTCCGGCCGAGCGTCGCCATCGAGATGTTCTGGAAGATCGGCATCTGCAGAACCGCACCGTGGCGTCCACGCTCCTCGGGCACGTAGACGATGCCCGCCGCGATGGCATCCGCCGGCGAGCGGATGTCGATCCGCCGTCCTTCGAGCTCGACGGTTCCGGCGCTGGGGCGGGTGATGCCGAACAGGGCTTGGCAGAGTTCCGAGCGCCCCGCGCCCACCAGACCGTAGAGGCCCAGGATCTCGCCGCGCCGCAGGTCGAAGGAGATGCCGTCGAACTCCGTCGGATGAGCATAGCCCGAGACTTCGAGAACGGTGTTTCCGATGGCTACATCCACCTTCGGAAAAACATGATCGACCGAGCGGCCGACCATCATGCGGACGATCTCGTCCTGCCCGGTCTGCGCCAGCAGGCCGGAGCCGATCGAACGGCCGTCGCGGAACACAACGAAGCGCTCGGCGATCTGGTAGACCTCCTCGAATTTATGGCTGATGAAGAGGATCGCCTTGCCCTGCTTCTTCAGCCGCTCGATGATCCGGAAAAGGTCCTCGACCTCCTTGTAGGAGAGCGCGGCGGTCGGCTCGTCCATGATGACGACGCGGGCCTCGACGGAGAGAGCGCGCGCGATGGCGACCAGATGCCGATGCGCGATCGAGAGGTCTTTCAAGCGGGTATAGGGGCTGATCGGCGCGTCGATGGAGGTGAGCAGAGCCGCGGCGCGTGCGTTCATGGCGCCCCAATTGACGAGCCCCAGCCGATTTCGCGGCGCGTGACCAAGAAAGATGTTCTCGGCGACGGAGAGCTCGTCGAAGAGCACGGTCTCCTGATGGATTGCCGTGATGCCGCTCCGGATCGCCGCCTCGGCGTTCGCGAAATGCACGGCGGCTCCATCGACGACGATCTCACCGCCATCCGGCTGATAGATGCCGGTGAGAATCTTGACGAGCGTCGACTTGCCCGCGCCATTCTCGCCAATCAATGCCGTCACGGTGCCGGGATAGAGCGCGACATCCACATGGTCGAGCGCCTTGACTCCGGGAAACGACTTGGAAATGCCGCGCATCTCCAGAAGCGGAGTCTGGACGTCGGGAACCGCTTGAACCACGGACATGGGAAACCCTGTCAATCGTCGATGAGAGAAAGGAGGGCGCGGCCACCCCGCGCCCTCTCTCCGAGTGGCTTGTCGATCTCAGAAGATCTTGGCGAACTCGTCGACGTTGTTCTTGTCGTAGACGAAGGGATCGGCCATCGCGGCCTCGCCGTTGTCGCCGATCTTGATCTTGCCCATGCGGCCGGCATTGATCTCCGCGCCCGGCTTGCCGTCGGTCTCGCCCTTGACGAGGCGATAGGCGATCTGCGTGGCGGAATAGCCGAGATCGATCGGGTTCCAGATGGCGAATTCCTTCGTGGCGCCGGAATGGACCGCACCGGCCATTTCCGAGGGAAGCCCGAGACCCGTCACGTAGACCTGCCCGATCTTGCCGGCATCCTTCACCACCTGCGAGGCGGCGAGCACGCCGACCGTCGTCGGAGCCACGATCACCTTCACGTTCGGATGGGACTTCAGCAGGCCCTGAGCCTCACGATAGCTCTTGTCGGCCAGATCGTCGCCATAGACGGTCGTGACGAGGTTCAGCCCGGGATATTTCGGAAGCTGCTTCTTCATCTCGGCGATCCAGGTGTTCTGGTTCGTCGAGGTGGAGGTCGCGGACAGGATCGCGAAATCGCCCTTGCCGTCCGGCAGGTGATCCGCCGCGAGCTTCAGGCACATGTTGCCGATCAACTCGTTCGAGGACGGGTTGAGGTGCACGATGCGACCGTCCTTGCCGACGGCGGAATCCCAGGAGATCACCTTGATGCCGCGCTGCGCGGCCCGCTTCAGCGCGGGAACGACGGCATCGGGATCGTTGGCCGAGATCGCGATCGCATCGACGCGCTGGGCGATGAGTGCGTTGATGACCTCGATTTGCCCTTCGGCGGTCGTGCTCGTCGGCCCGGTATAGATCACCTCGACACCGCCAAGCTCCTTCGCGGCTTCCTGGGCGCCCTTGTTGGCCGCCTCGAAGAAGCCGTTGCCGAGGGATTTCGCGACGAGACCGATCTTCACATTCTGAGCGCTTGCGGAGCCGGCGAAGAGTGCCAGACCCAGCGCGGTGCCGAGGGCAAGCTTTGCAAATGCCTTCATGTTCTTCCTCCCTTTCCAAACACCTCTCGCCGGCTCTCAGGCCGCCGATGAGGCTTCCACAGACTGATCCGCCGCCGTCGTTCCGGCGATGATCAGTTTGATTCCTGCATTTTCGATCATGGTCCTGGCTGAGTCCGGGATGGCGTCATCGGTAATCAGCGTCGAGACTCGATCGAGCGGGCAGAGAATAAGGCTGGAGCGACGCTGGAACTTGGTGGAATCCACCATCAGAACCAGCTCGTCGGCCTGATTGATCAGCTTCTGCTCGGCCTGGATGATCAGAGCATCCTGCTCCATGACGCCGAGCGAGCCGACGCCCTGAGCGCCCATGAACATGCGCCGCGCATAGAAATTTCGGGTCACGTCATTCTCGAATGGCGAGAGAATGATGCTCTGGTCACGATAGATCGAGCCGCCCGGCAGCATGACCTGGTTCTTGGAATGCTTCACGAGATGCTCGGCGATGGCGAAGGAGTTTGTGAACACCTGCAGCCGTCGGGTCGTCAGGTAATGAACCATCTGAAATGTCGTGGTGCCGCCATTGATGATGATGGCGTCCCCCTCCGTGCACAAAGCCACGGCCTCCCGGGCGATGGCCCGCTTCTTCGCAATGTTCTCGCTCTCCGACACGCGAAAAGGCTTGGCCGCAAGGCTGCCGATCTGTGCAGGGTGGAGGGCTTCGGCCCCGCCGCGGACGCGGCGCAAGCGCCCTTGAACGTGCAGGGCTGCGATATCGCGGCGGATCGTGGCTTCCGAGGCGGAAGTCAGTTCCACGAGATCCTGGACTGTCGCAACCGGCTTCTCCTGGACGGCGCTCAGGATGATCCGGTGCCTTTCGCGTTCGTGCATGGTTCCTCAACGGGTGGCTCAAGAATGATCGGAAGGATCGAGTACCTTTCAGGTTCACGCAAGTTCCGGCTTAGACTGCGCATCTAATCGCTCACAGTCAATCAAGATCGGCGTACCACCTTCGTATCATGATCAGTATTGATCAAATTTGATCGTTTTTGGTTGACAATCCTGGAGGCTCCCGCCACCTTTCGGCTCAAATCCGGGGCGCTGTGCGCCCTCATGAGCGGATAGGAGGAAACCGTGGACACCGCGACCCAAGCCGTCAAACTCCTCGAAAATCAGTGGGACGACGCCAAGGCGGCTACCTTGGACGAGCCGGGCCTGCTGCTCTACCGCTCCAATCTTCTCGGCGCCGATAAGCGGATCACCAATTACGGCGGCGGCAATACGTCGGCCAAGGTGCTCGAAACCGATCCGCTGACGGGCGAGAAGGTCGAGGTGCTCTGGGTCAAGGGCTCCGGCGGCGACGTGGGAACGATCAAGCTCGACGGCTTTGCCACGCTTTACATGGACAAGCTTCGATCGCTGAAGAACATCTACAAGGGTGTCGAGGACGAAGACCGGATGGTAGGCTTTCTGCCCCACGCCACCTTCAATCTCAACACGCGCGCGGCCTCGATCGACACTCCCCTCCACGGCTTCCTTCCCTACAAGCACGTGGATCACATGCACCCGGATGCGATCATCGCGATTGCGGCGTCGAAGAACTCGCGTGAGTTGACCAGGGAGATCTTCGGCGACGAGATCGGATGGCTGCCCTGGCGCCGCCCCGGCTTCCAGCTGGGTCTCGATCTCGAAGCTTTCGCCAAGGCCAATCCCAATGCCAAAGGTGTGGTGCTCGAAAGCCACGGCCTCTTCACCTGGGCCGACGATGCCAAGGAATGCTACGCACTCACCTTGCGGATCATCAATCAGGCCATCCAATGGTTCGCCGAGCGGACGGCCGGCAAGCCGGCCTTCGGCGGCGCCGTGACCTCCAGTCTCTCGCGGGACGAGCGCCGCAAGATCGCCGCGCGCCTGATGCCGGAGATCCGCGGGAAGATCGGCCAAGCGGAGCGCAAGCTCGGACATTTCGACGACCAGGATGCGGTGCTCGACTTCGTCAACTCGGCGAACCTGAAGCCTCTCGCCCAGCTCGGCACCAGCTGCCCCGATCACTTCCTGCGCACGAAGATTCGCCCGCTCGTCCTCGATTTCGACCCGACGACGCCGGACGCCGATGCGGAGCCTGCCGGTCTCGATGCGGCCCTGGAGGCCTATCGCGCCGACTACACGCGCTACTACGAGCAGTCGAAGCATCCGAATAGCCCGAAGATGCGCGATCCCAATCCGGTGATCTTCCTGATCCCTGGCGTCGGCATGTTGTCCTTCGCCCGCGACAAGGCGACGGCGCGCATCGCGAGCGAGTTCTACGTCAACGCCATCAATGTGATGCGTGGCGCCTCCTCGGTATCCGAGTACCAGGGTCTGCCCGAGCAGGAAGCCTTCGACATCGAATATTGGCTGCTCGAGGAAGCCAAGCTCCAGCGCATGCCGAAGCCGAAGAGCCTTGCCGGGCGTGTTGCCTTTATCACCGGCGGCGCTGGCGGCATCGGCCGTGCCACGGCAGAGCGTCTGGTGGGCGAAGGCGCCTGCGTGGTGCTGGCGGATATCGATGAGGAATCGCTGACCACGACGTTGCAGGATTTTTCCAAGCGCTTCGGACAGGACTCCGTGCGCGGCGTGAAGCTCAACGTCACGAGCGAACCGAACGTCCTGTCCTCCTTCGTCGAGGCGAGCGTCGAGTTCGGCGGCATCGACATCCTCGTGTCCAATGCTGGCATCGCGTCTTCGGCTCCCGTGGAGGACACCGATCTCGCCATGTGGAACCGCAACATCGACATTCTGGCGACCGGCTATTTTCTCGTCTCCCGGGAAGCCTTCCGCCTGTTCCGACGCCAGAAGCTCGGCGGCAATATCGTCTTCGTCTCGTCGAAGAACGGTCTCGCCTCCTCGCCTAACGCCTCCGCCTATTGCACCGCCAAGGCCGCCGAAATCCATCTCGCCCGCTGTCTTGCGCTGGAGGGCGCGGAAGCCGGCATCCGCGTGAACACGGTGAACCCGGATGCGGTGCTGCGCGGCTCCAAGATCTGGACCGGGGAATGGCGTGAGCAGCGTGCCGCCTCATCCAAGCTCGCCGTCGACGAGCTGGAGGAGCATTACCGCAAGCGGTCGCTGCTGAAACTGAACGTCTTCCCGGAGGACATCGCCGAGGCGATCTACTTCCTCGCCTCCGATCTTTCGGCGAAATCGACCGGCAACATCATCAATGTGGATGCGGGCAACGCGACATCGTTCACGCGATAAGCCAAGAGCATTTTTCGGTGAGGTTGATCCGGTTCAACGTCAAAAAATGCGGCAAAGCAAAGAGGGAGATGCTTCCACTTGAGTGAAAAAGCATCTCCAGCACCAGGGAGGACGCCATGACCGAACAGAGGATTGCAGGAGACATCGTCTCAGCCGACAACGAGAAGCGCATGAGCGCCTTGAAGGCGGATTACGATGCCTTGGGAGCCAAGCTCGCGCGCGACGGAGTCGACATCGACACCGTCACCGGCAAGGTCCGACAGTTCTTCGTGGCCGTCCCCTCCTGGGGCGTCGGCACGGGCGGCACCCGATTCGCCCGCTTCCCCGGGCTCGGCGAGCCGCGCAACATTTTCGACAAGCTCGACGACTGCGCGGTGATCCACCAGCTCACCCGCGCGACGCCGACCGTCTCGCTGCACATTCCGTGGGACAAGGTTGACGATCCGAGGCGGCTCAAGGCGCATGGCGATGCGCTGGGACTTAGGTTCGACGCCATGAACTCAAATACCTTCTCCGACGCTCCGGGCCAGGAGAAGAGCTACAAGTTCGGCTCCCTCAGCCACACCGATGCGGCGACACGCCAGCAGGCGATCGAGCACAATCTCGAGTGCATCGAGATCGGCGAGGCGATCGGCTCCAAGGCGCTGACGGTGTGGATCGGCGACGGTTCCAATTTCCCGGGGCAGACGAACTTCACCCGGAGCTTCGAGCGCTATCTCGAATCCATGAAGGCCATCTACAAGCGCCTGCCTGCCGACTGGCGCATCTTCTCCGAGCACAAGATGTACGAACCGGCCTTCTATTCGACCGTCGTGCAGGACTGGGGCACCAACTACCTGATCGCCACGGAACTCGGCGACAAGGCCTATTGCCTCGTCGATCTCGGCCACCATGCGCCGAACGTCAACATCGAGATGATCGTCGCCCGGCTGATCCAGTTCGGAAAGCTCGGCGGCTTCCATTTCAATGATTCCAAATACGGCGACGACGACCTCGATACGGGCGCCATCGATCCCCACCGACTCTTTCTCGTCTTCAACGAGCTGGTGGATGCGGAGCATCGCCGGGCCGAGAACTTCCACCCGGCCCATATGATCGACCAGTCGCACAACGTGACCGATCCCATCGAGAGCCTGATCCGCAGCGCCAACGAGATCCGCCGCGCCTACGCGCAGGCGCTCCTCGTGGACCGGAAAGTCCTCGAGGGCTATCAGGACGACAACGATGCCCTCATGGCGTCGGAGACGCTCAAGGCTGCCTACCGCACGGATGTCGAGCCGATCTTGGCGATGGCGCGTCTGCAGGCCGGCGGCGCTATCGATCCGATTGCGGCGTACCGCGCCAGCGGATACCGCTGGAGCGTCGCCCAGGAGCGTCCCGCCGTCGCGGGCGGTGGCGGAGGCATCGTCTGAAGATTCAGACCACTCCCTTCATGGTCTCGGCCTTCCCTCCGGCGTCCTCCTTGTCCATCCGGATAACGCTGATGGTCCCGTCGCCCTCGATATAGGCCCGCTTGACCTCGGAGCAGTGCTCGATGCCCTGCTCCCGAAGCTGGCTGTTGAGCTCCTCCGTCGTGATCATCTCCTGCCGCATGTTGCGCGGGAGCATCTTGCCGTTCTCGACCAGCAGGAGCGGCGGTGGCCGGGTGAGGCGCTGGAAGGCGGGGAAGTGGAAGCCGAGCCAGTCGATGGCGTAGTTCCAGAACACGATGGTGAGAACGAGAACGATCCCCTCGGTGACCGACTTGTACTCGCTCGCCATCGCGTTCTGCGACGCGTCGGCGATGAGGACGATCACGAGCAGGTCGGCGACGCCGATCACGCCGGTCTGACGCTTGAGCAGAAAGCGCAGGATCACGAACAGCATGATGTAGATCATCGTCCCGCGCACAATGGTCTCCAGGACCGAGTGAGAGGGTATGAATATCTCCTGCCAGTCGATCATGGTCGGACCTCGCGTATCGGGCGCATCATGCGCAGGCCGGAAGGATGAAGGCAGGAACGCCCTGCCAGAGAATGACGACGAGCGAGAGACCGCTGATGAGCGTTCCCGCCTGACTCATGAAGCGATCGGGTGCCGCAGCCTCCTCCCCGAGCCTGCCATGGACCTGGCGCGACCAGAGCAGCGACAAGGCTGCGATCGCAAGGGCCGCGAGCGTCGTGAGCAGCACGATGGCATGAACGCTTCCCACGCCGAGGATCGTCGCACCCGCCCATTCGCGGCCGCACAGGGTTGACGTCGCGCCGTAGATCACGGTGAACTGCACGGCCCAGGCAATGAAGCCTGCCAGCATCAGGAGCACTTGTCCCGTCCGCTGTCCGCTCATGCTAGACGCCTCCCGTCAGGCACGGAAAGCCGTGGACGACCGCGAGCCCGACCAGGCCCTGGCCGACCGTGTAGAACCAGAACAGCATCGTGTTGTCGAAGGTCGTGCGGCGGACGCTGTCTAGCCTGCCTGCGAGCCAGCGGGCAATGGTGTAGAGTCCCATGATGAGCGTCGTCAGCACGAAGAAGATCTGCAGGGACACGATGGCATAGACGGCCGCCCCATAGGCATGGACCGAGGGCCTCAGGCCCGCTTGCCACTGCGCCCAGAGATCCGTCGCAGAAGCGCCGCCCACACACAGCAGCGCCATGGCGATCAGGATCGGGACGGATCGCGGGCTGCGGCGATCATCCCCTCTCAAGCTGCGGCTCGCGTAGGCGATCAGCGCCGCGCTGACGATCAGGAGTGCCGCTGCGATGACGGGCGCAAGCCTTTCGGGGAGTTCGACGCCCTGCGGCGGCCATGCGCCGGGATTCACGAGCCACAGGAAGAGATAGGAGAAGATCAGACAGGTGAAGACCATGCCGGCGACGACCATCAGGACGATCATCGCCCACCAGGAATGGTTCATGGATCCGGTCGCGTAGACGGGAACGGCGATCCCGCCGCCGATATCGGCAGGCGGACGGACCGGGCCCGGATCGGTCTCCCAGAGCCACCAAATCACGCATATGATGGCAAGCACGCCGCAAATGGCCGATAGGAGCACCATCTTGACGGTGAGGAGCAGGAAGAACGCGGCCGTGAACACCGCGGCGAGCAACGGCTGCCAGCCGGGGCCTGGAACCTGCAGGATGTATTGCGGCCTCGCGTCGAACGGGCTCGTCACCAGCGTCTCGCGTCCGCCGGTGGCCGTGCCGGGCAGATAGTAGCGTCCGTCCTCCACATCCTTCGACAGGTTGGGCTCATCCCAGAGCGGGTCACGGCTGACCACGACCGGGATGCTGCGGGTGTTGTAGTTGGCGTTCGGGAGCCATTCGAGCGTGCTCGCATTCCAGACATTGCCGGCATTGTCGTCCGACGCGAAACGGAACTTGCGGGCAAGATCGAACAGGAAGAGCGCGACGCCGGCGGCGATCATGAAGGCCCCGACGGTGGAAACAAGGTTGAGCGCGTCCCATCCCATGCCGACCGGATAGGTGTAGACGCGCCGGGGCATGCCGATGAGGCCGGTGATGTGCATCGGCAGGAAGGTCACGTTGACCCCCACGAACATGAGGCCGAACACCCAGCGCCCGAGCCGTTCAGACAGAGCGTATTTGCTTGCCACCGGCACCCAGTAATAGAAGGCCGCGAAGAGCGGGAACACCATGCCGCCGATGAGCACGTAATGCAGGTGCGCCACCACGAAATAGCTGTCGTGCGCCTGCCAGTCGAAGGGTGCCATGGCGACCATCACGCCGGTGAGGCCGCCGAGGGTGAAGATAAACAGGAAGCCGATGATGAAGAGCGACGGCGTCGTCAGCTTCATGCGGCCCGATGCGATGGTGGCGATCCAGGCGAAGACCTGGATGCCGCTCGGCACCGCCACCGCCGTGCTGGCGGCGGAGAAGAAGCTCAGGGACATCTTCGGCAGGCCCGTGGCGAACATGTGATGCACCCACAGGCCGAAGGAGAGGAAGCCCGTCGCCACCAGGGCGAGCACGATCAATCGGTAGCCGACGAGCGGCGTCTGCGCCATGGCGGGGACGATCATCGACACCATGCCTGTCGCGGGCAGGAAGATGATGTAGACCTCTGGGTGGCCGAAGAACCAGAACAGGTGCTGCCACAAAAGCGGGTCCCCGCCCCTCTCGGCGATGAAGAACGGCCAGTCGAAGGCGCGCTCCATCTCGAGCAGCAGGGTGCCGAGAATGATCGCCGGGAAGCCGATGACGATCATGACGGCGAAGACGAGCATGGCCCAGGAATAGACCGGCATCTTGTCGAGGCTCATGCCGACCGCGCGGGTCTTCATCACGCCGACGATGATCTCGATGGCGCCCGCGATGGCCGAGATCTCGATGAAGCCGATGCCGAGGAGCCACCAATCCGCATTGTCGGCGGGAGAGTACTTCAATCCCGTGAGCGGCGGATACATGAACCAGCCGCCGTTGGGCGCGAGGCCGAAGAAGATCGTGCAGAAGAACACGAGGCCGCCGACGAAATAGGCCCAGTAGGCATAGGCCGAGAGGCGCGGAAACGGCAGGTCGCGCGCGGCCTGCATGTTCGGCAGGAGATAGACGCTCGCCGCCTCCACGGCCGGAACGGCGAAGAGGAACATCATCACCGTGCCATGCATGGTGAAGAGCTGGTTGTAGAGATCGTGCCCGACGAGATCGCTCTCCGGCGCCGCCAGCTGCACGCGCATGATCAGCGAGAGGATTCCCGCCAGGATGAAGAACAGGAACGCCGTGCCGACATACCACAGGCCCACATAGGTGTTGTTCACGGCCGTGATGAAGCTGAGGCCGCGCGGAGCTTTCCAGGCTTTCTTGAGCGCCTCGAACTCACCCGCGGGGCGCGGCAGCGGGTTGGGAAGCTCAGGCTTCCGCCCATCAAAGGCTCCGGAGCGCTCGGGTGCGTTCATTTCAAGCTCTCCAGATAAGCCGCCAATGCCCGCAGATCCTCACCCGTGAACGAGCCGTAGGACGGCATCCGCACGCCCGGCTTGATGTGCTGCGTGTTGGCGATCCAGCCGGCGAGCGTGCCGATGTTGTTGGGAAACTGGCCCGCCCCGATGGTGCGGCGGCTTCCCACATGGGTCAGGTCGGGTCCGAAGGCTCCATCGGCGTCGGTTCCGCGCACCACATGACAGGACCCGCATCCGCCGGCGCGGAACAGGTCTCGACCGCGCACGAGAAACGGCAGGTCCGGCGCCCGCGCGGGCTGCGCCTGCGCGGCTCTCCATCCTTCGAAAGCCCTGGGCTCCAGCGCCACCACGTCGAAGGCCATGCGAGCATGCTGGTCGCCGCAGAACTCGGCACAGACGCCACGATAGACACCGGGCCGCTCGGCCGTGAAGTTGAGACGGTTGATGCGTCCCGGGATCATGTCGACCTTCCCGCCCAGGTTAGGGATCCAGAAACTGTGGATCACATCGGCGGCGGTCACCGTCACCGTCACAGGCTGGCCGACCGGGATGACGAGCTCGTTGGCCGTGGAGAATTCAGGTGCCTCGCCTTCGGCCGCGTACTTCACCCGCCACCAATATTGCTCACCCACCACCTCCACCTGAAGCGCGCCGGGCACCGGCACGTCCGTGTCGCGCATGACGATCAGCCCGTAAGGCAGAAGTCCCGACAGAACGACGATCGGAAAGGCGAGCCCGCCAATGACGATGGTCCTGCGCCCGCCGAGCCAGGCCCGGCGCTCGGGCGGGGCGAAGATCGCGTAGAGCAGAAGCCCGGTGACGAGGAGGAAGATGAGCGTTCCGCCGACCGTCATGATGACGGTGAGCCAATAGATCCTAAGAGCATCGCCGCCCGCCGGATCGAGGGCCGACTGGACGCCGCTGCAGCCTGCAAGCGACAGCGCGCACATGAAGGCTGCCGCGCGGATCGTTGCCCTGCGCCGCCAAGGGAGGCCGTGCGGTGTCGTTTCCAGATCCATCCGCCCTACATGGGTCTTGCATGCATTGAACGGATAAGCTTGGCCGTGAGACTTGGTTCCCGCAAAACATCCTGCAGACGGTCGCCGGGCGAAGCATCTCATTCCATGATGTCAGGGCCGGAACGGAGTACGCGCCCGTCTGTTGCCTCGTCGGATCCCTTCAAGCAGAGCCCATGATCAGGCACTTTCTCCTGCGCATCGCCATCGTCCCGGCCCTTGCCGCATTGCCCTCCTGCAGCGACCAGCGGGAGGGGGCCGCCGCGTCGGCGATTGCAGGCGGCGAGCCTGGACGGGGCCGTGCACTTATTCAGGCCTATGGCTGCGGCACCTGCCACACGATCAGCGGCGTGAGAGGCGCCAGAGGCAGGGTCGGTCCCGAATTGAGGGACTACGCTCAGCAGCATCTGCTCGCAGGCTTTCTCCCGAACACGCCGCAGAACCTGATCGCGTGGCTGGTCGATCCCGTGGCGCTCAAGCCGCAAACGGGCATGCCGGCGCAGGGACTGACGGCGTCGGAAGCCCGCCATGTCGCAAGCTATCTCTATACCCTCGGGGCCAACGAGAACCCGGTCTATCCTCCCGATCCGCCGCTTCCACTCCGTGGGCAGGGAGAGACGACGGCGGATCTTCCGAAGGCGCCCCCCGGATCATCGGAGGCGGAGCCCCGCACGCGCCGCATCGTTCCTCATCAGGCCTCGGGTCCCGACGTAAAAAGTTAAGGCTCCGCCGCTGCCTCTTCCGCGTAAGTGGGGCGGAGCTGCATCACGGTTGTGAAAGCGGCGCCCCAGAGGCCCACGAGACCCAGCATGGAAGCCAAGTCGATCCAGGACGGGTTGCCTCGCGGTTGGAGAATCCAGACGAAATGGGTTCCGTGATGCAGCAGGGCAAGCGCACTTCCGACGATCATGCCGATCCGGCTCACGCCGGAGGGAACCAGCACCAGGATCGCAGCCAGCATCAAGCCATATGAAACCGCCACAAGGGTGAGGCTCTCGGGATCCGAACGCCTCGCGTACCATTCTGCGCCCTGCGGGAGATTGGCGAGCCAGACGATCAGGAACTGCGCGAACCATGTCCAGACCGAGAGCAGCGCCAGGGTCAGCAGCGCCCGCTCCAGGCTCTTCAGGCGCACAGGAGACGCGGGCTCGGTCTTGAGCAGGGCCACGAGGATGGCGATGGAAAGCGCCGCGAGAGCCTCGCTCAGGCCGAAGGCGAACCCGAACAGGCTCGACCACCAATGCGGCTCGCGCGACAGAACCCAGTCATAGGCGGACAGACTCATGACGGGGATCAGACAGGCCAGACCGATGGCGCTCGCACGGCGCACATGCGGCGTCCTGATCAGCCAGAACGCCAAAGCGGTGCAGATCGCCAGATAGATGGCGCTTCGCACCAGATAGAACGCCGGGTTCAGGAAGGCCGCCCGCAAGGGCGGCAGATCCGCTCGCCCGTGGGCCCAGGGAAAAACCTGTTCGAGCCCGAACGCGAGAGGGATTGCAAGAAGAAGGAGCAGCGGCAGCGTGAGGGCGGCCGCCTCGATCTCGCTGCGCACGGGAGCCAGCCAATGTTCGCTCATGAGATGGCCGAGCATGAGCACGACGAGAGAGCCCATCGCCAGTCCGGTCAGGCCGACGAACGCGATGTAGAAGACCTCCATCGCGCTCATGGCTTGGCCAATCCCTGATCGGGCGACGGGCCTTGTCCCCGTGACTGCAGGTCCTTCACGTAATGCGCGATGGCCCAGCGCTCCTCCGGCAGCACGCGATCCGCGTAAGAAAACATCCGCCCCTTGCCGTGGGTGATCACCTGGACGATCTGCTCAGGCGCAAGGGCGCGCAGCCGCTCCTCGTGATAGGACGACGGTGGTGGGAAGCCATGAGACACGACGGTTCCGTCGCCGCGACCGCTCGTGCCGTGGCATGGCGCGCAGAAGGCCCGGAACCGCTCTTCGCCGCGTGCCAGGAGATCTCGCGTCACCTCCGGTCCGGGAGGTGCAAGCGCCGCCTCCCGTGCGGCCGTGCCTCGAGCAATCGTTCCCGGGGGAACAGGCGAATAGGATCGCTGAACGGTGCGGGTCGAAGCGACCTCGTCGCGCTCCTCGGTGCCGATATCGCAGGCGGCCAGAAGCCCGGTCGCGACGAGGGCAAGCATCAGTCGCATGCCGGAACCTCCCGCACCGCCTGCGGTGACAGCCCCTGCAGGAAGTCCCGTGTGGACTCGCTGTCGAAGATCGGGTCCTCGCTCAGGACGCAGAGGAAGAACCGGTCGTTGGTGACCCGCTCGAAGCCGTGTACGGAAAAGACCGGATGATGAAGGCGAGGCAGCCGAAGGATCATGAGCAGGCCGAGCAGGGTCGCGGCCCCGGCCCAGAGGATGGCGACGATCAGCGTCGAGGGAATGAACGTCGGCCAGCTGTTGAGGGGGCGTCCGCCGACGTTCAAGGGATAATCGACGGCGTTCATCCAGTACTGGGAACCGTATTGGAGGCCCGCGCCAGCCAGGGCGGCCACGAAGGCGATCCACGGGACGATGCTGGTGCGGATGCCGAGTTCGTCGGCAAGGTCGGGCAGCGGAAAGGGACTGAACGCATCGATCCTGGTGAAGCCCGCGCGTCTCGCCGCCCGGACGGCGTCCATGAGGGCTTCCGGCGTTCTGAACTCGGCCATGATGCCGTAGGGGCGCTGCGTCATGACGATTTCTCCTCATGCTCGTCATGACGGGTCTCGAACATGGAGACCACCGGCAGGAAGCGCACGAAAAGCAGCAGAAGGCCTGCGAACAACCCGATGGTTCCAAGGAAGAGCCCCGTCTCGGCCAGCGTCGGGCTGTAGGTCCGCCAGATCGACGGCAGGTAATCGGTCTGGAGACCGCCGACGATGATCGAGAAGCGATCGAACCAGATGCCGACCCCGATGGAGATGCCGACGAAGACGCACGCGAGGGTGCTCCGGCGCGCGGCTTTGAGCCAGAGGAGTTGCGGAATCAGGATGCTGTAGACGATGGCCGTCCAGTAGAGCCCCGCGTAATCGCCCGTCAGGCGGTTGAACGTGGCCTCCTGGGCGATCCGATCCGCGAGCAGCGCCGCGACGATCTCGTCGACATAGAGATAGGCCGACACGAGGGCGCTCGCGAGGACGAGCTTGCCCAGGAGGTCGATGTCGCCCTCGTCGATATACGGCCCCAGCCGCAGGCCCCAGCGCAGCAGGACAGCAACGAGGAGAACGATGGACAACCCCTGCGCCAGTCCGGTGGCGACGAAGTGGAGCGGCTGGCGCGTCTCGTGCCAGTCGGGCACCAGGGTCACGGCGAATTCGAAGGCCACCGTGCTCTGCATGATGAGGATCAGGGGCAGCACCAGGATCGCAACGAGACGATAGGCGCGCTGATGATAGGCCCAGTCGCGGACCGACCCACGCCATCCGAGGGCGAAGACACCGTAGATGCGCTTGACATTCCTGCTCCGGGCGCGGTCGCGCAGGGTCGCGAGATCGGGAATGAGGCCCACATACCAGAGCAGGCTCGTGACGACCGCATGGGTGCTGATGGCCCAGAAATCCCACATGAGAGTGCTGCGGAACTGCGGCCAGACCTCGAAGGTCGCCGGGTACGGGAACACCCAGTAAAACAGCCAGGGGCGCCCGAGATGAAAGATCGGGAAGATCCCCGCGCAGACGACCGCGAAGAACGCCACCCCTTCCGCGAAGCGGTTCACCGCCGTGCGCAGATCGTGGCGGCGTAGCACCAGAATGGCGGCGAAGAGGCTCGCCCCGTTGGCGATGCCGATCCACCAGGCGTAGTTGATCAGGTCGAAGCCCCAGACGAACGGGATGTTGACGCCCCAGACCCCGATGCCGACGAACGTAACCGAGACCAGCGTGTAACCCAGGAGCAGCACGAGCGCGCCGGAGGCCAGGAGAGCTGCCCACCAGATCACGCCGAATCGGCGGGCGAGCGGAACTTCCGCGACTGTTCTCGTGACGGCCTGGGCCTCGCTGGTCATGCGGCTACCCGTTTTCGGAGGACGGTTCGATGCGGGCGAGATAGGTCGTGCGCGGCCTCGTGTTCAGCGTGCCGAGCAGCGCATAATTGCGCGGACTCGCCTTGAGCCGGCTCACGGCGCTATTGGGATCGTTCACGTCGCCGAACACGATGGCCTGCGTCGGGCAGGCCTGCTGGCACGCCGTCACGACCTCGCCGTCGCGCAGGGGCCTGTCCTCGATCCGCGCATCCGCGCGGGCCGCGCCAATGCGCTGGACGCAATAGGTGCATTTCTCCATGACGCCGCGATCCCGAACCGTCACCTGCGGGTTCATGGCATCGGGCGAGGCGGTGTAGTCCGTGCCCTGGTAATCGAGGAAGTTGAAGCGGCGGACCTTGTAGGGGCAGTTGTTCGAGCAGGTCCGCGTGCCGATGCAGCGGTTATAGACCATGTCGTTGAGCCCTTCCGCCGAATGCACCGTCGCGTTCACCGGGCAGACCACCTCGCAGGGCGCCTTCTCGCAATGCATGCAGGGCACGGGCTGGAAATAGGTATCGGGATTGGCCGGATCCCCGGCATGGTAGCGGTCGACCCGCAGCCAGTGCATCTCCCGTCCCCTCGCCACCTCCTCCGGCCCGACGACCGCGACGTTGTTCTCGGACTGACACGCGATGACGCAGGCATTGCAGCCGATGCAGGCATCGAGATCGATGGCCATGCCCCAGGCATGCCCCTCGTAGGACCAGTCCGGATAGAGGGAGGGCTGCTCCGTTGCAGCCTCGACGGCCTCCCGGTCGGAGGCGACCACGCGCACGATGTCGCGGCCCTGCAGCGAATGGTGCTGCTGCGTCGAGATCACCGGCATCCTCTCACCGGTCTTCCTGATCTCGCCCGAAGCGATCCAGGGCCGGCGGGACGGACGCACCGCATAGGCATCGAACCCGATGCCATTGCCGATCCTGCCGGCATGCCGGCGACCATGGCCGAGGGTCAGGGTCACGGCCCCCGGCGCATGCCCCGGCATGACCCAGACCGGTACGCGGATCACCCTCCCCTCGACCGTCAGGTCGATCGCATCGCCCGAGGTCAATCCGAACACGGTCGCCGTCTCCGGTCCGATCAGGGCCGCATTGCCCCAGACCTGTTTCGTCAGAGGCTTCGGCAGCTCCTGCAGCCAGCCGTTATTCGCATAGGAGCCGTCCCAGACGGATGGGTCGGGAGCGAATACCACATCGATTCCAGCCGAGGTGGCAGGAGCTTCCAGTTCAACTGCCAGCTCGGATCGTATCGACGCATCGACGCCTGGCAGGGCCGAACCCTCGATCACGCCGTCCTCGAGCGAGCGTGCCCAGCGCTCCTCGAAACCATCGCCCCAGGCCTCCCGCCAAGTCGCCTGGACGAGCGCCCGTCCATCCAGATTCTGCCCTGCCATGAGGCCGAGGAACTCCTCGGCGCTCAGCCCCGGCTTGAGCGGCATCGTTGCAGGCTGCCGCAAGCCCACAGTTCCATCGAAGGCCCGCAGGTCGCCCCAGCTCTCGAGCGGATGCGCTTCAGGAACATGCCAGCGGCAGACAGCCGCCGTCTCGTCCCAGTGCTGTCCGAGATGCAGCGACAGGGGCACCCGCCCGATAAGCGCGGTCAAGTCAATGTCGGCGGGTGCGGTATAAACCGGATTGCCTCCGAGAATGAGGAGATGCGACACCTCACCGGCTTGAATGGCCCCGGCCAGATCGGCCAGCGTGCGCGTATCGTTCGCCACCGACCTGACCGGTTCGATGGCGCGGACCGTCGTTCCGAACGCACCGATATGGGCATTGACCGCGTGAACAAGCGTGTGAATGCGGGCCGGTTGCTCGCGCCCCGCGACCACCAACCCGCGTGGTCCCGCACGGAGCAGGTCGTCCGCGAGTTTCGAGACGGATGGATGCGGAGTACCAGCAGGCGCAGGGCCGGCTCCCAGAGCAGCTGCAAGCGCCTGAACGAAGATTTCGACGTCTCGGGGCCTGAGAGAAATGCGTTCGTCCGCGCGAGTTCCAACAAGGCTGGGCCTCGTCTCGACGGCAGAGAGACGCGGCAGTGCCCGATCATTCCTCCTCCGTCGCGCCTGATAATCGGCGGCATAACGCAGGTGCCCCGCCTCCTCGGCGAAAAGATCGCCGCCCAAGGTGACGACGATGTCCGCCTGCGTCAGATCATAGACAAAGTCGAGATCCCGTCCGAATGCGGCCGTCGCGGCGGTTCGCCTGTTATCATCGTCGATAGGTGAAAACTCATGCCATTGCGCAAAAGGAAAGAGTTGCCGCGCCTGCGCCATCAGCCGGTGCAAGGTTGGCGAGGAGGTCGGCGGCATGAGGATATGCAGCCCCCGCCCTTCGTGCGCAACGAGCTCGTTGCGCACGAGGCGGATGAAGCTCGTGAGTTCCTCCCAACTTTGTGCCGATCCATTCTGCAGCGGGGACTCGGAGCGATCGGGATCGTAGAGGGAGAGGATCTCGGCCTGGGCGAACACATCCGTCGCACCGAAGCTTGCCGGATGCAGCGCATTTCCTTCGACCTTGACCGGCCGCCCTTCCTGCGCCTTCACCAGAACGCCCCGGCCATAACCATTCAACGGCAGAGACGTGGCGATGGTGACCGGCACGCCGGGCGCATAGCCCGTTAGGTTGTGGCTCTGCGACACGAGCGGAGCATTCTTTTCAGCCCCGCTGCCGTTGCATGCCGCAAGGCCTCCCAGGGCGAAGGAGGCGCCCATGAGCCTGAGGAGGGTGCGCCGGTCGATGGACGAAGCCTGCACGATGTCGGGGAATTCGGCCTCCACGTAACGGCGAACCTCCGGCATATCGGCCAGTTCTTCCAGGCTGCGCCACAGCCGTGGCCCGTCCTCATCTGCGAGGCGGGCCTTCAAGGCGTCGAGATCGAGTAATGCTTTCTCACGCATCGCGTCTACCGGTGGCATGTGCTGCAGCTGGTGAGGCGCCGGGATGCCTCCTGATAGAACACCCGCACATCCTCCGGCAGGTCATTGCCGTGCGGCTCGTAGCCCATCGAGAACACTGCTTCGCGCGGCCGAAGGTGCGGCGTCGGATCGCGATGGCAATCCAGGCACCATCCCATCGACATGGTCTGGGTCTTCACCGTTCTCGGCATCTGGTCCACGCGGCCGTGGCAGGTTTCGCAGGCCACTCCCTTGGCCACATGAACGGCGTGATTGAAATACGCGTAATCGGGCAGACGATGAACCGATGTCCATTCGATCGGCTGTCCAAGGAAGAAGCTCGATCTAATCGGTTCAAGGACGCTTGCTCCGATCCACACCTGCGAATGGCACGACATGCAGGTCTGGGCCGACGGCATTCCTGCATCCGCGGTGCGCTCCACGGTGGAATGGCAATAGCGGCAATCGATACCCAGCGATCCGCTGTGAAGATCATGCCTGAATGGAACGGGCTGCGACGCAGGCTTACCCACATTCCACGTACTGCCGGATCTCGCCCAGACATAAGCTGCCGCGCCTGCGGCAACGGCGCCTAGGCCGATAAGCACGATCACCACACGAAACAGAGTGGTTGCCGCCGGTGTGAAGAGCTGCGCCATTGCCTGTGCCGCGCACCCTTTACTGGTCAGGCAATGCGCCTGAGATGAAGCTTCGCTGTTGACACAATCGGTTCAGCGCAGCTTCGTTCCCTCAGGGCGTCCAAAGTTCGATACGTTCAGGACGAATTTCGAGTTCTAGCCGTTGAGTTATTCCGCCGCCTCCGGCTGCTGTTGCTGCATCAAGGCGATCCGAATCGGGATGGACTTCGCCGCCGGCACTTTGCTTTCATCCGCATGGTGCCAGACTGGGATCAGCGGATTGCATTCCGGATAATAGGCCCCACAACAGCCTTCAGGAATATCGTAAGGCGTAACGCGCAAGCCGTCCACCCGACGCATCACGCCGTCGTCGACGGCGGTCGTCAGGGTCACGAGGTCCCCTTCCGCCAGATTGAGGCGAGCGATATCGTTGCTGTTCATGAACAGAACCATGCGAGTGCCGCGCACGCCCCTGAACCTGTCGTGATAGCCGTACACCGTCGTGTTGAACTGGTCGTTGGAGCGCAACGTCATGAGCTGGAGGATATCGGCATTCTGCTCGGCAATTCCGAGATCGGCCTCCAGGCTCTTGGGGGGCGTGAAGTTGGCCTTGCCCGTTTCGGTTTTCCACTTCCTCTCGCGTGCCGCGATGGGACGGTGAAAGCCGCCCGGTTGCCACATGCGCTTGTTGAAGTCACGGAAATCTTCCGGATAGGTTTCCTCGATCGCGTCGCGTACGAGCGCATAATCGGCAACCCATTCATCCCACGGCACCTTGTCGTATGCCGGCAGCGTCGCCTTGGCGATCTCCGCGACGATCCGCGGCTCGGAGAGAAGGTCGGAGCTTGCCGGCTTGGCGATTCCCTTCGAGCCATGAATGCAGGCCGTCGAATCCTCGATGGATACGGCCTGAGGACCGGTTTCCTGCTCGTCGATTTCGATGCGTCCGAGGCAAGGCAGGATGTAGGAGATCTCGCCGGGAATGAGGTGATTGCGATTAAGCTTCGTCGAGATCTGCACGGAGAGGCGCAGGCGCGTCCAAGCCTCCTCCATGGCTGCCGTCTCCGGCACAGCCCGCACGAAGTTTCCGCCGAGCGCAACGAAGGCCTTGACCTCGCCTTTGATGATGGCTTCGCAAGTCTCGACCGTCGACAGTCCCTTCCAGCGCGGAGGCTCGAAGCCGTATTGCTCCTTGAGCTTGTCGAGAGGGACCAACTCGGGCTTCTCCGAGATCCCGACCGTCCGCTGCCCCTGCACGTTGGAATGGCCGCGCACCGGGCAGATGCCGGCGCCCGGCTTGCCGATATTCCCGCGCAGGAGAAGCAGATTGACGAGCATCTGCACGTTCTCGACGCCCGCCTTGTGCTGGGTTAGCCCCATTCCGTAGATGCCCATGGCGGCATTGGCCTGGGAATAAACGGTCGCGGCCGCTTCCAGAGCTTCCTGCGGCAGGCCGGAACGTCGTTCCAATTCGGGCCACGATGCCTGCCGGGCGGCGCGGGCGAACTCCTCGAAGCCGTGGGTATGCTCGGCGATGAACGCATGATCGAGAACCGGCTTGCCGCCAACCTCCCGGGCGCGATCGTCGGCTTCGATCAGGGCCTTGGCCATTCCCATGAGCGCCGCGATGTCGCCGCCGATCTTGAGCTGATGGTACTGTGATGAGATCCGAGTTTCCGATCCAGTCAGCATCTCGGTTGGCGCCTGGGGATTGGTGAAGCGCTCGAGGCCACGTTCCTTCAGAGGATTGAACGTGATGATGGGAACACCTCGCTTCGAGGCTTCCTGCAGCGGGTGGAGCATGCGCGGGCTGCTGGTGCCGACATTCTGGCCGAAGAACAGGATGCAGTCCGTCTTCTCGAAATCGTCGAGCATTACCGTTCCCACGGGAACGCCGATGCTTTTCGGCAGAGCGACAGAGGTGCTCTCGTGGCACATGTTGGAGGAGTCCGGCAGGTTGTTGGTGCCGTAGAGCCGGGCGAACAGCGCCCACATGTAGGAGGTTTCAAGCGAGGCGCGACCGGAGGTGTAGAACACCACCTCGCGCGGATCGAAGCCCTCCAGTTCCCGTCCGATCTCGTGGAATGCGTCCTCCCAGCTCACGGGCACATAGGTGTCCGAAGCGGCGTCGAAGCGCATGGGATGCGTGAGGCGCCCGGCCTCCTCAAGGTCGTGGTCGGCCCAGGTCCTGAGGTCGGAGACGGTATGCTCGGCGAAGAATTCGGGCGTCACCCGCTTCGTGGTGAGCTCCCATGCCGTCGCCTTGGCGCCATTCTCGCAGTATTCGAAAGGATGCGGATCCGCCGGCTTGGCCCAGGCACAGCTTACGCAGGCATAACCGTCAGGCTTGTTCTGCTTGAGCAAGATCGCATTGCCGCTGACGAGCCGCCCTTCCCTCGTCAGGATGCTCTCGACGGATCTAACGGACCCCCAGCCTCCTGCAGGCCCGGAATAAGGTTGGATCTTCGATTCATCGTTCATAGGGGCCAGCCTCCCGCTTGCCGCCGTTCACGCGCGGCGGTCGACACGACTGTCGACACGACTTATGTCAATGATCGGAAAGCCTGACCGTTCCTCCAGGGTGGAGAATGGTATGAAAAGCCACAGGCGGGGGCTCGGCACCGGCATCCCGCAAAAACTGCGATGGGATGCAAAAAACCTCGTCAAACAGGCTAGACAGGGGCCAAGCGGTTTGTTACACGCACGGCCTCTTCAGCGGACATCGCGCCGCTGAAGAGCGCTACGGCGACGGGTGTGTAGCTCAGTTGGTAGAGCAGCTGACTCTTAATCAGCGGGTCCAAGGTTCGAATCCTTGCACACCCACCAATCTCTTCAAAAATCGAGTTCGAAGGGCGCAAGGCGGCCGGCCTGCGCGACAGCTGAGCCGCGCTCGACGGGATCGAACCCTTAGCGGCCAATATTCTTGTTATCTCGAAATATTCCACCCTTCTCGCTGCTTATTGCAATCGTCCCCTAGTGTTGTGACTCTAACGCTTGTTTCGCACGGGCAACCTTTTCCAGGATCGCTGAGGCCGGGGCGGTCCAGACAAAAGGTTTGGGATCGGCATTGTGGTGCTCCAGGTAGTCCATGATTGCGCTCTCCAGGTCGGGCACGCTCGTGAAGGCGCCCCGCCGGATGCGCTCCTGCGTGATCAGGGCAAAGAAGCGCTCGACTAGGTTGAGCCACAAAGCCGAAGTCGGGGTGAAGTGCAGATGAAAGCGCGGATGCTTTGCCAGCCAAGCCTTCACCTTCGGGTGCTTGTGGGTGGCATAGTTGTCCACGATCAGGTGCAGGTCGAGGTGCCGTGGCGTGGCCCGGTTGATCTCGCGCAGGAAGCGCAGAAACTCCTGATGACGATGCCGCTTCATGCAGGTGCCCAGAACTGTGCCAGTCGCCACATCAAGAGCGGCAAACAGGGTCGTGGTGCCATGTCGTTTGTAGTCGTGCGTCATTGTGCCGGCACGGCCCTTCTTGAGCGGCAGACCCGGCTGGGTGCGGTCGAGCGCCTGGATCTGAGATTTCTCGTCAACCGCGAGAACCAGGGCTTTGTCCGGCGGATCAAGATACAGGCCGACCACGTCCTGGACCTTCTCGACAAAGTGCTTGTCGGTGGAGAGCTTGAACGTCTTGACCAGATGCGGCTTGAGGCCGTGCGCGTGCCAGATCCGCTGCACGCTGGTGTGGGACAGGCCCACGGCAGCCGCCAGGGAGCGCACGCTCCACTGGGTCGCCCGTGGCGGCTTTTCGTGCAAGGTCATGTCGACCACCCGCTGGATCACCGCGGCCGTGAGGGGCTTGCGCCCCGGCGGGCGAGTGGCGTCCTTGAGAAGCCCCTCCACACCCGCCTGCACATAGCGGCGGCGCCAGCGCCGCACCGTCAGAGTGCTCGTGCCGACGCGGGCGGCCACCTCGGTGGCGCGCAGGCCCTCGCCAGCCAGCAGAACAATCTGAGCCCGCCAGACCACCTTCTGGGGCGTGTTGCGGTCACGGACCAGGGTCTCCAGGCACTCCCGATCGGCGGCGGGAACCTCAATGCGTTCGATCTTGCCCATCCAGGCAGCATCGCACAGCCCACCAGATTTCGGAATCACCCGTCAGTGACAGAACACTAGCGAAGGATTGCGCGTCCTTACATCCCCGGCTCGCGCCGGGGATGCATCAGGATGAAAGAGCGTTACTCCGCCGCGTGCTGGGCGTGCAAGCGCGCGCCGCGGCTCATGAGCTTGTTCAGGGCACCCAGATAGGCCTGGGCCGAGGCGACCAGGGTGTCTGGATCCGCGGCCCGGGAGGTGACGCTGCGATTGTCGGCAGAGAGGCGTACCGAAACCTCGGCCTGGGCGTCCGTGCCCTCGGTCACAGCGTGAACCTGATAGAGCTCCAGCACCGCCTCGTGGGGCACGAGTGCCTTGATGGCATTGAAGGTGGCGTCCACCGGGCCGTTGCCCTCCTGCTCCTCGATGACGATCCTGTCGTCGACCTGGAGCCGCATCGTGGCGCGTTGGGGTCCGCGGGTTCCGGCCACGATGTGGAGCGAGACCAGCTTAATGCGGTCATGAGCCGTGGCGATGTTCTGATCGACCAGGGCCTCGATGTCCTCGTCATAGACGTGTTTCTTGCGGTCGGCGAGTTCCTTGAACCGCTCGAAGGCATCCTGGAACTGGTTGTCGGCCAAGCTGTAGCCCAGTTCCTCCAGTTTGTTGCGGAAGGCCGCGCGGCCCGAGTGCTTGCCCATGACCAGGGAGGTCTTGGTAACGCCTACGCTCTCGGGCGTCATGATCTCGTAGGTCTGGGCATTCTTCAGCATGCCGTCCTGATGGATGCCGCTCTCGTGGGCGAAGGCGTTCCGGCCGACGATGGCCTTGTTGTACTGCACCGGGAAGGACGTGGCCGCCGAGGCGAGCTTCGAGGCGCGGGTCAGCATGGTGCTCTCGATGCCCGTCTCGTATGGCAGCACGTCGCCGCGGGTGCGGATCGCCATGACGACCTCTTCGAGGGCGGCATTGCCCGCGCGCTCGCCGATGCCGTTGAGGGTGCACTCGATCTGCCGGGCGCCGCCCTCCAGGGCCGCCAGGGAATTGGCGACGGCAAGCCCCAGATCGTTGTGGCAATGGGCCGAGAAGATGGCCTTGTCGGCATTCGGCACGCGCTCGCGGACAGCCCGGAACATGGCGCGGTACTCATCGGGCGTGGCATAGCCCACCGTATCGGGCAGGTTGATGGTGGTGGCCCCGGCCTTGATGGCGGCCTCCACACAGCGGCACAGGTAATCGATAGGCGTACGAGTGGCGTCCATGGCGGACCACTCGATGTCCTCGATCAGGTTGCGCGCCTGGGTCACAGTCTTGGTGATGATCTCTAGAACCTCCTCCTCCGACTTGCGCATCTGGTGCGCCAGATGGATGGGCGAGGTGGACACGAAGGTGTGGATGCGGGGCCGCGCTGCATGGCGCACAGCCTCGCCGGCACGGGCAATGTCGGCCGAGATGGCACGGGCAAGGCCCGCGACAGTGGCCCGTTTGACCTGCTTGGCGATGAGAGAGACGGCCTCGAAGTCGCCGTTGGACGCGATGGGGAAACCCGCCTCGATGATGTCGACGCCCATGGTGTCGAGCAGTTCCGCAACCTCGAGCTTCTCCTCCAGGGTCATGGTGGCGCCGGGGCATTGCTCGCCGTCGCGCAGGGTCGTGTCGAAGATCAGAACGCGGTCCTTGGAGGAGCCGGATACGGAAGAAGTCATGATTCTAGTCCTTCTCGGAGGGAGCGGCCTTTTGCGCTCAAGGTTGTTCCTGCTGTTTCAGAACCCCTGAGAGCCCAGGCGGCAACGCCCAGCCGACCCTCAGGGGCAGCTAAGGAGAAGGAGGCCAAGAAGACGCGCGCGATCGGCCGCGGGAGCGGGTCCGTTCGTCCAGGCGCTGTGGGAGCCGATGATCATCGCTGCCCAATCCTCCTCGGCCGCGGGCGTGAAGCCGCGAACAACGGCCTGTTTGTAACGGGGGTTCACTCCGATGGCAAGCGGTTGAAACAAACGAAAAGACAAAGCTCGACTAACGTATGGCTTATGACTCCGGACAGGTAAGGACTGGTCTGCGGGGAAAACGCCCTAGATCGGATCAAGCTTAACCTTTATCCCTCGCCATCACCGATCCAGGAGTGTTTCATGAGACTTGCGATCCGATCCCTGTGCCTAATGGGATTGCTGGCACTGCCGCTCGCCGCCTGCAACCAGACCGTCTCGGCTCCGGCCAGCGCGGGTGTCTCGCCGTCCGGCTTCCGCATGCCGGAAGGGGCGGGCTGCAAGGGCGAGATCGACCGCTACCGGGCCGTGATGAGCAACGACCTTGCCATGGGGCACGTGAACCAGTCGGTCTATAACCAAGTCGAGCGGGAACTCGGGCCGGCCGACGCTGCCTGTGCCGGCGGGCGTGATGCCGAAGCCGTGCGCATCGTCCATGCCACCAAGACCCGCCACGGCTATCGCTGATCAGTGCATTCGGTAGGGCCTGAAAGCCGATTCCACTTTCAGGCCGGATGCTCGAACACCCAGCCGAAGAAGGATTGCAGGAAGAGCGGCATCCGTTCCGGGTCGATATCCTCCGCCCCACGAACAACCCGCACATCCTGCAATTCCGGCTCGTCCTGGGCCGCAATGTTGGCGCGGATCCTCGCCGCGCCCTCCTCGGCGGTCATCGGCAGCGTCACCATCCGCAGGAGCGCGATGGTCGGCCAGCGCTGGACGATGATCCATTCGTCATCCACATGGTAATCGCCGTCCGTAAGACCTGTCTCCTCAGCAAGCTCCCGCGTGAGGCTGGTGGCAAGATCGACCGTGCCGTCCGGCCTCAGATCGGTTGGATCCGGCGTTCCGGCCGCGAAATAGACCCGGCCCGCATTGGTCGTACCGTCTCCCATGACTCCGCAGATGAAGGCCCCGTCGGAGCCTCGCAGTGCCCCCATGGCGAAACCGTTGGCGATGGCCGGGTCAGGATAGTCCCTGTCGATCCAGCCGAGGAAATCCGCGTAGTCGACCTCGAAATAGATGTTGCGGCACAGATCCTGCTCGAACTGAACATCCTGGAGCAGGAGCACCCGCCCGTTGAACATCTGCGGCTTGCCCGCCGTGCGGCGCTTCCAATTCTCGGCGATGAAGTCCCGGTTCTGCTTGGGCCAGGCCCAATCCAACGGACGGCAGAACGCCTCGACGCGGGTGACCCGCCTGATCTGGGGCGTCCGGTTCACGACAGGATCTCGCCGCGGCTCACCATCACGGCTCCGCCCCCGATCTCTACCGAGGTCAGGGCTCCCCCCTTGATCACCATCTGCAGGGCGATTTCGCTCGGACGCCCCATCTCGACGCCCTGCTCGATGACGATATTGTGCTCGCCATCGCCCAGAGGCTCGCATTGCATGAGAGCGCCCGCGAAGGCGGCCGCAGCCGAGCCGGTCGCCGGGTCCTCGGCAACGCCCATGCCGGCACCGTACATGCGCGCGCGAAACCTCAGCCCCTCCGCATCCGGAACGCGGGCATAGACGTAGGCGGCCGGGTGATCGCTGTCGCCAAAGGCCTTATCGAAGGCTTCCGCATGCGGCTTGGAACGTGCCAACGCCTCCAGGGACGCGACAGGAACGAGATCGTAAGCTACGCCGGCTGAATGACGGCTCGGAATATGCTGGCCGAAACCGATCTCGGTCGGATCGAGGCCGAGCGCCCAGGCGCAATCGGCGCTCTCCTTGCCCTCGCCCCAGACGAAGGGCAGGCGCGGCAGGCGGAACCGTGCCGTGCCCCCCGTCGCATTCTCTACCTCGACCGCGCAGGGAACGATGCCGACCTGCTCCTTCAGACCGAAGGCTGCCGCGCCCGGCTGGCCATTCTGATCGAGAAGCGCCAACAGCACCGCTGTGCCCACGGTCGGGTGCCCGGCGAAGGGAAGCTCACGGGCCGGCGTGAAGATGCGGATATCCGCGCGCTGGCGCGGCTCGGAAGGTGGGAAGACGAAGACGGTCTCGGAGAGATTCAATTCCTTTGCGATGCGTTGCATCCCGTCCGTGTCCAACCCTTCGGCTTCCAGTACGACCGCCAGCGGATTTCCGGCGAAGCGCTGGGATGTGAAAACGTCGAGGGTGACAAAGCGACGGGACATGCGGATCAGACCTCTTCGGGAGCATTCGGGAACACGAGACCACCGATTCTTCAGCACCGGATGAGGTACCGTAGGGCGACCTCCTGTCAACTGAACGCGCGTAATCGCCCTTGAGGAGACAATGTCTTCCTGCGCAAAAACCTGAAAGTCTGGCCCATAAATCTCGCCCGTCTTCCTGAGAAGCAGCGAAGCTGCGTCTCGAAGGAGGGTCCAGAGAGCACCGGAAGCGCCCTCGTGCCCGGACATCGTCCGGGCCTCGAGATGGTCGCTCTGCGACCTCCTCAGGTTGAGGGCTTAGGATTGTGCGGGCTTTGAACCAGACTCTAAGGAAGTCGGCACGGAAAGCCTGACTAAATCGCCGCCTGCCGCACGAAGCGGTCGTTGAAGGTTGCGGCGAGATCGACCTTGGCATCCTTCAACTCCGGATCGAGCTGACGCAGCATGTCGAGCACGCTCTGCATGCCGCTCATCTGAATGATGCCGTCGCGCGAATAGCTTTCCAGCGAGTTCTGCACAGCCTTGAGATAGAGCGGCTTGTCTCCCAGGTAGTATTCTTCCGGCACCGTTGCGGCGACATCCTCCGGCTTTGCACTCTGGAGCCACTTCAGCGTCTTCACGAAGGCATTGACGAGACGTTGCACGGTCTGCGGATTCTTCTCGATGAAATCCTTTTTCGTGTAGAGCGTCGCGGCAGGATTCGAGCCACCGAAGAGTTGGCGGGTTCCCGCCTCGGTACGGGTATCGATGAGGATCTGAATGTCCCCATCGGCCTCGAGCTTGGCGATGACCGGATCAAGATGGGAGATCACGTCAATCTCGCCCTTCTGCATGGCAGCCACCGCGCTGGCACCGGAACCGACGCCGATGATGGCGGCATCGGACGGCTTGAGGCCCGCCTTCACCATGGCATATTGGGCGGTGAGAGCCGTCGAGGATCCCGGCGCGGTAACGCCGATCTTGAGGCCTTTGAAGTCGGCAGCCGACTTGATCTGTCCGGCCTTGTCCTTCTTCGCCGCGATCACGATAGCCGGGAAGCGGCCGAGTTCGGTGACGGCCACCACATCTTGGCCCTTGGCCTGCATCCGGATCGTGTGCTCATAGGCTCCCGTCACCACATCGACGGAGCCACCGATGAGGGCCTGCAGGGATTTCGCGCCGCCGCCGAAATCGTTGATCTCGACCTCGAGCCCTTGCTCCTTGAAGAAGCCTTTGCGCTCCGCGATGGTGAGCGGGAGGTAGTAGAGCAGCGGCTTGCCACCGACACCGAGCGTCACTTTCGCCTTCTCCGGCGCTCCCTGTGCAAAGGCGTTCGGACCCAAAGCGGCAGCCAGTCCGAGCGCTCCGGCGCTTTTCAGAAAAGTACGGCGTTCCATGGCGCTTCTCCCTGTTTTGATAGGTCGTTATAAATCTTACGTTCGCGCGGCCAGGGACGTCTGCGGCCGCCAAACGAGGAAGCTGTTCTCGATCCTTGTCACGAGCATGTCGATGAGGATGACGAAGACGGAGAGGATCAGCATGCCGGCGAAGACGCCCGTCACGTCGAAGACGCTCTCGGCCTCATGGATCTTGTAGCCGAGGCCGGCGGACGACCCGAGATATTCTCCGACGACGGCGCCGACGAGAGCAAAACCCACCGAGGTGTGAAGGGACGAAAACACCCAGGTCAATGCCGATGGCCAATAGACATGCCGGAGCAGTTGACGCTCGTTCATGCCAAGCATCCGTGCATTGGCGAGCACGACGGGCGATACTTCGCGAACGCCCTGATACACGTTGAAGAACACGATGAAGAACACGAGCGTGAAGCCGAGCGCCACTTTCGACCAGATGCCGAGCCCGAACCAGAGGGCGAAGATCGGAGCGAGCACCACGCGCGGCAGCGCATTCGCGGCCTTGATGTAAGGATCGAAGACCGCGGCAAGCAGTTCCTTCCTGGCGAACAGGAACCCGAAGATGATGCCTCCGCCTGCGCCGATCAGAAAGGCCAGGATGGTCTCGACCAGCGTGATCCAGAGATGACCCCAGATCTCCCCGCTCGCGAACAACGTCCAGCATCGCTTCAGGACATCGAGCGGCGTCGAGAAGAAGAATTGGACCTGCTTGGGCGTTCCCGAGATCGGATAGACGGTCAGAACGTGCCACAGCATAAGGAAGACCAATCCCACGCCGATCTGGAGGACTGTCAGTTTCAGGCGCGGCATCACGCTCCCTCCCCCTGGCTGTAGGCCTTTTGAACCTCGACGCGCAGGCTCGCCCAGATCTCTTTATGAATGTGGTGGAACGTCGGCTCCATGCGCACTTCCGCGATGTCGCGCGGGCGCGGCAGCTCCACTGAGAAATCACCGATGATCCGCGCGGCAGGGCCGGCCGACATCAGAACCACGCGGTCGGCCAAGGCGATGGCTTCTTCCAGATCATGCGTGACGAACATCACCGCCTTGCGGTCCGCCGCCCACAGGTCCAAAAGCAGATTGCCCATGATCTGCCGTGTCTGAGCATCGAGAGGCCCAAAGGGCTCGTCCATCAGAAGAATCTCGGGATCGCGGATCAGGACCTGCGCGAGCGCCACGCGCTTGCGCTGCCCGCCGGAGAGCATGTGAGGGTAGCGGTCGACGAACGCCGAGAGGCCGACGCGTCCGAGCCACTCCTTCGCACGCTGCAAGGCGTCGCTGCGCGAAACGCCTTTCGACTCAAGCGCGACCGCCACGTTGTCGAGGGCCGTCTTCCACGGCATCAGCGCGTCCTGCTGGAAGAGATAACCGGCGCGCAGATTGAGGCTCGAAAGATCGCTTCCGAAGATCCTCACACCACCGGCTGACGGCTTCAGCAGTCCGGCTGCGGCGTTCAGGATGGTGGACTTGCCCGATCCCGTCGGTCCCACGATCGCTACGAATTCGCCCGGGCGAACCGAGAGATCGATGCCGCTGACAGCCGTGTAACCACCCACTTTTGGTCCGAACGTGATGGCAACATCGTTGAGCGCCACCGCCGCGAGGGAGGTTGCCTGATCCATTCCGCTCCTCATGACCCTTCGTTAGGACGGCATTCTAGGACCGCCTGAAGAAGGATCGCAAGGCAGGCCGCCTTCGCCCTTCGGCCTATTGGCACCTGACGGGTGTACCGAATCAGGCCTGATGGCTCGGTACCGCCCTAAACCTCTGCTGTCTCGAAATGGTGTGAGGGGGAAACGAATTCATCCTGCGCCGCGATGGTCAGGATCTCACGGGATCCCGCCTCCTCCGTGCGCTTGAGCAACCCATAGATGGAGGCCGAGGCCTCGGCCAAGGCCGTCGGAGCCGAGCGCGAGCGGGCATAATGAACGAAGAAGAGTGCCGCGATGGCATCCCCTGCCCCGTTCACGGACAGCGACAGCTTCGGCGTCCGCACACGCCAGAACCGTCCGCCTTCGCCGGCAAGGAGATCGACGCTGTCGGCGGGCGTTTCCTTCGTTTCGACCGAGGTCACGAGCATGACCGAGGGACCCAAAGCCTGCACGATCGATATGGCCTGCTTCACGTCATCCAGGGACTGCGTCGTGATGCCGGACAGGTAATCCAACTCGAACTGGTTCGGCGTAATGATGTCGGCGGCGGGCACGGCCTGTTCGCGCATGAATTCCGGGATGCCCGGCCGCACGAACACGCCGCGGCCCACGTCGCCGATGACCGGATCGCAACAATAGAGAGCCTCCGGATTGAGAGCGCGCACCCGCGCCACAGCCGAGAGGATCGCGTTGCCGATATCGGCTGAACCCATGTAGCCCGACAGAACGCCATCGCAGCGGGCCAGCACGCCCCGCTCCGCAATGCCTTCCACGAGGTCTTCGATGGCCGGCCCGTCGAAGACGCGTCCCTTCCAGGAACCGTAGCCGGTATGGTTGGAGAATTGCACCGTGTGAATGGGCCAGACCTCGACGCCGAGGCGCTGCATTGGAAAGACCGCGGAGGCGTTACCCACATGGCCGTAGGCGACATGGGATTGGATCGAGAGAACATTCATGGTTCAGGCCCCTTTCACTCTCCGGTTAGCGCAACAGCCGTCCCGCTACAAATCGCCTAATGTGATCACATTCATCACAGGGGCCATTGGTTCTTGAGAGGACAGGCCATATTGACCCTGTCATCCGAACAACCACAGGACATTCAACGGCGCCATGGACATCGAGTTTCTGAAGACCAGCATCCTGGAATTCGTGCAGAACCATAAGAGCTATGCACCCTTCGTCCTCGCGCTCATGACCTTCGTCGAGTCCCTCGCCTTCGTTTCCCTCCTGCTACCCACCATGACGATCCTCATCGCCCTGGGTTTTGTCCTGGCGGCCGCCGAGATCCCGTTCTGGATGGCTTGGTCCGGCGCCGTCTGCGGCGCCTTCCTCGGCAACTGGCTGTCCTACGCCATCGGTCAGCGTTTCAAGAAGACGGCCTATGAAGTCTGGCCCCTGTCCCGCCACCCGAAGCTGATCGCAAGAGGCGAGAGTTTCTTCCAGCGCTTTGGCCCCTGGGCAGTCTTCCTGGGCCGGTTCTTCGGCCCGATCCGTGCCGTCATCGCGCTGATCGCGGGCATCTTCCTCATGCCGCAGATCCTGTTTCAGGCCGCGAACCTGGCATCGGCGTCCGTCTGGGCCTTCGTGATCCTCGCGCCCGGCGCAGGTCTCGCGCATTTCCTGCTGTGGTAGGTGGGCGCAGCCGGGAACCCAGTGTTGCAGGGGTCATTAACCCCGATCAACAAGGAGGCTACCCATGGGCAAAGGCAAGATGAACGGCGACAACTCCGGCGAGAGCAAGAAGCATCCCGGTGACCATATCCGCGGCTCGGGCGGTACCATGAAGAACCGCGTCGATCCCGGCAAGCAGGACAACAACAAGGCGCAGAACACGAAGAGCAACAAGCAGTAACAAATCCGGCAGCTCACTGAGTCTTGGGCTGCCACTCCCCTTTATTTCCAGAGGTGGCAGCAGCCATCCGCAATGATAATCGATAAGATATATCATTTCGGAAACATCGTTGTGACACTTCCATCCTCTGGCTCTTACGAAGACCTTCATGTCGTTGCGTCTCCGGACAGCGCAACCAGTCCCCTGACAACCGGCTTGCCGGCGGCATGGTGGCCATCGGTGGGCGGCGCAACGTCTTTCGCTTTTTCGATCTTCTGGATGCTGGAGAGCTGGGAAGAAGCCCGGCCATTGCTGGGTCCGACGAAGGTCAACCATCTGACGCAAGGTCTCGCCGGCCCTCTGGCAACCCTTCTCTGCTCCTACGGCATCTACCGCTTCTGGACGGAACGATCCGAGACGATCGGCATCGTTCTCGGCGCTCTCTTGGCGGCGGCGACCATGATACTGCACCGTATGTGACTGAATAGAGCCGTGATGCCGTAGCGCTTGCTTGCACATGGTGTTCATGGATACAAAAAAGCCTCGAAGGGATCCCTTCGAGGCTCTGGCATAGACCGGACGTGCCGTCTGGAATGGCCTTAGTTCCGGCTCTTGTCGACGAGCGCCTTTTCCTTGATCCAAGGCATCATGTCGCGCAGACGGGCGCCGACATCCTCGATGGGATGGGCGGCGTTGCGGGCACGGGTCGCCTTGAAGGAGGTCTGATTGACCTTGTTCTCCAGCATCCAGTCGCGGGTGAACTTGCCGCTCTGGATGTCTTCCAGAACGCGCTTCATCTCCGCCTTCGTCTCGGCCGTGATGATGCGCGGGCCGGTGACGTATTCGCCGTACTCGGCCGTGTTGGAGATCGAGTAGTTCATGTTGGCGATGCCGCCCTCGTAGATGAGGTCAACGATCAGCTTCACTTCGTGGAGGCACTCGAAATAGGCCATCTCGGGGGCGTAGCCCGCCTCGACCAGGGTCTCGAAGCCCGCCTTGATGAGCTCCACGAGACCGCCGCAGAGCACCACCTGCTCACCGAAGAGGTCGGTCTCGCATTCTTCCTTGAAGGTGGTCTCGATGATGCCGGCGCGGCCGCCGCCATTGGCGGAGGCATAGGAAAGCGCGATGTCGTGGGCGTTGCCCGTGGCGTCCTGGTGGATCGCGATGAGGGTCGGCACGCCGCCGCCACGCTGGTACTCGGAGCGCACCGTGTGGCCGGGGCCCTTCGGGGCGACCATGAGCACGTCGAGATCCTTGCGGGGCTCGATGAGGTTGAAATGAACGTTGAGGCCGTGGGCGAAGAGCAGCGCCGCGCCCTGCTTCATGTTGTCGTGAAGTTCGTTGCGGTAGATATCGGCCTGCAGCTCGTCGGGGGTCAGCATCATGACCACGTCGGCCCACTTGGCCGCCTCGGCCACGTCCATGACCTTGAGGCCGGCCTTCTCGGCCTTGGCCACGGAGGGCGAGCCCTTGCGGAGGGCCACGACGATGTCCTTCACGCCGGAATCGCGCAGGTTCAGGGTATGGGCGTGGCCCTGGCTGCCGTAGCCGACGATGGCAACCTTCTTGCCCTTGATCAGATTGATGTCTGCGTCGCGATCGTAATAGACACGCATGGTCCTCAAGTCCCTTATCTCAAAGGGGGCTTTCCCCCGTCCTCGTCTCGTTGCACCGCCCGAAAGGACCTGCGCAACATTTGTTTTATCAGGCGCCGCTTTTAGCGAATAAAACTGCGCTGACAAGTTCTTGTTTGTAGCAAAACTGCGGATCCCGCCTGCACCCAGCGCAAGTCCCCGGATTTTGTCAACAAACGATCCGAGCCCGGAGAGTTCAAACCCCTCTCCCATGCTCTAGATTGGCTTTAATCTTTTGCGCCGAGAAGGACGACACCGCATGCAGCGCCTTGCCACTCCCGACGAAGTCCTCGGTTTCTGGCGCGAAGCCGGACCGGAGAAGTGGTTTTCGAAGGACGACGCCTTCGACCAGGTCTGCCGCGACCGTTTCCTACCCACCTATGAAGCCGCCGCTCGCGGCGATCTCAACGAGTGGGAGCTCACCCCGGAGGGCGCGCTCGCCGTCATTCTCCTCCTCGACCAGTTTCCCCGGAACATGTTCCGGGGCCGACGCGAAACCTACAAAACCGACCCTGTCGCCCTGATGGCCGCGGACCGCGCCATCGAGCGCGGTTTCGACACCAAGGTGGAACCCGAATTCCGCCGGTTCTTCTACCTGCCTTTCATGCACTCAGAGTCCTTGCGGCATCAGGAGCGCTCTGTGCTTCTCAACGAAGCCCTCGGCGAGGATTCCAGCAAGTGGGCGCGCCACCACCACAACATCATCGCCCGCTTTGGTCGTTTTCCCCACCGCAACGCCCTCCTCGGCCGGGAGTCGACGCCGGAGGAGGAAGCGTTCCTGAAGGAGAACGACTTCCGGGGCTGATACTTACAAGATCCCTTCCGCACCACGCGCCATGGCGGCGACCCCGGTGCGGGACACTTCGACCAGTCCGACAGCCGTCATCAGCTTGATGAAGCGCTCGACCTCGTCAGTCGTGCCTGTCAGCTCATAGACGAAGGAGGTCAGCGTCGCGTCCATCGTTCGAGCCCCGAAGGCGGATGCAAGCCGCATCGCTTCCACCCGGTGGTCGCCCTTGCCGACGACCTTCACCAGGCAGAGCTCTCGCTCGACGGCTTCGCCGGTCAGCGTGAGGTCCACGACGCGATGCACGGGGACGAGGCGCTCCAGCTGGCTCTTGATCTGCTGGATGATGCTGTCCGTGCCGGTGGTCACGATCGTGATGCGCGAGATATGGGCCTCGTGCTCCGTCTCGGTGACGGTCAGGCTCTCGATGTTGTAGCCGCGGCCCGAGAACAGGCCCGCGATGCGTGCAAGAACACCCGGCTCGTTGTCGACGACGACGGCGAGCGTATGCCGGTTCGACGGCTCGACGCGGGTCGCATCGGGATAATGGGTTTTCATCTGAAGCATGGTCTGGTTTCCCGAATTCTGATTGGGCTTCAAGCCGCCTTGCGGTAATTCTCGATCGCCTCTTCGTCGATCTCGTCGGCATCGACGATCCACTCCTCCTTCATGGCGGCCGAGCGCCACTCCTGGAAGGTGGGCAGCGACAGGATCGCATCCACATAGGCGCGCGTCGTGGCATCCAGCGCGATGGAATAGGTATCGAGGCGCGTCACGAGCGGCGCATACATGGCATCGGCTGCGGTGAACGAGCCGAAGAGGAAAGGACCGCCAGCGCCGAAACGCTCGCGCGCCTGATGAACGATCTCGCTGAAGCGGGCAACGTCGCGGGCAACGCCTTCGCCCCGGTCCTTCTGCGCGAATTTCTTGCCGAGGTTCATCGGGCATGTGGAGCGCAAGCCCGAAAATCCGGCATGCATCTCCGCTGCGACCGAGCGCGCCATGGCACGAGCTTTCGGATCCGTCGGCCACACCGGCGCCCCATAGGCTTCGCCCACATACTCCATGATGGCGATGGTTTCCCACACGGTCACATCTCCATCGATAAGGATTGGCACCTTGCCCGCCGGCGAGTGCCTGAGCACCTTCGCTTTCGTATCCGGCAGGTCGAGCGGAATGGTGATCTCGTCAAAGGCGACCCCAAGCTGCTTCATCAGCAGCCAGGGACGCAACGACCAGGACGAGTAGCACTTATTGGCGATGACGAGTGTTGGCATGGTTCAGGCTTTCCGCATCAAACAAGCATCTTGCCCTTCTCGTCGATCACGGACCCGATATCGGCTCCGGTCTCACCGAGATAGTCGTTGAGCAGCATCTCGTTATGCGCCTTGCCCGAAGGGATCATCGGGAAGCAGTTCTCGGTCTTGTCGACGATGCAGTCGAAAATAACCGGGCGGTTCACGTTGACCATTTCGAGGATCTTCGCATCGAGATCGCCGGGCTTGTCGCAGCGGATACCGACACCGCCGTAAGCCTCGGCGAGCTTCACGAAATCGGGCAGCGATTCCGAATAGCTCTGCGAGTAACGCCCGCCATGCAGCAACTCCTGCCACTGGCGCACCATGCCCATGTACTCGTTGTTGAGGATAAAGACCTTGATCGGCAGATTATACTGCAGGGCCGTCGACATTTCCTGCAGCATCATCTGGATCGAGGCCTCGCCGGCAATGTCGATCACGAGTGCGTCGGGGTGTGCCAGCTGCGCGCCGACGGCGGCAGGCAATCCGTAGCCCATGGTCCCGTGGCCGCCGGAAGTCATCCAGCGGTTCGGCTCCTCGAACTTGAAGTACTGGGCCGCCCACATCTGGTGCTGCCCCACCTCGGTGGTGACGTAGGTCTCGCGATCCTTGGTCAGCTCATAGAGACGCTGGATCGCGTATTGCGGCTTGATGGTCTCGGTGGAGTTGCGGAACGCGAGGCAGTTGCGGGCACGCCAGCCCTCGATCTTGTTCCACCAATCCTTGATTGCCTCCTTGTCCGGCTGATGAGCGCTCTGGCGCCACAGGCGCAGCATGTCCTCGAGCACGTGGGCGCAATCGCCGACGATCGGGATGTCCACCTTCACCGTCTTGTTGATGGAGGACGGATCGATGTCCACGTGGATGCGCTTGGAGAAAGGCGAGAAGGCATCGAGCCGGCCCGTGATGCGGTCGTCGAAACGCGCCCCGAGATTGATCATCACGTCGCATTCATGCATCGCGAGATTGGCCTCGTAGGTTCCGTGCATGCCGAGCATGCCGAGCCACTGCTTGTCGGAGGCCGGATAAGCGCCGAGACCCATCAGGGTCGAGGTGATGGGAAAGCCTGTGAGTTGCACGAGCTCACGCAGCAGCATCGCGGCGTGAGGCCCCGAATTGATGACGCCGCCGCCCGTGTAGAACACCGGACGCTTGGCATTGGCCATCAGCTCCACCGCTGCGCGGATGTGGTCCATGTCGCCCTTGACGGTCGGACGGTAGGTCTTGTGCTGGTTGCTCAAGGGACGGGCATAGGAGCCGGACTTGAACTGGATGTCCTTCGGCAGATCGACCACGACCGGCCCCGGCCGGCCGTTCTGCGCCACGTAGAACGCCTCGTGCAGGACACGCGGCAGATCCTCGATGGATTTGACCAGGTAGTTGTGCTTCGTGCAGTGGCGGGTGATGCCGACCGTATCGCATTCCTGGAAGGCATCGGAGCCGATGAGATGGGTCGGCACCTGGCCGGTGATGCAGACCAACGGAATGGAATCCATCATCGCGTCGGCAAGCCCCGTGATCGCGTTGGTCGCGCCGGGACCAGATGTCACCAGCACAACGCCCGGCTTACCTGATGAACGGGCATAACCTTCCGCTGCGTGCACCGCCCCCTGCTCGTGGCGGACGAGGACGTGGCGAACCTTGTCCTGGTGGAACAGCGCATCATAGATGGGAAGCACCGCGCCACCCGGATAACCGAAGATATGCTCAACTCCCTGGTCCTGCAGGGCTCGGATCACCATTTCGGCTCCGGTCATCGTCTCGCTCATCTCAAGTGCTCCTCGGGGTCTTTCGCATCACTGTCTTGGAATTCGGGCAATAAAAAAGGCCCCTGTGGGGGCCTGTGCGCCATCGCCGGACCTGCGGGGATCAATCCCGCTCCGTCGATGGCGCTCGTACTACGAGAATAAGCTTGCGCATGGGGGCAGCTCTCGGTTCAAAAGTTGCGCTGACGCTAAACGATCCATTTCATTCGGTCAAGCAGGATCAACTTGGCTGAAATCTGCCTAGCTTCTATTTTAAGCTGCTATTTTAGTCGTATGACCATGACCGATACCATCTCCTCGACCGGCGCGCCCATGCAGAACATGCGCCTCACCGCCCGAGCCCTGCTTCTCGGCGACCGCCTCGATGTGGCGGGGCTGGAACGCAGCGACGTGCTGTCCACGACTCCCCTGGCCTTCCGGGCCGGCCAGGACGGCTTCGTGGCGCTCTTCCGTTATGGGGTCGCCGTTCTCGTGGGCCTCACCCCGCTCGAGGAAGACGAGGTCATCCGAGGCCTGCGCCAGCGCATCCGGGGCGAGTTCGCCCGGCACGAGGAGGAGACCGCGATCATTGAAATCTCGCCGGACCGGGACGACCAGATCCCGCCGGGAGGCCCGATCTTTATCAAAAAGCTCTCCACCGAGCGCCTGATCGTCATCGCGGATGCCCTGTCCAAGAGCGCGACTCTCGCCCGCGACGAGCGGGAGGCCTCCGCGGCCTTCGAGCTGGTTGAGCCGTCCGTGCAGCATCTCGCCGCAAATGGCCGGCGCCCCCGCGACCGCCGCCGGATCCTCAAGCAGGTCGGCCAAGCCCTCCTGGTTCGCCAGCGCATGTCGGGCGGCGTAGCCGTTGAGGAGAAGCCCGACGTTCTTTGGGATCGCCCTGACCTCGAACGTCTCTACGCTCGCCTGGAGGACGAATACGAGCTGAGGGAACGCGCCACGGCGCTCCACCGGAAGCTGGAGGTGCTGGGCGACACGGCCCAGGCATTGACCGACATCATCGACACAGAGCGGTCCCTGCGTCTCGAACTGATCATTGTCCTGCTGATCGTGTTCGAGATCTTCATCACCTTCTATCAGATGTGGGCGGGGACGCCGGGGCATTGAGGCGCTCCATGACCGTCTCAAACCCTCTTTCCGGCGTAACCCACTGCCAATCGGGCAGTTGGTGTCGAAACCATGTGAACTGGCGCTTGGCATAGCGCCGCGTATCGCCCTGCCCCTTGGCGACTGCCTCGTCGAGCGAGATCTCGCCCCGGAGATGAGCCAAGAGGCCGGGGACTCCGTGGGCCCGCATGGCCGGGAGCATGGGATCGAGCTTGCGCTCGCCCAGCGCCCTGACTTCGTCGAGAGCTCCGCGGTCCATCATGGCGAGGAACCTCGCGTCGATCCGCCGACGCAGTTCGTCCCGGTCGGGCGCGAGAAAGAGCTTGATGACCGGCGCGTCGGCCAATGGTCCCGGCTGGCGGACGCCATGGAAGGAGACAAGGGGCTGGCCTGTCGCGGCAAAGACCTCGAGCGCCCGCTGGACGCGCAGCCGGTCGGAGGGACGCAGGGTCCGGGCCGTTTCCGGATCGCGCTCCGTCAGGAGGCGGTGGAGCTCGGGCGTTTCCAGCCCTTCGCTGTCACGGCGCACCTGATCGCGCACCTCGTCCGGAACGGAAGGCATGTCGGACAGCCCCTCCGTCAGGGCCTTGAAGTAGAGCCCGGTCCCGCCCACGAAGATCGGCAGCTTCCCGCCCTGGACCTCCCGCAAGACCGCGACCGCGTCGGCCACATAGCGCCCCACGGAAAAATTCACGGCCGCATCCACATGGCCGTACAGCCGATGAGGAGCCTCAGCCTCCTCCTCGGGCGTCGGGCGGGCCGTGATCACTCGAAGGTCCCGGTAGACCTGCATGGAATCGGCATTGATCACCACGCCGTCGAGTTCCCGAGCCAGTTTAATGCCCAATGCGGACTTGCCTGATGCGGTCGGCCCTGCGATGAGAACCGCGCCGATCCCAAACCCCTTCAAAGCCAGGTCTCCCAATGGCGTCTTCCCAGAATTCCCTCGTTGCGACCCTCATCGCCAACCCGTCACGGCCGGTGCTTACGGACGAGATCATGGCCTTGGCCGCAACGTCGCTCGGACAAGAGACGGAACGCTCCGTTCTGGCAAGGGGAATCGCCGCGGATCTAATCGTCCCGGGCACGGGCCAGCCCAAGTCCGTCGAGGCCGCCCTGCGCCAAGTCTTGGCCGGCCAGCCCATCGATATCGTGGTGCAGCCTCTTGCCACCCGCCGCAAGCGTCTGTTCCTGGCAGACATGGATTCCACCATGATTGGCCAGGAATGCATCGACGAGCTGGCCGATTACGTGGGCCTGAAACGGGAAGTCTCCGAGATCACCGAGAGGGCCATGCGCGGCGAGGTCGCCTTCGAGCCCGCTTTGCGCGAGCGCGTGGCGTTGCTCAAGAATCTGCCGGTCAATGTGGTCGACGAGATCATCGAGAAGCGCATCACCCTGACGCCCGGCGGCCGTGCCCTTGTCCAGACCATGCGCGCCAGCGGGGCCTATACTTGCCTCGTTTCCGGCGGCTTCACCCTGTTCACCGGCCCTATCGGGGCCAAGATCGGCTTCAACGAGCACCGCTCCAATCGCCTCATCGTGGAAGGCGGGAAGCTCGCGGGCCAAGTCGAGGAGCCGATCCTCGGCCGCGAGGCGAAGCTCACGACCCTGGTCGAGTTGCGCACCCGTTTCGGCCTGGCCCATCATGAGACCATGGCCGTTGGAGACGGCGCCAACGACCTCGCCATGCTGGAGGAAGCCGGGCTCGGCGTCGCCTTTCACGCCAAGCCCGCCGTCGCCGCTGCCGCCCAGGCCCGCATCGACCATTCAGACCTGTCGGCGTTACTTTATATGCAGGGTTACAGGATGGATGAGATCGCGGACATCTAAACAGCAGCCTGAACCCGCCTGACGATCTCGGCCACCACTGTCGGATCGGCAACCGTCGATGTATCGCCGTGGTTCTCGTAATCGCCGGCCGCGATGCGCGTGAGGATGCGGCGCAGGATTTTTCCGGAGCGATTTTTGGGCAGTTGCGGCGCCCATTCGATCCGGTCGGGCGTGGCGATCGGGCCGATGCGCGTGCGCACGACCTGGATGAGGTCACGGCGGAGATCATCGTTCTCGGCGACGCCCTCTTTCAGCGTCACGAAGGCGAAGATGCCCTGTCCCTTGATCTCATGCGGCATGCCCACCACGGCGGCTTCCGCCACAGACGGGTGCGAGGCCAGGGCGGATTCGACCTCCACGGTGCCGAGCCGGTGGCCGGAGACATTGATCACATCGTCCAGGCGACCTGTGATCCAGTAATAACCGTCCACGTCCCGCCGCGCACCGTCGCCGGTAAAGTAGTAGCCGGGAAAGGTGCTGAAATAGGTTTTCAGGAAGCGGTCCCGGTCGCCGAGAATCGTGCGGGCCTGTCCCGGCCAGGAATCGGCGAAGCACAGGTTTCCCGCTCCCTCGCCTTCGATAATTGTGCCGTCGCTACCCAGCAGAGCGGGCCGCACGCCGAAGAACGGCTTCGTAGCCGAGCCCGGCTTAAGATCCGTGGCGCCGGGCAGCGGACACAGAAGAACGGCCCCGGTTTCCGTCTGCCAGTAGGTGTCGACGATGGGGCAGCGCCCTCCTCCGACGAGCTCATGGTACCAGAGCCAGGCTTCCGGGTTGATCGGCTCGCCCACGGATCCCATGACGCGCAGGGATGACAGGTCGTGCTTGCGCACCGGCCCCTCGCCGTCGCGCATCAGCGAGCGGATGGCTGTCGGCGCGGTGTAGAAGATGTTGACCTTGTAGGTCTCGATGATCTGCCACCAGCGGGAGGAATCCGGCCAGGTGGGAACGCCCTCGAAGAGCACGATAGTGGCGCCGTTCGCGAGCGGGCCGTAGATCAGGTAGGTATGCGCCGTCACCCAGCCGACATCCGCCGTGCAGAAGTGAATGTCGCCCGGATGATAATCGAACATCGCCCGGAAGCTCGCTGCCGCATGGACCAGATAGCCGCCGGTTGTGTGGAGCATGCCCTTAGGCTTGCCTGTCGAGCCTGAGGTATAGAGCACGAAGAGCGGATCCTCGGCGCCGACCGCGACAGGAGCACACTCGTCCGCCACCTCGGCCAGGGCCTCGTCGTACCACCGGTCTCGGCCCGCAATCATGGGAACGTCCCGTCCCGTGCGGCGCACGACGAGGACGTGCTCGACGAAGGGCAGGTTTTCCAGGGCCGCGTCCGCATTCTTCTTGAGCGGCACGCTCTTGCCCGACCGAAGGCCTTCGTCGGCTGTAATCAGCACCCGCGAGCGGCAATCCTCGATACGCCCGGCCAAGGCCTCCGCCGAGAAGCCGCTGAAGACCACGGAATGCACCGCGCCGATCCGGGCGCAGGCCAGCATGGCGGCGATGGCTTCCGGCACGACGGGCAGGTAGACGCTTACGAAATCCCCCTTCTTGACCCCGAGCTCCTTCAGGGCATTGGAGAGGCGGGAGACTTGCTGCTGAAGGTCCTTCCAGGTCACCCGGCGCGTGTCGCCCGGCGTGTCGCCCTCCCACAGGATAGCGGCATCGTCGCCGCGGTCGCGGGCATGGCGGTCCAAGCAATTGAAGGACGCGTTCAGCGTTCCGTCGGCAAACCACTCGATGGTGACGTCATCCGGCGAGTAATGCGTATTCTTCACCTTCGTGAAGGGCTTCACCCAGTCCAGGATCTGCGCCTGTTCGCGCCAGAAGCCTTCCGGATCGTCGAGAGAGCGACGGTAGAGATCCTGATAGGCCTGCAAATCCACATGGGCTGTCGACTTTAGGGCCGCCGGAACGGGGAAGACGTGCTGGGTCATGATGCTCTGATCTTGCACATGAGGCTTTGTCGAAGCCTCGCTTCGTGGAGGATACAGCCCTTCAATCCTCCAAGTCTGGCCTATATGTCAACCATATTGTTCGTAATAAAGAACATGGCCGATAAACGAAAAGGGCGGCCCGAAGGACCGCCCTCTGCTGCTTCTTCCGGAGAAGCCTACTCGATCGATAGGGCGACGAAGCGTACCTCGCCCTGGGCGTTCGCCACCAGGAGCAGAGCGGACTTGCGCCCTTGGGCCTTGAGATCATCGATCTTCTTGGTCACGTCGGCCGGGCTCGTCACCGGCTCCTGATTGACCTCGACGATCACCTCACCGGCCTGGATCCGCTTGTCGGACGCGTTCGAATTCGGGTCGACCCGGGTGATGACCACGCCTTTCAGGTCATCCTTCAGGCTGAAGCGGCGACGCAGCTCGTCCGTCATGCCGGACATGTTGAGGCCAAGCGCCTGACGGGTGGCCGTCGGCGGTTCGGTCGAGGGCTGCTGCAGGCTCGCCTGCTTCTCGGTGTCCTCGAGCCGCCCCAGGGTGACCTGCTTGGTCATCTCCTGGCCCTTGCGGACGATGGCCACATCCACGGCCTTGCCAACGGGGGTCGAAGCCACGATACGCGGCAGATCGCGGGAATCCTTGACTTCTTTGCCGTCGAAGCGAACGATCACGTCGCCGACTTCGAGGCCGGCCGGCTTGGCAGGCCCCTTGTCATCGATGCCGGCGATCAGGGCGCCGCGCGCCGTGCCGAGGTTCAGAGCCTCCGCGGTCGCGTCATCCACATTCTGGATGCGGACGCCGAGCCATCCGCGACGGGTCTCGCCGAACTGGCGCAGCTGGTCGATGACCGGGACGGCCGTGGACGCGGGAACCGCGAAACCGATGCCGACCGAGCCGCCCGTGGGCGAGAGAATGGCCGTATTGATGCCGATGACCTCACCGTTCATGTTGAACAGCGGACCGCCGGAATTGCCTTTATTGATCGAGGCATCGGTCTGGATGTAGTTGTCGTAGGGACCGGACTCGATGTTGCGACCGCGGGCCGACACGATACCGGCCGTCACCGAGCCGCCGAGGCCGAAGGGGTTGCCGATCGCCATCACCCAGTCGCCGGGCCGAATGGACTCGGAATCGCCGAACTTCACCGCCTTGAGCGGCTTGTCGGATTTCACCTTCAGGACGGCGAGATCCACCTTGGAATCCTTGCCGACGATCTCCGCCTTCAGGCGCGTGCCGTCCGGGAAGATGACGCTGATGTCGTTGGCATCGCCGATTACGTGGTTGTTCGTCACCACGATGCCCGAGGGATCGATGACGAAACCGGAGCCGAGGGAATTCGAGCTGCGCGGCCGCGAGGGGGCGCTGTCCCCGCCGCCACCACCGCCTTGGCCGCGACGGTTGAAGAACTCCTCGAAGAGGTCCTCGAACGGAGTACCCGGCGGCAACTGCGGCAGGGTTCGATTGCGGGTCTCAACGGTGGTCGAGGCCGAGATGTTGACCACGGCCGGCGTGACCTCTGCCGCAAGATCGGCGAAGGATTCGGGCGTAGAACGGGCAAGAACCGGCAGCGGCATGGCGGCCGTTGCGACAATTGTGAAGACCGCGAAGCATGACGCGGCCAGCCGGCGGCGCAGGGGACGCTGGGGCAGCGCCGTCTTGGAAGGCTCCAGCGCATTCGTGGCTGTGTTCATCGAAAACCTCTCTCGGAGAATACGCATATAGATTGGTATCTGGCCGCGCCATTCAAGCGGATATTGCGGCGGAAGCTTGGCGGCACTTCAGCTGAAGTGCCGCACCAGCCAGATCACGCCAACTCCGATCAGCGCGGAGATGATCCCGACGATCCGCATCTGGTCGCTCGGGCTGTGGGCCGCCTCGTACATGGCCCGGCGCATGCCATCAGGGAATGCCGCAAACAAAATGCCCTCGACCGCGAGAGCGAGGCCGAGGGCTGCAATCAAATCCAACATCAGGGCTTATTGGGCTGGGGCCGGTTGTGCCGGCGCGGGGGCTGGTTGGGGGGTGATGCCTCTGCCATTCCCCCGACCGTTCGGGTCGTTGAAATAGCGGAAGAAATCGGAATCCGGGCTCAGCACGAGGCGGGTATCGCCAGCCTTGAGACCGGCTTCGTAAGCCTGCATCGAGCGATAGAAGGAGAAGAACTCCGGATCCTGCCCGAAGGCCTCAGCCAGGATGCGGTTCCGGTCCGCATCGCCCTGACCGCGCAGTTCCTCGGCCCGCTGATTGGCCTCGGCCCGGATGATCGTGGCCTCGCGCTCGGCACGGGCCCGGATGGTCTGCGCCTGCTGCTGGCCGTTGGCGCGGAGATCCGCCGCCTCGCGCTCACGCTCGGTGCGCATGCGCTGGTAGACCGCTTGGCTGTTGGCCGCGGGGAGATCGACGCGGGTGAGGCGCACGTCGATCATCTCGATGCCCAGGCTTGCCGCCTGCCGGTTCACGTCGGCCTGGATGCGGTTCATCAGATCCGCGCGCTCGGTGCGGACGATGGCATCGCGGGATGCGCTCGCCAGCGTGTTACGCATGACCGAGTTCGTGAAGCTCTGCAGACGCTGGTTCGCCAGCGCGATGTTGCCGACCGCCTGATAGAAGCGCAGCGGATCGACGATCCGATAGCGGGTGAAGGCATCGACCTCCAGGTTCTGCCGGTCGGCCGACAGGATGGTCTGAACCGGCAGGTCGAGGTCGAGCACGCGCTTCTCGAAATAGGTCACGGCGTCGACCAGCGGCATCTTGAACTTCAGGCCCGGCTCCGAGATGGCGGATTGAACGGCACCGAAGCGCAGCACCAGGGCATACTGGGTCTGCTGGACGATGAAGACCGAGCTGTAGAGCACGATGGCGGCCAGGGCCACGAGGATCAGGAGGCCCGTGCGAAGAGTCGAACCGTTCATCGCGTAGCTCCCTGCGGGTTCGCGGCATTGCCCTGCGGCTGCGGGCGCTGGGTTTGCTGGTTGAGAGGCAGGAAGGGCACGACGCCTTGGCCGTTCTGGTCGACGATGATCTTGTCGACGCCGCCGTAAACGCGCTCCATCGTCTCGAGGAAGATGCGCTCGCGGCTGACCGCCGGAGCCTTGCGGTACTCCTCGTAGACCTGGCGGAAACGCGCCGCCTGACCGGTCGCGTCGGCGACCGACTGCTCCCGATAGGCTTCGGCCTGCTGCACCGTTCGGGCCGCTTCGCCTCGGGCTTCGGGAACGACGCGGCTGGCGAAGGCACCGGCCTCGTTCTGGACGCGAACCGCATCCTGCTGGGCGGCGTTCACGTCGAAGAAGGCCTGACGGACGTCGGCGGGGGGCTGGGCCGCCTGAAGCTGGACCACGTTGATCAGGACGCCGGCGCCATAGGCATCCAGGGCCTCCTGCATGATCTGGCGCACTTCCTGGGCGACGCTGGCCTGTTCAGTGGTCAGGATGGCCTGGATGTTGCGACGGCCGATCACCTCGCGCATGGCGCTTTCGGCCACGGACTTGATGGTGCCCTCGGGGTTCTGGAGATTGAAGACGTAATCCTGCGGACGCGCGGGATTGATCTGCCAGACCGCATCGAAGTCGATGTCGACGATATTCTCGTCGGCGGTCAGCATCAGGCTCTCCTCGAGCACGTCGCGAGCACGGCCCTGCCCCGTCGGCGTGGAGCGATAGCCGACCTCGACCCGCTGCTGAGCCGTGACGTTGGGCTTCATGACGCGGCCGATCGGATACGGCAGGTTGTAGCGCAGACCCTCGCCCGCAGTTCCCGTGTACTTGCCGAAGATCATGTTGATGCCGACCTCGTTGGGCCGCACCGTGTAGAACCCGGTCAGAAGCCAGACGGCGATCACGCCCAGGACCAGGATGATGAGGCCTCTGCCTCCCATGGAGCCACCGGGAATGAAATCCTTCAGGCGATCCTGGCTGCGGCGCAGGATATCTTCAAGGTCGGGGGGATTTCCATTCCCTTGTGGGCCACCGGAGCCCCATGGGCTCTTGCCGCCTCCCGATCCGCCACGCTGACCCCAGGGGCCACCGCCGCCGCTTTGGTTACTCCAAGGCATTAGACGCCGTTCCTCGCATTATCATGATCGGCCTGGACGGCCGTTGAGAGATCAAGACGGTTGTGGGTGCTGCCTCTTCCGCCTGTCAAGCCTGCGACTTGGGGATTATGCGAGCCTTCGTCAACCTTGGACAAGGTCAACGGCGCCTTTCGAAGTCAATAAAGGTAAACGGATGCTCGTCATCGGGTCCTTTGGGATGATCCTCCCGCTTCGTCTCACGAAACTGTGACCGGTCGAAATCAGGAAAGACCGCATCGCCTTCCGGGGCAACCTGAACCTTCGTCATAAAGATGCTCCGGACATGCGGCAGGGCCAGGGCATAGATTTCCGCCCCGCCGGCGACGGCAACGGAATCGGACCCCATCCGGGCTGCAAGCTCCTCCCCCTTGGCAACCGCCTCGTCCCAGGTGTGGACCACATGCACGCCCTCTGCCGCAAAGCCGGCATCGCGGGTCAGCACGATCGTCTCCCGTCCGGGCAGGGGCTTGCCGATGGACTGGAAGGTCTTGCGGCCCATGATCATCGGCTTGCCCATAGTCAGCCTGCGAAAGCGCCCAAGATCGGTCTTGATGCGCCAGAGAAGCTGGTTGTCGCGCCCGATGGTGCCGTTCTCGGCGACCGCGACGACGAGAATAAGGGGTATGGTCATGGCTCCTCCGCCAGTTGCCTCAGGGCATCACCGGTCATCCGCTGCACGGTCCATTCGTCCATCGGAACGGCGCCGATGGAGCGGTAGACCCGCAGGGCCGGTTCGTTCCAGTCGAGCACCCACCATTCGAGACGGGTCAGGCCCTCATCGAGGCAGCGGCGGGCGAGATGCTTCAGCAAGGCCTTGCCGATTCCCTTGGAGCGGAAGGCAGGCCTGACGAAGAGGTCCTCCAGATAGATCCCGTGGCGCCCGCGGAAGGTCGAGAAATTGTAGAACCAGAGCGCGAAGCCGACGGGCTCTCCGTCCCATTCGGCGATATCCGCGAAGACCCGCCGGTTCTCGCCGAAAAGCGCCTTTGCGATATCGCCCTCGGTGGCATCGACCTCATGGGCCAGACGCTCGTATTCGGCGAGTTCGCGAATGAAACTGAAGATCACCGAAGCGTCGCATATTTCGGCTTTGCGGATGATGAGGCTCATGCGGCTGTTGTGTCGGATGTGAGCGTTGCTGTCGAGCCTATTCGAGCTCGTCTTCGGCCTGGACGCGCCGGGGAGAGCCCCATTCCTCCAGAACGGCATTCATGTCGTCGAGGACGAAGAAGCGAGCGCTCTCCACGTCGTAACCATCATTCAGAAGATCGTCGTAATCGGTCAGCCTGTGCCGGATATATGCCGTGAGGGACAGCCACGCGGCCGTCTCTGGCGCGGCGGCATGCAGGCCGCGGCTGCCCAGGGCATGATCGGTCACCGCCTCGAATTCATGTCGCGGAATGCGCGGGGCAAGAATCCGGACGGCACTTTCGATGGCTTCGCGCCTGCTCATGTCAGGTCAGACTGCGACGGGTGCCTTGATGGCCGGATGCGGATCGTAGTCCTCAATGGCGATGTCGTCGTAGGTAAAATCGAAGAGCGAGCGCACCGCCGGATTGAGCCGTAGCTTCGGCAGCGGACGCGGCTCGCGCGACAGCTGAAGGCGCGCCTGCTCCAGATGGTTGAGATAGAGGTGCGCATCTCCGAAGGAATGGACGAAATCGCCCGGCTGCAGCCCCGTCGCCTGCGCCATCATGTGCGTGAGCAGCGCATAGGACGCGATGTTGAACGGCACACCGAGGAACACGTCAGCCGAGCGCTGATAGAGCTGGCAGGAAAGCCGCCCTTCCGCCACGTAGAACTGGAACAGGCAGTGGCAGGGCGCAAGCGCCATCTTGTCGAGATCTGCCGGGTTCCAGGCGGACACGATCAGGCGGCGGCTGTCGGGGTTGCGGCGGATCTCGTCGAGCACCCAGCGGATCTGGTCGACCGTGCCGCCGTCGGGCTTCGCCCAGGAACGCCACTGCTTGCCGTAGACGGGACCGAGATCGCCGTTCTCGTCGGCCCACTCGTCCCAGATCGAAACGCCGTTCTCCTTGAGATAGCGGATATTGGTGTCGCCCTTCAGGAACCACAGAAGCTCGTGGACGATCGAGCGCAGGTGCAGCTTCTTCGTGGTAACAAGCGGAAAGCCCTGGCTGAGATCGAAGCGCATCTGGTGACCGAAGACGGAAATCGTCCCAGTTCCCGTCCGGTCGTCCTTGCGGACTCCCTCATCCATGATGCGGCGGATCAGATCGAGATAAGCTTGCATGCGGTGCTCCTGCCTTCATCATAGGACAGGGAGAGTGCTCGTCCGAGTCAGATTCCGCCCCGAGGGCGATATGACAGTGGATTATGAACTAACCTTTTCCAATCGCATTGTCTGAACGCCTTTGGCAGCGCAGAATGCGCAATGATGAGGAAGGTCGAAGTTTGGACCTTCGACCTTGTGAGGTTTGGAGCCTCACATCCTTATCATGGTAAAGCCGTCAGTTTTGGAAGCTGACGGCGTCGGCTAGGTCGTAGGGATGGACCCCTATGACCTTCCTTAGTGCAGAGCCGGAGAGACAGGGTGCCGCCGGCAAGCAAATCACCCTGTCTCATCTCTGCTTTAACGATAATACGACAGCCCTTCCGTTCCGCCGAGTCGGCACTTCTCCACTTCTGTGGATCGGTTAACCTCCCCGCGAGTGATAAAGGAACATGCTGTCGGAGCCGGCATGCGCCTCACTTTTCATGGTAATCCCGACGATCGCCACCCTTCCAAAATCCGCCTGTGCCACCTATATTGGCCATGTCGGTCGCAAGACCGACTATGGCGATAAACGGCTATCGGAATAAACCCATCGGACCCGGGGGCGGTACCCGGCGCCTCCACCAAAACCCAGGCTACGCTTGGGTTTCGGCGGGGGCGAAATAGGATCGACGAGGGCGTAAAGGGTGGACTTTCGCTCGGCATGGTTCCGCCGTTATCGGGCCGAATCTATAGTTGCCAACGACAACTATGCTCCGGTTGCAGTGGCTGCGTAAGCGGTCCCTAAAGCCGAATCAAAGCCCTTGCGGGTAGCACCGTAAGGCGGGGTCCGGAGGCACCTGGCAACAGAAGCCTCCACTTTTGTTTCTGCAAGGGCTCGCTTATGGCCGGTGGTAAAGACCTGATCCGTTACGATCTTCTGGTGCAGGACGCGCTCAAGGGCGTCGTGCGCAAGGTGCTGATCGATTCCAAGGACGGGCTGCCAGGCGAGCACCATTTCTACATCTCCTTCCAGACGGATTTTCCCGGCGTTCGCCTCTCGAACCGCCTGCGCGAAAAGTACCCTCAGGAGATGACCATTGTCCTCCAGCACCAGTTCTGGGACCTCAACGTCACCGAGCACACCTTCGAGGTCGGGCTGTCCTTTTCCGGCATTCCGGAGCGGCTGCTCATCCCCTTTGATGCGCTGACCGGCTTCTTCGATCCCTCCGTCCAGTTCGGCCTCAAGTTCGATAGCCAGGACGATGCTGAGGAGGATGAGGACGAGGAGGCTCCTCCCGCGCCTCAGCCGATCCGCGGCAATGCCTCGGAACCGATGGAGCTTAAGCAGCCCCGCAAGCCCCAGCCTGCCCCGGACAGGAACCCCGCCCCCGAGACGGCTCCGGCGGCCAAGGCCGAGACCGAGGTGTCGGCGGAGGACGACAAGGCCGATGCGGCCGAGGGCGGTGCAGGCAGCGCCGAAGTCGTCAGCCTCGACGCCTTCCGCAAGAAGAACTGAGTCCTGCTGCCCCCTGCCTCTTTCAAGCCGTCGCAAATGCCTCCTTCGGAGCGCGTCGCGTCAGGCGCATGGGCAGGCCACCCTGTGGCCGCAGGGTGATCCGCTGCACGGGCGTGACCGCGTGCCCTTCCACCAGATCGAGACGCACGGAGCGAGCGATGGTCGCCAGGACGATTACGGCCTCCTGCAGGGAGAAGCTCGCCCCGATGCAGACCCGCGGCCCGGCCCCGAACGGCAGATAGGCGAAACGGTCGATCCGGCCGCGGTTCTCGGGCAGGAACCGTTCCGGCCGGAAGGCATCCGGCTCGTTCCACAGCCTGCGGTGGCGATGGAGCAGATAAGGCACGATCGCCACCATCGAGCCCGCCGGGATCTCCAGCTCTCCGATCTGGTCATCGCCGATGGCCGCCCGGCTCATGTAGGGCGCCGGCGGATAGAGCCGGATCGCCTCGTCGATGACGGCGCGGGTGTAGACGAGCTTTTCCAGATGATGCGGCTCGAGCGTCCCCTCCCCTAAAACCTCGTCCACCTCCCGCTCCACATGGGCGCGGGCCCGCTCTTCCTGGGACAGGAGATAAAGTGACCAGGAGAGCGCATTGGCCGTTGTCTCGTGTCCCGCTCCGATGAACGTGACGATGTTGGTTCGCACATCGATCTCGCTCAGGCCCTTGCCGGTCTCAGGGTCTGCCGCCTCCAGAAGCAAGGTCAGCAGGTCGCGGGGAGCCGGTTGGCCGCGATCGAGCAGTTCTTTCCGGGCAGCGATCAGTTCGTTGACCGTCTCCTCGAAGAACCGGATCGCCGGCCTCGCGCGCAGACGGCCGATCCTGGGCACCCAATCGGGAAACCCGAAGATATCGAGCGGGTCGACGCGCCCTATGCTGTTGAAATAGCGGGTGATGGCACGTCCCAGCGCATCGGGATCCTTCGGCACGCCTTGCGTGAAGATCGTCCGCTCCAGCACGTCGAGCGTGACGCGGGTCATCTCCAGCGAAGCGTCGACCACCCGGCCCGCCGGACGGCGCTGCCAGCGCCTCACGAGGCGCTCGGCCGCCTCGACCATGGCCGGGAAGAAGCTGCCCACATGGCGCGGCGTGAAGAGTGGCGCGATGGTGCGGCGCTGGAGCCGCCATTCGTCCCCCTCGGCCGTGACGAGTCCCCGCCCCAGGCCCGGGGCCAGGATCCGGATCTGGAGATCGTCCTTCCGGTAGTTGGCGGCGTTGTCTACGAGGATATGCCGGATGGCGGCGGGATCGCTCACCACGGTCATGCGGCCGAGCGCTCCGTCCCCCGTGATGATCGGCTCCTCGAAATGGGCCTCCATCCAGGTGTTCAGGGGGTTCTCGCGCACGGCCCGCAGGAACGCCAAAGTGCCGAGCGGCTCGGTGCGGGGCTTCGGGTGAGGCGGGTGGAACGAGGGGGCTTCCAGGGTGTCGCTCATGCGATTTTACAAGGCCTCCATGCGCGTTCGCAGTTGCGAGCGCCACCATTTGAGATAAGAACACGCAACTCCATCGAAAGAGGTCAGGATGTCGCCCTCAACCCGCATCGAAACAGATACCTTCGGCCCCATCGACGTTCCCGCCGACAAGCTCTGGGGCGCCCAGACGCAGCGTTCCCTCCAGAACTTCCGCATCGGGACGGATCGGATGCCGATTCCGCTCGTTCACGCACTGGCCATCGTGAAGCAGGCCGCCGCTCTGGTGAACAAGGATCTGGGCAAGCTGGAGCCGCGCCTCGCCGACGCGATCGCGAGCGCCGCCGCCGACGTGGTGCAGGGCAAGTATGACGACGAATTCCCGCTCGTGGTCTATCAGACGGGCTCGGGCACCCAGTCCAATATGAACATGAACGAGGTTCTCTCGAACCTCGCCATCGAGCGCCTCGGGGGCGAGCGCGGCAGCAAGAAGCCGGTTCACCCGAACGACCACGTGAACATGGGCCAGTCGTCGAACGACTCGTTCCCCACCGCCATGCACATCGCGGTCGCCCGCGAGATCCACGACCGGCTGGTCCCCGCTCTCAAGCACCTGCACAAGGCGCTGAATGATAAGGCCGAGGCCTTCAAGGACATCGTTAAGATCGGCCGCACGCACCTGCAGGATGCGACCCCGGTTACCCTCGGCCAGGAATTCTCCGGCTATGCTGCCCAGGTGCAGCTCGGCATCGCCCGCATCGAGCAGACGCTTCCCGGCATCTATGCCCTCGCGCAGGGCGGCACCGCCGTCGGCACGGGCCTCAACGCCCATCCGGAATTCGCGGATCGCTTCGCCTCGAAGGTGGTGGAACTGACGGCCCTGCCCTTCACCTCGGCGCACAACAAGTTCGAGGCCCTCGCGTCCAACGACGCTCTCGTCTACACGCACGGCGCGCTGGCGAGCCTTGCGGCCGGCCTGTTCAAGATCGCCAACGACATCCGCCTGATGGGCTCGGGCCCGCGCTCGGGCATCGGCGAGATTTCGCTGCCTGAGAACGAGCCCGGTTCGTCGATCATGCCCGGCAAGGTCAACCCGACCCAGGCCGAAGCCATGACGATGCTGTGCTGCCAGGTGGCCGGCAACCAGACGACCGTGACCTTCGCCGGCAGCCAGGGCCATTTCGAGCTCAACGTGTTCAAGCCGGTGATCGTCAACGCGGTGCTGCAGTCGATCCGTCTGCTGGCCGACGGCGCGATCAGCTTCACGGACAACTGCGTCGTCGGCATCGAGCCGAACCGCGAACGCCTCAACGAGCTGGTGCAGCGCTCGCTGATGCTCGTGACGGCGCTTGCTCCGTCCATCGGCTACGACAAGGCGGCGGCCATCGCCAAGTCGGCGCACAAGAACGGCACGACCCTGAAGGAAGAGGCCCTCAAGGCCGGCGTCGCGGAAGACCATTTCCATGCCGTCGTGCGCCCCGAGACGATGCTTCAGCCGGGCGAGTGATGTAAGTTCGCGCCATGGCTGAGATCATCAATCTGCGCCAGGCGCGCAAGCAGAAGGCGCGGGCCGAGAAAGAAGCCCGCGCCGACGAGAACCGCATCGCGTTCGGCCGCACCAAGGCCGAGAAGAACCTGACGAAAGCCCAGCAGGATCTGGCGCAAAGCCGCCTCGACCAGCACAAACGTGACGACAGCGAGAAGCCGTGAATGGGCTTCGCCGTCGTCAAGCGCTCCGTCTCCATCGCCGGCCATCGGACGAGCATTTCCCTTGAGGAGCCCTTCTGGGCATCGCTGCGGGAAATCGCCGAGCGGGACAGGATGTCCGTCCAGGCGCTGATCGGGCGCATCGATGCAGCACGGGGCGAACAGAACCTCTCCTCCGCGATCCGGGTCTTTATTCTGAACGATCTGCGCCAGCGGCTGGAGACGGCGTCACCGGATCGCGCCGCGTCGGTTTAAACACCTTTCACCCGCCTCCAGTGTCATGGCCGGCCTTGTGCCGGCCATCCCGCTTTTCTGTAGCATTGCGCCTCTCCACTCGAGATCACCGGCACAAGACCGGTGATGACGTAAGCGGGTATGACATCGCGCTGCTTGCCCTACCGTGTCGGCGGAGCCTCATAGACCGATGGCGGCGGGCCGATCTGGACCGGCGGGTTCAGAGGCGGCGCGGAGGTCCGCGATGGAGCCGCCTCAGGCTCCTCCGGCTGGTTCTGCTGCTCGGATTGCAGCCGCTCCGCATCCCGGCGCGCGCGTTCGGCCTCGGCTCTGGCTCGCGCCTGGCGAAGCGCCTCTTCCTCGGCAGCCTTGGCTCTCTGACGCTCGGCCTCCCGCTGCGCATCGATCTGGCGCTGGCGCTCGGCGGCAGCCCGCTCGAAGGCTTCGATCTTTTCCAGCTCGCGCTTAAGTACGATGGCGGCAAGCCCGTTGCGGAAGGGACCGGCATCGATCTGGCGAACGGGAGCCGAAAGGGAACCCTGCCAATTGAGTCCGACCGAGGGTGGCGCGCCCACCCATTCGGGCGGCGATGACTTGGCCGTGAGGGCGCCACGGGCGTCGAGCTGAAGGTTCTTCAGGTCGTAGGTGACGGCCCCCTGCCAGTTGGCCGCCCCACTCTCGGCCACGAAGGGGGAGAGGCGCAGCAGGCCGCCGACAAGCGCTGCCGAGGTCCTGACGGGCGCGGCGTTGAACGGCCCCCGTCCGAGCTCGATCCCGAAGATCGTCTCCACCTTGCCCTCGGCCAAGGGATCATTCTCTGCCAGAGCCCGCTTGAACGCCCGGTCGAACACGGATGGATCGGCCGCGGGCAGGCGAAGGTTCGTGACCTGCCACTCGCCCGCGCCGCCGAGATTGGCCACGAGTTCGGACAGGCTCGTGCCCGCAGCCCCGAACCGTAGCGGACCGGACAGGACCGCCTCGAACGGCGAGGCTCCGGTGAGCGCCCAGAGGGGCACCTTCTCCAGGGCTCCGTCGCCGACGATGGTCGCCATTCCCTCCTGCCGGGTGATGGTGGTCGAGCCCGTGATCCGTCCGGAGCCGATGACGGCATCGAGGTTCCGGATGGAGATGCCGTCCGGTTGCGCGCCGAGCACGAAGGACGCGCGACTGGCCTGGAGACCGCGCCCGAGTTCGAGCGTTCCGACCCGGAAGTTGACCTGCCCGCCGGTCACGAGGCGCCCGCTTTGACCGAAGCGGGCCGTGGACCAGATGGCGGTGGCGGTGGCATCGCCCGGCACGTTCAGCGACAGGGCCGCCACGAGCCATGGCAGCGACAGCCGCCCGAGGGACACGTCGCCGCTGATGTCCGATCGGGACGCCATCACGAGGCGAGCCTGCACGTTGTCGTTCGACACCCTGCCGTTGACATCGAGGAGGGTCGCGCCGCGCTCCCGGCCGAGGGACACGCGTCCGGTCACGGGGACTGGCGGGGCGACGCCCGCGCCGTCTCCCAAGAGGAGCAGGAAGGGGGTGATGTCCGGTGTCGAAACCTCGACCTCGCCGCTGTCCACCACGTCGTCCGCTTCGCTCAGGGCAAAGGGACGCGTCGTCGCCACCTTGGCGCCGGCGATATCGCCGGCGAGCGTGACGTTGAACAACCCGGACCCGACGCGGACCCCGCGCAGATCGACGCGGGAAGGCCGGTTGAGCCCCGCCATGTTCGCCCGGTTGACCCAGCGTCCCGTGTTGTCGGCAGACAGCGTGATCGTGAGGCTCTGGGTCCGCCCGTCGACCGACTCGACCTGCCCTTCGAACGGGCCGCCGGCCACGCGTCCCTTGGCGGTCGTGCGAAGGCGCAGTTCGGTGGAACCTGCAGGCGGCACAACCCGCTCCGACGTGACGTCGAGGTCGAGCGCGCCCTCGCGCACGAAGGTGGGCACGAGCTTGGAGATCCCGCCGATCCACACGCTTCCCATCAGGTCGACCAGGGGGCTGGCGCGCTGAGCGGTGACCTTGCCGGTGATCTGTCCCGAGCCGTCCGGTGCGATGCGTCCCCTTACCCGGGCGTTGGCACCCGCGAGATCGACGATATCCAGTGTCTCGACGAGAAGCGCCGGTCCGTCGGACAGGATCCGGGCCGAGATCCGCCCCGTGGGAGGGCTCTTCCCGGCGCTGACGCCGCGCGCATCGAGGATGAAGCCGACATCGAGATTCTCGGTGGCCTGGAAGACGCTGGACACCTGCGGCAGGTCGTCGAGATTCAGGCTCTGGATCGCAACCTGGGCTTCGAGCTTGCCGCGCTCGTCAGCCTCGGGCGCGGTGTAGCGGGCATTCCCGGTCAGGATCGACTCGCCCGTCTTCAGCCGCAGGCGGTTGAAGGAGAGCACCGGGTTCGAGAAGGCGATTTCCGACGATGCCTCGACCGGACGACCGTCGAGCGCTCTCAACAGGGGCGATTTGATGCCGATGCGGTCGAGATAGCGCGCCAGGCGGTCCGATGCTTTGGAGGCCAGCGCCACCTTGCCGTTGATGCCGCCCTGGCTGGTCAGGCCGAGCTCCCCCTCGAGAGCGACCCGAGTCTCGCCCGGCGCATTGAACTCGATCCGGTCGAGGATCGCCCTGCCCCTGTCGAGCGACAGGCGCAGGGCGGCATTCGACAGGTCCTCCTGGCCGAGGCCGATGCTGTCGATCTTCAGGTTGAGGTCGATCGGCACCCGAACCAAGGGGAGCGACCATTGGTCGATCCGGCTCTTAAAATCCTGTCCGTTTCCGGACAGTATGAAGCTGTCCGCATCAAGCCGGCGGCCTTCGAGCCTGAGGGAAATGCGCGGCTCGTTGAGCCCGACGCGGCCCTCACCAGTCATGCGCAGACTTGCCCCGCCCTCTCCGGCCTCCAGGCTGACCTGGCCGAGCTCGACGGCGCCCGGCACCGTCTTGAACGCGGTCTCGACCACGATGGGGATCGGGATGCCCGCAGCCGCGATTTGCGCCGGTGGGCCGAACAGGACCTTCGCCTTGCCCGAGACCTGCGGCGTCGTAGCCTCCCCGGTTCCCTCGGCAAGCCCGAGCCGGGCGTCGAGATCGAAACGCGGATAGATGTCGCCCCCGCCCGAAAGCTTGACCTGGACGCTCTTGTCCTCGGCGAGTTCTCCCGTCACGAGCCGGAAAGGCACGCCGGAGGTCGTCCCCTCGACCCGCCAGGGGCCGATCAGCTTCTGGCCCTCGATGGTGACGTTCTCGGCGAAGGCCTGGTTCGTGCGTCCCGTGCTCGCGCTCTGGGTCGTCACGAGAAGCTGGGCCACGCTGAGATTTTCGATGGCCCATTCGCGCGCCCGGCCGCTGCCCGACACCAACTCCGGCGGCAGGCGCCATTCGCCGTCGCCGGCAACCGGAATGCGGATGTCGGCCCGCCCGACCCGCGTCTCCGTAAAGCGCACATCGCCCTTCAACAGCGGCGTCAGGGCCACCTCGGCGCGGACCCCATCGGCCGTCAGAACCGGTGAATCCGGCGTCTTGCCGCCGAGCCTCAGGCGCCCGAGGGTGACCTTCGGTGCGGGCAGAAGGCGGATGCGGATATCGCCCTCGGTCCGCGCCTCCGTGCCGGAGGCGCGCGAGATCATCCCGTCGATCGTGTCGCGGTACGCCTCCCAGTTGACGAAGGGAGGGGCCGCAACGGCAATCGCCAGAATCAGGATCACGATGGAGGCGATGATCGTCAGGATGTCGCGCAAGAGGCCGCCTTCTCTCCGTTACAGTAACACTGTCCTTATCTCATGACGCCGGGAACCGGGAGCGCCGATCCATGTGTTCCACCGTCAAAGCGCAACGATCTTGCCCGGATTCATGATGTTGAGGGGATCGATGGCCTGTTTCAAGACGCGCATGAGGTCGAGCGCGGCCTGTCCATGCTCCACTTCCAGGTATTTCATCTTCTTCTGGCCTACGCCGTGCTCGCCCGTGCAGGTCCCCTCCATGGCGACCGCCCGGCGCACCAGCCGGTCGACAAAGGCCTCGCAGGCCTCGATTTCCGCAGGGTCATCCGTATTCACGAGCGGCTGGACATGGAAATTGCCGTCGCCCACATGGCCGACGATGGGCGCCACGAGACCGCTCTCCAGGATGTCCTGCTTGGTGGCATCCACGCATTCGGCCAAACGAGAGATCGGCACGCAGACATCGGTCGCCACCGACTGGGCGCCGGGCCGCAGACCCTTGGCCGCCCAATAGGCGTCGTGCCGGGCCTGCCAGAGGCGTGAGCGCTCCTCGGGCTTCGTCGCCCAATCGAACGGTCCGCCGTCGAACTCGGCCGCGATCTCGCCGAAGCGCTCCGCCTGCTCGTGCACGCCGGCCTCGGAACCGTGGAACTCCAGCAACAGCAGCGGGCTCTCCGGCAGGGTCAGCTTGGAGTGAAGGTTGACCGCCCTCACCTGGACCTCGTCGAGCAGTTCGATGCGTGCCACCGGGATGCCGGTCTGGATCGTCATGATCACCGCGTCGCAGGCGGCCTTCACGGAAGGGAACGGGCAGATGCCGGCCGAAATCGCCTCCGGGATCCCGTGAAGTTTCAGGGTGATTTCGGTGACGACGCCCAGCGTTCCCTCCGAGCCGATGAGGAGGCGTGTTAGGTCGTAGCCCGCCGAGCTCTTCTTGGCCCGGCTCGCCGTCTTCACGATCTCGCCGTTGGGCAGCACGACGGTGAGCGCCAGGACCACATCCTTCATGGTCCCGTAGCGGACCGCATTGGTGCCGGATGCCCGCGTCGCGACCATGCCGCCGATGGAGGCATCTGCGCCCGGATCGATCGGGAAGAACAGCCCCTTGTCGCGCAGGTACTCGTTCAGCTCCTTGCGGGTCACTCCCGCCTCGACCACGCAGTCCAGATCCTCGTCGTGAACGGCGATGATGCGTTTCATCAGGCTGAGATCGACGGAAACTCCGCCATAGGGCGCATTGATATGCCCTTCCAGCGATGTGCCGGTGCCGTAGGGAATGACCGGAACCCCGTGGGCCGCGCAGAGTTTGACGATCTCCGAAACTTCTTCCGTCGTGCGCGGATAGACCACGATATCCGGCGGCTGGTTCTTCACCCAGGTCAAGGTATGGCCATGCTGCTCGCGCACGGCAGCCGAGGTCGCGACCCGGTCGCCGAAACGCCGCGAGAGTTCGCTCGACAGGGCGGTAATGGAGGCATCCGTCGTCTTCAGGCGGGCATTCGCTTGGGGGGCATTCATGGAGGCTTCAGATCCGGTTGTGATGCTCGTTCCACCCATAGCTACCAGAACCGTTGCAAAGGCAACACTCCGGATGAGAAAGATGCCGCACCCCTGCTGCACAAGCCATACGAACGTGCTAACGTTTATTCCTTTTCGAGGAAAGGACAGTCATCTGAGCGGCATCGAGGGACGAGCCTGACCATGGAGAAGCGGACACCCGTCTTTTTCTTTGCACCCTTCGTATCGTCCACGATGCGGGTTGAACCCGCATGGATCGACTATAACGGCCACATGAACATGGCCTATTACCATGTGCTCTTCGACCGTGCCGTGGAGGAAGGCTTCAGCCTCGTTGGACTAGGGCACGAATACCTGGAGAAGCACCAGGCATCCTTCTTCGCGGCCGAGGTTCACACCGTCTACAAGCGAGAACTGAAGCTGCATGACCGAGTGCGCGTCACGCTCCAGCTCGTCGATTTCGACGAGAAGCGGATCCACTACTACCTGGAAATCCGTCACGCCAATGAGGGCTGGGTTGCCGCCTCGATGGAAGGCCTTTCGCTCCATGTGGACATGGAAACACGGAAGGTCTGTCCCTTCCCGGACGATATTGCGGCCAATCTCGCCGTCATGAAGACCACACATGCCCGGCTGTCGCGGCCTCAAGCGCTGGGCCGCATCATCGGCATCCCCCACAAGCCCGAGTTTCAGGACGCCTTATCGGCATCGGGCACGCGCCATTAGCAGATTCTCCCGGGCCCGCAGCCGGAGCGCGGCATCGGAGGGATATACCGGGGAGCGAAAAGCCGATCCCGGTCCACGTTCTGCCGGATCTGGTTGCTTTTGCTCTGAACATCCTGCTCGACACCCAGGATGCGCTGATCCTGCTGGATGCGCCGGTTGATCTGGTCCGTGCTCTGCTCCGCAGGGCTCGTGCGCGGCAGGCGGGTCTGCGCCTCGGCCGCGACAGCCATTGGCAGGGAAAGGCTTGAGACGACGGCAAGGGCCACCATAAAACGCATGGAACATTCCTCTTCAGGCCTATGACACCCATATGGCGATCAGCGCCTTTTTCGACAATGAGGTCGAAGCCTGGAAGTTGGCCCCTGCGGCAGGATCGACAGGACTTCAGGCTCGACGCCGTTCGCCTTTTGATCCATGGTCCCGCTGATGAATCACTCCGATAACCGCCCCGACCCGCAGGACAGTCTCGCCCATGAGCCGGCGTCCGGCTCCTTGAGCGCCCGCGCCCGTGCAGCTGTCGCGCCCCAATCGCCTTACCTGAACGGCCTGAACCCGGAGCAGCGTGCCGCCGTCGAAGCCACGGAAGGGCCCGTTCTGGTGCTGGCGGGCGCCGGCACCGGCAAGACCCGCGTGCTGACCACCCGGATCGCGCACCTGATCGCCACCGGCAAGGCCTATCCGTCCCAAATCCTTGCCGTGACCTTCACCAACAAGGCCGCGCGTGAGATGCGGGAGCGCATCACTTCCGTGATCGGTCCGGTAGCCGAGGGGATGCAATGGCTTGGCACCTTCCACTCCATCGGCACCAAGATCCTGCGCCGCCATGCGGAGCTTGTTGGCCTGCGCTCCGACTTCACGATCCTCGGAACGGACGATCAGCTGCGCCTGATGAAGCAGGTGATCGAAGCCGAGGGGATCGACGAGAAGCGGTGGCCCGCGCGCCAGCTCGCCGCCCATATTGACGGCTGGAAGAACCGAGGCCTCGGGCCCGATCAGGTTCCTGCCGGTGAAGCCGGCGCCTTCGCCAACGGCAAGGGCGGGCGGCTCTACCGCGCCTATCAGGAGCGGCTGAAGGTCCTCAACGCCGTCGATTTCGGGGATCTCCTGCTCGAATGCCTGCGTCTATGGCGCGAGCACCCGGACATTCTGGAGCAATACCAAAACCGGTTCCGCTACATGTTGGTGGACGAATACCAGGACACCAACGTCGCCCAGTATCTCTGGCTGAGGCTGCTCGCCCAGGCACGCAAGAACCTGTGTTGCGTCGGCGACGACGATCAGTCGATCTATGGCTGGCGCGGTGCGGAGGTCGACAACATCCTGCGCTTCGAACACGACTTCCCGGGCGCGACCGTGATCCGCCTGGAGCGCAATTATCGCTCCACCGGCCACATTCTCTCCGCCGCCTCCGGTCTCATCGCCAAGAACCAGGGCCGTCTCGGCAAGACCCTGCGCACGGAGGACGAGGCCGGTGAAAAGGTGACGATCACCGGCGCCTGGGATTCCGAGGACGAAGCCCGCCTTATCGGCGAGGAGATCGAGGCCTTCCACGCCAAGAAGCACCCGCTCTCCGAGATCGCGATCCTGGTGCGCATCTCCGCCCAGATGCGCGAGATCGAAGACCGGCTGGTGACGCTCGGCGTCCCCTATCGCGTCATCGGCGGTCCGCGCTTCTACGAGCGCGCGGAAATCCGCGATGCGCTTGCTTATCTTCGAGTCGTCAACCAGCCGGCGGACGATCTCGCCTTCGAGCGGATCGTGAATGTGCCCAAGCGTGGCCTGGGCGATGCCACCATCCAGGTGCTGCACAACCATGCCCGCGCCGCCCGCGTGCCGCTCATGGAGGCCGCGCGCTTCATCGTCGAGACCGACGAGCTGAAGCCGAAGCCTCGGGCCACTTTGCGCGACCTTCTGATCTCCTTCGGCCGCTGGTCGAAGCTCTCCGAGACCATGACGCAGTCGGAGGTCGCGCAAACCGTGCTGGAGGAATCCGGCTACACCGACATGTGGCAGAAGGACAAATCGGCCGATGCCGCGGGACGCCTGGAAAACCTCAAGGAGCTCGTGCGCTCCATGGAGGAATTTCCCGACCTGCAGAGCTTCCTCGAGCATGTGTCCCTGGTCATGGAGGCCAACGAGAGCGACACGACCGAGCGCGTGAGCCTCATGACGCTTCATGCGGCGAAAGGTTTGGAGTTCGACACGGTCTTCCTGCCCGGTTGGGAGGAAGGTCTGTTCCCGAACCAGCGCGCGCTCGACGAGAGCGGCCGCGCCGGCCTCGAAGAAGAGCGTCGCCTCGCCCATGTAGGCCTCACCCGTGCGCGGCGCCGGGCCAAGATCTACTTCGCCTCCAACCGTCGCATCCATGGCCTGTGGAACTCGACCGTTCCCAGCCGCTTCGTCGACGACCTGCCCGAGACCAACGTGGAGATCGTCGAGGCTCCTGCGAACTTTTCCTATGGCGGCTACGGCGGCGGCTCACGCTTCGACCGCATGCAGCCTTTCAGCGGCTCGTCGTACCAGACGCCCGGTTGGCAGCGCGCCCAGGCGCATCGCGCCTCGACCGACGATGGCGGCTATTCCGCGCGTCGCTCGGGCGACAGACGTGGGCCCATGCTGATCGAGGGTGAATTGGTGGCCAAGTCCACCGGCGGTTCGGGCTTTGCCGTGGGCGGGCGCGTCCTGCACACCAAGTTCGGCCCGGGCACCATCGAAGCGGTCGACGGCAACAAGCTCACGGTCGAGTTCGACAAGGCCGGACGGAAAATGGTGCTGGACAGCTTCGTCGAGGCATTGGGGTAACACCCTGGGCCTCCGTCATCACCGGCCTTGTGCCGGTGATCTCGACAGAGGTTTGAGGCGCAGCGCTTCATGGAATCGGGATGGCCGGGACGAGCCCGGCCATGACGTGATATCACGTTGGTACTTTACTCCGCAGCCGCCGGCGGCACCGGCGCAGGCGGCGTGCCGTAGGTACGCGGATCGATCGGGTTGAGCTGGCCTTCGTCTTCCGTGTAGGCCGGCGGGCGGTCGACATAGGTGAAGGTGCCCTTCCCGTCCGGCGCAGGCCCCTGCGCCCAGCGGCCCTGCTGGCTCTCCACGCCCTCGGAATGGTTGAGGAATTGGTAAGCGACCTCGGTCTTCTCCAGGCCCTGCGGGAAGTTCGACGGGACCGGGGTCGTTTCGAGGCCGTCCTCCTCCAGTTCCTTGATCGCCGCGAGCCACTGGTTCTGGTGCATGGTGTCACGGGCGAGCATGAAAGAGAGCATGTCGCGTACGCCTGTGTCGTTCGTCATGTTGTAGAGGCGGGCGACCTGCAGACGTCCCTGGCTTTCGGCGGTCACGTTGAAGCGGAAATCGGCGAGGAGGTTGCCGCTTGCAATCGTATAAGCCGCATTCCAGGGATTGCCGACGCTGTCCGACGGACGGGATCCGAGGCCGGCCACAATGTATTGCTGCGGGTTCATGCCGGCCACGATGGCATCCTCGACACGGGCTCCGCCCATGACGGCGCCGACCACGGAGTTCTTGGCCATCTCTTCCTGCTGCTCGATCGGAGATGTTTCGAGCAGGCGCGCAATCATGGTGGCGAGCATTTCGACATGGCCGATTTCCTCGGTGCCGATGTCCATGATCATGTCTTTGTACTTCTGAGGACCGCGACAGTTCCAACCCTGAAACAGGTAGGTCATCATCACGCTCATCTCGCCCCATTGGCCGCCGAGGGGCTCCTGCAGCATCTTGGCGAAAAGCGGGTCGGGTCTTTCGGGCTTGGCATGATACGCCATCTGCTTCTGACGGAAGAACATCGGCTGCTCCTGTTCGATGGATTGAATGGCGGCGCTCGGCCCCACGAGCGTCAGGCTTCCAACAAGAGCGATTCCCGGTTGTTCCCGAATTCGGCTGTCTTTCCTGTACTTTAGACTTATTATGATTTGGCCTTTTAGCCTCTAGCCACCCGCGCGCAACTGTGGAACCATCCGCGCCCGACGAACAATCATCAGAGATGCCGATGTTCCCGTTGTCCCATATGCTGAAATCCTTCATTCGCACCGGCACCTTAAAGGTCGTCGATGCGGAGGGCGGCGTGCACGTGTTCGGCGGCGCCAAGCCAGGGCCGAGCGTCACCATGCGCCTGACGGACCGTTCGCTTTACCATAAGCTCTTCCTCAATCCGGAGCTGCATGCAGGCGAAGCTTATATGGACGGGCGTATGAGCTTCGAGGACGGCTCGACCTTGCGGGACTTCCTCAATCTCTTTTCGATGAATCGCTCGACCCTGGCAAACTACCCGCTCCAGAACGTGCTGAAGCGCATCTCACGGACCGTGAAGCGCTTCCAGCAGGCGAACCCGGTCGGCAAGGCGCAGCAGAACGTGGCGCATCACTACGATCTCGGAAACGATTTCTACAGGCTCTTCCTCGACAAGGGCATGCAGTATTCCTGCGCCTACTTCGTCAACGATGACGACACGCTGGAAGAGGCGCAGCAGAACAAGCTTCGGCTCATTGCCTCGAAGCTGCAGCTCAAGCCCGGCTTGAAGATCCTCGATATCGGCAGCGGCTGGGGTGATCTCGCCCTCTATCTTGCCGCAATGGAGGACGTGGACGTGACAGGCGTCACGCTGTCGAAGGAGCAGTATGAACTCTCCAACGAGAAGGCACGGCGCGCCGGCCTCTCGAACCGCGTGCGCTTCGAGCTGCTCGATTACCGCAAGGTGGAGAAGAAGTTCGACCGCATCGTATCAGTGGGCATGTTCGAGCATGTGGGCGTTCATCATTACGGCGAGTTCTTCAAGAAGATCAACGCACTGCTCGATGATGACGGGCTCATGGTGCTGCACTCCATCGGCAAGATGAGTCCGCCCGGCACCGCGAGCCCCTGGCTGCGCAAGTATATCTTCCCCGGCGCCTATTCCCCTGCCCTGTCGGAGGTGTTTCCCGTCGTCGAGCAGAACCAGCTATGGGTGACTGATTTGGAGTTCCTGCGTCTTCACTATGCCAAGACGCTCAACCATTGGCATCGGCGCTTCGAGGCCAACCGGGAGAAGATCGCTGCGATGTACGACGAGCGGTTCTGCCGGATGTTCGAATTCTATCTCATCAGCGCCGAGACCATGTTCACGACCGGAAGCCAGCTGGTCTTTCATATGCAGCTGGCCCGCAAGCGCGATGCCGCGCCCATCGTGCGCGATTACATCACGGATACCCAGCGTGCCTACAAGGCCAAGGAAACCGAGAAGCTGCATGTGCTCGCACCTGCAGAGACGGTTCTGCAGGCCGGCTGACGAGGCTATTAAGCTGGCGTTTCTACCGAGCTGGAGAGTCGGCCGGATTCAGCATGACAGGTTTCCCCTCTCGTGCAGCTTGGTACACGGCCTGCAGGATGCGGATATCGCGCAGGCCCTCCTCGCCGGGTGTCTTGCGTTCGCGGTTGTCCATCACGGCTTTGAGGCAAGGCGAGCCCGCCTCCTCCGCTTTGCGCGAAAGCTGGGCGCGGCGGCAAGTGCGGAGTCCAGGAGGAGCCCTCCGCCCGTGCCGCGCAGGAAGAGCCGGCGGGACAGGTCCGCATCGAAATACATCGTCATGGTACATACCCGAAACGCGGTCAGGTGAGGGTCTCGTAATCCTTGTTCTTCAGGCCGTCATGGGAATGGCGCGTCGGCAGCTTACCCTGTGGCTGCTTCTTGAAGTTCGATGCGGCTTTGGTGCCCACGGGCCCCTTTGAGATCGTGATGCCGCCGTCCACCATGTAAAGCGCACCTGTGACGAAGCTTGCTTCGTCCGATGCCAGGAAGCAGAACACGTTCGCGACTTCCTCAGGCGTGCCGCGCCGGCCCATGGGAGTGGCCTGGGTGATCATCGTGGCAAGCTCCGCATCCATCGGGCCCGTGGATTTATGCGTCCAGGCCGTATCGATAGGACCAGGGCACACGCAATTGGCTCGTACGCCATACGGCACCTGCTCGGCCGCGACGCCACGGATGAAGGAATGGATGAAGGCCTTCGTGCCGCCATAGGGTGTATTCTTCGGATGTCCGAGCACACCGGCTTCGGATCCTGTAGCGATGATGTTGCCGTGCGTCTCCTGGAGATGAGGCAGGGCGAACTTCGTCATCAGGAAGACCGAGCGCACATTCGAGCGGAATGTCTCGTCGAACTTGTCGATGGGATAATCCTGCGTCTCGGCCACAGCGAGAAAGACGCCGGCATTGTTGACGAGGACATCGATCCGGCCATAGGCGTCCACGCAGGCTTCGACGGCCGCCTGAGCATGGCGCTCCTCGGCGATGTCGCCGAGGTAGATCTCCGCGAAGCCGCCGGCCCCATTGATTGTCCGGGCCACATCCTCCACCGGATCGTCCGGCAGACCGACGAGGAGAAGGCGCGCGCCTTCGTGGGCGAACTTGAGCGCAATGGCTTCGCCGATACCGGTGCCGGCACCCGTCACGATGGCAACCTTGTCGAAAAGACGTCCAGTCATGGGAATCTCCTGGAAGAACAATCGCAGCCGCCGGCGGGGGACCGCGGCCGACATCAGGTGAGGGCACAACGGGACGCCATCCTGCCGGTTCCAGACAAAGCCCGATCTCACGGACAGGTGACCTCGGGCACGAGGGATGCTAAGGCGACGGCATGCTTGAAGGTCTGCACCCCAATCGCCCCACTCACGTGTTCCGCATCACCACGGACGAGCGCTCCGCGCGCGCCATGACCGACATGATCGGCGAGATCTTCGATCCGGCCGAGACGGCGGTCGCCTCCTTCGAGACGGAGGATGGCGGACCCTGGATGCTGGAGGCTTATTTCGCCCACCAGCCCGATGAGGCAGCGATCCGCAACCTGCTGCGCCCCATCGTCGGCGCGGAGGCGGACAAGGGTGTGTTCCTGCCGCTCGAGCAGAAGGATTGGGTGAAAGCTTCGCTGGAAGGCCTCAAGCCCGTCCGTGCGGGCCGGATCTTCGTCCATGGCTCGCACGACCGTCACGAGCGTCGCCCGAGCGACGTCGCCATCGAGATCGAGGCGGGCTTGGCCTTCGGCACGGGCCATCACGGCACGACGAAGGGCTGCCTGCTCGCATTCGTGGATGAGTTGAAGACGCGCACCCCTCGCCACGTGCTCGATGTCGGCACCGGTACGGGCATCCTGGCTTTTGCGGCCGCGAAGACCCTGAAACGGCCCGTCGTAGCGGGCGATATCGATCCGGAAGCCGTGCGCGTGGCGCGCGAGAATGCGCGGCTGAACGGGATCGGGTCTTTCATGAAGCTCTATGTGGGTCCCGGCATCCGTCATGCGGAAGCGGACCGTGCAGGCCATTTCGACCTGGTGTTCGCCAACATCCTGGCGAGGCCCCTTCGGATGCTGGCGCCGTCGCTGGCGCGCGTGGCGAGCCGGGACGGTACGATCATCCTGTCAGGGCTGCTGGCCCGGGACGTTCCGGGAGTGTTGTCGACCTACGCCCATCAGGGCTGGTACCTGCAGCGCCGCTACGATCTCGACGGATGGGCCGCGCTGGTCCTGAAGCGGGGCAGCGCACGTCCGCAGCCCCGCTGATAGTGATCTTACTCGGCCAGAACGCCCGGATAGCGCTTGGCGAGTTCGCGGCGCAGCTCGATGCTTTCGGCCCAGATCTCGCGGATGGCCTTCATGGCGGTGATGATGATCATGGTATCGTCTCGCTTTGGAAAAAGTGTTGGTCAGATCTTGGCAGGCAACAGGTCGGCTTGATCGAGGAACTCTGCTGAATGATCCTGCCTGCGGCTCAGGTCGCTGATGAAAGCCTCGTGGCGGCGCAGTTCCTGGGCAGCGCTTCTGGCGCGGCTCTCGACGAGCGCGCTCACGAAACGGTTGACCCACTGCGAAAGCCTGGACGGAGCTTTCTCGTGGCTGAGGAGGGCGGAAGACAAAACAGCTGTGATCATGGGCTCATCTCCAACAGATTGGTGCTGAGACCCTTCAGCGTTCCTCTGTTATCGTTGACAGGAAGATACGCATGATCCGACTTTAGTTGGAGTCACAAGATCACATGCTCGCCATGCACCAGTTGCAGAGCGTCATCACAAAGCGTTAACTTCCAGGCACTCGGCGCATATTTCCTGAGCAAGCTGCCGCGGAGCGCGGCAGCCCCTGTCGGAGATCTCAGCAGCCGCCGCCCCAGACGCGTCGATCCGAAAAGTGGTTTCCCGTTCTGGTCCGATGCTCTAGCGTGACGCCGTTTTCACGCTCGACCTTCGGTGACCGTTTTCCATGGCTCAGTTCCAGTTCTTCGACGATACGACCTCCCCCGCCCAAGGACCGAAGCACATCGCCAAGCTGCGAACCGAGATGGCCCGGCGCGGATTCGACGGCTTCATCGTTCCTCGCGCCGACGAGCATCAGGGCGAATACGTGCCGAAGAGTGCCGAGCGCCTGTCATGGCTCACCGGCTTCACGGGCTCGGCCGGCACTGCCGTGATCCTCCAGAGCGAAGCGGCTCTCGTGGTCGACGGGCGCTATACGGTCCAAGCCGCCGAACAGGTGGATACCTCGGTCATCACTCCGGTCCAACTGGCGAACTCCACGCCCGAGGACTGGATCGCCGACCACCTGCCGCCGGGCGGGATTATGGCCTACGACCCATGGCTCCATACGAGCGACGGTTTGAAGAAGCTCGAGCAGGCCGTGAGCCGTGCCGGGGGAAAGCTTTGTCCCGTCGACATCAATCTGGTCGACGTGATCTGGATCGACCGCCCGGCTCCGCCGCAGGCTCCCGTCAAGCCGCATCCCCTCGAATACGCAGGCGAGGCCGCGACCGCTAAGCTGGAGCGCATCCGGAAGAAGATGGCGGAGGCGAAGCTCGACGCGCTGGTCATCTCCGATCCGCATAATCTCGCCTGGGCCTTCAACCTTCGCGGCGGCGACGTGGGGCACACGCCTCTGCCCCTCGGCTATGCCATCCTTCCGAAGGAAGGTCGCGCCAGCCTGTTCTTCGATCCCGCGAAGGTGACGAACGAGGCTGGTGCGGCGGTGGGCGATCTCGCCGACTTCGCTCCCATCGCGACATTCCAGGGCGCCCTCGACACGCTGGGTCAGAGCGGCGGCAAGATCCGCATCGATGCGGCCACCGGAGCGGTCGCCCTGATCCGGCGGATCGAGGCGGCTGGCGGCACGGTCGACGTCGGAACCGATCCGATTGCCCTGATGAAGGCCATCAAGAACGAGGCCGAGATTGCAGGCTCCCACGCGGCGCATCTGCGCGACGGCGTCGCCGTCGCCCGCTTCCTCGCCTGGCTCGACCGCGAGGCTCCGTCGGGCCAGCTGACGGAAACCGACGTCGTCGAGGCTCTGGAGTCCTTCCGGGTCGAAACGGGCGCCTTGAAGAACGTTTCCTTCCCAAGCATCTCGGGAGCAGGCCCCAATGCCGCTCTCCCCCATTATCGCGTGACGACCTCAAGCAACCGCACCCTTGAGCCGAACCAGATCTTCCTGATCGATTCCGGCGCGCAGTACGAAGACGGCACGACGGACATCACCCGCACCGTCATCGTGGGCGAGCCGACGGACGAGATGAAGGACCGCTTCACCCGCGTCCTCAAAGGCCATATCGCCATCGCGCAGGCCGTGTTCCCGAAGGGCACGACGGGTGCGCAGATCGATGCCTTCGCGCGCAAGCCCCTGTGGGACGCCGGCCTCGATTTCGATCACGGCACGGGCCATGGCATCGGCAGCTATCTGTCGGTGCACGAGGGCCCGCAGCGCATCGCCAAGACCGGACACACGCCGCTGGAAGTGGGCATGATGCTCTCCAACGAGCCGGGCTTCTACAAGCCGGGCGATTACGGCATCCGCATCGAGAACCTGATCCTCGTGGAACCGCGCGCCATCCCCGGTGGAGACCGCGAGATGATGGGCTTCGAGACGCTGACCTTCACGCCCATCGACCTGCGTCTCGTCGAGCCCGCCATTATGACGGCCGACGAGATCGCATGGCTCAACGCCTATCACGCCGAGGTGCGCGAAAAGATCGGTCCGAAGCTCGATGCCGAGACGCGGACGTGGCTGGAGAATGCGACCCGGGCGATCGGTTAGAGCACGCTCCGCAGCAGCACGACGGATATCACGCCGACCGCGACCGTTGCGAGCAGCGGCAGCCTGAAGGCCGCCAATGCCGTGATGGCGGCCGCGATGGCTTCCGCCCAGCCTGTCGTGAGTGCCGTCGGCGCAATCACGGCAACCAGCACCGCCGGTGGAATGGCGTCGAAGGCGGCCTTGGCCCGGCCCGTGAGCACGAGGCGGTCGGCCACGAACAGGCCCGCGATGCGGGTGAAATAGGTCACGACCGCCATACCCAGGATGGCGAGCAGGGTCGTTGCATCGAGGTTCATGTACGCGCCTCCTCGGGAGCGGCCAGATAGGCGGCGGCGATGCCGGCGAGGGCTCCCGAGGCCACGTGCCAGGGCGCACCGATGAAGTGATGCACGAGAGCCGCCACGACGGCGCTGACCGCAACCGTGATCAGGGTCACCCGGCTCCGCCCGAAGCCTGCGACGAGACCGATGAACAGGGCCGTAAAGGCGAAATCGGCGCCGATGCGGGCCGGGTCGCCGAGGAACGAGCCGAGGATGGCTCCGAGGCTCGAGAAGATCGTCCAGTTCGCCCACAGCACGATGCCCATCGCGGCCCAATAGGCTCCTGTCACCGGACGCTCCAGGGCCCGGCGCTCGGACAGGGCCCAGGCCTCATCGGTCAGAAAGAAGAAGGACAGGAACTTCTGGACCCGCGACATCCGAACCTTGGGGGACAGGGACGCCCCCATCAGCACATGGCGCGCATTGATCAGCAGCGTCGCGAAGGCGAGCGTGAGGATCGGCGCGGGCTGGATCCAGGTCTCGATGGCGGCGAACTGGGCGCCGCCGGCGAACACCAGGGCCGACATCACCGTGACCTCCAGCGGCGACAGACCCTTGGCGGCCGCCACCGCGCCGAAAAGCAGGCTGATCGGAATGGCCGCCACGGTGACGGGCGCGATATCGCGCAGGCCCGCTCGGATTTCGCGGCGGTAGCTGACAGTGAAGGGATTTGCTTGATCCATGGCAATGCTCGTTTTCACGCCTTATGCAGGACGGATCGCAAGCAGTCTTGGATGAAAGTGCGGTGTCAGGCTGCGCGATATGCCCCTGGCGTCACGCCCATGCGGGCCTTGAAGACGCGGTTGAGATGACTCTGGTCGAAGAACCCGCAGGCGGCAGCCACGTCGCCTGGGGCCTGTCCCTGGCTCAGCAGCTTCGTGGCCGCGCGGAAGCGTCGGTCCAGCAGATAGGCATGGGGCGTCAGGCCCGTTTCCTTGGCAAAGGCGCGGATGAAATGGCTACGCGAGAGCCCAGCCATGGTGGCGAGATCGGCCAGGTCCGCCTCCTCGCTCATGTGGGCATCGAGATAATCCCGAACCCGCAGGATGCCCTTGGAGCCATAGCGCAGGGTCGGCAGGGCATCGAGATCGGCCCAGCGGGCGATCAGGCGGCTCAGGAAATCGATGAGCCGGGTGTCCTGCTCCATCTCGGAAGTCCAATGCCCATCCTGGGACAGGCAGGCATGGAGCCTGACCTGGGCCTGGAAAAGCTCGGGATCGTGGATGACCGAATGCGGGAACCAGGGGGCACGGGCGAGCGGCCGCCCGGCCACGTCCTCGGCGACTTCCTGCATCAGCCCGGACGATGGATAGAAGGTGCGGTACTCGAACCAGCCGCCATGGGGCTCGCCGTCATGGATTTCGTCGGGGCAGACGACGGCGACCGAGCCGGGCGGAGCATAATGCTGCTCGCCGCGATGATAGAAGGTCTCGCAGCCCGTCAGGATCGCCGCGATGGCATAGGTATCGTGGCTGTGGCGGGCATAGGCGTGACGGCGGAAGGTCGCGCGCAGGCAATCGAGGTCGCGGTAGCGCGGCACTCGCCAGAAATGCGTCACGTCACCCGCTCCGACCTGGGCACGATCGAGCGAGATCTCAGGAGGGATCACCGTCATGCGCGCCACCATGCCACATCATTGCGTCCAAGTCTTGGACAGGAGTCTCACCGTCGCCCGACGAGGGCGAACCAGCCGTCCTCGTCCATGACCTGGAGCCCTAGCTCGGCTGCCTTGGCGAGCTTGGAGCCGGCACCCGGCCCCGCCACCACGATGTCCGTCTTCTTCGACACCGATCCCGCCACCTTGGCCCCGAGCCGTTCGGCCATGGCCTTGGCCTCCTCGCGGGTCATCTGCTCCAGGGATCCCGTGAACACGACAGTCTTGCCTGCCACCGGCGAGTTCGCGGCAGCGGGTGCCTCCATCGGCTCGACGGTGACTTCGCTAAGGAGTGCATCGAGCATCTCCTCGTTGTGCCCCTCCTTGAAGAACTCGACCACTGCTTCCGCCACCACCGGCCCGATGCCGCCGATGGCGGTGAGTTCCGCATGGGCCTCCGATGTCGCATCGGCCGCGGCCTTCGCGGTTTCGCGCAGGTGTTCGAAGGTGCCAAAATGACGCGCGAGGAGGCGCGCCGACGTCTCGCCGATATGCGGGATGCCGAGCGCGAAGATGAAGCGGTTCAGCGCGATCGAACGGCGTGCCTCGATGGCGGCGAAGAGATTCTTGGCGCTCGTCTCGCCCCACCCTTCGCGGTTCTCCAGGCGCTTGAGGCTGCGTGCATTGCGCGCCTGCAGGATGAAGATGTCCTGCGGCCGCTGCACGAGGCCCTCTTCATAGAACTCGTCGATGCGCTGCTCGCCCATGCCCTCGATGTCGAAGGCGTTGCGCGACACGAAATGCTTCAGGCGCTCGCGAGCCTGCGCCGGGCAGATGAGGCCGCCGGTGCAGCGGCGCACCGCATCCTCCTTGCCGGTGCGCGGATTGACCTCGCGCACCGCGTGGCTGCCGCAGGCCGGGCACGTGGTCGGAAACTCATACGGCTTCGCGTCGGCCGGGCGCTTCTCCAGCACCACGTCGAGCACCTTCGGGATCACGTCGCCTGCGCGGTTGATGACGACCGTGTCGCCGATGCGGATGTCGACGCCGTTGCGGATCTTCTCGCCGTTGCCGCCGATGCCCTTGATGTAATCCTCGTTGTGCAGGGTTGCGTTCGACACGACGACACCGCCCACGGTGACGGGCTTCAGACGCGCGATGGGATTGAGCGAGCCGGTGCGGCCGACATTGATCTCGATGTCTTCGAGCACCGTCACGGCCTTCTGCGCCGGGAACTTGTGCGCGAGCGCCCAGCGCGGCGAGCGCGACACGAAACCGAGGCGCTGCTGCAGGCTCAGGTCGTCGACCTTGTAGACGACGCCGTCGATGTCGTAGCCGAGATTGGCGCGGTCGGTCTCGATAGCGTGGTAGTGCTCCAGCATCTCGGCGACGCTCGTGCAGCGGCGCGTGAGCGGATTGACCTTGAGGCCGAAGCTCCGGAAGCACTCCATCATGCCGTGTTGCGTATCCGCCGGCATTGCGCTCACCTCGCCCCAGGCATAGGCGAAGAAGCGCAAGGGACGCGAGGCGGTGATCGCCGGATCGAGCTGGCGCAGGCTGCCCGCCGCCGCGTTGCGCGGATTGGCGAAGAGCGCCTTTCCGGCCGCCTCCTGGCGCGCGTTGATGGCGGCGAAATCCTCGTGCGACAGATAGACCTCGCCGCGCACTTCGAAGATCTCGGGAACCTTAGACCCTTTCAGCCGGTGCGGAATGTCGCCCACCGTGCGGGCGTTGTTCGTCACGTCCTCACCCACCGTGCCGTCGCCGCGGGTGGCGGCGGATACGAGCCTGCCGCCCTCATAGCGCAGGCTCAGGGAAAGGCCGTCGATCTTCGGCTCGGCCGTGAAGGCCAGAGGCGCATCGGCCTTCCATTGCAGGAAGCGGCGGATGCGCTCGACGAATTCCTCCACCTCCTCGTCGGCGAAGCCGTTGGCGAGCGAGAGCATCGGCACCCGGTGCCGGATCTTGCCGAACTTCTCCGACACCTTGGAGCCGACCTTCTGGGTCAGGCTCTCGGGGGTCTTCAACTCGGGAAACTGGTCTTCCAGCGCCTCGTAGCGCTTGCGCAAGGCGTCGTACTCGGCGTCCGAGATGCTCGGCGCATCCTCTTCGTAATAGCGCCTGTCGTGCTCCCTGATCTCGGCGCCGAGCGCTTCGTGCTCGCTGCGCGCCTCATCGGGCGTCAGGTGGTCGACGGGGGTCTCGGAGAAGGATTTGCGTGGGGGCATGGTCGAATCGTGTTTGAGGGTGCTTGAACCATAGCGCTCCGGGACGGAGTCTCCAGGGGTCGAGCCGCCATTCGCCCCGCCCGTCCACTGTCATACCGGCGCAGGCGGGGATCCGGAAGCGATGAGGGTTTCGTCATGAGCGAGCAGCGTTGGCGGTGATGGATCCCAGGCTCCGCGAAAGCGGCCCTGTCTGACAACCCGTGAGAATTCTCCCCGTCATGCCCGCGCTTGTCGCGGGTATCCACGTCTTCTTCTGCGCGAGGGGATAAGACGTGGGTGGCCGGGTCAAGCCCGGCCATGACGCGGCGGTGGTGGCCCGGGATCGGGTGCCAGCTGTGGCACCGGCACCTGCGCCTTGTCATTCCCGCGAAGGCGGGAACCCATGACCGCCATGTCTCAAGACAGGGCGAGCCGCGTCGCGTCTCCTCCTGCATCGTCGGCGGCTCTGGATCCCGGATCTCCGCTGCGCTTCGTCCGGGATGACATTTCATGTCAAAGAGCCAGCACCTGCGGGCCCGCAGCTTGCGCTGCGGGCCGTCAGGGTTCGAGGGTGGCGCGTCGGGCAGCCCGGCTCGCTACTGGTGTGTTGATGGAAGAGCCGGACGGCCGCTTCGCGCACGGTTCTTTTCAGGTGGACCAACTGGCAGGGCCAAGGTCGACCTCCCGCGACCACAGGATTGCGAGGCCTGCGGCGGGACCGTGCCTGCTCCCACACTGCGACGCCTCGCGAGCGCGCCCCTCGTCAGGAGCAGATCTGCGCAATGATATAGCCAAGGTTGATGCGCCTGTCAAGAACAAAGCAAGAACATAACATTGCCCTCACCACCCCCGCGACGTCATCACCGGCCTCGTGCCGGTGATCCCGATCCGAAGAGCGCCGCGCGTCAAACAATCGAGATGGCCGGGACAAGCCCGGCCATGACAAAGAAATGCGCCTCTCTACCGAGCAGGAGAGGGATGGACGCGGCGTCGTTCTCATCAGGATTGGGTATCCGCCTCCACCTTACGCCGAAGCCGCAGGCTTCGTTCTCGAAAGCCCCGTCAATGCGCCGCGCAGATCGTCGGGATCGAGGCCCGACATGCCGGCCTCGATAGCGGCGTGGAGGCTCGTCCAGATCGGAATGGCCGAGGCCAGGATTTCCCTGCCTTTGTCGGTGAGGCTCAGGAGGCGGTTGCGGCGGTCGCCGGGATCCTTGGTGACAGCAACCAGGCCGTCGCGCTCCAGCGGCTTGAGGGCGGCCGTCAGGGTGGTCCGGTCCATGGCAAGGAGCTGCGCCACCGGGGCAATGGACGGCGGCGCGGGACGGTTGAGCGCGTTCAGCAGGGAGAATTGCCCGGACGTGAGCCCCACCGGCCGCAGAGCCTCGTCGAAGAGGCGCGACAGGGTTCGGGCGGCGCGCTGGACATGCAGGCACAGGCAGGTGTCGCGCACCAGATGGGTTGTCTCGTAGGGAACGTCTCGGGGGTTTGACATGGCCTAATTATGTTGATATCAACTCATTTGTCAAGAAGAACAGGCGTGCCAGGCGCCATGCGATCGAGCTCACCCGACTCAAACAAACCTTGGGAGATACGCGATGAAGTATGTCGATGGCTTCGTGCTCGCCGTGCCGGCGGACAAGCAGGAAGAATATCGCAAGCACGCCGCCGAGGCAGCGCCCCTCTTCAAGGAGTTCGGCGCGACCCGCATGGTGGAGTGCTGGGGCGACGACGTGCCGGACGGCAAGGTCACGGATTTCCGCCGCGCCGTGGACGCCAAGGACGACGAGATCGTGGTGTTCAGCTGGATCGAGTACCCGTCGAAGGACGTTCGGGACGCCGCGAACCACAAGATCATGACCGATCCGCGCATGCAGGCCATGGGCGAGCTGATGCCCTTCGACGGCAAGCGCATGATCTTCGGCGGCTTCATGCCGATCCTCGACGTCTGAGGTGCACCATGGCCAATCATCATGGCGATTTCATCTGGTACGAACTCCTGACCACGGATGCCGACGCGGCCGCGCGCTTCTACGGCGCGGTGATCGGGTGGCAGACACGCAAGGCGGAAGGCACCGATCGCGATTACAGGATCTTCGGGATCCGCGGCGACGATGTCGGCGGGCTGATGCCCCTGCCGTCGAACGCACAACGCGCGGGCATGCGCCCGACATGGCTCGGATATGTCGCGGTCGACGACGTCGACGCCACGGCGGACGCAATCGTTCGGGCCGGCGGCACGCAGCACATGCCGCCCGCCGACATTCCCGGTGTCGGCCGCTTCGCAATGCTCGCCGACCCGCAGGGCGTCACGTTCTACGTGATGCGCGGCGCATCGGACGGAACCAGCACGGCCTTCGACCAGAGCCAGTTCGGCCATTGCAACTGGAACGAACTTGCCACCTCCGATCCGGCGGCAGCACTCGCGTTCTACCAAGCCCTCTTCGGCTGGGAGAAGGGCGATGCCATGCCGATGGGCGAGATGGGCGAGTACCGGTTCCTGCAGCATGGCGGCCAGACCATCGGGGCCGTGATGAAGCGCATGCCGGAGGGCCCTCCCCCGGCCTGGACGTTCTACTTCGGCATCGAGGACATCGACGCGGCTGCCAAGGCCGTACCGGGCAATGGCGGCACCATCCATTACGGGCCGGCCGAAGTGCCGGGCGGCGTCTTCATCATCGTCGCCAGTGATCCGCAGGGCGCGCTGTTCGGCCTCGTCGGCCCGCGCAAGTCGTAAAGCGATGAGGAGCATGCCATGACAAAGGACCTCGTCCCTGCGGCGGAACTCGCACGGCGTTCCCCCGTGCGGTTTCCGAACGAAAGCGCGGAGTACCGCGCTGCGCGCACGGCCCTGCTGGCGGAGGAGATCGAACTGCGGCGCCACCTGGAGCGCGTTGCGGCGCAGCGGCGCGCCCTGCCGCCAGGCGGCGAAGTCATCGGCGATTATCGCTTCGAGGGTGAAAACGGCCCGGTGAGTTTCGCCGATCTCTTCGGCGACAAGCAGACGCTTGCCGTCTACAGCTACATGTTCGGCCCGCAGCGCGAGCGCCCCTGCCCCATGTGCACCAACCTGCTCGGCGCACTCGAAGGCAATGGCGCCGATATTCAGCAGCGCATGGCGCTCGCCGTCGTCGCGCGCTCGCCGGTCGAGCGGCTGATTGCCTGGAAGAAGGAGCGTGGCTGGAAAAACCTGAAGCTCTATTCGGACCTCAACGGCCATTACTCCCGCGACTATCACGGGGTGCTGCCGGACGGCTCGGAGATTCCGAGCTTCAACGTCTTCACCCGGCGAGATGGAACCATCCGTCATTTCTGGAGCGGTGAGATGACCGGCGATTCCGCCGATCCCGGTCAGGATCCGCGCGGCGCTCCCGACCTCGCGCCCCTCTGGAACGTGCTCGACATGACGCCGGAAGGACGCGGCACGGATTGGTATCCCAAGCTCACCTATGCACCATGATGGCGGCAAACGGCGCCTTAAGCATCGGATCGATCCGAACCGTGTGATAGTGGAAAGAGAGGAAGATCGACCTTCGCGATCAGGCCACTTCGATCGGGCCTGTTGCACAGCGAAAGGCGTCCTCCGGCCCGAAATGTGAGGGCCTTGACGATGGAGAGGCCGAGGCCCGTTCCTTCCTGCTCATGGTTCCCACGCACGAAGGGATCGCACACCCGCTCGAGCAGGTCGGTGGGAAGCCCCGGACCGGTATCGGCGATCTCGACCTCGGCCCTTCCCGCCGTGCATTGCGCGGTGACGACGATCCGCCCACCTGGAGGCGTGTAGCGAATAGCGTTGTCGAGAAGGTTGGAAAAAATCGTCTCGAGATCGTGCCGCTCGGCACGCACAGGAACGCTCGGCAGATCCGCCGTCGCGAGGGTGACGGGCTTGCTCTCGGCCAGGGGAGCGACACCGCGCAAGGCATCCCGCAGCACGTCGGCCAGATCGACCGGCTGCGGCGTCTCCGCCGCCGACGGCGCTTCGGCCCGCGCCAGGGCAAGAAGCTGACTCGTCAGGCTCGACATCCGCCGGAATCCGAGATCCATGTCGTCGAGAATCTCGGCCGTGACTCCAGGACTGGTCGTATGACGCAGATTGCTCGCCTGGATCCGAAGGGCCGTGAGAGGCGTGCGCAACTGGTGAGCCGCGTTGGAGACGAAGCGCCGTTGCGATGCAAGCATGTCCGCGACCCGCACGAGCGCCTTGTTCATCGCCTGGATGAGCGGCACGATTTCACCGGGCACGTCCGCCAGGGCGAGCTGCTGCGTGCTGTCGGGCTGGCGGGCCATGAGCTGGAGAGCCAGCTCGTCGACCGGCGCGAGGATCCGGCCGACGAGCCAGCGCACGAGCAGGGCCGAGATCGGGATCAGGAGTAGCGTTATGATGATCGCCGGCAATGCCGCCATCAGGGCGAGCTCGCGACGAACGCTGGACCTTTGGGAGACCTGAACGGTGCCGTCGTCCAACACCCAGGTGTAGCTGCGCCACTGCCCGCTTGGCGCATTGAAATTCGAGAATCCGGTTTGTGCCTGACGCGGCAAGTCGATGCCCGGAGGAAAGGATTTCAGCAGGTGCCCATCTTCGTCCCAAGCCTGAACGACAAGCATATCCTCGGCCTCGAGAGGCGGCGCGGGCATCTGCGCCAGATCGTCGACCGAGCTGACCACATTGAAGGCGATCTCGCGCATCTGGTCGTCGAGGAGATTATCCGGATCCTGCTGGGCGGCTATGTAGGCTCCCACACCTCCGAGCAGGCCGACGAGGATCAACAGGGCGGTGAACCAGACCGTGAGGCGCGTGCGGAGCGAGTTGCGGCGTTTCATTTCATCACCATCCAGCCGACACCACGGACGTTGCGGATGATGTCGTTGCCGAATTTGCGGCGGATGTAGTGGATCAATACGTCCACCGCGTTGCTCTCGACCTCTTCGCCCCAACCGTAGAGCGCGTCCTCGAGCTGCTGACGCGACAGGATCGTTCCGGGCCGTTCGATCAGGGCCTGCAGGAGCGCGAATTCCCGTCCCGGAAGAAGCTGCGTCGAGCCCTTGTAGGTGACTTCATGAGTCGCGAGATCGAGAACGATTTCGGAGGAGCGGATCTGCGATGTGGCATGTCCCGCATGGCGGCGGATCACCGCCCGGATGCGTGCCGCAAGCTCGTCGAAGTCGAAGGGCTTCACGATGAAATCATCCGCTCCGAGATCCAGGCCCGCCACGCGGGTCTCGATATCGTCGCGCGCCGTGACGATGAGCACCGGCGTTGCGTCCTTGCCGCCGCGCATCTCCTTGAGCACGTCGAGGCCGGCCTTGTCGGGCAGGCCGAGATCCAGCAGGACGATGGAATAGTGGTTCGCCCGTAAGGCGCCGAGCGCATCGTCTCCGGCTCGCGCCCAGTCGATCGCGGCTCCCGACCCTTCGAAAGCCCGTGTCAGACTGCGTCCGATCAGAGGATCGTCTTCGACCAGGAGAACCCGCATGATGGCCGCTCTCGATGCAGGACGAGTTCAATCCTGCGGCCGATGAAAGGCAATCGCGCAATTTGCCGCTTGGGGTGGCCATGGAGAGGCCGGGCGTTCCGCGGTCCTCATTCTCCCCTAATTCAAGCGCCGTAGGATCCACGTCAGGTACCCGCAGGTACTGGCATTGAATGGAGACGATCCATGAAGCATCTGTTGATTGCGGTGTCGACCCTGGCGTTCCTCGCAGGCGCTCCGCTGGCCGCGCAGGCGGCGACATCGTCGACGGCCAATCCCCCCAAGCACTCCACCGTCCGGCATCATACGGCTTCGAAGAAGAGCCATATGAACCAGGCGAAGAGAAACGTCTCGTGCCCGGCCGGTTCGACCAGCGCGGCCTGCCATCCGACATCGACGGGTTCGGTCCGTTAGAGCTTATACGATCGTTCGCTGACGAGCGTATCGCACGGACCCGAACGATGCGCCCGTTGACGGCATCGGGATGATCCCGGAGGTGGCGAGCGTTTGCGGGCCCGATGCGACAGAGCAGGTTCCGGCAAAAGGGGCTGGTTCGCCGGGACATGCGCCGAAGAAAAGTGGAATGCTGCTTTCGCGCAGCCGGAAACGTCACCAGTCTCGTTCCTCCGCTGGTGTTCGTATGGTGCTCCCTGAAGCGCTTCCTCTTCGGGAGCACCCTTTTTCCGGTGCCCGGCTGCGAGCAAACAAGCCTCGATCATCTGCATGGCGGCCCAATGCGCCGTGGGCAATCTTCATGGAAACATTGATTGCCACGATCGCCCTGACGATCACTCCCCTGATGCTGACCGTCGTCGTCCATTACGAGGCGCTCAGCGGGCTGTCGAAGGTGCTGCAGAAATCCACGATCCAGTCACGCCCCAAAGTTCTCGTCGTGGTGTTCGGGGTCATCACGGCGCATTTCATGGAGATCGCCATTTACGCGCTCACATACTGGATCGCGGATGTGGGCCTGAACATCGGCGATTTCGGCGGCAACAGGGCCGTCAACTTCGCCGATTACCTGTTCTTCTCGGCAGAGACCTTCAGCACGCTGGGCATCGGGGACATCTTCCCGCTCGGGATGATGCGGCTGATCGCAAGCCTCGAATCCCTGAACGGCATCGTTCTCATCGGATGGTCGACGTCCTTCACGTACCTGACCATGTCCCATTACTGGGCGGGCAACTCAGCTGAATGAGGAGGTGAGAGATTCAATGCGCCGCCGCTTCGAGCAGCCGCGCGGCGGCTGCGCGCGCTTCCTCGGTGATCGTCGCGCCGGCCAGCATGCGGGCGATCTCCTCCCGGCGCGGCGCGGCCTCGAGCGGAATCACGCGGGTCGCGACCCGGTCCTGCGCTCCGCGCACGCCTTCCTTTGCGATAAGGAAATGACTGCCGGCTTTCGCCGCGACCTGCGGCGCATGGGTCACGGCCATGACCTGCACCTTTTCTGCCAGGCGGGCGAGACGCTGGCCGATGGCGTCGGCCACCGCGCCGCCGACTCCGGTGTCGATCTCGTCGAAGACCAGGGTCGGGGCCGAGCCCTTGTCGGCCAGAACGACCTTGAGGGCCAGCATGAAGCGGGACAGCTCGCCCCCGGAAGCCACCTTCATGAGGGGACCCGGTCGGGTGCCGGGATTGGTCTGCGCCCAGAACTCGACCCGCTCGAAGCCGCTGGGGTCGCGGCTGGTCTCGTCGATCTGGATGTCCGTGATGAAGCGAGCCCGCTCCAGTTTGAGGGGCGGCAATTCGGCCTGAACCGCCGTATCGAGCGCCTGAGCGGCCTTCTTCCGGCCCGACGAGAGCGCCTTCGCGGCCTTCACATAGGCGGCATCCGCTTCCTTGAGGGCCTTTTCCAGACCGCCGAGCTGCTCCTCACCGGCATCGATGGCCGCGACATCCTCCTCGAAGCGCTTCCGCAGGGCCGCGAGTTCGTCCGCCGGAACATCGTATTTGCGGGCCGCGGCGCGCAGAGCGAAGAGGCGCTCCTCCGTCTGCTCCAGCTCGCGCGGGTCGTATTCGGTGGCGTGGATCGCCTCTTCGAGAGCCTCCCGTGCCTCGTCGATGGCGACGAGCGCGGCATCCAGCGCCTTCACGCTGGGCTCCACAAGCGATGGCGCCTGGGCCCCGCGGCGCTCCAGCTTGCGCACGGCCGCCGAGAGCTCGTTGACCGGGGACGTGTTGCCGGCGACGACCTCATAGGCTTCGTTGAGGTCCTGGGCCACCTTCTCCGACTGCATCATGACGACCCGGCGCCCGGCGAGAGTTTCCTCCTCCCCGGCCAGCGGATTGAGCTTGGTCAGCTCCTCCACCGCGTGGCGCAGGAAATCGGCCTCCTTGCGGGCCTTCTCGATACGGTTGCGATGCTCGTGCAGGGCATGCCGCGCCTCACGAACACGACGCGAGGCATCGCCCACGGCCTGGATTTCACCCGATAGGCCTCCAAAGGCATCGAGGATCGCGCGGTGCGTGGCGGGATCGACCAAGGCGCGGTCGTCATGCTGGCCATGGATCTCGACCAGGGTCGCGCCGATGGCCTTCAGCACCTGCACGCTCACGGGCTGGTCGTTGACGAAGGCGCGGGTCCGCCCGTCCGCCACCTGGACCCGGCGCAGAATCAGATCGCCGTCGACGTCGATATCGGCGTCGGACGCGATGCGGCGGGCCGGATGGTCGAGGGGGCAATCGAAGACGGCCGTCACCTGCCCTTGGGCCTCGCCATGGCGCACGAGGGAGCCGTCGCCACGGCCGCCGAGGGCCAGGGCGAAGGCATCGAGCAGGATCGATTTGCCTGCGCCTGTCTCACCCGTGAGGACGCTCAGCCCCTCATGGAAGTGCAGCTCAAGCCTGTCGATAAGGACGATATCGCGGATCGTCAGCTGGATGAGCATGGATGGTGAGGCTTAGCCCGTACGCTGACCGACCTGCGGGACGCCACGGAAGGCCTTGCTGATCCAGGACTGGGAATCCTCGCGCGGCTCGACGCCGCCCTTGGTCAGCAGAGCATGGGCGTCCTTGTACCAGGGACTGTCAGGGAAGTTGTGGCCGAGAACGGCGGCAGCGGTCTGCGCCTCGTTGACGATGCCCATGGCCATGTAGGCCTCGGTCAGACGCTCGAGGGCCTCTTCCACGTGGCGGGTCGTCTGATAGCGCGCAACGACGGTGCGGAAGCGGTTGATGGCGCCCGCATAATTACGCTTCTGCAGATAGAAGCGGCCGACCTCCAGCTCCTTGCCGGCGAGCTGATCGCTGGCGACCTGGAGCTTCTTCTTGGCGTCGGCCACGTATTCGGAACTCGGATAGCGCTGGATCAGCTCCTGCAGGGCCAGGATGGCGCGCTCGGACTTCTCCTGATCGCGGGTGATATCCGGGATTTGATCGTAATACGACGACGCCATCAGGTACTGGGCGTAGGCCGCGTCTGACGTGTTGGGGTAGCTCTGCAGATAGCGCCTGGAAGCCGTGATCGATTCCTCATAGAAGCCGCCCTCGTAATTGGCATAGGCCTCCATGATCAGCCCCTTCCGGGACCAGTCGGAATAGGGATACTGCTTGTCGAGGCTGCTGAACTTCTTCACGGCGCCGTCGAAATCGCCCTTCTGCACCCGGGCAAGGCCGTCATTGTAGATCTCTTCCGCAGGCGCGTTCGCCACGATCTCGGGCTTGTAGGTTTCGCCCTTGTCGAACGGGTTCAGCGAAGAAAGGGATTCGCAGCCCGCGAGCCCCAAGGCGCAGACGCCGAGGATCAGGGCGCGGGCGGACGCGCCTTTCATACCTGAATAAGCCTTCGCGAACGACATGCCTCGCGGTCCTCCAAAAATCGTGCCCGATGTTTTAACGATGCACCAGGGTTCTTTAGCCCAAGCATGGGGCCAGAGCCAAGCCCATACATGCGGGTTTACCCAATAGGAATTAAGAAAGCCTGCATGAAATATGCGGCCAATGGGCGCTTGGATCTGCGGCCGACATGAGATGGGCCCTGAAGTGCCTGAACTTGTCCTGCAGGCCTTGGCCGCCGAGCGATATCCAAAGACGCAAGCCCCGTTCCGGGGCCGCCGCTCAGTGCATCTCGGGGGAGAGAACGGAAGCGGCCACGCTGCCGAGATCGGCATAGGCCGGCTCGCGACGGGGAATGGCGTCCACGATGGCGTAGTTGGACCGGCTCGCGAACAGGGCCTCGAGCACCGAGAAGTTCATGCGGTGACCGCCGCAATAGGACCGGTAGGTGCCGAGCAGGGGCAGCCCGGCGAGGGACAGGTCGCCGACCGCGTCGAGCAGCTTATGACGGACGAACTCGTCCGCATAGCGCAGGCCCTCGGGGTTCATGACGCCGTCGTCACCGATGGCGACCGTGTTCTCCAGGGAGGCGCCGAGGGCGAAGCCGGCGCTCCAGAGCTTCTCCACATCGCGCATGAAGCCGAAGGTGCGGGCGCGGGAGATTTCACGGCGGAAGACGGAGGGCGAAAGGTCGATCGCCTTGCGCTGGCGGCCGATCACCGGCGTGGGGAAATCGATCTCCACGTCCAGGCGGAAGGCGCGGTCGTTGGGAAGAAGCTCGGCAAAGGCCTTGCCCTGGGTGATCCGGACCGGCTTGAGAACCTTGAGGTAGCGGCGGGTCGCGCCCTGAACCGCGACGCCGACCTGATCGATGGCGTCGATGAAGGGAGCCGAGCTGCCGTCCAGAATCGGAACTTCCGGCCCATCGATCTCGACAAGAACGTTGTCGATGCCGAGGCCGGACAGCGCCGCCATCAGGTGCTCGATCGTAGCCACCGCGCCGGTGTCGCGATCACCGATCACGGTGCAGAGCTCGGTTGCCGTCACCGCCAGATGGCGGGCATCGATCAGCCGATCCAGGCCGCCGGCCAGGCCGGTGCGCAGGAAAGCAATCCCATGGTTCGCTTCAGCCGGATGAAGGATCATCTTCACTTCATCCCCGGAATGAACTCCGGTTCCAACGAGGGTCACGGCAGCGCGAAGCGTGGTTTGCTGGCTTTGCTTCATTATTCCTGAACCTCAACTACCCTTGTCGCCAAACTGAGCCGATTTCGCCGGGGAAGCTGCAGTTGCTGCTTTTGACTTCCGACCGGCAGGCTTCTCATTAGCGCTGCCCCTTTAAACGTTGAGGCACCTTAGTCCTGCAGTCAGGCTAGGCCAAATCACGCTTTCTTACTTTGTGTTACAATTTGGATAACTCTCAAGCCATTGAAATTAATACATTTTTAACGAATAAGGCCCCCAGCCGGATGCGGCTGGGGGCCTTTTCTGTGACGGTTCTTACAGGCCGGTCAGGTCAAATCAGTTGGCCTGCCGGCGCAGGAAGGCGGGAATCTCCAGCTGGTCGTCTTCCGAATGGGCCCGGGGAGCGGGCGCCATCGGAGCCTGCTGGGGACGCTGCGCCTGAGCCGGCATGGGCCGGCGGGCGTACTCGGCATGGACCGACGACATGGCCTGACGCGGGGCTTCCTGGCGCTGCTCGACGGGAGCATGCTGAGGCTCCTCGCGGCGGCCGAAGCCGATAGTCGCGAGACGCTGGATCAGCGACGGCTTGTGCTCATGAGCCGGCTCCTCGCCACGGCTGGCGCGAATCTGGTTCTGAGCCGGCATCGGCAGCTCGTCGATTCGCGGCATCCGGGCCGGGCGCATGGCGCGCTCTGCCTGCGGCGGAATGAAGGCGCCCTGCTCCACCGGCTCCTCGTAGACCGGAGCCTGGGGGGCCGGAGCCTCGTAGGCCACGGCCTGGCGGGGCTGAGCCGGCGTGAGGACCACGTCGTCGCGGATCATGGGCTGCGGCGCGGGCTCGACCGGCTGGGCCGCGGCGATGGGCGCCGGAGCCGCAACGGGGGCCGAAGCCATGACGGGGGTGCCCTGGCTCAGGATCGGAGCCGCCTTCACCGGTTCGGCTTGGGCGGCGGAGCGAAAGGTGGGCGTTGCCTGGGGAGACGTGGCGCGGGCGCGCGCCTCGGCGCGCAGGCGCTCGGCCACCTCGGAGATGCGCTGCTCGGTGGCCGTCAGGTCGCCGCCGTTCTCCAGCATGGCGTGGTCGATGCCCGTCGCCACGACGGACACGCGGATGATGCCTTCCAGGCTCTCGTCGAAGGTCGCGCCGAGGATGATGTTGGCATCCTGGTCCACTTCCTCGCGGATGCGGGTCGCGGCTTCGTCGAGTTCGTAGAGCGTGAGGTCGTTGCCGCCCGTGATCGAGATGAGCAGGCCGCGCGCGCCCTTCATCGACACGTCGTCGAGGAGCGGGTTCGCGATGGCCGCTTCGGCCGCCCGGATGGCACGCTTCTCGCCGGAAGCCTCGCCCGTGCCCATCATGGCCTTGCCCATGCCGCGCATGACGGAGCGCACGTCGGCGAAGTCGAGGTTGATGAGGCCTTCCTTCACCATCAGGTCGGTGATGCAGGCGACGCCGGAATAGAGCACCTGGTCGGCCATGGCGAAGGCGTCCGCGAAGGTCGTCTTCTCGGTGGCGACGCGGAACAGGTTCTGGTTCGGGATCACGATGAGCGTGTCCACCGCCTGCTGCAGCTCGTTGATGCCGGCCTCCGCCAGACGCATGCGGCGCACGCCTTCGAACTGGAACGGCTTCGTGACGACGCCGACAGTCAGTATACCGAGCTCGCGGGCCGCCCGTGCCACGACGGGAGCAGCACCCGTGCCCGTGCCGCCGCCCATGCCGGCGGTGATGAACACCATGTGCGAGCCGGCGAGCTGATCGCGGATCTCGTCGATCACCTCTTCGGCGGCCGCGCGGCCGACTTCCGGCTGCGAGCCGGCGCCGAGGCCTTCCGTCACCTGAATGCCCATCTGGACCACGCGCTGTGCCTTGGACGAGGCCAGTGCCTGCGCGTCGGTGTTGGACACCACGAACTCGACGCCCTCCAGACCGGATTCAATCATGTTGTTCACGGCGTTGCCGCCGGCACCGCCGACGCCGAAAACCGTGATGTGCGGCCTGAGTTCCCGGATGTCCGGAGCTTGCTGATTGATAGCCATGACCTGTGCCTCTTCTGGCCTTATACTGATGAGCGTTTGGCGGACGCTGACCCTTGTTAACTTGAACTCATCACGATGGCCCGCCGCGCCAACGCGTTACTCGGTTTAAAAACTCTCGCGAATCCACCGGCCCACTCGCGAGAAGTAGCCGTCGGTTCCCGTACTCTGAAACAAGCCGCTGGAGCGCGGCTCGAAATACTCGATGTGTGCCACCTGCGGATAAACCAGGAGGCCGACCACTGCCGAAAAGGCAGGACCCTTTGCCGCTTCAGGCAAGCCCTTGATGCCGAGCGGACGCCCGACACGAACCTGGCCCTGCAAGATGCGGCGCGCCGTTTCCGGCAGCCCGACGAGCTGGCTCGCGCCGCCCGTCAGCACGACCCGCCGTCCGGCCTGGGCCGCAAAGCCCGCGCCTTTCAACCGGTCACGCACGAGTTCGAGGATCTCCTCGACCCGCGGCTTGATGATGCGAACGAGGTGCGACTTCGGCAGATGATTCGGAACGTCGCGTTCGTCCTCATCGACCTGTGGCACCGCGATCATGTCCCGGTCATCCGCGCTCGACGTGATGGCGGAGCCGTAGAGAGTCTTGAGCCGTTCGGCTGCGGACACGCGGGTCGTGAGACCGCGCGCGATGTCCATGGTCACGTGGTGACCGCCGACCGCGATGGCATCGGAATGAACCAGATGCCCGTTGGAGAAGATGCCGACGCTGGTGGTGCCGCCGCCCATGTCGACCACGGCGCAGCCCATGTCGGCCTCGTCGTCGACGAGAGCGGAAAGGCCCGCGGCGTAAGGCGTGGCAATCACGGCCTCGACGCCGAGATGGCAGCGCTCGACCGCGAGCATCAGGTTGCGCGCCGCCGCCGCCTCGGAGGTGACCACATGCAGGTCCGCGCCGAGGCGCTCGCCGATCATGCCGGCGGGATCGACGATGTGCTGCTGCCGGTCGAGCGAGAAGCCGGTCGGCAGGGCGTGCAGAACCGTCCTGCCGCGACGCAGGTCGTAGCTCGACGCGGCATCGAGCACGCGATGGATGTCGCCGGAGCTCACCGCGCCGCGCACCGGGATATGCGCCTCGAAATGCTCGGACGCGAGGCGTCCGCCGGTGAGGTTGACGATCACCGACTGGATCTCGACCTTCGCCATCCGCTCGGCGGCGTGAACCGCCTGACGGATCGCCGTTTCGGCCGCTTCCAGATCGACGACCACACCGCCCTTGAGGCCCATAGAGCGCTGGTGGCCGATGCCGAGGATGCGCGCCACGTGGGTGCGGCTGCGCAGCGATTCGACCTCGTCGGCCGGCTTCAGTTCCGCCACGACGCAGACGACCTTGCTCGTTCCCACGTCGAGGACCGACAGGATGGCGCTCTTGCGCGCGGAAAGCGGCTTCAAGCGTGGCGTCAAACCGTGACCCGAGAGACTCATGTATCGACCCCCTTGCCGCGCATTGGTTTCTTCTTGAGCGCCTCGGCGCGGGCCAGGGCTGCCTCTTCCGTCAAGCGGACGACGACGCGATCCGCCATGCGCAGATCGATCGCCAGCACGTCCTTTTCCAGAATCTTCTGCTCGTTCTCGAGCTTCACGAGACGGGCCAGCGCATCGGCGGCCCCGAGCTCCGGCAGGCGCACGTCCATGCCGTTATCCATCTTGAGCGTCCAGCGCCGGCCGGCCACGAGGGTGCCCGCGCGAATGCGACCCTTGAGCGGGCCCGCGGCCTCGAGCAGCGCGAGATAGTCCTTGCTGCGGGCGTTGGCGCCCTCGCCCACCACGAACGGCAGATTGAGATAGCGCTCGTCCTGCATCAGGTCGATCACCGTGCCGTCGGCGGCGATCACGAACAGCTCGCCGTTGTTCTGCCAGACCCCGTGCGCCTCGCGCTCGGTGAGCGTGATGACGAGCTCGTTCGGATAGAGCTTGCGCACGGTCGCGGTCTTGACCATCGGCACGCGCTCGAGGCGCTCGCGCAGGTCGTTCACGTCGAGAAAAGCGAGCGACAGCTTCGAGTTGATGCCTGCGGCGGCGAGAACTTCCTTCTCGGTCATCTGCGAGATGCCGGAGATCGTCACCTGATCGAGACCGAGGCCGACCGCTCGCGCCAGGGCGTGGTGCGGCTCGCCGTATTCACGGATGAAGCCGTCGATGTGGCCACCCTGCCAGAGGCCGAAGCCGACGACGGCGCCGAAGAAGCCGAGAGCAAGACCCGTTCCGAGGAAACGGGGAAGGCGCCGCTCGAGCGGAACGCCAGCCGAGCGACGGCGCACGCTGCGCGAGGGGCCGAAGAATTTTCTGATTCGCGATGGCTTCTTGAAGGGAGCGGAGCCCGCCTCCCGATGACCGGAGGCCGGGCGCGCAACGGCGAATCCGGCCGGGTAGGCCGTCATCGGTTGCAGGTAGCGTCCTCCACCATCCATTGCACAAGCTCGCCAAACGAATAGCCCGCGTGGGCTGCCAGTTCTGGCACCAAGCTCGTCTCGGTCATGCCGGGTTGGGTGTTGACCTCGAGAACGACGAGTTCTCCGGTCCCCCCGGGAGTATCGTCGTACCGCAAGTCGGCACGGCTGATTCCCCGACAGCCGAGCGCTTGATGCGCCGTTAACGCCAACTCTTGGACCTTTTGGTAAATATTCGGTTTAATTTCTGCCGGGAGGACGTGAATGGAGCCGCCCTTCACATATTTCGCATCGTAATCGTAGAAGACCCCGGTGGCGGGCTGGATGTCGATGACCCCGAGCGCCCTGTCGCCCATGACCGCGCAGGTGAGCTCACGGCCCGCAACATATGATTCCACAAGGACTTTTTCGCCGAAGGCCCAGTCCTCTCGCATCAGTTCCTGAGGCGGATGGGAGCGGTCCTCACGGACGATGATGACGCCGACGGACGAGCCCTCGTTGACCGGCTTGACCACATAGGGAGCCGGAAGAACGTGGCTTTTGGCCGCCTCCGAACGGTTAACGACTTTCCCCTGAGGCACGGGAACGCCGGCTGCGGCCATGACCATTTTGGCCTTGTCCTTCTGCATGGCGAGCGCCGAGGCGAGGACGCCGGAATGGGTATAGGGAATTCTTAAGACTTCCAGCAGACCCTGGATGGTTCCATCCTCGCCGACCCGGCCGTGGAGCGCGTTGAACACCACATCCGGCGCGACCGCCTGAAGCACGGTGGCGATGTCGGGCTGCACGTCGATGGGAGTGACCTTGTATCCGAGCCCTTCGAGCGCCTTGCAGCAGGCCCGGCCCGAATTGAGGCTCACCTCGCGCTCCGCCGACCAGCCGCCATAGAGAATGGCCACGTGCTTCGCCATGGGTCTCTCCCCGTCATGCACCCGGCGCTTCCGGGATTTTCAAAGAATGATGCGAATCAGGTCTAGAGCATCGGACCCAAAAGTGGATTTGCACTTTTGGGTCCGATGCTCATCCATTCAATGGCGCATCGCTTTGGCGGAAAACCGGATCCACTTTTCCGCGCGATGCGCTTGCGAGCCCGACCCGCTTGATTTCCCATTCAAGCTCCACGCCCGTCATCTCGCGGACGCGGCGGCGCACTTCCTCGCCTAGGCCCTCGATGTCGGCTGCGGAGGCGGAACCGTGGTTGATGAGGAAGTTGCAATGCATCTCCGACACCTGGGCGTCGCCGATGCGAAGACCACGGCAGCCCGCGGCATCGACCAGCTCCCAGGCCTTCTTGCCCGGCGGGTTCTTGAAGGTCGAGCCGCCCGTTCGCGTATTGACCGGCTGGGTGGAGGATCGCGCCTCGGTGATCGCGTTCATCTCGGCAAGAATCTCGTCCGGATTGCCAGGCCGGCCCTCGAACAGGGCTTCGGTGAAGATCACGTCGTCCGGCACGCTCGAATGGCGATAGGTGAAACCCATGTCCTTGTTCTGAAAAGTGATGGTCTCACCCATCCGCGTCACTGCATTGGCATAGACCAAACAATCCTTGACCTCACCTCCGTAAGCGCCTCCGTTCATGCGCAGCGCCCCGCCGATGGCGCCGGGAATGCCGCGCAGGAAGGACAGACCGGCAATGCCGGCCTCGGCGGCCGCCCGCGCCACCTTCACGTCGGGCGCACCGGCCCCCGCGCGAACGCGCAGGCCGGGCTCGACCGTGACGTCGGCGAAGCCCTTGCCCAGGCGAATGATCACGCCTTCCCATCCGCCGTCGCGGATGAGCAGGTTGGAGCCGAGACCCACGACGAGAACTGGAACGGCGCGGTCGAGACGCTGTAGGAAATAGGCTAAATCGTTCTCGTCCGCAGGCGTGAACAGCACCTGCGCCGGACCGCCCGTGCGGAACCACGACAGCGGCGCCGTCGGCGCATTCGCCTCCAGCTTGCCACGCAGTTCGGGCATGGCGGATTTAAGCTCGGGAACAAGATCAGGAAACATCAGCAACCCCACAGACCTCCTTCTGAGGAGCGAGCCCGGCTCGCGTCTCGGGGTCCCGGACAATGTCCGGGCACGAGGGCGTCTCCAGAGCCCACTGGAAGCGGTTTCCTCGTCCTTCGAGATGAGCGCGATGCGCTCTCCTCAGGAGGAGGAAACCTTGGGCCGTACCACGAATTATCAAGCCGCCTTCTCGCCCAGCCCTTCGAGCTCGCCCGGAAGCGCGTAGGCCCATTGGGTGATGTTGCCGGCGCCGAGGCAGATCACGTAATCGCCCGGTTTCGCAATCCCCTTCACGAGGCCCGCGAGTTCCTCGGACTTTTCGAGCGCCATCACGTTGCGGTGGCCGCGCGCTTTCAGTCCCGACACCAGGCTGTCGCGGTCGGCACCCGGAATGGGCTGCTCGCCCGCCGCGTACACGGGCGCGACGATGACCGCGTCCGCATCGTTGAAGCAGGTGCAGAACTGATCGAACAGGGAGGACAGGCGCGAATAGCGGTGCGGCTGCACCACGGCGATGACTTGGCCCTCCGTCGAGGCGCGCGCAGCCTTCAGCACCGCCGCGATCTCGATGGGATGGTGACCGTAATCGTCGAATACGGTGACTCCGTTCCAATCGCCGGTACGGGTGAAGCGGCGCTTCACACCGCCGAAGCCACCGAGCGCCTTGCGGATCGCGTCGGGCGTGACGCCGAGCTCGTGCGCGACCGCGATGGCCGCCGTGGCGTTGAGCGCGTTGTGCGCGCCCGGCATCGGTAGAACGAGATCTTCGAGTTCGAGCCGGAAGCCGGGACGGCGGTCGCGGATCATGACGCGGAAGCGGTTCTGCCCCCCGCGGGAATCCACATCCATCAGGCGCACGTCCGCCTGCGGGTTCTCGCCGTAGGTGATGATGCGCCGGTCCTCGATGCGGCCCACGAGGTCCTGCACGGTCGGATGGTCGATGCACATCACCGCGAAACCGTAGAACGGGATCGAGTTGATGAAGGAATGGAAGGCGTCCTTGATCGCGTCGTAGGTGCCGAAATGATCGAGATGCTCGGCGTCGATGTTGGTCACGATGGCCACGTCCGCCGGGAGCTTCAGGAAGGTGCCGTCGGACTCGTCCGCCTCCACCACCATCCACTGGCCGTCGCCCATGCGGGCATTGGTCCCGTAGGCGTTGATGATGCCGCCGTTGATGACCGTCGGATCGAGCCCGCCCGCATCGAGCAGCGTCGCGACGAGGGAGGTCGTGGTCGTCTTGCCGTGGGTGCCCGCCACTGCGACGCAGGACTTGAAGCGCATGAGCTCGGCCAGCATCTCGGCCCGGCGCACGACCGGCAGGCGCTTCTCGCGGGCGACGATCAGCTCCGGGTTGTCGCGCTTGATCGCGGTCGAGACGACGACGATCTCGGCATCCTCCACGTTCTCGGCCTTGTGGCCGATGAAGGTCTTGATGCCCTTATCGGACAGGCGCTTGACGTTGTAATTGTCGGCCGCGTCCGAGCCCTGAACGGTGTAACCCAGGTTGTGCATGACCTCGGCGATGCCCGACATGCCGATGCCGCCGATGCCGATGAAGTGAATGGGACCAAGCTTCGGCGGCAGTTTCATGGGTTTTTTCCGTTATTGTTCGAAGGGACAAGGGTGAGAACGGCCTGCGCCAGACGTTCCGCCGCATCCGTGATGCTGGCGCTATGTGCGGCGGCGGCGGCTTTGGTCAAGCGGTCAGGCTCTTGAAAAATGAGCCGAATTTCCTGAGCCAGTCTCTCAGGGGTGAAGTCCGATTGCGGACAAACGATGGCAGCGCCCAGATCTCCGAGGGTTCTGGCATTGGCCGCCTGGTCCTGGTCGAGGGAGCCCGGCAGGGGCACGAGGATCGACGGACGACCGATCACGGCGAGTTCCGCCACGGTCGACGCGCCGGAACGGGACACCACCAGATGAGCCTGGGCCAGCCGGTGCGGCAGGTCCTTGAAGAAGGGCTCGGCCTCGAACTCCACGCCCAGCCTCCGGTAATGCTCGCGCACCCGCTCCAGGTCCTCGCCCCGGGCCTGCTGGGTGATGGCGAGACGGGCCCGCAGGTCCGGCGGCAGGAGTTCGACGGCCGGAGGAACCACGTCGCTCATCACGCGAGCGCCCTGGCTGCCGCCGACGACGAGAAGACGGAGCTTTCCGTCCGGCTCCAGGCCCGCATAGGGCTGCCGGGCGGCTTCGAGCACCGCGGGACGGATCGGGTTGCCCGTGTGGAGGCTCCTGCCCGGCACATTCGCCGGAACGCCCTTGATGCCGGAAAAGCCCGTGGCGATCACGGTGGCGCGGCGGGCGAGCAGCCGGTTGGCGCGCCCCATGACGCCGTTCGCCTCATGGATCACCGTCGGCACCTTGAGGAAGGACCCGGCCAGCACGGGCGGCACGGTGGGATAACCGCCGAAGCCCACGACCACGGCCGGCTTCATCGCACGAATGAGAGACGCGGCCTTCAGCGTCCCCTGCCCCAGCAGCAGCGCGGCTTTCGCCATCTGCGGCAGCGACCGGCCGGATGGGGTGGCGGAGGGAATCTCGACGATCTCGTCGGCCGGGAACGAGCCCGCATAGGCATTCGCCCGTTTGTCGGTGGCGAGAGCCACCCTCGCGCCGGAAGCCTTCAGGGCATTCGCCAGCGCCTCGGCCGGAAAGAGATGACCGCCGGTCCCGCCGGCGGTCAGGAGGATGAGAGGAGCTTTCATCCGCGCGGCCAATCCTGATTGTAGGTGTCCATCATCTCGGAGCGCGGACGCCGCCGCGTGAGCGCGATGAGGAAGCCCATGCCGAGCGCGAGCGAGAGCAGCGACGAGCCGCCATAGGAGATGAAGGGCAGCGTCATGCCCTTTGCGGGCATGAGGTGCACGTTCACCATCATGTTGATGCAGGCCTGCAGGCCGAACATGAAGATGAGGCCGGTGGCCGCGAGACGGCAGAACGTGTCCTCGCTGCGGCGCGCGAGCGTCAGGCCGCGCAGCACGATGAAGGCGAAGATCAGCAGCAGCGCGATGCACACGATGATGCCGAATTCCTCCGCCGTGACGGCGAAGATGAAGTCGGTGTGGGCGTCGGGCAGGATGCGCTTGACCGTTCCCTCGCCCGGACCGCGTCCGAGCCAGCCGCCGCGCGCGAAGGATTCCATCGCGGTGTCCACCTGGAAGGTGTCGCCGGAATCCTTGTCGAGGAAGCGCTCGATGCGGGCGCGCACGTGCGGCAGGAACTCATAGGCCGCCACGATGCCGACGAGTCCGGCGCCGCCGAGTCCCATCACCCAGAACCAGTGCAGGCCTGCGATGAAGAACAGCCCGCACCACACGATGGTCACGAGCATGGTCTGGCCGAAATCGGGCTGGAGGATGAGCGGAACGATGGTGGCGGGCAGGAGAAGGAGCGCCAGGAGCGTGCCCGGCACGTCCTTGCGCCGCGCGCCTTCCGAGAAGGCCCAGGCCGAGAGGACCACGAAGGCGGGCTTCACGAATTCCGACGGCTGCAGGCCGAGCGGTCCAATCATGATCCAGCGGTGGGCGCCCTTGATCTCGGGGCCGTACTGGAACGCCAGCAGGATCAGCGCCATGCCGATCGCATAGACCAGCAGTGCCAGACGGCGGATGTGGCGCAGCGACAGGAACGAGACCGGGATCATGATGAACAAAGCCGGGATGAGGAACATCACCTGCCGGTTCACGAAGTGGAACGTGGAGAGCCCGAGGCGCTCCGCCACGGGCGGGCCGCCCGCCATGAGAAAGACGAGGCCTGCCAGCATGAGGATGGCGAGGCCTGCGAGAAGTAGGCGGTCGACAGTCCACCACCAATCGCCGAAAGCCGAGCGTTCCGCGCGTGACACCATCTTCAAGCCCCCTTGGCTTCGATGCCGGGTAATGCCCGGACCAGATCGCGGAAATGGTTTCCGCGCACTTCGTAATTCGGAAACTGATCGTAGGACGCGCAGGCCGGCGAGAGCAGGACGACGGCGTGACCGCCCAGTGCCTGCGCATCCGCGGCCGCCTGGGCCACGGCCTTGTCGAGGGTGCCGCAATGGACATGCGCGACGTCATTGTCGAGCGTCCTAGCAAACTCATCCTCAGATGCGCCGATAAGATAGGCTTTACGGATCTTCGGGAAATAGGATTTTAGCGGCTCGATGCCGCCTTCCTTCGCCTTGCCGCCGAGGATCCAGAAAATATCGTCGAAGGATTTCAGCGCCTTCTCAGTTGAATCCGCATTGGTGGCCTTCGAGTCGTTGATGAAGAGGGCATCGCGGATGCGGCCGACCTCTTCCATGCGATGCGGCAAGCCGGGGAAGGTGTGCAGACCGGAACGAATTTGCTCCGGAGAAACATTCAGGGCCAGGGCAACTGCAACCGCCGCAGCGGCGTTCTGCGCATTATGGGCGCCGCGCAGCGAGCCGATGCCCGCCAGATCGGCAATGGGCGCAGCATCGGAATCCATCACGCCGACGAGCGTTTCTCCATCCGCATAGACGCCCCTCCTGCCGAGCGGATCGACCGAGATCCGGGCCACGTTCACGCCTCTCGCCTCGCAGGCCTCAGCAATCGCGCGGCTCGTCGGATCATCGACGCCGATGACGGCAAGACCCGCCTTCGCAACCAGCCGCTCCTTGATGGCGGCATAAAGCTCCATTGTCCCATGCCGGTCGATGTGATCGGGCGAGAGGTTGAGATGAACGCCGATGGTGGGAGCCAGCGAGGGTGCGAGATCGATCTGGAACGAGGAGCACTCGATCACGTGAATGCGGTCGTCTGAGGGTGGCTCCAGCGACAGGATCGCCGTGCCGATATTGCCGCCCATCTGCACGTCGCGGCCAGCCTCGCGCAGGATATGCGCGATCAGGGCCGTCGTGGTGGACTTGCCGTTGGTGCCGGTGATGGCGATGAACGGCGCATTCGGGGCGATCTTGGCCCGCTCGCGGCAGAATAGTTCGATGTCGCCGATGATCTCGACGCCTGCTTCCTTGGCGAGCTTCGCCGACCAATGCGGCTCGGGATGGGTCAGCGGCACGCCCGGCGAGAGGATGAGGGACGAGAAGCGCGACCAATCCGCATGGCGCAGATCGGCCGTCTCGATGCCCTTCGCGCCTGCCTCCGCCATCTTCGCCGGATTGTCGTCGCAGGCGATCACATGCGCCCCGCCCGCCCTCAGGGCAAGCGCCGTCGCCAGCCCCGATCCGCCGAGGCCGAAAAGCGCAACCGTTTTGCCTGCGAACGTGGTGACGGGAATCATGCGCGTTACCGCAGCTTGAGGGTGGCGAGGCCGGTGAGCGCCAGCACGACGGCGATGATCCAGAAGCGGATCACGACCTGCGGCTCGGTCCAGCCCAGCTGCTCGAAATGGTGGTGGATCGGCGCCATCTTGAAGACGCGCTTGCCCGTGAGCTTGAACGACGTGACCTGGATGATCACGGACATGATCTCCAGCACGAAGAGGCCGCCCACGATCGCGAGGACGAATTCGTGCTTGGCCGCCACCGCGATCGTGCCGAGAAGCCCGCCGAGAGCGAGCGAGCCGGTATCGCCCATGAAGATCTGGGCCGGAGGCGCGTTGAACCAGAGGAAGCCGAGGCCTGCGCCGATGAGTGCGCCGCAGATGACGGCAAGCTCGCCGGTGCCGGGCACGAAATGGATCTGCAGGTAATTGGAGAACACCGCGTTGCCGGTCAGATAGGCGATGAACCCGAAGGTGCCGGCCGCGATCATCACGGGCACGATGGCGAGACCGTCGAGACCGTCGGTGATGTTGACCGCATTGCCGGCGCCGACGATCACGAAGCCTGCGAAGACGATGTAGAACCAGCCGAGATTGAAGATCAGTTCCTTCGAGAACGGGAGAGCCAGCTTGTTCGCGAGTCCCGGCGTCGCCATGTAGGAGATCGCCAGGCAGGCAACCGCCGCAATGAGCGCCTCGATCGCGAGGCGCGACTTGCCGGAGAAGCCCTTGTGCGACTGCTTCGTCACTTTCAGGTAATCGTCGTAGAAGCCGATGGCGCCGAAGCCCACGGTGACGAACAGCACCACCCAGACGTAATGGTTTGCGAGATTCGCCCACAAGAGTGTCGAGATCAGCACGCCCGCCAGGATCATCAGGCCGCCCATGGTCGGCGTGCCGCGCTTGGTCAGAAGGTGCGATTGCGGCCCGTCTTCGCGGATCGGCTGCCCCTTGCCCTGGCGCAGACGCAGAAGAGAGATCATCCACGGGCCGAAGAGGAAGACGATCAGCAAGGCGGTCGCGGTCGCGCCGCCGGTGCGGAACGTGATGTAGCGGAAAATATTGAGCGGACTGAAATAGGGGCTGAGCTCAGCCAACCAGGTTAACATCGATCATCCTTTCAGCGCGTTTGCCAATGGGCTCGCGCCGTAACGTTCTTTCAAAACTTTGACAACCAGGGCCATCTTCATGCTGAGCGAGCCCTTGACCATGATGGCATCACCGGGCCGGACTGCCGCGCAGACGGCATCGACCAGCTCGGCCGAGGTTTCGGCGTGGGCGGCGACCTTGGCTTTCGGCAGCGCGTCGACGAGGTTCTGCATCAGGGGACCGGCTGCGAACAACAGGTCGATCTTGTTCGCCTCGATGGCCTCCGCGAGTTCCGCGTGCAGGCGAGGTCCCGTTTCGCCCAGCTCCTTCATATCCCCCAGAACGGCGATCCGCCGCGCGCCGCGGCCGAGTTCCACGGCGCCCAGGTTGGCGAAGGCCGCGCGCATCGAGGCCGGATTGGCGTTGTAGCTCTCGTCGATCAGCAGCGCCTCATGATCGCCCATCGTGAGCATCGTCCGCTCGCCACGCCCGACCGGCGGCTTCAGCTCGGCGAAGGACAGCGCCACCAGCGCGAGGTCGGCACCCAGCGCATGGGAGGCGGCCAGCACGCTCAGGGAGTTGAGCGCGATATGCCGGCCTGCCGTGCCGATCCTGTAGGTCAGGGGCTGGCCGAAGATCGTCGCATCCACGACCGAATGATCCGGCTTCACGATGATGCGGTGCGCGCGGATGTCGGCCGCCTCATGCTCGCCGAAGGTGACCACGCGGCCCGCCGCGGACGCATAAGCATGGGCGCGCATGCGTTCGAAATAGGCGTTGTCGCGGCTGATGACCGCCGTGCCGCCGGGCTCCAGCCCTGAAAAGATCTCGCCCTTCGCATCGGCGATGCCCCAGAGCGAGGGGAAGAACTCGATATGGACCGGCTCCACGGTGGTGATCACGGCCACATGCGGGCGCACCATGCCGGTCAGCGGCAGGATTTCATACGCATGGTTCATGCCGATCTCGAACACGCCGTAGGCGGTCTCGCGCGGCATGCGGGCAAGGGTCAGCGGGACGCCCCAATGATTGTTGTAGGATGCAACCGAGGCATGGGTCGCGCCCTGTCGGGCGAGTGCGAGGCGCATGGCCTCCTTGGTGCCGGTCTTGCCGACGGAACCGGTGATGGCGACGATCTTTGCATCCGTGCGCTTGCGGGCCGCGCGCCCGAGCTGGCGCATGGCTCCGAGCACGTCCGGCACGACGATGAGCCTGTCGGAATCCTTGAAGGCAGGAGCCTTCTCGTCCGACACGACAGCCGCCGCTGCGCCTTTGTCCAGCGCCGCCGCCACGAAATCGTGCCCGTCGTGCACATCGCCCCTGATGGCGAAGTAGAGATCGCCGGGCTCCAGCGTGCGCGTGTCGATGGACGCGCCTGTCGCCTGTGCGAAGCCACCACCGACGCGGGCGCCGGTGGCGGCTAGGATTTCATCCAAGGTCCAAAGGGGCGAATTCATCCCTGCCTCTCCGCAATGGCCGCCCGGACCTCGTCGTGGTCCGAGAACGGCAGGGTCCGGTCGCCGATGATTTGGCCCGTTTCATGACCTTTGCCGGCCACGACCAGAATATCGCCTTCCCGAAGCTCCTTCACGGCCGTGCGAATGGCCTCGGCCCGGTCACCGATCTCCCGCGCGCCGGGCGCGGCCTTCATGATCTCGGCCCGGATGGCGGCCGGATCCTCCGAGCGAGGATTATCGTCCGTGACGATGACCATATCGGCCTTGTCGAAGGCGATGCGTCCCATGAGCGGACGCTTTCCCCGATCCCGGTCGCCGCCGCATCCGACGACGCAGAAGAGACGTCCCTTCACGAAGGGGCGCAGGGCGTCGAGCACATGGGCGAGCGCATCGGGCTTGTGCGCGTAGTCGACGATGCAGATCGCGCCATCGACCTCTCCCACCTGCTCCAGGCGACCCGGCACGCCCTTGAGGGACTCGAAGCCTCCGAGCACTTCCTCGACCCTGCCCTCGCCTTCGACGGCGAGAACGAGGCCCGCCGCCACAAGAGCGTTCTCGACCTGGAAGGCTCCAAGCAGTGGAAGCGTCGTCCGGATGGTCCTCCCGAACGCCTCGACGGTGAGCGCCTGCGTGAAACCCTCAGTGCGGGCCTCGACGAGACGGATGGTCTCGCCCATGCTGCCCGTCGTGATGAGCTTCAGCCCGCGCTCGCGCACGCCCTGAAGGAAGACGTCCGCATAGGGCCCGTCCGCATTGATGATGGCAGGCGCATCGTCGGGCAGAAGCGTGTCGAACAGGCGCATCTTTGCCTTGGCATAGGCCTCCGTCGTGGCGTGGTAGTCGAGATGATCGCGCCCGAGATTGGTGAAGCCGGCAGCCTGAAGACGCACGCCGTCGAGACGGCGCTGATCGATGCCGTGCGAGGAAGCCTCCATGGCAAGCCGCGTGACGCCGTCCTGGGCGAGGCGATCGAAGCTCTCGTGCAGGGAAATCGGGTCCGGCGTCGTGAGAGAGCCATAGGCGGCGCCGTCGGACGTGATGATGCCCAGCGTGCCGACGCTCGCGGACTTGTAGCCCAGATGTGCGAAAAGCTGGCGCGTGAAGTCGGCCACCGAGCTCTTGCCGCTCGTCCCCGTGACGGCGACGACCTTCTCCGGCTGTCTCGGATAGAAGCGTGCTGCCGCGAGAGCGAGCGTGCGGCGCACGTCGGCGACCTGAACATAGGCGACATGGCCCGGCAGATCGGACGGGCGCGCCGCCTCGCCGACGATTGCGACCGCGCCGGCCACTACCGCCTGCGGCACGAAGCTCATGCCGTCCACCTTCGTGCCGGGCACGGCGAAGAACAGGGTTCCCTGCTCCACCTTGCGGCTGTCGGAGGCGATCTTCGAAACGGCGAGAGGGGCATGCTCATGCCCCCGTGCTTCAACGATCAGGTCGCCGAGTTGCTTGGTCTGTGCGCTCATCGGTTGCTGCCCCAGGCGCCGAGGCGCGACATCAACGGGAAAGGCTGCGACGGCGGCTCGAAGCGCGGCGGCACGCCGAGCAGCGGTGCCACACGCTCGACGATGTTTCCGGTCACGGGACCGGCGTTCCAGCCTGCGGTCGAGAAACCGTAGGTTCCCTCCACCGCCTGGGGTTCGTCCATGATCGTGAGGAACACGTATTTCGGCTTGTCGGCCGGCACCACCGCCGTGAAGGTGGTGAGGTTCTTGTTCTTGGAGTAGCGGCCGTTGATCACTTTCTCGGCCGTACCGGTCTTGCCGCCCACGAAGAAGCCCGCGATGGCTGCCGCGCTCGCCGAGCCTTCCGGCACCGATGCGTTGAGACGCATCACGTAGCGCATGGCTTCGCTCGTCTCGGGCTTGATCACCTGAAGGGCGTTCTGGCGCGCTTCCGCCTCCGTGCGCTTCAGGAAGGTCGGCTTGATCATCACGCCGCCATTGACCAGAGCGCCGACGGCCATGAGTGCCTGCAGCGGCGCGACCGCGAGGCCGTGGCCGAACGCGATGGTCATGGTGTTGAGTTCGCCCCAGCGCGGCGGAATGATCGGAAGGGCGTTTTCCGGCAGCTCGGTTTCGAGGCGCGAGAGCTGCCCCATCTTGCGCAGGAACGCCTTGTGTCCATCGACGCCGATGCCGAGCGCCATGCGCGCGGTGCCGATGTTCGACGAGTGAACGAAGACTTCCGGCGTGGTGAGCACCCGGTGCGTGGCATGGTAATCACCGATGGTGAACTTGCCGTAGCGCAGGCCGGAACGCGCATCGAAGCTCGAATTGATGTTGTACTTTCCGGAATCGAGCGCCATCGCGACCGTCAGCGCCTTGAAGGTCGAGCCCATCTCGAACACGCCGACATTGATGCGGTTGATCCGGTCCTTGTCGAGCGCATCCACCGGATTGTTCGGGTCGTAGTCCGGCAACGACACAAGGGCGATGATCTCGCCCGTGTTCACGTCCAGGATCGCGCCCGCCGTCGCCTTGGCCTTGTACTTGGCCATGCCCTTCACGAGCTCGTCGCGCAGGGCGTGCTGCACGCGCAGGTCGAGGGACAACTGGACGGGCTTCAGATCGGCGGCGGAAATGTTGAAGCCTGCGCCGTTGAGATCCTGCAGGCCCATGCTGTCGATGTATTTTTCCATCCCGGCGATGCCGACGTTGTCCACGTTGGCGAAGCCGAGCACGTGAGCGGCGGCTTCCGCATTGGGATAGATGCGCTTGTTCTCCGGCAGGAACCCGATTCCGGGAATGCCGAGGCGATGCACTTCCGCCTGCTGGCGCGGCGTGATCTCGCGCTTGACCCAGACGAAGCCCTTCTTGGTGCCGAGCTTGTTGCGAAGATCCGTGGCGTCGAGATCGGGCAGGACGGCGGTGAGAAGTTCGACCGCCTCGTCCTTGTCGATGATGTTGCGGGGCTCCGCGAAGACCGACACCATCTTCACGTCGGTCGCCAGGATCTCTCCGTTGCGATCGACGATGTCGGGACGCGCTGCGGAGATTTCTGACGAGGCCGCGCGGCGCACTTCGCTGGTATTCTCGCTCGTGACGGCCAGAAAGACGAGGCGTCCGCCGATGAGGCTGAACAGGCCGACGAAGCAGGCGGCCGCGAGGCCGACGCGCGACGTGCTCTTGTCGTGACGCAGACGGAACAGCTCGCGGGCGTGGCCGAGAATGCCGCGCTTCGCGCGCCGCGTCGAAGCGTGAGCGTGGTACTCCGCGTGCGACGGTGCGCCATTTGGAGAATCGAGCATCGGGTCGGTCCCGTAGGTGGCGCCCACTTCCGGGTGCGTCTCGTCGGGAAGGTTCTTACCCTGCCATTCGGTTTGGGGCTCTTGCAACACGAGGCTCACCGTCTAGGGGTTTGGGTCGTCGGGGTGCGGGCGTCCGAATTCTTGTCCTTCGGCGTCGATGTCGGCCCGAGAAGGCCGAGCGCCTCGAGCTTGCGGCCGATCTCATCCTCGCGGGAAGGACGGTTCGGCAGCTCGGATAGGCGCGCGAGCTGCTGGATCTTCAGGGGCTGCAGATCGAGATGCTTGTCGGCCGCTTCCTGAAGGCGGTCGGGGCGATCGAGATATTGCCACTCGGCCTGCAGCACCGCGATGGCCTCGCGTTCGCGCTGGACCTTGGTCTTCAGCTTCGCCACCTGCTCCGCGTAGTAGAGCGTGTCGTACTTGATCGAATAGGCATAACCTGCCGATGCGATGAGAGCGGAAATCGCGATGATATGGAGCAGCCGGATCATCGGCGCCCTCCCCGTTTTTCAGCCGTCTGCGGCAACTCGGCCAGCATGGCGATGGCGCTCAAAGGCTCCTGCGGCGGCGTGTTCGTGCGCGCGCCGGCCCGCAGTTTCGCCGAGCGCGCGCGTGGGTTGCGTGCCATTTCCTGCTCGCTCGGACCGACGGGACCTCTGGTGATGGCATCGAAAGTGGGCTCCGGTGCGGCAGCCGTCGGCAGGTGACGCGAGCCGGTGGCCGCGCGACCGGTGCGGGCCGCGAAGAACTGCTTCACGATGCGGTCTTCCAGCGAATGGAACGTGACCACCACCAGGCGTCCGCCGGGCTTCAGAATGCGCTCGGCCGCATGCAGGGCGCGCACCAGTTCGCCGAGTTCGTCGTTGACGGCGATGCGCAGGCCCTGGAACACGCGCGTGGCCGGATGGATGCCGCCGGGCTCCTGCCGGATCAGCGAGGCCACGAGATCGGCCAGCTGGCGCGTGGTCTCGAACGGCTCACGGCGGCGCATCTCGATGATGGCACGCGCCACCGCGCGGGCACGCCGCTCCTCACCGTAATGGTAGAAGATGTCCGCGAGTTCGGCCTCGGAGGATTCGTTGACGAGATCGGCCGCGCTCGGGCCGCTCTGCTCCATGCGCATGTCGAGCGGGCCCTCGTTGCGGAACGAGAAACCACGCTCGGCTTGGTCGAGCTGCATGGACGACACGCCGATGTCGAGAACGACGCCGTCGACGCTCTCGAAGCCCTGCGCACGCGCGAGATCGTCGAGATCGCCGAAGCGTCCGGGGACGAGCATCAGGCGCTTCTTGAATTTGGCCGCAAGGGAAGCGCCGCCCGCGATCGCATCGGGATCGCGGTCGATGGCAACGACCTTGTTCTGGGGATGTCCGTCGAGGATGGCGCGCGTATAGCCGCCTGCGCCGAATGTGCCGTCGATGAAAGTGCCGCCGCGCTTGACATCGAGAGCCGTGCACACCTCCTCCAGGAGAACGGGAACGTGACGGGACGGTCCGCCAGCGGCTCCGGCTCCTGGGCCGTCGCCGCGTCCCATCATCGCTCCCGTACTCCTGGTGAGGTGTTCTGCACTAACCTTGGCTCCATAACTCGGCTTCCCAATGCTTTCTTCAGGTCTCGGACCTTCGTGCGCGCCTCCTCCAAGTGCGCACGGAAGCGCTCGGGCTCCCAAATCTGGAACTTGTGACCAAGTCCGACGAACGTCACCGTATCGCCGATCCCGGCATGCACTTTTACCGTGTCCGTCAGGATGACACGCCCCTCCGGATCGACCTTCAGAATCTCGCTTGTCCCGAACAAAGCCGTCGACAGCTGATCCCGCTCGTCCGAATAGGGCGACAGCGTCGACAAGAACGCATCGATCTCGTTCAGAAGCGTGTTGCCGCCCGCGTCCAATGCCTGCGCGTCGAGCGCCGGATGAACGTAGAGCCCCTCGAATCCGTCCCTGGCCAGCACGGCCCGGAAGGATGCCGGGATCGAGACGCGACCCTTCGAATCCAACTTGTTGGTGAAATTGGACACGAAGCGGTTCATTGGCCGCAGCTCGCACGCTCCTGATTGTCAGCCCCCAGGCAGATCTCGAGGATCCACCACCCGCAGCCGGTGATGACGCTACTTTCCGAAGCAGAACGTCAGCAATTCTTGAGTGCTTGACGCCCCCTTCGGAAGACACCGTCGACGGGATGGTTTGGGATAACATGGGACAATATGGGCGTCAACGGAACGGGGATGGTGGACACGCCTCGCGGCATGCGTTCCCCATGAGACGCATTTACGGTTAATGAATCGTAAGCGACGCAACGGTTTGCGCCGCTTTGATGCAAATTTCCGGCCTGTGGATAGATGGGGTCAGCCGGCCTGTAAGCCGGGTTCTGTAGGGCCCAAAGTCTAAGACCTTGGACGTGGCGACCATTCCTCTGGGACGATCATTGCTGACCGCCTCAAGCAACCAACCCGGACGACGAGCCTGGAAGCAGGCCTGGCGCGAACGCCTGTCGTCCCTATTCGGTTTTGCTCCTGGTGGGGTTTACCTTGCCGTGCGCATTGCTGCGTCCGCGGTGCGCTCTTACCGCACCCTTTCACCCTTACCCCGGGGTCCGAGAACCTTTGCGGGGCGGTCTGCTCTCTGTGGCACTTTCCCTGGGGTTTCCCCCGCCGGACGTTATCCGGCACCTTGCTTCCATGGAGCCCGGACTTTCCTCCCCGAGCGTGAGCTCGAAGCGGCCGCCCGGCCAGCTGACGATAGGGATGTGGTGCAAAAGACGGCCCCGCGTCAAGGCCGAAGGTTATTCGGCCGCGGCCGTCAACACCTTCACCTTCGCGCAATAGGCGCGCGAGGCGCTTGTCATCGTCGTCGTCCGGTGCCCGAACTGATAGCGCAGGATCGTGCCGCAGGTATCGCCGCCGGCGAGCTTGTAAGCTTTCGCGAGGTACTTCAATCCATAGCGCAGATTGGTTTCCGCATCGAGAAGACCCGCGGCCGGGCCCTGATAGCCGAGGGATTGCGCGGTACGGACATTGATCTGGGTCAGGCCGAGATGCGCGCCGTTGCGTGCGCCCGCATTGTAGCGGCTCTCGAGCCGGACAACGGCATCGGCCAGCTCATAAGGCAAGCCGTTCTCGGATGCATAGCGTGTGATCAAGGGCTTGAGAGCGCTGGCTTTGGCAGCATCGGCACGTCCGGAACGGGAGAGGCCCGACAGGTCGACGGGAAGAGCAGACGTCTCTTCGACGCCGGACTCATCCTCGTCCGCAGGAGCCTTGGCCGCGGCTGCGGCGGGCTCCACGGCGGCCTTCGCGACTTTGGCAGCTTCCTTGGTCTTCCTGTTCTCGCCCTTGGCCGCCTTGCCTGATTTCGCAGCCTTGGCGGCCTCGACCGCCTCCTCTGCGTCGATGGCAGCCTGTTCTTCCTTGAGAGCGGCCTCGGCAGCCTTCTGCTCCTCGATCTGCGCGCGGACGAACTCCTCGGCGTCCTGCGGAGAAACCAGGGTGCTTTCCGCCCGCGCTTGCGACGCAAGGTCAAGCGTAGCCAAGCTTAGGATGACGGCCGCCACCGTTCTCAAATCACGCTGCCAAGTCATATGCAAACTCCAGATGGCATAGGCCGTAGAGCGGCGGTGGGTGGTGGCGAAATAAGGCAAAGTTGTGGCTTGGCAAGTCGCAATCATGTCCGAACAATGCTTAAGATAGACGCTTGAGAGAGCTAAAACCGAGGCTGAATAAGGCAGAAATAGCCTGAGCACAGGGCCGAAAAATTATTCACTTCTCTCGGAGGAATAAAAGGCAATTCGTCCGCCATATGGCAGCTTCACGAATCATCGGTATGAAATTACGTATCGTTATTCTCCGCCCGTAATCCGAAGGGAAATTTGATGAAGTCCATTATCGTCGCGGCTGCCGCAGGTGCGCTCGTGCTTTCATTGACAGCCTGCAACACGCCAGGAGAGCGCGCCCTCGGCGGCGGAGCCATCGGCGGTCTCGCCGGAGCGGCCGTCGGCGGCTTGGCGACCGGCCATGCGAGCGGCGCCCTCGCGGGCGCGGCCATCGGCGCCGCCGGCGGTGCCGTGGTCAGAGCTGCGACGACACCTGAGCCCGAGCCCATATATGTCGAAGAGCCGATGCCTGCCGCTCCCATCCGCAGAGCGGGAAATCCCGGAGGCCAAGGCCGAGTCGATCAGGGCAGCCAGGGTTGGTCGCCCAAGGACTGCAAATACGGAACCATGATGCATCATGGCTCCCTCGTTTGTTCCCCTTGACATCCCATGGAACCGATCGGCTAGGAAACAGTTGGCAGTATAGCTAAGCTGAAGTGCTCAAGCTTTCTCCAATTGTCTGTCGCTGACCAAGAGGACACGTCCATGAAGAAAATCATCACCGCTGTCGCCGCGGGTGCTCTCACCCTCTCGATCGCCGCGTGCAACACCCCGGGCGAGCGCGCAGTCGGCGGTGCCGCAGTGGGCGGCCTTGCCGGTGCGGCCATCGGCGGTGCTGCTACGGGTCGTGGCAGCGGTGCTCTGGCAGGCGCGGCCATCGGCGCTGCCGGTGGTGCCATCGTCGGCGCGGCAACAACTCCTCGTCCGGCTTGTCCTTACGGCACCTATCAGGACGTCTACGGCAACGTTTACTGCCGCTGATCGCGCATCAGAGACCGATTTTAAGGGGCTGGGGCATTCCCGGCCCCTTTCCTTTTGCCCGCACTTGAGATTACGACTGATCACAAGATGATTCAGTCGATTTGGGGTAAGCTGGGTGGCGCCGGCATAGGCCTCGCGTTGGGCGGGCCGATCGGCGCCCTTCTTGGTGGTGTCGCCGGCCACGTTCTCATTGACCGCGAAGGTGCTCCTTTCGGGAAGCCGCCGCGCGACGTGCTCTTCACCATGGGTCTCGTGGCCCTCGCGGCCAAGATGGCGAAGGCCGACGGGGTGGTGGTCGACGTGGAGGTCAGGGCCTTCGAGCAGATCGTCGACGTTCCGGAGAGCGAGCACGACAAGGTGGAGCGCCTGTTCAACCTCGCCATCCAGACTACGGACGGCTTCGAGGCTTATGCCCGCCAGATCGGCGATGCCTTCAAGGATGAGCCTGCCCTGCTCGAGGACGTGCTCGACGGCCTGTTCCACATCGCCAAGGCGGATGAAGCCATCCATGAGGCGGAATATGCCTACCTCAAGGAGGTGGCGACGGTCTTCGCCTTCTCGGATCAGGATTTCGCGCGCATTGCCGCGCGGCACGTGCAGCGTGCCGACGATCCCTACCTCGTCCTTCAGGCGGACCGGAGCATGACCGACGAGGAGTTGAAGCGGCAGTATCGCCGGCTCGTGGCCGAGAACCATCCCGACCGGGAGATCGCCCGTGGCCTGCCGCCCGAGGCCGTGAAGATCGCGACCGAGCGCGTGGCCGCCATCAACGCCGCCTGGGAAATCATTGCGTCCGAGCGGAATCTCAGGTGACGGCATGAGCGCTCTTTCGCCGGAAAGCCCGGTCGCCAGCAAGGTCTTTCCGTCGCCCAACCACGGGGAGCGCAAGGACGCTCAGCGCCCCAGCATGGTCATTCTCCACTACACGGGCATGCCGGATGAAGGCGAGGCCCTGCAGTGGCTGTGCAATCCCGTGTCCCAGGTCTCGGCCCACTATTTCGTGTTCGGCGACGGTCGCGTCCTTCAGCTCGTCCCGGAGATGCGCCGGGCCTGGCACGCGGGCCTCTCCTCTTGGGACGGCGAGATCGACATCAATTCCTGCTCCATCGGCATCGAGATCGCCAATCCAGGCCACCCGGGCGGCCTGCCACCCTTCCCCGATGCGCAGATCGAAAGCGTCGCGGCCCTGGCCAAGGACATCGTGACTCGCTGGCGCATTCCCCAAACCCGGGTGCTCGGCCATTCCGACGTCGCCCCCGGCCGCAAGGTCGATCCGGGCGAGCTTTTCCCCTGGCAACGCCTGCACGAGGCGGGCGTCGGGCATTGGGTTGTTCCGTCCGCGACGAGCGACGGCCGCTTCTTCTCGCGTGGCGACCAGGGCATGCCCATCGAAGCCCTGCAGGCGATGCTCGCCATGTACGGCTACGGGGTGAAGATCAACAGCGTCTTCGACGAGGACACGGAAAAGGTGGTCGCGGCCTTCCAGCGCCACTTCCGGCCCGAGCGCGTCGATGGCGTGGCGGACGCTTCGACCATCATGACCCTGCGCAACCTGATCGCCACGCGGCCGCAGCCCGCCGCATGACAAAGAGTTAACTCGTAACGATCCGGGAAATCGGCCACAATCGGCCCTCATGACATGGAATGTCTTGGAGGGGATTTTCGGTGCGTCGCGTCTGGTTGTGGTTGATCGGCATCGTGCTCGTGGCAGGAGCCCTCGGTTTCGTGCTGTGGAAGCCCACGGGGAGCAGCGCATCCGATCAGCCCTACCGCCTCGGCGTGGTGGATCGCGGCCCCATCACGGCGAGCGTCCGCGCCACCGGCACGCTCAACCCCGTCACGACCGTGCTCGTCGGCTCCCAGCTCTCGGGTCAGGTGGTCGAGATCCTGGCCGACTACAACACGCCCGTGAAGGAAGGCCAGGTGGTCGCCCGCCTCTATGCGGAGCAGATCAAGTCGCGCCGTGACGCGGCCCTGGCGGATCTGGCCCAGGCAAGGGCAGACCTCGACACCAAGCGCGCTCAGATCGACAAGGCCAAGTCCGCCCTGCAGCGCTCGGAGGCGCAGGCGAACGATCTCGGCGCGCAGCGCGACCGGGCGCGCGCCCAGCTCACCGAAGCCCAACGCAATCTCGACCGGCAGCGGGAGCTGACCACCCGCTCGGTGGGAACCCAGACGGCCCTCGAGCAGGCCGGAACGCAGCTCGACGTGCAGAAGGCGAACCTCGCCTCGGCCGAGGCGCAGATCGCGTCGAACAAGGCGGAGACGGAGGGGCTCAAGGCGGATCTTGCGCTGGCCGAAGCGAACCTGAAATCCGCCGAGGCGATGATCCTGCAAAAGCAGGCGAAGCTGAAGGACATCGAGATCGATCTCGCCCGGACAGACATCAAATCCCCGGTCGACGGCGTCGTGGTGCAGCGTGACATCGAACTCGGCCAGACCGTCGCGGCCTCGCTCTCCGCGCCGACCCTGTTCACCATCGCGCAGGACCTGAGGGAGATCGACATCTACGCCAATATCGACGAGGCGGATGTGGGGCGCCTGAAGGATGGGCAGAAGGTGACCTTCACCGTCAACGCCTATCCGAACCGCACTTTTGAGGGCACCGTGCGCATGGTGCGCCTGTCCGCCCAGACGGTGCAGAACGTGGTGACTTACACGGCCGTCATCGGCGTGAAGAACCGCGATCAGGCCCTACTTCCCGGCATGACGGCGAACGTCCAGATCGTCACGGACGAGCGCGACGACGTGCTGCGCGTTCCGAATGCGGCCCTGCGCTATCGGCCCCCGGTTGCCGTCGTATCGGGCGGGCCGGCGAACGCCGCGCAGGACGGCCAGCCACGGCGGCGCGGGCGCGCCAAGGATGCGGAGATGCAGGCCGACGAAGGCACGAGCGGGCGCATCTACCGCGTCGGACAGGACGGCAATCCGCAGGCCGTGCATGTGCGTCTCGGCGCGACCGACGGGGTCTATACGGAGATCCTGCGCGGCGACGTGCAGGAAGGCGCGGCGATCATCGTCGGAGCCCAACGCGCAGGCGCGGGCGACGATGCGGGCGCTTCGACAACTGGCCGCCGTCCACGCCCGCCGCGCATGTTCTAAAGGAGCACGCCGTGGCTCTCATCGAAACGCACGAACTCAGGCGGATCTACGATCTCGATGCAGGCCGCGTCGTCGCTCTCGACGGCGTTTCGCTCGCCATCGAGAAGGGCGATTTCGTCGCCGTGATGGGTCCGTCCGGCTCCGGCAAGTCCACGTTCATGAATCTCGTCGGCTGCCTCGACAGGCCGACCAGCGGCCAGTACCGGCTGGCGGGGACGGCGGTCGAAAGTCTCGATTCGGATGGCCTGGCGCGGCTGCGCAACCGGGAGATCGGCTTCGTGTTCCAGCAGTTCAACCTGCTGCCGCGCGTGGATGCGCTCGGCAATGTGGAGCTGCCCATGGTCTATGCGGGTTTCGACCGCAGGACGCGTCGCGAACGCGCCCTGCATGCGCTTGGGCGCGTCGGGCTCGCCGAGCGCGCGCATCACCGGCCGATGCAGTTGTCGGGCGGGCAGCAGCAGCGCGTCGCGATTGCGCGCGCGCTCGTCAACAGCCCGAGCCTGCTGCTCGCGGACGAGCCCACCGGGGCGCTGGACAGCCGCACGGCGAACGAGATCATGGCCTTGTTCCAGGAACTCAACCGCGAGGGCGTCACCATCGTGCTCGTCACCCACGATGCGGAGGTGGGCCGACATGCGCACCGCCTCGTCCGCTTCCGGGACGGCCATGTGATCGAGGATCACCGCCAGATCCCTGTGGATGCGCGGGTGCTTGCCCGGGAGGCCGCGGAATGAGGCTGATCGAAGCGATCCGTTCCGCGCTCTCGGCCATCATGGCCAACGCCCTGCGCAGCCTTCTGACGATGCTCGGCATCGTCATCGGCGTCGCGGCCGTCATCGCCATGGTGGCGATCGGATCGGGCGCGCGCAATCTCGTCGACAGCCAGATCCGCTCGCTCGGCGCGAACCTCGCGATCGTCACGCCCGGCAACGTGACCCAGGGCGGCGCGCGGCTCGGCGCCGGCGCGGCTTCCTCGCTCACGGACGAGGACGCACGCGCCATCCGGCGCGAGGTCGACGGCGTGGTGGCGGCGGCGCCCTTCGTGCAGGGCGGCACGCAGGTCGTGGCCGGTGGCAGCAACTGGGGCACACGCATCTACGGCGTCGATCTCGACTGGTTCTCGGCCCGCGAATGGGATGTCGCCACCGGCCGCACCTTCGATCCGGAAGAGGTCAGGCGCGGCGACATCGTCATCCTTCTCGGCCAGACGGTCGCGCGCAATCTCTTCGGCGAGGACGATCCCATCGGCCAGACCGTACGCGTGCGCAATGTGCCCTTCCGCGTGATCGGCGTCATGGCATCGAAAGGACAATCGGCATTCGGGCAGGATCAGGACGACGTGGTCTTCGTGCCTCTCGATGCGGGTCGCCGCCGCGTGATCGGCCGCAACTACGCCAAGGATGGATCCGTCGGCTCGATCTTCGTGAAATTCGCCGACGAGAACGACATCGAACCGGGCATCGCCAACATGACGGAGCTGCTGCGCCAGCGCCATCGCATCATGGGCGAACAGGAGGACGATTTCTCCATCCGCAACCTGACCGAGATCGCCAACACCGCGTCCGCCTCGGCCAACACCCTGTCCATGCTGCTCGCCGCCGTCGCCGCCGTGTCGCTTCTGGTCGGCGGCATCGGCATCATGAACATCATGCTGGTCTCTGTCACGGAGCGCACCCGCGAGATCGGCCTGCGCCTCGCCGTCGGCGCGCGTCCGCGCGACATCCTGAGCCAGTTCCTGATCGAGGCGACGACGCTCTCGACCATCGGCGGGGCGCTCGGCATCGGCCTCGGCGCAGGCGCCGCCTACCTCGTGGCGCAGCTCGCCGGCTGGCCCTCGCTCGTATCGACGAACGCCATCATCATCGCGGTCGGCTTCTCGGCGCTCGTCGGCATCTTCTTCGGATTCTACCCGGCGCAGCGCGCGGCGAAACTCGATCCGATCGAGGCGTTGCGGCGGGAGTGACACCCCCTTGTCATTCCCGGCCGGAGCGCAGCGGAGGGGAAGGGAATCCATAGCGCTGAGCGTGTAGGTGGATCCCCTTCCCTCGCCTACGGCTCGCCGGGGATGACACCGGAGAGCGATGTCCTACTCCGCCGCCATCACGCGATAACTCGCCGGATCGTAGTTGAGGATCGGGGCGAGCCAGCGCTCGACCTCCGCGACGCTCATGTCCTTGCGCGCGGCATAATCCTCGACCTGATCGCGCTCGACCTTGGCGACGCCGAAGTAATAGGCGTCCGGATGCGACAGGTAGAGTCCCGATACGGAGGAACCCGGCCACATGGCGTAGGACTCGGTGAGCGTCACGCCGATGCTGCGCTCGGCGTTGAGCAGGCTGAACAGGGTCGCCTTTTCCGTGTGGTCGGGCTGTGCGGGATAGCCCGGAGCCGGGCGGATGCCCTGGTATTCCTCGCCGATCAGTCCCTCGTTGCTGAGGTTCTCGTCGGACGCATAGCCCCAGAACTCCTTGCGCACGCGCTCGTGCATCCGCTCGGCAAAGGCTTCCGCCAAGCGGTCGGCCAGCGCCTTCACCATGATCGAGCGGTAATCGTCGTTGGCGCGCTCGAAGCGTTCCGCGATGCGTACTTCCTCGATGCCGGAGGTCACCACGAAGGCGCCGATCCAATCGGGCTTTCCGCTCTCGGCGGGAGCGATGAAATCGGACAGGCAGAGATTGGGCTTGCCGTCGCGCTTGGAGAGCTGCTGACGCAGGCCGTGGAAGGTCGCAAGCTGCTCCGTGCGGCTCTCGCCGGTATAAAGGCGAATGTCGTCACCGACCGCGTTGGCGGGCCAGAATCCGATCACCGCCTTCGGGTTCAACCAGCGCTCCTCCACGAGCTGCTTGAGCATGCCTTGAGCATCATCCCAGAGCTGCCGCGCGGCCTCCCCCTGCTTCTCGTCTTCGAGGATGGCCGGGAAGCGCCCCTTCAGCTCCCAGGTCTGGAAGAACGGCGTCCAGTCGATATAGGGCACGAGCTCCCCCACATCGTAGCTGCGGAACACGCGCGCGCCGGTGAAGCTGGGCTTGGGCGGCTGGTAGGACGACCAGTCGGGCGTGAACCTGTTGGCCCGCGCCTTGTCGATGGACAGGCGCTGCTTGTCGGCCTCGGATCGCGCATGGGCGTCAGCCACCTTGCGGTATTCGGAGCGCAGCGTCTCCACATAGCCGTCCTTCATGTCGGGCGACAGAAGCGACGACACGACGCCGACGGCGCGGCTCGCATCCGTCACGTAGACGGCCTGGCCCTTGTTGTAGTTCGGGTGGATCTTCACCGCCGTGTGCACGCGGCTCGTGGTCGCGCCCCCGATGAGGAGCGGAATGTCGAAACCTTCGCGCTCCATCTCGCTCGCCACGTTCACCATCTCGTCGAGGGACGGCGTGATGAGGCCCGAGAGGCCGATCACGTCCACGTTCTCCTTGCGCGCGGTCTCCAGGATCTTCTGGGCCGGTACCATGACGCCGAGGTCGATGACCTCATAGTTGTTGCAGGCGAGAACCACGCCGACGATGTTCTTGCCGATGTCGTGCACGTCGCCCTTCACGGTCGCCATAAGCACCTTGCCGGCGGCGGAGCGCCCGGTGTCGCCGGTGGCTTCCTTCTCGGCCTCCATGAACGGCATGAGATAGGCGACCGCCTGCTTCATGACGCGGGCGGATTTCACCACCTGCGGCAGGAACATCTTTCCAGCGCCGAAGAGATCGCCCACCACGTTCATGCCGGCCATGAGCGGCCCCTCGATCACGTGCAGCGGACGCTCGGCCGCCTGCCGGGCCTCTTCCGTGTCCTGCTCGATGAACTCGGTGATGCCGTTGACGAGCGCATGCTCGATGCGCTTGCCCACGGGCCAGGAGCGCCATTCGAGATCGGCAGCCTTCACAGCTCCCGATCCATCGCCCTTGAATCGCGGCGCCGCCTCCAGCAGCCGTTCCGTCGCATCGGGGCGGCGGTTGAGGACCACGTCCTCGCACAGTTCGCGCAGCTCGGGGTCGATCTCGTCGTAAACGGCCAGCTGACCGGCATTCACGATGCCCATGTCCATGCCGACCTTGATCGCATGGAACAGGAACACGGAATGCATGGCCTCGCGCACCGGCTCGTTGCCGCGGAACGAGAAGGACAGGTTCGACACGCCGCCCGAGATGTGGGCGTGCGGCAGCGTCTCGCGGATGATCCGCGTCGCCTCGATGAAAGCGACCCCGTAGCCGTTATGCTCCTCGATGCCGGTGGCGACCGCGAAGACATTGGGATCGAAGATGATGTCTTCCGGCGGGAACCCGACCTGCTCGGTCAGGATCCTGTAGGCCCGCGTGCAGATCTCGACTTTTCGCTCCAACGTATCGGCCTGGCCCTGCTCGTCGAAGGCCATCACGACGACGGCAGCACCATAGGAACGACAGATCTTCGCGTGCTCGATGAAAGACTCCTCACCCTCCTTCATGGAGATCGAGTTCACGATGGCCTTGCCCTGGATGCACTTGAGGCCGGCTTCGATCACGTGGAACTTGGACGAGTCGACCATCACCGGAACGCGGGCGATATCCGGTTCCGCCGCGACGAGGTTGAGGAACTCCACCATGGCCTTCTCGGAATCGAGCAGGCCCTCGTCCATGTTGACGTCGATGATCTGCGCGCCGTTCGCCACCTGGTCGCGTGCCACGTCGAGGGCGGCCGCGTAGTCGCCATTGGTGACGAGCTTGCGGAACTTGGCCGATCCCGTGACGTTCGTGCGCTCGCCCACGTTCACGAAAGGAATGTCGGAGGTGAGGACGAACGGCTCGAGGCCCGACAGACGCATGAGCGGCTGCATCTTCGGCACGGAGCGCGGCGCCTTGCCGGCGACGGCCTCCGCAATGGCGCGGATATGATCCGGCGTCGTTCCGCAGCAGCCGCCGACCACGTTGACGAGGCCGGCATCGGCGAATTCCGCGATCATCCGCGCCGTGGCCGCCGGGCTTTCGTCATAGAGGCCGAACTCGTTCGGCAGTCCCGCATTCGGATAAGCGCAGACCAGAGTGTCGGCAACCTTGCCGATCTCCTGGATATGCGCGCGCATCTCGCGCGCGCCGAGCGCGCAGTTGAGGCCGATGGAGAACGGGTCGGCATGGCGCACCGAATGCCAGAACGCCGTCGGCGTCTGGCCCGACAGGGTGCGGCCGGAGAGATCCGTGATGGTTCCCGAGATCATGACCGGGAGCTTCACGCCCTTCTCGGCGAAGACCTGGTGCGTCGCCACGATGGCGGCCTTGGCGTTGAGCGTATCGAAGATCGTCTCGATGAGGATGATCTCGGCCCCGCCGTCGACGAGTCCCCTCACCTGCTCGGCGTAAGCGTCGCGCACCTGATCAAAGGTCACTGCGCGGTAGCCGGGATTGTTCACGTCCGGCGAGATCGAGAGCGTCCGGTTCGTCGGACCGATGGCACCGGCCACGAAGCGGCGGCGGCCGTCTTCCTTCTCGGCCATCAGCGCGGCCTCGCGGGCGATCCGCGAGCCCTCGAAGTTCAGCTCGTAGACGATCTCCTCCATGCCGTAATCGGCCTGGGCGATGGAGGTGCCCGAGAAGGTGTTCGTCTCCACGATGTCCGCGCCCGCGCGGAAGTAATCGAGGTGCACGTTGCGCACCGCGTCGGGCTGCGTGAGGATGAGCAGATCGTTGTTGCCCCTGACGTCCTGCTTCCAGTCCCTGAACCGCTCACCCCGGAAATCCTCTTCAGAGAAGCGCGAGCGCTGCAGCTCGGTTCCCATCGCGCCGTCGAGCACGAGAATCCGCTTCGAGGCCGCTTCGCGGAGCGCCTTGATCACATCGGCACCATTGGCCGGGCGAGGATGATACGCAGTCATTCGATCGGTTCTCTTTTCACCCCGGTCGGATTTGCGCCGGCCGATGAAATTCGTTCAACGTTGCAAAAGTGAATGCCCGGCTTGGCCGGGCATCGGGAAACTCAAGCCGCGGCCTTCACGCTCTGATCGCGCAGGCCGAGCAGATGGCAGATGGCATAGACCAGATCGGCGCGGTTCATGGTGTAGAAGTGAAACTCGTTCACACCGCGATCGAGCAGATCGAAGACCTGCTCGGCGGCGACGGCGGCGGCGATGAGCTTTCGCGTCTCCACATCGTTCTCGAGCCCCTCGAAGCGCGCGGCGAGCCAGCCCGGAACGCTGGCGCCGGTCTTCGAGGCGAAGTTGGCGGTCTGCTTGAAGTTCTGCACGGGCACGATGCCGGGCACGATCGGGATGTCGATGCCGCGCGCGCGGACACGGTCGAGATACCGGAAGTACAGGTCGTTATCGAAGAAGAACTGAGTGATGGCACGGTCTGCGCCGCAATCGACCTTGCTCTTCAAGGCATCGATATCGGCATCGAGCGAAGCGGCTTCGGGATGTTTCTCCGGATAGGCGGAAACGGAGACTTCGAAATCGCCGATGGCCTTGATGCCGGCGACGAGATCGCAAGCCTGCTGGTACCCGCCGGAATGCGGCTCATAGGCCGTTCCGATGCCGCCGACGGGATCGCCGCGCAGGGCCACGATGTGGCGCACGCCCGCATCCCAATAGGAGCGGACGACGTCATTCACCTCGTCCTTCGTCGCGGCCACGCAGGTGAGATGCGCGGCGGGCTTGAGAGGCGTTTCCTTCAGGATGCGCGATACCGTGGCATGGGTGCGCTCGCGCGTGGAGCCGCCCGCGCCATAGGTGACGGAGACGAAATGCGGATTGAGGGGAGCCAGGCGTTGGATCGACGCCCAGAGCGTCGTTTCCATGTCCGGCGTCTTCGGCGGGAAGAACTCGAACGAGACCTTGATCGGAGAGGGATTCTGCCGGCTGGGGCGAAGGGCGAGCGGTGACATCAGGCGACCTCTCTGTCGGGTTCACTCAAGGGCCAATCCGTCACCACGCGGCGGTCCTGGCCAAGCCATAAGGATACGGTCAACTGCTCGTCGCCTTTCGTCGGCGGAGCGATCTCCCGGTTGAGGGTGCAGTCGAGTCCCGCCTCGTCGAGCCATCCGGCGACCTGGGTGGGAGCGAAGCCGAGGCGGCGATGCGCCTGGGCCTCGCGGAGGAATTCGAGGTTATGCGGCGCGAAATCGACCACGAGGATCCGCCCACCCGGCGCCACGAGGCGCGCTGCCTCGCGGATGGCCCGTGCCGGGTCGTCCAGGTAATGCAGCACCTGATGGATCACCACCAGGTCGAAGGTGTCGCGCGGGAACGGGGGCGCATAGATGTCGCCCTGGCGCAACTCGATGCCCCGCAAACCCGCATTCTCGAGATTGGCCCGCGCCACGGAGAGCATGGCGTGGCTGGCATCGAGCCCGACCGTGCGGCTCGCACGGGGCGCCAACAGCTGCAACATCCGGCCGGTGCCGGTGCCGAGATCGACGAGATTGCGGATCCTGGCCGGGCCCAGTGCCTCCAGAACCGCCGCCTCGACCACCGTTTCAGGAGCGTGGAGAGAGCGGATGCGGTCCCAATCCGGCGCCAGCCGGGAGAAGAAGGCCTGAGCGGCCTGCGAGCGCTGGGCGCGCACGGCCTCCAGGCGGGTGCGGTCCTCCAGCAGCTGCGGATCGGACCGGTCGAGGCTCTCCAGGGTCGGGCGGATGATCCGGAGGGCAACGCCCCGGTCGGTGAGCCGGAAGAAGGCCCAGGCCCCCTCCCGGTGCCGCTCCACGAGCCCAGCCTCGACGAGAAGCTTCAGGTGACGGGAGATTCGCGGCTGGGACTGCCCGAGGATATCCGTGAGGTCCGAAACGGAGAGCTCACCTTCCGTCAGCAAAGCGAGGATCCGCAGGCGCGTCTCCTCGGCGGCTGCCCTAAGGACATCCAGGGTCAGGTCCAGCGATGGGGACGGAGTGTCCGGCACGGCCAAAACTCGCTCTTACATATAAAGATATATTTATGTGTATTTTGAAGAGAGAGCAAGCGAATGTATTGGCTGAACCTTCCCTGCTGTCAGGGCGCTTCTCGAAGGCTCGATGGGCGCGACCATGACAGGAGGGATGTTATCAGAGAGTGTGGTAGCCGCTGCCGATCGGCTACCACCATGACAACCTACCGGAACGGCGGCTCGTCGAAGCTGCGCAGCTTGCGTGAATGCAGGGACGATCTCTGGCCTTTGAGGATGTCGAGGGCCGCGAGACCGATCATGAGATGCTCGCTGACGGCCCGCTCGTAGAAGGCGTTGGCCGCCCCCGGCAGCTTGATCTCCCCATGCAGCGGCTTGTCCGAGACGCACAGGAGGGTGCCGTAAGGAACGCGGAGCCGGTAGCCTTGGGCCGCGATGGTGCCGCTCTCCATATCCACCGCAATGGCGCGGGACAGGTTGATCTGGCGCCGCTCCTGGCTCCAGCGCAGCTCCCAGTTCCGGTCGTCGTAGGTCACGACCGTACCCGTGCGCAGGCGCCGCTTCAGCTCCTCGCCCCGTTCGCCGGTGACCTGTACCGCCGCGTCCTGGAGGGCGACCTGGATCTCGGCGAGAGCCGGGATCGGGATCTCCGGCGGCACGGCGCTGTCGAGGATGTGGTCGCGCCGGAGATAGCCGTGAGCCAGCACGTAATCGCCGATGGATTGCGATTGGCGCAGGCCGCCGCAATGCCCGACCATGAGCCAGCAATGGGGCCGCAGCACCGCCAGATGATCGGTGATGTTCTTCGCATTCGACGGACCAACGCCGATATTGACGAGCGTCACCCCCTGCCCGTCCTTGCGCATGAGGTGATAGGCCGGCATCTGGAACCGGTGCCAGGGCGATGAGCCGATCAGCTCCTCGACCACGGCCTCGTCCAGCCCCCGCTCGATGGTGATGCCGCCGGGGAGCACGAGCCTGGTATAGGGCCCCTCCTCGTCCGCCATCTCCTTCACGGCCCAGCGGATGAACTGGTCCACATAGCGGTGATAGTTGGTCAACAGGATCCAGGGCTGGACGCAGCGCCAGTCGCTGCCCGTGTAATGCACGAGGCGGCGGAGGGAGTAATCGATCCGGGCGGCATCGAAGAGCGCCAAGGGCCGGGGCTCGTTCTCATGGAAAACCCAAGTGCCATCGGCGATCTCGTCGCCGACCTTGGCGAGAAGGGGTGTCGGAAAATGCTGGGCGAGCTCGGACGCGGAATGGGCTCCGCGGCCCAGCTCGTCCCCACGCTCGAAGACATAGGGATAGGGAATTTCCTGGTCGCTGACGCCGACCTCTATCGTGGCTCCGTAATCGCGGACCAGATAGTTCAGCTGCTCCAGCAAGTAGTTCCGGAAGAAGGCCGGCTGCGTGATCGTGGTGGCATAGACGCCCGGCCCCTGGAACTTGGCATAGGCGCGCTGCTTGACCGGCGGCAGGGATGTCGACCGGTAATCCAGCCGTAATTCCGGATACCGGAAGCGGGACCGCTCGAAGGGCGTGGGTGCCGTGCCCGTCGAAAAGAAATGATCGAGAGCCTTGCGCTGCGCCTCGATGGCGCTGTCATGGAGCGCGATGAGCCGCTCGACGGCTTCTTCAGGTGTGGCAACGGATTGGAAGGTCGAAATGTGATCGGCGGGCACGTGGACTCTCTTCTTATGTCTCGCGCCTCAAGGGTCATACACCGTTTCGGGGCAGAACCCAACCGGGTTGGCGGAAGTTCGCTGCGAGGAGCCAAAATCCTTAAGCCAAGCGTCTCGCTGTGCGCATGACGGAGAGGAGGGCCGGCGGGGCCCTCCTCGCTGACATTACTCGCAGACTTGATCCCGGCGGATGACGACCCTGCCCCATTCATCCACGAAGCGGCGGCGGACCGTGTAGCAGGGCGGCGCCTCGTAGGCCGGCGCACCGTAATAGGTGGGACCGGCCGGATAGCTTGGGTATCCATAGGCGGGGCGTGAAGCCAATGCGCCGAGCGCCAAGCCGCCGACCACACCAGCAGCCACAGCGCCACCGGCGTCGTAGTCGCGATGACGATAGGGACGGTACCCGTAACCATAACCGTAGTTCGGACGAACGACTCCGTAGGGCGTGGCATAGGATCCGTCACGCCACCGACCCGTGCTTTCACCTGCCTGCGCAGGAGCGAATATCGCCATGGCACCGCTCATCGTCAGAGCGGCGCAGCCAGCAGCCAGAATAACCTTTAACCGAGACATCTTAGCCTCCTCACGGGAACGCGCTTTGGACGCCAAAGCTGAAACATTCGCTTCGTTCCCAACCTTTGAATCAAGAATAGATGTCCGTGCCTGAACTCAGGATGAAAGCTTCAAGCAAGGAGTTCGTGGCCGAGAGGCACTGCAATACAAAAAGAACCCGGGCGGGCAGATGCCCGATCCCACGTTCCACATGCTTATAAAGAAATGCCGCCGGGCCTTACCGCGAGAACTTCTTGTACTTGATCCGGTGCGGGATCGTGGAATCCGTGCCGAGGCGGCGCTTCTTGTCCTCCTCGTAATCGGCGAAGTTGCCCTCGAACCATTCCACGTGGCTGTCACCCTCGAAGGCGAGGATGTGGGTGGCGATGCGGTCGAGGAACCAGCGATCGTGCGAGATGATCACGGCGCAGCCCGCGTAATCCTCCAGCGCCTCTTCGAGCGCGCGAAGCGTGTCCACGTCGAGGTCGTTGGTCGGCTCGTCGAGGAGCAGCACGTTGGAGCCCGACTTCAGAATCTTGGCGAGGTGCACGCGGTTGCGCTCGCCGCCCGAGAGCACGCCGACCTTCTTCTGCTGGTCGGAACCCTTGAAGTTGAAGGCGCCGCAATAGGCGCGGGCATTGATCTCGCGCTTGCCGAGATAGAGCACCTCGTTGCCGCCGGAGATCTCCTCGTAGAGGGTCTTGTTGGCGTCGAGCGAGTCGCGGCTCTGGTCGACATAGCCGAGCTTCACGCTTTCGCCGATCTTGATCGAACCCTCGTCCGGCTGCTCCTGACCGGTGATCATGCGGAAGAGCGTGGTCTTGCCGGCGCCGTTCGGGCCGATGACGCCGACGATGCCGCCCGGCGGCAGCTTGAAGGACAGCCCGTCGATGAGCAGCTTGTCGCCGAAGGCCTTCTTGAGGTTGTCGAACTCGATGACGTTGTTGCCCAGGCGCTCGGCGATTGGGATGATGATCTGGGCCGTCGTCGGGCCCTTCTCGTTGGCCTTGGCCACGAGGTCCTCATAGCGCTGGATACGCGCCTTCGACTTGGCCTGACGGGCCTTCGGCGAGGCCGCAACCCATTCCCGCTCGCGCTCGATGGTGCGCTGGTGAGCCGCTTCCTCACGACCCTCCTGCTCGAGACGCTTCTGCTTCTGCTCCAGCCAGGAGGAGTAGTTGCCTTCGTAAGGAATGCCCCGGCCGCGGTCGAGCTCGAGAATCCAGCCCGTCACGTTGTCGAGGAAGTAGCGGTCGTGGGTGACGATCAGGATCGCGCCCGGATAACTGCGCAGGTGCCCTTCGAGCCAGGCGGTCGTTTCGGCGTCCAGGTGGTTGGTCGGCTCGTCAAGGAGCAGGAGTTCCGGCTGTTCCAGGAGCAGCTTGCACAGGGCCACGCGGCGGCGCTCGCCGCCCGAGAGCTTGTCCACCGACCAGTCGTCCGGCGGACAGCGCAGGGCGTCCATGGCCTGGTCGACCTGGGAATCGAGATCCCAGAGGCCCTTGGCCTCGATCTCGTCCTGGAGACGGGTCATCTCGTCCGCCGTCTCCTCGGAATAATTCATGGCGAGCTCGTTGTAGCGGTCGAGGATAGCCTTCTTGGCGGCCACGCCTTCCATGACGTTCTCGCGGACGTTCTTCGACGGGTCCAGCTGGGGCTCCTGCGGCAGGTAGCCGACCCGCGCCCCCTCGGCGACCCAGGCCTCTCCGTTCCAGTCGGTGTCGGTTCCGGCCATGATGCGCAGCAGGGTCGACTTGCCGGCGCCGTTGACGCCGAGCACGCCGATCTTGGCATCCGGGTAGAAGGAGAGATGAACGTTGTCCAAGACCTTCTTGCCGCCCGAATAGGTCTTGGAGAGGCCACGCATGTGGTAGATGAACTGTCGGGACACGGGAAAAGCCCTGCTTGATGATCGGTTGAATGGGATTGGCTGTCAGTTATCAGGGGCGGCCTGCCGGGGCAAGGCGGAGGAGTGTCGCCAGCAGAGTTCCGGAAAGCCAGCACCTGCGGGCCCGCAGCTTGCGCTGCGAGCCTTGTCGGTGGTCGAGGGTGGCGCGAGTGGCAGCCCGGCTCGCTACTGTGTTGGATGGAAGAGCCGGACGGCCGCTTCGCGCACGGTTCTTTTAGGCGTTTAGACTTGGCAGCCCGCAGGCACCAAGGGCCTCCGGCCACAGGGTTGCGAGGCCTGCGACCGGACCGTTCCCCACCCCACACTGGCTGACGCCTCGCGAGCGCGCCCTTCGTCAGGTGAGGATAGGCAACACTATAGCCAAGGTTGCAGCCCCTGTCAAGAACAAAGTGAGAACATAACGTTCGCTTCGCCGCCTGCTCCACGTCATCACCTCCCCGGACTTGATCCGGGGACCCGTGCCGGTGATCCCGACCCGAAGAGCGCGGCGCTTCACCGTATCGGNGCCGCCTGCTCCACGTCATCACCGGCCTCGTGCCGGTGATCCCGATGGGTTGAGGCGCCGCGCCCCACAGAAGCGGGATGGCCGGGACAAGCCCGGCCATGACGGCGGAGGGTGGCAGGGCCTGAAGGTCATCTTCGGGAGAGCACGAAGCGCTAAGGACACGGAGATTCCCCCTTCTGCCCATTTCCCTCTCGGCCTGTTTCGCGCATAGATAGGGCCATGCCGCTCCGCCTGTTGCGTTCCAGCCTCCTCATCCTGATCTTCGGCCTGGCCGTCGCGAGCTGCGGCTACATCCCCCGTCAGGTTGCGGGCCTCCCCTCGGGTCCGCCCTGGGATGCTCTCCCCTTACGGAAATGGTTGGCAGAGGACCGGGCCGAGCCCGTCGCACTGGCCTTCTGCGCTCCGCCCGAATGCAGTCCAGGACTTGCCGTGAGCGTCATTCGCCTGACCGGCAAGGATGCGGATATCACGGATGCCATCTTGGGGGACCCGGAGCGTCTGGCCCGGGCGCTGCGCTCGCCTGCTGGCCGGGAGAAGCCGGTCAAAACCCGGATCAGCGTCGAGCGCCTCAGGGACACCCCCTATCGCGGCTTCGCCATCGATCTCGCCCCATTGGACGGCAGCAAGCGTCCGGCCTATGGCGCCGCCTTCGGAAAGCGCGACAGCGAGGCTCTCTCGGTTGTCCTCGTCATCGGCGAGAGCCCGGATTCTGTGCTCGAAACGGCCAAGGAGGTCGCTGCCCGCGAATTAGGCTCCTGAGCCCGTTGTCTCTTGCGGCTAAATTCTTTATGGCCTTGGCCAAATCTCAACAGCCCGAGGCCCCCATGAAAGCCCGTGTCACCGTGACCCTCAAGAACGGCGTTCTCGATCCCCAAGGCAAGGCCATCGAAGGTGCCCTCAAGTCCCTTGGGGTCGAGGGCATCGACGGCGTGCGCCAGGGCAAGGTCTTCGACATCGAGCTCGGAACCGCCGACAGGGCCCAGGCCGAAGCCCAGCTCAAGGCCGCCTGCGAGAAGCTTCTCGCGAATACGGTCATTGAAAACTATCGCGTCGAAATCGCGTGAGGCTTCCATGAAATCTGCCGTCATCGTCTTCCCCGGCTCCAATCGCGAAGGCGATGTGCTGCGGGCGCTCAAATCCGCCGGATCCCAGGTGGAGAAGGTCTGGCACGCCGAGACCGAGCTGCCGAAGGGCACGGATCTCGTGGTCCTGCCGGGCGGCTTCTCCTACGGCGATTATCTGCGCTGCGGCGCGATTGCCGGCCGCGCGACCGTCATGGATGCGGTACGCGCCCATGCAGCGCGGGGGGGCCTTGTGCTCGGCATCTGCAACGGCTTTCAGATCCTTTGCGAATCCGGGCTTCTTCCCGGGATCCTGATGCGCAATGCCAACCTGAAGTTCATCTGCCACCGGCAGTTCCTGCGTGTCGAGCGCAACGACACCGCCTTCACCCGGGCCTATGCCAAGGGTCAGGCCATCGACGTCTGCGTGGCGCATGGCGAGGGTAACTACACGGCCGACGAGGAAACCCTGAAGCGTCTCGAAGGCGACGGTCTGGTGGCCTTCCGCTATTCCGACGCGCAGGGCCACATCACGCAGGACGCCAACCGCAACGGCTCCATGAATTCGATTGCGGGCATCTACTCGCCCAAGCTCAACGTGCTCGGCATGATGCCCCATCCCGAGAACCTGATCGAAGACCTCGTGGGCGGCACGGATGGGCGTGGCCTGTTCGAGAGCCTCGTGTCGAGCTTTCCGAAAGCGGCCTGATCCAAGAAGCGGGGACGAGACGCCCCCGCAGCCCTCATTCTGAGGAGCGAAGCGTCTCGAAGGACGAGGGCGTCTCCAGCGCTCTCTGGACCCGGTGTCCTCGTCCTTCGAGACGGGCCTAGCGGCCCTCCTCAGGATGAGGACATCTGATTGTCCCTCCCTCCTCCCAACCGGAAGAGGGTAACACTGCGAGACCCCGATGATCCGCAACGACGTCGCCATCACCCCGGAGCTGGTCAAGGAGCACGGGCTGAAGCCGGACGAATACGAGCGCTTCGTGAACCTGATCGGCCGCGAGCCGACCATCACCGAGCTCGGCATCGTGTCGGCCATGTGGAACGAGCATTGCTCGTACAAGTCCTCCCGTATCCACCTGCGCGGCCTGCCCACCAAGGCACCCTGGGTCATCCAGGGGCCGGGCGAGAACGCGGGCGTGATCGATATCGGCGATGGTCTGGCCTGCATCTTCAAGATGGAAAGCCATAACCACCCGTCGTTCATCGAGCCCTACCAGGGTGCGGCGACGGGGGTCGGCGGCATCCTGCGCGACGTGTTCACCATGGGCGCGCGCCCCATCGCGTCGCTGAACTTCCTGCGCTTCGGCGAGCCGGATCACCCGAAGACCCCTCACCTCGTCTCGGGCGTGGTGGCGGGCATCGGCGGCTACGGCAATTCCTTCGGTGTGCCGACGGTCGGCGGCAGCGTCGGCTTCGACAAGCGCTACAACGGCAACATCCTGGTCAACGCCATGGCGGTAGGTCTCGCCCGCACGGACGAGATCTTCTACGCGAAGGCCACCGGCGTCGGGAACCCGATCGTCTATCTCGGCTCCAAGACCGGCCGCGACGGCATCCACGGCGCCACCATGGCGTCGGCCGAGTTCGACGATGCGTCCGAGGAGAAGCGCCCCACCGTGCAGGTGGGCGACCCCTTCGCCGAAAAGCTCCTGCTCGAAGCCTGCCTCGAACTCATGAAGTCCGGCGCGGTGATCGCCATTCAGGACATGGGTGCGGCCGGCCTCACCAGCTCCGCGGTCGAGATGGGCGCGAAGGGCAATCTCGGCATCGAGCTCTACCTCGACAAGGTGCCCTGCCGCGAAGAGGGCATGACCGCCTACGAGATGATGCTGTCCGAGAGCCAGGAGCGCATGCTCATGGTGCTCAAGCCCGGCATGGAGAAGGAGGCCGAGGCCATCTTCCACAAGTGGGGCCTGGACTTCGCCGTGATCGGCAAGACCACCGATACGCTCCGCTTCGTCATCAAGCACCAGGGCGAGGTCAAGGCCGACCTTCCCATCAAGGAGCTGGGTGACGAGGCTCCGCTTTATGATCGTCCCTGGGTGGAGAGCCCCAAGCAGCCGGTGATCGCGCCCGACAGCGTGAAGGCCCCGATGTCGGAGGCCGAGGCGCTGCTCAAGCTCGTCGGCTCGCCGGACCAGAGCTCGAAGCGCTGGGTCTGGGAGCAGTACGACCACCTCATCCTCGGCAACACGGTCCAGACGCCCGGCGGCGATGCCGCCATCGTGCGCATCGAGGACGGCCCGAAGGGTCTGGCGCTCACCACCGACGTGACGCCGCGCTATTGCGAGGCCGATCCTTTCGAGGGCGGCAAGCAGGCGGTGGCGGAAGCCTGGCGCAACATCACGGCGGTCGGCGGCCTGCCGCTGGCGCTGACCGACAACCTCAACTTCGCCAGCCCGGAGCGGCCCGAATCCATGGGCCAGTTCGTCGGCTGCGTCCGGGGCATCGGCGAGGCCTGTAAGGCGCTCGACTTCCCGGTCGTGTCCGGCAACGTCTCGCTCTACAACGAGACCAACGGCCAGGGCATCCTGCCGACACCCGCCATCGGCGGCGTCGGCCTCCTCGACGACGTGACGGTCAATGCCTCCATCGCGTTCAAGCAGGAGGGCGAGGCCATCATCCTCATCGGTGCGACCCAAGGTTGGCTCGGCCAGTCGATTTACCTGCGCGACGTCTGCGGCCGGGAGGAAGGCGCGCCGCCGCCGGTGGACCTCGCCCAGGAGAAGCGCAACGGCGATTTCGTGCGCCAGCTCGTCCGCTCCGGCCAAGTCAAGACCGTCCACGACCTCTCGGACGGCGGCATTGCGCTGGCTCTCGCCGAAATGGCCATGGCCGGCCAAATGGGCGCCGAGATCACGGCTGTTCCCGAGGGCCTGCCCCTCCACGCCTTCCTCTTCGGCGAGGATCAGGCCCGCTACCTCATCGCCGTCGACGAGGACGTGGCGGCCGACATCCTCTACGAGGCCGGCGCCGGCGGCATTCCGGCCGTGACCCTGGGCATCACCGGGGGCGATGCGTTGATTCTGCCCGGCCGGCAGGCCATATCCGTGAAGCAATTGAAGGCAGCGCACGAAGCCTGGCTGCCGGAATACATGACCGGCAAGTCTTAAGGAGTTTGATCCATGCCGATGGATTCCCGTGAAATCGAAAGCATGATCAAGGCCGCGCTGCCCGACGCGGTGGTCGAGATCAAGGATCTGGCCGGCGACGGCGATCATTATGCCGCCACCGTCACCTCCTCGGCCTTCAAGGGGAAGTCGCGGGTCCAGCAGCACCAGATGGTCTATGCAGCGCTGCAAGGACGCATGGGAGGCGTGCTTCATGCCCTTGCATTGACGACCGTTGCACCCGACAATTGAGACGTGAAACCCGGCGCCTTGACCGCTGAGGAACAGGAGACATCATGGCTGACGCCAACCAGATCATCGACAACGAAGTGAAGTCCAACGACGTCGTGCTGTTCATGAAGGGCACGCCGCAATTCCCCATGTGCGGGTTCTCGGGCCAGGTCGTCCAGATCCTCAACTACCTCGGCGTGCCCTACAAGGGCGTCAACGTCCTCGAGGACGAGACCATCCGCCAGGGCATCAAGGATTATTCCAACTGGCCGACCATTCCGCAGCTCTACGTGAAGGGCGAGTTCGTCGGCGGCTGCGACATCACCCGCGAGATGTTCCAGGCCGGCGAGTTGCAGCAGCTCTTCGTCGACAAGGGCATCCAGGTTCAGCAGAGCGCCTGAGGCAATCGCTCTTCCTGAAGAGATCGAGGCGGGGCATGGCCCCGCCTTTTTTGCGTTTGCGGCCCGTCGAAACGGGCGTGATATGTCGCATTCCTCAAACGGCTCAGTTTTCGGCACAATGGTTTGTGCTGAACACAACAGAAGAGCCGCTCGACACAGAATAAGAAGGAGCGGCGAGAAGGGGCTTTTCCATGTTCGAACCCGAGACGAATGTCGTCGCCTTCAAGCCGCGCAAGGCCGTGGCTCATCACCCCAGGAGCCTGATGGAGCGCATCTATGCCGCCGGCTCGCTCTCCGTCCGGGCGGATGACCGGGCCACGAAGGCGGCGGCCGTCATGCTGCAGGCTCTGGGATTCCTGGTCATCGAGGAAATCCTGGCCGACGGCACCCCGCGTCGTCTCCAGCGTGGGGAGGCCCGCCAAGCCATGGACCGCCCCTGGCGCCTCTCAAAGCCGGCCTTTTCCGGCGAAATCGGCATTCCCGACGTCAGCGGGGCCTTTCCGGCCTGACCCTGGGTCAGCCCAGTTGGCCGCTTCCATGGGCGGTGATACCCTGTATGGCGCGATGCGCGGCGGGATCGCTATCCGTCTGCCGGGTCGGATCCGCTCGCGATCTTGAAGGGCTCACCCATGGCGCCCGTCCATTCCAGGATCTGCAAGGGTTGCTGGCAGCAGCTGCATATTCCCGTACCTCTCCGCGGGCCGGTTTCCGTGCCTTTTCGCATCTTCGGCATTCGCCCGAGCCGGATGAATCCGAATACCTGCACGGTCTGCGAGCTCATGTTCACGCGGATCATGAAAGCCCGCAACATCCCCGTCGACGTCTCCGTCCTTTTCGCGGACCTCAGGGGCTATACGGCCCTGTCGCAGTCGCTGCCGCCCGACGCGGTCTCATCCCTGCTCGATGCCTTCTACGACGAATGTGCGGAGGCGATCTGGGAATATGACGGCCTGCTGAACAAGACCATCGGCGACTCCGTCATGGCGCTCTTCAACTTCCCCATCCAGCAGCGGAACCATGCCGAGCAGGCGGTCCGGGCCGGGCGCGAGATCCTGCGCCGCTGCGAGGTCCGCCGCAAGACTTTGCTCTCGGACCATGCGGCCCTCGGCGACACCGATCTCGGCGTCGGGATCGGCATCGACTCGGGCGTGGTGAGCTTCGGGGAATTCGGCCGGTCGCATCGCGATCTGACCGCGATCGGCCCCGTGGTGAATACGGCCGCCCGCGCCCAGGCTGCGGCTGCGACGGGCGAAATCCTGGTAACCCGTGCCGTTTTCGACAGGGCCGGGCGCGACATGGTCAAAGGCGAGGGACGGGAATATCGCCTGAAAGGCTTCGAGGCTCCCGTCCAGCTTTACGCAGCCTGAACCCGAGCCGCCGATCAGGAGCGGTTCAGGGCAGCCTTCATGAACGTGACGGCGTCGGGCGAAGCCCACTCGGCCGGCCCCTTCAGCAAGGCGATCTCGCAACCCGCGGCATCGACCACGAAGGTGGTCGGCAGGCCGACCACATGGCCGGATTTCTGCAGCACCTGCAGCAGCTTGCCCTCCGGGTCGGCGTGATAGGCCAGGTTCCTGATGCCGTTCTCCTGCAGCCAGGCCTTCGGCTTCTCGCGGTTGCGCGTATCGACGTTGATGGCGACGACCTGGAAATCGGAGCCGCCCAGCTCCGTCTGGAGCTTGTCGAGAGCGGGCATTTCCTGTCGGCAGGGCACGCACCAGGTCGCCCAGAGGTTGACCAGGATCATCTTGCCCTTGAAGTCCGACAGGCTCATGGGCTGGCCCTCGGGGCCGTTGAAGGCGATCACGGGCGGCGGCTTCGGCGCTTGGCTGACCCCGACGGCCGCCACCTCACCCTTGGCAAGCGGCTTCAGACGCTCGACGGTCGGCTTCGACGCGCGGCATTCGGCAACGCCGGCCGCCATGGGATCATGGGGCGCAAAGCCGTACCAGGCCGCGCCGGCCGCTCCGATCACCGCCAGGGCGCCCAGACCGACGAGCCAGCTTTTCCGGGAATTCACTGCATTCGACATGGCCCGTGATGTGGCGCTTTTTGGCGCAAGCCTCAAGCCCTCACGTCCAAAACACGACCGTTCGCCCATCACGAAAGCGTTGAGGTCACAGGCTGTTTTCTTCCACGCCGAAAGCATCGTGCGGAAAACCGGATCCACTTTTCCGCACGATGCGCTTGCCTCTCGCATCTGAAATCGCTTCCCGCTATGGTGCGGCCACGTTTCGGAGCTTGTAATGTCGTCCAGCCTGACTTTTCCCCGCGCGGTTGTGGTTGCGGGCCTTCTCGTTCTCGGTTTGACCGCCTGCGGCCGACGCGGCGCCCTCGAGCCGCCGCCGGATGCCTCGGCACAGGCTGCCGAGACCCAGACGCAGGTGCCGACGAGCGATGCCACCCTGCCCTCCCCGGTCGGCACGCCCCGCTCCAGGGCCAACCAGGGCTACACGATTCCGAACAAGCCCTTTATCCTCGACCCGCTGCTTTAGGCTTTTCGATGCACCATTTTGCCTATCGTGACGGCGTCCTCCATGCGGAGGGTGTCGATCTGCGCCGCCTCGCGGACGAGGTCGGAACCCCGTTCTATTGCTATTCCTCGGCCACCCTGGAGCGGCACTACAGGGTCTTCGCCGAAGCCTTCGCCGATACGGACGCTCTCGTCTGCTATGCCATGAAGGCCAATTCCAACCAGGCCGTGCTCCGAACGCTCGGCCGCCTCGGCGCGGGCATGGACATCGTGTCCGAGGGTGAGCTGCGCCGCGCGCTGGCGGCCGGCGTGCCCGGCGAACGGATCGTGTTCTCGGGCGTCGGCAAGACCCGGTCCGAGATGGCCTTCGCCCTCGAGAGCGGCATTCTCTGCTTCAACGTGGAATCGGAGCCGGAGCTCGAGGCGCTGTCCGAAGTGGCGGTCTCCAAGGGTGTTCGCGCGCCCGTGTCGATCCGCATCAACCCGGATGTGGACGCCAAGACCCACGCGAAGATTTCGACCGGCAAGTCCGAGAACAAGTTCGGCATCCCCATCGCCCGGGCCCGAGAGGTCTATGCCCGGGCGGCGGCACTCAAGGGAATCGCGGTCACCGGCGTCGACATGCATATCGGCAGCCAGATCACGGATCTGGCCCCTTACGACAATGCGACCGCCCTTCTGGCCGAACTCGCCCGCGATCTGATGGCCGACGGGCACAAGCTGCACCACATCGATCTCGGCGGCGGCCTCGGCATTCCCTATCGCGAGAACAACGAGCCGCCGCCCGACCCGCAGGCCTATGCGGCGATCATCAAGCGCCACACCAAGGATCTCGGCCTCAAGCTCGTCTTCGAGATGGGCCGCATGATCGCCGGCAATGCGGGCGTCCTCATCGCCCGGGTCATCTACGTCAAGCAGGGCGCCGACAAGCCCTTCGTGATCGTCGATGCCGCCATGAACGACCTCATCCGCCCGACGCTCTACGAAGCCCATCACGACATCAAGCCGGTCGCCGAGGCCACGCCCGACACGCCGCGCATCGTCGCCGACGTGGTCGGCCCCGTCTGCGAGACCGGCGACTATCTCGCCCTCTCCCGCGACATGCCGGAGGTGAAGGCCGGCGACCTCATCGCCATCATGACCGCCGGCGCCTATGGGGCGGTCCAGGCCAGCACCTACAACACCCGGCGTCTCGTGCCCGAGGTGCTCGTCCGCGGCGAGGACCACGCGGTGGTGCGCCCGCGCCCGACCTACGAAGAGCTGATCGGTCTCGACCGGGTTCCGGACTGGCTGGCCTGACAAGCGCCGGCGGGCTGTGTGAACGATTGCGTTCGAAGGTTTGGCGCAGGTTCACCTCTCCCTGAGGGAGAGGTCGCGCCTTAAGGCGCGGGTGAGGGGTTAGTGTCATCTCCGCATAACGCTCTCCCCCTCACCCTCGCTACGCTCGACCTCTCCCCACCGGGGAGAGGCGGACTGGCGGAGCCGATCTCGGGAACACCCGAGATCCGGGGAGAGGTGAGGTTGCGGCAAGGTTCGCCTCGAACAATGCGCCGCCTGAAAGATTGGGGTTTGACCGGTCACCTCTTCTTGAAGCGTTGCGCGCAATTGACCGCTGGTCATCCGGGTCGCGCGTGCTAGCTTTTCCAGCGGGGGTTCACTGCACATCGCGTGCAGCGGGAGATGTTTGGCATGAGCGAAGGCCCGAACCCGTCGCCAGGACGTAGCCACCCGAACCAGCGGTTCGGGCGTCTGGTCGCTCATGCGCGCTGGTCCCTCTGGTGGGAGGAGGCCTGGCCCCGGCTCTGGCTGCCTTTCGCCATCGTGCTGCTGTTCTTCACCCTGTCCTGGCTCGGCCTCTGGCTCGATATGCCGCCCCTGTGGCGCTCCATCGGCTTGGGGCTCTTCGCGGCAGCCTTGCTCCTGTCGCTCTGGCCGCTCTTTCGCCTGCGCATGCCCAGCCGGACGCGCGCGCTCGACCGGCTCGACCGGGATACGGGTCTGAGCCACGGCCCGGCCCGCGTCCTCGACGATACGCTGGCCCTCGGCTCGGCGGATCCCGGCACCAAGGCGCTCTGGGCTCTCCATCGCAAGCGCGCGGAGGACGCCGTCAGCCACATGCGCGTCGGCCTGCCTCAGCCCGATATGGCAAAGCGCGACCGTTATGCCTTGCGGGCCGCAGGGCTTCTGGCCCTGGTGGCGAGCGCCTTCGTGGCAGGACCGGAGATCGGTTCGCGGCTCGCCGCAGCCTTCGACTGGCGTAAGATCGAGACCGCCTCCCCGTCCTTCCGCATCGATGGATGGATCGATCCGCCCCTTTATACCCGCACGCCGCCGCTGATGATCGACCTGGCGCGGGGACAGAACCTGCGCGCCCCGATCCATTCAACCGTGGTGATCCGGATCGCCGGCGAGGGCAGTGCGGAGGTCACGCCGGGCAAGGGCCTGACGCCCCTCCCGGCCAAGGCCAATCAGCGCGCCGACATGCGCGAAGAGCGCTATGTCCTGGACGGATCGAGCGAGCTGACGGTCAGCACGGGCTTCGCGCACAGTGTGACGCTGACCATCGAGGCCATTCCCGATAGCCTGCCCGAGATCGCCTTCACCATGCCGCCCGAGGTCAACGCGCGTGGCACCTTCACCCTGAGCTACAAGGGTAAGGACGATTACGGCATCGCCTCGCTCGACGGCATCGTGGAGAAGGCCGACAACAGCAAGGGTCGCTCCCTCGTTCCCGCACCCCAGCTCACCCTGGCCCTGCCCAGCCATGAGGAGAACGCTCCGGACACCAAGTCGCCGGTCGACCTCACGAACCACGCCTGGGCCGGCGCGCCGGTGACGATCCAGCTCAAGGCCAAGGATGAAGCCGGTCAGGAATCCCTGAGTGAGAAGATCACCTTCACCCTGCCGCAGCGCCCCTTCACCAATCCGCTCGCAAAGGCATTGGTCGAGCAGCGGCGCAATCTCGTGCTCGCGCCCGATGACCGCAAGCGCGTGCAGGTGGCGCTCGACGCGCTGCTGATCGCTCCGGAGGAATACACACCGCAATGGGGCGTGTTCATGGGCCTGCGGACCGGCGCCGAGCGCCTGCGCGTCGCCAAGACCGACCAGCAGCTGCTCGATGTGGCCGAGTGGCTCTGGGCCATGGCGCTCCAGATCGAGGACGGCAACCTCTCCGATGCTGAGCGCGACCTGCGCGCCGCCCAGGAGCGCCTGAAGGAGGCCATGGACCGGGGCGCTCCGGACGAGGAGATCCGCCGGCTCACGGACGAGCTGCGGCAGGCCATGGACAAGTTCCTGCGCGAGTTCGCCCAGCGCATGCAGCAGAATCAGCAATCGCAGGATCAGAACCAGCGCACGCCGCCGGACCGCATGATCTCTCAGGACGACCTCAACCGCATGCTGCGCCAGATGGAGGACGCCATGCGCCGGGGCGACGTGGCCGAGGCCCAGCGTCTCCTCGAACAATTGCGCAATATCCTCGAGAACCTGCAGACGGCGCAGCCCAACAGCCGCATGACCGATCCCCTCGGGCGCGAGATGAATCAGGCCATGCAGGATATGGAGGACATGGCGCGCGAGCAGCAGAACCTGCGCGACGAGACTTTCCGCGACGGCCAGAACCGGCGCATGCAGCAGGGTGATCGCCCCCGCCAGGGGCAGCGTCAGGGCCAGCGGCAGCAGGGACAGCGCCAACAGGGTCAGCAAGGCCAGAAAGGTCAGCAGGGCGAGGATCAGGATCAGGCCGATAACGGTCAGGGTGGACAGGATCAGGATCCCCTGGGCCTGCGGCAACGACAGCAGGCTCTGCGGGAAAGGCTGGAAGAGCTGCAGCGCCGCATGCAGGGCATGGGCATGCAGAACGAGCAGGGCCTGGGCGATGCCGAGCAGGCCATGCGCGAGGCTGAGGGCGCTCTGGGGCAAGGGCAGGATGGCCCGGCCGTCGATGCCCAGGGCCGGGCGCTGGAGAATCTCCGGCGTGGCATGCAGGGCATGGCCCAGCAGATGCAACAGATGCAGCAGGGAGACGGCCAGGGCAACGAACAGGCCGGCGACCAGCCCGGCCAGGGCAACCCGCAAGGCAACCAGCAGGCGGGACAGCGCGACACCGATCCTCTCGGACGACCCACGCGAAACCGGGATTATTCCGACGGACGTGTCGACGTGCCCAGCGTCAACCAGTCCCCGGCCCAACGGGCGCAACGGATCTTGGAAGAATTGCGGCGCAAGCTGGGCGACCCGAGCCGTCCCCAGGAAGAGCTCGATTATTTCGAACGGCTTCTGCGGCGGAACTGACATTCGGGCAATCGGCCCTCTTGCCTCGCCTCCGGGTTCGGGCCACGGTCGCCCGAACTTCTCGATGGAATCACAATGACGAGTTTTGTCGATTTGCTTGTGCCGATTGCAGTGGTGGCCGTCGCCTTCGTGCTGCTCCTGGGCCTGATCAACATGCTGCGCGGCGGCAATGCCAATCGGTCGCAGCACCTCATGCGCCTGCGCGTCCTGCTTCAGTTCGTGGCGATCATCGTGATCATGGGCGTGATCTGGTGGCGTGCGGCCTGACGTTGGGAGAGGCATGGAAAACCGCGTCCATTGTCCACATGATGGCTCTGCCGTCTCGGTATTGACACTTTTTCGCCACGGTTTGTATTAAGAGAACGTTAGCCATAACGGCATAGCCTGATGGCCTAGATTTTATTGATTTACGGATCTCTTAATGCGCATCAGCCCAGCCATAGGCTTGAGCCTTCTCGTCCTGTTTTCGGGGACGTCGGGCGTCCTAGGCTCCGAATTCAAGCGGCAAACGAGTTCATCCCAGGCCTCAGCCCAGCCGAGCCTGCTGTCGGAGTTCCGTTTCGGATTCTCCGCGCAGGATCCGTGGGGACCGGAAGGACAAGACGGCTCCGCCAATCTCACCGGCGAAATCCTTTTTGCTAAGCCGTTTACAGCTTCGGACCTGTTCACCAGCTATTTCATCCCCCGGCCGCATGTGGGCGGCAGCCTGAATTTCGATGGCCGGACGAGCTTCGCCTATGCGGGTTTGTCCTGGACCGTCGACGTCACGCCTGACATCTTCGTCGAGGGCAGCGTCGGCGGCGCCTTTCACAACGGCAAGGATCATCCTCTGGCTCATCGCCAGGAACTCGGGTGTTCGCCTCTCTTCCGCGAATCGGGCTCCGTGGGTGTGCGGCTCTCGGCGAACTGGAGCGTGATGGCGACCGTGGAGCATCTCTCCAATGGCGGCACCTGTTCGGATGAGAATAGAGGCTTGACGAATGTCGGCGCGCGGGTTGGGTATTCATTTTAACTGAATCCCAACCTTCGGGCTCTGCATGGTCGTCCTCAACCGCATCTACACCCGCACCGGCGACAACGGCACCACGGCCCTGGCCGCCGGCGGGCGCCGCCCGAAATTCGATCTGCGCATCGAAGCCTATGGCACGGTCGACGAGACCAATGCCTGCATCGGCTTGGTCCGTCTCCATACGGCGGGCCACGAGATCGACGCGATGCTCGGCCGCATTCAGAACGATCTCTTCGATCTCGGCGCCGATCTCGCCACCGTCGAAACGGGCAAGCCCCTTCCGTATGAGCCTCTGCGCATCACGCAGGCGCAGGTTGATCGGCTCGAACAGGAGATCGACCGGCTCAACGCGGAGCTGTCGGTTCTGCGTTCCTTCGTTCTCCCAGGCGGTACGCCCGCCGCAGCGGCCCTCCATCTCGCCCGCACGGTCAGCCGTCGCGCGGAGCGCCTCGTGGTGGAGCTCATGGAGAAGCCGGACGAGACGGTGTCTCCGGAAACGGTGAAATACCTGAACCGCCTGTCGGACTTTCTTTTCGTCGCGTCCCGTTACGTCAATGACAAGGGCGCACTCGACGTACTCTGGGTGCCCGGACAAAACCGTTAGGAGCGGCTCCATGTTTCTGCCGCTTCACGATGGCGTCCCGCTCAGGAACATGAAGACGCCGCTCGCGACGCGGTTTCTGATCGGCGTCTGCGTGCTCGCCTATCTGTTCACCTTCTACGGCCCTCTCGGCGAGGATGCGGTGGTCGGCGGCCTGGGATTCATCCCGTCGGTCCTGTTCGGAACCGAAGTGTTGCCGGAAGGCTATCCCTTCGTCCCGGCCGAGCTGACGCTTGCCACCAACATCTTCCTGCATGGCTCCCTGTTCCACCTGATCGGCAACATGCTGTTCCTCTGGGTGTTCGGCGACAACGTGGAGGACGCGATGGGGCATCTGCGCTTCATCGCCTTCTTCCTGCTCTGCGGGATGGCCGCGAGCCTGGCCCACGCCTTCATCACCACCGAGCCGCACCGCCCCTTGATCGGGGCCTCGGGCGGCGTATCGGGCGTGGTGGCCGCCTATCTGATCCTCTATCCGCGCGTGAAGATCTGGGGCCTGTTCCTGAAGGGCATTCCCCTGCACCTTCCTGCCTATTGGACCATCGGCCTCTGGTTCGCCCTCCAGCTCGCCTCGGCCTTTCTCGGCGGAGACGAGAGCGTGGGCTGGTTCGCCCATCTTGGCGGCTTCATCGTGGGGGCAGCTCTGATCCCCTTCATGCGCCGCCGGTACGATCCCGTGCTCGCCCGCGCCCAGGCTCAGGAAATGCAGGCGCCGCGCTGACGACCGGAACGACCACCGATGGAGCAAGCGCGTCGGGCGTCCCCGAAAAGTGGTTTCCACTTTTAGGCCTGATGGATTCCTCAAAGGCCGGAGCATCAGGTGACTCCCAAAAGTGGTTTCCACTTTTAGGCCTGATGCTCTAGGTTCCGATCCGCCTTTTTCCTATATGTCCGGAGGGCCGGTTTTCGGCCATATCCGGATCCGACCTTTGGTGAGGACAAACGAATGAAGCTTCTTGTCTGCGTGAAGCGGGTGGTGGACTACAATGTAAAAATCCGGGTGAAGCCGGACGGGTCGGGCGTGGAACTGGCCAACATCAAGATGTCCATGAACCCCTTCGACGAGATCGCCGTCGAGGAAGCGGTTCGCCTGAAGGAGCAGGGCAAGGCCACCGAGATCGTCGCCGTCTCCATCGGCCCGCAGCAGGCCGGCGAGACCATCCGCACGGCGCTCGCCATGGGGGCCGACCGCGGTATCCTGGTCAAGACCGACGCCACCGTCGAGCCGCTGGCCGTCGCCAAGATCCTGGCCAAGGTGGTAGAGCAGGAGAAGCCCGACCTGATCATCATGGGCAAGCAGGCCATCGACGACGATTCGAACCAGACCGGCCAGATGCTCGCCGCCCTGCTCGGCTGGCCGCAGGGCACCTTCGCATTCAAGGTCAATTTGGGCGAGGGCTCCATCGACGTGACCCGCGAGGTTGACGGCGGCCTGCAGACGGTGGGCCTCAAGCTGCCGGCCATTGTCACCACGGACCTGCGCCTCAACGAGCCGCGCTATGCAAGCCTGCCCAACATCATGAAGGCCAAGAAGAAGCCCCTCGACGAGACCTCGCCTGAGACGCTCGGCGTCGATGTCGCCCCGCGCCTGAAGGTCGTGAAGACCGCCGAGCCCGGTGGCCGCAAGGCGGGCGTGAAGGTCGGCTCCGTGGCCGAACTGGTCCAGAAGCTCAAAGTCGAAGCCGGCGTGCTCTAAGGGAGAACAAGAACAATGACCACGTTGCTGATCGCCGAGCACGACAACGCTCACCTGAAGGATGCCACCCACAAGGCGCTCTCGGCCGCCAAGGCCCTTGGGGCTGCAGTGCATGTGCTGGTCGCCGGTTCGAACGCCCGCGCGGCGGCTGAGGCCGCCTCCAAGCTCGAAGGCGTGGAGAAGGTTCTGCTGGCCGATAGCCCGGCTTACGAGCACCAGCTTGCCGAGCCGACCGCCGCGCTGATCGTGTCGCTCGCGGGGGCCTACGATGCCCTGGTGGCGCCCGCCACCAGCAAGGGCAAGAACGTGATGCCGCGGGTGGCAGCTCTCCTCGACGTGATGCAGGTGTCCGACATCACCAAGGTGGTGTCGCCCGACACCTTCGAGCGGCCGATCTATGCCGGCAACGCCATCCAGACCGTGCAGGCCACCGATGCCAAGAAGGTGATCACCGTACGCACCGCCGCCTTCCCGGCGGCCGGTGAAGGTGGCTCGGCCGCCATCGAGACGGTGAACGCCGCCGAGGATCCTCAGCTGTCGTCGTTCAAGGGCGAGGAGATCGCCCAGACCGACCGGCCCGAGCTGACCTCGGCCAAGATCATCATCTCGGGCGGAAGATCCCTCGGTTCAGCCGAGAACTTCACCACCTATATCGAGCCCATCGCCGACAAGCTCGGGGCCGCCATGGGCGCCTCGCGCGCGGCGGTGGATGCGGGCTATGCGCCCAACGACTGGCAGGTGGGCCAGACCGGCAAGGTGGTGGCGCCGGATCTCTACATCGCTGTGGGGATTTCAGGGGCCATTCAGCATCTGGCCGGCATGAAGGATTCCAAGGTGATCGTGGCGATCAACAAGGACGAGGAGGCCCCGATCTTCCAGGTGGCCGATTACGGCCTCGTTGGCGACCTCTTCCAGATCCTGCCTGAACTGAAGGAGGAGTTGACCAAAGCGGGTCAATAAGGTCAGGAATAGTGACGGACCGGGCGGCCCTCCGCCCGGCCGCATATGGCGATTGGATGCAGGCAGCAGGTCAGATGGGCATAGAGATCAAAACGGTTGGCGTTGTCGGCGCGGGACAGATGGGCAGCGGCATCGCCCATGTCTGCTCGCTCGCGGGGTTGAACGTCCGGCTCAACGATCTCTCGGAAGATCGGATCAATGCGGGGCTTGCCACGATCAACGGCAACATGGCACGCCAGGTCTCCAAGGGCGTCATCACGGATGCCGACCGGCAGGCCGCGCTCGAGCGGATCAAACCCGCACGCACCTACGACGATCTGTCCGTCTGCGATATCGTCATCGAGGCGGCGACCGAGAACGAGGAGGTGAAGCGCAAGATCTTCACCAATCTCAGCCCGTCCCTGCGCCCCGACGCGCTGCTCGCCACCAATACCTCGTCGATCTCGATCACGCGCCTTGCAGCCGCGACCGACCGACCGGAGCGCTTCATCGGCATTCACTTCATGAACCCCGTGCCGGTGATGCAGCTCGTCGAGCTCATCCGCGGGATCGCCACCGAGGATCACACTTACGAATCGGCGAAGGAATTCATCGCCAAGCTCGGCAAGACCTCGACCGTCTCCGAAGATTTCCCGGCCTTCATCGTCAACCGCATCCTGCTGCCGATGATCAACGAGGCGATCTACACCCTCTATGAGGGCGTGGGCTCGGTCGAGGCCATCGACACGGCCATGCGGCTCGGCGCGAACCATCCCATGGGCCCGCTCCAGCTGGCGGATTTCATTGGCCTGGACACCTGCCTGTCGATCATGCAGGTGCTGCACGAAGGTCTGGCCGATTCCAAGTACCGCCCTTGCCCGCTCCTGGTGAAATACGTGGAAGCCGGCTGGCTCGGCCGGAAGACCAAGCGCGGATTCTACGATTATCGCGGCGAGAAGCCGGTTCCGACCCGCTGAAGGCACCGCCCCAGCGCTTGAGGGCGAAGGATCCGCCCTCTCCGCGCCTGCGGCTCACATGGCCATCCCCTATGGCAAGCGCGCCCTGTCGCGGGCATCACCCGCGCGTCAGCACCATGCAATCCAGCACCGCCCCGTAATGGCAGGCTGCCGCGCCAAGCACGAAGGCGTGCCAGATCGCATTCTGAAAGCGCAGGCTTTCCCACACGTGAAAGACCACGCCCGCCGTGTAGAGGACGCCGCCGGCGGCCAGGAGCCAAAGGGTCGAGCCGGACAGGGCGCCGAGCACGGCCTCGTACGCCATGACGCCACTCCAGCCGATGAGCAGGTAGAGAAGGATCGCAAGCCGATCGAACCGGCCCGGCAGGCACAGCTTCAGAGTCATCCCGGCTATCGAACCCGCCCAGATGCCGACCAGCAGGACGACGGCCGCGACCTCGTTTCTCATCTGCGTGATGAACGGCGTGTAGGTTCCGGCGATCAGGAGATAAATGGCGGAATGGTCGAACCGCCGCAGGACCCATTTGACCGGAGAGACCGGCCAGAGATTGTACACCGCCGAGATGACGAGCACCGCCAGCAGACCGCAGGCATAGATCGCCACTGAGGTCAGCTCCCAAGCGCCCACCGTAGGTGCGGCGAGGACAAGTAGGGTGATCACCCCGACGAGACCGCCGATGACGCCCAGGCCATGCACGATCCCATCCGCCAGGATCTCTTGCCTGTCGTAGTCCCACTTGATCATTGTCTTTCCCAGGTCACTGCAAGCGCACCGACTGCCTGTACGGCGGTCCCCTGCACAGGCACGGCAGGCTTGGCTGCATGGGGAACCCGCTATCGTGCGGTGGGTTCCAGCTGCATCATGGAAGGGACGCGGGCTATCAGAGCAGAGACTCAGGGCGTTTCTTGCTCTAACCAGAGCTAGGCTTGTCCGAGCGCGACCCGGCTGTCTCGGCAAGGCAGACCAGAACGAAAACTGCCACGACCGTGACCAGCTCGACGGTCTGGGTCGCCCATTCAGGCGCGCCGTTCGGCAGCAATCCGAGTGTCAGGCCTGAGAGAAGGGCTGCGGCGAGAGCGGTCCAGATCAGCATGGCGATCCTCTTTCGTCAGCGGATGCCGCTGTTTAGTCCAAGGTGTCTGAACAGTGCCTGTACGAGCCTCTCAGGCTTTCGCGAGCCGGTCGGCGGTGTCGGGTGCTATCCCAGCTTCCGCGTCACAGTTCAGTGTCGGCGCTTGGGTTGGGCTTGGCGTCTGCAGGCGCCGCTTCTTTCACCGTGATCCTGACGGTGTGGCTCTCCACCTTGCCGCTGGCCGACTTGACCTCATAGCTGACCTCGTCGGCTCCCGTGTAGGCGGGGTTGGACTTGTAGAAGATCCCCTGGGCTGTTGCCTCCAGCTTCGGGCAACGGGAGATCCGTCCGGCTTTGAGCTTCCCGCTGCGCACGTTCAGCTCGCCATGCTTGGGCGGGGTCACCACCCGGACCGTCGGCAGCGGCCCCGACGTGCAGTCCTTTTGCACGTTGCCGTAAACCCCCAAGCGATGGGATTTGCCGGCAACCGCGTCCGCGCTGCGGTAAGCGCTGTTGGTCTGAGCCAGGGCGGCTCCGGGCAGGATAAGAACGCCAGCGAGGATGAAGAGAGCGGAGCGTTTCAGGCGAACCATTTATGGCCTCCTTTCAGGAAAATTGAAGCTGACGGGAGGCTGCGACAGGCGCGGCCTCCCTGCGCGAGGTCTCAGTGTTTCGGTTCGGCAGCAGATCCAGCGGACTTGCGGCGGACGGCCCGCCTGGAGAGCATGTTGAGTCCCTCGATCAGAGCCGAGAAGGCCATGGCGGCGTAGATATAGCCCTTCGGCACGTGCGCCCCGAAGCCCTCCGCGATCAGCGTCATGCCGATCATCAGCAGGAAACCCAGGGCCAGCATCACCACTGTCGGGTTGTTGTGGATGAACTGGGCCAGAGGGTTTGCGGCCAGAAGCATCACGGTCACGGCGACCACCACGGCGATCACCATGATCATGACCACGTCGGTCATGCCGACCGCCGTGATGATGCTGTCGAGGGAGAAGACGAGGTCGAGCAGCAGGATCTGCGTGATCGCGGCGCCGAACGTCATGGTGGCTTTCGCGGTGTCGAACACGTCGTCGGACGGCGTCGGGTCCACGTTGTGATGGATCTCCTTCGTCGCCTTCCAGACCAGGAAGAGACCGCCGCCGATCAGGATCAGATCCCGCCAGGAGAAGGCATGCCCGAACAGCGTGAAGATCGGCTCCGTCAGGGTCACGATGATAGCGATGGTGCCGAGCAGCCCCAGGCGCAGGATCAGCGCCAGGCCGATGCCGATGCGCCGCGCCCTCGAGCGCTGATGCTCCGGCAGCTTGTTCGTGAGGATCGAGATGAAGATCAGGTTGTCGATGCCGAGCACCACCTCCATCACGACCAGAGTCGCAAGAGCCACGAGGGCGGTAGGATCGGAAATCCAGGAGAAGTCCATTCGGGAATCCTATGGTCAGGGGTCCAGGGGGATCGGCCCGGAAGCGGAACCGTTCGTTGGTTTTCCGGATGACAAAACCGAAAATGAGATCATTGCCGTCGCAACCGCTGCGGATCTCGAGGTGCTCGGCGACATGTTTCGGGCAGAAGGTGTCGCCCTCCAGTTCGCAGGCTGCCGGGCTGCAGGATCAAGGCGGCGATAAGGTGGGCAGAGCGTCTGTCCATGCTCAGGCCGCCTCGCGATGCTCGATCCTGGTTGCCAGCACTTTGTCGATGCGCCGGCCATCGAGGTCGACCACCTCGAAGCGCCAGCCCATTGTTTCGACCGTCTCACCCGTCTCCGGCATGTGCTGCAGCTCGCCGATCACCAGACCGGCCACGGTCTCGTAGTCGCGCCGCCCGGGCAGCGATATCCCGAGCTGATCGGCCATCTCGTCGGCGGGCATCCAGCCGGCCAGGAGCCACGAGCCGTCCTCCCGCTGCACGGCTTCAGGCTCCTCCTCGTGCTCGTCGGACCGGAAGGCCCCCGCAATGGCATCCAGGATGTCGGCCGGCGTCACCACGCCGTCGAAGTGGCCGTATTCGTCATGGACAAGCGCCATCGGGACCTCGGCCTCCCGCAGCACCTCAAGAGCATCGAGGGCATCGAGGGTATCGGGGATGATCGGCGCCTTGCGGATGTGAGTGCGGATGTCGAGCGGCTCGTCGCGCAGCGTGGCGGCCAGAAGCTCCCGGGCCTGCACGACGCCGAGCATGTGGTCGGGGTGGTCCTCCGCTACGGGGAGGCGGGAATGAGGCGTGTTGATCAGACAATCCCGGATGCTCTCCTGCGAAGCATTGATGTTGATCCAGTCCACGTCGGTCCTTGGTGTCATCACCCCGCGCACGGCACGGTCACCCAGACGCAGGACGCCGGCGATCATCCGGCGCTCGCCGGTCTCGATCACGCCCGCCGTTTCCGCTTCGGCGACGATCGTCTTGATCTCCTCTTCGGTGACGGCGCTCTCGGATTCCGTGCTTTGCCCCATGAGACGGAAGATCAGCTTCGTGGAGGCGTCGAGCAGCCAGACGACCGGTGCCGCGATCCGGGAGATCAGCGCCATCAGGGGCGCGACCATGCAGGCGATCCCTTCCGGGTTCTTGAGCGCCAGGTGCTTGGGCACGAGCTCGCCGACCACAACGGAGAGATAGGTGATGGAGCCGATCACGATGCCGTAGCCCAGAGGTTCTGCGGCGGCATCAGGCACTCCGTTCCTTTCGAGGATGTCGGTGAGCATGGCACCAAGCGCCGCGCCCGAGAACGCGCCGGCCAGCACGCCGACCAGGGTGATGCCGATCTGAACGGTCGAGAGGAAACGGCCGGGCTCTTCCGCCAGTCTCAGGGCAGTACCGGCCCCGGCACGGCCGCTATCCGCCATCATCTTCAGGCGGGCTTTTCGAGCCGACACGATGGCCAGTTCGGACAGGGCGAAGAGGCCATTGAGCCCAATGAGAAGAAGGGCGATGCCGAGTTCAAGCACGGTGTGTCAGGTGCCCTGGGCACCCCTCCAGGATTGTCGATAGTTCGCTTGCGGACATTGGATCGTCGGTTCTCATCCAAAGATGACCCACAATTGATCGAGAAAGGCGTTGATGCCGGCGAAGATCGCCGAGGAGATCGCCGTCAGGATCAGCAGGCTGCCGATCGCAGCGAGCCAGCCCACGAGCGTGGCCAATCCATCCCGCTCAACAATGCCGAGCGCGAAGGCTGAAATGGCAAAGGCCGGGGGAATGTTCCCGAACGGGATCGGCAGGAAGAGGATGATCGCCAGCAGCAGGCAGGTGGCGCCCACGATCCGCTCCGGGACGGGATGAAGCAGCATGCCGAGCCGGGGCCGCAGGAAGCGTTCCGCCCGGTGCAGAATGGGAGTGAGCTTTGCCGTCAGGAGCGTGAAGAAGTCACGGGAAATGGAGCGCTCGCAAATAAAGCGGGGCATCCAAAGAGTCGGACGCCCGAGCATCAGCTGGGCCGTCACGAAGAGCAGCGGCGCTCCCAGTACGGCCGACATGCCGGGCGGCAGCGGCAGCACGTTGGGGGCTGCGAACAGAAGCATCAGGGCTCCGAAGGCCCGGTCGCCGAAGGCATCCAGCACGTCGCCAATGCTGATGGTCGCCGCCGGTCGGCTGGCGAGATCGCTCAGAACCTCGGAAAACCGTTGTCGGGGCTCCACATCGTCGTCCGGTGACACGACGGTGGAGAGACTACTCGAAGGGTCGGGCATGGGCCTGTCTATAGTGGCTCGCTCGGAACAAGGCGAGTGGGGTGGTCAAGAATTTGTCGGCGGTCCTGAAAGCAACAGGTTCAAGGGCCTCGCCAGCGCCGTTGGGCCGATGCTCCGCTCTTTCGATGAGCACATCGTTCGGGGCGGACCCAGTGGGCCGCGCTAGCGAAAACCGGATCCACTTTTCCGCACGATGTGCTAGCGTGGAACCCCGGCCCAAAGGATTGAAGCTGCGTGTAAAAGCCCTCGCGGTTGTTGAGATGTCGAGGCAATTTACGGCAAGACGAGCTACCGGCCTGCTTTGATCTGCTCGACGGCCTCGTTCATGAGGCCGGCCAGGACACCCGCCAGCTCGGCATCACTAGCCGTCTTTCCTGCCGCCTCGAAATCCTGGCGAACCTTGCGGATGACGTCCCCGTCGCCGGCCTCTTGGAAATCGGCAAGGATGACCGCTTTCGAATAGTCCTCGGCATCCGAGCCGGACTTGCCGAGCTGATGCGCCGCCCAGAGGCCGAAAAGCTTGTTGCGGCGGGCCGTTGCCTTGAAGCGCAGCTCCTCGTCGTGGGCGAACTTCTTTTCGAACGCATCTCTGCGATCATCGAAACTGGCCATACTTGTTGTCCCTTCAGGTCCGTGACTAACGTGGCATCGACGCACCCGCGGCCGGCGGCACAAGCCGCCAGGCCGCGGGTGCTTGTCTCTTCGGAAACATCTTTGCGGAGGATGTCCAGGACGGCTCCGGCTGCGGGATCAGACGTCTTCCTCGAAGCCGAAATCGTCTCCGGCATCGCCGAAGTCCTCGGCGGCGGCCTGCTGCGGCTCAGCCTGACCGGCCTCCGCCGCGTTGGCCTCGCCGCCGGAGAAGGCGCCCGCGATCATGTTGCCCAGCAGAACGCCGCCGGCGACACCCATGGCGGTCTGGGCCGCGCCAGCCAGGAATCCGCCGCCTCCGCGGGGAGCCATGCCAGCCATGCCGGGTGCCATGTGAGGTGGCATGCCGTGTTGCGGCTGGTAAGGCTGCTGTGGCTGAGGACGAGGCTGACCGCCGCCGAAAAGTCCGGAGAGGAAGCCGCCTCCGCCTGCCGGGCGGTTGGCGAGTTCCTGCTCCAGCTGCTGGATGCGGCCTTGCGCGGCGCTCAAAGCCTGCTCCTGCACCACGATGGTCTGGGCCATGAAGTAGGGCGCATTCGGCTGCTGGTTGATCTGCGAGCGGATGAAATCCGCCGCCTGAGCGTCCGGAGGCGTGGCCTGGCGCTCGACCTGGGCGATCTTGCCGAAGAGCTGTTCGATGGCCTGACGGTCCTGATGGTCCATGAAAATCGATCCTTTCTGGCAATGGACGGTGGTTACTCTTCCCGCTGCCCGGTGAGGCTCAGCAGCAGCTGGAACAGGTTGATGAAGTTCAGGTAGAGCGAGAGCGCGCCGAACACGGCCATCTTGTTGTTGGCCTCGTGCCCGAACCCTTCGGCGTATTGCTCCTTGATCGATTGCGTGTCGTAGGCGGTGAGCCCGGTGAACACGAGCACGCCGATGATCGAGATCGCGAATTGCAGTGCGCTGGAGCCGACGAAGATGTTCACCAGCGACGCGATGATGATGCCGATCAGGCCCATGACGAGGAACGAGCCGAACTTCGAGAGATCGCGCTTGGTGGTGTAGCCGTAGAGGCTGGTGGCGCCGAACATGGCGGCCGTGATGAAGAAGGTGCGGGCGATGCTCGTGCCGGTGAACACCAGGAACACGGAGGCGAGCGACAGCCCCATCACGGCCGAGAAGGCGAAGAAGGCGGTGCGCGCGGACGCCGCCGTCATCCGCTCCATGCGGAAGGAGAAAATGAAGATGAAGGCCAGCGGCGCCAGCATCACCACCCACTTCAGCGGTGTCTGGAACAGCGGCACGTAAAGGGCCGGGGTCGAGGCGACGAAGAAGGCCACGAGCCCTGTGACCACGAGGCCAAGCCCCATGGTGTTGTAGACCCGCAGCATGTGCTGGCGCAGGCCCTCGTCGAAGACGGCGCCGCTGGCGCGCGCCGTGGTCGTTTGCCAAGCGTAGGGTGTATTCACGTTATTCCTCCTGTTGGGGTCACTGAAGCTTGCGGGCGAGCCGGGCGGCGGCCCGTTCGAGGACCTTGTCGCTGCCGGTTCCGGTCAGCGCATAGGCGAGCTGGCCTGTCTGCCAGTAGACGGTCGTCGCTTCATCGAAGCGGGCGACCGTCGGGTCGATGACGTCGAAGACCGGCACATGGGCGGCGAACAGCGACACGCGGCCGAGATCGTCGGCATCGACGGCGATCTCGACGCTGTGGCCGTCACGGGACGGGAAGACTTGCGCATCCCGAACCTTCCAGTCGTCAGGCAAGGGCGGCAGCCGAACGCCGGTTCCGGCCAAGAGCTCGGCCGGATCGTATCCGGCAGCCTCGGTCTGCGAGGCCATGCGGGCGCGCACCAGAGCCGTCTCATGCGAATGCAGGGCATCCTCGACGAAGGCGGGCGGCTTGGGTGAGGCCGCGCTGTCGGTAACGCCCAAGCCAACCTGCCCGTGAGCGAGCCAGCCAAACCCGATGAGCGCCGCGACGGCGGCGATCCGTCGTAGCTTCAACCCGAATTCCCGCCAGGCGAGAACGCGCTCAAGCCGAGTGGCCGCTCCAAGCGTCGCCTCCGGCGGACGCGGCAGGGGTGCCGAGTGGATCAGTCGGAGGGTATCGCGATCCTTGAGATCGGCCATGACACGCACGGCCGCTTCCGGATCGCGCGCGAGATATTCCTCCACCTCGATCCGCCGGGCCGGGGCAAGCTGCTCATCGACGTAAGCCAGAAGGTCCGCTTCGGTGACGGGGTCAGACATCGGGTCCTCCTACAATGCGCAGACTTGGCCGACCGCCTTGCGCCGGCCGAGACACGTCGTTTCCGGCCTCGAAGCCCCGCAAGGCGGCGCGGGCGCGGCCCAGGCGGGACATGAGGGTCCCCACCGGGATCTTCAGCGCATCGGCGGCCTCCTGATAAGCGAGGCCCTCGATGGCCACGAGGTGCAGGACGGCGCGCTGCTCGTCCGGCAGGCTCATGAAGGCGGCCTGGACCTGCTTCAGCCGCACCCGGCTTTCCTGTTCGGGCGGGGCTTCGCTGTCGACGAAGGAGGCAGCCTGCTCCAGGCGGCGAGCCTCCGCCATTTGACGGCGCCGGTGATCGATGAAGGTGTTGTGAAGAATCGAGAGCAGCCAGCCGCGCAGGTTCCCTCCCGAGCGAAAGGAGCCGTTCCGCTCGTAGGCGCGGACAAGGGTGTCCTGCACCAGATCCTCGGCCTGAGCCTCGTCGCGAGTCAGGGATCGGGCATAGCGCCGCAAGGGGCCGAGCAGGCCAATGACGTCCATGCGCTTCGTGTCGTTCATGCAAGGTATACGGAGCCGTTTGCGGGTTTAATCCCCGTGCTGTTCGGATTTCTCGGTGCTGTCTCGGTCATGTCAGGTGCCGCTTGGCGCGCGCGGCGATGACGCCGGTCTCGAAGACGCGGACGAGCCGATCCATGGCGAAGGGCTTGCGCAGGAAAATGCCGTGCCGCAGCCGACCCGGCAGGGTCGTTTGCACGGCCGAGGCATAGACAGCCGGCTTGTCGGGCCAGATGAAGCTGAAAGTGGTGCCGACCTCCCAGCCGTCGACTTGGCCTGGGAGCTCGATGGTGCAGTAGAGGCCGTCGAAGTCGGCCGCTGCGATTAGATCGAGGGCATCTTCGCCGGACGATGCCAGAACGGCCTCATAGCCGGCCTGTCTGAGGGCGCGGGCAATCAGCGCGCCAACTTTGGCATCGTCCTCGACGACGAGAACTGAGGGGCCGGACAGCTCGGGAAAAGTGGAATCCATGATCGGATCCTCCAGTTGCGGTCGCGCTCGTTGGCGCAAGGGCAAGAGAAGGAGTCCGACATCGCGAGCGGCGACCCGCTCGCCAGAGGGGCCCGGACCCTAAGGCAACGCTGATGTAGGCAGGGCATGCTACGCCCGCAAGAGGGGCGGCATCGGGTGCCGCCCCTCTTGCGCGGAAAGCAGCAAACCGCAACGAGCTATGCAACCTGCTGGATCGCCGAGAGCTTCCAGGGTCCGGCACTGTCGCGGCGGAAGGTCCAGACCTCCGTGACCTCCTCGGTCTTCTCCGGTGCGCCGGCAACGGCGTTGCCGCTCACCCGCTCGATGACCTGTTCGGTAATGGCATAGCGCATCGCGACAGTGGCGTACTCGGTTGGACCCTCACGCCACGCCTCGGCGAGATCACCCTGCAGGAGCTTCACGTCAGAAACAGCCTCACGCACTCCCTTGCGAGCGTTGTCGTTCAGCTCTTCCTGGAAGTAGCCGGCCATCTCCGGCGTGGCGAGCGCCCACAAAGCCGGAATGTCTTCGCGCCCATAGGCCGTCTGGATGTCGCCGAGGGCCCGCTCGAAGGCCGCATAATCGTCCGGCCCGATGACGATCTCCTGACCGCTCGGCCGTGAAGCCGGGCGGGTGCCAGCCGCTGCCGCCGCACCGATGCCGCCAGAGGCGGCCCGTCCACCTGGCGAGACCATGCCGCCAAGGGTCGAACGCTGCATCGGGGCGCCTGCATTCGCCCCTGCCAGTGCCGGCTGCTGCCGCCGACGGAGGAGCCGGACGACCAGATAGACGAGACCACCGATGAGCGCGATCTGCATCAGAAAGCCCAGGATCGACGTCAGCGATCCAAGCCCTCCGAACAGGCCTGCACCGAACAGCGCGCCCAGCAAGCCTGCCCCCAACAGACCGGCGAAGAACCCGCCGCCGAAGCGGCTCCGTGCCGGTTGGGATGCCTGGGTCGACGGAGACGCTGGCCGGGGCTGGACCTGACTCGGGGTCGTCTGCGAGCGCTGGAGCGGCTGTGCGGTCGAGGGAGCCGTCTGGGTGGCGGGGGGAGCGTCGAAGGTGCGTGATCCACGTGAGCCCACGCTGCCTTTGCTCCGGGCCTCGGCCACGCCGCTCATCGCGACGACAAGCACGCCCGCCAGGGCGAAAGCGACGCGTCCTCGGCGCGAGAAGCTCGCCGCCTTGCGTAGGGGCTGACCGCTCGCCTGATCGGTCGAAGAATGTGGCATCGAATGTTCTTTCCTGAGATCCGTGTCGGGTGGGCTGCACTACTCTTCCCGCTGAATCTCCGGACCTTCATGACCGAAGGCGGAGGAGCAGCAGTGAAACGGCGTAGGCTTGCCGATGGCCCGTTCCAGCCGCCTGCACATCGAACCCCTGCTGATGGCAGACGACGACCTCGGCACGGCCTCTGGAATGTTCCACGTCCGGTATACGAAGCTGGACCAGGCCTTAATCCTGCCCATGGCGAGAATTCGCTTCAGGCCGTCCTGAGCACGGTCGCGCCTGCCCGCGAGGAATGGACGATCTTCGTTTCAGGCAATAAGGACGGTGACGGCCGATGCTCTGATTGGAGTGGTTCGCGCCGCACTCTTATGATTCATCTGCCCGACCAGCACCTATGCCAAGCATCACCTCATCTAAATTCAGCGCTGAAATGGCTCCTTGGCGGCGATTTACGATCACGCTCCTGGGCACGGCCGTACTCCTCCTGACAGGCTTCGTCGCCCTCGCCTATTTGGTTGATCCCTACGACACCGGCCGGTCGCCTCTCGTCACAAAGCCCGGCGTGCGTCCCCAGGGGCCCCGAACAGCCAACGCCAGCCGTGGGCGGGACCAGGCATTCAATGCCATGATCGTGGGAAATTCCCACATCCAGCTCATCGCCCCCGAACGTCTGAAGAAATTGACCGGGTTCGATTTCGTCCAGCTGGCAACACCCGCATCCGGGGCGAAGGAACATCTGAGCCTGATCGACTGGTTTCTGCGGCACCGAAAGGAGACGCCGAAGGCGATCGTGGTCAGCATCGACGATTTCTGGTGCACATCCGATCCGGATCTGCCCAACGATAAGCCTTTTCCTTTCTGGCTCTACAGCGCCGATCCTTGGGAATATGTCAGAGGGCTCGTGCGCTTCAACGTGCTGGAAGAGACGTCGCGGCGTATCGGTTATCTCTTCGGAGCCGCAGCCGAGCGAGCCCGGCCGGACGGGTACTGGGATTATGAGCCCGAATACATTGGGCTGGGCTATACGACGGATCCGGCCGTTCGCCAGCGCCTGGAGCAGAAGCCTTATGCCAATGCCCTACGTTACGACCACGACCCCAAGCCCGCTGAGAGGCAATTCCCTGCGGTCGCCAGGCTAAGGGAGCTCGCGGCCAGACTTCCTGAGGAAACTGCTCTGCTTCTGGTCATGCCACCGGTCTACAGCAACACCCTCCCACCTCATGGCACCGAGCAGGCTTTCCTGTTGCACGCCTGCAAGGCAGCAGCGATGGGGGTTCAAGAAGCCCATGCCAGGACAGCCGTGGTCGACTGGCTCGTCGATAGGCCCGAAATCCATGCGCCAGAGCTGTTTTTCGATGTGTCCCACTATCGGCAACCCATCGCCAAGGCCATTGAGGCGGATATCGCCGAGGCGCTTCGGCAGGTTCGCTAAAGGCACATCCCTCCCCCTCCTCTCCCGATCAGTGTGGAGAGACAGAGTGGACGGCAAGGCTTCCTGGGGCCGAGGAACTTTCCCGAACCATGGCCGTTCTGCTCGTTCGTCGGGGGCACCGCCCTGCCAGGGAAGCGGACCCCGTCTTTTGTTCCCCATCCGCGGAGTTGATAGGGCTTCATCCAGGGGAGTGCCATGCGGTTCGAAGGGCGCGAACAGGACGAATTGCAGTGGAGGTTAGAGGAGACCAACGCCCAACTGGCTCGGCACAAGAGGATGAGCCGCCTCGCCTTGCTACTCGTCGCGCTCCTGAATGTAATGATTCTCGCCGCGGTGGTTCACCAGCTCCTCACCTTCGAGGCGCCCTAACAGGCTCTCTCAAGGTATCGTTCGATCGACACCCGTCCCATACAGGAGCTATCAGGAAGCGCTGCGGTAAGTTTAGCCTGAAACGGCCAAGGTCGAATGTCCATCGCGAGCGTCTTCCATACGGAACGTTACACGGATCGCGCACGGAGTTCGCCCGCGCAAGGACGCAACCAGTTTCGGATCGCCTTGCCGCCTTATGGGATCGGGTTGACCGGTCCGTAGCCCCAGACCATGAACACCATGGAGAGAATTCCGCTCAGGAGCAGAGCGCCAAGGACAATGGCGCCGAATGGGATGTGCCTGGACTTCCAGGCAAGACGCACGGCTTCCTTGTGGTCGAACGCGGGACGGGCAGCCATCGGCGCCTCCCCTTGTTGAACACCAGCAATATACCTGATTCGAGCCCTGATGTTTGTAACATAGGCTGGATTGGGCTGCAGATCCCAGGGCTCACCGGCCGAACGAGTGGTCAACCCTCATACCGTGACCGAACGAGGGGTTGAGCCTGATTGACGAGCCAGCGCGGGCGCATGCTGACAACCCAATACCTCGCTGAGGCCTTGGCGCTCGATAGGCTCGTATCACACTCCGTGGTCTTGGGGGCACGAGATCGGTCGTAGTGGAAGAGATCGTCCTCGGCACGATGACGGATCGTTCCGACTGTTGTGTTCTGCAGGCTCATGAGCGTCGCCCCTAATCTCTGGGTCAGAGAACTCTGGGTAGAAGCCACGAGTTCCATGCATCACGAGTTCAACGCATATTGTTCTGACTTGGGCGGATACGATGGGCGGGCCTGAGGCGGAGCAGGAAAACGCATCGCTGAATTGCTATGGCACGATGGTTCGATAGCCAAGCCAGCTGCAAAGGTAGGAAATGGGGTGGGGAAGCCCGAAGCGCCTGCCATATTCAGCAGCAGCTTCTATAGGCTAGGCGCAAATAATGGCGGAGAGGGGGAGATTCGAACTCCCGATACGGTTGCCCGTATGCCGCATTTCGAGTGCGGTGCATTCAACCACTCTGCCACCTCTCCGGGGTGCGAAGGCCGTCGGCCCGCTGGTTGAGGCGGGGTGGATATCATGGGCTTGGCGGGTCTTCAAGCACCAAAAGCAAGGTTTTTGATTGACAAATGCGAGGACCGCCCGTAGTTAGGCGTCCTCTATGAACGGGCACGAGTGCCTGCTCATATCCATGCGGCAGCACACGCTGCCGTGAACCGAAGCCGGAAACTGCCAAAAAGCCAATCCGGTGGGGCTTTCCCCGCTGAGACTTGGGTTTGAACACGAGGATCAAGATGTTCGCAGTGATCAAGACCGGCGGCAAGCAGTATCGCGTTGCCGCCAACGACGTCATCACCGTCGCCACGCTCGCAGGCGAGCCTGGCACCGCCGTCACCTTCGACCAGGTTCTCATGGTCACGAACGACGGCTCGACCCAGGTGGGCGCCCCCCTCGTCGAGGGCGTGACCGTGGCGGGCGAGGTGGTGGAACACACCCGCGGCGAGAAGGTCATTTCCTTCAAGAAGCGCCGTCGCCAGAATTCGCGCCGCAAGCGCGGGCATCGCCAGGACTACACCGTGGTGCGGATCACCGAGATCCTCGCCGGTGGCGCGAAGCCCAAGAAGGCTGCGGCCAAGAAGACCACCAAGGCTGCGGCTGACGAAGCTGCGCCGGCCACCGCTGAATAAGCGCAGGCATCACACAGGAACACGGGAGTAACCCATGGCTCACAAAAAAGCAGGCGGTTCGTCTCGCAACGGTCGCGACTCCGAAGGCCGTCGTCTGGGCGTCAAGAAGTTCGGCGATCAGCAGGTCGTCGCCGGCAACATCATTATTCGTCAGCGCGGCACGAAATGGCATGCCGGCGCCAATGTCGGCATGGGCAAAGACCACACCCTCTTTGCCACGGCCAATGGCCGAGTCCGATTCCTTACGCGTCAGGGCCGAGCTTTCGTATCGGTCGTACCGGCCCAAGAGGCCGCAGAATAAACGGCAAGAGCGAAACGAAGGAGCTCCTGCCGGCATCACACCGACCCGGCGGGTAAGAGCTCCAAAAAGGCCCTAAAAAGCCAAGCTCCGATCCGAAATCGACAGGGGAGGTGGGATGTCCACCTCCCCTTCGTCATTTCCCGGGCCCAAGGAGGGCCCAACGGATCGGAGCAAGACGATGTTTCCCGACCTCACCCGTGACGATGTTTTCCGCCTCGAGACCCGCCGCCTGTGGCTGCGCTGGGCCCGTCTCGCGGATACGCAAGCCATCGTACGCCTTGCCGGTGAGAAATCGGTCGCGGAGATGACGGCTCGAATTCCGCATCCGTATCACCCGGACGATGCCGAGCGATTTATCTTCATGTCCCGGCGGTCCAATGCGGACGGTCAGGGTCTGCAGCTCGCCATCACGCCCAAGGGTAAGCCCAACAGCCTCATCGGCATGGTCGGCATCGGGCCGAGCCCGGAAACGGGCAAGCCCGACCTGGGCTACTGGCTCGGCACGCCATACTGGGGCAAGGGCTATGCCACCGAGGCCGCGCGCGCGCTGATCGACGCCTTCTTCGCCTATGGCGAGGAGGACGAAGTCACCGCCTGCGCACGGGTGATCAACCCGGGCTCCCGGCGGGTTCTGGAGAAGTGCGGCTTCGCCTACCAGGGCGCTGGACTCTCGGAATTGCCGGCCCGTTGCGGCCTCTATCCGGTGGACCACTTCCGGCTCGACCGGCGCACCTGGGAGAGCCTGAAGTCCTGGGGTCAGACCGGCCTCGTTCGCGAGCCCCTCTCGATCGAGGTCGAGGTGGACCGGGGGATGTCCCTCGCGAGCTGAAAAAACCGGGAAGCGCTTCCGCGATTGCGGGAGCGCTTCCGGCTTGTTTGCGTTGCTCCCGCGCCATCACATGGACGGGAGCATTTTTTAACCGCAGGGCCGGATCGGCTTTTGCGAAAAATGCTCCAGTCCCGTAAAGGATGCGGGTTATGAAATTTCTCGACCAAGCCAAGATCTATATTCGCTCAGGCAATGGCGGCGGTGGCGCCGTGTCGTTTCGCCGTGAAAAGTTCATCGAGTTCGGCGGGCCGGACGGCGGCGACGGCGGCCGCGGCGGCGACGTGTGGGCGGAATGCGTCGAGGGGCTTAACACCCTGATCGATTATCGCTACCAGCAGCATTTCAAGGCCAAGACCGGCGGCCACGGCATGGGCAAGAACCGTGCCGGCGCGAAGGGAGCCGACGCCGTCCTCAAGGTACCGGCCGGCACCGAAATCCTTGAAGAAGACGGCGAAACGGTCATCGCCGACATGACCCATGTGGGCCAGAAGGTGCTGCTGGCCAAAGGCGGCAATGGCGGCTTCGGCAACGCCTATTTCACCACCTCGACCAACCGTGCCCCGCGCCGGGCCAATCCGGGCCAGGAGGGCGAGGAGCGTACGCTCATCCTGCGGCTCAAGCTGATCGCCGATGCCGGTCTCGTCGGGCTTCCCAATGCAGGCAAGTCCACCTTCCTGGCGACGACCACTGCGGCGAAGCCCAAGATCGCCGATTATCCCTTCACCACGCTCCATCCGGGTCTCGGGGTCGTGCGCGCCTATGGCCGTGAATTCGTGCTGGCCGACATTCCCGGATTGATCGAAGGTGCCTCCGAGGGCGTTGGTCTCGGCGACAAATTTCTGAGCCACGTGGAACGCTGCCGGGTGCTGCTGCACCTCGTGGAAGGCACGAGCGAGGATGCGGGCGAGGCCTATAAGACTGTCCGTCATGAGATCGAGGCTTATGGCCATGGGCTTTCCGACAAGCCCGAGATCGTCGCTCTCTCCAAGGCCGATGCCCTCGACGAGGACACCCTCAAGGAGCAGCTGAAGAAGCTTAAAAAAGCCTCCAAGCAGACGCCTTACGTGATCTCATCCGCGTCGGGCCAGGGCGTGCAGGAGGTGCTCCAGGCTCTCCTCACCGTGATCGATCAGGCCAAGGCCGAGGAAGAGCCTGTCCAGCCCCAGGGAGAGTGGCATCCGTGAGCCCTGACCTTCGCCAATTCCGCCGGGTGGTCCTGAAGGTCGGATCCTCGCTGCTGGTCGACCGGGCCCGGGGCCGGCTGAACCATGCCTGGCTCGCGGCGCTGGCCGAGGACATCGCCGATCTGCATGCGAAGGGCGCCGACGTTCTCGTGGTATCCTCCGGGGCCATCGCCATGGGGCGCACGGTCCTGGGACTTCCCTCCGGACCGCTGCGGCTCGAGGAAAGCCAGGCCGCCGCCGCCGTAGGCCAGATCGCGCTCGCGCGCACCTGGTCGGAGGTGCTGGCGCATCACGGCATCACGGCGGGGCAGATCCTGGTGACGCTCGCGGATACCGAACAGCGCCGCCGATATCTCAATGCCCGCGCAACGACCCTGAAGCTGCTCGAGATGCGGGCCGTGCCGGTGATCAACGAGAACGACACGGTCGCGACTTCCGAAATCCGCTACGGCGACAACGACCGCCTGGCCGCCCGCGTCGCCACCATGATCGGCGCGGACCTTCTGGTCCTTTTCTCCGATATCGACGGGCTCTACACGGCGCCGCCTGCGGCCGACCCGAATGCCGAGCATATCCCGGTGGTCGAGCGCATCACGCCCGCCATCGAGGCCATGGCCGGCGGGGCCGCCTCCGAACTCTCGCGGGGCGGCATGCGCACCAAGGTCGAGGCGGGCAAGATCGCCACTGCCGGCGGCACGCACATGATCATCGCGGACGGGCGCACGAAGAACCCCCTCAAGCGCGTGGCCGAGGGCGGCCGCTGCACCTGGTTTCTCACCCCGTCCAATCCCGCCACCGCACGCAAGACCTGGATCGCCGGCGCCTTGGAGCCGCGCGGCACGCTTTACGTGGACGAGGGTGCTGCCCGCGCGCTCCAGGGCGGCGCGAGCCTGCTGCCGGTGGGCGTGCGCCGGATCGAGGGGACCTTCCGTCGCGGTGACGCAGTGACGATCCACAGCGAAAGCCGTGTGCTCGGCCGAGGCCTCGTGGCCTACGATGCGGAGGATGCGGCGCGCATCATCGGCCGCCCCAGCCGTGAGATCGAGGGGATCCTCGGCTATCCGGGCCGGACCGAGATGGTTCACCGGGACGACATGGCTTTGAGCGACTGATCGTCGTTCATGAGCCGCAACAGCGTCTGGGCATCGCCGGGTGCGGCGCTTTTGATGTCGTTGTCGAAATAGGCATAGACGCTCAGCCCGCTCTTTCGCCAATCGGCGATTCGGTGCGCCCAATCCCGCAAGGTCTCGGCAGAGTAGCTGCCCGCATAGCGCCCGTTGGTGCCATGCGCCCGCACATAGACGAAATCCGCCGTCGCTTCCCAGGGCGCCGGTGCATCCGCGTGATCGGAAATGCAGAGTGCCGCGTTGTGATCCCGCAGGATGCGGAAGGCGGCTTCCTCGTACCAGCTCGGATGGCGGAACTCGAAGGCGCAGCGCCGGCCCTGCGGCACCAGGGAGAGACAGCGCGCCACCCGCTCCCGTGTCTCGTCTTCAGCCTTGAAGGTGGGCGGCAGCTGGAACAGGACCGGGCCGAACTTGTCGCCGAGAGCGTTCATCCGGCCGAAGACGAGATCCACGCTCTCCTCGATTTCCTTGAGCCGCTTCATATGGGTGATGAAGCGCGAAGCCTTCCAGGCGAAGAGAAAACCTTTCGGCGATGAATCGCGCCATGCCTTCACGGCGTGCTCGGTCGGGAGCCGGTAGAAGGAATTGTTGATCTCCGCCGTGTCGAAGCGCTGGATGTAGTAGAACAGGAAGTCCTTGATCTTTAAGCGCTGCGGGTAGAAAGGTCCGTGCCAGGACCTGTAGTGCCAGCCCGAGGTTCCGATCCTGACCTCGGTCCTCATCGTGGTCGTTGAGATGGAGCGGCTTGGCTCCGAGGCTGTCGGGCGTGCTATGGATTCGGGACGATTGATTTCCCCTGAAGCTGTCAGGGGCTGGGACTTGGACATGGATGATACTCGAGCCTTGAGCGCACAATCGCTCGCGCAACACCTCAACGCGTCAGGTGCGGCTTCGGTTGGAAATCCGGACGTCCCGGCTCTCATGGCCGATCTCGGACGCCGCGCCCGTGCGGCCTCCCGGCGCGTGGCGCTTGCAAGCGACGAGAACAAGAATGCAGCCCTGCGCGCCATGGCGGCCTGCATCCGCTCCCGCGCGGATGCGATCCTTGCCGCCAATGCCGCGGATCTGGCCGACGCCAAGGCCAAGGGGCAGACCTCAGCCTTTATCGACCGCCTGATCCTCAACCCGGAGCGCCTCGAAGCGATTGCGCAGGCCGTCGAGAGCATCGCGGAGCTGCCCGATCCGGTCGGACGCGTCCTCGCCCGGTTCGAGCGCCCCAATGGCCTGGAGATCGAGCGCGTGGCGACGCCGCTGGGCGTGATCGGCGTGATCTTCGAGAGCCGTCCGAATGTCACGGCGGATGCCGGTGCGCTTTGCCTCAAGGCGGGGAATGCCGCGATTCTGCGGGCCGGTTCGGAGAGCTTCCGCACCTCGCTGGCCATAGCGGAAGCGATGGGCGATGGCCTGGAACAAACGGGTCTGCCTGCCGATGCGATCCGCCTCGTGCCGACCCGGGACCGATCCGCCGTCGGGGCCATGCTGTCGGGCCTCGACGGCAATCTCGACGTGATCGTGCCCCGCGGCGGCAAGAGCCTCGTGGCGCGCGTGCAGGACGAAGCGCGGGTCCCGGTCTTTGCCCATCTCGAAGGGCTCAACCATGTCTACGTGCATGGCGCAGCCGACCTGGAGATGGCCAAGACCATCGTTCTGAACGCCAAGATGCGCCGCACCGGCGTCTGCGGCTCCGCCGAGACGCTTCTGGTCGACAGGGCCTGCGCCGGCACGCATCTCGAGCCTCTTGTCGCGATGCTGCTCGACGCGGGCTGCGCCGTGCGCGGCGACGAAGCCGTCCAGGCGGCTGATTCGCGCGTCACGCCGGCCAGCGAAGAGGATTGGCGTACCGAGTATCTCGACGCCATCATCTCGGCCCGGGTCGTCGACGGTCTCGATGCCGCGCTCGCGCATATCGAAACCTACGGCTCCCATCACACCGATTCGATCGTCACGAACGATGAGGCGGCCGCCGAGCGTTTCCTGGCCGAGGTGGATTCCGCCATCGTGCTCCACAACGCCTCGACGCAGTTCGCCGATGGCGGCGAGTTCGGGTTCGGCGCCGAGATCGGCATCGCCACGGGACGCATGCACGCTCGCGGCCCGGTCGGGGTGGAGCAGCTGACATCGTTCAAGTACCGCATTCGCGGCACGGGCCAGACGCGCCCGTGAAGCTGAGCCCGTCCCGTTTCCGGATCAGGCCCTCGGGCCTGCCTCGTCTGCCGCGGGCGGCTCCCGGCATGCGGATCGGATTGTACGGCGGGTCGTTCAACCCGGCCCATGCCGGGCACCGCCATGTGAGCCGCATGGCCCTGAAGCGGCTCGGGCTCGACCGAGTCTGGTGGATCGTCACGCCGGGCAATCCCCTGAAGGACACGGGCGAGCTGGCGACGACCGCCATGCGCGTCGAGGAGGCCCGGCGGGTCTCAGACGATCCCCGCATCGACGTGACCGCCTTCGAGGAGGACATCGGGGCCCGTTATACGGTGGATACCCTGGCCTATCTCAAGCGGCGCTATCCGGGCGTCCGCTTCGTGTGGATCATGGGCGCGGACAATCTGGCGAGCTTCCATCGCTGGCGCGGCTGGCAGCGCATTGCCCGGATGATGCCCATGGCCGTGATCGACCGGCCCGGCTGGACCCTGAAGGCCACCCATTCCCGAAGCGCCTCGGCCCTGTCTTCCAGCAGGATCAGCGAGGCCGACGCCCCTGCCCTGCCGGGGCTTGCCCCGCCGGCCTGGGTGTTCCTGCACGGGCCACGCTCGCACCTGTCGTCCACCCAGCTGCGCCAATCGAGACGAACTTCTCCCACAGGGAGACGTTGAAAAATGGGGCCTCCCCGCATTATCTTAAGGGTCGGCACCATTGAGTGCTGTTGAGAAAGGGTCTGAACCTGAACCGCCTAACCTCCGTCGAAGCGGACAAGAATCCGCTTCCGCCTCTCTCCGGAGCGAATGCTCCGCAGGATGAGGACATCCGGGCCGCTGCCCTGGCCTCCCTCGAGGACATGAAGGCCGAGAACACGGTCGAGATCGACCTGGCCGGAAAAACCTCGCTCGCCGACACCATGATCGTGACATCGGGCCGTTCCGACCGCCATGTGGGTGCGATCGCCGAACGCGTGATCAAGGACCTCAAGGACAAGGGGTTCGGAAACGCGCGCGTCGAAGGCCTGCCGGCCTGCGACTGGGTGCTGATCGATGCCGGCGACGTGCTCATCCACGTTTTCCGTCCCGAGGTTCGTGGCTTCTACAACCTCGAGAAGATGTGGGGCGCCGACCGTCCGCAGGACCGCGTCAGCTAACCTAAGGTCAGGATCGTGCGACTGAGCTTGCTGGCCGTGGGCCGTCTCAAGAGCGGCCCCGAGCGGGAGCTCGTCGAACGCTACAAGCAGCGGGTCGAAGGCATGGGCCGTGCCTTGGGCCTTGCGGGGTTCGACATCGTCGAACTGCCCGAGAGCCGGGCGCGGCGCGAGGACGACCGGCGCGCGGAAGAGGCTGCGGCGCTCCTCGAGCGGGCCGGGTCGTCCGTGCTGATCGTTTTCAACGAGCGCGGCAAGAGCCCTTCCAGCGAAGCTTTTTCCGAGAAAATCAGGCAATGGCGCGACGAGGGCCGCCCTGGCGTGGCTTGCGTGATCGGCGGGCCCGACGGGCTCGATCCCGCGCTGCGCCAGCGCGCCGACCTCGTCGTTTCCTTCGGGGCGCTCACTATGCCGCACCAGATCGTGCGGGCGCTCGTTGCCGAGCAGCTCTATAGGGCCCTGACAATCATAGCCGGACACCCTTATCATCGCGCCGGCCACGATGATTCCTGACGGATGAAGCGCTTCAAATCCTTATTTTTCCGCAGAGCCTTAGGCTTTGCCGCCTGTATGGTTGCTGCCAGCCTGAGTCCTGCCGGGGCCCAGCAGCCTCCTGCTGCGCCTGCAACGCAGGTCACGCCCGGCGGAGCCACCGAGGAAAAGGCGAGGCGCGAGCAGGATCTGAAGGTTCTGGAAGAGGCCATCACGGCCAATGCTGAAGCCCGCAAGCGCCTCGACGCCGAGATCAATTCCATCAAGGCCGACCGGGCGAAGCTCAATGGCGCCCTGATCGAGACGGCCGACCGTGTGCGCGGCACCGAGGACCGGATCCGCGAACTGGAGCAGAGGCTCCAGACCCTCGGCTCCAGCGAAGCGGCCATTCGCCGCTCCCTGCAGAGCCGGCGCGGCGTCATCATCGAGGTCTTCGCCGCCCTCCAGCGCATGGGCCGTCGCCCTCCCCCGGCCGTCCTTGTCCGGCCCGAGGACATGCTGGAGGCCGTCCGCGCCTCGATCATGCTGGGCGCGGTCCTGCCGGAGCTGCGTCAGGAGGCCGAGGTCCTGGCCGGCGATCTCGCCGAACTCGTGCGCCTCAAGGAGGCCATCACCAAGGATCGGACGACCCTCAACGGAGAGCTGACGGCTCTCAACCGGGAGCAGGAGCGCCTCGCCGCTCTCATGGAGGCCCGGCAGAGCCGCATCGCGGAAGTCGAGCGCAATGCCGGCGCGGAGCGGCAAAAGGCCGAGGATCTCGCCCAGCGGGCCGGGACCCTCAAGGAACTGATCGACCGCATGGAGGCGGAAATCGCCGGGGCCCAGCGCGCCGCCGAGGAGGCCCGCAAGGCCGCCGAGGCGCAGGAGCGCGAAACCCGGGAGAAATTCGCCCAGCTGGCTTTCCGGGATCCGGCCCGGCTCGCTCCGAAAATCCCGTTCTCCGAGGCCCGCGGCCTGCTGCCCCGCCCCGTCAGCGGCGACACAACCCTGGATTTCGGCGCGCCCGACGGCTATGGCGGAACGACGCGTGGCATTTCGATCACGACACGGCCCAAGGCAAGTGTGGTATCACCGGCGGATGGATGGGTATCCTTCGCCGGACCGTTCCGATCCTATGGTCGACTCTTGATCATCAATGCCGGTGGGGGATACTATGTTCTTCTGGCCGGTATGGACCATATCAACGTCGATGTCGGGCAGTTCGTGCTCGCAGGCGAACCCGTTGCAACCATGGGGGAGGCTCCTCTCATGAGTTTGATCGGCGCCGCCATAGAAAAGAACAATCCCGTCCTCTATGTTGAGTTCAGGAAAGACGGCGGTTCAATTGACCCAGGTCCCTGGTGGGCAAAATCGCAAAGCGAAAAGGTTCGCGGATAATGCGCAAACTATCCCTTTTGATTCTCGGTGCGGCGATCGGCGCCGGCGGCGCGACCATGGTGTCGCAGACGAGCCTCCTGTCCGGCATGAGCGCGGTTGCCGCCTCGGCTGACACGTACCGCCAGCTGAGCCTTTTCGGTGACGTGTTCGAGAAGGTCCGTACCGACTACGTCGAGAAGCCGGAAGAGTCCAAGCTCGTCGAGGCCGCCATCAACGGCATGCTGACCTCGCTCGACCCGCATTCGAGCTACATGGACGCCAAGAGCTTCCGCGACATGCAGGTGCAGACCCGCGGCGAGTTCGGCGGCCTCGGCATCGAGGTCACCATGGAAGACGGCCTCGTCAAGGTCGTGACGCCGATCGACGAGACGCCCGCCTCCCGGGCCGGCATCCTGGCCAACGACGTCATCACCCACATCAACGACGAGCCCGTCCAGGGTCTCAACCTGAACCAGGCCGTCGACAAGATGCGCGGCCCGGTCAACTCGTCGGTCACCCTCAAGATCCAGCGCAAGGAATCCAAGGATCCGGTGGTGGTGAAGCTGACCCGCGAGACCATCAAGGTGCGTCCGGTGCGTGCCCGCGCCGAGGGCGACATCGGCGTCCTGCGCGTGACCCAGTTCAACGAGCAGACCTATGAGGGCCTGCGCTCCGGCATCGAGAAGCTCACCAGCGACATCGGCGCCGACAAGGTGGCGGGCTTCGTCGTCGACCTGCGCAACAACCCGGGCGGCCTGCTCGACCAAGCCATCATGGTCTCCGATGCCTTCCTCGAGCGTGGCGAGATCGTCTCGACCCGCAGCCGCAACGCGGAGGATACGCAGCGCTTCAGCGCCAAGGCGGGCGACCTGACCAAAGGCAAGCCCCTGGTTGTCCTCGTGAACGGCGGTTCCGCCTCGGCATCCGAGATCGTGGCCGGCGCCCTGCAGGACCACAAGCGCGCGACGGTTCTCGGCACCCGCTCCTTCGGCAAGGGATCCGTGCAGACCATCATCCCGCTCGGCGGCAATGGGGCCGTGCGCCTGACCACGGCGCGCTACTACACCCCGTCCGGCCGTTCGATCCAGGCCAAGGGCATCGATCCGGACATCGAGGTGCTGCAGGACGTGCCCGACGAGCTGAAGGGCAAGGACGAGACCAAGGGCGAGGCCGGTCTGCGCGGCCACCTGCAGAATGGCGGCGAGAAGGAAGAGCGCGGCGGATCCTCCGCTTACGTTCCGCCGGATCCCACCAAGGACAAGCAGCTTCTCGCTGCCTATGACCTGCTGCATGGCGTGCGCAAGGGTGCAGCCAACACGACCACGACACCCAACTGATCGACACTCGTTCTTTCGTTCGAGAAACAATGATGCAAAAGGGCCTGGCGGACCGCACCGTCAGGCCCTTTTCGCGTTCATGCACCGGCGACAGGGGCGAGAAGCTTGTGCAAGGCCCCGCGAAGCGGCACTCTTCCGACACATCGTGCGGAGCCGAAGGAAGCGCCCGTGGAAAGTGGATCCGCCCTTCCGCCTTCGACGTTGAGCCGCATAAGGGTTGAGCATCGATCCATCCCGAAAGTGGATTCCCCTTTCGGGTCCGAGGCTCTAGCCTGCTGTGGAGCCATGCACCGGCACTCTTCGAGAACCGGCTGCCGGATGTTTCCGCCATTGAAGGGGTAAGAGTCGTATGAGGAGCGCAAGAGGATCACAGGCCAGAAAGGATCTGCCCTACCGCTCCTGTGTCGGCGTGATGCTGATCAACAAGGATGGCTTGGTTTTCATCGGCCGACGTCGTTCGGAAGCAGATGCGACCTCCGACGGATATTCCTGGCAAATGCCGCAGGGCGGCATCGACCCCGGCGAGGAGCCTTACGAAGCCGCCTTGCGGGAACTGTATGAGGAAACCAGCGTCAGCTCGGTGAGCCTTCTGGCGGAAGCGCCGGACTGGTATGCCTATGATCTCCCGTCCATGGTCGCGGGCCGCGCCTGGCGCGGTCGCTATCGCGGGCAGAACCAGAAATGGTTTGCCTTCCGCTTCGAAGGCGACGAGAGCGAGATCAATATTCATCAACCCGGCGGCGGTGGCCACAGGCCCGAATTCGATGAATGGCGCTGGGAGTCCATGCACCGTCTCCCTGAATTGATCATCCCCTTCAAGCGGCCTGTTTACGAGAAGGTCGTGGAAGCATTCGCGCCGTTCTCGTCGCAACATCTTCAAGCCTCGGACCAGACCTGATCAGTCTTATATAAGCACAGTTTCCCACAGCTTAAGCTTCGGGCAGCCGTGTTTATCCAAGCAGTCATCGCAGGCAGTTTTTACAGCACGACCCATTCATGAAGATGAACGGGAGATGTACGCTTTTCTGCTTTGAAAAGTGAACGGAACACAGCTGAAAACATCTCGTTGACACGCATCGCGAAGGGCTCGCTTGAGCCCTCTGATCATGGGAGATCTTCGATGCGTAAAACTTTGATGGCGACTGTTGCGGTGGCGGCTCTTTCCTTGAGCGTGGCGGCCATGGCGCAGACCAGCGGCGGTTCGAGCGGAGGCGCTTCCGGCCGTGCGGCGGGTGGAACCTCAGGCGGCTCGACGATTATGACGCCCGGCGGTTCGTCGGGCGGTAGCGCGGGCGGCGCTTCATCCGGTACGTCGAGTGGAACGACATCGGGTTCCGCATCCGGCGGCGCGAACGCTCCTTCCGGTAATGCCGGCAGCGCGGCGGACAGCACTTCCTCCGGCACCTCTGGCGGAGCACGCAGCACGACTTCCGGCAATGCGTCGGGTGGGACGAACGGCGCCAAGAGCACGACCGGCAGTGCAACCGGCCAGGCAGGCGGCGGCGCACATACGACCGGCAGCACATCCTCGTCGAGCCCCACGAACGTCACCGTGACATCCGAGCAGCGCACGCAGATCTCGCAGTCGTTCAGCAGCGTGCATGTTCAGCCGCTCACGGACGTGAATTTCAGCGTCAGCGTCGGCTCGACCATTCCGACCTCCGTAACGACCCTGTACGACTGCCCGGACAATGTCGAGCGCATCCTGACCGGCCTTCCCGAGTGTAAGTACGTGGTCGTGAAGGATCAGATCGTGATCGTCGAACCGCGCACCCGGCGGATCGTGACGGTGATCGAGCATCGGGGCTGACCGGATCGCATCCCTGCAAAGCTGTCCTTAAAAGAGCGAGGCCCGCGGTCACACGGCCGCGGACCTTGCGTGTCCGGGGCAATCAGGTGTGACGCTGCGATTAGGGAATGCCAATGTCACTCTGTGCAATGTGCTAAACGCCTCTTACGCTGCGTAGGAAACGATGCAGGTCTGCGCACCGCGCGTCTTCGGCTTGCGGTGTTCGTCAAGCAGTTCCAGCGCCACGCGGGCATAACGACGGAACTCGTCCTTGATGATGTCGGGCTCGCGATCCCATGCCGGCGCATCATCTTCGGAATCATAGAGCGCACGCGCAACGAATTCGATTTCGGCTTCCATCACAAGCCCCTCCTCGCGGCTTTTAAGACGATCAACGATGTCTGCCGAAAATTCCCCAATAGCGCCGGTTCGCGCCGCCCCGATGTTTGAAATCCGCATCTCTCTTCGGCTTCGGCCATTTGTTCGAAAGGGAATGTCGTCTGCAAGTTTGAAGAGGGGGTAACCCGAAAGCGACAGAAGCAGCGGGAAGCGGAGCATCCGGAACGTGTGCAAGCGCCGGTTGTTTGCTTCATGATGCCTTCAGATTATGGCCAGCTGTGCGGATCACGCGCATGGTCGGCTTATCATTCGTGACGCTCGGAGGTTCTCCCATGGCGAGAAAGCCTGAGGACGTAAAACCGCAAGATGGAGCGACACCAGCGCACTTGAGCGACAATGATGTGCCGCTCGAGCAGATGCCGGAGGCCAATGCGCAGATCGGAGCCACGCGAGCCGGAACGGATGCCCCAGCCCATGAGAAAGTGCATCCGAAAGTCCATAAAAGCCAGGACGAGGAGCCGGTTCAGGACACAACCGATCAACCTGTCGTGGAAGACGAGCCCTAGCCCTGATGGCTCGCGAGAGGCGCGGTCAATTTCGTCATCTCTTCGGAAGCTGGGTGGCCAGCGGCGCGAGATCCGGGTTCACGGTGTCTGAAGAACCGGGATGCCCCTTGGCCGCCACCCTGGGGATCACACTGGCGCATCAGACCTGAAAGCAGACCCACTTTGAAGATCCGTCCGATGCCCCACTCCTGGAAGCGCGCATCATTGATCCGGACCTTCAGGGCCGCACGATGGGCTAGAGCATCGGACGTGAAATCGAGCTCACGCCCGATGGTTTAAGCTTTGGCTTAACGCATCATTTCACCCAAAACCGGTGCCCACTTTTGCGTTCGATGCTTTAGAAGATGTCCCATTGCGGTGATGTTCCGGCCACAAGCTCGTAAAGCCCCTCGATCACTTCCCCGTGGGCTTGGAGCCGTTGCTCGGTCGTTGTGGCCTGCTGGAGGTCATAGTCATGGTTATAGAATAGCTTATCAAAGGCATCGACCGGAGTGGGATCAGCGGAAGTTCCCGTGATCTTCCCGTCCTCAACGCCTGCCGAATAATCGAGGCCACCGTAGAGGCCGTAATAGATTCCGTGAGTGCCGAAATGAAAGTATTGCAGATCAGGAAGCATGATCGTTCCTCGCTTGGTTCTCCTTGAGAAAACCTCATGCTTGCCCCGTTTTGTGTCGATTGAGGGGCTACAGGCAACCTAGCCATAGGGGAATGGTCGATCGCGCAGAGCCCTTCCGGGCGGCATAGGGAGTTCCTTGAAGGTCTCGCCCATAACGGCACTTCTGATCGTTTCTCGGCTCACGCCATAGTCCTTCGAGAGCTTGCCCCATTCGCATTCTCCAGACGTAAACCTCAGGCGAGCTTCAAGAACTTGCTCAGTTGTAAGCTTTCGGTTTCGGGGTGCCACGACGAACCTCCATAAGAACATAGAGTGAACATCTCATGGGATCCAAGGATTCGTCGATAGGCTGTAGGGCAGCCTGTGGAGAGCGTGGACAGGAACAGATGGGCGAGCCCAATGTGACCGGGAGGGCTTACGCAGCCTGACGTTTCCGGTGGCTCGTCAGTCCCTGCGAGAACCCTGATTTCTCGTGCTGATCCTCCGGGAGCTTGTCACCATCGCGCCGTAGGTCTTCAGAATGCGCCGCAATAGAATTAAGCTCCATTCCTCAGGAGTGAATGGCGGACAGTCACAGTCAGAAATCCAGTGTCGGGCAAAAGAAAACTCACGGCATATCACCTCATGTATCACCATGAGCGCCGTGCGATGGGCCCTAAGTCACTGGAAATAACGGCAAAACCAAGATGAACTTGGTGCCCCTGGCCGGGATCGAACCAGCACTCCTTGCGGAACTCGATTTTGAGTCGAGCGCGTCTACCAATTCCGCCACAGGGGCAAGGACCCGCGACGTACCATGGGCGGCGAAGGTTGGTCAATGCGCGAGATGTGAAGGGAAGCCGCAAGGCTTAGCCCTCGCAATTCCGGGCGCCTTGTGCTCAAAGAGGCGCGGGGCAAAGGGCCCCGATCCGGATCTGAACCTGTCGGAATCCCATGCTGAGACGCCTCTACGACTGGACCCTGTCCCTCGCGGCCCGACCTTCGGCCCCCTATGCGCTGGCGCTGGTGTCCTTCTCGGAAAGCTCGTTCTTTCCGGTTCCCCCGGATGTGATGCTCGTCCCCATGATGCTGGCCCGGCCCGACAAGGCCTGGTCGTATGCCCTGATCTGCACTGTCGCGTCCGTTCTGGGCGGCATCCTGGGATACTTCATCGGGTTGGGGCTCTACGATTCGATCGGGGCGTGGCTGTTCCAGCTCTACGGCCTCACCGAGGGAGCGGAGACGTTCCGGCACGCCTATGCCGAATACGGTCATTGGGTGATCCTGCTGAAGGGCCTGACGCCCATCCCCTATAAGCTCGTGACCATCACCTCGGGCTTTGCGGGCTACCACCTGGGTTGGTTCATCCTGCTGTCGATCCTGACCCGCGGCGCCCGCTTCTTCATCGTCGCCCTCCTGATGAGCAAGTTCGGACCCAAGATCAAATCGATCATCGACAACCATTTCAACCTGGTGGCGGCCCTGGCCATCGCGGCCTTCGTCGGCGGCTTCGTCGCCTTCCGCTACCTTTTCTAGAGGGAGGATCCGATGCGGATCAGCCTCACCATGCGGCAGGCCGCTCTCGCGGTGGCCTTGGGGGCGGCAGCCGCTGTCGGCGGAGCGCTCATCTTCGAGCACGTCTTCGGCTATGTGCCGTGCAAGCTCTGCCTGATCCAGCGCAATCCCTATTACATCGCGATCCCGCTGGGCCTCGTGGCCGCGTTCCTGCCGCCCCGCTATGCCCGCGCCGGGCTTTGGCTCCTGGCGCTGATCTTCGTCGTCAGCGCAGGGCTGGGGGCCTATCATTCCGGGGTCGAGTGGGGCTTCTTCGTCGGGCCCAGCGATTGCGGCGGCGGATCCGGCGCGGCCGCGGGCAACGTCGGCGATTTCATGAGCCAATTGCAGAACACCCGGGTCGTCAGCTGCACGCAAGCGGCCTGGCGCTTCCTCGGCCTGTCGCTGGCGGGATGGAACGTGGTGATTTCCCTGGCATTGGCCGCCTTCGCGGCAATCGCCGCGGCCCGCAAGGGTTTTCATATCGGCCGGTGAGGCCTTACCCGTAACGTCGGAGACATTTCATGAGCATTCAGGCTCTCAAGGACGAAGTCGCGCGGCAGTTCGGGACGCCCGCCGTGGTGATCGACCTCGACGTGGTGGAGCGCAACATTGCCCGGCTCCAGGCCCTGTGCGATGCGGCGGGCGTCGCCAACCGCCCGCACATCAAGACGCACAAGAGCCCGGTCATCGCCGCCATGCAGCGCGATGCAGGCGCGCGGGGCATCACCTGCCAGAAGCTCGGCGAGGCCGAGATCATGGCCGGGAACGGCCATGACGACATCCTGATCTCCTACAACATCCTGGGCGAGGAGAAGCTGAACCGGCTCGGCCGTCTGCTGTCTCACGCGAAGGTCACCGTGGCGGCCGACAACCCGGTCGTCGTGGCCGGCCTGCCGCAGGCGGCCGCCATCGCCGGGCGCGATCTCGACGTGGTCGTGGAATGCGATACCGGCCGCAAGCGGGCGGGCGTGGAGACGGTCGCGGAGGCGGTCGCGCTCGCCAGGGATATCGCATCCCGCCCGGGTCTCTCGTTTGCCGGCTTCATGCTGTACCCGCCGGAGAACGCAATGGCCGAAACGCAAGCCTTCCTCGACGCGGCCACGGCCGGTGTGCGGGAGCTTGGTCTCGAGCCGCGCATCGTCTCGTCCGGGGGTACGCCCAATCTCGTCAATCTCGGCAAGATCAAGGGCGTGACCGAACACCGGGCCGGGACGTCCGTGTTCAATGACCGGATGATGCTGGCGGCCGGCGTCGCCCAGCTGGAGGATTGCGCCCTCACCGTCTACGCGACGGTGGTCAGCCGCGCCGGTCCCGAGCGGGGCATTGTCGATTCCGGCTCGAAGACCCTGACCAGCGATACGGGCGGCCTCGAAGGCCATGGCCTCATCCTCGAGCACCCGCAGGCCAAGATCGCCCGCTTTGCGGAGGAGCACGGCTTTCTCGATCTCTCCGCCTGTAACGACCGTCCCAGCATCGGCGATGTGGTGCGCATCGTGCCGAACCACGTCTGCGTCGTGGTGAACATGGTGGACCGGCTGGTCACCGTGCGTGGAGACAGGATCGTGGGCGAACTGCCCGTCGCGGCCCGTGGGCGGCTGACCTGAGCAGGAAGAAGGGGTTCAGGGCTCCAGTTCGCTGTCCCAGTAGAGATAGTCCATCCAGCTGTCGTGAAGATAATTCGGCGGGAAGAGGCGACCGTTGGAGTGGAGATCGTGGACGGTGGGGGCGAAGGGGCTCTGCCGGGGCCACATTTCCACCTCGCGGGGCAGCTTGTCCCCTTTGCGGAGGTTGCAGGGCGCGCAGGCGGCGACGACGTTTTCCCAAGTGGTTTGCCCGCCCTTGGACCGGGGGATCACGTGATCGAAGGTAAGGTCCTCGCGGTCTCCGCAATATTGGCAGCTGAAGCGGTCGCGCAGGAAGACGTTGAAGCGGGTGAAGGCTGGGTGACGTGACGGTTTGACGTAGGTTTTGAGCGAAATGACCGAGGGGAGACGGATCTCGAAGGTCGGACTTCGCACGACCTTGTCGTATTCGGACACGATGTTGACCCTGTCCAGGAACACCGCCTTGATCGCATCCTGCCAACACCAGATGGACAGCGGGTAGTAACTCAATGGCCGGTAATCGGCATTGAGAACGAGGGCCGGGCAGGCCTCCGGTCGCACAACAGGCTGGACGTGTATCGTCACCTCACCTCCTCTTCAACTTAAGAGAAGCGTCGTTTCCCGTTGGATTAGACTATAGGCAATATGACACTGTTGTGAAGATCCGGGTCCAGACGTTTGTGACGCACCCACAGGAAGTGCGGCAGGGCAAATCTGGGCTTTGTCCCAGGAGCTTGGGTGTCTGCGATGAACCTTCTCCACCAAGGATTGGCCTGGATCGAGCCCGCCATCGTCACCTATGGCGTTCTGGCCCTGCTCGTCATTCTCTACTTCGAATCGTTCGGGGTTCCCCTGCCCGGGGAGAGCGCTCTCATCGCCGCCTCCCTCCTGGCCGCCCGCGGCGATCTCGTGATCGGCCATGTCTTTCTGGCAGCCTGGCTCGGGGCCGTGCTCGGTGACAGCACCGGCTATCTGATCGGGCGGCTCGGGGGGCGGCCGCTCCTGAACAGGTTCGGCTATCTGGTGAAGCTCACGCCGGACCGCTTGGCCCGGCTCGAGAAAACGGTGGAGACCAAGGGGTTCTTCATGGTCCTCACGGCACGCTTCATCGTCGTGCTGCGGCAGCTCAACGGCCTCATCGCCGGGTCGGCGGGCATGCCCTGGCCTCACTTCGTCGCGGCGAATGCTCTCGGGGCCATGCTGTGGGCGGGTTTGTGGAGCTTCGGACCCTATTTCTTCACGGATGCCTTCAAGCGGCTGGTCTGAGCGTCTCGATCAAGGAATCGCGAGTTCGAAATGCGACCGGTCGGCATTCCTGAAACTCTGGAAATGACCTCCCCAGCGGATGGGTACGCCAAGCTCCAGGGCGGCCCTCTTCATCGCATCGGCAATCCGGTTCTGGGCTGCCCGGTCGAAGATCACCCTCCCCTCCCGATCGAGCGGCCACAAATCGACGGCATTCCCGGAACGGTGCATGCTGTCCTGCGTCCGGGACCAGCCCCAGGCCACGGCCATCCGTTGGAGCTTCCCGTCGCGTTTGCCGGAACCGATCACGAAACGCTGGCCCGGGTTATCGTCCTGCGCCTTCCGGACCACCTTCGCGAGAGCAGGATTGAGCGCACCGAGATTCGCCTCGTGGGACCTGACCGGATCCGGGTTCCACGCGCGAAACATGACGAGTTGATCTCGTCCGAGATCGTCCCTGGCCGGGATTTTCGCGTAGACGCCGCCCGGACCATAGAGAGAAGAGTTGGTTACGTTGGGAAGTCCTTGCGGATCACCGGCGACTTCGGACTGCGCCGAGGCGTTCGGGCTAAAACCGCAAACTGCAAGGCCGAAGACAACGAGGCAAACGGCAGACGCTTTCTGAATCATGGTGCCGGAACCATCGCAACTGGATAGTTCCAAATCAAGGCGTCGCCCGCGGAAGCATCTGCTCCTCGAAGAGCGCATCGTGCGGAGCCGAAATTCGGTTCCGCACGATGCGCTTCGCAGGTCGATGCTCAATCCGTGAAGCGGACATTCTTGTCCTTGCAGACATCGAACTCGGAAAGATCGGCGGTCGATTCGTCCTCGAAGGTCGCTGCGACGGTGACGGTGCATCCGGACATCTTCGGCAGCTTCAAAGTGGTCTTGGCCTTCGGTGCGAGCGGCTTCGCGAGCCTGACGGTCTTCCCGCCGGCCTCGACGGTGACGTCGGTCACCGCGACCTCGCGGGCATTGGTGACGAGGACGGCCGAGGCCGGCTTCGCCGGCGCGGCCATGGCGCTTGTGGCCGTCAGCAGGAGTGCCGTGGCGGCGATGATGCGGAAAGTCATGACTATTCCCCTCTGTACCGTTTGAGATTCGGTAAATGCACAGAGACGGTCCGAGCCGTCGCTCCGAAACCGTCGCGATGCTGATTGACTGACGCTTGAGCATCGTACGGGCCGAGAGGGCCGCACGATGCTTTCATCTATCTTTCATCTATAGAGACGCATCGGACGTGAAATGTGCCCCATTCTGGGATTGATCCGCAGCTCCCTCTCTTGGCTGGTACATCGTTCGACGCGGACCCGGAGGGCCGCACGACGCCCATGTCGATCTTCGCCGACATGTCCAATGGTTGCACGGAGCGTTCATCAAAGAAAGAGCGCCAGTTGCCTGTGGCGCTCGAGGGAGGCCGCCTTTCACGGCCAGTTCCAGAGGAAACAACGACCGTGCCGTATCGGCACATGAAGAGGCTGCGCCTGAGAGGTTAACAGACCGTTACCGGGATGCGTGAAGTTGGACAGGCGATTGCTTTTCGCTCAGGCCCTGCTTCTGGCTTTCAGCCAGCGTTCCGCAGGGGTCGCCAGCACCGTGGTGAGAACCACGATGGCGGCGCCGATGCACAGGGACAGGGACGGGATCTCGCCGAAATAGAGCCAGCCCGCGAATCCCGAGAACAGGATCGACAGGTAACCGATGGGCGCGAGGAGGCGTGCCTCCTGCTTCTGGTAGGCCTGCAGCCAGCAATATTGGCCGAGCTGCGCCAGGACGCCGACAAGGATGATGTTGGGTGCCTCGCTCCACGGAATCGGCACCCAGACGAGAGCGGCCGGGATGGATGTCAGGAGCGTCAGGCCGACCGTGTAGAAGAGCATCAGGACGACGGTGTTCTCGCCGGCAAGGCGCCGTGTCTGCACGACCGCGAGGGTGCCGAAGAATACGGATCCGAAAGCCGCCACCAGCCCCATGTTCCAGGGAATCGCGTCCGGCTGCACCATGATGACGACGCCGACGAAGCCGAGCGCCGTGAACGCATAACGAATCCCGCTCACGCGCTCACCCAGCATCATGGCGGCCATCACCAGCAGGAGGAGCGGCCGGGTGAACCCGATGGCCGTGACCAGCGCCAGGGGCAGCGCCGCGAAGGCCGCGAAATTGAGGGTGAGCGCCGCCGAGTTGAAGGCCACACGAGTCAGGTGGCCGCGGATGTTCGTCAGATCCGCCAGCTTCCGGCGGTGATGCCATACCAGCGGCGCCACCGAGATGAACCCGACCAGCGACCGCAGGAAGACGAGCTGAATCGCCGGATAGGTCTCGCCCTCGGCCTTGACGAGGGCCTGCATGGTCGTGACCAAGGCCATGTCGAGCAGGAGCCATCCCGCGCTGATCCAGAGAGGAACAGGAGGCGCGCCCGATCGGCTGTCCGGCTCGGCTGCCATGTTCTACCAGGCGGGCTGAACGAGGTTTGCCAGGAGGCGGAAGGCACCGGGAACGAGCTTGTCCAGCTGATGATGCAGTACGAGCGCCACATGCGTGTGCCGTCCTCGACCGATGCGGCCTGATATCAGCGCCCCCTTGAGCGGGTTCTCGCCCGGATCGTTGAGGGACAGAAGCTCCTCGTAGGCCGGATCGTAATCGGCCGCGAAATAAAGCCCCCGCTCCTTGTCCCAGCCCTGCCAGTCGCTCGCATCGATTCTGTTCGGCGCATTCAGCAGGGGACTGTCCGGCTTCAGGACTTTCACCGGGGCGGCAGGATCGGTCACGCGCCACCGGAGCGACGGCGAGCCGATGACAAGGCGGCGGGGCGGCGTGCGATCCGGGTCCCAGCCATCGGTCGGACGGTGGTAGAGCGTCACCAGATGGCCGCCTTCCTCCACGAACCGATGCAGCCGTTCGGTCGCGGCCTGAAGGTCGCGTCTCAGGCCGAAGGCGAAGATGCCGATCACGATGGTGGTGAAGGTCGCAAGCGCGCCGTCCTTGAGATCAGCCTCGGCAAGATCCGTCACGTCTAAGCCGAGGCGGCGCATATGCGTGCCGACATTGTCGCTTCCGCCGCCGACATAGCCGATGCGGGCCCCTTCCGGCAGGGCCACGTCGAGCGTCAGGACCTTGAACTCCGCCGGAGCCACGAACGAGACCGGCCGGACGTGAGGATAGGCGATGGTCTGCACCGAGCTTGCCGGCCTGCCTTCCACGATCGGGATGAGGCGCGAGACACCGGGCTGCGGCCGGTGTGGCGGATCGATCATCCAGTCGCCCTCCTGTTGCCGGACGCTCCAGCCCTGCGGCACCTGCCAGTCCGTCGGCTTCGCCCCGATGGCCCTGACCCGGATGCCGGAGGCCGGTTCATTCATCCTCAGGACCGCGAAGGTCGGATCGACGGAAAGGGATTGCTGCGGCCGGTTGGTGAAAGGCTCCTCGGGATCGAGATCGATCGCGACGCAGCGGTCGTGCAGCGTGCCGGTGATTCGGATGCCGGCCGCGCCGTTTCCACCCATGGGATCGAAGGCTTCCGGATAATTGCCCGTGTGAGGAGCCGTTTCAGGAATGGTGATCGCATAGCGGACATGCCCCGGTTCACGGGACGCCTCTGCTGCCTTGATACCATCGGGAAGCCGGGGTGCCATCGTCAGATCGGCGATGCCGGGAGCATCGACGGCGACATGCAGGGCCATCTCGGCTCCTGGGTGGCCCGCTCCCTGGAAGATCGCCCGTGCCGTCTTCGCATGGGCCTCGAAGAGCGCGGCATCGATCTCCCGGAGCTTGCGGTCGAGGCGATGGCCTACTTGGTCGAGGACAGGCCGGTCCATGTCCTTCCTCGCGTCCTCGATCAGCCGCGCCGCAGCGCCGAGGGACTCGCTGACAGTCCTTCGATCAGGGAAGGCCGCCACCGCGGCATCGATACGCTCCTGTGCCTCTCGCAGAGCGGAGCCGGCCGCTTCCGTCACGCCCGCCAAGGCGGCGAGCTCGCCGAGCCCTGCAGGAAGATGATCGCGAATATCCTGCTCTGGCCCCGGAGCAGCGCCGGCCCGGAGCTTCAGATGGAGGCTCCACTGATCGACCGGATTGTCCCGCCATACGCCCATTCCCTGAGACGCGTGCGCTGCGCGGGACCATTCGCCGAGCTGCCGATAGGCCAAACCCGTGACCGCATCGCCACCGGAGATCTGAACGCCGAGCGTTGCGGGCGGCGGCGGCACTTCGTCGTCATAGGCATAGCCCGCCCCCGACCATGCCGGGAGATAGAACTTGGAAACCTGCCAGGGCGCGAGGCCTTGTTTTGCATGGTCCGGAAAGGCTGCAGGATCGGCTGCCAGGGCCAGGGCCGTTTCGGCCGCGCGGGTCATTGCACGGTGATGGCCATGCTGCCCGGGCACGTCGAGGAACGTGGGAATCACGATGTCGGGCCGGTACCGGCGATAGGCCCGGACGAGCCGCTCGACGATCCGCTCCTCGCCCCAGCGACGAAGGGTGTCGTCGCCGTTCTTGGAGAACCCGAAATCGTGAACCGGATCGTCCGGTCCATGACCGAGCCATGCCACGTCGGCATCGATGCGGCGGGCGCTTTCCTCCATCTCGGCGGTCCTGAGCACCCCGAGGGCGCCGCCCCGCTCCGGTCCGAGGGCATTCTGCCCGCCCTCGCCCCGGGTCGAGCACGCGACCACGATCCGCATGCCGTAGGCGAAGCGCAGGGCAGCCAGCAGGCCGTTGTGCTCGTCGTCCGGATGCGCGCCCGTGTTCATCACCGTCAGCACGGACGGGAGCCGGCTCAGGGCACGGTGCAGGCGGACGAGGGCCGGCTGATGAATGGCACGGGCGAGACGGCTATGGTCATCCGGCAAGGGAGGTCTCCTCGTTCGATTGTTCACGTTCGGCCGCGTGGGCCGTATCGAGACGCGGTGTCATCGTCTCCAGGAGGGGCAATGCGGCGGCGCCCAGCGCCGCCGTCAGGCCGCCGGTCCGCCCGTGAATCAGGCGGGCCTCGCTCCGGTTCCTGCGCCGAGCGACGGACAAGGGAAGCGGCTGCATGGCCTGGACGAGGTCCTCCAGCAGGCCGGGCGGGAGCACGCCGCCGAGCACGATGGCTTCCGGATCGAAAAGGTTTTCGAGCATCGCCACCTGGGGAGCCAGATACCCGGCGGCTTCGTCGATCCACTTCAGAACGACAGGATGCTTCTCGCGGTGGAGACGTTCGAGGTCCGCGTAGTCGATTTCATGGATTCCGGCCGCTGCCAGTTGCTGCGCGAGGGAATGGAAGGAGGCATAGGCCTCGAGGCAGCCATGCTGCCCGCACGAGCAGAGACGTCCGCCCTTCGCCACCAGCACATGCCCGATCTCGCCCGCGTTGCCGTTGGCCCCGCGATAAGGTCGACCGTCGATCATGATGCCTAAGCCGAGGCCCTGCCCGAAATAGATCAGGCAGAAGTTCTTCAGGTTCCTGGCGACGCCGTGAAGACGCTCGCCGACGGCGGCCGCGGTGGCGTCGTTCTCCAGGGTCACGGGTGCGCCCAGCATGCCGCCGATGCGAGCGACCGCATCGAAGTCCAACCATCCGGACAAAGTCGTCGGCCCGACGGACGTCATGCCCTCGACGTTGAAGGGACCCGGCATCACGACTCCGACGCCCAGGAGCTGCGGAACGGGAGGGTCCAGCTGCGCCTGCGCTGCCTCGATCTCGGCCTTGATGACGGGAAGCACGGTCTCGGGATCGTTCTGCGGAAGCGGCACGCTCCGCTGGGCGCGGATGCGGCCGCCGATATCCACCAGGAGCGTCGAGATGTGGTCGGCCGCGATCTCGATCCCGGCGGTCATCCCGCCGTTCGGGTTGACGGCAAACTGGATTGGCGGCAGGCCGCGCCCGGCCCTGAGGCGTCCGGTCCTGATCAGCAGCCCGTCGGCGACGAGATCCTCGACGATGTTCGAGACCGCCTGGGTGCTCAGATGCGCGTGGCGCGAAATTTCCATCCGCCCGACCGGCCCCAGTTGGCGCACCACATCGAGCACCACCCGCCGGTTGTGGGAGCGGTTCCGCTCCGGATTGCTTCCGATCGTCGACGGCGTCCCGGCTTTGGCTTTTCTCGGCATCTCCACCACTCCGTGAGACAAACGATGAACCGGAGCAATGAATAACTCAAGTGAATTATCTTATTGACAGGTGGATGACTCTAGAAGAGCCTTGGGCTTGGAACGGCCCTTCCGAAGGCCGCCACACCAGAGAGATGTCGGCGCCTCGCGCCGGCAAAAATGGAGAGGGATATGCGTTTTCGTCACATGCTCGCGAGCGTCGCCTTAGGCGCTATCACCCTGGCCGCCACCGGCGCGAAGGCCGTGGAGATCGAATACTGGCAATATGTCTTCGACACGCGGGTCAAGGCGATGACCCAGCTGATCACGAAGTTCCAGGAAGCCAATCCCGACATCAAGGTCAAGCAGACCACCTTCCCCTATGCCGACTACCAGACGAAGGTCGCCGCCGCGATCCTTGCCGGCCAGGGCCCCGACGTGGTGCAGCTCTTCTACGGTTGGACGGACAACTTCATCTCCGGCAAGATGATCCAGCCCCTGCGGGCAGAGGCTTTTCCGGCGGCGGACATCGAACGCGATTTCTTCCCGATCGTGAGCGCCATGAAGCGCGGCAACGATTATTACGGCCTGCCGACCGCCGTGCGTTCCCTGGCGCTCTTCTACAACAAGAAGGCCTTCAAGGATGCAGGCCTCGATCCCAACAACCCGCCCAAGAACCTCGATGAGCTCGTCGCCGCAGCCGAGAAGACCACCAAGCGCGACGGCAGCGGCAACATCGTCTCCGCTGGCATGACGCTCGACATGGGCGGGCAGGATCACCAATGGTGGCGCGAAGTCCTGATCCGTCAGTTCGGCGGCGTTCCCTACACGGACAGCGACACCAAGGTCGCCTATAACGACGAGGCAGGCCTGAAGGCGCTCACCTTCTATACCGACCTGCAGAAGAAGCATAAGGTCGGCCAAGCCGGCTTCATGGACGAAGGCCAGGCGGCCTTCCGCGCGGGTCTCGCGGCCATGACCATCGACGGCACGTTCCGCCTCGGATCATTCAACACGATCAAGGGCTTCGAGTGGGGCGTGACCGAGCTTCCCGCCAACGCTCAGGGCGTGCGCAGCAACTATGCCAGCTATTTCGCCAACGCGATCACCACGAAGGCGGAAGGCGAGAAGCTCGCGGCGGCCGAGAAGTTCCTGAAATACGTCTCCTCGCCGGAAGCCATGAAGATCTGGATGGACGTCGTCGGTGAACTGCCGGCGCGCCGGGCTGCGGCCCTCACGCCGGAGAACATCGCGCATCCGGTCTATGGTCCGTTCCTCAAGGGCCTGGAATATGCCCACACGACCCTGTTCAAGGATGAGGCCGCTCAGCGGCAGGTCGCCATCGACATGGCGAACCGCGTCCTGATCGGCAACGAGGATCCGAAGACCTCGCTCGCCAAGGCGGCCGAAGCCGAGCAGGCGATCATCGATCGCGCCAAGCGCTGACACGTCGAGACCGCGAGGAACCTTTCATGTCCGTCGTCGCACATCGGGAGGCCGCCCCGGGCGGCCTCTGGTCGAGGATGAGCCTTGGCCAGAAGCAGCTGATATGGGCGTGGGGCTTCCTCGCGGTTCCCCTTCTCTTCTACGTCGTCATCCGTTTCTGGCCGACCTTCCAGGCCTTCTACCTGTCAGTGACGGACTGGAGCATCACGCGGCCCGCCTCCTTCGTAGGCCTTGAGAACTACAAGAGGCTCCTCGCGGACCCGCTCTTCTGGCAGGTGTTCCGCAACACCTTCCTGTACCTGATCATCGGCACGCCGATCAGCCTCCTGATCTCCTTCGTCGTGGCCTATTACCTCGACCGGGTGCGGTTCATGCACTCGTTCATCCGTGCCTTGTATTTCCTGCCCTTTCTCACGACGGCCGCCGCGATGGCATGGGTCTGGCGCTGGTTCTACCAGCCTGTCCCCATCGGGGTGATCAACGACGTTCTCGCGAGCTTCGGCATTCCGCAGCAGCCGTTCCTGCGCTCCACCACGCAAGCGCTTCCTGCCGTTCTCGCGCCGGCCATCTGGGCGGGCCTCGGCTTCCAGATCATCATCTTCCTCGCCGGGTTGCGCGCCATTCCCGTGACCTATTACGAAGCCGCGCGCATCGACGGACTGTCGGAAGGGGCGATCCTGCGCAAGATCACGATTCCCCTGCTGAAGCCGACGCTGGTCTTCCTGGTGGTGTTCTCGTCCATCGGCTTCCTGCGCATCTTCGATCAGGTCTACAACATCAACACGAACGATCCCGGCGGCCCGCTGAACTCGACCAAGCCGCTCGTGCTGATGATCTACCAGACGGCCTTCAGCTCCTACGAGATGGGATACGCGGCGGCACAAACGGTCGTTCTGTTCCTGATCCTGCTCGTGATCTCCCTCGTTCAACTGCGCATCATGAGAGACCGCTGATGACCCAAGCCGCATCGTCCCACGGGTCTCTGCCCATGCCCCGGATCAGGCCCGGCCGGATCGTCGCCTGGACGCTCCTGTTCATCGGCGGCGTCATCATGGTGACGCCCCTCCTCTTCATGCTCTCGACATCCCTCAAGGACGCCTCGCAGGTCTACGACCTGCGCGTCGTTCCAGCCGCGCCGACCCTCGACAACTACGTCGAGATCCTGGGCGACGGGCGCTTCACGCGCTGGTTCGTCAATTCGATGATCGTGGCCGTGATCGTCACGCTCTCGAACGTGTTCTTCGACAGCCTCGTCGGCTACACGCTCGCCAAGTTCCGGTTCCGGGGCCGGTACATCGTTTTCATCGCCATCCTGTCCACGCTGATGATCCCGACCGAGATGCTGGTGCTGCCCTGGTACCTCATGGCAAGCCAGTTCGGATGGCTGGACAGCTATTGGGGCATCATGTTCCCGGGCATGATGACCGCCTTCGGCACCTTCCTGATGAAGCAGTTCTTCGAGGGCGTGCCGGACGATTTCCTGGAAGCGGCGCGGATCGACGGCCTGAACGAATTCACGATCTGGTGGAAGATCGCCATGCCGCTCGTGACCCCTGCCCTGTCGGCACTCGCGATTTTCACCTTCCTCGGCAACTGGACCGCCTTCTTCTGGCCTCTCATCGTGACCACGAGCGCGGAGCTCTACACGCTGCCGGTCGGGCTCTCCAGTTTCGCCGTCGAGCAATCCATCCAGTGGGAAAAGATCATGACGGGCGCGAGCATCGCGACCCTTCCCACCCTGGTCATCTTCCTGTTCCTCCAACGCTACATCGTCCGAGGCGTGATGCTGGCCGGACTTAAAGGCTGAAGCCGATGAATGCAGGCACCTTCAACGACACGTCCACCTTCCCGGATCCGGTCTACAAGGAGACGGTTCTGCGTCCCCTGTTCGACGGCGCGAAGGATCATCACGTCGAGGGCTTCCGTCTCATCGACCGGGCGCATCTCGTCATGCTCCACGAGACCGGGATCCTGACGATCGAGCAGGCACGTCCCATTGCCCAGGCCCTTGAGGACATCGACCGTGATGTCGATGTGAGCACCCTGACCTATACGGGCGAGGTCGAGGACTTCTTCTTCCTCATCGAGAAGCAGCTTCGCGCCCGCCTCGGGCCCGACCTCGCCGGGCGCCTGCACACGGCGCGCTCGCGCAACGACATCGACCACACCCTGTTCAAGATCGGCCTCAAGCACCGCATCGACCCGCTGCTGGACCGCCTGGTGCATCTGGCCGAGACTCTCGCATCCGTGGCGGAACGGGAGAGCAAGACGCTGATCGTTGCCTACACTCACGGGCAGCCGGCGCAGCCGACTGTGTTCGGCCATTACCTGTCCGCCGTTCTCGAGACCCTGCTGCGCGACATCGCGCGCTTGGAGGCGGCCCGGGACATCGTCGACCGGAGCCCGATGGGTGCCGCCGCCATCACCACGAGCGGATTCCCCATCGACCGCGAGCTGATGGCCCATCTGCTCGGCTTCAGCCGCCCTCTGCAGAACTCCTATGGCTGCATCGCGTCCATCGACTACATCACGTCCACCTATTCGGCCATCGAGCTGATCTTCCTGCATCTCGGCCGCTTCATCCAGGATCTGCAGTTCTGGACGAGCTTCGAGGTCGGGCAGGTCTACGTTCCCAACGCCTTCGTGCAGATCTCGTCGATCATGCCGCAGAAGCGCAATCCCGTGCCGATCGAGCACATGCGCCACCTCTCGTCCCAGACCGTCGGCCGGGCGCAGGCGATGCTCACGATCATGCACAACACGCCGTTCACCGACATGAACGACAGCGAAGGCGAGAGCCAGGGCTTCGGCTACGGCGCTTTCGAGAGCGGCGGACGTGTCCTCGACCTCCTCGCCGCGCTGGTTCCATCGCTGCGGATCGACGCCGAACGAGTTCGCCAGAACATCCGCCGCAGCTGCATCACCGTGACGGAACTCGCCGACAGCCTCGTGCGCCTGGAAGGGCTGTCCTTCCGCGAGGCGCATGAGATCGCGGCTGAAGTCGCCCGCGCGGTCGTTGCCATCGGCGGAGACATCGCGGCCGACGGATACGAGGCCTTCCGCAAAGCCTTCCAGCGTTGCGCTGGCCGCGAGACGAGCGTCGAGCCGGACCGGTTCGCCGAAATCGTCTCGGCGGAAAACTTCGTTGCGGTGCGCGACCGGTTCGGGGGACCCGCACCGAGTGCGCTGGCTCAGGCGATTGCCGGATACAATCAGGAAATCGCAGGCTTCCGCACACGGATGCAGGACGCGAAGAGCCGCGCCCACGCCGCCGCCCAGGACCTTCAATCCCGTTTCAACGCACTTCTTGGAGCCCGCTGATGGCGACCATCGAAATCGATCGCCTCGTCAAGAGATACGGGCAGACGGCCGTCGTCCACGGCATCGACCTCGCGATTCAGGACGGGGAATTCGTCGTGCTGGTCGGACCTTCCGGATGCGGCAAGTCCACGACGCTGCGGATGATCGCGGGCCTCGAGGAGATCAGCGGCGGCGAGATCAGGATCGACGGGCGCGTCGTCAACGACCTCCAGCCGAAGGACCGGAACATCGCCATGGTGTTCCAGAACTACGCCATCTATCCGCATGTGACCGTTGCCGACAACATCGCCTTCGGTCTCTACCGCTCGAAGCTCTCGAAGAGCGAGAAGCGCGCGCGGGTGGAACAGGTTGCTCAGACCCTCGGCCTCTCGCATCTGCTGGAGCGCCGTCCGTCGGCGCTGTCGGGCGGCCAGCGCCAGCGCGTCGCCATCGGGCGGGCCATGGTCCGGGATCCAGCGGCATTCCTGTTCGACGAACCTCTGTCGAACCTCGATGCTCAGCTGCGCACCCAGATGCGCATCGAAATCAAGCGGCTGCATCACCGGCTCGGCACCACATCCGTCTTCGTGACCCACGATCAGGTGGAAGCCATGACCATGGCGGACAGGATCGTCGTCATGCGCGACGGCAGGATCCTGCAGGTGGGCTCGCCTCTCGAACTGTACGAAAAGCCCGTCGACGTGTTCACGGCGCGCTTCATCGGCAGCCCGACGATGAACCTGCTTCCGGCCACGCTGAAGGAAGGTCACGCGAACCTGTCGGTGGGGGGCTCCGTCAAAGTTCCGTCCGTCTCGGCGACATCGCCCGAGATCCTGGTCGGCGTTCGCCCGCAGGACCTGACACCCGCAACATTCGGCGTGCCGGGCCTCGCCGTATCGGGCACTGTCGTGGTCGTGGAAACCCTGGGCTCCGAGACCCTCGTCCACATCGAGAAAGGAAACCAGACTATCATCGGCTCCGCGCCGGGACGCCAGATCCCGAAGATCGGCGAGCAGCTGACGCTTCATGCTCCGACCGAGAGGCTTTACTACTTCGACAAGGCGACCGAGAAGGCACTGGCCGCCCAATGACCGGAAGAGCCTCTGAGCAAACCAAGGTCCTGTGTCTTGGCCGGATCTATTGCGACATCATCTTCACGGGCCTGCACGACATGCCGGTGCTCGGACGCGAACGCTTCGCGCAGGACGTGACGGTCGTCGCAGGCGGCGGTGCCTACATCACGGCGGCCCATCTTGCCTCTCTCGGGCGTCCGTCGGCCCTGCTCACGCGCCTTGGAACGGATCCACTCTCGCGAAGCCTCGATCCGGAACTCGAAGGAAGCGGAATCGACCTGGCGTTCATCGAGCGGTCCCGTGACGCCGGTCCCCAGCCGACCGTAGCCCTGGTGAAAGACGGCGAGCGGGCTTTCGTGTCCCGGCGCGCCGGAACCTCCCGGCCGGCCTCCCTGGAGAAGGCGCTCGCATCCCCCGGCATCGCCCATCTCCACATCGCTGAATTCGCCACCCTGAAGGACAATCCCAATGTGATCGCCATGGCGAAAGAGCGCGGCCTGACAGTCTCACTCGATCCGAGCTGGGACGACCAGCTCATCCGTCAGGATGTCGGGTTCTTCGAGACCTGCGCCGGCGTCGATGTCTTCCTCCCGAATGTCGAGGAGGGAGAAGCGCTCACCGGTGAAACATCGACCGATGCGATCCTTTCCGTTCTGCAGAAGCATTTTCCCCTGGTCGTGCTGAAGCGCGGCGAACACGGCGCCGTGGCACGCCAAGGCTCTACCCGGGTTTCGGCAGAGGCGCTGCCCGTCACCGTGATCGATACAACGGGAGCGGGCGACGCTTTCAATGCGGGCTTCCTGCATTCCTGGCTTGGCACGGCCGAGGTCGAAGGAAGCCTGGAGGCGGGCATCAAGGCCGGCGCCCTCTCCGTCCAATCTCCGGGTGGAGCCCCGCGCCGATCGTAAGACACAGTCTGGCAGGCTGAGCCGTATGCGCTATCTGCTGTCGGGACCGGGCTATCGTGCCCCTCCCTGCGGCAAGGACAATCCATGCGGATGCGAATTCTCAGTTGCGCAATCGGCAGCCTTCTCTCCCTGACGGCCTGCAATACGGTGACGCGGGGGACCATGGAGGAGGTGACCATCAGCGCCAGCCCGGCCTCCGCCCGGATCCGCACGTCCCTGGGGCATAGCTGCCCCCGGTCACCCTGCGTGGTGAAGGTCGACCGAAAGGCGGAGTTCACGGCCTATGCCGAGGCTCGCGGGTACCAGCCCGGCTCACTAGAGGTAAAGTCCATTCTCACGGACAAGGCGGCTCCCGGCGTGATCGGCAACGCGGTGCTTCCCGGCGGCTCGGTTGGTCTGGTGCTGGATGCCGCGAACGGCGCCATGCTCGATCATACGCCCAATCCGGCCCACATCGAACTCGTGCCGCTCGGCCGGGCCAGAGGCCGCTGACCGGAGCGGAACTTAGCACTGCCAAGCTGGTTGACCGCGTATCATGCTTGTACGCCCGCTCCGCTCTGCGGGGACGCCACGAGCGTCGATCCATGCGCAGCTCTCAGGCATCGCTTGCCTGAAGCAGGCGGCGTTTCGGAAAGGTCGGTAGGTAAAGTTCGATGCCACGTTCTCTTCCTCGCCTGATCTTCTGGGGAGCCCTTATCCTGATGTTGGCGGCGGGCGGCGTGCTGGCCTACATCTCTTCCGGCATCTACGACATCGCCGCCACCAAGCAGCACATAGCCCCTGTTTACTGGGCCCTCACGACGGCGCGGCGTCAGTCGATCCGGGCCCGTATCATCGGAGAGACGCCACCGGCCGACCTGTCGGACGCGAGCGTCGCGGCGGCCGGCCTTCCGCTGTACGACCAGCATTGCAGGCAATGCCATGGCGCGCCCGGCCTTCCGCCGGACGCCATCGGCCTCGGCATGATGCCGGCACCGCCCAACTTCGCCCAGATGGGGCGAGACCTGTCGGCGCCGGAGATCCACTGGGCCATCTCGAACGGAATCAAGCTGACCGGAATGCCCGCATGGAAGTTTCGCCTGACCGAGAGCGAGCGCTGGGCCCTCACTGCGTTCGTGAAAAACTCCCTGTCCATGACGCCGGCCGAATACCGGGCGCGACGGGAGCAACCGGCGGGCGAGAGCGAGGAACAGCCCAAGCCGCGCAAGCCTGAGGCTCCTTGGGAGCCGAAGGATGCGGCGCAGCGGGGCCGCGTGGCGATCCTTCAATACGCGTGTGAGACCTGCCATGTCATTCCCGGGATCAGGGGACCCGATGCGCATGTGGGCCCGCCGCTGGCCGGCATTGCGGGTCAGGTCTACATCGCAGGCGTCCTGCGGAACACGCCGGACCACATGATCAAATGGCTGCGCGATCCGCAGCAGGTCGACCCGCTCTCCGCCATGCCCAATCTGGGCGTCTCGGAGAACGATGCCCGCGATATCGCGACTTATCTCTACGCGCTGCGCTGACGGGATGAATTTCGCACAACCTTATGGCCGCAACGTATAGAGATAGGCTGCGACGTGCCGCGCCTCGTCCCGCGAGATGCCCGTGACGGGCATGGCCGAACGAGGATCGATGGAGCGTGGGTTCTCGATCCACCGGATGAGGTTGTCGGGCGAGTTCGGAACAACGCCGCCGACATAGATCCGCGCCGCATAGGCCTGGAGGGTCGGGCCGACTCTACCTTGAGCGCCCGAAACACCCGGAATGACGTGGCAGCCGGCGCAGCCATAACGCTGCGTGAGGCGAAGCCCGAGATCCGGATCGCCACCGGTGAGCGCCATGGCGCGGGCGCGGGCATTGCGGTCGGATTTCACCCGATATCCCGCATAGACGCCGCCTCCGATCAGCAGAAGCAGGATGAGGGCACACGAGCCCCAGAGGAGCAGGGAGCGGGTTCGCCTGTCCATTCGCATGCGGTGCGGACGCGCCTCGGGGCCGACGGGAGTATGTTGCCCCTCCCCGGAGTACGACGCGGAACCCATGCGACGGACGCTGAGCACGATTCCTGCCAGCCGGATGGCGACCGGGATGGCCAGCAACGCCAGAGGCCTAGCGCGCCGCATGAGCGTGTCTCTCCCTCTGTTGCCAAGGACGTGCAAAGGGATTCGCCGGGGCTTTCATCGCTCGCATCCCTGAAAGACGAGCCCGGCAACGCCGTGCAGGAGAATGATGACGGTAAACAGAAGTGCCATGGACACTCCGATGAGCGCCACGAAGCGATGCGGGCGGCCCGCTCCCGTCGTATCCGTCCGAGGCGTCACTGCAGCGGCGGCGTAGCCGCGCCATGACAGGAAGCCGCCGAACAGGCTCAGAATCGCCATGGCGAGGGCGAAGACGGGAATGAGCGGCACCTGATGCGCACAGACCCATGGCACGGCCGCGTAGCCGAACTGCGTGTTGATGATCCACGCGAGCGGTCCGATATAGATGCCGGCCGATGGAACGCCTCTGGACAGCCATGCCGTCATGATCTCACCACCATCTCGGAAACCAATAGAGGATTACATAGATCGGCAGCCACGAGGCGACGACGAAATACCAGTAGAAGGCGTTGTCGCCCACGTCCGAGAAGCGCTTGCCATGGCCGTGACCGGTGAACATCAGCACCGTGAGAACGATGGTGTCGCCCAGATCCGTGAGAAGATGCAGCGTATGCAGGCCGAGAAGGAGCCACACCACGGACCCATAGGCATTCTGGTCCCAGCGCACGTGGAGCGTACCGAACTCGAACACGCGGATGACCAGCAGGACGACGCCGAAGAGGCTCATGATCACGAGATTGCGGCGGGTTTTCGCGAGATCCTCCCGCTCCCCGTCCCTCTTGGCGAGTTGATTGGGCCATATGCTGGCGAGCAGCACGACGCTGAAGAGACCCGACCAGAGGAGGTCGGGCGGCGGCGCGCTCAGCGGCCAGTTGCCATTGATGAAGACGAGATAGAAATACATGGCCGCCGCGATGGCGAAACCCATGCCCTCGGCGACCGCGAACCCCACCGTTCCCCACCAGATCGGGCTGCGGGCGCCATAGGCGTAACCCGGCATGTGCCTGGCGCTCATCACGACCCGGTGCGGCAGCATGGTGTTGTCGGGCTGAGGACCCAGGGTCATTTTTCGTCCTCCGTGTTCGGCTTCGGCCAGAACCAGCCCATGAGAGCCAGCGTCAGCGGCACGCTGCCCCACACCAGGGCCCAGGGCGTGAACATGGAGCCGACGAACAGGATCGTCGTCGCGATCGCCGCCAGGAAAGGCCAGATCGAAGGCTCCGGCGTGGTCTCGCGCAGATCCGCACGGCCGTCCGTGACCGTCGTGACGATCTGCTCCCGGTTCTCGACGCTCAGGCCCGCGACCACCGGCAGGCTGTCACGGTGAGCCCACAGGGGCTCGCGGTTCGTCACAACGGGGATGCGGTCGAAATTCTGCGGGCGGGGTGGAGACGCGGCCGCCCATTCGAGGGTACCGGCATCCCAGGGATTGGGGCCGGCGACAGTGCCGCGACGCGCGCTCGACACGATGTTGTAGAGGAAGAGCACGAAGCTTGCGAAGAACAGGAACGCCCCGAGGGATGTGAAGAGGTTCAGGTTCCCCCAGCCCATCTCCGGCAGATAGGTATAGACCCGGCGCGGCATGCCCATCAGGCCCAGGATGTGCATGGGGAAGAAGGTCGCGTTGAACCCGATGAAGGCCAGCCAGAAATGCCACTTCCCCAGCCGCTCGCTCATCATGCGGCCGGTGAATTTCGGGAACCAGTAATACACCGCGCCGATCAGCGGAAACACGTTGCCGCCGATGAGCACGTAGTGGAAGTGAGCGACGACGAAGAAGGTGTCGTGGACCTGGGTATCGAGCGGCACGGACGCGAGCATGATCCCCGACAATCCGCCGGCCACGAAGATGAAGAAGAAGCCCATGACGAAGAGAAGCGGCGCGCGGAAAACCGGCCGTCCGTCCCACAGGGTTCCGATCCAACAAAAGATCTGGATGCCATTCGGAATGGCGATGAGCATGCTCGACGCGGTGAAGAAGCTGGCGCCGAGCTGGGGGAGGCCGGTGGTGAACATGTGGTGTACCCACAGTCCGAAGGACAGAAACCCGGTTGCGATGAGCGACAGCACGAGGGCGATGTAACCGAAGGCCTGGCGCCGCGAGAACGTGACCACGATGGCGGACACCCAACCCGTCGCGGGCAGGAAGATGATGTAGACTTCCGGATGGCCGAAGAACCAGAACAGGTGCTGGTAGAGCAGCGCATCGCCGCCTTCCGCCGGGTTGAAGAAATGCGTGCCGACGAGCCGGTCCATCATCAGCGTTGCGGAGGCCGTGACGACGGCCGGCAGCGCGAAGATGATAACGAAGGAATTGATGAGTTCCGCCCAGACGAAGAGCGGAATGCGATCAAGCGTCATGCCGGGCGCGCGGAACTTGAAGACCGTCACGATGACGGAGATCGCGACGGCAATGCCCGACACTTCCGTGAAGGTGATCATCTGGGCCCAGAAATCCGCCCGCTTGCCGGGAGAGAATTCCGGGCCGGAGAGCGGAACGTAGGCGAACCATCCCACATCCGGACCGATGTTGAGGATGAAGGCCACCCAGATCATCAGCCCGCCGATGACGTAGACGTAATAGGCATAGGCGTTGAGGCGGGGGAAGGCGATGTTGCGGGTGCCCACCATGAGCGGCACCAGATAGACCGCGAAGGCCTCTCCGATCGGCACGCCGAAGAGGAACATCATCGTGGTGCCGTGCATGGTGAAGAGCTGGTTGTAGAAATCAGGCCCCATCAGCCTGTTCTCCGGCACGGCCAACTGCATGCGCATGAGGATGGCGGACAACCCGCCCAGGAACAGGAACAGGATGGCCGTGGCGATGAAGCGGCGGCCGATGACCTTGTGATCCACCGTCGACAGGGCGCCGATGATTCCCTTGTCCGTACCCCAGGTCTTGGCGAGGCGAGCGGTCAGCTCCGGGCCGTCCACCTGATCGTCGCGCAATTCGTCGGGGCTTATCGGCGCATCGGCCTCGCTTCGCACGCCCGGAAGTCCGCCCCGCTCGCCCGTGGCGAGACGCGAGATTTCGGGAACGGCGTCGAGATCGCCCGGTGTGATCGCCCGCGTCACTTCAGCCCCTCCAGATAATCTGCGAGAGGCTGGACCTCATCGGGTTCGAGTTTGACCGCCGGCATGTTCACTCCCGGCTTGATGCCGTGTGGATCGAGGATCCAGGCGGCGAGATTGCCCCGCGTCGTCTCCAGGGTTCCGGCCGCGATGTATCGGCGGCTTCCCACATGGGTGAGGTCGGGCGCGACCTTGCCGCCGGCATCCGTGCCGCGCACCTGATGGCACATGACGCAGGGCTTGGAGAGAAAGATCTCCATGCCCCGCTGACGATGGGAATCGCCAGGCGGCAGCGCAGACGAGATCTGTTGATCGCGCCAGCGCTCGAAGTCTTCCTTCGCCTCCGCGACGACGAGCATGCCCATATGGGCATGCTGCAGACCGCAGAACTCCGCGCATTGTCCGCGATAGAGGCCAGGCCGATCGGCCTGTATCTGGATCTGGTTCTGCCGACCCGGGATCAGATCCATCTTGCCCGTCAGACTGGGAACCCAGAACGAGTGGATCACATCGCCGGCTTCGAGCTTGATGAGCACCGGCGCTCCGACCGGGATGTGGATCTCGTTCGCCGTGGTGAAGACGCGGCTCGGCTGAGAATCCTCGTACGTGACTTCCCACCACCATTGCTGTCCGTTGATCAGCAGCGTCAGGGCTCCATCCTTGTGGGCGAACAGCACTTTCTGGGCCGCGTAGCTCAGACCGGTCAGGGACATGACCGTCACGAGCGTCAGACCGACGGCAATGGAAGTCGTGACGGTCATCCGTCGTTCGGTTTCCGGTTCGGTCGCCAGCGGATCCGCGTCGGCAGGTCGCCTCCTGCGCAGCGACAGGAGAAGGGCGATCATGGTGAGGATCCACACCACGCCGAGAACGGCGAAGAAAATCCAGAACATGTCGGCAAGCGTTCGTGCCGCCGGACCCTGCGCATCGAGCGCCGATTGCCAGCCCTTGCAGCCTCCGAGAGGCAGGACGGCAAGCGGGAGGAATGAACCGACCCTTCTCATCTGCGCCTCATTGCGGCATCTGAGCGGATGGCGGCGTCTGTCCACCGTCGATCACTTGGCCGGGCGGCCTGCGCTGTTCGGCCGGTCCCGGACTCATGTCGTCCTTGCGGCCAGGCGCTGCCGCCTTCGGCACGTTGCGGCCCATGGAACGCACATAGGCGGCGATCTCCCAGATCTGCTCGTCCGGCACCTTGCCGCGAAACGACGGCATGCCGTTCGGACGGCCCTCGCGAATGGACTGGACGATATTCTCGATCTGCCCACCGTAGGTCCACAGATCATCCATCAGCGGCGGCCCGGAACCGCCGCCGCCGTTGCCGTGGCAGCCGTTGCAGTTGAACCAGCCGTAGAGTCGCTGGCCCTGTGCAATGTGATAAGCGTTCTCCTCGTATTTCGCACCCGTGCCGGAACGCTGTTCGACGGGACCGCTCGGCCCCGGCGACAATGGCACAAGGGAGACCTGTTCCGCCGTCTCGTCCGCCATGGACTTGGAACGGAATTCCCGCTCCTCGCGCTGGCAGGCTGCGAGCGCGAAAACCGTCAGAAGGATCGACGCCGCAATCGCCTTAAGGGAGCTTGAACACATGCAGCGTTCCTCCCTTGGCCGTGACGTTCTTCAGGTCGCGCATGGCATTGACGAAGCCGAGGGCGGCGGTCCCGTCGCGCGGGTCGAGATCGCCCGACACGATCGAGCCTGCCCATCCGCCGACGCCTGACAGGATCGCCACATACTGCCTGCCGTCGGGGCCGCGATAGGTGGTCGGCTGCCCGACGATTCCGGAGGACGTCCTGAACTGCCACAGCACTTCGCCGGTGCGCGCGTGCACGGCCTTGAACCAGCCGTCCATGGTGCCGTAGAACACCACATCGCCTGCCGTGGCGAGCGCGCCGCCCCAGAGAGGGAAGTGCTCGTTGATGGTCCAGAGCTCCCTGCCCTCTCGAATGTCCCAGGCGGCGAACTCGCCCATGTGGCCGCCGGGCCCCGGAAACATGCGGATTTCAGCGCCGACATAGGGTGTTCCGGCGATGTAGTTCGGCTCGGTGCTCTCCCAGTCCATGCACAGGTTCACATGCGGGATGTAGAGGAGCCCCGTCTTTGGAGAGAACGCACCAGGATTCCAGTTCTTCGCACCCGACGCTGCCGGGCAGATGTCGCGAACGACGCGATTGTTCACCGGATCCTTTTCGGCATTGTACTGGATGCGCCCCGTCGCAAGATCGACGCCCGTCGCGGCCGTGAGGGCGTGGAACGGCTTTGCCGACAGCAATTCTCCGTTGGTGCGGTCGATGACGTAAACGAAGCCGGTCTGTCCCGGATGCACCAGCACCTTCCGGGGCTTTCCCTCCCACTCCATGTCGAGCAGGATCGTCTCGTTGTTCCCGTCCCGGGCGTGAAGATCATGGGGCGCGATCTGATAGAACCAGCGCGCCTCGCCCGTATCGGCGTCGCGCGCGAAGATGCCCGATGTCCATTTGTTGTCGCCGGGACGCGAGTTCGGATTCCAGGGCCCGGGGCTCCCTGTGCCATGGTAGACGAGGTTCAGGTCGGGATCGTAGGAGAGCCAGCCCCAGACGGTTCCACCGCCCTGCTGCCAGCCATCCGCCGGCCATGTGGTGACGCCGAGATCCTTGCCTTTGTCGCTGTCGTAAAATGGTTTGAAGTTCGGGCCGATCTTCACGTCCTGATCGGGCCCCGTGCTGTAGGCCTTCCAGACGCTCTTGCCGGAATTGACATCGAACGCCTCGATCCAGCCGCGAACGCCGAACTGGCCTCCGGAGATGCCGACGATCACCTTGTCCTTCACGACGAGGGGCGCCATCGTCATGGTCTCGCCTCGGCTGATGTCGCCGAGCGTTGTCTTCCAGACCTCCTCGCCGGTCTCGGCATTCACCGCGACCACATGGGCGTCCAACGTCGTGAAGACGATGCGCCCATTCGCGAAGGCGGGGCCGCGATTGACCACGTCGCAACAGGCGACACCCTGCGCGGCGGAAGCAGGCTTCGGATTGTACTGCCACTTCAACGGCGCGCCGGGCTGGGTCAGATCCAGGGCGTAGAGGATGTTGGGATAGGGCGAGAGCACATACATCGTGCCGCCAACCACCAGCGGAGCGGCCTCCTGCCCCTTGTTGACCCCGGTCGAGAAGGTGAAGGCGACCTGAAGGTTCTTCACGTTCTCCGTGTTGATCTCGGACAGGTCGCTGAAGCGCGTGGAAGCGGTGTTCTTCTGCGGCATCGTCCATTGTCCGTCCTCAGGCACCGCAGCGAAGGAGGGGACGGCAGGCGGAGGCGAGGCGGTCTGGGCCGATACCAGGGAGATAGGCGGAAGGACCAGCGGAATAGCCAGAACGAGGGCAAGACGAGCTCCACCCAAAGTGGTCCTCCGGAACGCCTGGACTCACCGCCTCGGTGGCGGCTCGACTCTAACCGTTCAGCTTCACCGAGGTTCCCGAAAATGTGATCGTCCTGTCGGGAACCTCAGCGCCAGACCTGCGAGACCGGGATGCCGTATTCGTTGGAGGCATGAACGAGAACGAGAGCGGCGATGGCAGCCAGGAGCCCGATCAGGAAGAGGGTGACCAGGAAACCCCGGTCGCGGAAAATGAGGAAGTCCTTGCGTAACGAACTGGCGCGGGGCTCTGCCATAGTCGGTTCCGGAGCGATTCATGCTATGGAGGCAACCGCAAAGCGGACATCGTGTTCCGCGCGTCGGTCCGACCGAAGCTCGAGGAGAACAGAATGACATCGAAGCCGTGCATCGTTCTGGGCGTGCCGGTTCAGGAGGGCGCCGGCCGGCTCGGCTGCGACATGGGCCCGAGCGCCTTCCGGACCGCCGGCCTCCTCACCGAGCTGCAGAACCTTGGCTATCAGGTGGAGGACCGGGGTAACATCGCGCCCAAGCCGCTCCGGGACCTGCGGCACCCGAACGCCGCCGTCAAGGCGCTGCCGGAGACCGTCGCCTGGACTGAGGCCATCGCGGAGGCGGCCTATCGGGCCAGCGGCGACGGAATGCCGATTTTCGCTGGCGGCGACCACAGCCTCTCTGCAGGCTCGATGACCGGGCTCGCCCGCCGGGCGGCGGAGGAAGGCCGCGAGTTCTTCGTCCTGTGGCTCGATTCGCACCCGGATTTCCATACCCTCGCCACGACCACGAGCGGCAACCTGCACGGGGTGCCGATGGCCTATGCCACGGGCCGTGAGGGTTTCGACGGCTATTTCCCGCCGCTCGCCGCTCCCATCAAGCCGCAGAACGTCTGCATGATGGGCATCCGCAGCGTCGATCCCGCAGAGCGCTCCGCCTTGCAGGGCGCGGGCGTGACGGTCCACGACATGCGGTCCATCGACGAGAACGGCGTCGTGTCGCTCCTCGATGCCTTCCTGAAGCGCGTGGCGGCGGCGGACGGCCTGCTCCACGTGAGCCTCGACGTGGACTTCCTAGACCCCGTGATCGCACCCGGCGTCGGCACCACGGTTCCGGGCGGCGCGACCTTCCGGGAGGCGCACCTCATCATGGAGATCCTGCACGACAGCGGCCTCGTGAGCAGCCTCGATCTCGTCGAGCTCAACCCGTTCCTCGACGAACGCGGCCGCACGGCCCTGCTCATGGTCGATCTCGTCGCGAGCCTGATGGGACGGCGCGTCCTCGACCGGCCGACCCAGAGCTATCGCTATACGCCCAAGTTCGGCTGAGGGGGGATCGCGGCTCAGGCCCGCCCGGGAGGCATGCGGGCAATGCCGTGTGATGGCTCTGAATCGGCTTTCGCGCGGAACATCGGCCGCGCGGCACCGATTTAGCCTGCGTGAGGGCGCTGACGCGCAGCAAGCCATTCCCATGCAAGAACAGCGAGGGCCGTGATGACCGCTCGAACACCCAAGGTTGTGATCGTCGGAGCGGGGTTCGGCGGGCTGACGGCGGCCCAGTTCCTGGCGCGGGCTCCGGTCGATGTAACGATCATCGACCGGCACAATTTCCACTACTTCCAGCCCCTGCTCTATCAGGTCGCCACGGCGGCCCTGTCCCCGGCCGATATCGCATGGCCGATCCGCAGCATCCTGAGGCGCCAGAAGAATGCCACGGTGCTCCTGGCGGATGTCACCGGCATCGACGCGCAGGCGCGGATCGTCCGGGCGGGATCGTTGAGCGTGCCGTACGACTACCTTGTCCTCGCAACCGGCGCCACGCATTCCTATTTCGGCCATCCGGAATGGGCCTCCGTCGCGCCGGGGCTGAAGCAGATCGAGGATGCGACGGTCATCCGCCGAAAGATTCTTCTCGCTTTCGAGCACGCAGAACTGACCGACGACACCGAAGAACAGCGCCGTCTGCTCACCTTCGTGGTCGTGGGCGGCGGCCCCACCGGGGTCGAGATGGCCGGAGCCATCGCGGAAGTGGCGCATCATGCCCTGCCGTCCGAGTTTCGGAGGATCGACCCCCATTCCGCCCGGGTGATCCTGATCGAGGCAGGACCGCGCCTGCTGCCCGCCTTTCCCGAGGATCTCGCGGCCTATGCGCAGAAATCTCTGGAGCGGATGGGCGTGGAGGTCAGGACCCATGCCCGGGTGACGGATTGCACCGAATCCGGTGTCGACCTGGAGGAGACCCGGATCGCGGCCGGAACGGTCATATGGGCCGCCGGTGTCGTGGCCTCTCCGGCGGCCGAGTGGCTCGGGGCGGAGCATGATCGCGCCGGGCGGGTCAAGGTCGAGGCCGATCTGAGGGTTCCCGGCAGGCCCGAGATCTTCGTGATCGGCGACACCGCATCCGCAGTCGCTTCAGATGGAAAGGCCGTGCCCGGCATCGCCCCGGCAGCCAAGCAGATGGGCCGCTACGTGGCCAATGTGATCGCCGCTAAAGCCGGGAACAGGACTGCGCCCGGACCGTTCCAGTACCGGCATCAGGGCGACCTCGCCACCATCGGGCGCAAGGCTGCCGTCGTGAAGCTCGATTCCATTCATCTCACGGGCTTCATCGGCTGGCTGTTCTGGGGCATCGCGCATGTCTACTTCCTGATCGGCCTGCGCAACCGCGCCGTCGTGGCGTTCACCTGGCTGTGGAACTACCTGACCTATCAACGGGGAGCACGCCTCATCACAGAAGGGCCGGCCGCACAGATCCAGGCACGGGACGAGAAAGCCCGTCCGCTGTCCTCTTCGGTGGAAGTAAGCCACGCGCCTGAGCGCAATCAGCCGCGCTCAGGCCCGAGTCGACTGGCGTTGAAGTAACGGAAGGCATTGGCTAGGCGTCATCCGCCGCTTTCGCGGTAGGCTCCGCGATGGATCGCGTCGAAGCCGCGATCCGTCAGCTCGATCGTTCTGGCATCGGGCACGGCGACATACCCGAGATGGGCCAGTTCGGACACGGCCACCGCCACCGCGGGATCCGTTCCGAAATGCGCATCGAGCGTGGCCATGGTGAGGCGCGCTCCCGGCCTGCGGTGCGTCTCTCGGATGTAATCGAGAATGTCGCATGCGGTCTCGCTCAGCTCCATTTGCATGTCCCTTGAGGCGTTGAACTCCCCTCGCCCTGCCGATCAGTCATCCGCCCGGATCTTGAAAAGATCCGGGTGTTGTCGCGGTTGAGAGCGGAAGTACTGTGGCGGCGCCTTGACGGCGGCGCCGAAATGCGCGGCGGCGTGCCAGGGCCAGCGGGGGTCGTAGAGAGCCGCGCGGGCAATGGCGATCAGGTCGGCGTCGCCCGTGGTGAGAATGGACTCCGCCTGCACGTAATCCGTGATGAGGCCCACGGCGATGACGGGCATCCCAACGGATTTCAGCGCGCGGGCGAGCGGCACCTGATAGCTCGGTCCCACGGGGATATTCTGGGCCGGTGTCAGCCCGCCGCTCGAGACATGGATCGCACTGCATCCGCGTGCCTTGAGGGCTCGCGCGAATTCCTCCGTCTCTTCGATCGTCCAACCGCCCTCGGCCCAATCCGTGCCCGAGACGCGCACCGTCACCGGGCGTTCGGCCGGGAACGCGGCGCGAACGGCATCGAAGACCTCGAGCGGGAAGCGCATCCGGTTTTCGAGAGAGCCGCCATATCGGTCGTCGCGCTGGTTGGACAGCGGGGACAGGAACTGGTGCAGCAGGTAGCCGTGAGCCACGTGGATCTGCACGGCCGCGAGGCCGAGACGTCCGGCGCGGCGCGCCGCATCGGCGAAGGCGTTGCGTACCCGCGCGAGGCCGTCCTCGTCGAGCGCCTTGGGCGGTACCTCGCCGGCCCCGTGCGGGATCGCGGAAGGGGCCTCCGTCTGCCAGCCATTGGCATCGTCGGGTGAAATCTGCCTGCCGCCTTTCCAGGGAACCTCCGTGGACGCCTTGCGCCCGGCATGGCCCAGCTGGATCGCGATCGGCATGTCGGACCAGCGGCGGATGCCGTCCAGGACGCGGCGCATGGCTGCTTCGCATTCATCCGAGTAGAGGCCCACATCCCCGTAGGTGATCCGTCCTTCGGGCACGACCGCCGTGGCCTCGATGGTCAGGAGCGCAGCGCCCGAGAGCGCGAGCTGGCCCAAATGGATCAGGTGCCAGTCGTTCATGCAACCGTTCTCGGCCGAGTACTGGCACATGGGCGCGATGACGATCCGGTTGGCGAGTTCGAGGTCTCCGACCCGGAAGGGCGTAAACAGCTTCGCGTGCGACATGGACTGCCTCTTCGGTTGCAGATGGATATCGTCGTCAGGAATTCAGCGGCTCTGAAATACCCGTCCGGATTTCATCGCCTGAGGTGAAGATAGGCGGGATCGAAGTCGCCTGCCACTTGAAGGGCTTCCCAATCCGGAATGTGGAGCGAGCCCCCGCGCAGGACGATCACCCCCTCGCCTCTCAGATCCTGGAGGACGCGGTTGACGTGGACGGTCGAGAGGCCCAGCGCATCGCCGAGTTCGTTCTGGGTCAGCGGCAGTTCGTAACCGCTCTCGCTGGCGAGGCCGACCGCCTTCATGCGCACCTGAAGCTCGCAGAGGAGATGGGCGATGCGCTGATAGGCCGAGCGGCGCCCCAGGCCGATCATCCATTCACGGAAGATGGCCGCATCGATGAGGGTGTCTCGCCAGAGGGCGGCTGCGAGATTGGGGTATCGCCCGAGAAGATCGCGCAGGTTCTCGTGCGGGATCAGGGCGATGCTGCTCGTCGAGAGCGTGCCGACGCTGTGGTCCATCACATGCAGATGAAGGCTCTGCAGGTCGGGAATGTCGCCCGGAATATAGAAGCCCATGATCTGCCGTCTGCCGTCGGAGAGGATTTTGTACCGGCAGACCAGGCCGCTCAGGACCAGACAGCATTCGGAAGGTTTGTCCCTGTCACGGACGATGTCGCAGTTCGCCTCCATGACCTTGATGCGCATCGGCAGATCGACAAGCGCCTGCTTCTCCTCATCGGAGAGGCTGAAGATGCTGTCGAGCTTCCACAGCAGAGGACTGGTGCTGGCCTGTCTGTGCATGGCGACGCTCATCATAGCACCTCCAACCCCGTCGGCAGAGTACGATAGCGCAGCCTTTGGCCGATAATGGTTACGCTCGCGATGCCCGCATGAAGGCATCTCTGTTCATCGATTTTATCAATGCAGGCACGGACCTCTCCGTTGCGCGCCCCCCGGGAAAAATCTGCATAGGGCTCGGTTTCAAGGAACAGGCGGTCACAGAATGTCTTTCTCATGTAGGGTGCAACTTGAGGTCCACTTCATGAGCAATCATGACATCATCGTCATCGGCGGATCCTCCGGAGCAACCGCCCCTCTCAAGATCATCCTGGGCGCCCTTCCGTCGGACCTGCCGGCTGCCGTGTTCATCGTTCTGCACATTCCTGCCCGGAGCATCGGCATCCTGTCGAGCGTGGCCGCCGCAGCCGGCCCCCTGCCCGTGCACGCGGCCGCTGACGGCATGCCGATCAAGCCGGGCAACGTGTACCTGGCCGTCCCGGACCACCATCTCATTCTGGCCGACGGGCACATCAAGCTGGGCCGTGGTCCCCGGGAGAACATGGCCCGACCTGCGATCGACCCCCTGTTCCGGTCTGCCGCTGCGGCATTCGGGCCACGCGTGATCGGGGTCATCCTGAGCGGCCTGCTCAATGACGGTGCGTCGGGCATCGAGGCCGTGAAGCGCTGCGGCGGGATCGCCATCGTGCAGGACCCGGCCGAAGCCATCGCCGACGAGATGCCGAGGAGCGCCCTGCAGGCGGCCGATGTCGATATCGCGGCACCGAGCCTGCGGATCGGCGACGTGCTGTCCGATCTCGTGCGCGAACCGGCGGGGCCCGTTGTTGCGATCCCGCCCGACATACGCCTGGAGGTCGATATCGCGGCGGGTGAGCGGGTCAACAGCGAGATCATCGGCCAATTTGCCGACCCGGTGGCGCTCACCTGCCCCCATTGCAGCGGCGTCCTTTCCAAGGTCCGCAACGGCAAGCCGCTTCGCTTCCGCTGCCAGGTCGGGCATGCCGTCACGGCCGATCTCGTGGCAAAGGAGCAGGAAAACGCCGTGGACGAAGCGCTGCGGATCGCCCTGCGCATCATCGAGGAACGGGCCGAGCTGGTCTCCCGCATGGCCGAGGACGGGCGCCGGAGCGGCCGGAAAGCCGTCGCCGAGATGTATGATGAAAGAGCCCATGAATACCGCCAATATGCCGACACTCTGCGACGGGCCGTCCTGCGGTCCATGGCGCCCCTTGCCTCTCGCATGGACGAAGGCGGGCAGGAGAACGACGGATAGGCCATGGGCCATGAACTTTGAGAGGTGGTGCTATTCTCCGTAGTATGGCAAACCCCTCCTGAGCTGGAACCTTCATCGTGGCCGCCAAGAAGAACGAGACGAAATCCGCTGGAACTGCCCAGGACACCGAGACCGGGCTCAGAGGCGCTCCCTTCATCGTCGCTACGGGAGCCTCGGGCGCGGAAAGCCAGTCTCTGGAGCGCTTCCTGGCCGAGCTGACGATGGGCGACGAGATGGCGGTCGTCCTCGCCTTCCAGCACCGGGAGGCTCTGGACGACGGGCGGTTCACGGCGATGCTGTCGGAGCATGGGCGGCCCCTCACCCTGGCCGCTCACGGCGCCCTTGTCGAACCCGGCAGGATCTACTGGTCGGCCTCCAACACGATCCTCACCATCGAGGACGGGCGCTTTCAGATCCGCGACGCCCAGGAACCTCCGGGTGAGCGGGGCACCATCGACAGTTTCCTCATCTCGGTGGCCCAGGACAGGGAAGAGAAAGCCATCGGCATCGTCTTCTCCGGCACGAATGGCGACGGGACGCTCGGCATCACGGCTCTCAAGGAGGCCGGTGGCCTGACGCTCGCGGAAGAAAGCCCGGAGCTTTCGGTCGAAGGGATCGTCCCTAACCATAGTCCCGTCGCCGTCGCGGATTTCGTCCTGCCTCCGGAGGAACTGGCAAAACGCGTGCAGCTCCATGTGAGCCACTCCGCCCGGTACGACGAGGCGGTCCATCTCGAAGCAGAGGCCGCCGAAGTCTCCGGAGCCCTGGCGGGCATCGCCACGATCCTGCGCAACAATACCGGCCATGATTTTCACGGCTATAAGACGAACACTTTCCTCCGGCGTGTCCAGCGCCGCATGCAGGTGGTCCAGGCGGAAACCATCGACGCCTATATGGAGGTGCTGCGGACGCAGGCCGAGGAATCGCAGAACCTGTTCAACGATCTCCTGATCGGAGTCACGCAGTTCTTCCGCGACCGGCGCGAGTTCGAGCTCCTGGAAACCCAGGTGATCCCCCGGCTCTTCGAGGGCAAGAGCCGCAACGACCAGATCCGGATCTGGGTGCTCGGCTGCTCTACCGGAGAAGAGGCCTATTCCATCGGCATTCTCCTGCGCGAATACATGGCGGGGCTCGACGCGGTGCCGCATGTCCAGATCTTCGCGAGCGACATCGACGGCCGCGCCCTCGCGGCGGCGCGCGTGGGCCGCTATACGGAGGCCATCACCAAGGATGTGCCGCCGGAGCGGCTGGCCCGCTGGTTCGTCAAGGAGGGCAACACCTATTGCGTGGTGAAGGAACTGCGGGAGATGTGCATCTTCTCGCAGCACAGCGTCATCAAGGACGCGCCCTTCTCGCGGCTTGACATGATCTCCTGCCGCAACCTGCTGATCTATCTCAACGCGGACCTTCAGGACCGGGTGATCCCCCTGTTCCATTTCGCCTTGCGTCCGGGCGGCTACCTGTTCCTGGGCAATTCGGAGAACATCTCACGCCACGCCAGGCTCTTTTCTCCGGTGGATCGCGGGTATCGCATCTTCCAGCGCCTGGAGACGACCGCGCGGGTTCTGCCGGACTTTCCGTTTACGGCAGTCGACCGCAAGCTCCCGGAGGGAAGCCCGTCGCTCCTGCGACCACGCCGGATCGAGGCCAGTATCGCACGGCAGGCCGAGGCCATCGCGGAGCGCCACGCACCGGCCTATGTGGTGACGGACGAAAATTTCGACGTCATGCACTTCTCGGGCCGGACGGGACGCTTCATCGAGCCTGCCGGCGGAACGGCAACCCTCAACCTGCTGAACCTCGTGCACAACGACCTGCGCCTCGATCTGCGGGCAGCGCTCAACAAGGCCACGGAAGAGCACCAGGTCGTTCAGGTCGACGGGCTCCGGATGGGAACGAACGGCAAGCGCCTCATCGTCGACATCGTCGTCGAACCCGTGCGGGATCAGCCCAACGGGGCCACGGGCTTCGTGGTCGTCTTCAAGGACCGTCCCGCGCCCCCCGAGGAGGAGGCCGACACCCTGGCCGTCGGCTCCTTCCTGCGTGACGAGCATGTTCAACGCCTCGAAACGGACCTGCGCGTCACGCGCGAGAGGCTCCAGGCCACCATCGAGGAACTCGAAAGCACGAACGAGGAGCTGAAGTCCTCGAACGAGGAATACCAATCGCTCAACGAGGAACTCCAATCGGCCAACGAGGAGCTCGAGACTTCCAAGGAGGAGCTGCAATCCGTCAACGAGGAGCTGACCACCGTCAATGGAGAGCTCGCGCACCGGGTACAGGAGCTCGGCCGCTCCAACAGCGACCTGAAGAACCTCCTGGAAAGCACGCAGATCGCGACGATCTTCCTCGACAACGACATGCGCGTCATGAACTACACGCCGGCCGTCACCGAGATCTTCCATCTTGTCGAGACCGATGTCGGACGGCCGATCGGGCACATCAAATCGCGCATCACCTATGACGAACTCCAGGAGGATGCCCGGCGCGTGATCCGAACGCTCGGCAGCGTCGACCGCGAGATCGAGAATCCCGCGATGGGCACCCGCTACATGGTGCGCGTGCTTCCCTACCGCAGCATCGACAACTACATCGGCGGCGCGGTCGTCACCTTCATGGACGTCACCCCGCTGACCCGCGCGCAGCAGGCTCTGCGCGAGAGCGAAGAGCGCTTCCGCGCCATGGCCGAGCAGGCGGAGGTCGGCATCGCCATGACGGATCGCGAGGGGCGCGTCATCTACGTCAACGACCGCTATTGCGCGATCCTGGGCCTCTCCCGCGAGCAGATCATCGGTCACGCCCTCCAGGAACTCAGCCCTTCCGAAGAAAGAGACCAGGGCGGCTCCCCGCTCGAGCGCGCTCTCTCCAGCGGCGAGTCGTCCGTGAGCGAGAGGCGCCATCACCGCCCGGACGGCTCAGTCGTCTGGGTGCGGAACAACGTCAACGCCCGACGCGATGCAACCGGAACCGTGGTCGGCAGCCTCATCGTCGCCATCGACCTGACCGAGCGCGTCCGCGCGGAGGAGGCGTTGCGCGAGAGCGAACAGCATACGAAGCTCCTGCTCGCCGAGCTGCAGCACCGCGTTCGCAATACCCTGGCCGTCGTCCGCTCGATCACGCGGCGGACGGCCGCGAACAGCGACACGGTCGACGATTATGCCATGCACCTCGAAGGGCGGATCGAGGCTTTCGCCCGCACCCAGACCATGGCGACGCGCTCGGCGAGTTCCGTCATCGATCTCGAAGAGCTGGTGAGGGACGAACTGCTGGCTCATGCCGTGAGAGACGACGAGAAGGCCTATGTCGAGGGGCCGCCCATTCGCCTGCGGACAGTGGTTGCGGACAAGCTGGGACTGGCGATCCATGAGCTCGCCACCAACGCGGTCAAGTACGGCGCCCTCGCGGAGAACAGCGGCCATATCGACGTGACCTGGAGCATCGGGGCCATCGACGGCGAGCGCAGACTCAAGCTGGAATGGCGGGAGACAGGGGTTCACATTGCGAGCGCGGCCCCGCGCCGACGCGGATTCGGCACCGAGCTGATCGAACGCACCCTTCCTTACGAGATCGATGCGAAGACGGCGCTGGAATTCACGCCCGGCGGCATTCGCTGCGTGATCGAGTTTCCGCTCAACCAGCGGACCGCTCTCCTGGGACGCATCCAACCCCAGGACCAATCCGACGAGGATGACCAACCGAGCGAGCGCCGCTCTCCCTCCTGAAGATTGGGCTTGACCTGAACGGCCGCCGTGTTCTCCATTTGGCCGGCGAAAGCCGACGCACGCCCGCCATCCAGCTTTGAGGATCCGCATTGGACTGGGACAAGATCAGACTGTTCTACGAAGTCGTCAACGCCGGGAATTTCACCCGCGCTGGCGAGAAGCTCGGCGTCAACCAGTCGTCCATCAGCCGGCAGATCAGCGCCCTCGAGCACGAACTGAAGGTCCCGCTCTTCCACCGCCATCCCCGTGGCCTGGTGCTGACGGAGCACGGCGATGTGCTCTTCAGGGCCGCGCAGGACATCCGCCTGCGCCTGGAGGAAACGCGCCAGCGCCTAACCGAGACCAGCGAGCGGCCCGCGGGCGAGCTCCGGGTGACGGCGACGGTCGGAATCGGCGGCATCTGGCTCGCCCGGCGCATCACCGAGTTCATCGATCTCTATCCCGAGGTACGCATCCAGCTGATCCTCACCAACGACGAGCTGGATCTTGCGATGAGGGAAGCGGACATCGCCATCCGCCTGCGCCTGCCGGCCCAGCCCGACCTGATCCAGCGCCGCCTCTTCACGATCCAGTATCACGCCTACGCGGCGCATACCTATATCGAGCGCTGCGGGGAGCCCGAGAGCATCGCGGATCTCGACAATCACTCGATCCTCTGCCTGGGCGGGGAGCAGCCGTCCTTCATTCTCGATCTGCATCGCCTGACCACTCTTGGGCGCAACCCTAAGGATCCTCGTCCGAGCCGGTTCGTGGTCAACGATTCTCTGGCCCTGCGGCAGGCCATCGAGAACGGGGCCGGGATCGGCATGGCGCCGGACTATGCGATGAGCACCAATCCACGGGTCAAGCAGGTCCTGCGCGACGAGGAGATGCCGACCCTCGACAGTTATCTCGTCTATCCGGAAGAGATGCGCTCCGTGGCGCGCGTCCAGGTCTTCCGCGACTTCCTCGTCTCCAAGGCGCAACGCTGGGACTTCTGAAGCGAGCCGATCGCCCCTTCTCTGGGCTGGCGCATCGTTCCTCGCGAAAACCGGGTCCACTTTTCCGCGCGATGCTCTAACCTCATTTTTTCCACGATTCTTAGGCTACGTAACGTTTTCCCGAAAACCCTTCAGGGCATCACCCCAATGTCACGGTCCGTTCTCGCTGTTTTATCCATTGCCGTCGGCCTCCCGTTCCTGATCCTGCTCGCTCTCGTGTCGTCGGCGTCGGGGGTCAGCTCAAGCGTGTTCACGAGCGCCGTCGGCCTCGTGATCATGTCGGTGTTCCTGATGCTGGTGGTTTATGAGATCAAGCGGATCGTGGATCTGCCGCCGGACGCGCACTGAGATCCTGTATCGGATCGAGCATCGTGACCCCGACGCTCTTTACCCTTGGCCGGTGCACCGTTCCGTGCTGAACGGTGCACCGGGATCTTCTCTCTCAGGAGAGGTGATTCAAGCCGCGGCCCGCGACCGGTTCGGATGCTCTTCGGCCGTCGCCTGTTCCAGGGCCATCAGCAGAACACCGATGTCTTCATTCAGAAGATTGATGGCGTTGCGCGCGTATTCGCGAAAATCTTGCTTAATGGCCTCAGCCTCGGCATCCCAAAGGCAATCTTCATACTCGGCATCGTAAAATGCGCGAGCAACCAGCTCCACTTGATAATCCATTGATGCCCCGCTTCACCGTTCAGGTTATTTTGTTTTCGCATGAGACCCGCGGCGCGAATACACACTGACTTTTATGATTTCACTCATCCGCCGCCAGGACAGTAGTAGGCTTACAATCCGCTTCGACTGATCCGCAACTCGCCACATGAGCTACCCCCAAAGGGTTAGAGCATTTCTCGGCGAAGTGGATCCGGCTCGAGGGCCAAAAATGCGGCCCATCGACGACGAAAGCTCATACCACGCAAGTGCAAACAGCTCTAGGCCGCACATCGGCGGCCTGTCACGATGATCGTGTCGCAGGATTTTGCCAAAAAGATCCTGGAGCCGGTACGGTGTCTCACTCTCCTGCGGCCAGAGCCTGAACATTATCCTGTGCGAAGTCGAGATGCCCGGTCGCCCAGATCGCCGCCTGGGTCCTGTTGGTGGCCTTCACCTTCCGCAGGATCGCCTTGATATGCACCTTCACGGTGGCTTCCGCCACGCCGAGCTCGCGGGCGATCACCTTGTTCGAAGCGCCCCGCGTGAGATGCCGGAGGATCTGGGCTTCCCGCTCGGACAGCTTGTTGAGAAGCCCTGCGGGATTGGTGCCCGGCGCGAAGGCGCCGTCATGGGAGAAATGCGCGCGGCTCTGCCGGGCCTGCTCCAGGAGCGCGAGCCCGATCGAGGCCGGGATGTAGGTCTCGCCGAGCATGACGATTTCGAGTGCCTTGACCAGCGCGTGCCGATCCATGCTCGTCGGGCAGAACCCGTCCGTGCCGGCACCGAAGAGTTGAACAGCCGTATCGGGATCCACGGTGTCGGCCAGAACGACCACGCGGGAAAACGAGTGCTGCGTCTTGAGCGCCTCCACCATGGCGGCGAGCTCCTCCGTCGAGCGGCTCTCGCAGATGATGAAAAGCACGGGCACCGTGTCGTCGAACGCGGGCAGGTTCGATGGGTCCTCACACGTCTCCGTCGCCAAGGTGAAGCGTGTCCCGGAGAGGATGTGGCCGATACCGGTGCGCAGCAGGAGATTCTGACACATCAGGACCGTGGCGACGGTCTGAAAAGGATCCTGAGCAGCAGCGAGAATCTGCTCCCTGTAGACAACGTCGTGTCTCATGTGCTGTGCCCCCATTAAGTCCAGCGATATCTAGAGCAGGATCGTGACGCCATCCGTATGCAACACGAGGCGGAAAGCCTTGGTCGAAGGGCGCCGGATCCAGAAAGCCGATCCGTGATCGGATCAAGCGTGGCGACAACTATCCCTACAGGCATTAGTTCCTTGATACCACGACCCCCGAAGGGGTAACTCTCCCTCCTTCAGGGATCCCGAAAGAGAGTGCGGTTCCATCCGCTCCATCGACGAGCATGCAGACTTCTTCAGTGCCGGAAGCGCGACAAGCAGGTGTCGCTCCTCGCGTCACAGGCGCTTGAATCCAGCGTTTGATCGCGCCTGGAAAACAGAAGTGTTGTCGACGCAACCTACGGCTTTCTTCCGCGAGAGTGCATCGACACTCACGTAACCGACTCTTGCGAGGGCGCGTTCGACGCTAGAGACAAAAGCCCATTCGCTTGACGCCGACGGGCCTCCGCGATCATTCCGGTTGAGCGTGATCTTCCAGAGCCTGAATGAGCTCCATGCACTTCGCGGCAACGACGGCCGATACCTTCGGATCACCATGGTAGTGGCGCATGGCGACGGCATTCGCCTGTTCGAACAGGTCGGTCAGGTTTCCGGAGATGAAGGGACGGGAACTCGGAAACTCGAAGCCTTTGGGCTCGGGGCGGGATTTCGATTTCGAAGGGCGCTTCGGCTCGAACAGCGTCAGCACTTCGCATTGGTCGGCAATCTTCTTGAGATCCTTGAACGCGATGATCTCCGCCATGTCCTACTCCACGCAACACATTGTGCCCCGCTTTATCCTCTTCCGACGCAAAGGTCATGGGGCCTGCATCGAAAACGAGCGGTTCCTGAAAAGCGTTCCAGAGAATAATCATGAGCGCGGAGAATGTGACCCGTCTCTTTCGGGTTAAGTCGGTGTGGTGCGGCGCCTGATCTCGGAATTGCTGTTCATCGATAGCTTATGAGCACAGGATTGTATGCTCATGGAATTGGAGGACCCCGCCTCGTCATGGCCGACCCCGGATCAAGTCCGGGGAGGTGATGACGTTGGAGCGTGTCATTCCTGCGAGGATACGCTGCGGAGCAGATGGAAAGCGTCTCAGATGCGCTGAACGACGAATCACCGCTCCCAGGAATGTCGCGGCCCTGCCGGCTGTCTTGCTCCGTCAACGCTCCAGGCACCGGGACCGGTGAAGACGAAGAGCAGGAACACAAAACAAAAGAGCACTGCCGCATCGCCGCCATTGAGCGCCGGATAAGGGCTCTGCGGGGCATGGAACATCCAATAGGCCACGGCCATCTCGCCGGCGAGCAGAAAGGCGACGGGCCGGGTGAACAGGCCGATCAGGATCAGAAAGCCGCCCACAAGCTCGAGGACGGCACCGATCCCGAACAGCGAGAGGAGCGGCGGCGTGCCGCCCTGGGGAGGCGCCGGGAAGCCGAACAGCTTCTGCGTCCCGTGCTCCATGAAGACCAGGGCCGTGACGATCCTGAGGACAGCCAGGGCATGGGGTGACCAACGGTCGAGGGTGGCGGACATGCGAATGGGAACCTTCTGCTGTCAATTGGAACACCGAGGCAAGCCCGGGTCTCTGCCGACCGGTTTATAAGGCGGGCGGGACAGACGGCCACCGTCTCCCTGTCCGATTGCCCTCCCTGGACCTGATGGGACTTCAGTCTTTCAGGGACTTGCCCAGTCGGCCATGCAGGTTCCTCACGTTAAATTGAGACAACCGGCCCCGCGCTCGAGACGATCCAACCTTGCCCGGCGGGAGATTCATGCCAGCTTCTCCCGACAGTCCGTCTCATCCGCCCTCCCCTCATCCCGAGGAGCCGCGAAGCGGCGCCTCGAAGGAGCTTCCAGAGAGCATCGGAGCGCCATCGTCCCGAGGACCAGAGGTATATGGGCCGGACGTCGAGAGGAACGGAGGTCGGTATGGGTTTCAGGCGTCTCAGCATGATCGCGGCTCTCATGGTGGCATCGCTCTGGCTGCCGGGCTCCGCCGCGAAAGCGGAAACGGAAGTGGACGTCGCGCTCGTCCTCGCGGTCGATGTGTCCCGCTCCATGGACCCGGACGAGCAGGAGCTGCAGCGCCAAGGCTTCATCGAGGCTTTCCGCTCGCCCCAGGTGCACGATGCCATCAAGAACGGCATGGTGGGCCGGATCATCGTGACCTATTTCGAGTGGTCGGGCGTCGATTACCAGCAGGTCATCGTGCCCTGGACCATCATCGACGGCCCCGACGCGGCCTTGAAGTTCGCGGACAGCCTGCACGACAATCCGATCGGCCGCGTGCGGCGGACGTCGATCTCGGGCGCCATCGACTTCGGCACGAAGCTTTTGGATCAGACCGGCGTCGAGCCCATCCGCCGCGTGATCGACATCTCGGGCGATGGCCCTAACAGCAGCGGACGGGGTGTCGTCGCGGCCCGCGACGAGGCCATCGCGAAGGGCATCACCATCAATGGGCTTCCCATCATGCTCAAGCGTCCGACCGGCTTCGGCGATATGGAGAACCTCGACCTCTACTACAAAACCTGCGTCATCGGCGGAGACGGAGCGTTCCTCGTCCCCGTGCGGGAGCGTCACCAATTTGCCGATGCGATCCGCACGAAGATCATCCGCGAAATTGCTGCGCTCCCAAGCCCATCGCTGATCCAGAAGATCCAGGCGAGCTCTCCCATCACCTGCCAGGAGGGCGAGCGCGGGATGTATCGCTGGGACCGGAACTGACGTCGCAGGTCGGAGCATCCACCCACCACGTCTTCACCGGCCTCGTGCCGGTGATCTCGATCGGAAAGGCGCAGCGCTTCAAGGAAGCGGGATGGCCGGGACTGATCCCCGGATCAAGTCCGGGGACGGCCATGGCGTCGGAGGACCGATCAACACCCGTTAAGAGCAACGAGCGGGTCTTCGGCCAGGCTCATTCCAGCGTGATATTGGCCGTCCTGATCACCTTCTCCCATTTCGTGCCTTCGTCCTGCATGTAGGTGGCCATCTCGGACGGAGAGCTCTGGAGCACGTCGATGCCGGCACCGACCAGCTTGTCGCGGATCTCCGCATTGCCGATCACACGGCGATAGGTGTCGTTGAGCTTGGCGACGATTTCGGACGGCGTGCCCGCCGGCGCGACAAAACCCTGCCAGGCCCAGGCCTCGAACTCCGGTTGATCGGCCGCCACGGGCGGCACGCCGGGCAGGCCTGCGAATTCCTTCGGCGATGCGACCGCGATCGCCTTGATCGGGCCGGAGAGCTGCGAGCGCGCGGTGGCGAAATCGATGAACATCATGTCCACCTGCCCGGCCACCAGATCCTGCACGGCGGGCGCGGCGCCCCGGTACGGCACATGGGTGAGCTTGATCCCGGCCCCTTGACCGAGCAGCTCCGTGGCGAGGTGGAACGGACTGCCCAGTCCCGGCGTCGCGTAGTTGATGCGGCCGGGATTCTTCTTCGCCTCGGCCACGAGTTCCTGGACCGATTTCACCGGCAACTTGTTCGTGTTGACGAGAAGCACCAGGGCAAAGCGCCCGGTCAGGGAAATCGGGGTGAAATCCTTGTAGGGATCGAAGGACAGCTTCCGGTAAAGGGTGCGGTTCGTCGAGAAGGTCGCGGTGTCGCCCAGGAGCAGCGTGTAACCGTCGGGCTCAGCGCGCGCCACCGTGTCGGCCCCGATATTGGTGCCGGCGCCGGGCTTGTTCTCGATAACGAATTGCTGGCCGAGCTGCTCGCCCATGGCGCCGAAGACGAGGCGGGCGAAGAAATCCGTTCCGCCGCCGGCAGCATAGGGCACGATCACCCGCACCGGCCTTGTGGGGTAAGCGGATTGCGCGAAGCTCGGCCAGGACGCCAGGGTCGCGGCGGCGGATCCGGCGGCCAGGGTCTTGATGAGGTTGCGGCGGGTCGGATTCATGGCGTTCTCCCGAGGGCCTGTCCCATTTCAGGGTTCATTCGTCCGGCGGGAGATAGCGTGGCCCTTCAGGGCCACCAAGGCCGACCTAAGTTGAGGCTGGAACGAGACCGGTCCAGTTTTTTACCGTCCCGCCTGAACATGGCGGCACCGCCTGCATTCTCCTCTTGAACACGCAAAGCTTCCCGAAGACAGGAGATAACCTATGGGCGTGAAAAAAGAAGAAGACGAACTCGTCGATGCCGGCTCGGAATATTCCTTCCCGGCCAGTGATCCCCCCTCCTATATGGGTGGGTCGGCCGTCGCCGGACCTCCCCCGCAGAGGGAGCCGGCGCGGGAACCCGTGAACACGGCCGTGTCCAATCCGGAGGAGGTCAAGCCAGTCTGTGACGCTCCCGAGGGTACGGATCCTGCCCAGGCCGGCAAGGCACCCAAGCAACCGTCCGGCGGCAACAATCCCTGACGTTACCCCCTAGCCGATCTCCGGCATGTTCCTGTTGACAGGACGTGCCGGAGATTGCGGTAAATTCTTCCAATCGATTGCGAGTGCTTTCATCCTGCCTTCATCTTGGCAGTGGCATCTGCCCTGATTGACCCTAAAATGGTCCGTGATCCCCTTTGGGATCGGCAAAGGATTTCGAGAACTGGCCCTATCAGGGCCACCTCAAGGAAGTGATCTGCACCGATGGTGACCACCCGCATTCCGACGACACCGTTTTCCGACCAGCGTCCCGGCACGTCCGGCCTGCGCAAGAAGGTCACTGTCTTCCAGCAGCCCCGGTATGTGGAGAACTTCATCCAGTCGATCTTCGACACCGTCGAGAACAAGGACGGTTCGACGCTGGTCATCGGCGGCGACGGGCGCTTCTTCAACGAATCCGTCGTTCAGACAGCGATCAAGATGGCGGCGGCGAACGGCTTCGGCCGCGTTCTCGTCGGACAGAAGGGCCTGTTGTCGACACCGGCCGCCTCCTGCGTGATCCGCAAGCACAAGGCCATCGGCGGACTCGTGCTCTCGGCCAGCCACAATCCGGGCGGGCCGGATGGCGATTTCGGCATCAAGTTCAACATGTCCCACGGCGGACCCGCGCCGGAATCCTTCACGGAGGCCGTGTTCCGCAAGGCGAGCGCAATCACCGAATACAGCATTGTCGACACGCCCGACATTGACCTCGGCACGATCGGACAGAGCAAGGTCGCCGCCATGACGGTCGACGTGATCGATCCGGTCGCCGATTACGCGGAGCTGATGGAGCGGCTGATCGATTTCGAGACCATCGCCGAGCTGTTCCGCTCAGGCTTTCGCATGCGCTTCGATGCGCTCAGCGCCATCACGGGTCCCTATGCGAAAGCCATTCTCGAAGGCCGCCTCGGCGCACCGGCCGGCACGGTGGTGAACGGGGAGCCGAAGCCCGATTTCGGCGGCCACCATCCCGATCCGAATCCGGTCCACGCCCATGACCTCATGGAGCTAATGTACGGGCCGGATGCCCCCGATTTCGGCGCGGCCTCGGACGGCGACGGCGACCGCAACATGATCGTGGCGAAGGGCCTCTTCGTGACCCCGAGCGACAGCCTCGCCATCCTCACGAGCCATGCCCATCTGGCTCCCGGCTATGCCAACGGCCTTGCCGGCGTGGCCCGCTCCATGCCGACGAGCCGCGCGGCCGACCGGGTCGCCGCGAAGCTCGGCATCAACTGCTTCGAGACGCCGACAGGTTGGAAGTTCTTCGCCAATCTTCTGGATGCGGGCCTCATCACCCTGTGCGGCGAGGAGAGCGCGGGCACGGGCTCGAACCACATCCGCGAGAAGGATGGCCTCTGGGCCGTGCTGCTCTGGCTCAACATCCTGGCCGTCACCCGGAAGCCGGCGGACCAGATCGTGCGCGAGCACTGGGCCACGTTCGGGCGCGACTACTACACGCGCCACGATTACGAGGAGCTTGAGACGGCACCGGCCAACGCGCTGATGGATGCCTTGAGGGCGAAGCTGCCCACCCTGCCCGGTCAGCGCTTCGGCGGCCTCACGGTCCAATCCTGCGATGACTTCGCCTATACGGACCCGGTCGACAAGTCGGTGACGCCGAAGCAGGGCATCCGCATTCTCTTCGCGGAGGATGCCCGCGCCGTGTTCCGCCTGTCGGGCACCGGCACCTCGGGTGCGACCCTGCGCGTCTATCTCGAGCGCTTCGAGCCGAATGCCGACCGGCACGACCTGTCGACGGCCGAGGTTCTGGCCCCCGTCGTTCAGGCAGCCAACGACATCGCCGAGATCGCGACCCGCACCGGCCGCAACGAGCCGAGCGTCGTGACCTGAGGCAGGTTAATAGGTCTCCCAGAGGCCCGGCGTCGCCAGTTCCAGAAGATGGCCGTCGGGATCCCGGAAATAGACGCTGGTCCCGCCACGGGACCAGGTCGTCCTGCTCTCGATGGGTATGCCGCGCTCCTGGAGCCGGCTTTCCCATGCCGCCAGATCATCGGCTGAAACCGCGAAGCCGATATGCAGCGGCCCCTGCCCGTCATGACCTGGGATCGTCCCGCCAGGCGTGGGCATGTCCTCCCTCGACGCACCGCGCAGGAAGAGCAGCAGCACGCTCTTGCCGCCCACATCGAAGGCGCACATGCGCTGGTTGCCGAAAAGCACCCTCAGGTCGAGGGATTCCTCATAGAAGGCTCGGGCGCGGGACAGGTCGTCGACATAGAGGGCCGTCTCAAGAACAGCATTCAGCTTGGGCATCTTGGACCTTCCGAAATCACATTTGCCTGCATTTTGACCTCAGCGATCCCATCCAAGTCCAATTATCCCTGAAAACAGTGCGTTTGAGGGCGGCGAAAAATTGGGCAACGATGCTGACCTTTTGGTCTTGAAACCGGCCTGCCGAGCTCTTACTTCTTGCAGTGCAACACGGCGATTGGCGTCGCAGCGTTGCTGCCCTTCTTGGGCGTTTCCTCCCTAAACTTCGGGCCGTTGGCAACAACGGCCTTTTTTCTTGCCTGGAACCCGCGACCGCGGCCCCGAGAGGCACAGGAACATCCCGAAATCCCAATGGTTTCCCCTCCAACGGAGCCCGGGAGAGTACGATGTCCACCCGTTCAGACAATCATCATGCCGACATTCCTCCGACGCGCACGGTCAAGCCGATGGACGCGCCGCCCCTGACCGAGGGTTCGACCACGGCGCAGCTGAAAGGGGACATCGACAGCGGCCGTACGGGGGACAAGACCCAGGTGTTCGATCCCGGCCTCTCCCCGCTCGGTACCGACGACGAGGCGGCCGGCACGCCGCCGACGCCGGAGCAGGTCGATCGCGCCCGTCATCAGGAATCGTCCGCGCGCTGGAAGGAAGGCGCCGACAAGGACAGCTATGCCCATCAGGATTCCCGGAAAGCCCTTTATGCCTTCGTCGGGTTCATCGGTCTCGTGCTCGTGCTGTTCGTGGGTGCCGTCTCGATCTTCTGACCGGCTGCTCTCTTGCTAGAAAAGCGCGTCGTTCTTCGCGAAAAACCGGATCCACTTTTCGCACGATGCGCTAAAGCGGCGCCACGCTGTCCCGGATTACCAGTTCCGTCTCCAACCGGATCCGCTTGGGCGACGGCCGCCCTTGCAGCAGATCGATCAGGGCCGATGCCGCAGCCTGCCCCAGTTCCCGCCGCGGCTGACGGATCGTGGTCAGCGACGGTTCGGCCACGGCGGCGAATTCGATATCGTCGAACCCGGCCACGGAAATGTCCTCGGGAACGCGAAGCCCGGCGGAAAAGAGGGTGCGCATCAAACCGATGGCCATCTCGTCGCTGGTGCAGAACACGGCCGTGGGGCGGTCCGCGCGCGCCACGATATCCTGTCCTGCCATCACCCCCGTCTCGATGGTGTAATCCCCCGGAATGACGAGACCCGGATCGAACGGGAGACCGGAGGCCGTCAGGCCGTCCTTGAAGCCCAGGAAGCGTTCGCGCTCGAGAATGTTGCTGGCAGGCCCGCTCACATAGGCAATCTTGCGATGGCCCATGGAGGCCAGATGCTGGGTCATCCGGGACGCCGCAGCGCGGTTGTCGATCTCGATCTGCGGAATGTCGGCACCGGGAATGCTCTCGCACAGCGCCACGAGCGGGATCGTGATCCGGGCCGGATGTCCCTCCCCTTCGCGGGTCTGCCCGAACAGATGGCCGTTCAGGAGAATGGCGCCATCCACACGGCCCGCCGCAGTGAAGGCGGCGAAATGCGCCTCCTTCTCGGGAGAGCCGTCGAGATCGCTGATGATCATGCCGTATCCGGCCTCGAAAAGGGTCTCCTCGATGCCGCGCAGGATCTTGGAGAAGAACGTGTTGGCAAGGTCCGGCAGAACGACCAGGACCATGTAGGTCTTCTGCGAGCGCAAGGTGCGCGCGGCGGGATTGGGCACGTAGCCCGTCTTGGCGATGGCCTCCAGCACCCGCGCACGAGCCTCCGGCGAGACCCGCTCCGGGGTCGCAAGGGCCCGGCTGACCGTTGCGGTCGAGACGTCGGCGAGCTTGGCGACATCCTGGATCCGCGCTGCGCGGGCCGAGATGCCCTCACGCTCCGGCCTGTCCTTGTGCCCAATATCGTCCATAGACCTCCCCCTACCATGGTTCTGTTTGACAGAACCCGGCGTTTCGGTAAAGTTTCATGTAATCGATTACATGGGGCCGTTGTCGAGCCCTGCGATAACCCTAGATCGTCAATTGTCCCGGCAGAGGACAAGGCCGATAATCCAGGAGGAAACGAATGCCAGCTCACGCGCCGTCCAGCTGATCTCCACCGCAAAGCCGTTCGATGATCGTCTTCCCATGTGGAAGCGAGCGATGCCGCTCATCTGGAGCCGTTTATGGAATCCGTTCTTCGCGCAGAGAACATCTCCAAATCCTTCGGACCCATCGAGGTCCTGAGTGGTATTTCGCTGGACCTGAAGCCCGGCGAGGTTCATGCGGTCATCGGCGAGAACGGGGCCGGCAAATCGACCCTGATGCGGATTCTCTCCGGCCATATCGCGCCCACGAAGGGCAGCCTGCACCTGAACGGCCAGCCCATCACCTTCTCGGGGCCGGTGGATGCGGAGAGCCACGGCATCGTTCTCGTGCATCAGGAAATTCTCCTCGCGCCCGACCTGACGGTGGCGCAGAACCTCTTCCTCGGCCGCGAGATCAAGCGCTTCGGCTTCGTCGACGACAAGGCGATGCGCGAGCAGACGAGAAAGATCCTGCACGAACTCGGCACCAGGATCGATCCCGACCGGGAGGTCGGCCGCCTGTCCATCGCCGATCGGCAGCTGGTGCAGATCGCCCGCGCTTTGCTGGTGCCGCACAAGGTGGTCGCCTTCGACGAGCCGACCGCAGTGCTCACGCCCATCGAGGCCGAGAGCCTGTTCGAGATCATCCGCAAACTGCGCTCCCAGGGCGTGGCGGTGCTCTACATCTCCCACCGTCTGAACGAGGTGAAGGCGATCGCCGACCGGGTCACCGTGCTGCGCGACGGACGCCACGTGGCGACCCGGGACATCGAAGGCCTGGAGCCTCTCGAGATGGCGCGCCTCATGGTCGGCCGCGACATGTCCAAGCTCTATCCGGAAAAGCCCACGACCGCCTCCGACCAACCCCTTCTGAGCGTCCGCGACATGGCCGTGCCCGGCTATGTGGAGAATGCCTCCTTCACGCTCCATCGGGGTGAGATTCTCGGCTTCGGAGGCCTGATCGGCGCCGGTCGCACCGAACTGTTCGAAGCTCTTGTCGGCCTTCGTCCGGGGCACGGCACGGTCACCCTCGACGGCAGGCCGGTTCATTTCCGCGACGCCCGCGAGGCAATGGCGGCAGGTATCGTCTATCTCTCCGAGGACCGGAAGGGCAAAGGCCTGCTGCTGCAGCAGAACCTTCGCGTCAACCTGACCCTGGCGGCCCTGGAGAAGTTCAGCCGAGGCTCCTTCCTCGACGGGGGCGGCGAAGAGCAGGCGCTCGACAAGGCGATCAAGGATTTCGACATCCGCACCCGGCGCCGCGATCTTCTCGCCGGACAGCTCTCCGGCGGCAACCAGCAGAAGCTGCTGCTCGCCAAGATGATGCTGGTCGAGCCGCGCATCGTCGTCATCGACGAGCCGACGCGCGGCGTCGATATCGGCACCAAGGAGCAGATCTACCGCTTCATCGCCTCGCTCGCCGCCGAAGGCCGCGCCGTCGTCGTCATCTCGTCCGAGATGCAGGAGCTGATCGGCCTCTGCCACCGGGTCGTGGTGATGCGCAACGGACGCGTCGCGGGCGAAGTCGCTCAAGCCGACCTGTCCGAGGATTCCATCGTTTATCTCGCCACCGGCGTCCATGAAGAAAGGGCGGCGGAAATCGCCGCAGGCCACGCATGACGGAAACCGTGCTTCGCTCCACCGCCGAAAAGCGCCGGCTCAATCTCGACATGCGGGCTCTTTCGCCCTTCATCGCGCTGATCGTTCTCATCATCGCGGGCGCGCTGATCAATCCGGATTTCCTCACCGCGTCGAACCTGCTCAACGTGGTGACGCGCTCGGCCTTCATCGCCATCATCGCGGTCGGCGCCACGTTCGTGATCGCCGGCGGCGGGCTCGACCTCTCGGTCGGCTCCATGGCGGCGCTCACGGCAGGCGTCATGATCCTGACACTCAACAATCTCGGCGGCGGGGACGTGGGGACGCTCGCGCTCGGCATGCTGGCCGCCATTGCCTTGAGCGCGGCCTGCGGCCTCGCGAACGGCCTCATCGTCACCTTCGGGCGAATCGAGCCCTTCATCGTGACGCTCGGCACGATGGGGATCTATCGCTCTCTCGTGATCTGGCTGGCGGCGGGCGGCACCATCACCATGCGCAACTACGATCTGCGCGAGCTCTACCGGCCGGTCTATTTCGACAGCATTCTCGGCGTTCCGATTCCGATCATCGCGTTTCTCGTGGTGGCCGCCATCGGTGCGCTGATCCTCTACCGCACCTCCTTCGGCCGGCATGTGGTGGCGCTCGGCTCAAACGAGGATGTGGCGCGCTATTCGGGCGTGCCGATCTGGCGCGTGCGCACGCTCACCTACGTGATCCAGGGGATCTGCGTCGGCATCGCCGTGCTGGTCTACGTGCCGCGCCTCGGCTCTGCCACGCCGACCACGGGCCTCCTGTGGGAGTTGCAGGCCATCACGGCCGTGGTCATCGGCGGCACCGCGCTCAAGGGCGGCGTCGGCCGCGTGTGGGGCACCGTCGTCGGCGCCGTGATCCTCGAACTCGTCGCCAACATCATGGTGCTGTCGAACTTCGTCTCCGAGTTTCTCGTGGGCGCGGTTCAGGGCGCCATCATCATTATCGCCATGCTCGTGCAGCGGTCAGTCCACCGCGGGCGATGAAACCGGGCTTAAGCCCACCGGACAAGGGACAAAGGGCTTAGAATCAACTCTCCAGGGAGGAATGAGATGAAAGCAACGGTACTGAAGATCGCCATGGCGGCGGGCCTTATGGCCGGCGCCGCCACCGGCGCGATGGCCCAGCAGAAGAACGTGACGATCGGCGTCTCGATCCCGGCCGCGACCCATGGCTGGACCGGCGGCGTCGTCTATCACGCCCAGGAGACCGCCAAGCTGCTCGAGAAGGGCTATCCGGGCCTCAAGGTCATCGTGAAGACCTCCCCGGACGGCGCATCGCAGGCGAATGCCCTCGACGACCTGACCTCGCAGAAGGTCGATGCGCTGGTGGTGCTGCCCTTCAACTCCGACGAGTTGACGAACCCCGTCCGCGAGATCAAGAAGCGCGGCACCTTCGTCACCGTGGTCGATCGCGGCCTCAAGGATCCGTCGATCCAGGACATCTACGTCGCCGGCAACAATCCGGAATTCGGCCGTGTGGCCGGCAAGTACTTCGTCGACAACCTGAAGCAGGGCAATGTCGTGGTCTTCCGCGGCATCCCGACGGTGATCGACGAGGAGCGCGTGTCGAACTTCGAGAAGGCACTCGAAGGCTCGGGCGTGAAGGTGATCGACAAGCAATACGCCAACTGGAACCGGGACGATGCCTTCAAGGTGATGCAGGACTTCCTGTCCAAGCACCCGAAGATCGACGCGGTCTGGGCCTCGGACGACGACATGGCGCTGGGCATCATGGAAGCCATCCGTCAGGCCAAGCGCGAGGACATCAAGTTCGTCCTCGGCGGCGCCGGCATGAAGGACATGATCAAGAAGGTGATGGACGGCGACAAGATGATCCCGGCCGACGTCTCCTATCCGCCGTCCATGATCTCCACCGCCATGGGCGTCACGGCAGCGCACTTCTACAGCAACGCCCCCATGCGCGGAACCTACGTGCTCAACGCCCAGCTGATCACGAAGGACAACGCCAAGGACCACTACTTCCCGAACTCGCCGTTCTAATGACGTGCCCCCTTCCCTCCCCCTTGTGGGGAGGGATTGAGGGTGGGGGTGTGAGCGCCAGGATTTCAGAACGTGGCGTTGACACCCCCACCTCCAACTCCTCCCCACCGCAAGTCGGGTGTTCCCGACTTGCGGCAGACAAATACAAGTCTCGGGCAAGCCCGAGGCTTGTGGGGGAGGAGAGCCGTGTGAGCCAGGCTGAGGCGACTACCTCCTCCACCACCCATTTCTTTCACGCCACCTCGGGAGTTCACCCATGAAGACCATGAAGGGCCCCGGCCTCTTCCTTGCACAGTTCGCAGGCGACGAGGCTCCGTTCAACTCGCTCGACGCGATCTGCCGTTGGGCAGCCTCCCTCGGCTACAAGGGCGTTCAGATTCCCACCTGGGATCCGCGCCTCATCGATCTCAAGAAGGCCGCGGAATCGGATGCCTATTGCGACGAGATCGCCGGTGTCGTGCGCTCGCACGGCATGGAGATCACGGAACTCTCCACCCACCTGCAGGGCCAGCTCGTCGCGGTTCATCCGGCCTATGACGAGGCTTTCGATGGATTTGCGGCCCCTGAGGTGCGCGGCAATCCGAAGGCCCGGCAGGAATGGGCGGTGAATCAGATGCTCATGGCGGCGAAGGCCTCGAAGCGTCTAGGCCTGAATGCCAGCGTCACCTTCTCCGGCGCACTGGCTTGGCCCTTCATGTATCCCTGGCCGCAGCGCCCCGCCGGTCTCGTCGAGACCGCCTTCGAGGAGCTGGGCCGCCGGTGGAAGCCGATCCTCGACGCGTACGAGGATGCAGGCTGCGACGTCTGCTACGAGATTCATCCGGGCGAGGACATTCACGACGGCGCCACCTTCGAGCGTTTCGTCGACGCGGTCGGCGAGCATCGGCGCGCCTGCATCAATTACGACCCGAGCCATTTCCTGCTGCAGCAGCTCGATTACGTCGCCTTCATCGATCTCTACCATGAGCGCATCAAGGCGTTCCACGCCAAGGACGCGGAGTTCAACCCATCCGGACGGGTCGGCGTCTATGGCGGCTACGAGAGCTGGATCAACCGCGCGGGCCGCTTCCGCTCGCTCGGCGACGGGCAGGTGGATTTCAACGCCATCTTCTCCAAGCTCGCGCAGTACGACTACGATTCCTGGGCCGTGCTGGAATGGGAATGCGCCCTGAAGCATCCGGAAGACGGCGCGCGCGAAGGCGCCGAGTTCATCAAGGCGCACATCATCCGCGTGACGGAAAAGGCCTTCGACGATTTCGCCGCCGGCGGAACGGATGAGGCGGCGAACCGTCGGATGCTCGGCATCGACGCCGGCTAAGCATAAAGGGGGCACACATGACGATTGCAGGATCACCGGATCAGAAGCTGAACCGCCGCTTGCGCCTGGGCATGGTCGGCGGCGGGCGCGGCGCCTTCATCGGCGCCGTGCACCGCATCGCCGCCCGCCTCGACGACCGCTGGGAACTGGTGGCGGGCGCCCTCTCGTCCGATCCGGAGCGGGCTAGGGCCTCCGGCGAGGACCTGCTCCTGAAGCCGGATCGCATCTATGGCGATTTCAACGAGATGGCCCGCCGCGAACGGCGCCTGAAGGACGGCATCGACGCGGTCGCCATCGTGACGCCGAACCACGCCCACGCGGCGGCTGCGCGCGCCTTCCTCAAGGCCGGCATCCACGTGATCTGCGACAAGCCACTCACGACCACGCGGCGGGAGGCGGACCAGCTCGCGAAACTCGCGCGCGAATCCGGTCTCGTCTTCGCGGTCACGCACAACTACACAGGCTATCCGCTCGTGCGGCAGGCCCGCGCCATGGTGCAGGCCGGCGAGCTCGGGGCGATCCGCGTGGTGCAGGTGGAATACGCGCAGGACTGGCTCGCCACCCGCATGGAGGAGACCGGCAGCAAGCAGGCGGAATGGCGCACGGATCCAGCCCGCTCGGGTCCTGCCGGCGCCGTCGGCGATATCGGCACCCATGCCTTCAACCTCGCCGAGTTCATCGCGGGCGACGAGGTCACGTCTCTGTCGGCGGAGCTGCACACCTTCGTGGAGGGCCGCAGGCTCGACGACAACGCGCACATGATGCTGCGCTTCGCATCGGGCGCCAAAGGCATGCTCTGGTGCAGCCAGGTGGCGGCCGGGCTCGAGAACGGCCTGAAGATCCGCATCTATGGCGAGAAGGCCGGGCTCGAATGGCATCAGGAGAACCCCAACTATCTCGTCTTCTCGCCCCTGGGCGAGCCGCCGCGCACCATCCGCCGCAACGGCTATGGCGCCGACGACGTCTCCCGCGCAGCCTCGCGCATTCCGGGCGGGCATCCGGAAGGCTATCTCGAAGGCTTCGCGCAGCTCTACACGGACGTGGCCGAGCAGATCGCCGCGCGGATGGAGAACCGCGAGCCCAGCCCCTTCTCTCTCCAGGTGCCGACCGTGGAGCACGGCGTGCGCGGCGTGCGCTTCATCGAGGCGGCCGTGCGCTCGTCGCAGCGCAAGGCCGCCTGGGTCGATTTATAGTCTGTCTGGAACAGGGGACCGGCCCTGCCGGTCTCCTGTCCAATTCCCTTGAAATCGCCTCCGCAATCATGACGTATAGGGTCATCGCCCATGCGGATCAGACGATTTCAAGATGGCTTCCACGCATCACCACCACGGCATCGAGGACCTGAACGACACCCAGAAGCGGGTGCACCGGATTCTGTGCTCCGCCGAGAACCCGCTCTCGGCCTATGAAGTTCTCGACAGGATGCGGGCCAAGGGCGCCGTCACGCCGCCGACCGTGTACCGGTCCCTCGACAAGCTGATCGAGAAGGGCCTCGCCCACCGGCTCGAGAGCCTCAACGCCTATGTGGCCTGCAAGCACCCTCATCACGAACACGAAATGGCGGCCTTCGCGATCTGCGAGAGCTGCGGTCTCGTCAAGGAATTCACGGACCCGCATATCAGCGAGCGCCTGTCCCATTGGGGCGACGACCATGCGTTCTGCACCAAGAAGGTGACGGTCGAGATCCGTGGTCTGTGCGAGACCTGTGCAAAGTAAAGCTTTTCCTCAGGAACATCGACCTATTATATATTGTTATATTATTTAATATTCCCTGTAATAAGCCGTGTTTTTGTGGAAACGCCAATTTCCTTTGCGGAATATGCACAGGTGCAAGCGTCTTCAGTAACGATAGCACATTGTCAGCCACACATTTTCCCTATATGAATATGTAGGTTCCGTAATAACAGGAGTGTGGCTCATGAGCACCAAGGCCCTCAGGAAAGAAGAAGAGGACAACCTCCTCCGTCGTGCAGACGATCTGTGCCGCCAGAACAACCTCAGGCTCACGCCGATTCGCGAGCGCGTCTATCGCGAGCTGGTCCAGAGCGGCGGCCCCGTCGGAGCTTACGATCTCGTCGACCGTCTCAGCAGCGAGAAGAAGCGCCTGGCCCCGGTCACGATCTATCGCGCACTCGACTTCCTGCGCGATGCCGGTCTCGTCCATCGTCTGGCGACCCAGAACTCCTATGTGATCTCCCACGGCCAGCCGGACGTGAACGCGATGAAGATCATGTTCGTCGATTCCAAGACGGGCGAGACCATCGAAGTTCACTCGACGGAGGTTGCAGAGGCCGTGAAGAAGGCCGCCGAGCAGGCAGGCTTCAAGTCCGTCTCCCCCTTCATGGAAGTCGAGGGCGAGATCGCCCACTGATTTCTAAGAATGGGGCAGGATCGATATCGGGATCCTGCCTCTCGGGCTCTAGAGCATTTTTCGGCGAAGTGGATCCGGTTCGCCGTCAAAAAATGCGACCCAGCAAAGAAGAGAGACGATTCCACGCAAGTGGAAACGGCTCTAGAAACTTAAAAGGCCGGGCATTGCCCGGCCTTTTCCTTGTTTCGATGAGCGGATGCCTCACTCGGCCGCGAGGGCCTGGCGATGGGGATGCGTGTCCTCGGCCCGGCCGGCCCGCACCGTCTCCTTCGAGATGAAGGTGTAGAACATCGGCACCACGAAGAGCGTGAAGATCGTGCCGATCGACATGCCCGAGGCGATCACGAGACCCATGGAGAAGCGGGCCGCCGCACCCGCGCCGTTGGCATAGAGCAGCGGCGCGACGCCGAGCACCATGGCGGCCGTGGTCATGAGGATCGGACGAAGACGCACGCGAGCAGCCTCCTCGATGGCCTCACGCTTGTTGACGCCGTGCTTAGCCTTCAGGTCGTTGGCGAACTCCACCATCAGGATGCCGTGCTTGGTGATCAGACCCACGAGGGTGATCAGCCCGACCTGCGTGTAGATGTTCAGCGTCGCGAGCCCGAGATTCAGGAAGATCATGGCGCCGAACATGGAGAGCGGCACCGACATCATGATGATGAACGGATCGCGGAAGCTCTCGAACTGCGCCGCCAGCACCAGATAGATCACGATGACCGCGAGACCGAAGGCGAGGAAGATCGAGCTTCCCTCCTGGATCTCCAGGCGCGACTGGCCGGCATAATCCTCGTAGAAGCCCTGAGGCATGACTTCCTTGCCGATCGCACGCAGCGTCGCCAGGCCTTCCGACGTGGTCACGCCGGGCAGCGGCAGCGCCGAGACGGTCGCCGAGTTGAGCTGGTTGAACTGCTCGATGACGGCCGGGGCCGCGTCCGTCTTGATGCTCACGAGCGCCGAGAGCGGAACCATGGACCCGTCGGAGGCGCGGACATAGTACTCGGCCAGGCGTTCCGGATTCAGGCGGTCCTGCTGCCGGACCTGGCTGACCACGTCGTAGCTGCGGCTGTCGCGGTCGAACTTCGAGATCGGCGCGCCGCCCACCAGGGCGCCGAGCGTGTTGCCGATCTCCGAGACCGGCACGCCCAGGGCGGCGGCCCGGTCGCGGTCGACCGTGATGCGGGCGCGCGGCGTCTCGTAGGAGATGGAGTTCTGAACCACGATGAACTTGCCGGACTTCATCGCGCGCTGGCGAATCTGCTCGGCCACCTCGTAGGCCTGGGACGAGTCGCCGATGGTCCGCAGCACGTACTGGACCGGGAGGCCGTCGCCGCCACCAGGGAGTGACGGAGGCGCAAAGGCGAAGGCCTGCACGCCCGCGTTCTCGTTCAGAAGATTCTGGATCTCCTGCTTGGTCACGGCGCCCTTCTTCGCGCGCTCGCTCCACTCCTTCAGCTTGAAGCCGAAGAAGCCGCCGCCGCCACCGTCGATGCCGACGATGAGGAAGCTGTCCTCGATCTCTGGGATCTTCTCGCCCGCATTCGTGAACTGCTTGGAGAAGGCCTGGGTGTATTCGGCCGTGGCGTATTTCGGCACGTTGACGATGCCGAGATAGGCGCCCTGATCCTCTTCCGGCGCGAGCTCGGAGGACGTCTTGGTGAAAAGGAACGCCGTGGTGCCGAGCAGGACGGCGACGATGACCAGCGTCACGCCGCGGTAATCCAGCGAGCCTTTCAGGCGCCGCCCATACCAGTTCTCGAGCTTGGTGAAGGTGCGGTCCACGAAGGCGGCGAACCGTCCCTGCCCACCATGCGCCTTCAGCAGCTTCGAGGACATCATGGGCGAGAGCGTCACCGCGATGATGCCCGAGATGATCACCGCGCCTGCGAGCGTGAAAGCGAACTCGCGGAAGAGCGAGCCGGTCAACCCTTGCGTGAACCCGATCGGCGCATACACGGCGGCCAGCGTGATCGTCATGGACACGATGGGAAGGAAGATCTCCTTCATGCCCACGATGGCGGCCTCGACGGGCTTGAGCCCCTCCTCGATGTGGCGATGGATGTTCTCCAGCACCACGATGGCGTCGTCGACCACGAGACCGATGGCGAGCACCATCGCCAGCAGGGTCAGGAGGTTGATCGAATAGCCCAGCGCATAGAGGAAGAAACACACGCCGACGAGCGAGAGCGGAATCGTCACGATGGGGATCAGCACCGAGCGGAAGGAGCCCAGGAAGAGCAGGATCACCACCACGACGATGAGGGCCGCCTCACCGATGGTCTTGAACACCTCCTCGATGGAGGCCGAGATGAAGTTCGACGCGTCGTAGACGATCTCGACGCTCATGCCTTTCGGCAGAGTCGGGCGGATCTCGTCGATGGCCTTCGTGACTTCGGCCGCCACGGTCAGCGGATTGGCCGAGGGCGTCGGCGTGATGCCGATGAAGGTGCCCTGGCTGCCGTTGAAGCTGACGATGGTGTCCGTGCTCTTGGGTCCAAGCTCCACATCCGCCACGTCGCGCAGGCGCACGACCTGATCGCCCGCCGAGCGGATCGGCAGCATGCCGAAGGTCTCAGGCGTCTGCAGCGTGGTCTGCATGTCGAGCCTATAGGCCACGTACTCGCTCTGCGTCTTGCCGGGCGCCGCGAGGAAGTTGTTGGCGTTGATCGCCTGAACGACGTCGCCCGCCGTGACGCCGCGAGCCGCCAGGCGCACGGGATCGAGCCAGACGCGCATGGAGAAGTCGCGCCCGCCGAGGATTTCGGCATTGCCGACGCCGTCGAGCGTCGCGAAGCGCGGCTGCACCACGCGGGTGAGGAATTCGGAGACCTGCTCCGGATTCATCTCCGTGCTGCCGAAGGTGAGATACATGAGGGCGAAGCTCTGGCCCGTGCCCTTCATGATCACCGGATCCTCGGCCTCCGAGGGAAGCTGCGCGCGCACCTGCTGCACCTTCGCGGTGACTTCGGTGAGGGCCGCGTTCGGATCCGTGTTCAGGCGCATGCGCACCGACACCGTGCTGATGCCGAGGCGGCTCTGCGTCGTCACGTAATCCACGCCTTCCGCGCTGGACACGGACTTGGCGATGGGCGTGCTGATGAAGCCCTGGATCAGGTCGGCACTGGCGCCCGTATAGGTCGTCGTGATCGTGATCGTGGTTTCCTCGACCTCAGGATACTGACGCACCTGAAGGCTCATCAGGCCCTGCGCGCCGAGCAGCAGGATCAGGAGGCTCACCACCATCGACAGGACGGGGCGGCGGATGAAAAGTTCGGTGAAACTCATGGCTTATGCCTATTGCCCGCTCGCGAGCTTCGACGCGTCGAGCTTCGTCACATCAATGGTGTTGTCGATCTTGACCGCCGCACCGGACTGCAGCTTGTTCTGCCCGGAGGCGACCACCTGCTGGCCCGGATTGACGCCGGAGACGATCTCGAGAGCGCCGCCGCGGCGGCGGCCGGTCTTCACGAAGACCTGCTTGGCGATCAGGACCGGCTTGCCGTCCTTCTGCTCCTCGTCGATCGTGTAGACGTAATCGCCGTAGAGGCTGGCGATCACCGCCGTCTGAGGCACGGTCATGACATTGGGCTGCGCCGGCAGGACCACCTCCACATGGAGGAACTGACCGGGAAGGATGGTCCCGTCCTTGTTGTCCTCGACCAGGGCCTGGACCGAGACGAGCCGGGTCTTGGGGTCGACGCGCGGATCCTTGCCGATGACGTGGCCCTTGAACGGCAAGTTACCCTCGGTGGTGCCGAGATGGATCTCCTGACCGAGCCTGACCTCGCTGGCACGCTGCTCCGGCACCGTGAAATCGACCTTCATGGACGACAGGTCCTGGAAGCTCGCAATCACCGTTCCCGGCTGCAGATACTGTCCGACATCGACCCGCGGAATGCCGATCACGCCCGAGAACGGCGCCTTCAGGGCTTTCTGCTCGATGGTCGCCTGCAGGCGTGCGAGGCGGGAGCGCGCCGCTGCGAGCAGGGCGCTGGCCTGATCGAGATTGGCTTCCGTACCGTAGCCGCGGGTCGAGAGCGTCTTGGCGCGCTCGAAGCTGCTCTCGGCGGTCTTGACGTTCGCCTGAACATCCTGGATGTCCGCACGTTCGACCGAGTCGTCGAGCTGGACGAGGACCTCGCCCTGGCGAACGTTCTGGTTCGCCTTGAACTTGATCTCGCTGACGATGCCCGCCGTCTCGAAAGCCAGCTCGACGCCGTTGGCGGCCTTGGCCGTTCCGATGGCGCTGATGCTCGGCGTCCAGGTCTTGGACTCGACCTTGGCGGCCGAGATCACCTGCGGCGGCTGCTGCATGGTGGCGAAGAACTGGGTGATCATCTTGTCGCGGAAGAAGTTGAACCAGATCAGGCCGGCGCAAAGTCCGATTGCAAGAATAAAGACGAGAGCAACTACAATGCGCCGTTTCATAGGCTTTTTCCGAGAGTTAGGGCTCAGTCCTTAGAGCCCTGTACGACTATGGTGGGTGCGGCAACAGCGTACTTTACCTTGACGCCCATGCCGTGAGAGGGAATTTATATACCGGCTGGACGGTTTAGTTGCAAGTGCGTCCGCGCACAAGACAAGAGATGTAGATGCTGTTTCCCTGTACCAGAGGCCGCAAGAGTTCCCGCGAGAAGATCCTCGACGCGGCGGCGGAACTCGTCGCCGAAATCGGCGCCGGCCGGCTCACCCTGGATGCCGTTGCCGAGAAGGCCGGGCTCAGCAAGGGCGGGCTTCTGTATAATTTCCCCACGAAGGAAGCCCTGTTGCAGGGCATGATCCAGCGCATGATCGACCAGGTCACCTCGGAGAAGGACGCCTTGAGGAGAACGGCCGAGCCTGGGCCGAACCTGGAAGCCCGCGTGGTCACGAAGACCCTGCTCAACATCTGCTGCGGCGGCAAGATGCAGGAATTCGCCACCGGCATGATGGCGGCCACGGCCGAGAATCCCGGCCTCCTCGACCCGGTGCGCCAGGTCATCAGCAACACGTTGGATCAGCTGAAGGCGAACTCGGACGATCTGGACGCCGCCCTGCTGGGCTGGCTTGCGACCGAGGGCCTCAGCAATCTCGAGATGCACAATCTCAGCCCGTTCTCGGACGAGGATCGCGAACGGATCGTGCAGGCCATCGACCGGGTCGTGGTCAAGGGCATCGCCGAGTAGAACCGCCCTCCTGTCTCAAGCCATCCAGGATGGATCGCTCAGGACCTCGTCGGTATGCTCGCCGAGACGCGGCGAGGGGCGGTTGGCCGCCATCGCCTGCCCATCCATCACGATAGGCGAGCGGACGGACGGGATGGCCCCTCCCCTTGCGGCCTGCGAGGGCAGGTCGATCCTCATGCCCCGGGCAATCACCTGCGGGTCGGCGAAGACATCCGCCACCGTGTTGATGGGCCCAGCCGGGACGCCCTGCCGTTCCAGGGCCGACAGGAGATCCTCGCGGGTAAATTTGAGCGTCAGCTCGGTCAGCACGGGAACGAGCTCGGCGCGGTGGCCGACGCGGCCCGCATTGGTCCTGAAGCGCTCGTCCTGCGCCAGTTCGGGCTGGCCCAGCACCGACGCGAAGCGGCCGAACTGGCCGTCATTGCCGACCGCCACGATCACATGGCCGTCGGCTACCGGAAACACCTGATAGGGCACGATGTTGGGATGGGCATTGCCCATGCGCCGGGGCGATTTGCCGGACGCCAGGTAGTTCATGGCCTGGTTGGCCAGCACGCTCGTCTGCACGTCGAGGAGCGCCATGTCGAGATGCGCTCCCTGCCCCGTGACGTCGCGCTTGCGCAGCGCCGCCAGGATGCCGACCACGGAATAAACCCCGGTGAAGATGTCCACATAGGCGACACCGATCTTCTGCGGCTCGCCTTCAGGGTCTCCCGTCAGGTCCATGATGCCGCCGAGGCCCTGGATCATGAAGTCGTAGCCGGCCCGGGAGGCATAAGGCCCGTCCTGTCCGAAGCCCGTGATCGAGCAATAGACGAGGCGCGGATTGACGGCTTTGAGGCTCTCGTAGTCGAGCCCGTATTTCTTCAGGCCGCCGACCTTGAAGTTCTCGATCACCACATCCGCCTGGGAAGCGAGCTTGCGCACGAGTTCCTGCCCGTCGGGGGATTCGAAATCAACCGCGATGGAGCGCTTGCCGCGATTGCAGGAATGGAAATAGGCGGCCGAGAGGTGGTCGCCCTCGGCGCCCTCCACGAAGGGCGGCCCCCAGCCGCGGGTGTCGTCCCCGGCGCCGGGCCGCTCCACCTTCACCACATCGGCACCGAGATCGGCGAGAAGCTGACCGACCCAGGGGCCCGCGAGAATGCGCGCGAGCTCCAGGACCTTGAGGCCTTCGAGCGGCTTCATGAGATCAATCCATCACGGCATCGAGGCCGCGCTTCAATCCGATGAAGGACGAAACGCGACGGGCGGCCAGAAGCGTGCCGGCCACATAGGGAGCGGCCGAGGAGCCTGCATCGTGGCGGATCACCAGCCGTTCGTTGTCCGCCCCGAACACGGCCTCGCAGGACAGGACGAAGGACGGCATGCGCAGGGAGTGGACCTGCACCGGCTCCTTCGCGCCCAACGCGCCGCCGCGTGTTTCCTGCACGCCGGCCAGTTCACCGACCGCCTTCGACGTTGCGGGCTGGCGCACCTCGCTGAGAAGCTCCGCCAGTTCCCGGGCCGTGCCGGAGGGCGTGTCGGGCTTCTTGGCGGACGCGTAATCGATGACCTCCACGTCCGGCACGTAGCGGGCCGCTTCCAGAGCGAAGCGGCGAAGGAGCGTCGCCGTGATCGAGAAGTTGCCGGCCGCAAGCACCCCACGCTCGGCCGCGAGCGCATACCGGTCGAGTTCCGCATAGTCCTCGGCCGAGAGACCGGACGTGCCGATGACCATATGCCGCCCCTGTGTCAGCGCCGTCAGGGCATGCGCCTTCACGGCTCCGGGCTTGGTGTAGTCGATCACCACGTCGGACGGCACGGTGAGCGCCTCCTCGAGGGTGGCGCTGACCGGAACACCGAGGCGTGACAGCCCGGCGGCCTCGCCCGCATCCTGGCCGGCGGCGCTGCGGCTGACCGCCGCCACGAGCGCGAGATCGTCAGCGGCGGCGATCGCCGCCACGAGGGCCTTGCCGACCCAACCGGTCGATCCCGCCAACGTGATCCGAAGTGACATGAGCTACCAGCCTTCTCTCAAAAGAACGCCTGCAGGCCCGTCTGCGCCCGGCCCAGAATAAGGGCGTGCACGTCATGTGTGCCTTCATAGGTGTTCACGGTTTCCAGGTTCTGCGCATGGCGCATGACATGATATTCCTCTTGGATACCATTTCCGCCGTGCATGTCGCGGGCCTGGCGGGCGATATCCAGGGCCTTGCCGCAATTGTTGCGCTTGACCAGCGAAATCATCTCAGGCGCCACCCGGCCCTCGTCGAAGAGGCGGCCGACCCGCAGGGAGGCGTGAAGACCGAGGGTGATCTCGGTCATCATGTCGGCGAGCTTCTTCTGCACGAGCTGAGTCGCGGCAAGCGGCCGGTCGAACTGCTTGCGGTCGAGCGTATATTGGCGCGCCCGGTGCCAGCAATCCTCCGCGGCCCCCAGGGAGCCCCAGGAAATGCCGTAGCGTGCCCGGTTGAGGCAGCCGAACGGACCCTTCAAGCCGGACACGTTGGGGAGCAGCGCATCCTCGCCCACCTCGACATTGTCCATGACGATCTCGCCGGTGATCGAGGCGCGGAGCGAAAGCTTGCCGCCGATCTTCGGCGCGGAAAGGCCCTTCATGCCCTTCTCCAGCACGAAGCCCCGGATCTGATTGTCGTGCGCCTCGGACTTCGCCCAGACCACGAACACGTCCGCGATGGGGGAATTGGAGATCCACATCTTGGAGCCGATCAGGCGATAGCCGCCATCGGTCTTCACGGCACGGGTCTTCATGCCGGCCGGATCGGAGCCCGCATCCGGCTCGGTGAGGCCGAAACAACCGACGAACTCGCCCGAGGCGAGCTTGGGCAGGTACTTCCGGCGCTGCTCTTCGGAGCCGTAGGCATAGATCGGGTACATGACCAGGGAGGACTGCACGCTCATCATGGAGCGGTAGCCGGAATCGACCCGCTCCACCTCGCGGGCCACGAGGCCGTAGGCCACGTAGGAGGCGCCTGCACAGCCGTAATCCTCCGGCAGGGTCACGCCGAGGAGGCCCAGCTCGCCCATCTCGTTGAAGATGCCACGGTCGGTCTTCTCCTCGCGATAGGCCTCGATCACGCGCGGCAGGAGCTTGTCCTGGGCATAGGCGCGGGCCGTGTCGCGGATCATGCGCTCGTCGTCGGTGAGGAGCTCATCGAGGAGGAACGGATCATCCCATTTGAACTTCGCATATTCCTGAGCACCGGCCATGACGGTCATCCTTCCCGAAAGAGTGCGCGGCCAGCCGTTCGGGCCGACCAAAGCCATTGAATTTGAGCGGCAAAATCGCGCTGGACAGGGAAAATGTAAATCGACATCTTCGCAGCAGGTTATTCTCAAATGGAATGAATGTGTTTCGTCGCGGCTTCCTGCCCAATGTGGGCAACCTTCTGGCCTTCGAGGCCACCGCCCGTCATGGCAGCGTATCGAGAGCCGCCGAGGAGCTGAACCTGACGCAGAGCGCCGTCTCGCGCCAGATCCAGCAGCTGGAGGAATCCCTCGGCGTCTCCCTGTTCAGCCGCTCCCGGCAACGGGTCGTGCTCACCGATGTGGGGCGCATGTATGCGTCCCAGGTCCGCACCACCCTGTCCGAGCTCTCGGACGCGACCCATCAGGCCATTGCGCTCTCGGGCACGAGCGGGGTCCTGAACCTCGCCACCCTGCCGACTTTCGGCACCCGCTGGCTCATTCCGCGCATTCCGGACTTCTTCGCCCGGCACCCCGGGGCGACGGTGAATTTCGGCGTACGCCTCGTGCCCTTCGATTTCGCAGCCGATCCCTTCGATGCGGCCATCCATTTCGGTGAGCCGCATTGGCCGGGCGCAGTCTGCGAATTGCTGCGGAACGAAGAGGTCGTGCCGGTCTGCAGCCCTGCCTATCGGGAGCGGGAGAACCTGCGCGCCCCGCAGGATCTCACCCGTGCCACCCTGCTCCAGCAGAGCACCCGCCCGACGGCCTGGGCGGAGTGGTTCGCCAGCGTCGGCGTGAGCGTCGGCAATCCGCTGCGCGGCCCGCGCTTCGAGCAATTCGCCATGGTGGCCCAGGCGGCCGCCGCCGGGCTTGGCGCCGCCCTCATCCCGCACTTCCTTATCGCCGACGAGCTGGCTTCCGGTCGTCTCGAGATCCTGTTCCCGCACAGCCTCGTCAGCGGCGGCGCCTATTACCTCGTCTATCCGGAGCACAAGGCGGAGACGCCGCTCCTGCGCTCGTTCCGTGACTGGATCCTGAGCGAGATTCGTCAGGGATAGACGCGCTTCGGCTTCATGATGCGACGGCTCAAGGTAAACGCGACGATCCCACAGACCACGATGGCGCTGACCATCGAGATCGGGGTGCCGTTGTAGAAGGCACTGACGAGCACGATCACCACCGCCCCCGTGCTGAGCTGCAGGGTGCCCATGAGCGCCGAAGCGGTCCCGGCCACCGGGCCATGCTCCTCGAGTGCCAGCACGGCCGTCGAGGGTATGACATAGCCCAGGCAGCCGAAGGAGACGAAGAGCAGCCCCCAGAGAACATAGACGTTGTCGACGCCGAGGACGGTCAGCACGAACAGCAGAGTCACCAGCACGGCAAAGCAGGAGATCGCGGTTCTCACGACCCGCTCGGCATCGAAGCGGCGCATGAAGAAACTGTTGAACTGCGCGCTGCCGATGAACGCGATGGCATTGGACGCGAAGACCATGCTGTAGGCGGACGGCGTGAGGCCGAAATGCTCGATGAAGATGACCGATGAGCCGGCGAGATAGGCAAAGAAGCTCGCCTGGCTGAAGCCGCCGATGAAGGCGAGACCCAGGAAGCGACGATCCTTCAGAAGACTTCTGTATGTCGAAAAGGCATGTCCGATGCCTTTGCGCTCCGCATTGGGCTTGTGGGTCTCCGGCAGGAGGAAGAGAACGACGGCAAGGCCGGCAAGACCGATCACGGCAATGGCCCAGAAGATCGCGCGCCAGCTGAAGAAGGCCGTCAGGGTGCTGCCGGCGAGCGGCGCCAGGATGGGAGAGACGCTGAAAACCAGCATGGTCGTGGCCATCAGCCGGGCCGCCTCATGGCCGGTATGCAGATCCCGGATGATGGCCCGAGGGATGACCATGGCCGCGCAGGATCCGACACCCTGCAGGAAGCGGAAGGCGATGAGGGTTTCCACATTGGGCGCGAAGCTGCAGCCGATGCCTGCTAGAATGAAAAGGCCGAGGCCGAAATAGAGCGGCGGCTTGCGGCCGAACCGGTCCGACAGCGGCCCATAGACGATCTGGCAGACCGCCACCGCCAGGAAGAAGCTCATCAGGCTCATCTGCACGGCGCTGACATCCACCTGGAACTCGCGGGCGATGGCTGGGAACGACGGCAGGTACATGTCGATGGCGAAGGGCCCGACAGCCGAGAGCATGCCGAGAACGAGCGCGTTGCGCAAAAAGGCGGACTTCATGGAAAACGGCTTTCGTAGCCCCGGCCGGCGCGCCGGGATTGAGAAAACGGCCTGTTCATCGGAGGAACAGGTCAAGCAATGTGGACTGAGAATGGCCCCGGCTCACTTAGCGCATCGTGCGGAAAAGTGGACCCGGTTTTCCGCACGATGCGCCAGCCGAAACGAGGAGCATCGTAGGATACGCGATGTTTTTAGGCCTTCCGGTGCCGAGGTTCAAGACGGCGGCCGCCTGTCATTGGATTATAGTCCGCTCTGGCTATAATCCTTACGGTTCGTTAACCATGAATGGTCATAGCTGATTAACCATCCTGCCGGGTGGGCCGATCCGCGAAGACCCGTCCCTCCTTCACGGCAGCCAGTTCAGCCGCCTGGCCAGTCCCAGAGATTTCACAATTCTTCATGACCGCCTCGATGCCTCCGAATCAGACGTGTCTCAGCATTCCGCATTGCGCATTGCGCACTGGTTCGATCCACGCGAGACCGGCCGGCGTGCGTAAGGCGCTGCACAGCCTTGCTGCCGGAGCCGTCCTGATGGCCTTGTCCGCCTGTGCGGGGCGCTCGGACCTGGGCTATGCGAGCCTCATGTCCGAAGTTCCGGCGACGCGGGCGATCGTCGTTCCTTCGCCCGGAGGCCCATCCGTGGTCGCCGTTCTGCAACAACAATACCAGGATGGCCTTTCGCAGGAGATCGCTCTCTCGACGGCCTCCCTGACCTCAGGACAGAACGCCTTTTACGTGAGCCTGCTCAACAACACCGCAGGCAACACGGAACTCCCGAACGCCCTGTCCTTGCCCTCCATGACTCCGGACCGCCTCCAGCGAGAGATGGAGGAACGGATGCCGGGCGTCGAGATGGAGACGTCTCTGGTCTATGTACAGAACCGGTTCGGGCCTTTCGGCTTTGCCACAGGGCGCTCCTCCGCGGGCGATCTGTGCCTGTACGCTTGGCAGCAGATCGAGCCGGGCGAACCCGCCGTCTTCGTTCCAGGCGGAGCGGTTTCCGTCCGTCTGCGCCTCTGCGATGCGGATGCCAATGTAGATCAACTGCTGCGTGTCTTCTACGGCTATACGATAGCTGCCTATTACCGTCAGGAGTCTTGGAATCCATACGGGGATCCGCCCTCCCCGCCCAAACAGCTCGGGGAGAAGGACGCCCCGATTTATCCGCGCGGCCTCGGCGACAGCAGAGGAAGCGCAACGATCGTCCGCCGGCGCAACGTCACCGAGCGAGACCGGCAGGTCACGAGTCCCGTGCAGGCTCCACGCCGCACCATCGACAAGGATATGATCGTCCCAGCCGTGCCGCTTGAAACCGCTCCGCCGAGCGGCTACCCGGTCGTGCCGCCGCCGCCCAGCCAATAACCGCACGAGTCTCAACGTAATGCTATTTCATATAAATAACATTACGTTTACCGCTGTGACATTAGGCCTAAGCTACACTATAGATATATTAATAGACCCGACTTTAGTCTTGAACTAAGCGTGGAATTCCCGCGCCAACTTTCGAGCCGAGAACCCAGACGATGCGAGCAGGTCTTATCGTGGCCTTTTGGGCTGTGGCGGCGGTATTGATCATCTCGATCGTTGCTCTTCCGATCAGCATCCAGGCACACCTCGTGGCAGGCCTCACGGTCGTAGCCTGCATGATCATCCTGAAGTTCTTCCGCGCCCAGGGCATCTGGCGGCTGATCGCACTGGCTCTCGGCACCGCCATCGTCCTGCGCTATGTCTTCTGGCGCACCACCAGCACGATCCCGCCGATCACCGAGGTCGCGAGTTTCATTCCGGGATTCCTGCTTTATCTGGCCGAGATGTACAGCGTCATGATGCTGTTCCTGAGCCTGTTCGTGGTGTCGAGCCCCCTGAAATCCCGCAAAGCGCCCCAGATCGACCCTCAGAACCTGCCGAGCGTCGACGTCTTCGTCCCAAGCTACAACGAGGGCGCCGACCTGCTGGCAACGACCCTGGCCGCAGCGAAGGCCATGACTTACCCCGCGGACAAGGTCACGGTCTGGCTTCTGGACGACGGCGGCACGGACGAAAAGTGCAATTCGAGCAACGCCAAGGCCGCCCAGGAGGCCCGCGAGCGCCGCGCAGAGCTGCAGGCACTCTGCGACGTCATGGAGGTGAAATACCTGACCCGGGCGCGCAATCTGCACGCCAAGGCGGGCAATCTCAACAACGGCCTCGAGAATTCGACCGGCGATCTTGTCGCCGTCTTCGATGCCGACCATGCTCCCGCGCGCAGCTTCCTCATGGAGACCGTCGGCTATTTCACCAAGGACAAGAACCTGTTTCTGGTTCAGACGCCCCACTTCTTCATCAATCCCGACCCGCTGGAGCGCAATCTCGGCACGTTTCAGACCATGCCGTCGGAGAACGAGATGTTCTACGGCGTCATTCAGCGCGGCCTCGACAAGTGGGACGCGGCGTTCTTCTGCGGCTCGGCCGCCGTGCTCCGGCGCGAGGCCCTTCAGGAAACCAACGGCTTCAGCGGCGTCAGCATCACCGAGGATTGCGAGACTGCGCTCGAGCTCCATTCGCGCGGCTGGACGAGCGTCTACGTGGACAAGCCCCTGATCGCCGGCCTGCAGCCGGACAGCTTCGCAAGCTTCATCGGCCAGCGTTCCCGCTGGGCGCAAGGGATGATGCAGATCCTGCGCTACAAGTTTCCGCCCCTGAAGCGCGGCCTGAAGATCTCGCAGCGCCTGTGCTACATGTCGAGCAGCATGTTCTGGCTGTTCCCGTTCTCGCGGTTCTGCTTCCTCATTTCGCCGCTCTGCTATCTCTTCTTCTCGCTCGAGATCTTCACCGCATCGGGCGGCGAGTTCCTCGCCTACACGTTCACCTACATGATGGTGAACTTCATGATGCAGAACTATCTCTACGGCCGCTACCGCTGGCCGTGGATCTCGGATCTCTACGAATACATCCAGACGATTTACCTGCTGCCGGCCGTGCTTTCGGTGATCGCCAATCCCAGCAAGCCCACCTTCAAGGTCACGGCGAAGAACGAATCCATGGAGGAGAGCCGCGTCTCGGAGCTGGGAACGCCGTATTTCATCATTTTCGGCATCCTGATCCTCGGCGTCATTGCCACCGGAATCCGCGTCTGGGCGGAGCCCTACAAGGCGGATCTCACCCTCGTGACCGGCGCCTGGAACGTCCTCAACCTCATCATCGCAGGCTGCGCCCTGGGCGTGGTGTCCGAGCGGGCCACGAGGCGCCATAGCCATCGTGTCCGGGTCGAGCGCCCCTGCCGCTTCATCATGGGCGACGAGACCATCGACGCAGTCCTGAGGGACGTCTCGGTCGGAGGCGCAAGGGTTCACGTTCCACCGTCGGCCGAGCCGAAGCTGAAGAAGGGGACCTCCGGCACTCTCGAGTTCCAGCCCTTCTCCAGCCTTCCCGTCCAGCACCTGCCCATGGAGATCCGCAAGGTCGGCATGGACGAAAAGGGCCTGCTGCTCGGTTGCCGTTTCCTGATCGAGCAGCCGGGGCATCGCCGGATGATCGCCGATCTGGTCTTCGCGAATGCCGATCAGTGGAGCGAATTCCAGAAGAACCGACACCACGATATCGGTGTTCTCCGGGGAACGCTCTGGTTCTTCATGGTCGCGTTCTACCAGACGGGACGAGGCCTCTCCTACTTCTTCGGTCTGCAGAAGATCGGCGCCTCGAAGCCTTCGGCGCCGTCCGTCGCTTCGGCTGCCAAATAGAGGTCTATCGTGCGTCGGGTCCTGATCTTCTCTCTGCTGGCCATTCAGGCGCTTGGCGCGCAGAGCGCTGTTGCGCAGACGCCATTCAGCATGTCGCCCGGCGCACCAAGCACGCCTCCGGCAGCCCGGCCCGCACCACAACAGGAACCGACGCAGCAGGCCCCCTCCACCGCTCCCTTCGAGATGCGTCAGCAAGGTGCGCCCCCCTCGGACCCGGCCACGGCACAGTCGGCCCCTCCGGGTCAATCCGCACCTCCTCTCGGTGGGACGTCACCGTTCACCATTGCGCCTCAACGCCCGGCTCCGGCAGCGCCTCCGGCTCAGGCCGCCTCCCCCGCCCCTGCCAGATCGCCCGCCACGGGGGCCCGTAACGCGACGCGGATCGAGCGCCCCATTCTTCCCTTCGAGACGATCCGCCTGGAGGGCGAGACCGATGCACGGTCGTGGACCGTCCACCTCACCCAGGATGAGGCCTCCAGCGGCGCCAGCATCGCGCTCGGATACAAGAATGCCGTCGTGGTCATGCCCGAAGGCTCGCGCCTGCGGATTGCGATCAATGGCGAATCCGTCGTCGATGCGCCGATCTCGTCGCCCGACGACATCAAGCGCCTGACGGCTTCCATCCGTCCCGGCCTCCTGCGGGCGGGACAGAACATCGTCCGCATGGAAGCCTTCCAGCGCCACCGGACAGACTGCACGATCGATGCCACCTACGAGCTTTGGACCGATGTGGACTCGGCCTCCACGAAGCTCGTCTTCGCCGAAGGCGCCACCAAGACGCTGCGCGGCCTGGACGATCTGCCTGCCGTCGGCGTTGACAATGCGGGAGTGACGACGATCCGCGTGGTCGCCCCCAAGATCTACCGCCCCGAAATCCGTGACCGACTGCTGCGTCTCGTGCAGCTCGTCGCCCTGCGCGGACGCTATGCCCATCCGGTGATCCAGGTGGTGGAGTCGGATCCGGGCCCCTCCCCGATCGGCACGATCAAGGTGGCCTTGGGCCTTTCCAGCGAGTTGCGCGGCCTGGTCGCGGGCGTGCCGGATGCCGCCTCGATCCAGCCGCTGACGATGATGATGCAGGAGCCGGGCTCCCTGGGCTCGACCCTGGTGGTCTCCGGACCGACCTGGCAGGATCTCGATACCGCCATCGGCATCGTCGGAACCCGCGGCCTGGGTGTCTCCCAGACCGAGCGCGGCATGATCGACACCGCCTCATGGCAGTGGCCGGAAGTGCCGACCGCCTTCGGCGCCCAGAACTTCCGCTTCGCCGATCTCGGCGTCCCGACGCAGGAATTCTCCGGCCGGCGGTTCAAGGTAGGGTTTTCCATCAACCTGCCACCAGATTTCTACGCCACCGAGTATGGCGAGACCGTCCTGCATCTCGATGCGGCCTATACATCCGCCGTTAAGCCGGGCAGTCACGTCAATGTGTTCGTCAACGGCATGATCAGCACGCAGATGACGATCACCTCGCAAGGGGACATCGTCCGTCGGCATAACATCCGCGTACCGCTCAAGAACTTCAAATCCGGGCTCAACCACGTCACCATCGAGGCTGCGCTGCTGACGGACGCCGATGAGCGCTGCACTCCAGGCGAGACCCTTTCCGAGACGAAACGCTTCGTCCTGTTCGATACCACCACGCTCGAATTTCCGACCTATGGGCGCATCGGGCGCCTGCCGGATCTCGCGGTCCTGAGTTCGGGCCGCTTTCCGGACGAGGATCTTCCGACGACCGTGGTGCTGGCCCGGCCCGATCCGCTGAACTATTCCGCAGCCGGAACCCTGCTCGCCCGCATGGCGCGCAGCGCCGGCACGCCGGTGCGCGCGCAGTTTGCCAATGCAGCCTCGGCGGACGACGAATCGGTGCTCTTCATTGGCGCAGTCGATCAGATTCCCCCGGGCCTGCTCAATCGGGTGAAGGTGTCGGAGCATCTGCGCATGATCTGGCCGTCGACGCCGACCGCGGGCGACCGGCCTGGACAACAGGCCGCCAGCACGGATTTCAGCATCCCTGCGCCCCAGACTTCTCCGGACCGGATGACGGCCGCCTCGACCGACGAAGTCCGCAAGCGATGGTCGGAGACGTTCCAGAGACGCGGCGTTCTTCAACAGACGATCGGCACGGTGCAGGACTGGATGGAAAGGACCTTCAGCCTTTCCCTCAATTCCCTGTCGCTGAATGAACGCATCGATGCGCCCTATGAGCCGCCGCAGAGGGCGTCCCTGCTCCTGGCGCAGAGCCGCACCGAATCGTCCGGTGTCTGGACTCTCGTGACGGCCCGCTCGGACAAGGCGCTGGCGGATGAAACGGCCCGGCTGGCGAATCCGATAATCTGGTCCCAGATCGCGGGCCGCGCCGTCGCGCTCGATCCCAGGGAGATGAAGCTGCAGGTCGAGCCCATCAAGGAATACCGCTTCGTGCAGACGCAGCCCCCGTCCCTGTCGAACCTGCGCCTGGTTGCGGCGAACTGGATGTCGGCCAACATCCTTCCCTATGCTCTTCTCATGCTGGCGTGCTGTACCTTCCTGGGCGTCGCGACCTCGCTGCTCCTGAACCGCCTGGGACGCCGCTCATGACGATCCGGATGCTTCGGCCTCTCCCGCTTCTACCCGGGCTCCTTGCCGCCTTCTTCCTTCTCACGGCGCCAATGGCATCCTCCCAAACTCTCTCTGTTCAGCCCTTGAACATGATTGGCAGCATCTCCCAGGCAGACTGGGAGGCCTACCGCTCGCGGTTCGTGGAGGACAACGGACGCGTGGTCGATACCGCCAACGGCAATATCAGCCACAGCGAGGGTCAGGGATACGGACTGCTGCTCGCCCTGGCCGCCGCCGACAGGAGCTCCTTCGAGAAGATCTGGAATTTCACCTTCACGGAGCTCCTCATTCGGGATGATGGTCTGGCCGCCTGGAAGTGGGATCCGGCCTCGAAACCGCGGGTGACGGACCGCAACAATGCCACCGACGGCGACCTGCTCATCGCCTATGCCCTGGCCAAGGCCGGAGCGGCCTGGCAGGAGTCCCGCTACACGAATGCCGCGCAGAAGCTCGCGAAGGCCATCGGCAGGACCACGTTCAGCCGCAATGGACAATCCCTGACTCTCCTGCCGGGTGCCCATGGCTTCGGGGCGTCCGACCGTCCCGACGGCCCGGTGGTCAATCTCTCCTATTGGGTCTTCGAGGCTTTTCCGGTGATGGCGGCCCTGGCGCCCGAGTATGAATGGAACCGCGTCTGGCGAGACGGCGTGATGCTGCTGCAGCAGGCGACCTCGGGCCGCGTCAGGCTCCCGGCCGATTGGATCTCGCTTCACAACGGACTGCAGCCGCAACCGGCGGATGGCTTTCCTCCCGAGTTTGGTTACAACTCGTTAAGGATACCGCTTTACCTGTTGAGAGCAGGAATGACTGATATGGAGTGGCTCAGGGCTCTCAGACAGCGCTGGTCTGCGGAGAACAAAGGAGTTGCCGTGGTCAATGTGGTGACCGGACACGTCCGGGAGCGGCTGACCGACCAGGGCTACGCCATCCTGCCCGCTGCTTTGGCCTGTGCTCTCGATGGAACGCCTATTCCCGAGACGTTGAAGACCTTCGAGCCGACCCTCTACTATCCGTCGACCCTGTACCTTTTGGCGAAATCCGTGCTTGGTGAAAAATATCCGCAATGCGTCTCGTCGGCAGTGCCATAACGATTGCGGTTGCAATCCTGGGCTTCGCGGCCATCGCGCAGCAAACGGGCACCGGCACTAATCAGCCGCCCGCCGGATCGCCGCCAACCCCGACACCGCCTGCGAACGGGTCTCAGCCTCAGGTCGACGAATCCGCCCTGCGCTATTTCGCATCCCAAGGCGATACCCGCCGCGTGAATGCGGAAATCGCACGGTTGCGCGCGCTCTACCCCAACTGGACGCCGCCCAGCGACCTCTCGCAGCTCTCGGGCGCCGCAGCCGCTGCGCCGGACCCGCTCATCGAGCGTCTGTGGAATCTCTATCGCGAAGACCGGATCGCCGAGGTCCGCGCCGCCATCACGGAGCGCCAGACCTCCGACCCGAACTGGAAACCGCCGGAGGAGCTCGTCACGGCCCTCGACATGGTCGAGGCGCGCCGCCGCCTGACCAATGCGTCCGATACGGGCCAATGGCGAACGGTCCTGCAGGTGGCGACGGAAACCCCGGGTCTTCTGACCTGCACGAACGTGGACGTGATGTGGCGGGTGGCGGAGGCTTTTGCCCGGACGGACCAGCCGAACCGGACGCGGGACGTCTACACGTATCTCCTGCAGAACTGCGCCAATCCGGGCGAGCGTCTCGCCACCCTTCAGAAGGCGCTCACCCTGCTGCCTGAGCCGCAGGTCACCGCCCTGCTCCAATTCGAACGCAAGACCGGTGAAACCCCGGACGATTTCACGTCCATCCGGGACGAACTGGCCCGTCGCCGCGTCGAGCGCGCCTCCCTCGACAGCAAGATGACGGCCTCGGCCGAGGATCTCGCCGTCGTCGAGCGGATGGTCCAGAACACGAATGAAGCGGGCCCTGTGCTGATCCTCGGATGGTACAATTATCATCACGGCAATCCGGCGCGGGCGCTCGAACTGTTCAAGACGGCCCTCGACCGCGACGGCGGAACGAAGGCGGCGGAAGGCTATGCCATGGCGCTGCGTGCCCTCGAGCGCCTCGCGGATGCGGAAGCCTTTGCCTATGAATGGCGAGAACGCGCCCCTGAGAACATGAAGATCTATCTCGACGTGGCGACCGCGCTCCTCAGCCAGGATCCGCCGCCACGCCTCGAACCGCAGGTGCTTGCCCGGATCGTTCCCGTCGTCACCGCGCAACGCTTCTCGGATGCGGGCCAAGCGCTCGGCTGGTACTCCTACAACACGGAGCAGATCCGCACGGCGCGCGATTGGTTCCGCACGGCACTGACCTGGAAGGCCGACGACGAAGCCTCGGCCTATGGGCTCGCCCTGACCACCCAGCGCCTGAACGATCGGGCAGGCTTCAACGCCGTGGTCGCTCAGTGGCGCGGTCGCTCGCAGCGCATCGCCGAGCTGGCGGATGGCACCAACGCGGCTATCAGGCGTCAGCCTGCCGCCACGCCGGCCATTGTCGCACAGGTCCCCATGGCTCAGCCTGCCGAAAGCGCTCCCGTGCCGCTACAGCCTCGCCCGGCCTCCCGCCAAGTCACGGCGGAGCGTGTCGAGACCGAGCAGACGTTCGCCAGGACGGAAGCCAATGTGCGGAGCAGGCAGACCCAGGCCCGGTCCACTCTCGGGCGCAGCTGCGCCATGACGCGCAATCCGGCCGGGCTGTCCGGCGACAGCGCCCTCACCCGGGGCTGGTGCCTGATGGAGATCAACCGCCCCATGGAAGCCGTGGCAGCCTTCGATCAGGCCATCGCCACCGGCAGCAGCCGCACCCGCGAGGAAGCGGCCTACGGCAAGTCCCTTGCCTACCTGCGCAAGAACCTGACCTCCGAGGCGGCCATCGCGGCCGCGGAGGCGCCGCAGACCCGCGAGCGCCGGGTGGAACTCGGCGCCTCGATCCTGACGCAGCGGGCGCTGGCCGCCTACCGGGACGGGCGCTACGTGGAAACCCTCCTCGCCCTGACCGAGCGGGCCCGGCTCGTCCCGGAGCAGAACGATCTTCTGCTCATCCGCGGCTGGTCTTATGTCAAGCTCGGCCGCTACGACGATGCCGAGAAGGTTTTCCGCGCCGTTCAGCAGACGGGATATTCCGAGGAAGCCGCCGGCGGCTTGAACGCCATTCGCGAAATCACAGGCCAGATACGGTATTAGCGCCCGATTCCGGGGCGGTTGCCAGGGCCGGCCCTGCCCCTATCTAATGGCCGAATGGGCTTTTGCCCAGATCCGGTTTCTCCCCTCGATTCGACCTCATGGCCAGCTTGCAGATCATAGTGTTCGACGTGTGCGGCACCGCCTGTGCCCTGCACAGAAGCGCCGCGCGCGAATTTCTGCCCCTGCCCCATCTGTGGCGCCCCCCGGCGCTGCCTCGCCCGGTGGCGGGATTTTTCAACCTGGGCGGCCATGCGGTTCCGGTGCTTCGGCTCGATGTGCTGTTCGGCCTTCAGCGAACGGACGACGGCGCCGAGGCGAACCTCTACCGGCACCTGATCCTCATCGAACGGTTCAACACGTCCGGAACGACGGCGCTTCTCGTCGACAGGGTTCTCGATGTTGCGAGCGTGGCTCCGTCGCAGCTGTCACCCGTCAGCCAAGAGGGCACCTTGAACGGCTGCGTCGAGGCGGAGGTTACGTGGGGCGGACGGCTCGTCCACCTGCTCTCGGTCGAGCGCATTCTCCTTGCCGAAGAGCAGCAGGCTCTGACGGAACTCGGGCGCAAGGCGCAGAGCCGACTCAGCGAATGGGCGGTCGAGGCCTGATGGCCACACGTGCCATCGCTGTCCCGCTGATCGATGCCGGCTTTCCAGACCTGAAAAACCGCATCATCGAGCGCACCGGACATTTCTATTACCAGGATAAGGACGATCTGCTCTGGGAGCGGGTGCGCAAGCGCCTGCGGGCCACGGGCCTTGCCGGTTCGACGCAGTATCTGAACCTCCTGGACGATGCGATTTCGGGCCCGGCCGAATGGGGAAAGCTGGAAGCCGAGATCACCATCGGCGAGACCTTCTTCTTCCGCTATGTGGAGCAGTTTGCGGCCCTGCGCGAGACGATCCTGCCGGAGATCATCGACAGGAAGTGCAACACGCAGCGGCTGCGTATCTGGAGCGCCGGATGCTCGACCGGAGCAGAGCCCTACTCCCTAGCGATTCTCGTCAAGGAAATCCTCGGTGAGCGACTGGGCACATGGCGCGTCAGCATCGTCGGCACGGACATCAACGACAGCTTCCTCAGCATGGCCAGGCAGGCGCGGTTCGGGAAATGGGCGCTTCGCTCCATGCCGGCCATGGAGCGGGATCGCTATTTCCTAGATGCCGGAAAGGACCAGTGGCAGGTCAGGCCTGAATTCCGCTCCCTTGTCCGTTTCGAGAAGCATAATCTCCTGAGCCTTCTCGATGGCACTTCTCCCCTCGAGTTAACCGATTTCGACCTGATCCTCTGCCGTAACGTCCTGATCTATTTTCATCCGGACACCGTGGTCCGGATCGTCGAGGCCCTGCGCGACCGCCTCACGGAAGACGGGTGGATGCTGCTGGGACATGCGGAGCCCAATCCTGCCTTTTCCGCCATGATGCAGACCTTGAACCTGCCCGGGACCGTGGCCTATCGACCGGGCACGGGGACGACATCGGCGATCTCTCCCGTCGAGCAAGCCAGCTCCGTCCCCGCGCATTGGGTGCCGCTTCTTCCCCCACCGAAGCCTGTCGAGCCGGTCAAGTCACCGCGTCTCGCTCCGCCTGCAGCGAAACCGTCCCGGGCAGAGGCCCCCCGCTCTTCCCAAGCATCGGGCTCCTTGCTGGAGGAGGTCCGGGTGAGCGCCGATACGGGGGATTTCGCTGCGGCCGATGCTCTCTGCCGAAAGGCCCTGGTCGCCGAGCCTCTGAGCGCCGCCCTTCACTTTTACCATGGCCTCATCCTGCATGGTCTCAGACGGCCCGACGATGCCGAGAAAAGCTTCCTTAAGAGCATCTATCTCGATAAAAGCTTTGCCATGGCCCATTACCACCTTGGATTGCTGTTGCTCGCGGAAGGTCGCTCGACTCCCGGACGGCGCGCCCTGACCAATGCGGCCCGCATTGCAGCCGCAATGCCCGACGATGGCCCCCTCGACGAGGCCGACGGACTGACCGCCAGGGATCTGCGCAATCTCATTCGTATCCATCTCGAAGCGGCAACGCCGTCCAAGCGCAGGAGTTGATCGTGGCGAGATCTGCGCGCCGGAAGCTGAAACTGATGGAACGTGTCCGCGTCCGCTCCGCCGAGGAGCGCATGCAGCACATCCTCGACGAGCGCACGGAACGCCTCGCGGCGCGAAGGGACACGACAACGTCTCCGGCGGAAGCCCTTCTTCGCGCCTTGGTTTGCGGCACGGGCGGTGAGCGCTTCGGCCTCCCGGTCGAAACCGTGGCGGAGGTTCTGCCGCCCCAGAAATGCATGCCTGTTCCAGATGGGCCGCCGGCGCTGATCGGCCTGTTCGGTCGGGGCGGGCGACTGGTGAGCGTGATCGATCTCGCCCTTGCCCTGGGGCTCGAGCCGTCCTCTGCGGAAAATGAGAACCAGCACTTCGTCCTGCTGCGGCGAGAGCAGCCGCAGGTCGCGCTGAGGGTCGAGCGTGCCTATGCCGTCGAGGACATCCTCCCCCTGACCGGCGACGATGCGACCGGCTTCCGCAACGATGCAGTTACCGGATACGGCAAACTTCCATCCGGCCCTGACGGGCAGGACGAAACGCTCTCTCTTCTCGATACCGAGCGCCTTCTGCGCCCCTTCCTGCCAACATCTCTTGTTCCCGGAGTCTGACGTGACGATCTCGATCGCCAACCGCATTCTTCTCGGCTTCGCCGTCATCATCGCATTGATGGTCGGCCTTGGCGTCTATGCCATCAACCAGCTGGACGACGTCCGCCAGTCCACCGAGACGATCGTGACACGCGATCTGGCGCTGATGCGCCAGATCGAGGATCTCGGCGACCTGCAGAACAACATGCGGGGCCTGCGGGAGGAAATTCTCTCTCGCTTCTACCTGCGCTCCCTGGGCCAGCAGCAATCATCCGGAGAAGACCTGACCCGCGCCTGGGAACAGCAGGCCGTTGCGACCGAATCTGCGATGGCGCAGGCCATCGCGACGGTGAACGATTTCGTTACCCGATCGGTCACCGCGCAGAGAGCGGATGCCTGGCGGCGCATTGCCGAAATTTTCAACCGCGCCAGTGGAGATCTGCGCCAGATCCGCACCTTGACGGAGAGGCAGTTTGCCGCCGAGCAGAGCAATGACCTTGCAACCGTCGCCGCGACCCAGAACGGCCTCAATGCCAGCCGCGAGTCCTGGAACAGGAATCTCGTTCAATCCCGCAGCGTTCTGGGCGAGGCCATCACGATCGGGCAGCGGCGAATCGGCGAAGTCTATGAGCAGAGCCGGATGTCGATCATCCTGGCCGTAGCGGTTGCAGCGCTCCTGAGCGTCCTGATCACCTACGCTCTGCGCTCCTCCATCACCGGACCTCTCGGCAATTTCATGAGCTTCGTCGAGCGGGTCGGGCGCGGGGAACTCGGCGGCCAGAAGGCCGTAGCCGGCAAGGACGAGATCGGGCATCTCGGCGCGACGCTCAACACCATGGTCGACGGTCTGCGCCAGCTTGCGCAACAGAGCCGCGAGGCAACGGAAAACCTGAACGCTGCGGCGGCGGAAATCCGTGCATCGACCCAGGAACAGGCGGCCTCCGTCGAGGAACAACTGGCGGCCGTCCAGGAAACCGCCGCAACGGTCGACGAGATCACCCATTCGGGAACCCAGATCGGAAAGCGCGCGCAGGAGGTCATCGCATCCGCCCAAGCCGCGGCACAGACCAGCGTCTCGGGATTGCAGGCGGTCGAGGAAACGGCCCGCGCCATGGATGCCATTCGCGAACAGGCGGAAGCGGTGGCGGAGAACATCGTCGCCCTGAGTGAGAAGACGCAGGCCGTCGGCGAGATCATCACGTCCGTCAACGACATTTCCGAGCGCACGCATCTTCTTGCCCTCAACGCCGCCATCGAAGCGGCGGCGGCCGGCGAGAACGGGCGAAGCTTCGCGGTGGTGGCCTCCGAGATGAAGACTCTCGCCGACCAGGCGAAAGATGCGACGCTGCAGGTCCGCTCGATCCTGGGCGACATTCAGCGCGGCATCAATTCGTCCGTGATGCTGACGGAAGAGGCTGTGAAACGCGTTGCTGCCGGCAAGGAGCGCACCGACATCACTCAGCAGACCATCACGGGCATCTCCGGCCAGATCCAGGAAAGCGTCCAGACCTTCCAGCAGATCATCGCGTCGACCAACCAGCAGCAGCTCGGCATCGAGCAGGTGATGGGAGCCCTTCAGAACATCCGCCAGGCAAGTCAGCAGACGGCCGCAGGCACCCGCCAGCTCGATACGGCGGCGGCCAACCTGTCGTCCCTCGCGCAACAGCTTCTCGGCTTTGCCGAGCGCTACCGCCTGTAATCGGCCCATGGGGACGCGCGTGTCGTGACGGATATACGCAAGCAGCTTTTGGCGGCCTTCGAGGCGGAGCACCGGGAGCATCTTCAGGCGATCCGGGCCGCGCTCGATCACGCGGGTGGGGGCGAGATCGACCTGACCGACGTCTTTCGCCGGGCGCATAGCCTCAAGGGAGCGGCCCGCGCCGTCGACCTGCCGGCCGTGGAGGAAGTGGCCCATCAGCTCGAAGCGCTCTTCTCCCAGGTGCTCGAGGGCCAGCAGGCCCTGGACGAGCCCACCGTCGCCACGGTCAGGCAGAACCTCGACCTCATCGAGGATCTTGTCGCGGATGTCCTGAAGCTGCCGGAACGCCAGATGGCTCCGGCACCGGTCTTGAAGCCCGAGCCGATCGAGCCGGAACCGGCAGCCCCAAAGGCGGACGCGCCCGCCCCTGCCGATGCCGGCGCGGGGGCCTATCTCCGCGTCGCCGCCGATCAGATGGAGGAACTGTCCGATTCCATGCATCAGCTCCTGGCCGAGCTGCAGGCCGATGAGGGGATCGACGACGCGCTGCGGCAGATCGAGTTGGAGGTTAGGGGCCTCCGGCGAAGCTGGGATCAGCTTCACGCACAGGTCAACACGCTCAGTTCCGCAACACAGCGCGTTCCTGAAGGCTTCGGTTCCCGCAACAATCCATCCTTCGCCCCGCGCCTGCGCGATTTCGATCAGGGACTGAAGGCGCTGTTCCGCAGGCTGTCCGCCTTGTCTCGCGACAGGAGGCAGTCGAGCTGGTCCATCGAACAGGCGGCGCGTCAGGTTCGCGACAACATCGACCGTGTCTCCCTCGTCTCGGCCGAGACGGTTTTCGGCGGTTTCGGCCACATGGTCCGCGAGATCGCGCGCAAGGCCGGGCGTGACGTGAATGTGCGCAGCATCGGCCTCGACATCCAGGCGGACCGCCAGGTGCTTCAGGCTCTCAAGGATCCCGTGATGCACCTCCTGCGCAATGCGGTGAGCCACGGAATCGAACCGCCGGAGGAGCGCGTTGCCAAGGGTAAGGCCGAGCGGGCCGAGGTAATCCTGGAACTGGCTTCCCGCGGCGGGCGCCTGGTCATCAGCGTTCGCGACGATGGACGGGGCCCGAACTTGGCTCGGATCGAGGAGGTCGCCGTCGAACGTGGGCTGCTGCAGCCACGGGATGCCAGCCATCCGCCGCCGATGATGGACCAGCTCCTGTCCCTCGTCTTCGCCCCCGGTTTCTCGACGGCAGGCGAAGTCGACCGGCTGTCTGGCCGGGGCATAGGCCTGTCCGTGGTCGCGGAGGCCGTCCGCAAATTGCAAGGCTCCGTCCTGATGAGGCCGCGCTACCCACATGGGACGGAGATTCTTCTGAACGTGCCCTTCACGGCGGCGCGCCAGCCTCTGCTGCTCCTGGAAGCGGAGGAGCGGACGTTCGGCCTGCCGTCCCACGCGGTGGTGCGCCTCCTGCGGCTGCCTGCCGACGCGCTGGAAAGTGTGGAAGGTCGCCCCACGGCACGGATCGAGATCGGGGGACAGGACGTTATCGTCCCAGTCGTCGCCCTCGCAGCCCTGACAGGATCGCCCAATGCCCCCCTCCCCACCGAGGCTGGACACGTGAAGGCCGTGCTCGTCCGTCACGGCTCCCGCACCTGCGCGCTCGCCGTCAATACGTTCCACGATGTCCGGACAATGCTGGTCAGCGACATCCAGGCGGTCGGGCTCAACGAGCTGGTCTCGGGCACCGTTCTTTTGGAGAACGAAATGCCGGCCCTCGTGCTGAGCCCCGACAAACTGGTCGAGCACTGGGTGAAGAACGAGGGCAGTCTCGCGGCTGGGGGCCTCGGGCTTGCCCGGTGGGCGCCCGAGGAAGAGCGGCGGGCGCGGACGATCCTCGTGGTCGACGACTCCATCACCACCCGCACTCTCGAGAAGAGCATTCTGGAGGCGCAGGGCTACGAAGTCCTCCTCAGCGTCGACGGTATCGATGCCCTTCACGTCCTGCGTTCGGGCGAAGCCATCGTCGATCTCGTCATCGCCGACGTCGAAATGCCGCGCATGGACGGTTTCGGATTGCTGCAGGCGGTCAAGAACGATCCGCGGCTTTCCACTCTTCCGGTCATCCTCATGACGTCGCGGGCCGACCCGGAGGACGTGCGCAAGGGTCTCGATCTTGGCGCGAGCGCCTATATTACCAAGCAGAAGTTCGATCAACGCGAACTCTTGGCGACGATCGGGCAGGTGCTGTGAGTATCCGGCGATGAGTATGGCGTCTCAGCCACGGGTCCGTGTGATGGTCGTCGAGGATTCCCTCGTCGTCCGTCAGCTGCTCGTCCATATCATCGCCAGCGACCCCCGCCTCGTGGTCGCCGCCGCCGTCAGCTCGGCCGAGGAGGCCCTCCAGGAAATCGGCCGCGTGCAGCCGGATGTGGTGTCCATGGATATCCGCCTCCCGGGAATGGACGGTCTCGAAGCCACGCGCCGGATCATGTCGCAACACCCGACGCCCATCGTCGTCATCGCCGACAGCATCGAGGATTCCTCTCTCAAGATCTCCATGAATGCGCTGCGGGCCGGTGCGCTCACGGTGGTGGAAAAGCCCGTCGGTCTCTCCAGCGCCAATTATTCGGGGATTGCCAGCACCATCTGCACCCAGCTCTACATCATGAGCCAGGTACCGGTGGTCCGGCAGCGCTCGTTCGCGCCGTGGCGCGAGAGAACGGCCACCACGCCTCCCAGGCGCGATCCGGAATGGAGTGCGGCACGGCCGAGCATCATGGGGATTGCCGCTTCCACGGGTGGGCCGCCCGCCCTCTCCAAAGTCCTGGGCGCGCTGCCGGTGGACTTTCCGCTGCCGGTTCTCCTCGTCCAGCATATGGGCGCCCCGTTCATGGAGGGTTTCGCCTCCTGGCTGAACGGACTGCTGCCTTTGAATGTCCGTCTGGCACAGGATCAGGAGATCCCGGCCGCAGGCAATGTCTACGTGGCGCCCGGCGACCGGCACCTGCTGCTTTCCCCCGCGGGCACCCTGAAGGTGAGCGCCGAACCTCCCCTGGGCAACCAGCGGCCCTCCGCCACCATGCTGTTCCAGTCCATGGCCCGGTCCGTCGGCCGGAGGGGCCTCGGGGTCATCCTCACGGGCATGGGCGAGGATGGCGCGCAGGGCCTCGTCGAGCTGCGCCAAGCGGGAGGCTACGGGCTGGCCGAGGACGAAAGCACCGCCGTCGTCTATGGCATGCCCGCCGCTGCGGCCCGCCTGGGCGGCGTCAATGTCAGCCTGCCCCTCGACCTGATCGCTCCCCGGATCGTGAGGCTAGCGCGGGGAGAGGGCGAATGAGCGCCGGTTCCGTTGCGCAGGCCGCCGAGATCCTTCTGGTCGAGGATTCGGAAACCCAGGCCCTCCAGTTGCGCCATATGCTCGAGACGAACGGGTTCAACGTCTCCTGGCGCTCCACGGCGGAAGCGGCCCTCGACAGCCTGAACGAAAAGCTGCCCGACCTCGTCATCGCCGATTACCATCTGCCCGGCATGAACGGGGACGAACTGACCCGTCAGATGCGCCTCAACGTACGGACGCGGGCGATCCCGGTCATCATGCTGACGGAAGCCAGGGAGCGCACGGTCGAGCGCCAGGGCTTGGAAAGCGGCGCGGATGCTTACATCTCCAAATCCGCCGAGCAGGAACTGATCGTTCTACGGATCAAGGCCCTGCTGCGCCGGCGCTCGTCTCCCATCGGGGATTCACGGGAAGAGCGGCAATCCCCGAGTTTCGGAACATTCCGGCGGGCCTGCGTCCTGATCGTGGACGACAGCCCGACGCACCGCACCTACCTCCAGAACCTGCTGGCCCATGAGGGCTATGCGGTAACGCCGGCTTCAGAACCGGCCGAGGCCCTCCGGCTCGTCCGCAGGCTGGACGCCACCTGGGACTGCATTCTGGTCAACCTGCTCAGCCCGAGCTTCGACGGGGTCGAACTCTGCCGTCAGCTGAACCTCTATCGCGGCCTTGCGCCGCTTCCGGGCACCGACGCCCCCACCTTTGCCATCGTGGGCCTTGGCAACGAGGAGGGTGGAGACATCCTTTCGCGTGCTTTTGCTGCTGGCGTGGACGACATCGTCCCCTCCTCGGTGGAGGCGGACGTGATGCGCGTGCGCATCCGCGCCCTCGTCCGTCGAAAGCTCATGCAGGACGAGAACTGGCGCATTGAGGCGGAGCTGCGCGAACGGGAGCTGGCCCTCGCCAAGGCCCGGGCAGAAGCTGCCTCGGCGGAGGCGCTCGCCAATGCAAACCGCGAGCTGGCGGAAGCGAACGACCTACTCAAGGGTACCCAAGCCCAACTCGTCCAAGCCGCCAAGATGGCGTCCCTCGGTGAACTGGTGGCGGGTATCGCCCATGAGATCAACAATCCTCTCGCCTTCATCCAGGCGCATCAGGGGACCGTGGAGAGGCTGCTGACCGAAATCGCCGCGAAGCTCCCGCCGGAGGCCGGCCTCGAGCGGCAGGTGCAGAAATCGCGCGATCGTGTCGGCGCCATGAAGCTGGGCCTTGCCCGGATCCAGGAGCTCGTCCTCAACCTGAGACGCTTCTCCCGCCTGGACGAGGGCGACTTCCAGACGGTCAACGTGCCGGAATCGATCGAAACCGTCCTGGCCCTTTTGGGCCACAAGCTCGGCACCCGGATCGACGTGCGCCGCCATTACAACGCGGTTCCCGACCTCTACTGCTCGCCTGCGCTTCTGAACCAGGTGGTCATGAACATCGTCGGCAATGCCGCGGATGCGATCAAGGGAACAGGCGGCATAGACATTGAAACTGAGAGCGACGAGACAACCTATACCATCAAGATCAGCGATACAGGGCCGGGAATCCCAGGCGAATTGCGGGAGCGCATCTTCGAACCGTTCTTCACCACCAAGCCCGTAGGGTCTGGAACTGGACTTGGCCTCGCCATCGCTTATAGCGTCGTCCAAGCCCATAAGGGATCGATCGCGGTGGATAAGGGCCCCCAGGGGGGTGCCCGATTCACGATCACGATCCCGAGGCATATTGTTTCATGACCTTGACGAGCGAGATGAATTCACCCCATGGCACGATCCTGGTCGTCGATGACGAACCGGACATCCTGATTGCGCTCGAGGATCTGTTCGAGAACGACTATCGTGTGCTGACGGCCTCGTCGCCCATTCAGGCGCTCGACATCATCCGGCACGAGCCTGACATTGCCATCATCATCTCAGACCAGCGGATGCCCGAGATGCAGGGCGACGAGTTCCTGGCCCAGGCCCGTCATGAGACTGATGCCGATGCGATCCTTCTCACGGGATATGCGGATCTCAAGGCCGTTATCGGGGCGGTCAACAAGGGCCGCATCATGGCCTATGTGCCCAAACCCTGGGATCCGGCCGCTCTCGCCAACATGGTGGCTGCGGCCTACCAGCGGCGTATGCTGGCCCGAAAGCTCGACACGGAACGCGCGCTTCTGCGCGGGCTGATGGAAAGCACCGGCGACCTGATCTCGTTCAAGGACCTGGAGGGCCGCTTCGTCCGCCTGAACGCCAGCAAGGCGCGGAGCCTCGGCTGCAACACCGAGGATTGCCTGGGCCGCAAGGAGCGGGATTATGTCTCGCCGGAACGTGCCACCATGATCGAGGAGGCGGAACGCCGGGCCGTCGCGGCGCGCGCGCCCGACGAAGTGATCGAGGAGCGGACCGCTCCCGACGGCACGACCCAGTGGATCCTCATCAACCACATTCCCATCCTGGACGAGGCGGGAATCGTCACCAATCTGGCCACCATCGAGCGAGACATCACCGAGCGCAAGCTCATGGAAATGCGCCTGCGGCAGGCGGACAAGATGCAGGCTCTCGGCACGCTCGCGGGCGGCGTCGCCCACGACTTCAACAACCTGCTGATGGCCGTCCTCGGCAGCCTGGATCTCGCCTCCCGCCGGGCTCCCGACGATCCCCGGCTGAACCGGCTTCTGCAGAATGCCACTTACGCAGCGGAGCGGGGTGCCTCCCTGACCCAGCGGCTCCTTAGCTTCAGCCGCCAGCGCGACCTGCGGCTTCAGGCCGTGGACGTGAACCAGGTCATCACGGGCATGAACGATCTGCTGACCCGTACCCTCGGCGGCGTGATCCGGATCGAACGGCATCTGAGCGAGGCCCTGTGGACGGCAATGGTCGATCCGGACCAGCTCGAACTCGCGATCCTCAATCTGTGCATCAATGCCCGCGACGCCATGGCCGAGAATGGCGTTCTGACCCTCTCGACCCGTAACGAGATGGTGGAAGAAGGCAGGATTCCCGACTTGAGCGATGGCGAATACGTGGTGATCTCGGTCGCGGACACCGGCAGCGGTATTCCACCGGAGGTTCTGACCAGAGTGCTCGAGCCCTTCTTCACCACCAAGGAGGTGGGCAAGGGAACAGGGCTCGGATTGCCGATGGTCTATGGGCTGGCGCAGCAATCCGGCGGCACCGTAACCATCCACAGCACGGTTGGATCGGGAACGACGGTGGAGCTCTACCTGTCGCGCGCCGCCACGGAACAGAAGGAGGGGCCGCAGGAGAAGCCGGCGATTGCGCCCAATGCGCCCAAGGTGCGGATTCTTCTCGTCGACGACGACCCGGACGTTCGGACGGTCACGGCTGCCTACCTGACCGAAATGGGCCACCGGGTCGTGGAGGCCGCGGACGGATCGTCGGCCCTCGACATCCTGAAGGCGGACAATCAGCTGGATCTCCTCATTGCCGATTTCGCGATGCCCGGCATGACGGGAACCGACCTTGCCGGAAAGGCGCGGGAAATCCGGCCCGGTCTCGGAATCCTGCTCGTGACGGGATATGCCGATCCGAAGCGACTGCCGGACGACTATCTGATGCTCCACAAGCCCTTCAGCCGCGCCGATCTGGCCGCAAAGGTAACCCAGGCGGCTCGCCTGGATCAGGAGCACGGCTCCTCCATCTGACCTGTCCTCGGGAGCCGCAGATTATGGACAAAAGGTGTCCAGGGGGTTTTGGCTCAAAACCGCTCGAAATCGCGGAAAATTGACTATTAGCCTGCCGATTCCCTCTGCCCCAACGGCAGAAAATGGTAAATTTCCTTTAAAAATTATCCATTGTTTCATGGACAGATTGACATTATCGGGGCTTCGCACCTTAACTCCGTCACAGAACGGCCATGAGTAGAGCCGTCTCAGAGGACTAGGTAATGAAAAAATCAGCCCTTTTCGCAGCCATCTGCGTTCCGGCCTTCTTGGCCGCCGCTCCGCTGGCCGCCAAGACTCTCGTGTACTGCTCCGAGGGCAGCCCGGAGAACTTCTATCCAGGCGTGAACACCACCGGCACATCCTTCGATGCCAGCACGCAGGTTTACAGCCGCATCGTGGAATTCGAGCGCGGCGGCACGAAGGTGACCCCCGGCCTCGCCGAGAAGTGGGACGTGTCCGCTGACGGCACGGTTTACACCTTCCACCTGCGCAAGGGCGTGAAGTGGCACAACACGAACAAGAACTTCAAGCCGACCCGCGACATGAACGCCGACGACATCGTGTTCATGTTCGAGCGCCAGTGGAAGCAGGACAACCCCTACTTCAAGGTGACGAGCCCGAACCACTCCTACTTCGACGATATGGGCATGCCGAAGCTGCTCAAGTCGGTTGAGAAGGTGGACGACTACACCGTGAAGGTGACGCTGAACCAGCCGGAAGCTCCGTTCCTGGCCGACCTCGCCATGGAATTCGCCGCTGTTCAGTCCAAGGAATATGCCGATGCCATGCTGAAGGCTGGCACCCCGGAGAAGATCGACCAAGAGCCGATCGGCACGGGCCCGTTCTACCTGGTCCAGTACCAGAAGGACGCCATCATTCGTTATAAGGCCTTCCCGGAATATTATGGCGGCAAGGCGAAGATCGATGACCTCGTGTTCTCGATCACCCCGGACGCTTCCGTCCGCTGGGCCAAGCTCCAGAAGGGCGAATGCCATGTCATGCCGTATCCGAACCCGGCTGACCTCGAGGCCATGGGCAAGGATCCGAACGTCACAATCCTCGACCAACCCGGCCTGAACATCGGCTACCTCGCCTACAACACCACGAAGAAGCCCTTCGACGACGTGCGCGTCCGTAAGGCTCTGAACATGGCCATCAACAAGAAGGCCATCGTCGACGCGGTGTTCCTCACGAGCGGCGTTCCGGCCAAGAACCCGATCCCGCCGTCCATGTGGTCGTACAACGACTCGATCAAGGACGACCCGTTCGATCCGGAAGCAGCCAAGAAGCTCCTGGCCGAGGCAGGCTACCCCAACGGTCTTGAGACCGACCTGTGGGCCATGCCGGTTCAGCGTCCCTATAACCCGAATGCGAAGCGTATCGCCGAGCTCATGCAGGCCGACCTCGCCAAGATCGGCGTGAAGGCTGAGATCAAGAGCTTCGAGTGGGGCGAGTACCGCAAGCGCATGCAGGCTGGAGAGCACCAGATGGGCATGCTCGGTTGGACGGGCGACAACGGCGACCCGGACAACTTCCTGCACACCCTGCTCGGCTGCGCCTCGGCGCAGGGCAACGGCTCGAACGTGGCGAAGTTCTGCTACAAGCCGTTCGATGATCTCGTCACGAAGGCGAAGATCACGACCGATCAGGCCGAGCGTACGAAGCTCTATCAGCAGGCTCAGGTGATCTTCAAGGAGCAGGCTCCCTGGTTCACGATCGCTCACGCTGTGCAGCTGAAGCCGGTTCGCAAGGAAGTCGTGGACTTCAAGCTTTCGCCCTTCGGCCGCCATACCTTCTATGGCGTGGACATTAAGGGCAAGTAAGCTTTCTTTCCCGCAACCCGGCGGAGCGGCCTTGGCGGCCGCTCCGCCTTTTTTCCATTTTGGCTATGCTTCGATTCATCCTTACCCGCGTCAGCCTGATCATTCCGACCTTCATCGGAATCACGCTGCTCGCCTTCTTCCTCATCCGCCTCGTCCCCGGCGATCCGATCGAGACCATGGCCGGCGAGCGCGGCATCGATGCCGCTCGCCACGAGCAGCTCCGCAAGGAATTCGGCTTCGACCGGCCGCTCATGGTTCAGTACGGCATCTACATCTCGCACGTGCTGCAGGGCGATCTGGGCAAGTCCATCGTGACACGGGCATCCGTGCTCGAGGAATTCAAGTCCCTGTTCCCGGCTACCGTGGAGCTCGCTGTCTGCGCCATTCTGTTCGCGCTGATCATCGGCATTCCGGCAGGCATCATTGCGGCGGTCCGACGAAATTCGATCTTCGATCATGGCGTAATGGGAATATCGCTCGCAGGATATTCCATGCCCATCTTCTGGTGGGGCCTGATCCTGATCCTTCTTTTCTCGGTGCAGCTCGGCATCACGCCCGTTTCAGGTCGCATCGATGTGCTCTATTACATCGAGCCAGTCACTGGTTTCCTCCTGATAGATACCCTTCTCTCCGACGAGCCGGAAGCCTTCTGGTCGGCGGTGAACCACCTGATCCTTCCCACCATCGTCCTCGGCACGGTACCCCTGGCGGTGATCGCCCGTATGACGCGCTCGGCCATGCTCGAGGTCCTGGGCGAGGATTACATCCGCACCGCCAAGGCCAAGGGTCTGCCCCGGTTCAGGATCATCGCCCTGCACGCCCTGCGCAATGCGCTTATCCCCGTCGTGACGGTGATCGGCCTGCAGGTCGGCGTGCTGTTCACCGGCGCCATCCTCACCGAGACGATCTTCTCCTGGCCCGGCGTCGGCAAATGGCTCATCGAGGCGATCTTCCGCCGTGACTATCCCGTGCTCCAGGGCGGCGCCCTGCTGCTCGGCGTTGTCGTGATGAGCGTGAACCTTCTCGTCGACCTTGCCTACGGCCTTATCAATCCTCGCATCAGGCATACGCGATGACCACAGAAATCATGGAAGCTCCGGCTGTCGCTGCTCCGACAGCCACCCCGCCCCACCCGCTGCGCGAGTTCTGGAGCTATTTCAGCGCCAACCACGGCGCCGTTGCCGGGCTCGTCGTGATCGTCGCGGTGGTGCTCGTGGCGCTGCTCGCCGACGTGATCGCTCCGCACTCGCCCTATCTCACCGACACTACCATCGCCCTGAAGCCGCCGTTCTGGCAGAGCGGCGGCTCGTTCGCCTATCCGCTCGGAACCGACCCGATCGGCCGCGACATCCTTTCGCGCATGATCTACGGCGCGCGCCTGTCGCTCCTGATCGGCATCGTGGTGGTGACGATCTCCATCATCATCGGCACCGTGCTCGGTCTCGTCGCGGGCTTCTTCCGCGGCCTGATCGAGATCTTCATCATGCGCCTGATGGACATCGTCCTCACCATGCCGAGCCTTCTGCTCGCCATCGTGATCGTGGCAGTGCTCGGGCCCGGCCTGATGAACGCCATGCTGGCGGTCGCACTGGTAATCCTGCCGCATTACGTGCGCCTTGCCCGTGCGGCGGTGATCACGGAAACCTCGAAGGATTACGTGACGGCGGCCCGCGTGAGCGGCGCCGGCACGATGCGCCTGATGTTCAAGGAAGTGCTGCCGAACTGCACGGCTCCGCTGATCGTTCAGGCTTCTCTCGGCATCTCGACCGCCATCCTGGATGCCGCAGCGCTCGGCTTCCTCGGTCTCGGCGCGCAACCGCCGTCGCCCGAATGGGGCACCATGCTGGCCGATGCCCGTGAATTCGTGCTCCGCGCCTGGTGGGTCGTGACCTTCCCTGGTCTCGCCATCCTGATCACGGTGCTCGCCTTCAATCTTCTGGGCGACGGTCTTCGCGATGCCCTCGATCCGAAACTGAAGAGGTCCTGATCATGGCGCTTCTTGAAATCGAGAACCTCGTCGTCGAATTTCAGACCTCGGCCGGCATGTTCCGGGCGGTGGATGGCGTGTCGCTCAGGGTCGACGAGCGCGAGGTCCTGGCGATCGTCGGCGAATCCGGCTCGGGCAAATCCGTCTCGATGCTCGCCGTGATGGGCCTCCTGCCGTGGACCGCGAAGGTGACGGCCGACAAGATGGCCTTCAACGGGCGCGACCTTCTCACCTTGTCCGATTCAGAGCGGCGCAAGATCGTCGGCAAGGATATCGCGATGATCTTCCAGGAGCCGATCGCAAGCCTCAATCCGTGCTACACGATCGGCTTCCAGATCGAGGAAGTGCTGCGTTTCCATCTCGGTCTCGGGCGCCGGGAGCGGCGCGCGCGCGCCATCGAGCTTCTGACCTTGGTCGGCATTCCCAATCCCGACGAGCGCCTGAGTTCGTTCCCGCACCAGATGTCCGGTGGCCAGTGCCAGCGCGTGATGATCGCCATGGCCATCGCGTGCAATCCGAAGCTCCTGATCGCCGACGAGCCGACGACTGCGCTCGACGTCACGATTCAGAAGCAGATCCTGGATCTTCTCGTGAAGCTTCAGGCCGAGCACGGGATGGGCATGATCATGATCACCCACAACATGGGCGTGGTCGCAGAGACCGCCGATCGGGTCGTGGTCCAATACAAGGGCCGCAAAATGGAAGAGGCGGATGTTCTGACGCTGTTCGAGAGCCCGCGCAGCAACTACACGAAGGCTCTCCTGGCCGCGTTGCCCGACAACGCGACGGGCGACCGACTGCCTACCATCGCCGATTATTTCAAGGACGGAAGCGAGATCGCCGGAGCGGCCGTATGATGAGTGTTGTTCTCGAAGCCCGAAACATCGTCCGGGATTACCATGTTCCTGGAGGCCTGTTCTCCAAGGGCCGAACCGTTCATGCCGTCAAAGGCGTGAGCTTCACGGTCGAAAAGGGGAAAACCCTCGCCATCGTCGGCGAGAGCGGCTGCGGCAAGTCCACGCTCGCGCGCATCCTCACGCTGATCGACCCCGCGACATCCGGTGACCTTCTCATCCAGGGCAACAAGGTCGACATCGCCAAGGGAGACCTCACGAAAGATCTCCGGCGCGAAGTGCAGATCGTGTTCCAGAACCCCTATGGCTCGCTCAATCCCCGCCAAAAGATCGGCGACGTGCTTGGCGCGCCGCTGATGATCCATGGCAACGTGCCGGCGGCCGAGCGCCGCGAGCGTGCCATGGCGATGCTGAAGAAGGTCGGCCTCGGCGAGGAGCATTACAACCGCTATCCCCATATGTTCTCCGGCGGTCAGCGCCAGCGCATCGCGATTGCCCGCGCGCTGATGCTCAATCCGAGCCTGCTCGTTCTCGACGAGCCGGTTTCCGCACTCGACCTTTCGGTCCAGGCGCAGGTGTTGAACCTGCTGGCCGATCTCCAGGACGAGTTCAACCTGACTTACGTCTTCATCAGCCATGACCTGTCGGTGGTGCGCTACATCGCCGACGACGTGATGGTGATGTATTTCGGCGAAGCCGTGGAATACGGAACCCGCGACGAAGTGTTCTCGAGCCCGAAGCACGACTATACCAAGACGCTCTTCGCCGCGACGCCGCGCGCGGATCCCGCGAGCATCAAGGCTCGTCTGGCACGCAAGAACGCGGCCTAAAGCATCGAACGCAAAAGTGGGAACCGGTTTTGCGTGGAGAGATGCGACACAACAAAAACTTAGCACATCGGACGTGAATTCGAATTCACGCCCGATGTGCTAACAGCCATCAGGCCGGCAACGGCAGTCGCTTGACTGCCGTTGCCTCTTCGACAGCCGGCGTGTTGGCCGGCTCCGGCAGATTTTCCTCGCCGGTCGCCGTTTTCAGGCACTGCACCACGGCATCCCTTAAGGATGAGACGTAGAAATTGGCGCCGAGCGTCGCACGCATCGTCTCGCTTTTCAGGACCGCATCCTCAGCCGGCCAGAGACCGACCAGGGCAGGCGCCTTCGCCTTCTGCTTGAGACGGCGCAGCAGATAGCGCAGGTGCGCCGGCGTGCCGCTGATCTCCAGGTAGCTGATGCACACCATCTGCACGCCGGTCATGTCGAGATTGAAGATCTCCCGGCGCGACACGGCCGAATGCGGAATGACGCGGGTACCGAGGCCGTGCTTGTTCAGGAGTTGCGACAGCATCTCCGATGCGGCTTCATCGAGCGGCCCGCGGCCGGCGACACAGAGGATCGCGCCATCTGCGCGCCAGGCCTCGGGGATGTCGCTTTCTGGCGGCATCGGCTGCGCGATCGCCGGCTCCTTGTTGTCGGGCTTCTCGCTCGCGGGAGACGCAACCGGCTCGTCCTTGGTCTCGTGCGGATGCGGCTCCACGTCGTTATGGGCACTAAGATCCTGCACCAGTGCTCGGATCACATCCTTGACCTGATCGAGCTGACGCTGGGTGAGAACGCCGCGCGTCGCATCGTTGGCCGCGAGCTGAAGACCTTTGAGTGCGACTTCGTCGTAATAGGATGTGAGCGAGCGTTCCTTGAGCAGGAGTTCCGCCGAATCCAGCGCCTCGTCCGGGTCCCCGGCCAGCATGCGCTGGTAGAGGTTCTCGGCCGGCGTCAATGCGGGCCTGTCGCCGAGAAGAACGTCGAGAAATTCGAGCCGCTCCACATGCCGGCCCAGCACCACGAGGCAAAGGGTCAAGGGGGTGGCGATGAGAAGGCCGACAGGGCCCCAGAGCCAGGTCCAAAAGATGGCCGAGATGACCACCGAGAAGGGCGAAAGGCCCGTGCTCTGTCCATAGACGATCGGCTCGATCACATGGCCCATGAGCGGCTCGCCGATCAGGAACAGCGCCATGGCCATGAGTGCCATGGACCAGCCGGGATCGACGGCAGCGGCCAACAGGATCGGCGGCAGGGCGGCGAGAAACGAGCCGATATAGGGCACGAAGCGCATCAGCGCGGCAAAGACGCCCCACAGCACGGGGCTGGGCACGCCGATCAGCCACAGCCCGATGCCGGCGACGACGCCGAATGCGGCGTTCAGGGCAAGTTGGGTCAGGAAGTACCGGCTGAGCCGGCGCGCCGCATCGTCCATGGCGACCGTGGTGCGATGGAGATCGCTCGCCCCGAACAGGCGAATCATCCGGTCGCGCAGGTCTTCCCGCTGCATGAGGATGAAGACGAGCACCACGAACACGATGCCCATGGTGGCAAGCGGCCCGAGCACCGGCAGCAGCACGTCCCGAGCCATCTGGAACGGGGTCGGCTCCGGTTCGTGGACTTCGACCGGCAATGGGCCAGGCGCCTCTGCCGGCGTCGATGCCGGGGCCGCCGATGCGGCAGGCCTCGCGGGCGCCTGGTCCGGCGGCGGCTCCGCGACGGCGCGGTCGAAGCGGCGGCCGAAATCCTTCAGGAGCGCCGGCAGCTTCCCGAGAGTTCCCTCACGAAGCGAGCCGACCTTCGTTTCGATGGTGGTCTGGTAGCGCGGCAGGTCGCTCGCCAGGCCTGCCAGCTGGAAGCCGATGACCGTTCCGAGAGAACCGATGATCCCGAGTGCAACCAGCACGGCAACGATGACGGACGGAACCCGCCCGAGACGCCACCGGCGCAGCACCTCGACGAAGGGAGCCAGTACGAAAGCCAGCAGAATCGCCATCACGACGGGCAGGAAGACTTCCCGGCCCACATAGAGGCCTGCGAGCACCACGACCCCAACGGCCAAGGTCATAAGTCCGGAGAGCCCAGGAACGGCGGGCGGCTCGATCTCCGTTTCCGAAGGAGGCAAGGTGGGAGGGCCAGGACGCATTTAAGGGATCTCTGCTGGGCCGGGAGACTCTCTCGCCGACCTGCGAACAACGCCCTCGGCGGCCAAACGATCCTTGAGCGTGGCAATATGGTCGGCCAGCCTGAGAGGAGCTGGGACCTTTTGCCATCTATATGCCCGGGAAGCGCATCCCATCTCATGAGAATCCCGAGCCCTACCCTCAAGTCCCAACCTTCATGCCGCTCACCAGACGCAATCTCCTGATCGGGGCAGTCTTGGCTGCCTCTTCGACAGCTCACGCCCAACAGGACAAGCCGAACGCAATGCCCGTCACGACCCAGCGAAACAGCTTTAACAGCGGCGGCAAGGCCATTGCCGTCGAGACCTTCCAGGCCGCAGGCTCCTCGCCCCGCCCTGCGGTGCTGATGCTGCACGGGGCCGATGGCCTGAGCTACAACACGCAATATCGCGAGGGCGCTCGCAATGTGGCGGCGGCGGGCTACCAGGTTCACCTCGTCCACTACCTCGACCGGACCGGCGAGAAGCGGGCTTCCTTCGGCACTCTATTCCAGAACTTCATGCCCTGGATGGACACGGTCCGGGATGCCCTCGCCTTCGCGTCGAGCCAACCTTATGCCGACCCGCATCGCATCGGCATCGTCGGCATCTCTCTCGGGGCGGCCCTCGGCCTTGCCGTGGCGAGCACGGATCCCCGCGTAAAGGCGCTGGTGAACTATTTCGGACCGCTGCCGCAGGGGGCGATCGCCACCACGTCCACGCTGCCGCCGACCTTGGTCCTGCACGGCGCGGCCGATCCCATTGTGCCGGTGGCGAACGCCTATGCGGTCGAGGCCCTGCTGCGCCAACAGAACGTGCCGCATGAGATCAAGGTTTATCCCGGTCAAGGCCATGGCTTCAGGGGCAAGGCGGAGGACGATGCGTCCGCCCGGTCCCTGGCCTTCCTGCAGCGATATCTGGCCGGCGCGGATGCCTCCCCAGGTTCGCGGGCCCTTCCCGTAGGCGGTTGAGACGACTAGAACTTGCAGCTCGACGATCATCAGGCAGGAGCGACCATGACGGCTTCAGACACGGCTCTCGCAGGCAATCCCCTTCTCGCGCAGTGGACCACCCCGTTCGGGATCCCGCCCTTCGAGAGCATCATGCCGGAGCATTACAAGCCTGCCTTCGATGCGGCGCTCGCCGAGCAGCAGGCGCAGATCGCGGCCATCGCCGACAGCGCCGAGGAGCCCAGCTTCGCCAACACCCTCGAAGCGCTGGAAAAGAGCGGACAGGCCCTGAAGAAGGTCGGCGGCGTGTTCTTCAATCTGGCCGGTTCGCATACCAACGATGCGATCCAGGGGGTGGAACGCGAAATGGCGCCGGTCCTCGCCAAGCACCGCAACAGCATCTTCATGAACGAAGCGCTCTACAAGCGCGTAGCGGCTCTCTACGACAAGCGCGCCAGCCTCGGCCTCACACCCGAGCAGGCCCGCGTTCTCGACCGCTACCACACCATTTTCGTGCGCGCCGGCGCGAAGCTCGGACCGGACGAGAAGAAGCGTCTCGCCGCCATTACCGAGCGGCTGGCAAGCCTCGGCACCCAATTCTCGCAGAACGTGCTGGCGGACGAGAAGTCCTATCAGCTCGTTCTCGACGGCGAGGCGGATCTCGAAGGCCTTCCCTCTTTCCTGCGCGAAGCGGCCGCACAGGCCGCCGAGGAGCGCGGGCTGCCGGGCAAGCATGTGATCACCCTTTCACGTTCCAGCATCGAGCCCTTCCTGCAATTCTCCAAGCGTCGCGATCTGCGCGAGCAGGCCTTCAAGGCCTGGGCAGCGCGTGGAGACAACGGCAATGCGACCGACAACAAGGCCATCATCGCCGAGACGGCGGCTTTGCGTGCGGAGCGCGCGAAGCTTCTCGGCTACGAGACGTTCGCCGATTTCAAGCTCGCCGACACCATGGCCAAGACGCCCGACAACGTGCAGAAGCTCCTGACCGACGTCTGGACGCCGGCCATTGCCCGAGCCAAGGGAGAACGGGACGACCTGCAGGCGCAGGCTCAGTCCATCGGCGACAACATCGCGATCGAGCCGTGGGACTGGCGCTACTATGCCGATCAGGTCCGCATGGCGCGGCACAACCTCGATGAAGCAACCATCAAGCCGTACTTTCAGCTCGACCGGATCATCGAGGCCTCGTTCGAGACGGCCAACCGGCTCTTCGGCCTCAGCTTCAAGGAGCTGAAGGACTTCCCCCGCTATCACCCCGACATCCGCGCCTGGGAGGTGGTGGATGCGGACGGCAATCCTGTCGGCACCTTCATCGGCGATTACTTCGCACGTCCGTCCAAGCGAAGCGGCGCATGGATGAGTGCCTTCCGGTCGCAGGAGAAACTCACCGGCGACGTTCGGCCGATCATCGTCAACGTGATGAACTTCGCCAGGGGCGCCGCGGGCGAACCGTCGCTCCTGAGCTTCGACGATGCGCGGACCCTGTTCCACGAGTTCGGCCACGGCCTGCACGGCCTGCTCTCGAACGTGACCTATCCGCTGCTCGCAGGCACGGCCGTGTCGACGGACTTCGTGGAGCTTCCCTCGCAGCTCTATGAGCACTGGCTGTCGCAGCCTGACATTCTGCGCCGTTACGCGACCCACTACCGGACCGGCGAACCGATTCCGGAAGAGCTTCTTGCCCGCCTGATGGCTGCGCGCAACTTCAATCAGGGCTTCGCGACGGTCGAATACCTGTCATCCGCTTTCGTCGATCTGGAACTCCATCGCCGCAAGGATCTCAAGAACCTCGACGTATCGGCCTTCGAGGCGCAAACGCTTGAGAAGATCGGCATGCCGCGCGAGATCATCATGCGCCACCGCACGCCGCACTTCACGCATGTCTTCTCAGGCGACGGCTATTCATCGGGCTATTACAGCTATCTCTGGTCGGAGGTGCTGGACGCGGACGCGTTCACGGCCTTCGAGGAAACGGGCGATGCCTTCGACAAGGACATGGCAGACAGGCTGAAGCGCTTCATCTATTCCGCCGGCAACCTTCGCGATCCGGCCGAAGCCTATACGGCCTTCCGTGGACGCCTGCCCACGGCCGACGCGCTTCTCGCCAAGCGCGGCTTGGCGACGATCGTCGAAGACGCGTGAGAAAAGCAGACGATGGGCCGCGAAAGCGGCCCGTCACGCAGTGCCGGTCGCAAGCTCCCTCGACCGCTTGAGCGCGTAGAAGCGAATCTTGACGATTCGCGATGTTTCCTTGGGAGGTGTCTGGGGCACGGGCATGGGACGCAATACGCTCTTCAGGAAAGCCGCTCCCTTCGGATCGATCTCCAGGGCTTTCGCATCGAGCACCGGCATGGGGACTGTCCCTTCTTGGTTCGTGTCTGACCGGGAACGCAACGCCTACAAAGAAGAACAACCCCACTACGGCAAAGTTCCCTCCGTCAGCGAGAGAACCGGAGTTCGCTGATCTGCCGGGAAACCTGTCCGGGCGGCAGGATAGACGATGGAAAATGGGCATTATTGGGGCTGTCTGGAAAACGCTGCGGTTCCAGGCAGAGTCCGGCATGCCGCCCATACTGGACGCCACCTAAACCTCTGACAGGGAGATCGATCAGATGCCCGTCGTAGAACTGGACTCCGGGCTCCGTGGTCCACAGCTCCATGGCGAGGCCGTTCCGGCGTGACGCCAGTGTTGCCGCGTGGCGAAGATCGCCATAGGGGCCGCGCAGGACATAGTTGATGTCGTAGAGCGTATGCGCCGTACCATGGATCGGTCGTGACGTCGTGAAGTCGTAATCGGTACCCGCCACTGCCGTGATCTCGCCTGTGGGAATGAGATCGGGCCGGGTCGGCGTGATGTAATCGCCTGCGATCGTCAGCTCGTGCGAGGAAATGTCGGGGCTGCCGTCGAGGTTGAAATAACCGTGGGTGGTGAGGTTGACCGGCGTCGGCTTGTCGCTCGTCGCCTCAAGCTCGATCCGCAGGCGTGACGACGGCAGGAGCGTGTAGGTGCAGGTCGCCAGGAGACGGCCCGGATAGCCCATGTCGCCGTCTTCCGACACGAGGCTCAAGGTCACGCTGAAGGGCGTCTGGTCGACGATGCTCCAAACTCGCGATCCGAAGCCCTTGGTGCCGCCGTGGAGCTGGTTCTCGCCCTCGTTGGCATCGAGCTGGTAGGTCCTGCCATTCAGGTTGAAACGCGCCCTGCCAATTCGGTTGCCATAGCGTCCGACGATGGCGCCGAAATACGGGGAATGGGCGACGTAGTCCTCGATGGAGTTCAGCCCCAGCACGACCCGCTGGGAACCGCCCGCGACCTGCACGCTCAGGTCCCGCACCACGGCCCCCCAGGTGAGAACCTTCGCCTCCATGCCGTCGGGTCCTTGCAGCGAGACCTGCAGCACGTCCTGCCCGTCGAGGGAGCCGAAACGCTCGATGGTCATGTTTCCTTACCCCTCGAAAATGTGAGCCTGCAGGCCCCGGATACCGCCGGTCTCGACCTTGAAGAGATGGCCTGCCATCGGATCGATATGAGGATCGTGGCCGATGGCGGCCGTGGTGATGTAGAGCGTGGTGAGATCGGGGCCGCCGAAGGCGCACTTCGTCACCTGGGCCGTGGGAACAGGCACGATGCGCTCCACCGAACCGTCCGGCGCGAATCGGGTGATCCGCGAAGCCCCCCAGTGGCAGACCCATATATAGCCCTCCGCATCGACCGCCATGCCGTCGGGATGGGCCCATCCCTCGCCGAAACGGACGAAGGGGCGAGGCTCGCCGATCCGGCCGCCTTGGACGTCGAGGACGTAGACCGTGCCGTCGACCGTATCGGTCGCGTAGAGCTTTTGCCCGTCCGGGCTGAAGGCCGGGCCGTTGGTGACGATGATGCCGGAATGGAACTGGGTCAGCTCCTTGCCGTCCCAACGCCAGAAGGCCCCGGAGCCCTCCTTCTCCTCGTCGTCCATGGTGCCGAAATAGACGGCGCCGTCCGGCCCCACATGGCCGTCATTGATCCGGTTGTTCGGCTTGTCGCTGTCGGGCGACACGATCGGCTGCACTTCGCCAGTCTTGAGATTGAAGCGGGCGAGACCCGACTTGAAGCCGGCGATGACCACATCCTGGTCGGGCGTCAGGGCAATGAAGCCGATCCGCTCAGGCGCATCGACGCGGAAATGCTCCTTGGTGTCCGGGTGATACCGCCAGATTCCGGGATTCTTGATGTCGACCCAGAACAGGGTGTCGGACCGGTAGTCCCAGACAGGCCCCTCGCCCAGGATACAGGCACTTGCCACCGCCACATGGGGCGTTTCCGGATGCACGGCTGGATGTGTCATGTTTTTTCCCCTTGTAAGGCGGATTGTATGCTTCCGCGCTCCTGCCGGTAACTCCGGGCGCTTGCGATGGGTCCCGTCAGGCCGCCGCGCTTCCGGTGATTCGATCCGCTAGGGCGACGAGGCTCAGGTCGGACCCGGCGGGTCCCATGATCGACAGCCCAAGCGGTGCCCCGGACCGGGAGGCGAGCGGGATCGAGACCTGAGGCAGGCCCGACAGCACCGACAGGCAGAGCAGGTTGAGGGCGTTGTTGCGGTAGTCGTTCAAGGATTCGTCGCTCTCCGAGAGCAGCGGCGCGATGTCCGGCATGGTCGGCAGGATCAGGACCGCATCGTCGGCCAGAAGCGCGCTGAACCGCTTGCGGAAGGCCGCCCTTATCACCTGGGCCTCCGCAACTTGAGCATCGGTCACCGCTTTCGAGAAATCGAACCGGTCGGCCACGCCGGGACCGAGAGGCGGGTGGTAGCGCTCGATCATCGGCCCGTCGACATTCCAGGCCTCCCGGCTCTGGATGTAGCGCATGGCCCAGTAGAGGGCCGTGAAGCCTTCCGATGCCACGTCGGTCGGCTCGGGCCGCCCCAGCACCGTCTCGGCTTGACGCAGGGCCGGCGCGAGCGCGTCCCGAACCTCTCGCTTGAGCAGGGCAAATGCATCCTGCGCCAGGAGCACCCTGGGGCTCTGCGGCAAGGGAGCGCTGTCCGGTCCGAGCAGGACCTCGCCGACGCGCACGAAGGTAGCGCCGTCACGGGTGAAGTACCCGCAGGTGTCGAAGGAGGGCGCCAGGTCATGGCAGCCTTCGAGGCTCACCCGGCCATGCGTGGGACGGATGCCGAAGAGCCCGCAATGATTGGCCGGCGCCCGGACGGAGCCGCCCGTATCGGTGCCGAGGGCGAAATCGCACATTCCGTTCGAGACAGCCGCCGCCGAGCCCGAGGACGAGCCGCCCGGAATGCGATCGGGCGCACCGCCGTTCACCGGCGTGCCGAAATGGGCGTTCTTGCCGCTCATGGAGAAGGCCAGCTCGTCCGTGATCGTCTTGCCGACGAGCCGCGCGCCCGAATCGAGAAGCTTCTGGACCGTGGGCGCCGTCCGGGACTTGATGCCCGACATGGCGAGCATGTGGGGCGATCCCGCACTGGTCGGATAGCCCGCCACGTCGAACAGGTCCTTGGCCGCGAAGGTCAGGCCCGAGAGCGGGCCGCTCGGAGCATGGGGGACTGGAACGGCCGGGTAAGGCATGAAAGCATGGGCGGGGTCGCGGTCGAGGAACATGGGGCCCGTCTGGCTCTGAGGAACGAAGGCGGCGAATGTGTCATTGCCTCCATGCTTCAAGCAAGCCAGGAAATCGCGAAGCGCGGCAGTTTGGACTTTCTTCGAACCTGGAATGGCCCTAAATCCAGGCAGGCTCTCGATGGCAAGGAACGCGCAATGGCGAAGATTTCAACGATCCGCTGGCTGGCTCTGGGAGCGGCGCTCGCGCTCGGAGCACCATCGGTTCACGCGCAGCAGGCCCCGATCAAGATCGGCGAGCTGAATTCCTACGCCCGGCAGGCGGCTTTCACCGTACCTTACCGGAACGGCTGGCAGCTGGCCCTCGACGAGATCAACGCCAAGGGCGGGGTTCTCGGCCGCAAGATCGAGATCGTATCCCGCGAGGACGGCGCCACCACGGGCGACGCCACCCGCGTGGCGGACGAGCTCGTGAGCCGTGAAGGCGTGTCGCTGCTCTTCGGCTCGTTCCTGTCGAATGTGGGCGTGGCCATGGCGGATTTCGCCAACCAGAAGAAGATCGTCTACATCGCCGCCGAGCCCCTGACCGACGCCATCACCATGGCGCAGGGCAACCGCTACACGTTCCGCATCCGGCCCAACAACACCATGCAGGTCGGCATGCTGGTCGATCAGGCCAAGGCCTCGGGGGCGAAGCGCTGGGCCATCGTGGCGCCCAACTACGAATACGGCCAGTCGGCCGCGCAAGCGTTCAAGCGCCTGATCCAGGAGCGCGTGCCCGGCGCCGAGATCGTCGCCGAGCAGTATCCGGCCCTCGGCAAGATCGAGGCCGGCGCCACCGTGTCGGCCCTCGAACAGGCCAAGCCGGAAGGCATCTTCAACGTGCTCTTCGGTCCCGATCTCACGCAGTTCGTGCGCGAGGGCAACACGCGTGGCCTCTTCGAGGGCGCGACGGTGCTGTCACTCCTCACCGGCGAGCCCGAATGGCTCCTGCCCCTGAAGGACGAGGTGCCCGAGGGCTGGACGGTGACGGGCTATCCCTGGGACCAGATCACCGAGCCCAAGCACAAGGCCTTCGTCGACGCCTACCGGGCCAAGTACAACGACACGCCGCGTCTCGGCTCGCTCCTCGGCTACATGGTCGTCTACATGATCCGCGACACCCTCGAGCGCGCAGGCTCCACGGACACGGAAGCCGTCATCAAGGCGCTCGAGGACGCGAAGTTCGACACCGTCATCGGCCCCGTCACCATGCGCGGCATCGACAACCAGTCCACCATGGGCGCCTGGGTCGGCAAGCTCGCGCTCAAGGGCGCCGCGGGCGGCATGACGGACTGGACCTACAAGGACGGCACGTCGTTCATGCCGACCGAGGCCGAGGTGAAGGCGGTGCGGAAGGATTGACGCGCCTTCACCCTCCCCTTGAGGGGGAGGGTCGACCGAAGGTCGGGGTGGGGTGGCACCACAACAGAAGACCAGTCATGTCGAACATCGACCGCTTTAGACGCGAAAGAGCAAGGAAGCTTCGCTCGAATGCCACCGAGCCGGAGCAGAACCTCTGGCGCGCCTTGAAGGCCATCCCCGTCTACGGCAGTCACTTCCGGCGGCAGGTTTCCATTGGCCCCTATGTGGCGGATTTCGCCTGTTTGAAGGCGCGTCTCGTCATCGAACTCGACGGCGGTCATCATTCGCAGGACGATGTCGCCGCGAAAGATGAGGCCAGAACGCAATGGCTTGAGAAGGAAGGCTATCGTGTCGTTCGGTTCTGGAATGCCGAATTGAGCCAGAACATGCCCGGCGTTCTCGACAGCATATACGCGGCCTTGTATGGCTCGCCTCAAGCGGAAGCCGTCGCGCTTCCCACCCCACCCCGGCCTGTCGGCCGACCCTCCCCCTCAAGGGGAGGGTGAATAGTGGATCCCTCCTTCCTGGCCGTTCAGGCCCTGAGCGGCCTCTCCAGCGCATCGTCGCTCTTCATCACGGCCTGCGGCCTGACCATCGTGTTCGGCGTCACGCGGATCGTGAACTTCGCGCATGGCTCGCTCTACATGATCGGCGCCTATACGGCCGCGACCCTGGTGCCGCGCCTGCTCGAACTCTCCTTCGGGTCCCTCACCTTCTGGGCCGGAATCCTGGCCTCGGCCGTGATCGTCGGCCTCATCGGCGTCATCATCGAGGTGCTGCTCCTGCGCCGCATCTACGGCGCACCGGAACTGTTTCAGCTGCTCGCCACCTTCGGGGTCGTGCTGGTGGTGCAGGATCTCGTGGTGCAGGTGTTCGGGCCGGAGGACATTCTCGGCCCCCGGGCTCCGGGACTGCGCGCGCCGGTCGACATTCTCGGACGGCGCTTTCCATCCTATGAACTCGTGCTGATCGCCGCCGGCCCCGTGGTGCTGGGGCTCGTATGGCTTCTCCTGCGCAGGACACGCTTCGGCGTGCTGGTGCGCGCGGCCACGCAGGACCGCGACATGGTGGCGTCGCTCGGCGTCAATCAGGCGATGCTGTTCACCGGCACCCTCTTTCTCGGCGCCTTTCTCGCCGGGCTCGGCGGCGCGCTCCAGATCCCGCGCGTCTCCGCGAATACCGGCATGGACCTCTCCATCATCGCGGAAGCCTTCGTGGTCACGGTGGTCGGCGGCATGGGGAGCGTGCCCGGCGCGTTCCTCGCGGCCCTCGTCATCGGGCAATTGCAGGCCTTCGGCATCCTGATCTTTCCGAAGAGCACCCTCGTGGTGGTGTTCCTGCTTATGGCGGTGGTGCTGGCGATCAGGCCCTACGGTTTCTTCGGACGCGCCGAAATCATCGGCGGAACCCACGCGGTGGGGATCGCCAGCCGCAAGCCCCTGCCCGGCCGTCCGTTCATCCTCCTCACCGTCATCGCCCTTCTCGCCTTTTTTCCGCTTGTGGCCGATGCCTATCTGCTCAAGGTCGCGACCGAGATCCTGATCTTCGCGCTCTTCGCCTTCAGCCTGCAGCTCCTCATCGGGGTCGGCGGGCTCGTGAGCTTCGGCCATGCGGCCTTCTTCGGCCTCGGCGCCTATGGCTCGGCCCTGGCGGTCAAATGGTTCGGCACCTCGATGGAGGCGGCCCTTCCGCTCGGGCTTGCGCTCGCCGCCCTGGGGGCAGCGCTGATAGGCGCCTTCGTAGTGCGCCTGTCCGGCATCTACCTCGCCATGATGACGCTCGCGGCGGCCCAGATCCTCTATGCGGTCGCCTTCCAGTGGGTCGACGTGACCGGCGGCGACAACGGCATCGTCGGCGTATGGCCCTCGTCCTGGGTCTCCGGGCCCGTGCCCTATTACCTCCTGACCGCCGCGCTCACGCTCATGGCGGTGCTGCTGCTGAAGCGCATCATCGACGCCCCCTTCGGCTATGCCCTGCGTGCAGCCCGCGACTCGGAACCCCGGGCCGAAGCGATCGGCCTGAGGATCCGGCAGCACCGTTGGCTCGCCTTCGTCCTGTCCGGCGCGGCGGCGGGGCTTGCGGGTGGGCTCTATGCCTTCTCCCGCGGCTCGGTGGATCCGAGCCTGCTCGGGATCTCGACCTCCGTCGATGCGCTGACCATGCTGCTCCTCGGCGGCATTCAGACCGTGACGGGGCCGCTCGTCGGCGCCGCTGTCCTGCATTTCCTGCGCGACCTCATCATGCCGCTCACATCGCACTGGCGCCTGATGCTGGGCCTGAGCATTATCGCCATGGTGCTGATCTTCCCGCGTGGCCTTGCCGGCACGATCCAACATTGGCACGAGGAGCGGGCATGACGCTTCTGGCCGTGAAAGACCTGCAGAAATCCTTCGGCGGCGTCGTGGCGGCTCGCGGCGTGACGTTCAGCGTCGAGCGCGGCGAGATGCTCGCCCTCATCGGTCCCAACGGTGCGGGCAAGTCCACCGTGTTCAACATGGTCGGCGGCCAGCTGAGGCCCGATCACGGCCAGGTTCTGCTCGACGGACAGGACATCACCCATGCGGCGCCGCAGAAGCGTTTTCGCCGCGGCGTGGGGCGCACCTTCCAGGTGGCCCAGACCTTCCTGTCCATGAATGCCGCCGAGAACGTGCAGATGGCGCTGATCAGCGGCCATCGGCGAAGCCTCGGCCTCTGGGCGCCGGCCCGGGAGCGGTATCGCGAGAAAGCCGTCGAACTGCTCTCGCAGGTGGGCATGGCGGAGGCGGCGGACATGCCCTGCTCGGCGCTCGCCTATGGCGACGTGAAGCGCGTGGAGCTCGCCATCGCGCTGGCCGGGGAGCCCAAGCTTCTCCTCATGGACGAGCCCACGGCCGGTATGGCGCCCCGCGAGCGGGCGGAGCTGATGGACCTCACGGCCTCCATCGCGGCCTCGCGGGGGATCGGCGTCCTGTTCACCGAGCACGACATGGACGTGGTCTTCGGCCATGCGGACCGGGTTCTCGTGCTCCTGCGGGGCCAGATCATCGCTGCCGGGACGCCCGACGAGATCCGCCGGGACGAGCAGGTGAGACGCGCCTATCTCGGTGACGAGCACGCCTTGGAGCGGCCGAAAGGACTGAGCCCCGCATGAGACGAGAAGCGCTGCTCGACATCCGGAATCTCGACGCCTTCTACGGCCGGGCCCAGGTGCTGTTCGGCCTCTCGCTCCATCTCTATCCGGGCGAGGTGGTGGCGCTGGTCGGCCGCAACGGCGCCGGCAAGACCACGACCCTTAAGGCCATCATGGGCTTGGTTTCCGCCACAGCCACCCATGCGACCTTCAAGGGGCATTCCCTGGGGCGCCTTCCCACCTACAGGATCGCCCGCCTGGGGCTCGGCTACGTGCCGGAAGACCGGCGCATCTTCACCGATCTCACCGTCGAGGAGAACCTGGAGACGGGACGCCGTCCGGCCGGGGACGGGCGCCAGCCCTGGACGCCCGAACGGCTTTTCCGGCTCTTTCCCAACCTGGCCGAGATGCGCGGGCGGCGCGGCAACCAGATGTCGGGGGGCGAGCAGCAGATGCTCTCCATCGCCCGGACCCTCATGGGCAATCCGGACGCGATCCTGCTCGACGAACCGTCCGAGGGCATCGCCCCGGTCATCGTCCAGATGATGGCGGAGGCGATCCGGGCCATGAAGGCCGAAGGGGTGGCCGTGCTCCTCTCGGAGCAGAACTGGGCCTTCGCGGCCGGCATCAGCGACCGGGCCTACGTGATCGAACGGGGGGAGATCCGCTTCCAGGGCACCATGACCGAGCTGATGGCCGACGAGGCGCTGCGGTCGGAAACCCTCGGGATCTGATGCGCTAACCCGTTGACGGACCGGGCCGAAAGGACGATATCAGCCCATCCGGCGCAACCCCTCCGCGCCTCATCCCAGAACGCACGACATAAGGATTTCCCGCTTCATGGGCGTCATCCATGTGACCGACCGGGCCGGCCAGCGCCACACCCTCGAGGCCATCGAGGGCTGGCGGGTGATGGAGATCATCCGCGATTGGGGCCTGCCCATCGAGGGCCTGTGCGGCGGCGCCTGCGAATGCGCGACCTGTCACGTCTTCGTCGCCGAGGACTGGCTGGACAGGCTCTATCCTCCCACGGAGGAAGAGGAGGACCAGCTGGACACCGTGATGACGCGTCCCAATTCCCGCCTGTCCTGCCAGATCCTCTGGACCCCCGAACTCGACGGCCTGGAGGTCACCCTGGCGCCGACCGGGGCCTGATCGCCAGCCTGCCACATTGCCAAAGCTTAAGAGACCGTGTTTCCAAAGGGTCTCTCGAAGGAGCCTGTTCATGACCGACCATATCGAAACGGACGTCGTCATCATCGGTGCCGGGCCCGTGGGCCTGTTCGCCGTGTTCGAACTCGGCCTCCTCGACATCAAATGCCATCTCATCGACATCCTGCCGAAGGTGGGCGGCCAGTGCGCCGAGCTCTACCCGGAAAAGCCGATCTACGACATTCCCGGCTTCCCGATGGTGACCGGCCAGGGCCTCGTCGACAACCTGATGGCGCAGATCGAGCCGTTCCATCCGACCTTCCACCTCAACGAGATGGTGGAGAGCCTGGAATCCATCGGCACGCCGGAAGCGCCCCTGTTCCGGGTCAAGACCTCCGAGAACGACACCACCTTCACCTGCAAGGCCGTGATCATCGCGGCCGGTGGCGGTTCGTTCCAGCCCAAGAAGCCGCCGATCGACAACATCGAGGCCTATGAGGGCACCGGCGTGTTCTACGCCGTGCGCAAGATGGAGATGTTCCGCAACAAGAAGGTGCTCATCGTCGGCGGCGGCGATTCCGCCCTCGACTGGACGGTGAACCTCCAGCCCATCGCCAAGCGCCTGACCCTGCTCCACCGCCGCGACGCCTTCCGGGCCGCGCCCCACACGGTGGAGAAGATGCGCTCGCTGGTCGCCTCCGGCGACATGGACCTGCATCTCGGCCAGGTCAGCACACTCAAGGGCGAGAACCACGTGCTCCACGGTGCCGTGATCCGCAAGGACGACGGCTCGGAGTTCACGGTCGATTGCGACGTGATGCTGCCCTTCTTCGGCCTCACCATGAAGCTCGGCCCCATCGCCGATTGGGGCCTGAACCTGCACGAGAACGTGATCCCGGTCGATACGGAGAAGTTCGAGACCAACGTTCCCGGCATCTTCGCCATCGGCGACATCAACACCTATCCGGGCAAGCTGAAGCTCATCCTCTCCGGCTTCCACGAGGGCGCGCTGGCGGCCCAGAAGGTGCATCGCTACGTCTATCCCGAGAAGAGGCTCCTGTTCCAATACACGACCTCGTCCACGAGCCTGCAGAAGAAGCTCGGCGTGGCGGCTTGAGACGCCTATCACAAGCACCATCCTCATCCTGAGGAGGTCGCGGAAGCGACCGTCTCGAAGGATCCTCCAGCGCTCTCTGGATCCTCCTTCGAGACGCCACTTCGTGGCTCCTCAGGATGAGGTTCTTGGTATGTAATCAGGTCTTGCGAAGCAGGCCGGTTCCTGAAACTCTCCGGCCCATGACGAACGCGACAGATCTCACCCTCGGCCGCCGCGTGATGGCGATGATCGAGGAGCTGGCCCAGCACACGGACGAGCCCGGCCGCCTCACGCGCCTCTATCTCTCCGACGCCCATCGCCGAGCCTCGGATGCGACGCTGCATCTGATGCAGCAGGCAGGGCTCGACGCCCATATCGATGCTCTCGGCTCCGTCGTCGGACGCGTCGAGGGCGCCAATCCGCAAGCCCCCGCGCTCCTCATCGGCTCGCATATCGATTCCGTCGTCGATGCCGGCCGCTACGACGGCAATCTCGGCGTGGTGCTCGGCATCGTCGTGGTCGAGGCGCTGAAGGAACAAGGCATCGAGCCTCCCTGCCCCATCGAGATCGTGGCGTTCGGCGATGAGGAAAATGTGCGCTTCCCCACGAATCTCTCCACGTCCCAGGCCCTGGCCGGCCGCTTCGATCCGGCGTGGCTCGACGGCAGGGACCAGGATGGAGTCACTTTACGCGATGCGCTGATCCGCTTCGGCGGCGATCCGGATGCTGCAGCCACACTGGCCCGCGACCCGGCGCGGTATCGTGGCTATCTCGAGGTGCACATCGAACAGGGGCCGCTGCTCGAGGCCAAGAACCTGCCCGTCGGCATCGTGTCGGCCATCAACGGCATCACCCGCGCCCGCGCCCACGTGATCGGCGAAGCGGGCCATGCGGGCACCGTGCCGATGAATATGCGCCGCGATGCGCTCGCGGCCGTGGCGGAAATGATCGGCATCGTGGAGCGCGCAGGCTCCACGCGCACCGACACCGTAGCGACGGTGGGCGTCGCGCAGGTGCAGCCCGGCGCGATCAACGTCATTCCCGCACGGGTCGACTTCACTCTCGATGCCCGCTCGCCCGACGACGCGGTGCGTTTGGCCATGGTCGAGGACATCGTGACCGAATGCCAGGCTGTCGCTCAAAGGCGCGGTGTGGACTTCACCATCGAGCCGTTCATGGAATCCCCCGCCACACCCATGGACAAGACATTGATCGCACGGCTCGAAGAGTCTGTCAGAAGCCTCGGAATCAAACCGCTGCACCTGTCATCCGGCGCGGGTCACGATGCGGTCGCGATGGCCAATCTCTGCCCTTCCGCCATGCTCTTCGTGCGCTGCAAGGGCGGCATCAGTCACAACCCGGCGGAGTCGATCACCGTCGAGGATGCGGACGTCGCGGCGCGCGTTCTGATCGATGCCGTCAAGCGGATCTCCGTGTGAGTTTCGTCCGATGAGTCAAATGCCCAGGATCACGTTCATCGAGGATGCCGCGGCGCTTCAGCCGGTTCTTCGGAAAGGCTTGCGGGAGTTCAACAAAACTCTTTTCGTCGGCCATCCGCCGGGCCGGGACCTCGCCATCGCGCTTCGCGAACCCGGCAGCGACGAGCCGGTCGGAGGGCTCTGCGGCCGCATGAATGGCGGCTGGCTTGCCATCGAGCTCATCTTCGTGCCCGAGGCCTTTCGCGGCATGGGGCTTGCGACGCAACTGATTGCAATGGCCGAAGAAGAGGCCCGCGACGAGGGTTGCCATTCGGCCTGGATCGACACGCTCAATCCGAAGGCGCTCACGCTCTACCAAAAATTGGGCTACGAGCTCTTCGGCGAGCTGAAGGATTACCCGGTCGGCGGCAGCCGCTTCTTCCTGCAGAAGAAACTCGGGCCTATGACCTGAACTGCGTTAAGCACTCCACTCATCCGCGAGCACGGCCCAGCGCTCGTGGTCGCGCCATTCGCCGCCGATCTTGAGATAACGCGGCGAGTAGCCCTCCTGGCGAAAGCCGAGGCGCTGGACGAGGGCGCGGGAAGGCCCGTTGCCCGGCTGGATATTGGCCTCGATGCGGTGCAATCCGAGTTCGCCGAAGGCGTGCGAGACCACGCGGCTCACCGCTTCGCTCATCAGCCCACGCCCGTTCATGCCGGCCATGCCGTAATAGCCCATATAGGCGCTCTGGAAGAAGCCGCGCACGATCTCGCTCAGGTTGACGATTCCGACGATCCTGCCGCTCTCCCGCTCACGGGCGATGAAGCCGATGGAGCGGTCGCCATCACAGCGGGCGAGATAACCCTGGAAGCTCGCATGATCGCGGCAGGGCGAAACCCAGGGCTCGTGCAGATCGATGCTCGCGAGATTGGCCGCGATCAACTCGGCGGCGTCCGAGGCATGTACGAGACGAATGACAACGCGTGGCAACATGAAGTTCATCCCATCTTCAGGAACCATGGCATAGACATGTCGTTGTCGTCAGCCCCTCCTCAAAACAAAAAGGATTGGACCATGCGAGCCATCATTCTCCCCGCTTTCGCTCTCGCCCTCGGCGCAGGCTTCTTTGCTGCACCGCAAGAAGCTCAGGCCCGTTTCGGCGCCGAGCAGCTGCAGGCGCCCAGCCTTGTGGACGACGTGGCCTGTGTGACGCGGCGTGTGCGCACCGTGCGTCCCAACGGCCGTGTCGTCTATCGCACCGTGCGTGAATGTGGCGTCCCGGCCTGGCAGCGTCGGGCCGATCGCTGCCGCACCGTGCGCGAGCGCGTGGTGCAGCCCAGCGGCCGCGTCGTGTATCGCGAGATTCGCCGCTGCCGCTGATCAAGCTCAGCTGAAAGCAGCAGGGCCCGGGATCACCGGGCCCTTTTTCATTCCAGCTCCCCAATGGCGCTCTCGACCGCTTCGACCACCGCGCCCGAGCGCACGAGGTCGAGGGCCTGCCGCATCTCCGTCGCGTACCAGCGGTCACCGTCGAGCGCCGGCGGAATGACGGCGCGGATCGCGTCCATCGCGGCGCGCGAGCCCTTGCCCAGCGGGTAGTCCTTGGCGAGCGGTTCCACGAGGGTGAGCGCCTGCGCGGCCATCAGCAATTCGCCGGCTACGATCTGCTCCACGTTCTCGACGACGATGCGAGCCTTGCGCCCGCACCAGGTGGAGTTGGAGACGTGGTCCTCGGCATTGGATTTGCCCGGGATGGAATCGACCGAACCGGGCGTCGCCAGTCCCCGGTTTTCCATGACCAGCGCCGACATGGAGCACTGCACCGTGGCAAAGCCCGTGTTGAGGCCGCGCTTGCCGGCCAGCAGGTTGCGCGGCAAGCCGTAGGACATGGTGGGATCGATGAGGCGCGCGAGGCGACGCTCGGAAATCGCTCCGAGATCCGCCATGGCGATGGCGAGAAAATCCATGGCCTGCGCCATGTACTGTCCGTGGAAATGGCCGCCCGAGATCGACACGTAGCCGCCCTGCCCGTCGTCGAAGATCAGCGGGTTGTCGGTGGCGGAGTTCATCTCGGTGCCGATGATGCGCTCCACGTACTCGACAGCCTCGACGGCCGGCCCGTGAACCTGCGGCGTGCAGCGCAGCGAGTAGACATCCTGCACACGGGGAGGCGCGGGCGTTCCCGGCTGGCGCGGCTCGTCGGGGAAGACGATGTCGCGCGCGTCCTGCGAGCAGCGCTTCGTGCCCTCGAGGATGCGCAGCAGGTTGCGTGCCGTGCGCGCCTGGCCCGGATGCGGACGTGCCTTGTGCACGCGCGGGTCGAAGGCCGCGAGTTCGCCGCGCATGGCTTCCAGCGACAGGCACATGGCGATGTCGGCCTGCTTGAGCAGGCGGCGCGCGTCGTGCGTGGCGAGAGCCCCGAGGGCGAGCGACGTGGTCGAGCCGTTGATGAGCGCGGAGGCATCCTTCGCGCCGAGCTCGAAATCGGGATTGAAGCCAGCCTCCCTGATGGCTTCGCGCGCCGGCATCCGGCGGCCGCGATAGATCATCTCGGCCTCTTCGAAACCACAGACGGCGCCGGCCATGTGCGCGAGCGGCGCCAGGTCGCCCGAGGCGCCGACGGAGCCCTTCTGCGGAATGACCGGATGCAGGCCCGCATTGAGGAAGGCGATGAGGCGCTCCACCAGCTCGACGCGCGGCCCCGAATAGTTCGACGCGAAGGCATTGGCGCGCAGGAGCATCATGGCGCGCGTCACGTCCTCGGCGAAAGGCTCGCCGACACCGGTGGCATGGGCGTAAACGGTCTTCTGCTGATAGGCTGCCATATCGGCGATGAGGACACGTTGGTCCTTGAACAGGCCGACGCCGGTGTTGAAGGCGTACATGAGCGGCGCGTCGTCATGCATCCAGGTGCGGTCGATATAGTCGCGCGTGGCGGCGATGCGCTCGCGCGCTTCCGGCGCCAGGGCGGCCGTGGCGAATGTCCCTTCAGCATCGGCGCGCGCGACGCGCACTACATCCTGGATCCCGAGAGTGGCGCCGTCGAGCTTGACCGTCATCGCTGTTCCTCACGTTGAAGACAAAGGGATACCGAGGCTTCGCACGCGGCGCAACCTCGGCCCTATTCCTCACACCACGTCATCACCGGCCTCGTGCCGGTGATCCCGATGGCATGGAACGCCGAGCTTCACCTTAGCGGGATGGCCGGGACAGGCCCGGCCATGACGTGGAGGGTGTGTGAAACGGAGGTCCCAACGAAAAAGGCCCCGGCTGTGCCGAGGCCCTGTGATTTTTCCGTCAGCCGACCGTTCCGCCGTCACACGCGGCCGAGGCGCTTCGTAGTCTGGGGATCGAAGAGGTGGACATTGGCCGGATCGACCGCGAGGGCCAGCTTGCGGGTGTCCGCCGGGATCTGGCCGGTGGAGGCCTGGACGACGAATTCGGCACCGGCGACCTTGCCGTGGAAGAGCTGGGTCGCGCCGAGTTCCTCGACGAAATCCACATCCATGGAGAGGGAGCTTGAGCCCGCGCCGCCGGCCTGCACGTCCTCCGGACGCAGGCCCACTTCGATGGCGGAGCCGGGGGCGAGGCCGTCGCGCATGTCCGAGACGGCGATGACCTGTCCGCCAACCGACACGCGGCCAGGGCCCTCGACCTTGCCGGGCAGGATGTTCATGGGCGGAGAGCCGATGAAGGTGGCGACGAAGCGGGTCTCGGGACGGCGGTAGACCTCGGACGGGCTGCCGACCTGTTCGATCTGGCCGCCGGACATCACCACGAGCTTGTCGGAGAGCGTCATCGCCTCGACCTGGTCGTGCGTCACGTAGATGGAGGTGACGCCGAGGGCCTTCTGGAGGCGCTTGATCTCCACGCGCATCTGCACGCGCAGCTTGGCGTCGAGGTTGGAGAGCGGCTCGTCGAACAGGAAGACCTGCGGCTTGCGCACGATGGCGCGGCCCATGGCGACGCGCTGGCGCTGGCCGCCGGACAGGGCGCGCGGCTTGCGCTCGAGGAACGGCTCGATGGCCAGGATGCGGGCCGCTTCCTTCACGCGCTTCTCGATCTCGTCCTTCGGCGTCTTCCGGTTCTTCAAGCCGTAGGCCATGTTGTCGTAGACGCTCATGTGCGGGTAGAGCGCGTAGTTCTGGAACACCATCGCGATGTCGCGATCGGCGGGCTCCACCTGGTTCACCACGCGATCACCGATCTTCACCTCGCCGCCGGAGATCGTCTCGAGGCCTGCGATCATGCGAAGAAGCGTGGACTTGCCGCAGCCCGACGGGCCGACGAGCACGCAGAAAGAGCCGTCCTCGATGCCGAGCGACACGCCCTTCACGGCCTCCACATTGCCCGCATAGATCTTGCGAACGGTGTCGAGTGTTACCCCTGCCATTGTTTCGTTCCTTTAACCGCTGCCCGCGCCGCATGGGGCACCGGGCGAAAATTCCGTTAAGTGAGAAGGAGCCCTCCCACCATGAAGCCGAGAGGGCCGTGCGCAACCTGCGTCACTTCTCCGTTTCGACGAGACCCTTCACGAAGAGCCGCTGCATGAAGATGACGACCAGAACCGGCGGGATCATCGCGAGCACGGCCGTCGTCATGGCGATGTTCCACTCGGTCAGCGCATCCGTGGTCGTGATCATCTTCTTGATGCCGATCACGATGGTCTGCATCGAGCTTTTCGTGGTGATCAGCAGCGGCCAGAGATACTGGTTCCAGCCATAGATGAACTGAATCACGAAGAGCGCCGCGATCGTCGTCATCGACAGCGGGAGAAGCGTGTCCTTGAAGAAGCGGAACGCGCCTGCGCCGTCGATCTTCGAGGCTTCCAGCAGCTCCTCCGGAATGGTCATGAAGAACTGGCGGAAGAGAAGCGTACCGGTGGCCGACGCGATGAGCGGCAGGATGAGACCGGAATAAGTATCGAGAAGCCCCAGATCGGCGACGATCTTGTAGGTCGGATAGATACGCACTTCGACCGGAAGCATCAGGGTGATGAAGATGACCCAGAATGCCGTCCTGCGGAACGGGAACTTGAAATAGACCACCGCATAGGCCGACAGGATCGAGATCAGGATCTTACCGAAGGCGATGCCCAGCGCCATGATCATGGAATTGAGCATCATGCCCATCACGGGCTCGCGGGCCGTCTTGCCGCCGTAGAAAAGCGCGCGGGAGTAGTTTTCCAGCGCCTGGTTGCCCGGCACCAGCGGCATGTTGCCGTTGATGATGGTGGCGGTGTCGAAGGTCGACGCCATGATGGCGAGATAGACCGGGAAGGCCACCAGGACGACGCCGAGCACCAGCGTCAGGTAGGCCATGAAGTCTCTAAAGGGACGATTCTCGACCATCAGTACTGCACCTTGCGCTCGACGTATTTGAACTGGATGGCGGTCAGCCCGATCACGATGACCATGAGGACCACCGATTGAGCGGCCGAGAGGCCGAGATCGCCGCCGGAGCGGCCGTCCGCATAAACCTTGTAGACGAGAGTTGTCGTCGTTCCGGCAGGACCGCCGCCCGTCACGGCATCGATGATGCCGAAGGTCTCGAAGAACACGTACACGATGGTCACGACGAGAAGAAAGAAGGTCGTGGGCGAGAGCAGCGGGAAGATGATCGTCCAGAAGCGGCGCAGGGGACCGGCACCGTCGATGGCGCCTGCTTCGATCACGCTCTTCGGAATCGCCTGGAGGCCCGCGAGGAAGAACAGGAAGTTGTAGCTGACATGCTTCCACGTGGCGGAGAGCACGAGCAGGGTCATGGCATCCTTGCCGTCAAGCATGGGATTCCAGTTGAACCCCATGACGTTGAGCGGGCGGCCGAGCGTGCCGAGCGTCGGATGGAACATGAACATCCACAAAACGCCCGCGATGGCGGGGGCCACCGCATAAGGCCAGATCAGCAGGGTCTTGAAGCCATGGCCGCCGCGCAGGCTCTTGTCGGCCTGGGTGGCGAAAAGAAGGGCGACGGCGAGCGAGAAGAAGGCCACCAGCGTCGAGAAAATCACGGTCGTGATCATCGCCCGGTAATATTCAGGCTGCTCGAAGACCGCGCTGTAGTTCTCGAAGCCGACGAATTCGGAAGCAAGGCCGAAGGCATCCTCGCGCAGGAAGGACTGCCAGATTGCCTGCGAGGCCGGCAGGTAGAAGAAGATGACGGTGATCGCCATCTGCGGAAGGATCAGCAGCAGAGGCAGCGTCCAGCCTGAAAAATGAGCTCGTTTTTCCATCGCGCTTACGGTTGTCCGGTGACGGTGCAGATGACGGCATCCACCGGTCTGCGAGGTTGTCCTATAAGATCATCCCGGACGGCTTTCGGCCGCCCGGGATGAAAAACTGTCGAGTCGGGCGGAGTTAGCGAACGGTACGCTCGAACTGGCGCAGGATCTGGTTCGAGCGGGTCACCGCGGCGTCCAAGGCATCCTTGGCTGGCTTCTGGCCGGCGAGGGCCGCCTCGATCTCCTCGGAGATCACGTCGCGGATCTGGACCATGTTGCCGAAGCGCAGACCGCGGGAATTCTCGGTCGGCTCCTTGTTGGTCAGCTCCTTCAGGGGCGTCTCGAGGACCGGGTTCTTCTCATAGAAGCCGGAAGCCTTGGTCTTCTCGTAGGCGGCCTTCGTGATCGGGAGGTAGCCCGATTCCTGGTGCAGCTTGGCCTGACGGTCGGTGTCCGACAGGAAGGCGAAGAACTTGGCCACGCCCTTGTATTCCTCAGCCTTCTTGCCACCCATGACCCACAGGGAAGCGCCGCCGATGATCGAGTTCTGCGGAGCGCCCTGGACGTCCGGGTAATACGGCATCGGCACCGAGGTGAAGTCGAACTTCGCGTTGGCCTTCACGTTGCCGTAGAAGCCCGACGAGGTCAGGAAGATCGCGCATTCGCCGGAGGTGAAGCGGCCTTCGCTCTTCGAGTCGCGGCCCGAATAATCGTAGGTCTTGTCCTTCTGCAGGTCGACGAGGTTCTGCAGGTGACGGATGTGAGCCGGGGAGTTGAACTTCATCTCCGTGTCGAAACCGTCGAGGCCGTTGGCCTTCGTCGCCATGGGAATGTTGTGCCAGGCGGAGAACTGCTCGACATTGGCCCAGGAAGCCCAGGCGTTCGAGAAGCCGCAGGTGTCGTGGCCGGCGGCCTTGAGCTTCTTGCCGGCTTCGAAAACCTCAGGCCAGGTCTTCGGAATTTCGTTCACGCCGGCCTTCTTCAGCTCGTCCTTGTTGATCCACATGACCATCGAGGAGGAGTTGAACGGGAAGGAGAGCATCTCGCCCTTGGCCGTGGAATAGTAGCCGGTGATCGCCGGCAGGTAGGCCTTCGGGTCGAACTGTTCGCCGGCCTCGGCCATCATCTGGTAGACGGGCTTCACGGCACCGCGGGCGCCCATCATGGTCGCCGTGCCGACTTCGAACACCTGCAGGATGTGGGGAGCGTTGCCGGCGCGGAAGGCCGCGATGCCGGCGTTCAGCGTGTCGGCATACTGGCCCTTGTAGCTGACGACGACCTTGTAGTCTTTCTGCGAATTGTTGAACTCTTCCGCCAGCCGGTTCACGACCTCGTTGTTGGCGCCCGTCATGGCGTGCCACCACTGGATCTCGGTCTGGGCGAAGGCGGAGGTGCTCGTCGCCAGGCCGATGGCCAGGGCGCCGAGGAGGGACTTCTTCATCATAGTGATCTCTCCCATGTCATCCCGTCGGGGACGTTCTTGTCGTTCATCACCCCTGCATTAAGGCCGGATGACGTTTCTATGACGAAAACATGACAATCATAGCCGGCTTCAAAATGGAAGCCCTTTCCACCAAAAGACTTAACGGCCGGCCCTGGGAACAGGCCGGAACGCCTCTTCGTTGAGGGAGTAACTCAACGGAAGAAATCCATGCCCCAGATGATCGCAGCCCTGTTCAGGGATCCCGCCCAAGCCCGACAAGCCCTTCAATCCCTGCTGGAAATGGGCATCGCCGAGAACCGAATCGTGGCTGCCGGCAACGCCGAGGCGCGCGAGATCTCGTCGATCTCGGGCTTTCGTGCCCTCTCCGCGCGGGACGAGACCCTGGACGCTCTCCAAGATTTGAACCTTCCGGAGGCCGACAAGCGGCTCTTCGAGCAGGGAATCCACAGGCATTGCACCCTCATCGCCGCACAGGTCGACCGGGACAATCTCGAGGAGGCCTTGCGGGTGCTGGAGATGTTCGATCCGGTCGATCTGGACGGCAGCAGCCGCGAATGGCTGGGCGGCCACCCGTCCGACCGGGCCGGAGCCGATGCGGGCGCTCCACTGGGCGCCGGGATCACGGGCGGCTCGGACGGCGGCATGACCAACACGAGCGCCCTGCCCGGAATGGGCCTGATGGCGGAAGGCGCGGACGACCTCGGCACCACGGATCTGAGGACGGACGAGTTCGCTCAAGACAATCAGGGGTCGAGCACGACGACCGGCACCGGCTCGCGCCGGAGCGACGAGCGGGCCGACCGGGAAGGCGTCAACGAGCTTGCCGTCGACACCCGGCCGGATCCCGACCAGCCCGGCCTGATGCAGCGCCACATGAACCGCGGCGGCCGGGTCTGGGCCTACCGCACGTTCGAAGAGGGATTTTAAGGCATCGGGCGTGACGTCGAATTCACGCCCGCTTCTGCGTTCGATGCCCTAGATCACGTTCCGCTCCAGCAGCGGCCGGTTGGCGAGGACGCGCTCGTAACCCAGCTCGGACAGATCGAGCGTGCGGTAGCCGCCATGGACGATCAGTTCGGCCATGCCTCGGCCCACCGCTGGGGCCTGCTGCAGCCCGTGGCCCGAGAAGCCGTTGCAGAGGTAGAAGTTCTTGAACCCGCCGGCCAGGCCGATGATCGCATTGTGGTCGAGGAGGCTCATGTCGTAAGGCCCCGACCAGGCACGGCCCGGCCGGATCGCCTCGAAGGCCGGGACGCGGTGCGCCAGGTTCGGCCAGATGAACTCCTCGAAGAAGGAGTGATCGATCTCCTGGGATGCGGGATCCTCGTCGGACCAGTCGGGGTCGAGATCCGCTTCCGGCGAGGCGCCGCAGATGAAGTGCCCTTCCCCTTCAGGCCGCACATAGGCTCCCGACGTATCGATGAGCAGCGGGCAGTTCTCCACGGGCCCCTTGCATGAGAAGGTGAAGACGTAGCGGCGCTTGGCCTGGACCGGAATGTCGAGCCCGGCCATGGCGGCCAGTGCCCGTCCGCCGGAGCCGGCGCAGTTGATGAGCGTGCCGCAGGCGATCCGCGTGCCGTCCTTCAGATGCACGGCCACGATGGTGCCGCCGTCCCGCTCGACTTGCGAGACCTCGCCCTTCACGTATTCGGCGCCGAGCGATCGCGCCTTCTTGCGGAAGGCCTGGAGCAAGCCCCAGCCGTCGAACCAGCCTTCGCCCGAGCGTCCCCAGGTGCCGGCCGCCAGATCGTCCGTGTTGAGCCAGGGAAAGCGGGCCTTCAAGTCATCGGGCTTCAGGAACAGGATGTCCGCACCTTCTTCCGCCTGAAGCGCCTGGTTCTCCCGGAGGATCTGCTCGCCGGCCTCCGACGCGCAATAGAGATAGCCGCCCTCCTTCAGGCCGATCTCCGGCCGCTCGCCGTCGACGGCGAGACGGTCGCCGATGGAGCGCAGGAAATCGATCCCGTAGAGCGAGATGCGGATGTTCACCGCGCTCGAATATTGCTGGCGGATCGAGGCCGCGGACAGGGCCGAGGCGGAGAGCTGGTAGGTCGGATCCTTCTCGATGACGACGACGCGCCCCTTGAAGCCTGAATCGGCGAGCAGGTGATAGGCCGTGGAGGAACCCATGACGGCGCCGCCGACGATCACGACATCGGCTGAAGAGGAAGCTGCAGAGGTCATCGTTCGAATTTCGTTGAGAGGATGATGGAGGATTGCGTGCGCTCCACCCCTTCGACGGCGCCGATCTTGTCGATGGCCGCGTCGAGGGAGGGAACGTCCTCAGCCTCTACCACCGCCAGAAGATCGAAGACACCCGCGACCGAATGAAGCGCGCGCAATTCTGGCATGCGCTGAAGCGCGGAGACGACCCCGCCCGAGGCCTTGGGCGCCACCACGATGGTTACATGCGCCCGCACCATGCGGCTCGCGATCTCCTCGGCCAGGCGCAACGTATATCCAGCGATCACCCCCCGGCGCTCCAGGCTCTCGACCCGGGCCTGCACCGTCGTGCGGGAGAGCTTGAGCCGCCGGGCGGCTTCCGCATGGCCGATCCGGGCATTCTCCCGCAGCAGCGCAATCAAGGCACGATCCGTAGGGTCGAGCATCAGAATGACCAGTCCTTATGGCAATATGCCGAAAATTACCCGTCTTTCCGTCAACTTGTCCATGGCGTTCTGCGGGGCTTTGCCTTTTTCTGAACTGATCACAGGGAGGACTCCATGCATTCGATTCTCGTCATCGGCGCCGGCAAGATCGGCTCCACCATCGTCGACATGCTCCACGAGACCGGCGACTACGACGTCACCGTCGCGGATTCGTCCGCCGCCGCCCTCGAAGCCGTCGCCAAGGGTGGCATCAAGACGATCCAGCTTGACTTCAATGACGCGGTCGCCCTGCAGAACGCCCTCAAGGGCCGCTACGCGGTGCTCAGCGCGGCGCCCTATCACCTGACCGGCCACGTGGCCCAGGCGGCGCGCCTCGCCGACGTCAACTACTTCGACCTGACCGAGGACGTCGCCACCACCCGCATGGTGAAGGAGCTGGCGGAGGGCGCCACCACGGCCTTCATTCCGCAATGCGGCCTTGCCCCCGGGTTCATCTCCATCGTGGCCCATGACATCGCGAGCCGCTTCGACAAGCTCGACACCGTGCGCCTGCGCGTCGGCGCCCTGCCGCAATATCCCTCGAACGCCCTCTCCTATAACCTCACCTGGAGCACGGACGGCGTCATCAACGAATACATCGAGCGCTGCGAGGCGGTGGTCGACGGCAAGCTCCGCGAAGTGCCCGCCATGGAGGAGCTGGAGGAGTTCTCCCTCGACGGCACCCGTTATGAAGCCTTCAACACCTCGGGCGGCCTCGGCACTTTGTGCGAGACGCTCGAAGGCAAGGTGCGCAACCTGAATTACAAGACCATCCGCTATCCGGGCCATTGCGCCCTGATGCGGGTGCTGCTCAACGACCTTCAGCTGCGCAACCGCCGCGAGGTCCTGAAGGACATTCTGGAAAACGCCGTTCCGGCCACCATGCAGGACATGGTCATCGTCTTCGTCACCGTGACCGGCGAGCGCGGCGGCCGCTACGTGCAGGAAACCTATGCCCGCAGCGTCTACGGTCAGAAGGTCGCCGGCACCCAGCGCACTGCGATCCAGGTGACGACCGCCGCCGGGATCTGCGCCATGCTCGACCTGCTCGTTGCCGGCAAGCTGCCGAAACAGGGTTTCGTGCGCCAGGAGGAGATCGATCTCGGCATCTTCCTGGCCAACCGCTTCGGCCGCGTCTATGCGGGCGAGCGTCTGGACGAGGGCCACGAGCCAGCCGTGAAGAACATCCGCCTCGACGCGGTGGCCTAAGAGCGCCCTCGCTCATCGGTGTCGGAGCGGGGTGGGGCCAGGCGAGACGCCCTCTCCGGCCGCACCACTCTCTCCGTCATGGCCGGCCTTGTGCCGGCCGTCCCGATTGGAAAAGCGCCGCGCCCTTCCGGTCGAGATCACCGGCACAAGGCCGGTGATGACGAGGTGGGGCAGACGAAGCACTCGGGTTCTTGACTAATTGGCATGACCCTATTCGGGAAAAGCAGTTCCCAGGCTTCCCGGTCATGCATTAAGACGGTGGCATGAGAGCCGCCGTCGTTTCGTTTCAACGACAAGCGAGGGTGGTGGGCCTCCATGAGCCCAAGCCCGCATCCAGGGAGACCAACATGACCGCGAGCCTGAAACCCGTATCCTCTGCGCCCGCTTCCGTTGCGGATGAGGCCCGCGCCATTCTCGCGCGCCTCGGAGTGCCCGACAGCGCCTTCGCGTCCGGCGGTCGCCCGGCTCGGTCGCCGATCACCGGAGAGGTGATCGCCCATGTGCGCGAGACCACGACCGAGGAGGCCAAGGCCGCCATCGGCCGGGCCGACGCCGCCTTCAAGGCCTGGCGAAAGGTTCCGGCCCCCAAGCGCGGCGAGTTCATCCGCCTGCTCGGCGAGGAACTGCGCGCCGCCAAGGACGATCTCGGCCGTCTCGTGACGCTGGAGGCCGGCAAGATCGTCTCGGAAGGCCTCGGCGAGGTGCAGGAGATGATCGACATCTGCGATTTCGCCGTCGGTCTCTCCCGGCAGCTCTACGGCCTGACCATCGCGACCGAGCGCGCCGATCACCGCATGATGGAGACCTGGCATCCGCTCGGCGTCTGCGGCGTCATCTCGGCCTTCAACTTCCCCGTGGCCGTGTGGTCCTGGAACGCGGCGCTCGCGCTCGTCTGCGGCGACAGCGTGGTGTGGAAGCCCTCCGAGAAGACCCTGCTGACGGCGCTCGCCACCCACGCGATCGCCGAGCGCGCCGCGAAGCGCTTCGGCGGCGTGCCGGACGGCCTGCTCGGGCTTCTCCTCGGCGGTCGCGAGATCGGCGAGATCCTCGTCGAGGATCACCGCGTGCCGGTTCTCTCCGCCACGGGCTCCACCGCCATGGGCCGCCAGGTCGGCCCGAAGCTCGCCGAGCGTTTCGCCCGCGCGATCCTCGAGCTCGGCGGCAACAACGCCGCCATCGTGGCCCCGTCGGCCGATCTCGATCTGGCGCTGCGCGGCATTGCTTTCGCGGCCATGGGCACTGCAGGCCAGCGCTGCACCACCCTGCGTCGCCTCTTCGTTCATGAGAGCGTCTACGATCAGCTCGTGCCGCGCCTCGTGAAGGTCTATGGCAGCGTGAAGATCGGCGATCCGCGCGCCGAGGGCACGCTGGTCGGTCCGCTGATCGACAAGGCGGCTTTCGACGGCATGGAGCGCGCGCTTGACGAGGCCCGCGCAGCCGGCGGCAAGGTGCATGGCGGTGGACGCTACACGGATGTGGCGAATGAGGGCGTCTATGCGCGTCCGGCCCTCGTCGAGATGCCGAGCCAGACCGGCCCGGTGACGCGCGAGACCTTCGCGCCGATCCTCTACGTGATGCGCTATTCGGATTTCGACGAGGTGATCGAGCTGCACAACGCAGTCGGCGCCGGTCTCTCCTCATCGATCTTCACGCTCAACCTGCGCGAGGCCGAGGCCTTCGTGTCGGCGGCGGGTTCCGATTGCGGCATCGCGAACGTCAATATCGGTCCTTCGGGCGCCGAGATCGGCGGCGCCTTCGGTGGCGAAAAGGAAACCGGCGGCGGACGCGAGTCGGGCTCCGATGCCTGGAAGGCCTACATGCGCCGCGCCACCAACACGATCAATTACGGCTCGACGCTTCCGCTCGCCCAGGGCGTGAAGTTCGACGTCGACGCCTGATCATTGCACGTTAGCTAAACGGAGGGCACTGCCCTCCGTTTCTGTATCTGCCCTCTCACATCGCGAGCCTTCCATGACAGCGCCCTCCCGCACCGGCGGCCAGATTCTTGTCGATCAGCTTCTCATCCATGGAGTCGATCACATCTTCTGCGTACCGGGCGAGAGTTATCTCGCGGCGTTGGATGCTCTGCACGATGCGAACATCAACGTCACGGTCTGCCGCCAGGAAGGCGGCGCCGCCATGATGGCGGAAGCCTACGGCAAGCTCACCGGCCGCCCCGGCATCTGTTTCGTCACCCGCGGTCCGGGTGCGACCAATGCCTCGCCGGGCATTCACATCGCCAAGCAGGATTCGACGCCGATGATCCTGTTCGTCGGCCAGATCGAGCGCGGCATGCGTGAGCGCGAGGCGTTTCAGGAACTCGATTACCGCGCCGCCTTCGGCCCTCTCGCCAAATGGGCCACGGAAGTGGACGATCCGGCGCGCTTCCCCGAGATCGTCTCCCGCGCCTTCCATGTGGCGACATCGGGACGTCCCGGTCCGGTCGTGATCGCGCTGCCGGAGGACGTGCTCACCGAGTTGGCGCAGGTCGCCGACGCGCCGCGCTACCAGATCGTCGAGACGCATCCGGGCCTGACGCAGATGGCTGAGCTGCAGAAGCTCTTACACGGCGCGAAGAAGCCCATCGCGCTCCTCGGCGGCAGCCGCTGGTCCGACGTTGCGGTACAGCGCTTCGTGCGCTTCGCCGAGCGCTTCGAGCTGCCGGTCGCCTGCACGTTCCGCCGCCAGATGCTGTTTCCCGCCGATCACGCGTCCTATATCGGCGATCTCGGCCTTGGCGTGAACCCGAAGCTGCTCGCGCGCATCAAGGAAGCGGACCTCGTCCTGCTCGTCGGCGGACGCCTCTCGGAAATCCCGAGCCAGGCCTACACGCTCCTCGACATTCCGGCGACGCAGCAGATGCTGGTGCACGTCCATCCCGATCCGAGCGAGATCGGCCGGGTCTATTCCCCGCATCTCGCCATCAACGCCTCGCCGGTCGCGTTCACGGCGGCCCTGGAGGGCGTGCATCCTCCGGCCTCGCTGCCCTGGAGCGAGAGCACGAAGACGGCGCATGCCGATTATCTCGCCTGGAGCGATCCGAGCGCCATCCGCACCGCCGGCGGCCTGCAGATGGGCGAGGTGATGGCTCACCTGCGCAAGGTGATGCCGTCTGACACGATCTTCTGCAACGGCGCCGGCAACTTCGCCACCTGGATCCACCGCTTCTGGCCCTTCCGTGAGTACGGCACGCAATTGGCGCCGACTTCCGGCTCCATGGGCTACGGCGTCCCGGCCGCCGTCGGCGCGAAGCGCATTCGGACCGACAGCCCCGTGGTGGTGTTCGCCGGCGATGGCGACTTCCTCATGAACGGACAGGAATTCGCCACCGCCGTGCAGTACGATCTGCCGATCCTGGTGATCCTGCTCGACAACGGCATGTACGGCACGATCCGCATGCACCAGGAGCGCGAGTATCCGGGCCGCGTCTCGGCCACGATGCTGAAGAACCCGGACTTCGCCGCTTACGCGAAGGCGTTCGGTGGTTATGGCGAGCGCGTGGCCATGACGGAGGAATTCGCCCCCGCCCTGCAGCGGGCGCTGACCTCCGGCAAGCCGGCGATCCTCCACTGCATCATCGACCCGGAAGTGATCACGCCGACCATGTCGCTGACGCAGATCCGCGAGAAGGCGCTGGCGGGGAAGAAGTAAGCGCCACCGTCATTCCGGGGCGGCCATAGGCCGAACCCGGAAACCATAAACGCTGACTGAATGGGAAAAGGCGCTGCGGTTTATGCAGCGCCTTTTTCTTTGAATGCTGTGTTCATGGGTTCCGGGTTCGGCTCTGAAGAGCCGCCCCGGAATGACAGGCGGAGGCTGATTTACGCCGCCTTCGCCTCGTCGAGCCGCTGCGCCACGAGCGTGCGCAGGGAGCGCAGGTCCTTCACGAAGGAGCGGATGCCCTCGGCGAGCTTTTCCGTCGCCATGGCGTCCTCGTTCAGGGCGAAGCGGAAGCTCTTCTCGTCCATGCGCGGCAGGGGCTGAACCTTCTCCACATTGTCGGCCGAGAGCTTGCGCGGCAGATCGCCTTGCGCGTTCGCCAGTTCGTCGAGGAGCGCGGGCGAGATCGTGAGGCGGTCGCAGCCGGCGAGCGCTTCGATTTCGCCGATATTGCGGAAGGAGGCGCCCATCACCACGGTCTTGATCCCTTGCGCCTTGTACGAGGCATAGATCTTGCGCACCGACAGCACGCCCGGATCGGTCTCGCCCGTGTAGGGACCGCCCCCCGCCTTCACGTGCCAGTCGAGGATGCGGCCGACGAAGGGCGAGATCAGGAACACGCCTGCTTCCGCGCAGGCCTGGGCCTGGGCCTGCGAGAACAGGAGTGTGAGGTTGCAGTCGATGCCTTCCTTCTGGAGAACTTCCGCCGCGCGGATGCCCTCCCAGGTGGACGCGATCTTGATCAGGACCTTCTCGCGCCCGACGCCGCGCTCGGCATAATCCTTGATGATGCTTCGCGCCGTCTTCACCGTCGCGTCCGTGTCGAAGGAGAGATCGGCATCAACCTCCGTAGAGACGCGGCCCGGCACGATGCCGGCAAGCTCGGCCCCGAAGGCGACGGCGAGCCGGTCGCAGATCGCCGCCACCACGCTCTCACGGCTACCGCCCTGCTTGCGACCCCAGGCCAGAGCCTCTTCGAGGAGATGCTCGTAGGCGGGAATCTCCACCGCCTTCAGGAGGAGGGTCGGGTTGGTGGTGCAGTCCTGGGGCTTCAGGCGGCGCACCGCGTCGAGGTCGCCGGTATCGGCCACGACGACCGTCATGGCGCGCAATTGGTCGAGCTTGGAGGGCATGGAGGTCTCCGTGGGTTGTCCTTTGGCGTCTGACTTAGTCCCTTAAAATGGCGGCGTGAAGCCCTTGAGACCATGACGCGCATTTTCCCTCATCCCGGCGGTGAAACTCCTCACGTCATGGCCGTCCCCGGACTTGATCCGGGTATCAGTCCCGGCCATCCCGCTTAGGAAAGGCTCAGCACTTTTCGGGTCGGGATCACCGGCACAAGGCCGGTGATGACGTGGTGGAGGAAGCGGCCTCTCACACGAAAAGCCCCCGATTGGCCCGCACCCGGCTCAGGATGAAGGAATAAACCTCCTCCACCCGGCGCAGGGACCGCACGTCCGCATGGGTGACGAGCCAGTAGGTGCGAAGATACGACACCTCGGGCAGCACCACCCGCAGCTCGGGAAACTGCCGCACGGCGTAATCGTGCAGAATGCCGATGCCGACGCCCGCGCGGACCGCCTCGGCCTGGGCCACCACGCTGGCGCATTCGAAGCGGCGGGCGGTGTATTTCTCGAGACCCGAGAAGTAATCGAGCACGGGGCTGTAGAGCAGGTCGGCCACGTAGGTGACGAGGGTTTTCCCGGAAAGATCAGCCAGCTCCGTCACCGGCCCGTGGCGGTCGAGATAATCCTGCGAGGCGTAGAGCCTCAGGCGGTAATCGGTGAGCTTGCGCGAGACGAGGCGCCCTTCCGTCGGCTGCTCCAGGGTCACGGCGATGTCGGCCTCGCGCTTCGACAGAGAGAAGGTGCGCGGCAAAGCCACGAGCTGCAGGGTCAGGCCCGGGTGCCGCTCGGCCAGGGCCCCGAGTTCGGGGGCGAGAAAGTAGGTGCCGATCCCGTCCGGCGCGCCGATGCGCACCGTGCCGGAGAGCGCGAGATCCGCCCCGCCAAGTTCACTCGCGACCGCGAGAGCCTGGGTTTCCATGCTCTCCGCGTGCCGCAGGAGCCGCTCGCCCTGCTCGGTCAGGGTGTAACCTTGGGGACTGCGCTCGAACAGCTTGGCTTTGAGGGCCGCTTCCAGGGCCGAGATGCGTCGCGACACGGTGGTGTGGTCGGCCTCCAGCTGACGGGCGGCTGCGGTGAGGCGGCCGGCCCGGGCGACAGCGAGGAAAAAGCGGAGATCGTCCCAATCGAAAGCGCTCATGGCCTCACCTTGACCGTATTGGCATTTTCGCACAACGGTGCTTTGGTTTCACCCATAGTCGTGCGATTTCAACAATGATAGAAGGAGAACACGAAAAACACCCTTGAGGAGGAGACGACGCCATGCGCGAGGTCGGACATTTCATCGGCGGCAAGCAGGTTGCCGGCAAGTCGGGTCGCACCACCGAATTCTTCCAGCCCATGACCGGAGAGGTTCTCGGCCGGGTGGCCCTCGCCTCCAAGGACGAGCTGCGCCAGGCGGTCGAGAACGCGAAGGCCGCACAGCCCGCCTGGGCCGCCACCAACCCGCAGCGCCGCGCCCGCGTGATGATGAAGTTCCTCGAACTCATCGCCAAGGAGACCGACAGCCTCGCCGACATGCTCGCCCGCGAGCACGGCAAGACGATCGCCGACGCGAAGGGCGACATCCAGCGCGGCGTCGAGGTGGCCGAGTTCTGCACCGGCATCCCGCATCTCCTGAAGGGCGAGTTCACCGAAGGCGCCGGTCCGGGCATCGACATGTATTCGATCCGCCAGCCGCTCGGCGTCGTTGCTGGCATCACGCCGTTCAACTTCCCGGCCATGATCCCGCTGTGGAAGCTCTCGCCCGCCATCGCCTGCGGCAATGCCTTCATCCTGAAGCCCTCCGAGCGCGATCCGGGCGTGCCGATGCGGCTTGCCGAGATCATGATGGAGGCGGGCCTTCCGGCCGGCATCCTCAACGTGGTCAACGGCGACAAGGAAGTGGTGGACGCGATCCTCGACGATCCGGACATCAAGGCCGTGGGCTTCGTCGGCTCCTCGCCCATCGCGCAATACGTCTATTCCCGCGCCGCGGCGAACGGCAAGCGCGCGCAATGCTTCGGCGGCGCCAAGAACCACATGATCATCATGCCCGACGCCGATCTCGACCAGGCGGCGGACGCACTCATCGGTGCCGGTTACGGCTCGGCGGGCGAGCGCTGCATGGCCGTGTCGGTGGCGGTTCCCGTCGGCAAGGCGACGGCCGATGCGCTCATGGACAAGCTGATCCCCCGCGTCGAGAGCCTGAAGGTCGGCCCCTCCACAGATCCGTCCGCCGATTTCGGCCCGATGGTCACCCGAGCCCACATGGAGAAGGTGCGCTCCTACGTGGACATCGGCGTCCAGGAAGGCGCCAAGCTCGTGGTCGACGGCCGTGACTTCAAGATGCAGGGCTACGAGAACGGCTTCTACATGGGCGGCTGCCTCTTCGACGAGGTGACCACCGACATGCGCATCTACAAGGAAGAGATCTTCGGGCCCGTCCTGTCGGTCGTGCGCGCCAAGAACTACGACGAGGCCCTACGCCTGCCCTCCGACCACGAATACGGCAACGGCGTCGCGATCTACACCCGCGACGGCGACGCCGCCCGCGACTTCGCCTCCCGGGTGAACGTGGGCATGGTCGGCATCAACGTGCCGATCCCGGTGCCGCTCGCCTATTACACCTTCGGCGGCTGGAAGGCCTCGGGCTTCGGCGACCTCAACCAGCACGGCCCCGACGCGGTGCGCTTCTACACCAAGACCAAGACGGTCACCTCCCGCTGGCCGTCCGGCATCAAGGAAGGCGCGGAATTCTCCATTCCGACGATGAAGTAAGTCATCACAGACATGGCCGGGACCTGGCTCCCGGCCATTTGCTTTCAGGGCCGCATCTTTTTGACGGCACCCCGGACCACTTCGCCGCAGAATGCTCTAGATCCAAAGTCGGGGTGCACGAAGCGCCTCTGTCGTGACGATTTAGGACCATGACCCAGTTCTCTCTCACCGAAGATCAAATCGCCGTCCGCGACATGGCCCTTGCCTTCGCGGCGGACAATCTCGCTCCCCATGCCCTCGAATGGGACGAGAAGAAGCATTTTCCCGTGGACGTGATGCGGGAGGCCGCCTCCCTCGGCATGGCGGCGATCTACACCCGCGACGACGTGGGCGGATCGGGCATGACGCGGCTCGACGCGGCGCTGATTTTCGAGGCGCTCGCCACCGGCTGCCCAGCGGTCTCGGCGTATCTTTCGATCCACAACATGGCGACCTGGATGATCGACCGCTACGGGTCGGAAGAGCAGCGCCAACGCTATATCCCGCGCCTCGTCACCATGGAGCTGATCGCGAGCTATTGCCTGACCGAGCCGGGCTCGGGCTCGGACGCGGCAGCGCTCAAGACCAGGGCCGTGCGCGACGGCGATCATTACGTCGTCAACGGCGTGAAGCAGTTCATCTCGGGTGCCGGCACCTCGGACATCTACGTGACCATGGTGCGCACGGGCGAGGACGGCCCTTCGGGCATCTCGACCCTGGTGATCGAGAAGGACATGCCGGGCGTGTCCTTCGGCGCGCAGGAGAAGAAGATGGGCTGGAACGCGCAGCCCACCGCAGCCGTGATCTTCGAGGACGTGCGCGTGCCGGTCGCAAACCGGCTCTCGGACGAGGGCCAGGGCTTCAAGATCGCCATGTCGGGCCTCGACGGCGGGCGTCTCAATATCGGCGCCTGCTCGCTGGGCGGCGCGCAGGCTGCGCTCGACAAGGCGCTGGCCTACACGAACGACCGCAAGGCCTTCGGCCGGCGCATCGCGGAATTCCAGGCGCTCCAGTTCAAGCTCGCCGACATGGCGACCGAACTCGAAGCCGCACGCACCTTCCTGTGGCGTGCGGCCTCCGCTCTCGACGCCAAGGCGCTCGACGCGACGAAGCTCTGTGCCATGGCGAAGCGCATGGCCACCGACGTGGGCTTCCAGGTGGCGAACGACGCCCTGCAGCTTCATGGCGGCTACGGCTATCTCGCCGATTACGGCATCGAGAAGATCGTGCGCGATCTGCGCGTTCACCAGATTCTGGAGGGCACCAACGAGATCATGCGGCTCATCGTGGCGCGCGATCTGGTGGGACGCGGGAATCGGTGATCTTGAGCAATAGATTGCACCCTCAAGCCCTCATCCTGAGGAGGACCCTCAGGTCCGTCTCGAAGGACGAGGGCGTTTCCAGCGCACACTGGAATCTCCTTCGAGACGCAGACTGCGTCTGCTCCTCAGGATGAGGATTGAAATGAATATTGCTATTCGATCGCTTGGCCTCGGCTTCGGTCTCGCTGCCGTCATCTTCGCGCTGTTCCATGTCGCCGGCCCATGGTTCTTCCTCGAAGGACGCCGGCCGTTCCAGCTCAACTTCACGGTCGGAGGAGCGCTTGGTTTGGTCCTCGGCCTGTCCGCCCCGTCGATCCTGCGCGTCCCGGCGAAAGCAGCGATCCACGCCATGGCTTTGACCGCTGTCCCAGGCATGCTGATCATGGCGGCCGTCGGGTCGCATTTCGCCGTGTTCTTTCCGCAGCTCGATCCGGGACTCGACAAGGTGTTCGGATCGCTGATGCTGTGGTTCTACGGGTTCGCATTGGCGGGATCGCTCTGGAGAGCGCGCAACGCGTGACGGCAGCCCTCATCGCAACATCGCAAAACAAGACGGGAGGAGTCTCATGACCAACATCGCCTTCATCGGCCTCGGCAACATGGGCGGCCCCATGGCGGCCAATCTCGCCAAAGCCGGACATTCCGTCACCGGCTTCGACCTGTCGCCTGCCTCCTGCGATCAGGCGCGGAGCGACGGTGTGAGCGTCGCCGCATCGACCGTCGATGCGGTACGGGACGCCGAAATCATCGTTACCATGCTGCCGGCCGGCAAGCATGTGCTCTCGGTCTGGGCGGACATCCTCCCTTCGGTGAAGGAAGGCACGCTGTTGATCGATTGCTCGACCATCGATGTGGAGAGTGCCCGCAAGGCGCATGTGATGGCGCGCGAGCAGGACCGCAGCCTGTCGAGCCTCGACGCGCCGGTGTCGGGCGGTGTCGGCGGCGCGAAGGGAGCGACGCTCACCTTCATGGCGGGCGGCGCCAGGCAGGCGTTCGACAGGGCTGAGCCGATCCTGTCGAAGATGGGCAAGAAGGTCGTTCATTGCGGCGAGGCGGGCGCCGGTCAGGCGGCGAAGATCTGCAACAACATGATCCTCGGGATCTCGATGATCGGCGTGGCGGAAGCCTTCGTGCTTGGTGAAAAGCTCGGTCTCTCGCATCAGGCGCTCTTCGATGTCGCCTCCACGTCCTCGGGCCAGTGCTGGTCGCTCACCACCTACTGCCCTGTGCCGGGACCGGTGCCGGCTTCCCCGGCCAACAACGGCTACAAGCCGGGTTTCGCCGCGGCCCTGATGCTCAAGGACCTGAAGCTGGCCCAGGAGGCCGCTCTCGCGTCCGGAGCCCCGACGCCCCTGGGCGCGGAGGCGGCGCAGCTCTATGCCCTGTTCAACAATGCCGGGCACGAGGGCGACGATTTCTCGGGGATCATCAACTTCATCCGCGGGCAGAAGGGCTGAACGAACCGGGGATCCGGCATCGGCGGTCACGGCAAAGGAGGGCTATACCCCTCCTGGAGGCGAGACAAAGGAAGGCGTGTGTTGCATCGCACCTACAGCTTTTCACATTCTCGTCCATTAGGCTTTCCGCTCCTGAATGCTCAACCGTCGATTGCCTGACCGCATGATCCGCCCCGTTGCCCAAGCGGCCAATCCCTCAGCCGATGCCGCCGCCATGCTGCGGCGCCTCGGCTTCGCGCTCCTGTTCTTCGCCGTCCCCCTGGCGGCTCTGTTCACGCGGCGTGCCTTGGTCGTCATGGCGCCCCTGGCGGTCATTCTCCTCGTCCTCGCCTCGGTGCTCGAGGGAAGCGCCAGAAACGCCTGGGACAAGCTGATTACCCTTGCCACCTCCCCGGGCGGCATCGCGGGGCTCGTCCTGCTGCTCTGGGCCGGGCTGTCCCTGGTCTGGACACCGTTCCTGCCGCAGGCTTCCGAGCGGCTTTTCAACATCGTCGGCATGGCCCTCATGGGCCTTGGCGGATATCTCGCCATTCCCGAGCGGATGCGCTCGGCCAATCTCTATCTTCTCCCCGTCGGCGTCGGCCTCGCGGCCGTGATCGCCATCGGCCTGACGCTCACCGGCGGCAGCCGCTTCGACCCGGGCGGCCCGAGCCTGGAGCGCGGCATGCTCATGCTCGTCCTGCTGGTCTGGCCCGCCATCGCCTGGCTGCATTCCCGGGGACGCAATCTGGAGGCCCTCGGCCTCGCGCTTGCCGTGGCCGTCTGCTCCCTCCTCACCCGTGACGGCCTGCCCCTCTACGGCTTGGCCGCAGGCGCCATCGTCTTCGTCATCACGGCCTGGAACCCGGTCCTCGGCGCTCGCCTGACGGGGTTCGTCATGGCGGGCCTGCTGCTGTTCGCGCCGGTCCTTCCCTTCATCCTGAAGCCGGTGGCGGCAGGGCTGCTTGGCGCAGGTTCGCCGGCAACGCTCGGCCTTGAGGCTTGGCGCAACGTCATTCTCGACGATCCGCTGCGGCTCCTGACGGGACACGGCCTGGAGACGGCCCTGCGCGGACGCTTCTTCGGGTTGATGCCGCCGAGTGCTCCGTCGACGCTGCTGTTCGAGATCTGGTTCGAACTCGGACTCGTGGGTGCCGTGGCCGGCAGCGTCCTGCTGTACCAGATCGTGGTCGGCGCAGAGAGCCATCGCGCCACCGTGGCGCCGAGCATCATGGCGGCGTTCGCCTGCACCTATGCGCTGGGCTGCCTCGGCATCGGCACCACCCAGGTCTGGTGGTTCACGGCACTCCTGGTCCTGGTCCTGATCTTCGTCGCCATCGAGCGAGGACAGTTCCGCACGAAGCGCCCCAAGGCCGTTCTGCGCCGCACACCATAAAGGCCTCGTTCTTCCTCGTCGTGAAGGATTGACGGAAGGGCATCGCGTCTGCTTGGCTGGCGCCTTCCGGATTCTTGACCCCGAGGAACGACATGCCGATCATCAACCGCGTCGCCGATCTTGCCGATGAAATCACCGCCTGGCGCCGCGACTTCCATGAAAACCCGGAGCTGCTGTTCGACGTGCACCGCACGGCCGGCATCGTGGCCGAGAAGCTGAAGAGCTTCGGCTGCGACGAAGTCGTGACAGGCCTCGGGCGGACCGGGGTCGTCGGCGTGATCCGGGGCCGCTCGAACAATTCCGGTAAGGTGATCGGCCTTCGCGCCGACATGGACGCGCTTCCCATCGAGGAGGCGACGGACGTTCCCCACAAGTCCAAGGTGCCGGGCAAGATGCATGCCTGCGGCCATGACGGCCACACGGCGATGCTGCTCGGGGCGGCGAAGTACCTGGCCGAGACCCGCAACTTCGACGGCACGGCGGTGGTGATCTTCCAGCCGGCCGAGGAAGGCGGCGGCGGCGCCAACGAAATGCTCAAGGACGGCCTGCTGGAGCGCTTCGGCGTGCATGAGGTGTACGGCATGCACAACATGCCGGGCATTCCCGTGGGCCAGTTCGCCATCCGGCCGGGCGCGATGATGGCCGCGGCCGACCGGTTCACGATTCAGATCGAGGGCAAGGGCGGCCATGCGGCGCGTCCGCACGACTGCATCGATCCGGTGGTCATCTCGGCCCACATCATCACGGCCCTCCAGACGATCGCATCGCGCAGCGCCGATCCGCTGGATTCGGTAGTGGTCTCCGTCTGCACCGTGAAGGCGGGCGAAGCCTTCAACGTGATCCCGCAGACCGCGACCCTGCTCGGCACCGTGCGCACCCTCTCTCCGGACGTGCGCGATCTCGCCGAGACCCGCATCCGCGCCATCGTGGAGAACGTCTGCGCGGCCTTCGGCGCGAAGGCCGAGGTCGAGTACGACCGCGGCTATCCGGTGACCATGAACGACCCTGACAAGACGGAATTCATGGCGAACGTCGCGCGTTCCGTCGCGGGCGAGAACGCCGTCGACACCACGGTGCTCCCGCTCATGGGCGCGGAGGATTTCTCCTACATGCTGGAAGAGCGCCCGGGAGCCTACATCTTCCTCGGCAACGGCGACACGGCGGGCGTCCACCACCCGGCCTATGACTTCAACGACGAGGCGAGCGCCTACGGCGTCTCGCTCTGGGCGAAGATCGTCGAAACCGGCATGCCGGCGCGATAGAGCATCGAACGCAAAAGTGGGAACCGGTTTTGCGTGAAAAGATGCGAGAAGCTTAACTCCGCTCAACAAAAAACCGCCGCCGGATCGTCTCCGGCGGCGGTTTCATTTTATCTCGCGTCAGTGCAGGACCATGTTCGTGAACGGCGAGACATAAGCCTGCAGCATGACGAGTCCGCCGACCAGGCAGGCGAGCACGATGGAGTGCCAGAACACGAAGCGCAGGATGCTTCCCTCATGGCCGAACCAGTTCGTCGCCGTGGAGGCCACGACGATGGACTGCGCATCGATCATCTTGCCCATCACGCCGCCGGACGAGTTCGCCGCCGCCATGAGGATGGGCGACAATCCGAGCTGCTCGGACGTGATCTTCTGCAAGCCGCCGAACAGCACGTTGGACGCGGTATCGGACCCCGTGAGCGCCACGCCGAGCCAGCCGAGCAGCGTGCCGAAGAACGGGTAGAGAATGCCGGTCCCGGCAAAGGCGAGGCCGAGCGTCGCGTCGACGCCAGAGAAGCGCGTCAGCGTGCCGATGGCCAGCATGGCCGCGATGGTGATGAGCGAATAGCGCAGCACCCAGATGGTCTCGAACCAGGCCGTGACGAGCCGCAGGGGCGAGAAGCCCATGACGAACCCGGCGATGATCGCGGCGATCAGCACGCCCGTGCCCGTGTAGGACATGTAGGTGAAGGCGAAGACGGCGGGCTCCGCCGTGGGATTGGCCACGATGGGCGCAACCTTCTGCACCATGTTGTGCAGGCCCGGAACCGGGTAGCTCCAGGTGAAGATCGGGTTGACCAGCGCCTTGAACCAGCCCGTGCCCCAGATGGCGACGATCACCGACAGGATGATCCACGGCACCCAGGCCCGGAAGACCTCGTCGCGGCTCGGCTTGGGCGCCACGTTGGCCGTGCCGGCGCCCAACGGAGCCGGACGCGGCATGGTGGTTGCGGAGACGTCGTGCGTGCGAAGCGCCGGGGACGTCCAGATCTCTCTCGGGCGCCAGATGCGCATGAAGCCGACGAGGCAGGCCATCGAGATCAGGGATGCGCCGATATCGACGATCCAAGGGTTGATGTAGTTCGAGATCAGGAATTGCGGAATCGCGAAGGATATGCCGCAGACCAGGATCGCCGGCCACACCTGCATCATGCCGCGGAAGCCTGCGAACACCCAGATCAGCCAGAACGGCACGATCAGCGAGAAGAAAGGCAGCTGCCGACCGACCATTGCACCGAGCACGTAAGGATCGAAACCTGTGACGGAGGCAAGACCTTGGATCGGCGCGCCAAGAGCACCGTAAGCCACGGGAGCCGTGTTGGCGATCAGCGAAAGGCCCGATGCGGCGAGCGGGGAGAACCCGAGCCCGATGAGGATCGCGCCCGTCACGGCGACCGGAGTGCCGAATCCGCCGGCACCTTCGAAGAAGGCACCGAAAGCGAAGGCGACGAGAAGCAGTTGCAGGCGGCGATCGGTCGTGAGGTCGCCGACGGATTGCTGAAGCGTCGCGAACCATCCCCTTTCCACCGTGAGCCGGTAGAGAAAGATGACGTTCAGGATGATCCATCCGATCGGGAACATGCCGGTCGCAACGCCGAACAGGGCGGCGCGCGTGGCAAGCCCCGCCGGCATGGTGAACAGGAAGACCGAAACCGCAATGGCCGCGAGAAGGGCGATGACGGCGGCGATGTGCGCCTTCACCTTGCCCGAGGCGATCATCACCAGAAGCAGAACGACGGGAATCGCCGCTGCTATGGTCGACAATGTTGCATTGCCGAATGGATTATAGACTTGGCTCCACATGAGCTTTCCCCCTAAACCCGCCAGCGCAAGCTGGCATGCATGGCGTAGCGGTCAGGCCAGAGCGGTCTTTCCGCCTCCGGGGAAAAGCTAGAACGTTGTCCTACTGCGACAATATGAACTTGAGTGGTATATGGCGGTTCCGACCGCTAATCCTTGCTCGAGCAGGCGAGCATGCCCTCGAGATCGATGTAATGGCCAGCCCGGTCGCGCTTGGCTGCCAGATAGCTGACGTTCTCCGCCGTCGGACGACCCAGCACCCGGTGATCGGAGATGACTTCGAGACCTGCCTTCGCCAGCGCCCCGATCTTCTCGGGGTTGTTGGTCATGAGGCGGACCTTGCCGACGCCCAGCTCCTTGAGCATCACGGCGGCGAAATCGAAGCGGCGCTGATCGGCCTCGAAACCCAGAACCTCATCGGCGTCGTAGGTGTCGTAGCCTTGCGACTGAAGCTTGTAGGCCCTGATCTTGTTGGCAATGCCGTTACCGCGCCCCTCCTGGTCGAGATAGAGCAGGATCCCGCCCTCGCCCGAGGCCATGAAGCGTACGGTCTCGCGCAGCTGGTCGCCGCAATCGCACTTGAGGCTGCCGAAGAGATCGCCCGTCAGGCAGGCCGAATGCAGCCGCACGGCCACGGGCTTCGAGACATCCGGCTTGCCGACGATGATCGCCACCTGATCGCGCAGGCCTTCGCCGCCGCGGAACACCACGAATTCGCTGGCAGGCGCTCCCTCCAGCGGCACCGGGGCCCGGCTGACGATCTTGAGCTCGGCCGCCCGGACCCGGCGATAGCCCCGGATGGCCTCGCCCGACACGCGCACGAGGGACGGATCGATCTCGATTCCCTTGGCCAGCGGCACGACGATCACGGCGGGCAGGACAAGGGACAGGCGGGCCAGTTCCAGGGCCTCCCCGTCCAGCTCATCGGCGGGACGGACCGGCGCATCGATACGGCTGTCGACCCTGAGCGCCAAGGCTTCCACGCGGCCTCGGTCCACCACCGGCAGGGCGACGCGGCCGGGGACCTCGCGCTCAAGGCCGAGGCGGCGAAGCCTTGCCGCCGGCAGGACGAGATGGGCGCGGCCGTCGGCAATGGCCTCGATCTCGGCGCCCATGGCCTCATCCAGGTCCTCGACGCCAACGGCGAGCACACTTGCGTCGGCCCCGTCGATCACCACGGGCCGGGCGCTGCGAAACTCCATGATGGCCCGTTCGACCGAGGTCGTGGCGGGGTTGTCGGACAGACTCAGGGTCAGGCGCATTCTCGAATACTCGGGCAATCAGTCTCAAATCTGGCAGGAGACGAGGGTCATCAGGGCCGAAAAGCCCCTGAAGCCACGCTTCAGGACGATTTTCACCCTATCACAGGCCTCCCTCGATCCCTAATCCCATACATGCGATGGCAGCCATGCCTAATCAACAGGCTCGCCTGCAAGGGCCTCTTGGCTCGACGGCATAATCGGAGCGCGCTATCTCTGGCCCTTCCCTGCGCTTCAGCTTCCGTAAAGACAATTGATGATGCCCTCTTTCCTGTCCCGGCTTTTCGCCCTTGGATTCCTCGGCCTCGCCTCGACGGCCAACGCCGCCACACTGGATGGCCTGGCCGTGGACGTCACGAACACGAGCGAGCCGGTGCTCTGCGCCGAGAAGGACAATGTGGCGATCAACTTCGCCTCGCCGGAGGTGAAGCATTTCCAGATCGAGGCCGTGCATCCGGCCTATCTGGGTTCCCTGCGCCAGGATCGCTGGGAACCTGACTGGACCGCCTGCGAGGACATCTCGGAGGAAACCTCGGCCAAGCCGCACCCGACCATGTCGACCCTCTATGAGGATGCGGATCTCCGCATCATGGGCCTGTCCTTCACCGAGTTCTGGCGTCCGAGCGACGTCACGGTGACCATCGGCGACAAGGTCATGCACAAGATCCACCTTCTGCAGCTTCTCAAGAAGCGCGGCGACAAGGCGGTGGAAGTGCTCGTGATCTATCCAGGCGATGGCTACTGGCGCATCAAGCCGCTCCCGCCCGAGCATCTGGACTGGACCTCCTACGGCTCCTCCTTCCTCGTCGGCCCGGTGGAGTTCGACCAGCGGCCCGTGGTGAACCTGAAGGACGTCGCCTTCGACCCCAAGACCATGACCTTCACGCTGACCCTGGCGAAGGGCGGCAAGGCGAGCGTCGCCGTGAAGGCTCTCAACGAGGAGCGCATGACCCTCGATGTGGCTTTCGAGCAGGGCATCTCCGGCCTGCCCTTCGCAGGGCTTCGCTCCATGTACGTGACCGAGTTCAACGCCGATGTGGCGCGCATCGCCGTGCGCGAGGAGAAGGCACGCTCCTGGCGCGAGGAGCCGATCATGAACTTTCAAGGATCCAAGGTGACCGATGCGTGGATGGGACGGCTCGTCCCGTCCCGCCACAATACCAGCGCGCCCGACATGATGTTCAACCGTTTCCGCTCGGAGCCGGGCGCCTCGCGCTGAACCACACGCTCAACGCCGAGACGAGGCGGCCGTCGATCAGGATGAGCCCTGCCCCGATCAGGGCCATCCCGGCCATATGCCGGATTGCCAGGGTCTCGCCGAGGACGAGCACGCCGAGCAGGATCGCGCTGACCGGGATGAGGAAGGTCACGAGACCTACATTGGTGGCGCCCGCCCGCGCGAGCAGGCGGAAGAAGATCAGGTAGGCGAAGGCCGTCGAGACGAGGCCGAGAGCCACGAGGGACAGGATCGCCCCCGTGCTCGGGATCGCCAATGTCCAGGGCCGGTCGACGATCAGCGCGGCGGGCAGAAGAAGCACACTCGAGACCGTGACCTGACCGGTCGCCGTGGCGAGCGGCGGGATTCCCATGGTTTTGAAGCGCCGCCCGAAAACTCCGGAAAAACCATAGGACAGGGCCGCGCCGAGAACCGCGAGCTGGGCGAGAATGCTCGTATCCAGGGACGCGAAGGCCGCGGCCCCGATCATCACGGCGACACCGACGAACCCGACGATCACGCCTGCGAGCCGCTGGCCCGTCAGGCGCTCATCGTCCGTGAGGTAATGCGCCACGATGACGGTGAAGAGCGGCGTCGTGGCATTGAGAATGGACGCCAGGCCGCTGGAAATATGGCCCTGCCCCCAGACGATGAGGGTGAACGGGATGACGTTGTTGAGGATCGACATGCCGAGGAAGGCGATCCAGACCTGACGGCCGCGCGGCAGATCCACCCCCATGAATCTCAGAACGAGGAGCAGCGCCGAGGCGGCCGTGACGACCCGCAGGGCCACAATGGTCAGGGGCGGCAGCTCTCGGACGGCTAATCCGATGAAGAGGAATGAGCCGCCCCAAACAACGGAGAGGATCCCCAGCAGCGCCCAATCGGACGCATTCATGGTCTTCTGAATGGATGCTTGTGCCATCATGTCGGTTCCGGAATTCGCGCACCGGGATGACACAAAGCGGATCGCCGGACGACCCGTTTTCTGTGGTCGCGAGACGTCATACCACGTCCCATTGCTTCGGCACGCCAGCATCTCGCCCGGTCCGGCGGCAGTCAGCAGGAAAGAACCGTGTTGCAGGAACGTTTTCCCGGTTCGCAAGCACGAATCCAACCTCCCCGCGGGCACGTGACAATGTGACGATAGGGCATGAGGATTGCAGCGGGAACTCGACCCGCCTCCCGACAATCCACAGCGAAAATCCCGAAACAGGAAAGGTTTGGTTTACGATGGCGGAAAGTGCCTCCTCGCCTTTACCACTCCTTCACGGCTTCGGAGCGAACCTCGCGCTCGCAATCCAGCCCGTGTAGCGCTTAAGCCATGACCCAGCAGCTCTCCCGCGAACCGACCTACAGCGCCCGCCATCAGGCGGTGCGGTCGAGCTTCTGCGTGCTGCCCCATGATCCCCGGCCGGCCCGGAACGCCAGCTTCATCTTCGGCCGCTCCGATTCGCGCTACCGCCCCCTGCTCAACCAGGAGGAGCGGGACCGGCTGCATCTCTGGGCCATGATCGTCGCCCTGTCGTCGTCGGTGGCGGGCACGACCCTGCTGCTGACCGCCATCCTGCGCTGATCGCTTTCACCGCAACGGCCAGACCAGCATGATGAGCGGCACGCCGACCACCACCACCAGGATCGACAGCGGCAGACCCAGCCGCCAGTAATCGCCGAATCGATAGCCGCCCGGCCCCATCACCAGCGTATTGCACTGGTGCCCGATGGGCGTGAGGAAATCGCACGCCGCCCCGATGGCCACCGCCATGAGGAAGGCATCGGGCCTGTAGCCGAGCTGGGTGGCGAAGCTCGCCGCGATGGGCGCCATCACCAGCACGGTCGCGGCATTGTTGAGGAACGGCGTCACGGCCATGGCGGCCACCATGATGAGCACGAGCGCTCCGGTCGGAGGCAGCATGCTTGCGGTCGAGGAGAGCCAGCCGGCGATCAGGTCCGTCCCGCCTGTCGTGCGGATCGATTCGCTGACCGGGATCAGCGCCCCGAGCATGACGATGATGGGCCATTCGACGGTCTCGTAGGCCTCACGCAGGGTCAATGATCCAAACAGCATGAGCAGCACGCCCGCGCCGAAGAACGCGATGGCGACCGGCAGGATGTTGAACGCGACCAGGAGCATGGCGCCGGCGAGAATCGCCGCCGGCAGGAGACTTCTACGAGCGCTTCCCAGACGGATCTCCCGTTCCGCCAGCGGCAGGCAGCCGAGATCGCGCAGGGTGTCGGGGAGCCGCTTGAGGTTGCCCTGCAGCACGATGACGTCGCCGGAGCGCAGCGTGATGGTGCGCAGCCGCTCCTTGAACCGTTCGCCACTGCGGCTGACCGCGATCAAATTGACACCGAAGCGTTCGTAGAGGCCGATCCGTTCGGCTGAAAGGCCACTCAGAGCGGAACTCGGACCGACGATAGCCTCGATGACGCCGATCTCGTCCGTGGCTTCTTCGATCTGCGGCAGCCGGTGTTCGCGGCTGAGCCTCAAGCCGGCCCGCGCGACGGTGCTCTCGAGCGCGTCCGGCTCTCCCTCGAGCATCAGCACATCGTTTGCCTGGATCAGGGCGTCTGGGAGAGGCGAGGAACTGCGGGTCTCATGGCGGATGATGGCCGCGACCTTCACCTCTCCATTGGCAAGCTTGCGAAGATCCGCCACCGTCTGCCCGGCCACTTCGGACTCGGGGATGACGCGTGCCTCGGTCACGTAATCCTTGATATCGAGCGCCGCATCGAGGGATGCGGCTCCCTTGCGGCCCTGCGGCAGCAGGCGGTAGCCGAAGGCCAGGAACACGATGCCGGCCAGCGCAATGCCGATCCCGACGGGCGTGAAGTCGAACATGCCGAAGGGCTGGCCCAGAAGCTCCTGTCGCATGCGCGAGACGATGATGTTGGGCGAAGTGCCGATCAGGGTAACGATGCCGCCGAGAAGCGACCCGAAGGCCATCGGCATGAGAAAGCTCGAAGGCGGCGTATTCGTGCGCCGGGCGATCTGGAACGCGACGGGAATCATCATCGCCAGAGCGCCGATATTCTTCACGAAGGCCGAGAGGACCGTCACCACGCTCACCAGAACGATCACCTGGATCTGCGTGGTGCGCAGATACGGCCCGACCCGGTTGAGCCCGGCCTCGAGGATGCCGGACTTCGCAACCGCAGCGCTCACCAGAAGTGCGCTTGCCACGATGACGACGATATCGTCGCTGAAGCCTTCGAACGCTTTATCGGGCGGAACGATGCCGACGAGCACGGCCACCAGCAGCGACAGAACGGCGACGAGATCGTAGCGGAAACGGCCCCAAACGAAGAGCGCCATCATCCCGGCGACGATGGCGAAGGAGAGCATCTGTTGGTGGGTCATGCGCAACGCGAAGGAGAGGAATGTCTATCCTAACGCGTCACGCCTCCGTTGGTGCCCGACGGCGAACCCGCTCTCGGGAAAACAAGAAGCCGCATTTTCTCCCCTGAACCCGGCGCTCACTTTTCAGGGAAAATGCTCTGGCTTACTGCCCGAGAACGAGTGCCCAGTAGCGGCCATAGCGGTTGTTCGCATCGGCGCGGGCCAGTCCGATCTTGCGGGCCTGGGGCATCAGGAGGTTGCTGTTGTGGCCGGGCGAGGCCTTCCAGCGGCCGATGGCGCCATCGACCGAATCCGAACCGGCCGAGAGGTTCTCTGCGGAATATCCGATGATGCCGTATTCATTCATGCGGCTGGCGAAGCTGCCATGGCTGAGTTGGCCTGCCGCCGCCACAGCCCGGGCCTGATGCTCCGCGGCCTTGTTCAGGGTCGAGTCCACCGTCACCGGGCTCAGCCCCTTCGACACGCGGTAGGCCGAGATCAGCCGGGCGGCCTCGGCGGCATCGCTCGTGGAACTCGCCAGGACGGTATCCTTGGGGGTGAGAGCCAGATCGCCCGCGCAGCCGGCCAACCCCAGGGCGGCGACCAGGCCCGAGATCAAAAGAGCACGCATCGAAAATCCCCTTCGGGCGGCGTTCAGGCGCCGCTCCCCTTGCAAAAACAGCCTGTGGCGTTCATGTGCAGAAGCCATGAACCCGATGACGCTGAATGCCATGTTGAAGCGTGAGGGTCCAGATTCCACACCCTCCCGCGTCAGCTGACCGCATGTCCTCAAGCTCCTCCCCTCCCGAAGTCGCCATTATCGGCGGCGGCCCCGCCGGCCTGATCGCCGCGGAGGCGCTGGCGCAGGCGGGCCTCACGGTCACCGTCTACGACCGGATGCCGTCGGTCGGGCGAAAGCTCCTCATGGCTGGCCGGGGCGGCCTGAACCTGACCCACTCGGAAGAGTTCGAGCGCTTCGTTGCCCGTTACGCCGAGGCCCAGCCCCGCTTGCGCCCTCTCATCGAGGCCTTCCGCCCCGAGGATCTGCGCGCCTGGTGCGAGGGTCTTGGGCAGGAGACCTTCGTGGGCTCCAGCGGACGCGTCTTCCCCAAGGCCTTCAAGGCCTCTCCCCTCCTCCGGGCCTGGCTGGCCCGGCTCGAAAGTCTCGGCGTCCGCTTTGCGCTCCGTCATCGCTGGCAGGGCTGGGACGAGGACGGCCATCTGATCTTCACCGGCCCGGCCGGCCAGACGGTTCGGACCAAGCCTGCTGCCACCATCCTGGCGCTCGGCGGTGCGAGCTGGCCGCGGCTCGGCTCCGACGGAACCTGGGTGGAGCATCTCACTCAACGCGGCATCGCGGTCTCGCCCCTGCGTCCCGCCAATATGGGCTTCACCCTTGCCTGGTCGGAGATCATGCGCAGCCGCTTCGAGGGCGAACCCCTGAAGCGAATCGCCCTGACCTTCGCGGGCCGAACCGTGAAGGGTGAGGCCATCGTGACGGCGGACGGGATCGAGGGCGGGGCAATCTATGCCCTCTCGGCCACTCTTCGCGACGCCATCGAGCGGGCGGGCGGCGCCACGCTGCACCTGGACCTGCGGCCCGACCTGTCCGAGGAGGCCTTGGCCAAGCGCTTGAGCGCACCGCGAAAGGGCCAGTCAGCCTCCACGTTCCTGCGCAAGAATGCTGGTCTCGGTCCCGTCGGGATCGCCCTGATGCGGGAGGCCTCGCCGTCCCTTCCCTCCGAACCCACTGCCCTCGCCCGCCTGATCAAGGCCGTCCCCTTGACGCTGACGGGCACGAAATCCCTGGACCGGGCCATCTCCAGCGCCGGTGGTGTGCCTTTCACCGAGCTGGACGACCACCTGATGCTCAAACGGATGCCGGGCGTCTTCCTGGCCGGCGAGATGCTGGACTGGGAAGCGCCCACCGGAGGCTATCTTCTCCAGGCGGCCTTCGCCACCGGGATCGCCGCCGCAAGAGGGGTGCTGGCTCGCTGGCAGATTCCCGATGACGCATTGACCTTGAATCCGTCATCGGCCACACGGCATTCGTGATCGACCCCGCTAAGATTCTCCACGACGTTTTCGGCTTCCCCTCCTTCCGCGAAGGACAGGAGGAGATCGTGCGCGCGGTGCTGGCCGGCGAGAACGTTCTGGCCGTCATGCCGACCGGCGCCGGCAAGTCCCTCTGCTACCAGCTGCCGACGCTAGCCCGCGAGGGCCTGACCCTCGTGGTCTCGCCGCTCATCGCCCTCATGCGCGATCAGGTGGCGGCCCTGCGCCATTTCGGGGTCGAAGCGGGCAGCCTCAACTCCGCCAACGACCCGGACGAGAACCGCCGCGTGGTGGACGCCGTGCGGGACGGGCGCATGCGCCTCCTCTATGCCTCGCCGGAGCGGCTGGCGAATACCGGCACGACCGAGTGGCTGGGGCGAGCCGGCGTGAACATGCTCGCCATCGACGAGGCCCATTGCGTCTCGCAATGGGGCCACGATTTCCGGCCCGAATACGCCATGCTCGGCGAGGTGCGCCAGCGGCTGGGCAACGTGCAGACCATCGCGCTCACCGCGACCGCCGACGTGGCGACGCGCGGCGACATCATGCATCGCCTCTTCGAGGAAGAGCCACGCCTCTTCATCCACGGCTTCGACCGGCCGAACCTGCGCCTGGCCATGCAGGCCAAGGAGCATTCGAAGCGCCAGCTCTTCTCCTTCCTCGACAAGCACCGGCATGAGAGCGGCATCGTCTATTGCTCGTCCCGCGATGCCACCGAGAGGCTTGCCGATTCCCTGAGCCAGGCCGGCTATCGCGCCCTGCCCTATCACGCGGGCATGCCTCAAGGAGACCGCGCCAAGAACCAGGACATCTTCCTGCAGGAGGACGGAGTGGTGATGGTCGCGACCGTGGCCTTCGGCATGGGCATCGACAAACCTGACGTGCGCTTCGTCGCCCATGCGGCCCTGCCGAAATCCATCGAGGCCTATTACCAGGAGATCGGCCGCGCCGGCCGCGACGGCGCGCCCGCCGACACGCTCACGCTCTACGGCCTCGACGACATGCGCCTGCGCCGCCTGCAGATCGAGGAGAGCGACGCGGCGGACGAGCAGAAGCGTGTGGAGCGCCAGCGGCTCAATGCGCTCGTCGCCCTGTGCGAAGCGCCGCGCTGCCGTCGCCAGACCCTGCTCGCCTATTTCGGCGAGAGCACAGAACCGTGCGGGAACTGCGACCTGTGCATCGACGGCGTCATGTCCTTCGACGGCACCATCGAGGCGCAGAAGATCCTCTCCGCCATCGTGCGCACCGGCGAACGCTTCGGCACGGAGCATCTCATCAGCATCCTCGTGGGCGAGGAGACGGATTCCATCCGCCGCTTCGGCCACGACAAGCTGAAGACCTTCGGAGTCGGCGGCGACCGCTCGAAACCCGAATGGCGCTCACTCCTGCGGCAGATCTATGCGGCCGGCCTCGTCGGCCTGGAGCTGGCGGAATACGGCCGCTGGACGCTCACCGACAAAGGCGTCGCCGTTCTCAAGGGCCAGGAGCGCATCGAGCTGCGCTCCGACGTTCTCATGAAGCCCTCTGAGCGCCGCCGCAGGCGCAGCCGCATGGAAGCGGAATCAGTGGTCCCATCCGACGATCCGCTGCTCCTCGCTCTGAAAGGACTGCGCACGCGCCTCGCCAAGGAAGAGGGCGTGCCGGCCTACGTGATCTTCTCCGACCGCAGCCTCATCGACATGGCGTCCAAGCGCCCGACCACCGTGCGCGCCTTCGGCGAAGTCCATGGCGTGGGGCAGGCCAAGCTGGACCGCTACGCGGATGCCTTTCTCGAGGTGCTGAAGGCGCATGCGGCCTGATCCGCGAGGTCTCAAACCTCTGTCATCACCGGCCTTGCGCCGGTGATCTCGATCTAAGTAATGCAACCGTGTCATTCCCGGCCGGAGCGTCAGCGGAGGGGAAGGGAAACCACGATCAAGCGCAACGCCATGGATCCCCTTCCCGCACTTCGTGCGCCGGGGATGACAGCGTTGATTGCTGACCTTTCTACCGTCCCAGATAAGCCTCGAGATCCCGCAGGTGATGGTGCCAGCCCGCCGCATGCTGCTCGATCAGCCGCTGCCGCCTATCCGCAGGCAATACCGACCAGCCGCGATGCTCCAGGCGAAGGAGCGTTTTCGTCTCGGCAACGGGGTCGAGAACCATGGACACCTGAGTGGATTGAGGCCAATCCTCGTCGGCCCAGGACAGTTCGAGAAATTCCGGCGGCTCGCACCGACTCACGGTTCCGGTGGTGACCACCCGCCGTCCCATCTCGTCGGTCCATTCTTCGCGGAAGGAGCCTCCGGCCTTCGCATCCAGGCTGACGTGTCCGCCCCACCAGGCGGTGATCGCGTCCGGCGCGGTCAACGCGGCCCATATCCGCTGCGGCGCTTGCCTGATATCGTACTCGATGATGATCCGATCCGCTGTTGTCCCGACTTTCATGGTCGAACCTCCTTAAGCGGTCTGCCTGCCCTCATCTGCTGCAACGTCCATCCACGCACCGGAATGCGCACTTCTGGCAATCGCATCGACCGTCCGCTCGATGCGGATGCCGTCCTCGAACTCTATCAGATGCGCGGCTTCACCATTGATGCGGCGGATCAGCTCGCGACACTCGACGATCTTCAGGTCATTGAACCCGAGCCCATGGCCCGGCGCGGGGATGAATTTATCATAAGGCGGGTGCTGCGGGGAGGTAAGAATGGTGCGAAATCCTTGCGTGTCTCCCGCTCCGTCGGCCGTGTAGAGCTGCACCTCGTTCATACGCTCCTGGTCGTAAACGATCGTGCCCTTCGAACCGAAGAGCTGAACGAAGATGCGCCCCTTGCGGCCCCACGCCGAGCGATTGAGCGCGATCACGCCGGAGGCGCCGTTGTCGAGCTCGATGAGCGTGGTGGCGATGTCATAGGTCTCGACGGCCCTGCGGCCGCCATCCTTCACCGGACGATCCGCGTAAGGCTTGGCCATATGCCCGCAGATGCGGCGCACGCCGCCGAAGAGGGTCCAGATCAGGCTCAAGGCATGGACGCCGAAATCGTCGAGCGCCCCATGGCCGGAACTCGCCTCGCTCTTCCAATAGAAGAACGCGTCCGGGTCCGCCATGAAGTCTTCGTCCATCTCGATGCGCACATGGTTGACCGTGCCGATGCGGTCTTCGTCGATCAGGCGGCGGATCAGGCGGACGATGGGGTTCTGGATGTAGTTGTAGCCCAGCGCCGCGACCTTGCCCGAGGCGCGAGCGGCGGCGAGCATGCGCTCCGCATCGGGCAGGCGCGTCGCCATCGGCTTCTCGCACCAGACATGCTTGCCCGCCTCCAGCGCCGCAATCGCCATCTCGGGATGGAATGCATTGGGCGTGGTAATCGACACCACATCGACGTCAGGATCCGCGACGAGGGAGCGCCAGTCGCCGGTGGCGCGCGCAAAGCCGAGTTCCTGCGCTTTTCGTTCCGCGAGTTCCTGGGACGCTTCGGCGAGAACGGCCAGGCGCGGACGAGGAATGTCGCCGAAGACGGCGGCAACGGCATTCCAGGCCAGCGCGTGACACTTGCCCATGTAGCCGGTGCCGATGAGGCCGATGCCGAGTGAGATCATCAATAATGCTCCTGAACCAATGAGCACCCTCCGCCCTCATCCTGAGGAGCAGCCGCGAGGCTGCGTCTCGAAGGAGGATTCAGAGTGTACTGGAGGGATCCTTCGAGACGGTCACTGGCGTGACCTCCTCAGGATGAGGACAGTGTCATTCGAAATCTCTCACACCATCCCACCAAGCTCTTCCGACACCGCCTGCAGTTCCTTGCCGCCGGCCATGAGGTTCTGCAGCTCGTCGATCTGGATCTCGGATTTCCTGTAGGTGCCCAGCGTCTTGCCACGATTGAGAATCGTGAAGCGGTCGCCTACCGCATAGGCATGGCGCACATTGTGCGTGATGAAGATCACGCCGAGGCCCTTCTGGCGGACCTGATGGATGTATTTCAGCACCATGGAGGTCTGCGCCACGCCGAGGGCCGATGTCGGCTCGTCGAGGATCAGCACCTTGGCGCCGAAATAGACCGCGCGGGCGATCGCCACGCATTGCCGTTCGCCGCCGGAGAGCGTGCCGACGGCCTGATGCGGATCGCGTACGTCGATGCCGATCTTGTGCATCTCCTCGCGGGTGACCTCGTCGCAATGGTCGAAATCCACGTTCCGGAACGGCCAGATGCCCTTCACCGGTTCGCGCCCCATGAAGAAGTTGCGCGTGACCGACATGAGCGGGATCATCGCGAGATCCTGGTAGACCGTCGCGATGCCTGCATCGAGTGCATCGCGGGGACTGGTGAAAGCCACCGGCTGGCCTTCGACGAAGAACTCGCCGGAGGTCGGCCTGTGCACGCCGGCCAGCGTCTTGATCAGCGTCGACTTGCCCGCACCGTTGTCACCGAGCAGGCACATGACCTCGCCGCGATGGACGGTGAGCGACACGCCCGAAAGCGCGATCACAGAGCCAAAATGCTTGACGAGATTGCGGATATCGATGAGGGGCGTTTCGGTGTCCATCAGCGTTCTCCCGTCACTTTGCGCCGGATGAAGTTGTTGAACAGCACCGCGAGGAGCAGCATGGCGCCGAGGAAGACCTGGAACCAGTCGGAATCGAACCGCGTATAGGTGAGGCCGATGGACACCATGCCGAAGATGATGGCGCCAAAGAACGCCCCGATGGCCGAGCCGTAGCCGCCGGTGAGCAGGCAGCCGCCGATCACCGCCGCGATGATGGCCTCGAACTCCTTCTGGAAGCCGCGCCGCGCATCGGTCGAACCCGCATCGAGCACGGTCAGGATGGCGACAAGCGCCGCCGCGCAGGCTGTCAGCATGAAGAGCGCTGTCTTCACCCGGTCTACCGGCACGCCGGAATTGCGGGCCGCATTGGCGTCGCCGCCCGCCGCGAAGATCCAGTTGCCGGCGCGCGTGCGCAGAAGAAGCCAAGTGGCCAGCAGGGCGAAAAGAATGAACCAGACGATGGAGATCGGCACGCCGGTCACGGTGGGCGTGCCATTCGGGAACTTGGCGATGATGTCGTGTGCCGCGAGCCACGAGAACACGCCCTCGAAGGCAACGCCCGAAAAGAGCTCGCGGATGATGCCTTCGCCCGCCTGATCGCCGATGCCGCGCATCTGGGTCGAGCCTCCCGTGGCCCATTTCAGCCCGACGAGCGAGAGACCGCGCAGGATGAACAGGAAGGCGAGCGTGACGATGAAGGAGGGAAGCCTCGTGCGGATCACCATCTGGCCGTTCAGGCCGCCGAGCACGGCCGCCACGACGAAGGTCGCCGCGATGGCAAGCAGCAGCGGCCAGCCGCTGAGCGTGATGAAGGCACCGAAGACGAGGCCCGTGAAGGCCACCATGGAGCCGATGGAGAGATCGAACTCGCCGCCGATCATCAGCAGGGCCGCCGCGATGGCGAGAATCCCGAGCTGGGCCGCGGGCGAAAGGATGTTCATGATGCCCGCCAGCGTGAACATGGACGCATCGGCGGTGGAGAGAAAAAAGATCGTCACGAGGACGAGGCCCGCGAGAGCCCCGAGTTCGGGCCGCCGCATGATCTTCGTGAGGAGGGAGACCTCCCGCAGGCGCTCGTCCTGGATCTTTTCGACGACGGGAGCCGGAGACAGGTCTGCGGTCGGCTGGGTGGTGTTCACCATGGGAGCCTCCCCGAATGAATGCATCGAACATGAAGCCCGCGACCGGCATGATCGCGGGCTTCGATGATGATCTTAGCGAATGCCCTTGGCGGACAGATCGATCACCTGGTTGGCCTTTTCCTTGGTGATCAGGTTCGGGCCAGAGGCCACGTCGCCGCCGGGCATCAGGCCGTACTTGGCGTAGTTGGCCAGGAACACCACCGGCAGATAACCCTGCAGGTATTGCTGCTGATCGATGGCGAAGACCGCCTCGCCGTTCGCCACCGACTTGAGGAAGCCGGCCGACATGTCGAACGTGGCGACACGGATGGCACCCGTCTTGCCGGCTTCCTTCACGGCGGCAACCGAAGGCTCGCCTGCCGTCCCGGCGCCGAGGGCCAGGATCGTGTCGATGGAGCTATCCGCTGAAACCGCCGCCTTCACCTTGGCGCGGACATCCGCCGGATCGTTCGTGACCGGCAGCACCGTCACCTTGCCGCCGAAACCTTCCGTGAAGCCCTTGCAGCGCAGGTCGAGCGACACGTTGCCGACCTCCTGGTTCACGCACAGGCCGACCTTGCCGCCCATCTCCTTGAGCTTGGCGCCGGCGATGCGCCCGGCCTCGACCTCGTCCTGGCCCACATGGAGCAGCGCGCCGAGCTTCTTGGACACGTCGGAGCCGGAGTTCATGGAGATCACCGGAATGCCGGCGGCCACCGCCTTTTGAATCGACGGACCGAGCGCCGAGGCGTCGGGGATCGAGACGATCAGGCCGGCCGGCTTCTGGTTCACGGCCGCGTCGATGAGCTGGCTCATGGCGACCATGTCGAAGGTCTCGGGCGCCCGGTAATCGACCTGGACCTTCATGTCCTGGCCGCCGGCCGCCACGCCGTTCTTGACCACCGACCAGAACGGATCGTTGGCCTGCCCGTGGCTGACGACGATGATGCGGGAATTCTGCTGCGCCGCGACCGGGGCGGCGGTGGCGAGGGTCAGGGCCGCTGCTGCGGCCAGACCGGTAACAAACGCTTTCATGCTCTTCCTCCCATTGATTCTCACTCAAGCGTCGCAGCGCCCGTGCGCTGCGGCCTTGCCGCTTGCCTCAAAGGGCAGAGAGAAAACAAATGAGCCGAAGGGCGAATCAACGCCCGTACAGCGTTCCCTCTGCCGATCCGATCGTCCGCCTGACTAAACGGAACGTCAGAACCTTTTTTGTTTCTATATTGGAATTTTTATTCCATTTTTGTAGGATCGGGTCAAGGCCGATCTGATGTCTGAGGCCTGCGGTGGAGACAGAGGACAGCATGGGCAGCGCGGAAGCGGTCGTGACGGACATTCCCGAGGATTTCGACGGCCTCCGCATGCTCCTGCTCAGCCGCCGCGAGGCGATGCCGAAGCGACTGAAGCAGATCGCCGCCTTCGCGCTCGAGCGTCCCGAGGACATGGCTTTTGGTACGGTGGCCGGGATCGCCGAGCATGCCGGGGTGCAGCCGTCCACCCTGGTGCGATTCGCCAAGAGCCTCGGCTATGACGGCTTCTCCCATCTGCAGCAGATTTTTCGTGATCGCCTGCGGGAGCGTTTCCCGGATTACCGCGAGCGCCTGCGCGGCCTGCGCGATGCCGAGGGGCATCACGTTCACGCAGCGTCCCTGCTCGAAGGCTTCACCAATGCGGCGACCATTTCCCTGGAGCGGATGCAGGCTTCGGTGCGCCCGGAGGAACTGTCACGCGCCATCGAGACCCTGGCCAAGGCCGACACCGTCTATCTCCTCGGCGCCCGGCGAGTGTTCCCGGTCATCGCCTATTGCGCCTATGCCTTCGGAAAGCTTGGCATCAGGGCCATTCTGATCGACCATGTCGGCCAGCTCGGTCCCGAACAGCTCGCCATTGCGTCCGAGCGCGACGCGGTGCTCGCGATCAGCTTCACGCCCTATGCGCCCGTCACAGCCGATCTCGCCGCGGCAGCCGCACAGCGCGACGTGCCGGTGGTGGCCATCACGGATTCGGCCTTCAGCCCGCTCGTGACGAATGCCGATGTCTGGCTCGAAGTCGCGGAGGCGGATTTCGGCGCCTTCCGGTCGCTCTCCGCTTCGTTTGCGCTGGCGATGGCGCTGGCGGTTGGCACGGCGGAGAAGCGGGCCGAGGGTTAGCCGGGACACTCACCGGCTGGCGGCCCGGAAGAACGCCCCGTCTCCTCTCGCCCGCTCGGGAGAGGGCAATCACACCCACAACCTCTCCCACGTCATGGCCGTCCTCTCGCGTCATGGCCGGGCTTGACCCGGCCATCCCGATTGTTTGACGCGCGGCGCTCTTCGGGTCGGGATCACCGGCACAGGTCCCCGGATCAAGTCCGGGGAGGTGATGACGCTGCGGGTGTGGTGAGGGCAACGTTATGTTCTCACTTTGTTCTTGACAGGCGCTGCAACCTTGGCTATATCATTGCACAGCCTGATCCGACGAGGGGCGCGCTCGCGAGGCGTCGCAAGTTGTGGGAACGGGCACGGTCCTGCCCGCCGGTCACGCAGCCGGCGGCAGGAGGCCCTTGGCAGCCTTGCGCTGGTCCAAGTCTCAACGCCTAAAAGAACCGTGCGTGACGAGCAGTTCGGCTCTCACATTCATCACTAGACAGCGAGCCGGGCTGCCCGACGCGCCACCCTCGATCTCACCTTCAGGCTCGCAGCTCACGCTGCGGGCCCCAAGGTGCTGGCTCTTTGACAGAGACATATCCCCCGTCATCCCGGACGAAGCGTCAGCGCAGATCCGGGACCCAGAACCACGGTCGCGGCAGAACCTGACGCCACGCCGCTCGCTCGGTCGGCAACCCGCCGCGGTTCTGGGTTCCCGCCTGCACGGGAATGACACGAGAGCAGGCCCGGCAATGACGTGGAGGATTAAAGCCGCACCGGCTTTCCGCTCTTTGCCGACTCCGTCGCTGCATCGGCCAGGCGTTGGGCCATGAGGCCGTCGCGGCCCGTCGGGTTGCACGGCTTGCCGTCGCGGACGGCGTTCAGGAACGTGGTCAGCTCATCGCGATAGGCATCCGCATAGCGCTCCAGGAAGAAATCCTGCACCGGATCGGCCGTGATGCCCGCAGAATTCGCCACCTCGACCGTGGTGCGATGGATGTTGCCGGCGCGGATCATTCCCTTGGAGCCGTGCACTTCGACGCGTTGGTCGTAGCCATAGGTGGCGCGCCGGGAATTAGAGATCTGCACGATCCTGCCCTTGGAAGTCTTCAGCATCACGGCGGCCGTATCGACGTCGCCGGCCTGCCCGATGGCCGGATCGACCAGGGACGAGCCGACCGCATGCACCTCCACGGGCTCGTCGCCCAGAAGCAGGAAGCGGGCCATGTCGAGATCGTGGATCATCATGTCCCGGAACAGGCCCCCGGAGGTGGCGATGTAGCTCACCGGAGGCGGGCCGGGATCGCGGGAGAGGATGGTAACGAGTTCGACCTCGCCGACCTCGCCGGCAGCGAGACGGCGGCGCAAGGCCGCGAAATTCGGATCGAAGCGGCGGTTGAACCCGATCATCAGCGGCGTGCCGGCCTTCTCGACCGTGGCGAGACAGGTCTCGATGCGCTGGCTCGACAGATCCACCGGCTTCTCGCAGAAGACCGCCTTGCCGGCGCGGGCGCCGCGCTCGATGAGGTCCGCATGGGTCGTGGTCGGCGTGCAGATGAGGATGGCGTCCACATCCGAGCGCTCGACGATCTCGTCCAGCGCCGCGACCTCCGCACCCGTCGCGGCCGCCAGCTCCTGCGCGGCGGGCGCATGCGGATCGGCCACCGCCACGAGGCGGGCGTCGGGATGGTTGGCGGCGTTGCGGCCATGGATGCGACCGATGCGGCCGGCGCCCAGAACAGCGATTCTGATCATGTTTCCCCCTGGTCCTTTGCCGGCTCACGGCAAATTTGGAATTGATATTCCAGCATGAGATGCTAATAGAATAAACGTTCTATAACAGCAAGAGCCGACCGCGGCTCGCATACGGTTTACAAGGCCGGGAGCCGGAGGAACAGCATGAAGCCAGCCCTGGATGTGATCACCATTGGCCGCGCCTCGGTCGATCTCTACGGCCAGCAGGTGGGCGGGCGGCTCGAGGACATGGCGTCCTTTTCCAAGGCTGTCGGCGGTTGCCCGGCCAACATCGCCATCGGCACGGCGCGGCTCGGCCTGAAATCGGGCCTCGTGACCCGCGTGGGCGACGAGGCCATGGGCCGTTTCATCCGCGAGCAGATGGAGCGCGAGGGCGTCGCCACTGAAGGGATCGTCACCGACAGGGAGCGCCTGACCGCCCTGGTGATCCTGGGCGTCAGGGACGAGGACTCCTTCCCGCTGATCTTCTATCGCGACAACTGCGCCGACATGGCACTCAACGAGAACGACATCGACGAAGGCTTCATCGCCTCCGCCGCCGCCATCGTGGTGACGGGCACGCACTTTTCACGTGAAACAACCGCCGCCGCCCAGAAGAAGGCCATCCGTATCGCCAAGGCGAATGGCCGCAAGGTGGTGTTCGACGTGGATTACCGCCCCAATCTCTGGGGCCTTCTCGGCCACGGCGCGGGCGAGTCGCGCTATGTGCGCTCGGATGCCGTGACAGAGCATTTGAAGCCCATCCTGGCCGATTGCGATCTCGTCGTCGGCACGGAGGAGGAACTGCACATCGCCGGCGGATCGGAGGACACGCTTACGGCCATCCGCAATATTCGTGCCATCTCGAAAGCGACCATCGTGTGCAAGCGCGGCCCCATGGGTTGCGTGGTGTTTCCCGGCGCCATTCCGGACTCGCTGGACGACGGCGTGAAGGGACCGGGGTTTCCGGTCGAGGTCTTCAACGTGCTGGGAGCGGGCGATGCGTTCCTGTCCGGATTCCTGCGCGGATGGCTGAGAGACGAAAAGCTCGAAACCTGCTGCGCCTATGCCAATGCAAGCGGCGCTTTCGCAGTCTCGCGCCTTCTCTGCTCGCCGGAGATCCCGACCTTCCCCGAGCTGCAGCATTTCCTGAAGACCGGCAGCCGCCACAAGGCCCTGCGCTTCGACGAGGACATCAACCACATCCACTGGGCGACGACGCGCAGGCCGCAACCCGACACGCTCATGGCGCTCGCCATCGATCACCGCATGCAGCTGGAAGCGATGGCGAAGGAGATCGGCGCTTCCGTCGAGCGCATTCCCGATTTCAAGGTGCTCGCCGTGCAGGCGGCGGCGCGCGTGGCGGATGGCCGCCCCGGCTTCGGCATGCTGCTCGACGGCACCTATGGCCGCGAGGCATTGTTCCGTGCAGCCGATCATCCGTTCTGGATCGGCCGCCCCGTGGAACTGCCGGGTTCGCGCCCACTCGATTTCGAAGGTGGCGGCTCGCTCGGTGCGAAGCTGGTGGAATGGCCCGTCGGGCATACCATCAAGTGCCTGTGCTTCTACCATCCGGACGATCCGCCGGAGCTGAAGGAGCGTCAGGAACGCGATCTGCTGCGACTGCACGACGCCGCGCGCCGCATCGGCCGGGAACTGCTGGTGGAGATCATCGCGGGCAAGCATGGAAAGCTTGGGGTCGACACGGTCGCGGGTATCCTGCAACGCCTCTACGATCTCGGCATCAGGCCCGATTGGTGGAAGCTCGAACCGCAGCAGGACGAAGCGGCCTGGCATGCCATCGGGGCGGTGATCACGAAGAACGATCCTTATTGCCGCGGCATCGTGCTGCTTGGCCTCGAAGCGCCCGAAGACGAACTGGAAGCCGCCTTCGCGGCCGCGGCGAGCGAACCGCAGGTGAAGGGCTTCGCGGTGGGCCGCACCATCTTCAACGACGCCGGACGACGCTGGCTGAAAGGCGAAATTTCGGACGAGGCCGCGATTGCCGACATGGCAGGCCGATTCCAGCGCCTCGTCGACGCCTGGCAGCGCGTGTCCGGCCGGGCCAAAGCCGCCTAAGACGAAGGGCGGAGCCGATCCACGGCTTTGCCCACTTTTCACGATCGACAAAACCTGAGAACGCTGCCGAGGTCATTCGGCGCATTTTGAGAGAAACGCCCATGAGCACGATCCGCCTCACCATGGCGCAAGCCATCGCCCGGTTCCTCATCGCGCAGAAGACGGAGATCGACGGTCAGGTGCTGCCGCTCTTCGGCGGCGTGTGGGCCATCTTCGGACATGGCAACGTGGCCGGCATGGGTGAAGCTCTGCACGGCGTGCGCGATCAGCTCCCGACTTACCGCGCCCATAACGAGCAGGGCATGGCCCATGCGGCCATCGCCTTCGCCAAGGCTTCGCGCCGCCGCCGCATGATGGCCTGCACCACCTCCATCGGCCCAGGCGCCACCAACATGGTGACGGCCGCCGCCGTGGCCCATGTGAACCGTCTGCCCGTTCTGCTTCTCCCCGGCGACGTGTTCGCCAACCGCAGGCCAGATCCGGTGCTGCAGCAGATCGAAAGCTTCTCCGATGGTACGGTCTCGGCGAATGACTGCTTCAGGCCGGTTTCCCGCTATTTCGACCGCATCACGCGGCCGGAGCAGATCATCCCGGCGCTCCAGCGCGCCATGACCGTGCTGACCGATCCCGCCGAATGCGGCCCGGTCACGCTTGCCCTCTGTCAGGACACCCAGGCCGAAGCCTACGATTACCCCGAAAGCTTCTTCGCGGAAAAGATCTGGACCTCTCGCCGCATTCGTCCGGACGAGACGGAACTCGGGCAGGCCGCCGAACTCATCCGCAAGGCGAAGAAACCCTTCATCGTCGCAGGCGGTGGCGTGCTCTATTCGAACGCCGAGAAGGCGCTGGCCGATTTCGCCGAGAAGCACGGCCTCTCCGTCGGTGAAACGCAGGCCGGTAAATCGAGCCTGCCCCACGACCACGCGGCCTGCCTCGGGGCCGTGGGCGTCACCGGAACGGGTGCCGCCAATGCGTTCGCCGAGGAGGCCGATGTGGTGATCGCCGTGGGAACGCGCCTGCAGGATTTCACCACCGGCTCATGGGCATTGTTCAAGAATCCGGACCGGCGCATCGTCGGGCTCAACGTGCAGACCTTCGATGCAGCCAAGCACAATGCGGTTCCGCTTGTGGCCGATGCCCGTGTCGGCCTCGAAGAGTTGAGCCGTGCGCTCGGCACCTGGAAAGCCCCGGAGGCTTGGACGGCAAAGGCACGGGACGAGAAGGCGCGCTGGTTCGAAACCGCCGCTCGCTACACGGATTCGACAAATGCGGAGCTGCCCTCCGACGCGCAGGTGATTGGCGCGGTGCAGCGCACCTCCTCGCCCACCGACGTGGTGGTCTGCGCGGCCGGCGGCCTTCCCGGCGAGTTGCACAAGCATTGGAAGGCAAGCACGGCGCTGGGCTATCACATGGAGTACGGCTATTCCTGCATGGGCTACGAGATCGCAGGCGGGCTCGGCGTGAAAATGGCCGATCCATCCCGCGAGGTTATCGTGATGGTGGGCGACGGCTCCTATCTCATGATGAATTCGGAACTCGCCAGCTCCGTGATGCTCGGCAAGAAGATCACCGTCGTGCTTCTCGACAACCGCGGCTATGGCTGCATCAACCGCCTCCAGCGCGCCACCGGAGGCGAGAGCTTCAACAACCTGCTGCAGCACACCAATCACGTGGCATTGCCAGACATCGACTTCGCCGCCCATGCGGCGAGCCTCGGCGCGCAATCCATGAAGGTGAAGAGCATCGCTGAACTCGAGGATGCGCTGAGAAAGGCGCGGAGCGCGGAACGCAGCACCGTCATCGTCATCGACACCGATCCGCTCGCCTCGACCGATGCGGGCGGACATTGGTGGGATGTGGCGGTGCCGGAAGTCTCATCCCGCGAGCAGGTGAAGGCGGCTCGCAAGGATTATGAAACGGCCCTCGCCGCGCAGCGCTTGGGCGATTGATCAGGACAGGGGAACAACAACATGACGATCCGCATCGGGGCCAATCCTATCGGCTGGTCCAACGACGACATGCTCGAACTCGGCGGCGAGACCCCTCTGGAGGTCTGCCTGGCCGAGGCCAAGGAAGCGGGCTTCGAGGGCATGGAGCTCGGCAACAAGTTCCCGCGCGAGCCGGAAGCGCTGAAGAAGGCGCTGGCGCCGTTCGGCCTCGCCTGCGTGTCGGGGTGGTATTCCGCCGAGCTTCTGAAGCGCGATGCTGATGCGGAGATGAAGGCCCTGCGGCCTCATCTCGACCTCCTGAAGGCCATGGGCTCGAACGTCCTCGTCTTCGCCGAGACGTCGAACGCCATTCACGGCGACCGTTCCAAGCCGCTGTCGCAGCGTCCCGTCATGCAGGCGGGCGACTGGTCCGAGTTTGGTCGCCGCATCACCCAGGTTGCCGAGCGCACGCTCCAGGAAGGCGTGCGCGTGGTGTACCATCACCACATGGGCACCATCGTGGAATCGGAGGCCGACATCGACGCCTTCATGCGCTCCACGGGCGAGGCCGTGCATCTCCTGCTCGATACCGGCCACGCCACCTGGGGCGGCGCCGACCCGGCGGCGCTCGCCCGCCGCTATCGCAGCCGCATCAGCCACGTGCATACCAAGGACGTGCGCAAAGCCGTGATGGAAAGGTCACGTGCCGAAAACTGGAGCTTCCTCGATTCCGTTCTCGAGGGCGTCTATACGGTGCCGGGGGACGGCATGGTGGATTTCGTGTCGGTGTTCAAGGAGCTGCCGGGCTACAGCGGCTGGGTGGTGATCGAGGCGGAGCAGGATCCGAAGAAGGCTCATCCGCTCACCTATGCCAAGATGGGCTATGCCAATCTCACCCGGTACCTCAAGGAAGCCGGCCTGCGTTAAGGAGCCTGTGCGATGTCGAAGCTTCTCGTGAAACCGTCTAAGGCCGATCCGACTGGACGAATCCACGCCATTACGCCCGAGTCGGCAGGTTGGACCTATGTGGGCTTCGAGGTTTACCAGCTCAAACGGGGTCAGACCTTGCAGCGGCAGACGGAGAACCGCGAGGCCTGCATCGTGCTGCTCTCGGGCAAGGCGCGCGTGGCGGCCTCAGGCCAGGATTTCGGCGTGATCGGCGGCCGCAATTCACCCTTCGAGCCGGACCCGTGGTCGCTCTATGCGCCGGCACGGTCAGAATGGTCCCTGGAGGCGCAGACGGATTGCGAGATCGCCGTCTGCACCGCACCGGCCGAGGGCAGGCTTCCGGCACGCGTGATCCGACCCGATCAGGTCGGCCAGGAAACCCGTGGCCAGGGCACCAACACGCGCCATGTGCGCAACATCCTGCCGGAAACGGAGCCGGCGGAAAGCCTGCTCGTGGTCGAGGTCATCACGCCGTCCGGCCATTGGTCGAGCTATCCGCCGCACAAGCACGACCGGGACATGCTGCCGAACGAGTCGCTCCTCGAGGAGACGTACTACCACCGGCTCAATCCACCATCGGGCTTCGCGCTGCAGCGGGTGTACACGGACGACCGCTCCCTCGACGAGACGCTGGCTGCGAGCGATGGCGACGTGGTGCTGGTGCCGAAGGGCTACCATCCCGTCGGCGCGCCGCATGGCTACGAGCTTTACTACCTGAACGTGATGGCCGGCCCGAAGCGGATCTGGAAGTTCCACAACGATCCGGATCACGAATGGATGCTCGCGAAAGCTTGATCCATTCGGCTCCCTCAGGCATGAGCCGAATGGAACCTTCCTCAGAGGCCCTATGACGTGGTCCGACCTCGCCGCGCGCGTCCTCAAGACCGCGATCGCGCTCGTCAGCGCGGTCGTGATGGACTACGCGTTCCTGAACGGGCGCATGACGCGCCAAGCCGTGACGGGGATCGAGCGCATGGCAGCCGACGCCCCGGTCCTCCTCGACCGCCTCGTCACGAGCGTGCTCAACATCAAGTGGGACCGCTGAACGCGTCCTGAAAGGGGTCAGCCGCTCGCCACCAGATGCTGCTCGATCTCGTAGACCGGGTGCTTCGTCAGATCCTTGTTCACCTCGGCCAGGATCCTCTGCTTCACGGCATCGGAGAACCGGCTGCGCAGTTCGGCGAGGGTGCGCGGAGGCGCAGCCACGATGATGTGCTTCAACCTGCCGCCGGAGCAGGCCGCATTGACTGCCTCGGCTACTTCTCCGGCGAATTTCCGCTCGGCGAGATCATGCCAATCGACCTGCTCGACCGCACTGCGCTGGCCCATCATCCAGGTCCGGCCTTGCTTGTCCGTGCCTTGCAGATGGGTCGGGAGATTATCCGGAGCCTCCAGAACGCGCTCCACCTGGAGATTCGGATAGAGATCGTCGCCCTGGTTCTTCAGGAAAAGGGCTTTCCTGCCGTCGCTGACGAGAACCAATCCGTCATGCGGAAGCTTGAGAGCTTTGTTCACGATCATGCTCCTTGTTACGGGAGACATTCTTCGTCCGCGGGGGGAGCGGCGCCTTGATTCAAATCATATTACGGTCTTGAGAATCCCGCTCCGGGTCCGGCCGCATGGAGGGTGTCCGACGATACTTGCCTTTTGGAACGGAACGGCCACGGTCTCGTTCCTCCCATGGTCTCACTCGCTCCTGTCGGTCCATGGCAAACCTTCTTCGCATCCTGCTAGCCATCCTGCTCCCACCAGTCGGCGTCTTCTTCACCGTCGGCCTGGGTGGGCAATTCTGGCTCAATATCCTCCTGACGATCCTCGGCTATATCCCAGGCATCGTTCATGCGGTCTGGATCATCGCGCGACGGGCCCATTGAGAAGGGCGGGATACGCTGAGGATCAGGAGGCGCAATCCTCCTACCGGGCCCCTTGTTCGATGGCACGGTCCACACGGCCAGGCCGTGGCCGCTCCACCGGCCAGCCATACCCATATCCGCGGGGCTGATAGTACCGGTTTCCGTAATAGCGGTTCCCATAGTACCGGTTCCCATAGTACCGGTTCGGCGCGTAGCGATAAGAACGATAGGATCGACCGTAGCGATGGCGTGGAGGAGCATAGGCTCTGCGGCGGACGGTCCGGGCATTCTCATACATGACGCCCCCCGGTCCGTACCAGCCGGCGCCATAAGGCCCGTTCACCATGCCATTACGCCAAGTTCCCGTGCTCTCCCCAGCCTGTGCGGGAAGCGATGCAAGCGTGGCGGCGCCGGAAAGAGACAGGGCCAGAACGCAGGTCTTCATGATACGCGAAGAAAACATTGAACTCTCCGGCAGTTTACGACCTTGGACAACGTTCCCATGCTGAGGTGCGTTCCAAACGAAGCCTCACGAGATATGCGATGGAAAAAGGGAGGTGTGGTGAAGATCGCCCTTCGGTGCCCCTCGGCATTTCCCTTGGTGCTGCAGCGCACGTGGCATGATGGAATGCATGAACGGAGAGGCGCTTGGAACGTTCATGTCTTGCGTACGGCATTGCAGGACGCAAGACCAAAAGGCCACGCCGATGACCGTTCTCGATCCCATATCCGGCAAGCAGGTCGCGATTCACGCACCGGAGAGGCCGCGCCCTTCGCATGGGGCTGCTCTTCCTGACAAGGGAGCCGCACTGCCCCGCCAGGAAACGCCAATCGCCTGCAAACCCGAACCGGACGGCGGAAGTCGGTTGCCGGAGGAGCCTGACAATTCGTGATCTGGAGTGAATTGGCGCACCCGACGGGATTTAGATAGGTACTGGGATCATTGGGAAATCCCGATTCCAGCCCTGTCAGGACGGGAAGTATCCGCAGCCGCAGCCCGGACAATGACTGAGATCAACATGACAGACCCCCCGGGCATGTTGTTCGATGCCTGCAGGCTCAAGCCCGCCGCTTCCCGGCTGCGGCAGCTTGCCCGGAGGACGTTCGCCTGTTGCGCGACTTACGCGCAGGGACGTGCGGCTTCGTGACAGCCTCAAGAGGCTTTGCATGCTCCTCCGGAACAATTCAGCGGTAGCCTCCCGCAGGCGTCCCGCTCCATCACTCTCGCAGGATCGTCCAAGATTGCAGTGAGACGACAGGAAGGCCTGCACTCAGGAGCGCTTCAGGTCCACCATTCTACGAGGCAGGGAGTTCATGACTTCTACGCCTGTTTCCGTGACGAGAAGCTGATCCTCGATCATGAGTGCGCCAACACCTTTCGCATAGAAGGGAGCTTCTAAGGCCAGTACCATGCCGGGTTCGACGAGTTCCTCATTGCCGGCAGAAACGAACGGCCAGTCTTCCATGCCTACACCGGCCCCAACAGCATGCCCAAAGTGACCGCGATGATATTCGACATAGCCCGCCGCGCGCATCTCCTGGAGTACAGCGGCATAGACGGCGCCGAACGTCACGCCCGGTCGAATGGCGGCAAGGCCCGCTTCGAAGGCGCAGGCGAGGGCGCTGAAGATGTCTTGGGCAATGGCCGACGGATTGCCGAAGGAGAAGGTCCGTGCGCCATCCGACGAGTATCCGTCAATCAGGCAGCCGACATCCGCCTTGATAATAGCGCCTTCTTCCACAATCCCCGCTCTCCCCCATGGATCCGGTCCGACGGCAATAAAGTCCCATTGCCCGGTTAGATTGCGAACTCCTGCGACATGGGCGGCCTGCCGCACCCCGCTACGCCACGCCTCAGACAATTGTCCGATGGAAGCGCCGTGTGCTACGTCTGCCATCAGGGCTCTCAAACCGGCCTCGGCAAGTATCGAGGCCTGTCGCAAGCGAGCAATCTCTCGTTGTGATTTCACGGCGCGAAGCCTGCGAATGATTGCGGACCCGTCAGCCCAATCGACACGAGGCAGTGCTGCTTGCAGAGCCCTGAAATCGGCTACCGGCATGAACTCGAAATCTACCCCGATCCGGGCGGAGCCAAGACCCTTCTCATGCAAGGCATCGCGCAACAGCTCCAGAGCGCGAGGCAGATCGAACGTCTCCGGTCTCGGGTGAATGCGTCCCTGCTCCCGATAGGCGCGTGTCACCCGCTCCGCTGTGGAAGAGCCTTCCGGCAAAATCGAGAGATCCACTGTGTCGATCCAGATGCGGTGCTCCCTGACGTCAATGCTCGGCGCAGCCTGCCGCAATCCTTCCGCAGCCATGTCGGACACGATGGCGACCACATGCTCTGCCGAATTGAACGGGACCAAGGCAATCGCGCCCCCTGCCCTGCGCCACATCGTGGCAACTCCACCGGAGGCGCCGGTGGCGTAGGCGAAGTTCTCCGGTTGAAACAGTACGAGGGCATCGATTCCCTGCGCCTGCATCAACAGCCGGGCACGCTCGCGATTGAAGTCCGACATCTGCATCTCCGGGAAATTACGTGAATTGGGCACCGGCCGGAAGCCGGGACCGGTCGAATACTTCCCGGATGGTGCCGCCCTCCATCCGCGCCCCCCGTGAACACATATGGGCGATCACATCCCGATCATGGCTGACGAGGATGAAGGTCATGCCGTGAGCATCCTTGAGATCGTTGAGCAGGTTCAAAATCTCCGCCTGAACAGACACGTCGAGAGCAGAGGTAGGCTCGTCTAAAAGCAAGACCTTCGGCCTGAGGAGGAGTGCACGCGCAATCGCGACGCGTTGCCTTTGCCCTCCGGACAATTCGTGCGGATAGCGCCGGGCCATGGTCGGGTCGAGGCCGACCTGGCTTAGAACCTCGGCAATTCGGCGATCGACATTCTCGATGCCATGGACACGCAGAGGCTCGCCCAGGATCCTGCCGACTCGATGGCGCGGATGAAGGGATCCGTATGGGTCCTGGAAGACCATTTGGATGTCACGGCGCAACCGGCCCGTGATCCGCGCGCCAGATGTCAAGTTCTCACCATAAACCGTGATCCGCCCCGCCCAATCGCGCTGCAGGCCTGCAATGGCGCGAAGGACTGTGGACTTGCCACATCCGGATGGACCGACAAGGCCGAAACTTTCTCCCGGCTGAACGGAGAAGGAGGCACCACGCACTGCCGCGACGGGCGTTCCTTCACGATTGAAGGAGATCCTGAGGTCCTCGACCACTAATGCTGCACCGGAGCTTGTCATGACATCGCCTCGAAAGCCTTCCGGCTCAGCACCGGCAGATGCGTTCCGTATGTCGCCGCGGAGGGGCGTGCCGCCCAGAGGGTCCGCGTATAAGGATGATCTGACGAGCTCAATTCTTCACCGCGGCGCTCGTCCACGATCCTGCCCCGATAGAGCACGAGGACCCGGTCGGCATGGCGCGTGACCAACTGAAGGTCATGACTGATGAGAAGAAGGCCTGCTCCCTGCTCGGCGGCGAGCCGGCTCATCAGATCAAGAATCTGATCGCGCAACTCGCTGTCCAGAGCCGAGGTTGGCTCGTCGGCGATCAGGACACGCGGCTTGTTGATCATCATGGCGGCGATCATGACGCGCTGGCCCATGCCGCCCGACAGTTCGCCAGGATAGCTTCTGTAGATCCGGACAGGATCGAGAAGTCCCACCGCGGCCAGCATGTCAAGGGCGCGCTCGCGCCGCTCGGCTTTTGAGAGGCGCGTATGGAGCCTGAGCGTCTCCTCGACCTGCCAGCCGATCCTGCGAGATGGATTGAGGGAGAACCGAGGATCCTGCAGTACGAATCCCATTCCGTTGCCGCGAATTTCGCTCCAGCCACCTTGGTCGAGCGAGAGAAGATCGGTTCCACCGAAGCGTAGGATTGAAGCGGAGACGTGTGCAGACGATGGCAGAAGTCCCATAACGGCTCGGGCCGCTGTGGACTTTCCACTACCCGACTCTCCGACCAGTGCAACCCGTTCCGCTCCCACCGAGAACGAAATGCTATCGAGGACAGGCGCTGGCGCGCTCCCGTCCTCCGAACGAAAACGCACGCTCAAATTACGGGCTTCGAGAAACGGCTCAGCCATGGCGTGGATCCAGCCAGTCGCGCAGCCCATCGGCCAGCAGATTGAAGCCGAGCGCAGTCAGCAAAACGGCGCCCCCTGGAATTGCCGCGACCCACCACTGATCGAAGATGACCTGCGTTCCTTCAGCAACCATCGAGCCCCACTCTGCCGTTGGAGGCTTCACACCCAAACCGAGGAATCCAAGCCCAGCCGCGGCAAGGATCATCCCGCCGAGGTCAAGCGCAAGGCGAACAATGGCGGACGGCATGATCATCGGCATCACATGCCCGAACAGGAGACGCAGACCTCGAATGCCCCCCATCTCTGCGGCCGCGAGATAATCGCTGTGGCGAATGGCGCGCGTTTCGGCCCTTGCCTGGCGTGCATAGGCCGGCCAACTTGTGAATGCGAGAGCAAGAGCACCGTTGATCAGGCCCGGGCCAAGCACGGCCACGAATGCGAATGCGAGGACGAGGCGGGGAAAAGAGAGAACGATATCCGTGATAGCCATCAACACACGTTCGACGAAACCACCGAAATAACCTGCCGTCATACCAATCGTAACCCCGAGGGGCGCCATCAGAAGCGCGACGAGCCCGACCAGGAGAAGCGTCGTCCGCGTGCCGTAGATGATCCGCGAGAGAATATCGCGACCGAAACCGTCCGTTCCAAGCCAGTGGGAGGCGGATGGTGCGGCCAGCCTGATATTCATTTGCTGTGCATTGGGGTCATAGGGCGCGATCAGCGGAGCAAGCAGTGCTGCCAGAAGGACGAGCCCCACAATGACGAAGCCGGCCTGCATCAAGGATGATTGGCGTAGCGTGGATTTGCGCGCGCCCGAGCCGATCGTCGAAATGGACAGGCTCATGGGCGCACCCTCGGGTCAAGGCGAGCGACGAGAAGATCAGTGAGCGAATTGATGATGATGAAGCATAGCCCGATCACCATGGTTCCTCCCATGATCGCCGGAACGTCGCCGGAAAACATTGCGGTCGTCAGATAACGGCCGAGCCCCGGCCATGCGAAAACCGTCTCCGTCAGCACAGCGCCTTCGAGAAGGCTGACATAGGCAAGGGCGATCACCGTCAGAATCGTGCCTGCCGCATTGGGCAGGACGTGCTCAAAGACAACCCGCGTTCTTCCAGCACCCTTGGCGCGAGCGGCGATCGTGTATTCCTGATTGAGCTCGTTGAGAATTGCGGTCCGGGTCAACCGGCTGATACCGGCAAGAGCATGGAAGGATAGTAGTGCCACGGGCAGAACAAGGTGATGAAGCGCGTCGGCGAATGCCCCATCCTGTCCCGACAGGAACGTGTCGATGAGCACGAATCCCGTCACGGCAGGCACAGTGTACTGAAAGGCGATATCGAGGCGCCCCGGTCCTGGCGCCCAGTGCAGGAACGCATAGAACAGCAGAAGCATGAGAAGCCCGAGCCAGAAGATGGGCACGGAATACCCGAACAGCGAAATGAAACGGGCAACGCTGTCGATCCATCCGCCGGGCTTGATGCCCGACAGGATGCCTAGGCCGATACCGAGAGCGGAGCCTGTGAAAATAGCAAGCGTCGCAAGCTCGACAGTTGCAGGAACCGTTCTGGCAAGATCCGACAAGACCGGTTGCCCGGTCGAGGAGGAGCGCCCTAGATCGCCTTGTGCTACTCGGGCGACATAGGCCAGGAACTGTTCAGGGACGGAACGATCGAGCCCCAGCTCGCGCTTCGCCTGTTCATAGCTCGATACGCTGGCATGTTCACCCACCATCGCGAAAACCGGATCGACAGGCGACATGCGTGTCAGGGTGAATGTGACGAACAGGAGAGCAAAGATGCTCAGCACCAGAAAGCCGAACCAGCGTAGGAAACGAGCCACAACGTGAAATCCCCGCCACGATGGGTGGCGGGGAACAGATGCGTCGGAACGATCACGAAAAATCGTGGAGGACAATTACTTCTGGACCTCGTCGTAATAGACCAGATCGGCGTTGAGCCCTTGAGCATAGCCCTTCACATTGTCCCTCAGCACGACCGGATCGCGTCCCTGGAACGTGAAGATGAAAGGTGAGTTGTCCCGCACCTCACGCTGCAGTTCCTGATAGATCGCGATGCGCTTGGCCGGATCCTGCTCACGCACTGCGGCCTGCGTTTTGTCGCTCAGCTGCGGAACCACCCACCCGGCCTGCCAAGCGGCGTTCTTCGGCCCTTCGCCGCCGCGATTGAGCGTGAAGGCGCTCGCGTTGGAATTGGGGTCGAAGTAATCCGGGATCCAGTAGCGCCACGTCACTTCGTCCTGGCGTGCCCTGCCCTTCGCATAAACCTCGCTCGCAACGCCCGGCTGGATGTCGAGCGTGATGCCCGCCTTGCCGAAGGTCTCCTGCAGGGATTGAGCGATCTGCGTGAAGGGAGCGGTGTTGAACACCGTGAACTTGATGGTAACGCCCTTGTCCAAGCCCGCCCCTGCAAGAATGGCCTTGGCCTTCTCGATATCGAGCTTGTACGGATTGTCGGGCAAGGCTCCCGGGAAACCTTCAGGCAGGAAGGATTGGTGAACCTGCACCGACCCTTTCAGCAGGTCCTTGGCAATCCCGTCGTAATCGATTAGCCAGCGTGCCGCTTCCCAAAGCGCAGGATTGGCGAGAGCGGGATTGGTCGTGCTTGCTGCGTTGAACCGCAGATAGTCCGTCCTTGCGGAAGCGATCTCCTCCACCTTGAGACCGTTCTTCCCTTTGAGCGCACTCACCTGATCCGCGCTGAGGCCGCGGGCGACGTCCGCGTCACCCTGCTCGATCAGGAGACGGCGTGCCGCTTGGTCGGGGATATTGCGGAAGACGATCTGGCTGATCTTCGGGCCGCCCAGCGGAGCTTTGGGATTGGCTGCAAAGACCAGTGCCTCATGCGGCTGGTAGGTTGTGATCGTGAAAGGGCCCGATCCTGCCGAGTGGGTCTTGAGCCACTCGTTGCCGAAGTCGCCGCTCTTGGCGTTGGCCGACACGGCCTTCTCATCCACGATCGAAGCGATTGGCGCCGTGAGGATCGCCAGGGCGAAGTTAGGTCCGATGTCGGCGGACCATGCCAGCTTGACGTGAGTATCGTCGACCTTCGTCAATTGACCGTCGACGCTGTCGGCGGTCCAGCCGAGCTCATTGAGGATGAAGGCCGGCGACTTGTTGAGCTTGACCGCGCGCGACAGCGAGAAGATCACGTCCTCGGGGCGGACCTGATTGCCGGACGCGAAAGCTGCACCATCCCGGATCTTGAATGTGATGCTCTTCCCGTCCGGAGCAGCGACCCAGGACTCCGCCAAGGTTGGTTCGATCTTGGTCGGATCGATCTTTGAGGGCCGAACCAATCGCTGATAGAGGCTGTTGAAGGACTGGACAGTCGTCAGTTCAAAGCCTTCTGCGGGATCGAAGCTCACGGCATCGTCAATCGACGTAGCAACCACCAGAGTGTTCGGAGGCGTCGATGCCTGAACCTGAGTGGTTATGGCAAGGGCTGTTAAGAGCGTCGCTCCCAATGCCGCACTCCGCAGACGATGACTGGACATATGAAATCTCTCCGTAGAACGCTCTGCTGACCCTTCGGTCGGTGCCGAGGCCCCTAGGGCCAATAGGATCATGTAGAAACGCTACAATACGCGTGTTAGTTTGGAAATATCTCGTATTCACATTTATATATGTTTATTGGCAGAGCTGGATGAGCAAGCACCTAAGAAGCGGATCTTTGGGGTGTCATTCGGCTCCAAGCTGGAATCCCGCCATTGATGAGGCGCAACCTCATGAACGTATAAGATTTCTGGTCGGAATAGGAGCGTCACATAGGTGCCGGTCGGAGCCCCTTCACCTCGGTGATTTGTCCCGCGTGTTCAGGAATTTGCACAATTTCTGGAAGAGATAAGGAGTTTGATGCCGATCTACAGACGGGCTCCCAGCGATCGGATCTATGGTGGCAGCAGAGTTGCTCTATGAGCGTCCTGACACGGCACTCGCTACGTTCTGGCCAGAACCTCTCGTACTGTCAGAGGTCGCACAAGTGTAGAGCTTTGGAATAAGGACACCAACATGGGTAATCAGAAGCAGTTACATCTCGGCGCCTTTATGCGTCCGGCGAGTATCCATACCGGAGCCTGGCGCTTTCCAGGAGCTTACCCCGACGCCAACTTCAACTTCCCCCATCTGAAACGGTTTGCTCAGACGCTGGAGCGCGGCAAGTTCGATGCCTTCTTCATGGCGGATCACCTTGCTGTCCTGAATATGCCCGCCGAGGCCCTGAAGCGCAGTCACACCGTCACCTCGTTCGAGCCGCTCACCCTACTCTCCGCGCTTGCCGGCGCCACGGACCGCATTGGCCTCATCGCTACTGCCTCGACCACGTTCGAGGAGCCCTACCATGTCGCCCGCCGCTTCGCCTCGCTCGACCACCTCAGCGGAGGGCGGGCCGGCTGGAACATTGTCACGACCTCGAATCCGGACGCAGCGCTGAATTTCGGGCTTGAGGAGCACATGGAGCATGACGAACGCTATGTCCGCGCTCGGGAGTTCTATGATGTGGTGACCGGATTGTGGGACAGCTTTGCCGACGACGCCTTCACCCGCGACGCAAAGACTGGCCTGTACTTCGAACCTGAGCGAATGCATGTGCTCAACCACAAGGGCCGGTACTTCTCAGTGCGGGGTCCGCTCAACATTGCCCGCCCGGTGCAGGGATGGCCGGTGATCGTGCAGGCTGGCGCCTCGGAAGCGGGTCGGCAACTCGCGGCTGAAACTGCTGAAGTCATCTTCGCGGCCACGCCCACTCTCGCCGCTGGGCGCGCCTTCTATGCGGATGTGAAGGGGAGGCTCGATCGGCTTGGCCGCCCGCGGGACCATCTGAAGATCCTGCCCGGTGCCTTCGTCGTGGTCGGGGACACGGTCGAGGAGGCCCGCGCAAAACGGGCAAAGCTCGACAGCCTTGTGCACTATGACAGCGCGATTGCCTCACTCTCTATCGCACTTGGGCACGATGCGTCAGGGTTTGATCCCGATGGGCCGCTGCCGGACATCCCCGAGACCAATGACAGCCGCAGTGCACGAGAGCGGGTCATCGAGCTTGCGCACCGTGAGAAGCTGACGGTCCGTCAACTGGCTCAGCGCCTCGGGGGCTACTCTGGACTTGCTTTCGTCGGCACCCCTGCGGCGATCGCAGACGAGATGGAGGAATGGCTGACCAGCGAGGGCAGTGACGGCTTCAACGTGATGTTCCCGTTCCTGCCGGCCGGGCTCGACGACTTTGTCGACAAGGTGGTGCCAGAACTGCAGCGGCGGGGCATCTTCCGACACGATTATGAGGGGGCAACGCTGCGTGAGCATCTTGGCTTGCCGCGGCCGGAGAACCGTTTCTTCTCCGGCCCTGCAGCAAGACCATCGTAGAGCTTCAAACCGAACCACACCCAAAGCCTGACGTCCGCTCCGAGCACCTCGCTGAGTTGGGATGGTTAAGCTCCCCTCATTAGGGAAACACCAGAGCAGGATGAGACGCTGGTTGCTAAACGGTCAGGATTGTTGATCCGGTGGTCTTACGAGACTGTAGATCCTCATGAGCCTTGGCAGCATCCTTCAATGGATAGGTTTGGTTGACCTCGATCTTGACCTTGCCAGAGAGCACGACATCGAACAGGTCCTGGGCCATGGCCAGGAGATCAGCCCGCTTTGCGGCATAAGTCCCTAAGGTGGGCCGCGTCACATAGAGCGAGCCCTTTTGGGCCAAGATTCCGAGATTGACGGGTTCGACCGCACCAGAGGATTGCCCAAAGAGCACCATGAGCCCGCGTGGGGCAAGACAGTCCAACGAGGCAGAGAAGGTGTCCTTGCCGACCGAGTCGTACACGACCGGCACCATGCTGCCATTGGTGATCTCCCTCACCCGCTCGACGAAGTTCTCGCGCGTGTAGAGGATGGTATGTTCGCAGCCATGAGCCTTGGCGAGTTCGGCCTTCTCGGCGCTGCCGACAGTGCCGATGACGGTAGCGCCCAGGGCCTTTGCCCATTGGCACGCGATGAGGCCGACGCCGCCGGCGGCCGCATGGAACAGGATGGTGTCACGTTCCTTGACCTTGTAAGTCTGACGGATGAGGTACTGGGCGGTCATGCCCTTAAGCATCATCGCGGCAGCCTGCTGATCGGAGATGCCGTCCGGCAGCACGACCAGGCGATCGGCCGGTATGACGCGCTCTTCGGAATAGGCGCCCTGGGGGCCGCCGGAGTAGGCAACCCTGTCACCGACCTTCACGTCGGTCACGCCCGGACCGACCGCCTCGACCACGCCAGCCGCCTCTGTGCCGAGACCGCTTGGCAGTGAAGCCGGGTACGCGCCAGAGCGCACGTAGGTGTCGACGTAGTTCAGGCCGATGGCCGTGTGGCGGACACGGGCTTCACCTGGCCCAGGCTGGCCGACCTCAACCTCTTCCCAGACGAGAATCTCAGGACCTCCAGTCTGGTGGAAGCGAATAGCGTGGGTCATGATGTCGTTCCCTTCCGAGCCAGATTACGGCTCCACATTAGGCGAAGATCAAATGTCTGCATGGCATCAAAGTACGACTTTGATCGGGCCCGTACACGCCGGCGCCATGCTGCCTTGCCCCGAGTTGGGGAATAAGGTTCAGCAGACCCAAAGCACACCCCACAGAAGCCGCCGCAACAGAAACCAAGGCGTTGCGGCAGGGTCGTTGGGAGCAACAAGTCAATGCCGTCAGCTCACGGTAACTCAGCTCTGCTAACTCTCTCGCAGGATAGTCATGGTGTATCCGTAAAATCCCGGATCGCTTTGGTGTAGCCCGCCGGGTCCTGCAGCATATCGAAACGACTCACCTGCGGCATGATGAGCAGCTTGGCATCTGGAATCGTGTTCGCCAAGTACTCGGTATGAGCGCGGGTGATCCCCTCGTCGTGATCTCCTAGAACAATAGCAGTCGGCACCCGGATGGCAGCCCGTTGCTCAAAGACTGAAGCTTGGTCCATAGCTTCTTACGGCAACGTATCGTCATGATATCGAATCCCGTCAGCGACCATACGACAGCGCCCTCTCAAGCCATAGGCTATAGCGGGATGCGCTAAAGCAGAGAGCAAAATAAATGAGCGCGACGAAGACGAAAGCTTCGTCATAAAACCCGAGCCAGTTAGGATCGGTCGCAGAGGCTTTGGCAGCATTGAGCAGGTCGAAGATGCCGACGACTGCCACAAGCGATGTCGCCTGAAAGATACCGATCGCGAGAGTTACGAGAGCCGGAACGACCGAGCGGAGCGCTTGCGGCAGGATGACGAGGCGAACGGAAGCCCAGTAGCTCAATCCGAGCGAGCGCGCCGCCTCATATTGTCCTGCCGGCAGAGCCTGAAGACCTGCCCGGATGATCTCAGCAAGGTAGGCAGAGAAGAACAGGAGCATGGCGATCTGAACCCTCAGGAGCTTGTCGAGCGCTAGACCGTCCGGAAGCATCATTGGAACGAGGAGTGTCGCTGCATAGAGGACAGCGATCATTGGCACCCCGCGCATCACTTCGATAAAGCCGATGCATAAGGACCTGACACCTCCCATGGACGAGCGCCGCCCCAAGGCAAGCAAGACCGCAATCGGAAAGGCGCCCGCGAAACTTACTGCCGACAGAAGAAGCGACAGGGGGAGCCCTCCCCATTGCGTTGCCGAAATCTGCTCTTCCGATCCAGCACCGCTCATCAGCAGAACAACAAGGCCGAGAACGATAGCCCAGAGCCATACCATGCGCCGGTGCCAGAAGCGCGGCGTCGCCGTGAGCACGAAGAGGAGCAGCATGAGAGTAAGCGCGAGGAACGGTCGCCAATGCTCGGACCTGGGGTAAAAGGCAAAGAAGATAAACTGGATTTTCGCACCAATGAAAGCCCAGCATGCGCCACGGGCTTGGGCACATGTATCCTGAGTTCCAGACCAGGCAGCTTCCAGAATGGCCCAGCGTAGAAGTGGCGGCAGCGCCCACGCCAGAAAGGCCATGAACAAAAAGGTCAGAAGCGTGTTGCTCCAGGTTCCGAAGAGACCCACGCGCCATCGCCGGGACAGTGTTTTCAATGACGTGGGGCGAGACATGATGAGACCTGTCATTTCCCGAGCATTCCCCGAGCAGCGAGCCGCGCGTTGTGTTTATTCATAACGAACGAGACCGTCAGATTAAGTACGAGGTAGACGCCTACCAGAATGGTGATCGTCTCAAGTGCCTGCCCAGTCTGGTTTGCACTCGTGTTGACAATGCTGACGAGATCTGGAAAGCCGATGGCGACCGCGAGACTGGAGTTCTTAGTCAAGTCGAGATAGCTCGACGTGATGAGCGGCGTAATCACCCTCATCGCCTGCGGCAAGACGATGAGGCGCAGGATTCGGCTACGGGATAGGCCGAGCGCCTTACCGGCTTCCCATTGCCCTACGGAGACAGATTCGATTCCGCTACGGACAATTTCCGCAACGCCTGCCGACGTGTGAACGGTAAGGCCCAGGAGCAGCGCGGCGAACTCGGGCGAGAGTGACACACCACCGACGATATTGAACCCCTTCAGCTGCGGCGCTTCAACGGCGATAGCACCCTCAGAGAGCACGAAGGCTAAGAGCAGGAAAAGGATCGAGAGAACGACGACCGGCTTAGCCAGGCGCAAAGATGAACCCCACGGTATCCTCGGACGGACAAGCAGATACAGTCCCGCAACTCCAACCCACGCGAGGGCGATAAGCCACAAAGCTGATGGTGCCTCAAGGTGAAGCGTCGGCAGGAATACCCCGCGATTGCTCAGGAAAACTGTGTCAAGAGGTTGTAAGGCTTGGCGTGGCGGGGGCAACGCATGCGTTATGGCACTCCATAGAAAGAGCTGCAACAACAGCGGCACGTTTCTCACGGCCTCTATATAGCCCTGGACGAAACCAGAAAGGAGCAGGTTTCCGGACAGTCGGGCAACTCCCAGCAGAAGACCAAGAATGGTGGCGAGAAAGCAGCCGAGGACGGAAACGGCAATGGTATTCAAGAGCCCCACCAGAAGGGCGCGGGCATAGACATCGCTTGCAGAGAACGGAATCAGCGCTTCCCCAATCTCGAAGTTCGCAGCGCGCCCCAGGAAATCGAATCCTGGCGAGAGCCCCAGATGGCGCATGGTCGCAAGCATGTTGAGGCCGAGCAGTATCAACAGAGCGATGAGCCCACCGAACAGCCCCATCTGCAGCAGAGGATTTGGCCCCCACCAACGCCTGAGTGCTTGGAAAAAGCCGGGTCTCGGGAGACCCGGCAATGCTTGGGGCTTCATAAAGGAAGCATCCTTCACCGATTAACGGAACGGTGGCGCGTAGAGCAGGCCGCCCTGTGTCCAAGGCTGGTTATAGCCGCGCTCAAAGCCGACCTTCGTGTCCTTGCCCACGTTGCGTTCGAAGATCTCGCCGTAATTGCCGAGAGTTTTGACGATCGTGTAGGCGAACTTTGGATCGAGTTTGGTTGCCTGTGCGAGGCTCGGATCGATGCCGAGGAAACGCTTGATCGCCGGGTCTTCACTCTTGAGGAACGTATCAACATTGCTGCTGGTAATGCCGAGCTCTTCGGCCTGGATCAGGGCATAGACGGTCCAGTTCACGATCTCGAGCCAGCGGTCGTCACCCCAGCGAATGGCGGGAGCGAGCGGCTCCTTTGAGATTCGCTCCGGGAGAAGAACGTAATCATCAGGGTTCTTCAGCTGCGTGCGCTTGATGCCCAGATCTGAAGCGTCCTGCGTGAGCACATCGCAACGGCCGGCTTCGAAGGCTTTAAGGAACTCATTCGTATCCTCAATGGTGACAGGCTTGAAGCTGATTTTGCTCTTGCGGAAGAAGTCTGCGATGTTGAGCTCACCCGTCGTTCCGGTCTGAACGCAGACAGTGGCGCCATCCAGCTCGCTGCCCTTGGTCACATTCAGCTTCTTCGGCACAAGAAGGCCCTGCCCGTCATAGAAGACGACCGGCCCGAAATGAAAGCCGAGTTGGGTCGAGCGGGTGATCGTTTGCGTCACGCCTGATAGAAGTATGTCGAACTCGCCCGACTGAAGCGCCGGGAGGCGTTGCTGGGGTGACGAAGAGGTGAACTCGACTTTTTCGGGGTCATTGAACACAGCGATCGCGAGAGCGCGGCCGATATCGACGAAGAAACCTTGCCAGCGGCCGTTGCTGTCAGGTGCAAAGAATCCGGGCTGCGATCCCACGCCGACCTTGATCTTGCCGCGTTGCTGTATCTTGTCGAGAGTTTCGCCGGCATAGGCTATTCCCGAAAGAAGAGTTGCTGAGGACAGCGCGAGTGCGGCTGCCACGATTGTCTTGCGAAGACTGTGTCTTCCGTTCTTGATCATGATGACCCCCGAGTTCGTTACGTTCCAGGCCTTACTTCCACTCTCGCTTAGGGTTCTCGCTTTGCTGATCGAAGCCGCGGCTTTGCCGGGTGACTTGGATCCAGGCCTGGACACTTCAGTTGAAGTTCGCTCTGAAAGAATCCATGCAGCAGCGAAGCTCGACACCTAAGTCCGCGAGATACCAGGCCGCGTATTCACCGTGGCCTTTGGTTCAGAAGAAGCATCAGCAGACCTTCAGAAGGTGTCCGATTGCACACTCAAGGTCAACGAGAATGTTCTTTTTAAAGAACGGCAACTAGGAGAATTCTCTTCTTCCGGCAGTCTTCTAAAGAGAAAGAAGTGCAATTATGGATCAAAACTGTCCTCAGATGCTGGCAGCGCCCATGACTAATCGACCGGTCGAAGCGAATATCGGCCCATATCGTTCTAAATGACGAACAAAGATGTGGCCCGTGACCAAATCGGATCCCCGCCGATGCGCGGGATATTAGCCAGGCGGGAGCTTGGCCAACCATGATGAATGGTGGAACTCTGCCGGCGTCGCGGTGCTCACGCCGAAGGAAGCGCTATGCGTCTCCAAAGCGTTTCCAACGTCTTGGACATTGCAGAGGGCCGCACTCAAGTAACGACCCTCCGTGGGTGTCCGGTCAGGCAATCGCGCTTTGCGCTTCCGGAGGCAGGAGGTCGGCATGATGGCGACGCGCGACATCAGGGTGAGACCGTAAGCGGCTCTTGAGGTGATTTAGGCCCACCTCCCGGAAGATCGGGTTCAATGGGTCGACCGTGACGCCTCGTTCGGCCCGCTTCAACTCCTCCGGCAGGTCGATGACCGGGATCGTCGCGTCGTAACGAGCTCCCAGGAAGAAAGCGACTGAATAGCGCTCGGTTCCGCGCGGCGGTGTCACCACATCGTGCACGTCGGCCCGAACAAAACCATTGGTCGCAAGCTCCAGGAGCTCACCTGTATTGATCACAAACGTGCCAGGAACCGGAGGTGCGTCAATCCATGCGCCCTCCTCGGTGCGCACTCTGAGGCCAGCTGCTGTGTCCTGGAGAAGGACTGTCACGAAGCCACCGTCCTTGTGAGCCCCAACCCCTTGGTCACTGTCGGTAGAGTCACGCCCTGGGTAGCGGATGATCTTCAGGAGCTGCGTGGGCTGGGGCTCATAAATCGGTGCAAAAACGTTCTCCGGCTGATCCAGCGCGACGGCAATCGCCTTCAGTACATCGATGCCGACGCGGGTGACCTCCGCCTGATAGGTGAGGAGAACCGGCTTCAGTTCTGGTAAGGCCTCAGGCCACTGGTTGGGACCGTAAAGGCGCTTCCAGGGAGGCGTATCCGACTTGATGGGCTGGGCCTCACCTTCCGTATTGATGTCGAGCTGCTCGCGCCAATCCTGTTCGCCGCGCGTCCGCTCGTATCCGGCACGGTTATAGCCGCGGAAATGCGGTGACTTCACCATCTCGATTGAGAGTTTGTCCTCTTCCGGCAACGCGAAGAAGCGCTTCGAATATGCCAGCACTTCCTCGATCAGCGTTTGCGGCACGCCATGCCCGGTCAGATAAAAAAATCCATGGTCATGGAGAATGGCTCTCAGGTCTTTGATAAAGCTGGCACGCTCAGCTGCGCCAGCGTAAAACCGGGATAGGTCGATTGTGGGCAGGTGCGCTGACGTTGTTTGGCTCGTCATCATTAAGTCTCGCTACAGGTGGTCAACAGGTTGAAATGCTCTCTTCGGGCTGTCAGTGGGGCCAATGTCCCACGGAGATACGAGGTTTGATGTCGCCTGCGTTCAAAACCAACCGCGCGCGGCATCGAATGCCCTCGCGAGGTCTGACTTTAGGTCGGCGACGTCCTCAAGCCCGATCTGGAGCCGGATGACCGGCCCGTCGCCCGGCGCACGCAGGATCCGGCGTTCGCCCAAATCGACTTGGAGCGCCAAGCTCTGAAAACCGCCCCATGAATACCCGAGCCCGAACAGCGACAGGCCGTTCAGGAAGGCCTGCGCCTTAGCTCTGAAGCTCTGCTCTCGCGAAACAGCCAAGACAAAGGAGAAGACACCGCTTGCACCTTTGAAGTCGCGTTTCCAGATGTGGTGGCCCGGAAAGCTCGGCAGAGCCGGATGGAGAACGCGAGCGACGTCGTTACGTGACTCCAACCATTCTGCAATGGCAAGAGCACTCGCCTGATGGCGCTCAAGGCGCACTCCCATTGTCCGCAGACCACGGAGAACCTGATAAGCATCGTCCGCAGCGCCGCAAATACCAAGCTCTCCATGTGCCTGCTGCAATTGATCCCAGTGCTTGGCATTGGCTGAAGCGGTTCCCATCAAGATGTCGGCGTGACCTGCAGGATATTTGGTTGACGCTTGAATGGATACATCCACGCCAAAATCGAGCGGTCGGAAGTTGATCGGGGTGGCCCAGGTGTTGTCCATCGTCACGACGGCACCGCGCCTGTGAGCGACAGCCGCGATTGCAGGGATATCTTGCATCTCGAACGTATTCGATCCCGGTGCTTCAGTATGCACCAGTTTGGTATTCGGCTTGAACAGCGTCTCAATCGCAGCGCCGAGGGATGGATCGTAGTACTCGACCTCGACACCGAACCGGGTCAGCATCGTATCGCAAAAGTGCCGGACGTTGCCATAAACCGAATCGACGATCAAAGCGTGATCGCCGGCCGAGAGGTAGGCCAGAAAGGTCACAGTGACAGCCGCAAGGCCGGAAGGAAGGATGATCGTGCCCGCCGCTCCTTCGAGCTCATTCATGGCCTCGCAGAGAGCATCGGTTGTTGGTGTGCCGCGTGTTCCATACGTGTATTTCTGTCCGTGAGTTTCCATCGTGTGGGCATCGGGGAACAGGACCGTTGAGGCGCGCACTGTCGGCGGGTTAATGAAGCCGTGATAATCAAAGGGACTGTACCCGGCCCGAATGAGCTGCGTGTTCGGACCGACCCCTATCGAATGGTCGTCTTTCACGTTCATCTGTTTTGCCATGCCGTGTTTCTCTGGAAGAATGAACGAGCCGAAGCACCACTACAGCGGGTTCCCGGAAAGGTGGCGCTCCAGGAAGGGAAGGTTGTCCTGCCCCCAATAGATCTCACCATCATAGCCGTAGGTTGGAAAACCGAAAACGCCGGCTTGAATGGCGTGAGCGCGGTCGGAGGCCCATTTTGCCCTCACATCCTCGTCCTGCTCGCGCCTCAGTAGCTCAGCGCCGTCGAGGCCGAGAGTATCGGCTATCCTGCGGCGAACCTCCGGCAGACCAATGTCTTCTCCGCGCGTCCAGAAGGCTTCTTGCAACCCACGCGTCAGGGTGACCCAGTCGCCCCCGGCCAGAAGAGTTGCGACTACCGAAAGCGAGGCAGGTGTCGGATCCGAAAGCGCAGGTCTGTTATCCAGGAGAAGCGCCTTCTCACGTACCTTGGCCCAGCGTGCCAAATCGCGTACTCCGTACGCTCGGCGCACTTCAGGACGGTTGCGCGAAAAGATGCCACCGTTTTCTTCGACAACAGTGGTTAAATGGGGATTGATTTCCAACTCATACCTGTGTGCCAGGTCGAGAAAGGCGTCAAAGCCGATGTAGGACCACGGGGAGCCGATTGAGAAGAAATATTCTACGACTTTCGTCACTGGTAGACCTTCTGTTTAGGAATGGGCGCCCAAATCCAGCTGTGGTTCGTCGCCGATATGATTGTTGATGCGGCCACATGTTCCTGCCGTGGGGGTTGCAGACGATGGTCAAATGTCCTTGCCCGCTTCACACGACCGTTTCGATGGCAGGGAGCGCGCGCCATCCGAGTTCCGGTGCGATCCGAGCCACGAAGTCAGACAGGACCTGCCGGTACTCGTCCTCACCAAACTCGTAAGGGAGCTCGAGGCGAAACTCACTGACATGCGGCAGGATGGGATCCTTGAAAAGTTGCTCAAGGATCTCATCAGACGTCCCGACCAGATCGCGCGCGAATAGAGTTCGCCGTTCTCCTTGTGGCGAGAGAGTGCGTTCATAGCGGCTGGCCGCGTATTCCGCATAGCGTTTCCGGGAAATTCGACCCGCACTGTCAGTGGGGACGATGACACGACCAAGCGCGATGCGCCGCGCCCCACCCGATGCCCGCCGGAAGGTTTCGATCAGACGCGACTGCGCAATGAAGAAGTCATCGGTCCCCTCACCGCTGATCACATTGCCGGTCAGGAGATTGAGACCGTTGCGTCCAGCCCATTCCGCAGAGTACTGGGAGCCGCCGCCGTACCAAATTCGGTCAATCAGCCCCCTTGCGTGTGGCTGCAACCGCGGGCGCTGCAGCCCAAACGGTGTCTTGATGCGTGTTCCTTCATCGCCGAGGCGCTCACCCCGGAGATTGTCGAGGAAGCGCACGACCCTGCCATGGGAAAAGTCATAGGCTTCCCATTCACCATCAAAGACGAGGGGTGCCATCAGATCGGCATGCGGCGGCCGCCCGGCACTGATGCCTACGTTCAAGCGTCCACGAGACAGGACATCGACGGTGGATAGGTCTTCGGCCAGCCTGAAGGGGCTTTCATAGCCGATCGGAATGACTGCGCTCCCGAGCTGGATGCGGGATGTGCGCTGTGTCGCGGCCGCGAGGAACGCGCTCGCGGACGAGATCCCAGGCTCCAGATGCCGTTGGCGAACCCAAGCGCTGTCGAAGCCCAAACGCTCGCCATATTCAAGAAGCTGGAGCGTCTGCTCCAGCCCGTGTAGAGGATCATCGTCCGGGTAGTTGCCCGGGGTAAGAAAACCGATATGGCTGATCGAGGCGGAACGGATGCTCATGCTGCTCTTCGTCCGACGATCAGAACTTTGGCAGACCCGGTGGATTGGTCTCCGATCGCGGCAGCGCCTCCTCCTCGAGGCTCCAGCGCGCTAGGGCCTTCCCATACTTGCCGTTAGCGATCAGATTGTTGGTCGCAAGCGTCAACGCATCCACGAGACCGCTGCCCTTGCGGGTGGCGATGGCCACATCGGATCTTTGGGGCCAGCCGGCGCTCAGGGTTCCAACACGGCGGATGTTCCGGTCGCGGGCTGCGATGAAGACGAGCTGTGCATGAGGCTGCACGATGACGTCGGCGCGTCCTGAGGCCAGGGCGACGAGTTGCGTCGGCTGATCATCATAGTATTGAAGGTCAAGCGGCTTCAGGCCAGCCGCGATGTTCTGCTTGCTCCATTCCAGCAGGATCCGCTCCTGGTTGGTCCCGGCTCCGACGATGATCCGCAATCCGGCAGCATCCTTCGGCTCCTTGATCGCACCGATCGGGCTGTCGCTCTTGACGAAGAAGCCGTGCAGGCCTTGGCGGTAGGTGGCGAAGTCGAACTTCTCCTTGCGCTGCTCCGTCACGCCGACATTGGAGATGACCGCATCATATTTACCGGACGCGAGGCCGAGTGGCCAGTCCGCCCAGGCCACCGGAACAAGATTGAGCTCACGCCCGAGGCTGTCCGCAATCAGCTGGGCGAAATCAGCGTCGGCTCCGACAACCGTCTTGGCGTCGGTGGCATAAGTGGCCAGCGGCGGTCCGCTCGGGCTGATCGCAACGGTGAATTTATCCGGCTCAACGAATTTGTAGGCTTGCGGGATTGCCTTGACAGCGCTCTCATCCCGCTCCGCTCGAATCCGGCCGGTCTGTTCCGGTCCGAGGTCGAATGTGACTTGGGCGAATGCAGGCGCGAAGGTCAGAGCCGATAGAGCTCCCGCGGCGAACAGAGACATGACGACGCTGCGTCTCGAAATCATGGCAAACCCTGTTTCTGTTATGGCTTCAGGACAGTTCTTTGTTTGGTCGAGCTCAGCTCTTCGGCAGCCCGGGCGGGTTGGTCTGCGACCGCTCGACGGCTTCCGGGGTCAAGCTCCAGCGTGCCAGCACTTTGGCATAGTTGCCATTCTTGATTTGCGTGTTGATCGCCTGCGTGATCGCGTCCGCGAGTCCGGCTCCCTTACGGGTCGTTACGGCGATTTCGGCGACAAGCGGCCATCCACCGCTGAAGGTACCCACGAGCTTCGTCTTTCCATCCTTGGCAGCCTCAAAGGCGGCAAGGGCATTGGGGCCCAGATAAGCGTCGGCGCGACCTGACTGGATCGCTAGTCCGCGCACTACGTCGTCGTCGTAATATTGGACTTCGACCGGCTTGAGACCCTGTGCGACATTCTGCTGGTTCCAGCGCAGCAGAATCTGCTCCTGGTTGGTGCTCGCTCCGACGATCACCCGCAGGCCGGCAACATCCTTCGGATCCTTGATGCTGAGGGTGCTGTCCGCCTTTGCATAGAAGCCAAGCTCATCCTTGCGGTAGGTCGAGAAGTCGAATTTTTCTTTCCGTTGCTCCGTGACCGTGACGTTGGAGATGACGGCATCGTACTTCCCGGATGCGAGCCCCAGCGGCCAGTCAGCCCAGGCGACAGGAACAAGCTCCAGCTTCAGCCCCAAGCTGTCGGCCACGAGGTATGCGATATCGGGGTCCGAGCCGATCACGGTTTTGGTGTCTGTTGCATAGGCACTGAAGGGCAATCGGCCTGCTGCTACGGCAACGGTGAACACGCCTTCCTTGGCAAGTCTGGCATTCGGCGAAATCAGTCGGATCGCCGCCTCATCCCGTTCCGCGTGCGGTCGACCTTGCTGCTCGGGGCTGAGATCGATGGACTGGGCGAAAGCTATCGTCCCAGAGAGACCGAGGATGAGGGTTGCGAGAAGAGTTCTGAACATCATGGCATTTTCCTTGGGCTAAATCAGAGAACCTTGGCGAGGAACTCGCGGGTGCGGTGATGCTGTGAGGCGTTGAAGACCTGCTCGGGCGTACCGACCTCAAGAATCCGCCCCTGCTCCATGAAGACGACCTGATCGGCGACTTCACGCGCAAACCCGATTTCGTGTGTCACGATGACGAGCGTCGTGCCGGAGCGGGCAAGTTCCTTGATGACGGCGAGCACCTCGCCGACGAGTTCGGGATCAAGCGCTGAGGTCGGCTCGTCGAAGAGCAGCACCTTCGGCTTCATTGCCAGAGCGCGGGCGATGGCAACACGCTGCTGTTGTCCACCGGACAGCTGTCGGGGGTAGGTCCCGGCCTTGTCGCGCAGTCCAACCCGGACGAGGAGTTCGCGCGCTTCGGCGACTGCCTCGTCGCGAGCACGGCCCCGGACGCTGATTGGTGCCTCGATGATGTTCTCGAGAGCAGTGAGATGCGGGAACAGGTTAAAGTTCTGAAACACCATGCCGACATCGACGCGGCGCTGCAGAATTTCGCGTTCCTTGAGCTCGTACAGCGTGTCACCATCGCGCCGATAGCCGATCAGATCGCCATCGATGGCGATGAAGCCGTCATCCACCCGCTCCAAGTGGTTGATCGCCCGCAGCAATGTGGACTTGCCGGAGCCGGACTGGCCCAGGATCACCGTGACGCTGCCGGCTGGAACATGAAGACTGACGTCATCGAGAACCTTGAGCGCGCCGAAGCTCTTGCTCACACCCTCGATGCTCACATCGCCTCCTGACGCAGCGAGGGCAGCAAGGCTGGCGGATGGAGCCTGCGAAGGCTGGACGTCAGAAACCGGACGGGCCGCTGCAGCCTGTGCGCCGGCTTCCGCAATCACAGGATACCCAATTCGCTTCAAAACAGCCGTGATGAGCGCAGGCGGGGGATTGCGCAGCGCTCCCTTGGAGTAGTGCCTCTCGATATGATACTGAATGAAGGAAAGGACGCTCAGGATCACCAAGTACCAGACCGTTGCCACCATCAGCAGCGGAATGACCTCAAGATTACGACGATAGATGATCTGGATGGTGTAGAAGAGTTCCGGCAGGGCCAGGATGTAGACCATCGATGTGCCCTTGGCCAAGCCGATGATCTCGTTGAAGCCGGTCGGCAAGATCGCCCGCATGGCTTGCGGCAGAATGATCCGGGTCGCCTGCCGAGACTTCGGCAACCCGAGCGCAGCGGCAGCCTCAAGCTGTCCCTGGTCAACCGACAGGATGCCACCGCGGATGATCTCTGAACAGAAGGCTGCCTGGTTGAGGGCAAGGCCGATCACGGCAGCCGCGAACGGCGTGAGCAGCTGCGTCGTCTGATACGAAAAGAACGAGATGTCGGTGAACGGGACTCCGAGGGTGATCGTTTCGTAGAGGTAGCCGAGATTGTTAAGGATCAGCAGCAGGACGATCAGAGGAATCGATCGGAAGAGCCAGACGTAGCCCCACGAGAGCGAAGCCAGGAGAGGCGAACCGGAGACCCTTGCGAGGGCCAAACCCGTGCCCAAGAGGAAGCCGAGTGTGGCACCCAGTGCCGTCAGCAGGAGCGTTCGCCCAAGCCCTGCGAGGACAGGTTCGGCAAAGAACCATTCCGCGAAGACATCCCAGCCCCAACGCGAGTTGGAGAAGACGGAATTCAAGATCGCGAAGATCACGATCAGCGAGAGTACGGTGCCGATCGTGCGTGCTGGATATCTCGCAGGGACAATCCGGAAATGTGCCTTGCTTCCGAGAGAAGTCTGTTCAGAAGGGATGTCGAGTTGTCTTAGGGCTGATACCATGGTCATGAAGTACACCTCCGTGCGCGACCTGACATCTAAGGGGTAGTCACAGGCTCAGCGGTAAGTAACTGTTCACGTCTGCTCGCGAGAGTGACCACCTTTGGTACCAGCTCCTTCTCGAAGGGCAGGATCTTGTAGATCTCCGGATCCAGGGTGACATCGAAGCGCGGCGTATAGCCCATGCTGAGATACAGGCCCTTCGCCTCAGGTTGGCGGAAACCCGTTGTCAGATAGATACGGCTGTAGCCCTGACGCCGAGCCTGTGCTTCTAGCTCCAGCACGACACGACGCGCCAGCCCCTGACGGCGATGGTTCTCGTGCGTCCAGATCCGCTTCAGTTCAGCGGTGTGCTCATCGTAGCGCTTGAACGCCCCACCAGCGATGGCTGCCCCATTGCGTAGAAGCAGGACGAAATTTCCTTCCGGCGGAGCGAACAACGCCGCTGGGTAGCGCCGCATTTCTGCGCCCGGCTCATCGCCGAAGTAGGTGCCGTACCGTGTTGCGTATTCGTGAGTGAGAGCCTCGACGAGCGGGCGAGAACGCTCGTCGTCCGGCGAGGTGTAGAGGAAGGTGTCCGTCATGGGATCGCTCCGGATTTACTGAAGGAAAGCGCCTGTAAGGCGTGTCCAGAAGGCAGAAGCCGGCGCCAGAATGGCATCGTTGAAGTCGTAGCGAGGGCTGTGGAGGGCAGCACTGTCGCCGTTGCCCACGAATACGAAGGCGCCGGGCCTGGCTTCGAGGAAGAACGCGAAATCCTCGCTCGCGGTCCGCGGGCGGAAGGATTCAGCGATGCCCTCCGGGCCGAACTGCGTCAGGGCGATCCTGCGAGCAAACTGCGTCTCTGCTGGATGGTTGATCACAGGAGGGAAGCCACGCCGGTAGTCGACGTGGGCTCGCGCTCCGAAACTCTCGGCCTGCGCCTGCGCAAGCGCCGGTACACGGGCTTCCAGAAGGTTGCGGACCGCTGCCGTGAAGCTGCGCAGCGTCAGCTTCATCTCCACGCTATCCGGAATGACGTTGGATGCCGTACCGCCATGGATGGACCCGACCGTCACGACCGCCGCCTCCAGCGGGTCGACCGCGCGCGAGACGACACTCTGAAGCGCCGTAATCAAGGACGCGGCAGCGACGACAGGGTCGATCGTCTCGTGCGGAGCAGCCCCATGGCCGCCCTGTCCGATTACGGTGATGTGAGCCTGATCGACGGCAGCCATTGCAGGGCCTTCGACAAATCCGAATTGTCCCGCGCCAAGCCCTGGCCAGTTGTGGAGCCCGAACACCGCATCACAGGGGAAGCGCTCGAACAGTCCGTCGGCGATCATGCGCCGTGCGCCAGCACCAATCTCCTCGGCAGGCTGGAAGATCAGATGGAGCTCGCCCGAGAAATCGACGTCGTCCGCCACTGCCTTGGCGGCAGCGAGCAGGATTGCCGTATGGCCATCATGGCCGCATGCATGCATGACTCCTTCGTGCATGCTCGTATAGGACAATCCAGTTGTTTCGTTGATCGGCAGGGCATCCATGTCGGCCCGGATCCCAAGCCGCTTCTCGCCTGATCCTCGTCTAAGAGTCCCGACGAGCCCGGTGCCGGCAAAACCTCGGGCCACCTCGTATCCCCAGGAGGCGAGATGGTCGGCGACCAGCTCGCTCGTCCGACGCTCCTTGAAGGCGAGTTCCGGGTGGCGGTGAAGATCGCGCCGGATCGCGATGAAGGGGTCAATCTCGGCGCCCTCTTCCGACATGGCCGCAACACGGGATACAGGATGCAGGTCTGGTTCGATCAGCAGCGTCATGATGCTACCGCTTCGTGCCGAGCAGCGCCGTCCTTCGCATACTGGCTTTCCCGGAACGGCAACCCAAGATGATCGCGCAAGGTTTGCCCTGCGAGCGTGCGCTTGTAGACACCACGCTCCTCAAGAATTGGAAGGACATATCGGACGAAGTCGTCGAGTCCCTCCGCGATAACCGGGAACCCTAAGATGAAGCCGTCGGCTGCCTTTTCGTCTACCCTGCGGATGATCTCGTCCGCAATCTTATGAGGCGTGCCGATGAAATCAGTCCGAGGCGTTGCGGCATCCAGGGCAACCTCCCGCAAGGTGAGCCCTTTCGCATGAGCCTCCGCCTTGATGCGATCAGTGGTCGAGCGGAAGCTGTTACGGCCGATATCGCCGAGATCGGGGAACGGCCCATCGAGCGGGTAAGCGCTAAAGTCATGATGGTCGAAATAGCGGCCGAGATAGAGAAGCGCTTCTTCAATCGTGACCAGATCCCGGATCGCGCGGTACTTGGCTTCGGCCTCCGCCTGAGTCGCTCCCACGATCGGTCCGATCCCGGGGAAGATCTGCACATCGTCAGCCTGGCGGCCATGCGCTACGGCGCTCGCTCGAACTTGCCGACGAAACAATTTCGCGTCTTCCAGGTTCGTATTGTTCGTGAAGACGGCATCGGCATGGCGCCCAGCAAGACCAATACCCGCATCTGACGATCCCGCCTGAAAGATCACAGGCTGCCCTTGTGGCGAGCGTGCGATATTGAGCGGCCCTTCAACCGAGAAGAAGCGGCCCTTGTGACCAAGTGTGTGAAGCTTCGTCCTATCGAAGAACACACCTGTGGCGCGATCCCGCACGAAGGCATCATCGTCCCAGGAATCCCACAGTCCCTTGGTGACATCGAGATACTCGTTGGCGATCTCGTAGCGCAGCGCGTGCTCAGGGTGGGGCCGACCATAATTGAGGCCGGAGCCCTCCAGCGGCGATGTCACGGCGTTCCAACCGGCGCGCCCTCCACTGAGGAGATCCAGCGAAGCAAACTGCCGAGCGATGGTGAAAGGGTCGCTGTAGGACGTGGACACGGTGCCGACGAGACCGATCCGCGAGGTTACGGCAGCCAGAGCCGAGAGAACTGAGATCGGCTCGAATCGATTGAGGAAGTGCGGGATCGACTTCTCGTTGATATAGAGACCGTCCGCAACGAACGCAAAGGCGATGCCGTTTTCCTCCGCCTTGAGTGCCGTCGTGCGGTAGAAGTCGAAATTGACGCTCGCGTCGGCAGGTCCACTCGGATGACGCCATGAATTCATGTGTCCGCCAGGACCCTGCAGCATGATACCGAGTCTGATTTGCTTGCGGGACATGGAGATCTCCTTGTGAGGTCAGGCCGCTGCCGCTGGGGATTCTGCGGCGAGAAGTTCGATGGAGGTGAAGCGCTCAGCCGCGCTGGCGACCGGTGTGTCGAGGATGAACTCGCGGATCCCGAACTCGCGGGAGAGTTGGTCAAGCTCCCGGCGCACTTGTGCTGGAGTGCCTGCGACGATACGTGGGCGCCGCTCCTCAATGCGATAGGATGCCGCTCCTGCCTGGCGAGCGAACTCCGCTGCCTGTTCCTCGGTCCCGAGATTGACGCTCTGGCCGGTGTCCAGTTCGACACGCACGATCTTCAGGTCCGCAACATGGCGCTCAGCTTCCGATGAGGTTCGTGCAGCAAAGGCCGCAAGTGCAAGGATAGGGGCTTGGCCGTCACTCGCTTGCCGATAGGTCGTCAGGATTTCGGCCATAGCTTTACGGTCGCCGTTCAAATGACCGGCATAGACAAAGGCCCAACCGAGCTTTGCTGCGAGAAGCGCGCTCTCCGAGCTTGCACCAAGCAGGAACCGTTCAGGTACAAAGGTTGGGGTGGGCTTCGCCACGGCTCCATGAAGGGGATGTCCCTCCGGCGGTCCGCCGTTCAAGAACACATCGAGGAGCGCAAGCTCGTCTGCGAAATCGGTCGGGGACCGTCCCGTTCCGAGCGCCTTCGTCGAAAGAGGGAAGCCGCCGGGGGCCTTTCCAACACCAAGGTCGACGCGTCCAGGAGCGAGGGCTGCGAGCAGATTAAAACTCTCGGCTACCTTGTAGGGGCTGTAATGCTGAAGGAGCACACCGCCTGAGCCGACCCGGATCCGTGTGGTCCGAGCGATGACAAAGGCAGCAAGAAGCTCGGGAGCAGAGCTGGCGAGGCCCGGGAAGCCGTGATGCTCTGCGACCCAGAACCGGTGATAGCCAAGCGCCTCCGCGTGGCGCGCGAAATCGATTGTTCTTGCAAGCGCATTCTCGGCAATGTCGCCGGAGGCTAGAGGGCTCTTATCGAGCAGACCTAGGCGGTAGTTCATTGAGCAGATCTCACAGAGCTCGAATGCCGATCAACTGAAGTTCGGCTGGTCATTTCGCGGCGCGGGCAGCACGGAGCACGGGCTCAGTCACGGCCGCGGGCTTCGAGAGAAGACCGGCGAGTTCGTTCGCCGCACTGGACAGTCGCGTACGGATACCTGAGTCGACTACTACGTACCCTGTGCCATCATCTGTTGCTGCGAAGTCGGTATCCGACCCGTAGATAGCCGTGGGAATGGTGAAAGAGGCAAAGAAGCCGAAGAGAGGCCGCAGTGCGTGCTCGACGACGAGTGCATGACGTGCTCCCCCGCCCGTGGCAGTCAGGGCCACAGGCTTGCCGGTCAGGTGTTCCGGACCAATGAAGTCGATCAGGTGCTTGAAGAGTCCCGTATAAGCGCCTTTGTAGACCGGCGTGCCGACAATCAACGCATCTGCGCTTTCGATCTCATCGAGAATGCGGGCCGCCGGCAGTGGGAGATCGTTGCGCACCAGCGCGGAACCAAAGCCAGGGCCGGCATCAAGAATATCGTATATCTTCAGGTCGATAGACACACGGCGGCCCACCTCGGCGCCGAGCGCTTCCGCCAGAGCACGGCTGCGCGAGGGACGGCGAGTATTACCGGAAAAGATGACGACGCGCGGTCGGCTCATAGGAAATCCCCTTGTCAGACGGGCAGCAGGAAAGGGCCTGGAATAGCGAGCAGCAGATCAGTGGATGGATCCGCCAGCTTGGTGGGAGATGAATTGGGAGAAGGTGGCGCAGTGTTGCGCCGACAGCGCTCGTGAGCCACAGAAGTGATTTGCTTCAAGCTGCGGAAGCGGCGCCCATCGAGAGCATCGAAGGGAGGCTGTGAGGAGAAGAAGCGATAGCCGCCCTCCTCCGGAACAGCGATACCAGCGGTCATGTTGCCGATCTCGATGACGCGCGCTGTGCTGATGGTGGTGCTACTCATGGCAAAGATCTCCTGTCGCCGGCAGCAAGGACCAGCGGGTTTGCGATCAGCGAAGAAAAGAAGCGTCAGCCCGGCTTCAACAGCCGCAACAGGCGGTCATGTGCCAACGACAGGAGAGAAGGTGGTTTCGGGAGGACGGAGCATGCACGACCGGATATCCTTTGCATTTAGCTTAGGACCACGGGGCAGCACAGGCTCCGTGGCGCTTTAGCGTTTGATCACGCGGCGCAAGCTGCTCACCGTCAAATCACCGCGGCTGTTCAAGCAGCGAACCCACCTGATCAGCACGGTTATGTTGATTTCCCTATTCCGGTCTGTCAACGAGAATGTTCTTTTTAAAGAACGACATGAAAGAGCGCTTTTGTCTTAAAAATGCGAGCCTCTCGGAATAGTTCTTCGTCCATAGAAGATCGTTATCGTTCGAGCGCGACTAAGAGAAAGAATTGCTCTTCTCCGAGAATGTCGGTCGAATTCCATTTCGATAGAGGCGTTACTCGGATTCCGTGAGACCGTGGCCCGGATCATGACGTGCGAAAATGGGAGCTTGTTTTCACAGATAGGCGTCGGCCCGCGCTCGTCAGTGTCCGGTCATGGCATGCGGGGCGGCCACCGGCTTCGACTCGGGCGAGCCGCGTTCGCGAAGATAGATGCCGAGCACTAGCAGCAGGCCGCCGCGGTGGACCGGGCCCGGCGCGTCCGGCTCGCCGCGCCGTTTGTGCGGCGGCTCGTCCTCGGGATTGTCCTCGTCCGGCTTCCTGGACTCGGGCGAGCCCTTCTGGAACAGGAACACCATCAGCAGCACGTACGTCGCCATCTGGAGGAATTCGCTTTCCCAGTTCTCGAAGGTGGCCGAGATGAAATGGCCGCTGGTCAGGTAGGCGAGGAAGCCGATCTCGGGCAGCTCATGCAGGCGGAGCTCCTCGGCATGGGCCGTCCAGCCGGTGAGCGCCTGACCGATGAAGGAGACCAGGAACAGGGCGAACAGGGTGAGCGACAACCCATTGTCCCGCAGGAACCGACGCATACACTGACCTCACGCTCGTGAACCGCTACGGTTCGTCAACGCGGGACAGGAATGTTGTTTTCCAGCCGGAATCCGACCCAGGCGACCTCGGCTTCGTAGTCTGGGTCTTGCGGAGCTAGGAACTCTTGGCCGCTCCGGTGTTTGGTTTCCGCAACGGCATTGCCGTTCACTCTGATGGGTTACGAACGGTTTCGCATGGGACTTCACTTGGCGCATGGCGTAGTGGTCGAATACTCGCCTCACGGGAGCGAGTTCGCAGATCCTCATGAGCGGATCACGCGGGCAGGCGTCGCTCAGCGATTGGCTACCCTGACGGGGTTTGACTATGCGGGCGAATACGACCCCTCTGCCCGTTATCCCGGTCGGGTCTATTTCGTCCCTGGCAACACATTGGTTGGACTTGAGGCAGCCCGGGTTGGAATCACAGGGGAGCACGATCTGTTCGGCGGTGTCGTGCCGTATCCCTTCGTCGCGACGAAGGCCATCACCCATCCCCTCGTCGAGCCGGGCGCCTATGCCCCGCAGGGCTGGTCCGACCAATTCGCTTGCCAAGTACAAAGCGCCGTCTTGGAGGGGTACTCGGTCTTTACGGCAGAGCAAGCCTATGCTGCCGGTGAACGACTTCTGGAGCACGGGCCAATTCGCCTCAAGCCGGTCCACGCGACAGCTGGACGGGGTCAGAGAGTGATCCGCAGCCTGACTGAGCTTGCGGAGGCTCTTGCCGGCGTCGATGCGGCTGAACGCGCCGATGCTGGGCTGGTCTTGGAGGAGAACCTCGCGGCCGTGACCACCTACAGCGTCGGTCAGGTGCGGGTGGCGGATCTCACAGCCACGTATTACGGCAGCCAGCGGCTGACGACCGACCGCACCGGGGCAGAGGTCTATGGCGGGTCCGACCTCGTGGTGGCGCGCGGCGACTTCGACGCGCTTGTCCGATTGCCTCTTTCCGAGAGCATCTGCACTGCCGTGGAGCAGGCCCGAACCTACGATGCCGCGACAAGCGTCTTCCCGGGGCTGTTTGCCTCGCGGCGCAACTATGACGTGGCTCAGGGGACGAACGCTCGCGGGCAGTGGCGCTCGGGGGTTCTGGAACAGTCCTGGCGCATTGGAGGAGCAACGGGCGCCGAGATCGCAGCCCTTGAGGCCTTCCGGGCCGATCCTGGCTTGCAGGTGGTCCACACTTCGACCTTCGAGGTCTACGGTGAGAGCCAGGCACCGCCACCCCACGCGACCGTGTACTTTCGTGGTGTGGACGAGCATGTCGGATGGTTGACCAAGTACACATTGGTGAGGGCGCATGACGACACGCGATGACCGGATCGACATTTCCGTCGACGATCAGCGGATTTCAGGGACCCTGGTCACACCGGCCACGGTCGTTCCCGGGGTGCTGTTTTTGCATGGCTGGGGCGGCAGCCAGGAGCAGTACCTGGCCCGGGCCCGTGAGATCGCCGCCTTGGGCTGTGTTTGCCTCACTGTTGATCTGCGAGGGCACGCCGAAACCGAAGAGCAGAAGGAGACCGTGACCCGCGAGGACAACTTGGGGGATGCGCTGGCGGCCTACGACACCCTGGTCAGCCATCAAGCTGTCGACAAAGACGCCATCGCGGTCGTGGGCAGCAGCTATGGCGGCTACCTGGCTGCGATCTTGAGCTCCTTGCGGCCAGTGCGCTGGCTCGGCTTGCGCGTGCCGGCGCTCTACCGGGATGAGGATTGGCCGCTGCCGAAGCAGCAGCTGAAGAAGTATGGCTTGGCTGACTACCGCCGGGGCCGGGTCACGCCCGACCAGAACCGGGCCCTAGCCGCCTGCGCAGCGTTCAGGGGTGACGTGCTGGTGGTGGAGTCCGAGCACGATGACATCATCCCGCACCCGGTGATCGAGAACTATCTGGCCGCGCTCAAGGGGGCGCACTCGCTGACCTACCGGGTGATCGAAGGAGCCGATCACGCCCTCTCTGATGAGGCGTGGCAGCAGGCCTACACCTCCCTGCTGCTCAACTGGGCCACCGAGATGGTGCTGGGAGCCCGGGAGGAAGGTGAAGCACCCGGGGTGCGCACCCATCTCCAGCCCGCACCACGCCGGGAGCCTCCAACGGCCGCATGATCCTGAGCCCCGCGTGCATTTCGGCAAAATCAGGACGTACCTGGGTTTGGCAGGCTGGTTCAGTGTCCCGCACGGGTGTCCACTAAAGCTGAGGCACGTCCAATAAAACGGCCGTTTGTTCGAACAATTGGCCTGACCTCCAATAAATTGGAGGAAAGAAGCGGCCTCGTCGTTGGGATGCGTTGCTGTGAGACCCTGCCAGGCTCATCCTTTTCTTCGACGCAGCGGAAACGCTGGCGAGTTTCTGACAAGCAGATGAGAGATGGACAGATGACCAGTTCAGCCGCAATGCCCATGATGGGCAACATGATGCCGGGTATGATGCCGATGATGGGCGGCATGATGCCGAATATGATGCCTCAGATGCAGATGCCCATGATGGGTGGAATGATGCCCCAGATGCCGATGGGCGGGATGATGCCAATGATGGGGGGCATGATGTCCCCCATGCAGATGAGCGGGATGATGCCCGGCATGATGTGCCGCATGTCCTGTGACATGGCCGCCGACGGTTCCATGACCTGCACCATGATGCCGATGGAAGGCATGTCCGCAGACATGTTCAAGATGTGCTGCGAGAACATGATGCGGATGATGGAGATGGGCATGCCCTGCATGATGATGTGCGGCGGCATGATGCTCGTCGGGATGAGCTCGGCCATGGGTTCGCAGACCAAGCCGATGAAGAAGAGCGCCTGAGCAAGGTCGCCCTTCGAAAGGCGGTGCCGCCCGCAGGATGCGGCACTGCCGGCGCGGGACGGGCGGGTCGAACTACCCGACCGTCTCCACGTAAGACATCACCAGGTACATGATCGCCATCACGTGCCCGGGATTGCGATAGATGTGCGGTACGTCGGCCTGAAAGATGATCGAGTCGTCCGCGTGGAGACTGTAAACGGAGCCATTGATCTCGATTTCTACATCCCCGATGACGACGGCGAGGTTCTCGATGGTGCCCGCCGCATGGGCAACGGCGTTTTCCTGCGACTGCGCGGCAAGGGTGAGCTTGTAAAATTCGACGCGCCGTTCCGCTTCAAAAGGAAACAACGCCCTTGAGGTGAAACTCCCGTCCGCTGACGTGAGGATCTTGGCAGCCTTCGAGCGCATGACAACCGTGCCGTTGCCCGTACTCGGGCTTGTCAGCGCCGAAAATGGGACGTTGAGCGCCCGCGCCACCTTCCACAACAATGAAATCGTCGGGACGCTTCGCCCCAGCTCGATCTGGCTCAGCATGGCCCGGCTGACGCCAGCCAGGTTCGCAAGGCGCTCCAGGGAGTGACCACGCGAGCGCCGCAGTCGTTTGAGATTGCTGCTGACAATCTCAGCAAGCTCCTGGGCCTCATTTTCCAGATCGCCCTCGGTTTCATAAGCAACACCGGTGAGATGATCCTTGGGCACATCTCTCACGGCGACACCTCGTCTTACCGCTGCATGGGCCAAGCATTCCCAACCCAGACGGGTAAGAAGAACCATACTGCAACCCAGGTCCCAGGCACAACGGCGGGCACCGGGGACATTGGCTGCGTTGCCTTCTGACGCTGGCGCCGAACTTCATTAAGATCGATGATTTCTGCCGTCGCAGCCATGACCCGCACTCTAGAGTTCACTAAATCAAACATATATGCCGTTATAAAGAACTCTTTGTCAATATAACGGAGACTTAGCAGTGAGCGCGGTCCCAGCCCGCTGTATTTTCTTCCGTTTCAGCTCAACGTGACACTTTCAGCGCTTGTTCTGAATACCGAACGTTCCAGGCGACGCGACGATGTCACAGAGAGGAGCTGACTTTTGGCAGCCGGCGGTGACACATCTGCTCCTCAGACTCGATAAGTCGCGGGTCCCAAAGGCTGGCGTTGTGCTGCTCGCTGCCACCAATCATTTGAAGAGAGTTGACGCTGCGCTTCTCGGGCCGATTGACCGCACCTTCGAGATCGTGCCTCCGGACGAGCAGAGCCTGATGGGCATCCTGCGCAGGCGCTGTAGCGGTGAGGTGGATCCGCGCTGCGCGACAGCAGGCGCGCTTGGCTGGGCGTGGGATGACCCTTGAGGATCTTCTTGTCCAAGCCGCCCCCAATGATCCACGCAGCCCCGAGCTGCTCTGTGCCATCGCCGTCCATGAGGCCGGTCACGCCCTGATCGCCTGCCGCTTAGGTATCGCGGTTGTTGGCACAACGATCAAGGCATCGGGAACCGCCCCCAGCTCGACCCGGCTCGGCTTCGCCGGCTATGCCGCCGATACCGTCCTCGGCCGGGGCGCCAACGCTGGAGCTGTCAACGACCCGAAAGAGGCCACGCGGCTCGTGGCGGCGCTGCATGCCTCATATGGGCTTGGGGCGATGCTGTCATACCGTATGTTGCACCAGGACCCCACGGGCATGCTCATGATGGACGCGAACTTGGCTCGCACTGTCGAGACCGACCTGCAACGGCTCATGGGCCAAACCGAGGCTCTGATCCCGGCGAACCGGGATGCCATCCTCGGCGTGGCCGACGCCCTGCTGTCGCGCCGATTGTGATCCGCGGCCCCAAGGCTCCTATTATCGATGTTGTCGCGAAGGAGAAGGAAGCCGCTAGGCCGGTGGTGCCAGTTTTGTACGGAAATGGCGCACCCGACACGATTCGAACGTGTGACCTTTGCCTTCGGAGGGCAACGCTCCTTCCCTTATCCTCCTGATTTACGACGCATTTTCCCGACAGTGGTGCTCCCCTGCCACCTTTCTGCCAACTCTATGCAACGCCGCCTGCATCGAACAACTTGGTTAGGGCCTCTTTCGCGTCCTTGGTTCCGTCGTTCCTTTTGTTCAGAATCGCGAGCATTTCATCCGTTTGGATATGGGCATAGTGCTTAGCTGTAATCGTGATGTCGCTGTGACCAAGATGCCCACTTGCAGCTTTCAGATTGCCAGTGGAACGAACGATCCGCGAGCCAGTCGTGCGGCGGATGTCGTGAATGGTTACGTCAAACCCCAGCCTCCCGACGAGTTTACGATACCATGATGTGAAACCCGAATAGGTGATAGGTCGGCGTTCGCCCTTGACCTCCTCCACCCCGGTCTTCGGATTTTTGCGGGTCCGCTGACAAATGTAGGTGAAGACGTAAACAGGATGCTTACCTCGCTCAGCAACGAGGATAGCCAGCATCTCATCGTCAATCTTGATTGTATGGCTCTTCCGGCCTTTCCGGCCCTTCATGTTGAAGTGGATCTCCCGGTGTCCGAAGTCGATCTGCGACCATTGCAAATTGGTGAAGTTCTCCTTTCGCATCCCTGCAAGCAGATTGAACTTAAAGGCACTGCCATATCCCTCACGGAAGTTCTTATCCGCGATGATCTGATGCTCCTCTTCAAACTTAATCTCCCGCTTTCGGGCTGAGTTCTCTGCAAGGAAAATTCGGTCGGAAGACCACTTGATCGGCTTTACTGGCACGCCCCACTCATCACGAGCCGCAAGGTAGACGCGCTTGAGAAGCCGCCACGTATAACGGTTGACATATGAATTGCTTAGAGGCTGCGGCTTACCGTCCGCGTCAAGCAAGACCTTGCCCTGGGAGTTGGTCCGACCCCTCTTACCCTTCTCGGCTACCATCCTTGCAACCATTTCAGTATCAAGGTCGCTCATCAGCACGTCAGGCCCGATGGTCGCCACAATCCACTTGAATGCCTCCACCTCAACGTTGAACGTGGCTTGATTGATATGGCTCTTCTGGGCTTGGATATGGAGGTACTTGCCCACCGCGCTCTTGAGAGCCATTCCTTGCCCGGACGGCTGCTTCCCATGCAGAATTTGCTCGCGCTTGGCAGCCTCCTTGGCTGCCCGCTCGATCCTCAGAGCCTCACGTTCCGAAGTTACCCCCGTAGATGCGCGGTAACGCCGACTACCGACTTGGAACCGATACTCATAGATCTCGGTTCCAGGCATTCGCCTCACTCCCACCGTCCTACCCCTTTCAATTATCGTACCATGAATCGTAGTCTTCGGCCCCGCTTGACCCTTTACAGGCTCTCGCGGGCTTAACCGTGGGAGTCGGCGCAGTTAAGGTTCCCTGCCCTTTCCTACGCTCCGCAAAGGCATCCAGTGCCTCTTCCGAGAATCGGAGTTCCCGGTGCTTTGCTCCACTACGGGCAATGTCGATGCCCTCAAGGTCGCCATCTTCGTAGAGCGCGACAACATGGCCTTCAGAGCACTTCATTCGCTCTGAAACTTCCTTAATCGTGTACTGCTGCCCGAAATCGGCACAAAAAATTGATGGATGAAAAATCATTCTAAAGCTCGGCAGGTTTTCAGTTTGATCCTTGCCACCTCAATTTGAAGTGGACAGCCTCCGCCAAGTTGCTGAATGAGACGACAGCAACTTCACGCTCACCGGCAGATGTTTCAATTCGAACAAGTGAGAACTTCGCGGACGGAGCATGATCCTCCATCCAGTGACGCGCTTCGTCACTGAGACAGAGGGCCAGTAAGTCTTCCGGCAAGCTGAACAGTTCCGCATACGTGCGGCCTCTGCCGATCTCAATAGGCAAGATGATGGCCGTCTCGCCAATTCCAAGCTCGGGATGCTGCTGCTTTACAAGCCCCTCAACATCGACCGTATGCGCTTGAGTGCCGCTTCCTTTGAAGTGCGAGAGAGCAGCACAGGCAAGTGCAACGTGCTTCGGGATAATCCCGTCACCCTCGTACGTTGCCACGGTGCGTTTGCCCAAGCCCAGAGCGTTGGCTGCTTCGCCTTGGGTTAGGCCATGTGATTTTCGCCAAGAGCGAAATTGTTCAGGTGTCATCGGCGGTTCTCTCCGTTCGGCGCTTCTGTACAGCCACCTCGGATCAAGAGCAAATGAAAAATGCCGACACGGCACTTTTTCGCGCTTGCATGGCATTTCGTAATTGACACTGTTCATTGCTGCGGGTTAAGCATAATGCACAGACGGCGTCAGAAGATGCCGTGTCGGCATTCCTATCCCGTATTCAACTCGCTTTATCGAAGGAGATTGCGTTGAAGCAGCAACTGACAACAAACCAAGCACGACAGAAGAGCATCCAGGGCGGGGCCGCATCTCAGGAACGAGAACTCGTTGCCCTCATGCCAAATGCGCTCAGCGCCTCCGATTGGGAGAGATCAGGCAAGACGTTTGATCCGGATCTGCATGTGACCTCTGCCCGAGGGCAGGCAGGAGACCCAGAGGGCTGGAAGGCGACCGTTGAAACCTTGCAGAAACATGGCTTGGAGGCTGTGGCTTACCACTACGCTCCCGACTTCTTTCTGGGTGGTTTCTCGCTTGAGGTCGAGTTCTCCACCTCTCAGACGGGTTCACGGGCAGTCGCCATGTGGAACTCCTTCTTCGATGAAGATGAGGAGGAGTAACCCTGGCTTTGCGCCGGATCGTCTCACGTCCGTCGCGAGAGCAGATCAGCCACAGCAACGCTTCGGTCGATAGCATCAATGATGCCTTCGATTTCGGTGCGGATACTCGCTGGCACCCGATCCGCTACCACGCGCAGCCGGGCTCGCAGTCTCGTGACCGTCTTCATCGGCACCCGCACTGCATCCCGACCGGCGCGAAACTCAAAGTCACGCAGGTAGGTGCGACCCCGACCAAGCCAGCGCCTACTGTAATCCTGCTTTGACTTTACAAGACCCATATTACGCATCGCGTAGTATGTAACTGCAAGTGTATGTCCAACCATCTGAGCCTACATGATAAATAATGTAGGCGGAGTTCATGCACGAACCCATTGCCATATACATTGGAATTTGAAATGACTACAAACTTTTCAGCAATTGAGGCTGCCAATAACCTCATTATCCAGAAGCTCGCGCATGAATATTTAGCGCCAGACAACGATCAACGCGACTGGAACGTCGAGGGAGCTTACATATCCGCTCGCCACGTCGGAAATCGCTACGGCGTGCCTAGTGCGGCAACCACGTATCGCTATGTGATCGAACACGCGGCTCAAGGCTGGTCCTTGGCTTTTCGTGCGGTCTGGCTCAACGGCAATCTGATGCAGCCGTGGGCGACCCACGTTGTCATCGAAACCTATTACGCCGACGATACTAACCTAGTCGCAGATACCGCGCAGGCTATGACGGCTGCGAGTGACTGGTTGCAGGCGGTGCCGCTATGACTGCGAATGGCTGCGCTGCCACTGTCCAACCTCCATTCCGCGAGAGTTGGAAGCAAGCGATGGTAGAGCATTACAGGGATCTCGGCTTCACCCATGCCCTGACATTGAGTTGGAACCGAAACGCCGTCCTGTCTGTCGCTAAGAAGCACCTGAGGCTGATCCACCGCAAGGTGGACCGGAAACTGCTCGGGTGCCGTTACAACGAGAAACCACGGGATGAGCGCACGCTGGCCGTCTTTGTTTTCGAAGGGCTTAAAACAGGTCACATCCACGTTCATAGCCTGTGGCGCGTTACAGACCGGCAACACCTGATCCCGTTCGCTCGCCTGTTTCCGGGGGAGCGTGGTGGAATCTGGAACGGCATCGTTCGAAGCGGATCTTACAAGCTTGCTTTGGTCGATGATCCACACGTCTTCGCTGGCTACGCGCTCAAGGGCCAGCATCCATCGTCGGACGCCCAAGAGATGATCTGGTCGCTCGACTTCCTGCGCGACTAACGACCGACCGTCCTCCCGCGCCGATGAGGCGCATCATCAGCCTTTTACCATCGCGCGGGAGTGGTTCGTCAGACATTACGAGAGATCGCGACCGGGACGCAACGGCGACCCGCAAAGCGAAGCTATGCCTACAAACCTAGTTCAAACCTTCAACAGTGAGTTTCCAATGCGTATGAAAGAAATTGCCCCTTACCTCTGCCCCGAACGCATCACGCGGGACATTTCCAAAGAGTTGTTTCGAGACATTTGCCGAAGCCTTGAACGCTCCCCGCCGGTTGAAGACCGAGAGCATTTTCTCGGCATCATGTACGGCATTAAGGACGAAGACCTCGATCTGTTTGACGGGGACTTCAACCTCCTTGGGGCTGGTTTGGACTGGAACACTTTGTCAAACCCGCCAGAGAAGGAGGCGAAGGATTTGGAAAACAAACTCACCCGTGCCCGTATTGCGTCCGAATACGCCCGTGCCGCAAAACTGCGTACTGAGACCTCCAAACTTGGGGGCGAGGCCGACGAGGCGATGGCGAAGGCGAAATTGGCTGTTTCATATGTGTCGCGGTGAGCCCATGTACTTCGTCATGTATCTCGACGCACGCGGGCAATGGCGGTGGACGCTTTATGCTCCGAACCACAAGAAGCTGGCAAATTCAGGTGAAGGCTACGCAGTCAAGGATGATTGCCGTCACGCCATTCGCCTTGTGGCGAGTTCAAGCACCGCAAAGGTTTTTCAGCGCCGAGCCGATCAAACGCCGGGCAACTAGATCTGGATCTCAAATCACGAGAGACCAACTACTTTGCAGTGGGCTTCATCGCTCGATCTGCGGCCTCCTGAACATGCTGGGTAAGACTTGCTGCCGTCCAAGGCTTCCGCAGGAACACGGCGCAATCAGGCATATCACCCGCGACAGGAAGTGCCCGTCCCGAAGAAATGATGATCTGGATATATGGCCACCGCTCACAAACCTGCTGGGCCAGTTCGTAACCATTCGGCCCCGGTGGCATCTCGACATCCGTGAAGAGCACTTGAATGTCGGGCCGCGCCTCCAAAACGCGCAGGGCTTCCGCGACGTTCTTTGCCTCGATGACTTTGAAGCCACCATCTTGAAGGAGATCCGAAATCAGCATTCTGACCAGAACTTCATCTTCGCAAATCAGCACGAGCGGCTTTTCAGGCTGGGAGCCGGGCATGGGATCAGGCTCAGTCATGAAGTCACTCACCGCCATTGGATTTCGACCAATTCAACATCGCACGATGGCTTGAGTTTCCTGATCGCTTGCATTGCGAGCGGTTCAGACTGCTGGATCACATTTCCGGCCCACCGACTGCTGGTCCATGCTCCATTTGAGCCAGCTTTCCGATACCGGAATCGGACGGTTGCATGGCACCACTTCATGCCTGCGCTCCTTGCAGGGCGCGGTGGACACTCATCCGGCTAATGCCAAGTGCCTTTGCAATTGCGCTGGGGCCGTGTCCAGCGGCCCGCATCTCCCGAACCTGCTCGGTGGGCACGGAAGGCTTTCTGCCCTTGTATACGCCCCGTTTACGAGCCTCCTCAATTCCGATTTTCTGCCGATCCAGCAGGAATCGGCGCTCCATCTCGGCCACCATTCCAAGAACTGTGGCAAGGAGCGATCCTGCCGCGTCCTTCGTACTGAAAGCCGGTTCCAACACCGTGAGTGCCGCCCCCTTGGCCTCAAGCTCATGGACGAGATTGAGAACATCGCGAGTGCTGCGCCCGAGCCTGTCGAGACGGAGACAAACCAATTCGTCGCCAGGACGGATAAACTCCAAGATCGACGCCAATTCGTCTCGACCTTCGCGGGTTTTCCCGCTCACCTTCTCGGCACGGACGATTGAACAGCCTGCCTCCCGCAGCCGCGCCTCTTGGGACGCATAGTCCTGAGACGTGTGAGATACGCGACAATATCCGATCCGGGCCATTGTGGGCTGTTCCTGTCACAATAGGATTGACCCTCATACCCTGCTGTAACAAAACCTTTCTGTCAACCCTATTGTTACGCTTCAGATAGGCTTTGGATGTAACATCCGAAACGTAACCGGAAGCATACTCAACTGTTATGCTTCGGAGGCTTTCCAGATTCGTTCTCGCGTTAGAATGTTGTCCTTAGTCCCTTCATTAGGTTGCCCATATGCCATCAAATGACTGCGCTGATATGCCATCAAATGACTGCGCTGAAGTCCGGATGATTGAGATGTGCCTCGATCATGCTGATGATCTCCTGCGGGCAGCGAGGCGGCTGCTGGATGGAGATGACTTACCGAATCTGGCGTATCACTTCGCGACCTTAGCCTTAGAGGAGATTGGAAAGGCTGGGCTTCTCGGCGCTCGAATGGCTGGACGTAATAAGTACGACAGTTCGTGGATAGATAAGCGTCTGGACGCCCATGAGGCGAAGCTCTTTTGGGCCATATGGGCGACCGGAATAAATCAGCAGTTTACATCTAAAGAGCACTTCGAAACTGCTCGTTCTTTGGCCAAGTCAATTCATGGGAATCGACTTGCAGGGCTGTACGTTCCTACTGACACAGAGGAACTGGTCCCGCCTAAGCAAGCTATCACTCACAAGCAGGCTCAGGATCTAATTGAATTGGCCACGGCACGCCTTGGCATGGAACGTTGCCGTGATTGGAGTAAAGCCGCTCAGCCTGATGATGATGCCATATGGTTTGTTGATGCTGCCATAGACCCTGAGAAGTCTCGCCTCATTTTCAGTTCGCAATCGCTCGACCGCCTTTCTGATTTGAAAGGGCATATGAAAGAGTGGATCAAGTGGCTTAGATCGGAGTTCGACAGAGCCAATGACGAGGCTCAGGAGATCCTTAGACGGGAACTAGCCCGGGCTGCGCCATCCAACGATGAGGCCGAGTTGCCGAAGTGGAGGGTGCGGGTCAGGCTTCATTCCCCATCTCACACAATTCGCCCGAAGGCGCTGAACACATGGAACGCAGCTTCCAATATGATTAAGCTGATACCAGCCGGTAAGAACAAGGGCGAACTTCTCGTTGATATCACTCTTGGGAGACTCGTCTCGATGGGCAATGTGGCTGACGCGGCTTCAGGAATTGCCAAATCTGTAGCATTGTCTCTGGGCATCGGATCATTGGGTTACTTTTGGTGGTACGCTCCGAATGAACCTGATCGGTTTTATGAAAGCATCGTGGACCTCGAGCAAAATGAGGGTCTGAGAATAGAGGTCAAGCGTTCGCCATCATTATCAGTTGCCTGGGGATCTACCCCTCTCTCAGAGCGTCATATTGCGAATGGAGCAGCATCCCTCGCGCTGATGATGGGAATGAGTGGCGAGGACAGAAATCGCGTCTTCGGGCCGTATGCTGGTGGCATAATCTTCATCAGCAAGACAGATATGCACCTTCCGTTCGTGGTTGACGCAGGCGCGTCGTTCGCTTCATGCCTAGTAGCGGGTCTGAGCTACTTCGAAAGATGGGAGGGTGAACGAGCAGATCTATCCGAGCAGTTAAACCGGACTTTCTCAGAAATTATTCACGACGAAAATCGCGCTGAACTATTTGACCTGCCGAGCCGGTTTCTGGATGCGCGCGTGAATGGCGATGCAGCGGGCTTAACAATGGAGCATGTCGCCATGCTCAAAGTGCTCTGCGATCTACTGATTATCAAGGCGGCTCGAAGAATGGCAGAGCAAAGTGAGGCGGCATCGGTGGAAACAACGACTGAGTGAAATGTACGCTACGGCCAACGGGCCAGATTGGTCAGCGACAATTGCTTTCCGATGGTTTCGCATCCAGTGCCGTCTACTGCTTACAAGCCCAGACTTGGCGAAGTGCGTCAATCGCGAGGAGTCGAACTTCCTCATGATGGCGCTCAGGATGATCGTTCAAGAATTTGAGAAGAACCCTCGCCACCTGAGCCGGTGTTGTCTCGCGCGGCACACAGACGCCGAAGGCTGATTGAAAATACATCATATCGCGCACAAACGTCCCACATGCCCCAAACGCCATGTAGTTTTCGCTCGTCCATTGTTTCGACGTGTCATCCAGACGTGCGACCAGAGGGCAACCCTCTAGTGCCGCCGTGGTATTCATTGCCTGGACGCTTGTTGCCACTGTGACTACCGCTACAACGGTCCCTAACATCATACCCAGCTTCATTGCCGGTCTCCCGAAGCCGCTGACACGCTACATCTCCCTGCACGTTCCCGAATAAACTTCGGTCACGTCCTGATAGAGGAATGGCATATCCTCCTTCCATGTTTGGATATGGAGCGTTTGAACGACAAAGCTTGCAAGCCCTTGATATAGTCTTACAGCGACAAACGAGTTATTTGGACTGGCCCGCTGTACGATCTGGAACTCATGAGCGGTCTTGCCCCAGATCAATCGAGAATGAACTGGATCAAAGACGATCTCGCCCATGTTCTGTCGAAGGCCCTTCGTCCAGTTCGTATCCTGAAGATAGCCGTCCGATACCTGAGCACTTTGCAGAATCGTGCAGCGATACAGGTTTGGTTGGGCCAGAACTGCGGTGGGCAATAGCGCACCGAGGGCAATGCAAAGACAACGCTGTAGTGACACTATTACTGGACCCAAAATAACCGATGCCGATCAAGCTTAGCTGAGACGGTCAGGCACGAGAAGGGGCGAGCTTTGGCATTTGTATCGACGCCAGCGCCTGGACAAGCTGAGGTGATTTTTCGAACAACCCAAGAACGCGAGGCCGATTACTGCCAGCTTTTCTGCCAAGTCCGTGCAGCCATTGCCCGGATTTTAGGGGCATACAGCCGATTTCGTACCCTGCACGTTCTAGGTGCCAGCCAACGAAAAACCCCGCCAAGTTACTGACGGGGCTTAAGAATTTGATGGCGCACCCGACACGATTCGAACGTGTGACCTTTGCCTTCGGAGGGCAACGCTCTATCCAGCTGAGCTACGGGTGCTTGAGGCGCTGGGCCTGTTTCTTCCCTACCCGATTACGGACGTCAGGGCAACCTCTGCCGATGAGGGAGATCGGGGCCATCCTCAGTCGGGACGGTCGCGGCTCATTCGCCCCAATCCCCAAGCGTCGTGCGGATCCGAACGATGCTCCAGCCAGGAGAAAAAACATCGGACCCAAAAGCGAGTCCGCTTTTGGGTCCGATGCTGTGACCCCGAGGTCGGGGTAGGCGCTTAACGTTCAGAAGGAACGGGCCTTATGGCTTCTAAGCTCCATCCGTCGCTGCCCGCTGCCGCGAGATGTAGCCGATGGCGAGCACCAGGGCGGCTCCGACGATGGCGATGGGGATTTCCGCCTTATGGCTGAGTTCCTGGCCGAGCTTCCCGACCAGCCATGGATCGGAGATCAGCATCTCCCCGGCAACCCAGCCCAGGAGGGCCGCTCCCGCCCAGACGAGCAGGGGAAACCGGTCCAGGAGCTTCATGATGAGAGCGGCGCCCGCCACGATGAGCGGAATGGAAATGGCAAGGCCGACGGCCAGCAGAACGGTGGAATCCTGGGCCACCGCCGCAATGGCCAGGACATTGTCGAGGCTCATGACGGCATCGGCGACCACGACCGTCCAGACCGCATGCCAGAGACGGTCGGTTTCCTTCACGCCGCCCTCGTCGTCATCGCCGTGCAGAAGCTTCACGGCAATCCAGAGCAGGAGAAGGCCACCGACGATTTTCAGGAAGGGCGTCGTCAGGAGCGCCGCAACGACGATCGTGAAGATGATGCGCAGACCGACTGCCACACCGGCGCCGAGAATCATGCCGATCCGGCGCTTGTCTTCCGGCAGGCCGCGGCAGGCCAGCGCAATGACGACGGCATTATCACCGGACAGGATGATGTTGATCCAGATGATGCCGAGGAGTTTGAGGATTTGTGGGAAAAGGGCTTCCATAATGGGGAACTTGATTGGCGTTCGAGACGAACAGCGACCGGAGCTTGCTTGAAAATCCGGCAATGGCCGGACAACGCCAGGCACAGCGGCTCAAAATCGTTCGCGAGAAACAGGAGCGGCGCCGTTTTCGGCGCGCGACATGACCGGCCCGCAGCAGTCGAAACTTCATTTCGGACCGGGTTGATCTGAGCTCAGAGGTGCGGGGGTCCCGTCGCGCGCAGGGATCCCGGAAGAGCAGCGTTGCCGGATTGCGGAGACGTGAGGCGGATGCCCTGTCCCGTCATGCTTCCCGCATGGGAGGCGGTGCCCCAGGGGACGAGAGCGTCAGAGCCGCCCGCGCCATCCTTCCACGTACCCGGATCGACCTCCCCATCCCCCTCGCCGCCATCGGACAGGCCGGAGAAAGAAAGGGTTTTTTCGAGCTGGAGGAGGAAGGGGGCCTCGGATTTCGCATGGTCGATAGCCGGGAGGCACGCAAGCAGGATCAGCCCGAGCAGTGCCTGCACGAAGGGAAGTAGAATGCGGGGTCGGGCCAATGCTCTGTCCATTCGAGCGAAAGGGGCTCCAAGGCGGCGTACCTTCCCCTCCCTAACCCGGCCGATGGCCTCAGGGCAACCTGAGCGGGAGCATCGGACGCCGCTTTGACGTAAGACCCGACGCTCTAAATAGACATTGTGCAGGCGGCGGATCGTGCTTCACCATTCCTTTCGGGCAAATCGCTCAAGGTCGCTTTCCATAGGAGAGCTCAATGGCAGCCCGTGACGACAACGTTACCATTCTCCGCGAAACCTATGCCCGGTGGGTCGACACCAAAGGCAACGATTGCGAATGCTGGATGGACATCATTGCCGACGATGTCTCTCTAGGCTCGCTGGCAGAGGGCTCGCCGGAAGTACCCTTCACCATGCGCCGGAGCAGCAAGTCCGGCGTGCGCGCCTATCTGGAAGACCTCATGCGCGACTGGGAGATGATCTCCCACAGCATGAACGAGTTCATCGCCCAGGACGACCGGGTGGCCGTGATCGGGCGGGCCGTCTGGCGCCACAAGGGGACGGGCAAGGTGGCGGACACCCGGAAAGTCGACATCTGGCGCTTCCGGGACGGCAAGGCGGTCGATTTCGAGGAATATTACGACACCGCCGGGCTCATCGCTGCCGCGACGCCGTAGGTAGCACACCAACAGTCCTCATCCGAAGCATCACGCTCCTGCTGTAGGTGGCAGGAGGAGGGCAAGATCGGCCTCGCCGAGCAGGCGGTATTGTCCCGGCCCGAGATCCTCCGGCAGGGCCAGGCCGCCGATCCGGTCGCGATGCAGGGCCGCGACATGGTTGCCGACAGCCGCGAACATGCGCCTGACCTGATGATAGCGGCCTTCCGTCAGGGTCAGGTAGGCGCTGGTCTCGGAGATTGCCTCCATCCGGGCTGGCAGAAGCGGCTTGTCCTCGCTCTCGAGCATCAGCGTCCCGGACGCAAAGATCTCCGCCTCATCGCCCCGCATTGGACGGTCGAGATCGACCCGGTAGCGCTTGGAGATGTTGGCGCGGGGAGAGATGATCCGGTGCAGCAGGTTGCCGTCGTCGGTCATGAGCAGCAGGCCCGACGTATCCTTGTCGAGCCGCCCGATGGTCGAGATCGCCGGATCGCGCCGGCGCCACCGGTCCGGAAGCAGACCATAGACCAGGGGACCTGCTTCCTTGTGCGAGCAGGTGACACCCAGCGGCTTATGCAGCATCAGGGCCAAGCCTGGAGGCGGATCGAGCGGCTTGCCCTGGATGCGCATCCTCTCCGAGAGGTCGCGGGTCACCGCAATGCGCCGGTCGGCATCCTCGACCTCGGCCCCATCGAGTGTGACGAGGCCTGCATTGACCAAGGACTGCACTTCGCGGCGCGAGCCGTAGCCCATATTGGCGAGGAGCCGATCGAGGCGGAGCGTCGGGACCTTGCTCATTTCACGGCCTCGTAGATCTTGTATCCGTTGGCTTCGACCTTCGGCGTCACGCGCTTGAACAGCCCCTTCAGCACGGCCTCGTAGGGCAAGTGACGGTTGGCGACGAGCCAGAGGACGCCGCCTGAGCGAAGGGCCTCCGCGGCCCGGCGGATGAACGCCTGTCCCAAGCTCTGGTCCTCGGCGCCGCCATCGTGGAAAGGCGGATTCATCACCACGAAATCGAGCCCTTTCAATCCTGTGCCGCTGCGGATGTCGGCCCAGCGCGGCTCCGCCCGCGGGTCGCCGATGTTGCGCGCTGCCATGCCCACGGCGCGGCGGTCGATGTCGATCATGGCGAGATGCTCGACCTTGGGCGAGGCCAAAATCGCACGGGCGAGAATGCCGATCCCGCAGCCGAAATCCGCCCCGCGACCGCTCAAGGCGGGCAGGTCCTGCTCCAGCAGGGCGCTCCCGGGATCGACGCGGTTCCAGCTGAACACGCCGGGCCAGGTCCAGAGGCCCAGGGCTTCGTCCAGACGAGGGCCGCCCTCGATCAGGGCTTCATCCAGGCCGGTGAGAAGGGCTGGCCGCACACAGGTGCAGATGCGGTGATGGCGGCGGGAGGATTCGGCGGCCTCGCAGCCGAACGCCTTGAGCTCCTTGGCAATCCGCGAGCCGCCCTTGTCCTTGGGTGCGAGGACCGTCAGGGACCCGCCGGGCGCGAGCGCCCGCAAGGCCAGGGCGATGGTGTAGCGCCGCTCCACCGTGCCAGGTGGGGCCAGCACGACCATGGTGCCGAGAGCCCCCTCCCCCAGCCCTTCCAGGGGTTCGGAGCCGGGGATCAAGGGCGAGAACTGAATGGCCCCTGCCGGGGTCTCGGCCAGCTCGGCCGCTGGCGTCCCGTAGACGCCGCTTGGTTTCGTATCCTGCAATGTGACTGAGCCCACGTTGAACGCAGGCGTTCTTATTATGCCGCGGTCTGGAAGGTAAGTCTCAATGGCCTTGCGTTTCCTGCTTTGTCCCGGCCGCGCGGATTTCCGATTCTCCGACCGCGCGCTGGGCACCGCTCAGGGTATCGCGTATCCGGTAGCCCAGCTCGCCGCTGCTGTTCTCCGGCATCAGGCGTACGATCTCATAGGTGCCGCTCGTACGATCGGCGAAATGGGCGGCCGCAGCATGAACCAGCTGGCCCATGGAATATTTGTGACTCACGAAAAACTCCTTGGATCGAAAGCAAAAAGCCGCCCTTGAGGGGCGGCTTCGGGAGGCGGCACGCAGACCGAGCCTGTTCAACCGACGTTACGCCGTTTGAATATTGTTGACGGCGACCTTGCCGGAGCGGCGGTCTTCGGCGGTGTCGAAGGAGACCTTCTGGCCTTCGCGCAGACCGCGGATGCCGGCGCGCTCGAGCGCGGTGGCGTGGACGAACACGTCCTTGCTGCCATCGTCCGGCTGGATGAAGCCGAAGCCTTTTTGATCGTTGTAGAATTTCACGGTGCCCGAAATCATGGGAATGTCCTTGGATAGGCTTGTTATGCACGTGAGCCAGGGGCGTGCAGCCGCACGCCCGCACACTCGGGTTCGTCGATGTTTGGGAAGAGGGTCTGAACGTGCGCCTGGAAGGCCAAGGCGGAACGGCCCGATTGTCCGGCCAAATGTCGATACAGCTTTATCTAGTCACTACTTGCGGCGAATACAAGGCGGCGAGCCGGAAAAGCGACAGGTCTTCTCCAGGGGCTCCCAGGAGAAGGTATCGGATCGCCGCCTTTCCGGACGGCTCGCTTCAGTACTTCAGCCGCAGCGCCTGGACGCTCGCGCCGCCATCGGCACAGAAGATCCGAGCCCTGGGGCAGTAGGAGACATAGGCAGGCGTCGGACAATAGGTCTGCATGAAGCTCTCGTCGATGGCACAGGTCACGTGGACGCGGTAGAAACCCTGCGGGCCGCTTGGCGCATCGTGCAGGACCGAATAGCCCAGCCCCTGATCGGCGAGCCGGGCAATGGCGCGGCCGGGCTGGATCCGGGCCGTTTCGAACCGGGACACGGTCCCTATATCGGCCGCCTGGGCTGCCGACCCCACCAGACCGGCCGCCAGTGCGATCCCTATTAAAACCTGCTTCATGCTGCGCCTCGCTGCCATCTCCCGAAAGACCGGTTCGCTCCGGTTGGGACCAGCGGGAGGAACCTGTCGAGGATAATGCAAAGCTGCCGTCCGGGATCCATCCCGAGCGCCTCTACGAAGGATTAACCACGCTCCCCGGCCGCGCCCGGCCCTGGCCGGACTTTAAGCAACCGGTAGGATCTTGTGCCCGATAAACGCGGCCTGTTGTTGAGCGTAAACCGACCAGGGTCCCATGCACCACATCCATCTCGCTGAGGGTATGCGGCTTCGTTTTCCGGCGCGGAGCGCCGACTTCGATCAGGGCGTCGAGATCGGCATCGTGGCCGCGCTGATGAGCCAGGATCTAACCGAATTCTCTCGAAAGATCTCGAACGAGAACCTTGGTCAGGTGCGGGCCCTGGTGGAACAGTTCGGCTACCGCCTTGTCGAAGGTCAGGCGGACGGGGAGTTCGTGGAACTCAATTTCTACAGCCGCACGGCGCGGCCGCGCCTGCGGGTCGTTCATTCGGGAACCTGATCGGGATCAGGCGGAAAACCTCTTCTGCATGGCGTGGACGCGCTCGCGATAGGCCGTGTAGAAGCCACTCGAGACGATGAGGCATGCGCCCGCGATCGTCCATGAATCCGGCAGCGATCCGAACACCAGGTAGCCGAGCGTGCCCGCCCAGATCAGCTGGACATAAGAAAACGGCGCGATCAGCGACGCATTGCCATGGCGATAGGCCATGACCACGAACCAATGGCCGATGGCGAACAGGATGCCCATGCACAGGCCCAGCATGATCTCGGGCCCGTTCGGCATCACCCAGTTGAAGGGCATGAGCGCGCTCAACACGAGGCTGCCCACCGATGCTGAGTAGGCGAGCGTCGTGAGAGCATGGTCGCCCGTGATCTTGCGGGTGACCACAGCGCCGACGGCCCAGCTCGACGCGCTGATGATCGGCAGGAAGGCAGCCGGCTCGAAAGCGCCCGTGCCGGGTCGCACGACGATCATGACCCCGATCAGGCCGATTGCGGCGGCCGTCCAGCGCCGCCAGCCCACGGTCTCGCCTAAGAAGAGCACCGACAGGGCCATGATCAGGATCGGCGAGACGAAGAACACCGCCGTCGCGTCGGCCACGGGCAGATGAGGCAGGCTCTGGATGAACATGATCGAGGAGCCCACCATGCCGAAGCCCCGGACCACCTGAAGACCGGGCCGCCGGGAGCGGAACAGGCCAGGCCCGCCCTTGATCAGCACCACGGGAAGAATGACGAACGCAAAGGTGACGTAGCGCATCCAGGCCACTTCCGGCGGCGGCAGGGTGGAGGCGAGCTGTTTGGTGATGACGTCCGCCACGGAAAACACGACCGTGGAGGCGATCAGGAACAGGATGCCCCGCAGCGGAGAGGCAGGCGCGCTGGGCGCCGCATTTTCCCGGGCAGCGGGGGCGGAGGTCATGGACAGCTCAAAAATGAGGCTCGCGCGACGATGCGGCGAGCCTGAAGGTCTCGAGAGAGGAGGTAATGGGACATTCATAAAGTACCGTTCCCTCCTCAGGAGAAGTGCAAACTCAACACATGGTCTATGCCTTCAGTGAATGGATAGCTTCGTCGACTGGCCTACACTTGCGCCTTAAGCATAATAGCCCGAAGCCGGCCCTGATCTTGGGGTCGGCCGATCAGGACCTGCTTCATCGGCGGGGATGGAAAGACTTCATGCAGGAGCAATTGCCGGAAACATCGAGCCGCCTGGTGAGCGGCACGCCTGCCTTTCGCCGATTGAATCTGGCTTTGTTCGCCGCCGGCTTCTCGACCTTTGCCATTCTCTACTGCGTCCAGCCCCTCCTGCCGGAATTCTCGCAGGAATTCCATGTCAGCGCAGCGATCAGCAGCCTGTCCCTGTCGCTCTCGACCGGCCTTCTCGCGGTGGCGATGCTGGTGGCGGGTTCCTTGTCGGAGGTCTGGGGGCGCAAGCCCGTCATGGTGGCCTCGCTGTTCGCCTCGGCTCTCCTGACCCTGTTGTCCGCCGCAGCCCCGAATTGGACCAGCCTGCTCCTCGCCCGCATGGCGATCGGCATCACCCTGAGCGGCCTTCCCGCCGTCGCCATGGCCTATGTGAGCGAGGAAGTGGACCCGAAATCCATCGGCCTCGCCATGGGGCTCTTCATCGGCGGCAATGCGGTCGGAGGCATGGCCGGTCGGATCATCAGCGGCGTTCTGACGGATCTCGGTTCCTGGCGTGTCGCCATCGGGCTGATCGGGGCCGTGGGTTTGATCTCGGCCCTGGCGGCTTGGCGGAGCCTGCCGGCCTCGGCCCATTTTCAGCCGCGCGCCGCCCGCCCGGGGCAGTTGCTGCGCTCCTTCGGGGAACACCTGCGTGACCCGGGTCTGCGGGCCCTGTTCGCCGAGGCTTTCCTCCTCATGGGCGGGTTCGTGACGATCTACAATTATCTCGGCTACCGCCTGACGGAAGCCCCCTATTCCCTGAGTCAATCGGCCATCGGGGCGATTTTCTCCGCCTATCTGATCGGCACCTTGAGTTCGGCCTGGATCGGGGAGCTGGCTGGACGCCTGGGCCGCAGGCGGGTCCTGTGGGCCATGATCGCGATCATGCTTGCCGGCGTGGCGCTCACGCTTTTCCATCACCTTGCGCTCATTCTGGCCGGGATCGTGGCTGTGACCTTCGGCTTCTTCGGCGCCCATTCCATCGCCAGCAGCTGGGTCGGCAACCGGGCCCTCGGCGCGAAGGCACAGGCCTCGGCCCTGTACCTGTTCTGCTACTATCTCGGCTCCAGCGCCGTCGGCACCCTGGGCGGCGTGTTCTGGACGCATGGGGGTTGGCCCGGCGTGTCGGCCCTCGTGGCCCTCCTGCTGCTCGCAGCGCTCGCCCTCGCTCTTCGGCTGATGGCTCTTCCGCAGCGCGAGGCCGCACAGGCGCCGCGGCAATAAAAATCCTGCGCGAACCAAGCAATCGCGCGTCAGTTTATTTACGTCCAGCCGATCGACAACATGACAATCTCAGCGCTTTATATAGCTTAACTGCATAGATTATCTCGATACTCAGGCTATACCCGGCGCTACCCAGGCAAATATATCGTCTTAATGTTGCCCCATTAGCCTCCATTTTGCATCCCATCGATAACAATCAAGGGAATGCATTGTGGATCAACGTAAGGTATCGCTCGCACTTGCAAGTCTGTTCATCTCCGGATCGACGATCTTCTTACCTCAAGCTGCCTCCGCCGATCCGGTAGAGCCTGCCGGGAAAGTCATTCAGAGCGGCCGCGCTTCCTGGTATGGCCCGGGGTTCCACGGCCGGCGGACCGCAAGCGGCGAAACCTTCAACACCAACGACCTGACCGCCGCCCATCGCACCCTGCCCTTCGGCACGAAGGTCCGGGTCGTGAACAAGAAGACTGGCAAGTCGGTGGTCGTTCGTATCAATGACCGTGGTCCATATGCCCACGGTCGTGTCATCGATCTGTCAAAAGCCTCCGCGCAGGCTATCGGCCTCTCCGGCGTCACCTCCGTGGACGTCGCCCAACTTTAAAGACCGGCTTTCGAGTCCGCCGCTTATTTCATGACCTGTTCATTTTTCGACTGATCCATTGCCACCCGCCCCGGCAGGACTCCCTTGCCGGGGCGGATCATGGAACCGACAAGCCTTTTTCCCGCTTTTCCCCGGTCCCTTTCGTTCAAGAAGAGGCCTTTTGGAACGTATGCAGATCGGCCGGTCCCTCACATCGATCACCGCCCTCCTGACGCTCGCGGCGGCTGTCTCCCCCATGGCCGCCGCGCAGACGGGGCGGACCTGGGTCGATCCCCCGGCTCAGACCGGCCCGGCCCCTTCGCCGGCGCCCGCTCCTCAGGCCCCGCCGCCCGAAAGCCCTCCGCCGCAGGCCGCGACACCGACGCCCGCACCGGCAACCCCGCCCGCGCAAACGGCCCAGCCGCAGGCACCGGTCGCAAAGCCCGACGCGCCGACTTCAGCGCAAACAGAGCCGCCGCCCGCGGCCAGACCTTCTTCGCCCAGTGTGGCCGCGAAGCCGCAGGAAGGTCCTGGCGGCGACAATCGCTCCGCCCGGGCGACAGTCGCACGGGACTTCGCCGTCGATTATCTCGCATCCTGGTCCGCCTCGAACGAGGTCGCCCTCGAGGCGACGGCCGCTTTCTATGCGCCGCGCATTCTCTTCCACGGGCGCGAGATGACCATGAAGCGCCTCTTCAACGAGAAGCGCCGTTTCGCCCAGCGCTGGCCGGAGCGCGATTATCGCCCGCGCCAGGACGCCATCGGAGCCGCGTGCAACCCGGCGGGCGAGGTCTGCACGGTGCATGCGGTGTTCGACTTCACGGCCTCGAATCCGAGGCGACGACGCGTCTCGCAGGGGACCGGCGCACTGCAGCTCATCATAAACTTCATCGGCGACAAGCCGGTCATTGTCGCGGAACACAGCACGCTGCTCGGTCAGCAGCACAGGAGAAACCTTGCCCAGGAGGGTGTCTCGCATGATTGACGATTCCATCACCCCGGATTCCAAGGCTGATCCGCGCCAGAACTGGGCCCGGACGCGCGAGAGGATGCGCGAGGTCATCCACGCGGAACTCGACAGGATCCATCCTACGGACGACGCGCGTCGCGCCCTCGAACTCATCATCGAATCCTCCGTGCGCCCGTCCGAGGAGAACGGCGCGCTGAAGCTCAGCATCATCGATCACGACGGCAAGACGCGGACGATCGAGAAGAACGGGCAGACGGCGGAGTTCACGCTGCAGGACCTCCTGGAGGAGTTGCGCGGCAAGTATCCGGTGCTGTTCCGGCCGGCGAAGCCCGATGCGGCTGCGCTCGCGCGGGAGAACGAGACGCCTCAGCCGCGTGAGGCACCGAAGCGTGATTGGTTGAACGTCGATGCCCCCCCGTCACGACCGGTCGAGGACGCCGTCGCAATCCATCAGGAGGCGCGAGAGGAACCGACGCTTCCGGAACGGGCGCGCAGCACGTTCGAGACGCTGAAAGCCTCCGTCATGCCCGAGCACGGCAATCGGGCCGAGGATCATCCGATTCCGGTTGTCGAAGAGCATGAGCGGAACGTCTTCGACGACGTGCGCGCGCGCTCCTGGGCGCGACCGGCCGTCGCCCTCGCGGCGGTGTCCGTCCTCGCGCTCCTCGGCGTCGGGGCCTTCCTGTTCCGAGGACACGAGGCGCCGCCACCGAAGGCCACCGCTGCGGCGGCGGCCCCGTCCGGTCCGATCAAGGAACCGGAGCCGGTCACGACGGGCTCGACGGGGGCCGCAGGAACGCTGCGCGGCGTGCCGGACGTGATCGATACGGCAACCTTGTCGCTGAACGGTGAAGTCGTGCGCCTGTTCGGCGTTGAATGGGCTCCCGGCGCAGGCAAGCCCGAAGACCTGACTCAGTATCTCAACGGGCGCGAAGTGGCTTGCGACCCGGTAGGCGGAAACGACGTGTACCGGTGTCAGGTCGGCAGCCAGGACCTGTCCCGCGTGGTGCTGTTCAACGGCGGCGGGCGTCCCACGGACGATGCAACGCCCGAACTCAAGGCAGCGGCCGAGAAGGCCCGCGAGGCGAAGATCGGCGTCTGGAGCAAGCAGCAGCCATAAGAAAGCGGCCCCTGCTTGGCAGGAGCCGCTCATTCTTCAAGGCATTGCATGCTGGAGCATCGTTCGGAGCGGAAAACCGGATCCACTTTTCGCACGATGCTTCAGGCGCGCGCTTCGGCCGGGCCGGGAATCTCCACCTCGATCTCGAGGGTCGAGATGTCGGAATCGCGGTTCATCTTCACCTGAACGTTGTCCTGCTCCACCATGACGTGACGGCGGACGACGGCCAGGATCTCCTCCCGCAGCTGTGCCACGAGGTCGGGCTTGCCCCCGACGATGCCGCGCTCGTGCGCCAGCAGGATCTGCAGGCGCTCCCTCGCGACGGGCGCGGAGGTGCGCCGGTTGAAGAAACTCAAAAGGCTCATGCAGCCCTCCGTCCGAACAGTTTGCCGAACAATCCCTTCTTGTCGGACGGGATGGTCAGTTCGACGGTTTCGCCCTTGAGCCGACGGACCGCATCGAAATAGGCGCGGCCCGGGGCGCTGGCAGGATTGTTCAGGGTCACCGGCGAGCCGACGTTCGAGGCGCGCAGCACCTCTTCGCTCTCGGGAATGATGCCGATCAGCGGGATCGAAAGGATCTCCAGCACGTCCTCGACCTTCAGCATCTCGCCGCGCTCGGCGCGGGCCGGGTCGTAGCGGGTGAGCAGCAGGTGCTTCTCGATGCGTTCGCCCTTCTCGGCCCGTTCCGTCTTGGAGTCGAGGAGACCGATGATGCGGTCTGAATCGCGGACGGACGAGACTTCCGGGTTCGTCACGACGACGGCCACATCCGCGTGGCGCATGGCCATCGTGGCGCCGCGTTCGATGCCGGCCGGGCTGTCGCAGATGATCCAATCGAACTTCTGGCGCAGCTCATCGAGCACCCGGGCCACGCCCTCTTCGGTGAGCGCATCCTTGTCGCGGGTCTGCGAGGCGGGCAGCAGGGAGAGGTTCTCGAGCCGCTTGTCGCGGATGAGCGCCTGGTTCAGCTTGGCGTCGCCCTGCACCACGTTGATGAGATCGAACACCACGCGGCGCTCGGCGCCCATCACGAGATCCAGGTTGCGCAGGCCGACGTCGAAGTCGATCACGACGACCTTGTCGCCGCCATGCGCCAGCGCCGCCCCCAGAGCCGCCGAAGACGTTGTCTTGCCAACGCCACCCTTGCCGGAAGTTACGACCAAGACTTTGGCCATTGTCGCCCTCTTTCTCTCAATCCAATGTTTTCAGGATGATCGAGTCACCATCCAGGTTCACTTGCACAGGCTGACCGAGGAACTTGCCCCCCAGATCGTCAGCGGTCTTGTAGAGCCCATCGATCGCAATCAATTCGGCTTCGAATTTTCGGCAGAAGATGCGCGCACGGCCATTGCCCGTGCAGCCCGCGATGGCGCGGCCGCGCAGGGAGCCATAGACGTGGATCGAGCCGCCGGCAACGATCTCGGAACCCGACGCGACGGAACCGAGGACCGTCACGTCGCCTTCGGGATGGAGGATCGACTGACCCGAGCGCACGGAACCTTCGATGAGAAGCGACTTCTCCGGCACGGGCGCGTCGGCGAAGGGCGAGGCGGTCGCGGCGACGGCCGCGTTGGCGGCGTCCGGCACGTCGATCTCGCCGGTCGGCTTGCCGCCGGTGATCTGCGGCGGCATGTCGGCGTCGACGTTCTCGGGAGCGGCGCCCTCAAGGCCGATGATGCGGATGTTGCGCATCTTGAAGGCCGCCAGCAGGAACTTCAGCTCGGACTTTGAAGGCTTTAACGATGAGACGTCGGCAATGATGGGCCGCCCGGTGAAAAACCCGGGCGAACGCTCGGACACGGCATCGAGATCTTCGAGCCAGTCCCTCAGCGGCACTTCGGGCGCGAGGACCAGGGCCATGAAGGACCTGCCACGGAAGCGAAGAGATGGACGGGTGCGAACGGCAATGGTCACGGGAGTTCAGATTCCTTTAATACCCCATGATTTCGACCGCTTATGGTTAACGGACGGTTAAAGGGGCAGACGGACGCTAACAATTTTCAGGGGGCAGAAACGGCGGAAATCTGGGCATCCGTCCGGGTAAACCCTGAGGGCTGGATGAGAAATTCAGCTCTTTCAAGGAATATAAAGATAAAACCTATCTCTTATTGAGTATTCTCTAGCACTTCTTGAGTAGTAATCCGTCCTCAAAACTCAATTGACCGCACTGGACAGGGGCCTACGATGAGCTTTCTTTCGTTTTGTTTCATCGTTTCTTAGAGCGATTTTCAACCGATAAGTACGAGCACAAAGCGATCGGATCGACAATTGCCACCAGGCTCATCCAGGGGAGGATGAAGAATGTCGGGTCGAGTGAACGCCGCTTCTCCGTTATCGAGATTTTTCCGTCATTTGTCGCTTCAGGTCGTCTTTGTCGCAGCCGCTCTCGTTTCGGGCTCGGTTGCCGTTTCGGCCCAGAATGCGCAGGCCTTCAACCTGTCCCGCGCCAATGCGGGCACGCTCGGCGTGATCTCCGGCGGCGCGGACGGCACTTATATCCGCATTGCCGCGGATCTCGCCAACGTGCTCGACGGCGAGGACCTGCGCGTCCTGCCGATGATCGGTCGCGGCTCGCTGCAGAACCTGCGCGACATCATGTTCCTGCGCGGTGTCGATATCGGCATCGTGCAGATGGACGCGCGCGAGCAGCTGAAGGCGGAGAACCTCCAGAACGACGCGGTGCGGCGCCTGCGCTTCATCACCCGCCTCTACAACGAGGAGGTCCATATCATCGCCGACCGGGAGATCACCGACATCCGGCAGCTCGACGGCAAGAAGGTCAATATCGACAAGGCCGGCAGCGGCACCAACCTGACCTCGCGTCTGATCTTCGACAAGCTCGGGATCAAGCCGGACATGACCACTTTCGATCAGGCCTCGTCCTATGCGAAGCTGAAATCCGGAGAAATCCAGGCGGCCGTCTATGTGGCCGGACGTCCTGTTCGCGCCATCGCCGAGTTCCAGACGGACGGGCGTTTCCATCTCCTGTCGATCCCATTCGAGGGAGAGATCGCGGAAAGCTATTTCCCCGCCCGCCTGGCGAACGCCGATTATCCGCAGCTCGTCGACAAGGACAAGCCGGTCGAGACCCTGGCCGTCGGCAGCCTGCTTGCCGTGTTCAACTGGCCCGAGAACTCCGACCGCTACAATCGCGTCAAGCGCTTCGTGGATGCGTTCTTCTCGCGGTTCGACGAGTTCCTGCAGCCCGGGCGGCATCCGAAATGGAAGGAAGTCAACCTCGCGGCCGACGTGCCCGGCTGGGAGCGCGTGAAGCCGGCGCAGGACTGGCTCGACCGTGCCGCTGCGGCGAGCAAGCCGTCGCCGGAAGGCAAGAGCTTCGAGAGCTTCATGAAGAGCAGAGGCATCGACGTCTCGGCCGAGCAGCGCGAGGTGCTGTTCCGGGAATTCCTCGCTTGGCAGAACGACCGGCAACGATCCGCCCGGCGCGTCACGCGGCAGGACTGACGATCCAAACAGGACCGAAGCCGAAGGCTTCCCGCGGAACCTTGGGCGACCACAAGGAGGTCCGACATGGTTGGGCACACCAAGACTGGACTGAAACGTTTGACCGTGGAGTTGCTGACCACGGGCCTGATCGGCGTCGGGCTCCTTGGGCCCGCCGTCGCGCAAGTCGCCCCGGCCGGTGGCGGTCCCAGGAGCGGGAACGATGCATCCCAAACGTCGACGGAGGATCTTCGCACGATCCTGCCGCTTCTCCTCACCTCGCCGGACCGGAAACGGCTTGCGGTGGACCTGGAGGCCGCCATCCGGACAGGCGACATGAGGAAGGCGGAGAGCAGCCTGAATGCGGCGATCGAGGTCGGGACCCTTGCCATCGTGCTCGTCGATCGCCTGAACGATCCGAACCTGGCCCCCGCCTTGCAGGGGCTGGGCATTCGAGGCGATGACGGTCTGACGCCGGAACCACCCGCTGCCGACAAGGCGGCAGCGGTCGAGGCCTGCGCGGCCTCTCCTTCCCCCGATGCCTCGGGCGTCGCAGCCATGCAGCAGGCGTTGGAGGAGGAGCGCGCCAATAGCGGCAAGGTCTCGCAAGCCCTCGCAGGGCTCACGCAGGAGCGGGATTCTCTCGCGGAGCGCCTGGACAAGGAGACGAAGGCGCAGGCGCTCGCCTCCTCCGAACTGCGCCAGGCCTTGCAGCGGGAGCAGGACCAAAGCCGGGCCGCCATCGGCGAGCTGGAGAAGCTCAAGGCGGAATACCGGGCTCTTCAGGCCGCCACGGAGCAGGAGAAGGCCACCGAGGCAACGAGTGCGTCCGAACGCGACGCGGTCCTGCGCCGGGAGCGCGAGCGGGGCGACGAGGCCGAGCGCCGGCTCGCCGGCGCCGAGACGGAGCTGCGGAACCTACGCGCCTTCAAGGAAGAGAAGATGGCATCCGACACGGCACGGGTCGCGGAACTGAAGAAGGCCCTGGCCGTGGCCGAGTGGCGCGGCGACATGCTCACCCGGGAGCTGGTGGACACCGACGATGAGCTTCGCGCGCTTCAGGAGCCCAAGCGTCCAAGCGCCACGCCTGTGGTGTTCCGCCTCGCGGCGGCCGGGACGGAACTCCCTCTCGCGACAGCCCAGGAGGAGGCTCCACCGGCAGTGCCGGAGGTGAAAACCCCAGCTGTGGCTTCCGATAAGGCGCTGCCGGACGTGACTTCCGCCCTGCGGCAGGAGCTTGCTCCCGTTGTGGTCGCGTCCCTGCCCGAGGCGATCCAGCCTTTGCCGCTTGGCACGGCAACCGCGGCGCCCACAAAGACGGAAGCGCCATCCGGGCCGGAACCCAAGGCGGGCGCATCCGCGGAGGCTCCCAGGGTCGATGATCGCCTGATGAAACGCGCGGAAGAACTCTTCCGCAAAGGCGATGTGAGCGCAGCCCGTCTCCTGTTCGAGCGGGCGATGGACGGCGGCAATGCCCGCGCGGCCTTCCTGCTGGCGGAAACCTTCGACCCGAACGTACTTTCCAGGCTGGGTGTCCTGGGGATCCGCGGCGATGCCGGCAAGGCGCGGGAGTATTATGCGCGGGCTCGTGCCCTTGGCATTGCGCAGGCGGGCGAACGGATGGAAGCCTTGAAATAGGGATTTAGAACGGCACCCACTCGCCGCCTTCGGTCAGGGAATCCACGGCGCGTTCGAGCGCCGTGCCGGCATCGAGCAGCTGCTGGGCCGTCTGCTGGATCTGCAGGGCCGATCCGGGAAGTCCGGCCACGTGCTCGGTCAGTTCCCTGACCCTCTCGATCAGCTCGATCAGGTCGGCGGCGAGCGCGGCCCTCTCCTCTGCCTCCGCGACAGCGGGGCGGCCTTGCTTCAGGCGCGGAGCGAGAGGGATCACGTTCGACATGCTTTGAAAATCTTCTTTTGTTCCGCCGAGGGCAATGGACGATCCAGGCGCGATCCACAGCAAACCGCAGCCTTAACGGCTGCCACGCTTCATGGCGATGCCTTTTTCATAGCTTCCGAAGCTTGCGAGAGGCTTAAACCTGCTCGTTGACTCCAGCATATTGGATAGATATTCTAGTTTAATGGAAGAAGCCTCCACCCTTCATGCCCATCTGGCGACGCGCCTGCGCGATCTACGCGCCGAGAGTGGCATGACCCTGGACGGGTTGTCCGAGCGCACCGGCGTGAGCCGTTCCATGATTTCCCTGATCGAGCGCGGCGAGAGCAGCCCGACCGCAGCCGTGCTCGACAAGCTGGCCGCGGGCCTCGGCGTGACCCTGGCGTCGCTCTTCGCCGAGCGGGACAGCCGGGAAGCCTCTCCGCTCGCCCGCCGCGCCGATCAACGTGTCTGGCGCGACCCGGACAGCGGCTACCTGCGCCGCAATCTGTCCGCTCCCGGATTTCCCTCGCCCATCGAACTCGTCGAGGTGATCATGCCGCCCGGCGCCCGCGTGGCCTACGACACGGGCCATCGCGCCTCCGTGGTCCACCAGCAGATCTGGATCGTCGAGGGCGAGATCGAGCTCACCCTGGGCGAGGAGACCTTCCGGCTAGGAATGGGCGACTGCCTGTCCATGCGCCTCGACCAACCGACCCTGTTTCGCAACCATGCCGAACGTCCGGCACGGTATCTCGTGGCCCTTGCCACCGATGCGCGTGCCGGGTCTGGCCCTCAGCGCTGAGAACATCCCCATGATCGGATCGATCCTTATCCGCAACCTCTCGCCCCAGGAAGCCGGGGAACGGATCGGAGCCTTGTCGGCCGTCCTGATCGATTGCGTCGAGGGCGGCGCCTCGGTCAGCTTCATGTCGCCGCTGACGCGGGAGAGAGCCGATGCGTTCTGGCAGGGCGTCGCCGAAGGCGTCGCCCAAGGCGAGCGCATCCTGCTCGTCGCCCAGGAGGAGACGGGCGGACGGATCGTCGGGACCGTGCAGGTCGTGCTCAAGCAGCCGGAGAACCAGCCGCATCGGGCCGACATCGCCAAGATGCTCGTCATGGGCCAAGCCCGAAAGCGCGGCATCGGCGCGGCCCTGATGATGGCTGCCGAAGACGCCGCCCGCGCGGCCGGGAAGACCGTGCTCGTGCTCGACACGGTGACGGGAGGCGATGCAGAACGCCTTTACGAGCGCGTCGGATGGATCAAATCGGGCGTGATTCCGAACTATGCCCTGTGGCCGAAAGGCGGGTTCTGCGACACGACCGTGTTCTACAAGCAGCTTACACCGGGCTGATCGAGCGAAGGATTAGGCTCCTTCTCTTGACTGGCGCATCGGATGAGGCGGACCCGCAGGGCCACGTCAGTGAAAACCGGGTCCACTTTTCACTGACGTGGCCCTGCGGGTCGCTGACGCGGCCCTCTGGGTCCGTCCGATGCGCTAGACGTTGGCCTAATGGGCTCAGACGTGCCCGCCGTGCTATGGCCGGGCTCCTTCAACCTTCTTCGTACCCCATCAGATAAACAATCATGGATCTATCCACTGCGGCGCTTCTCGCCGCCTCGGGTCTTGCAGCCGGCCTCGTCAATGCGATTGCGGGCGGCGGCACCTTCTTCACCTTCTCGGCCCTCGTCGCCGCAGGTCTCCCGCCCGTCGTGGCCAACGCCACGAGCGCGGTCGCGGTCACGCCCGCGAACCTGGCGAGCGCCTGGGCCTATCGTCGGGAACTCGCCGCGAATGTGAAGCGCTTCGCGGCACTGGGTATCGTCAGCCTCGTCGGCGGCGTGATCGGCGCCTACATCCTCACCGTCACCAACAACGACGCCTTCCGCAAGCTCGTGCCGTGGCTTCTGCTGTTCGCGACCCTGCTCTTCGCCGCGAGCCCGAAGATCGTGGCGCTCGCCCGCAGGATCGGAAAACAGGAAGGACATCACCCGTCCAACAAGGCATGGGCGGCGGGTCTCGCGTTCCAGACATGCGTCGCCGTCTATGGCGGCTTCTTCGGCGCGGGCATGGGCATCGTCATGCTGGCGGCGCTCGCGATCACCGAAGGTGACGACTTCCACCTGATCAATTCCGCAAAGCATCTGTGCTCCACGCTGATCCAGCTCGTCGCCGTGATCCTGTTCATCGCAGCCGGTCTCGTCAGCTGGCCGGAGACCATGATCGTCGGCGCGGCCTCCGTGATCGGCGGCTATCTCGGAGTCGTCTTCGGCCGCCGTTTGCCTGCAAGCGTGATTCGCTGGCTGGTCATCGCGGTCGGCGCGGCACTGACACTCTATTTCTTTATCCGCTGAATTCGATAACCATATTCGAAATAGCGCGCGGTCGGGCAGCTTTTTGAAGACGGCTGCCCGATTCACGCCACAACCATGCTCCTTCCTGCGACACTCGATTCTCAACGCTCGCAAAGAAGGAAATGCCTGTGGCCGATTCCCAAAACTTTTCAGGACACGACGGAACGCAATCGGTAAGCGCTCTCGGCCTGCGCTGGGCTGCCTTGCGCGGCATGTTGAACTCGCCGCTGATCACGGCCGAGGAGCAGCGCCCGCTGCGCGACGAGCTGCTGCGCGAGCTTTCTGCCATCGAGCAGGATTTCAGCGATCTGCCGTCGCGCAGCACGATGGAGATCTCCGCCAAACTCGACATCGCGAAATCAGCGCTTCGCGAGCGCATTCAAGGCGGAGAATCATGGCTGGTCGATCTGATCGAGAGCATCCAGTCCGATCTTCACAGCGTCGCCCACAAGCCGTCCGCGACGCCGACAGCGACAACCGGTCGTTCGCCGGCCAATCTCAGCCGCCCGCAGCAGCAGCGTTCGGATGAAACCGGCAGCTCTTCCACATCCCCGAGTTCCGCGACTTCTACGGCTTCGGAAACAACCACATCTTCGGCGGCCTGATCGTCGTAATGCGCCGCGCTCGAGTTCATCGAGTGCGGCGCATGTTCATCGCAGACGCGTAACGTTCTTCCGCTACACGAGTCCCGGATCGATGGTGCTCGTCCGTTCGAGCCATGCGGGAACGGGCAGGTTCTTCGAGCGCAGGAAGTCCGGATTGAAGAGCTTGGACTGATAACGCGTGCCGTAATCGCACAGGATCGTCACGATGGTGTGCCCAGGGCCGAGTTGCCGGGCGAGACGGATAGCGCCCGCGACGTTGATGCCCGACGATCCACCCAGGCACAGCCCTTCCTGCTCCAGCAGTTCGAAGATGACCGGCAGTGCCTCCTCGTCCGGAATCTGGAACGCGACGTCGATGGGAGCATCGACCAGGTTGGCCGTGATGCGGCCCTGGCCGATGCCCTCCGTGATCGACGAACCGGACGCCTTCAGCTCGCCGGTCGTGTAATAGCTGTAGAGCGCGGCGCCCATCGGGTCGGCAAGGCCAATCGTGACCTTCGGGTTGCGCTCCTTCAGCGCCATGCCGACACCCGCGAGGGTGCCGCCGGTGCCGACGGCGCAGATGAAGCCGTCGACCTTGCCGTCCGTCTGCTCCCAGATTTCCGGCCCCGTCGTCTCGATATGCGCCTGCCGGTTCGCCACGTTGTCGAACTGGTTGGCCCAGATCGCCCCGTTCGGCTCGGAGGCCGCAAGGCGCTCCGCCAGTCTCCCTGAGACCTTCACGTAGTTGTTGGGATTGGTGTAAGGCACGGCCGGGACCTCGATCAGCTCGGCGCCGGCGAGCCGCAGCATGTCCTTCTTCTCCTGGCTCTGCGTCTCCGGGATCACGATCACCGTCCGGAACCCGAGCGCATTGGCCACGAGAGCCAAGCCGATACCGGTATTGCCCGCCGTGCCCTCGACGATCACGCCGCCCGGGCGCAGCGCTCCACGCCTCACCGCATCCTGGATGATGAACAGGGCGGCCCGGTCCTTCACGGATTGGCCGGGATTCATGAACTCGGCCTTGCCCAGGATGGTGCATCCGGTCAGTTCGGAGGCACGGCGGAGCTTGATCAAGGGCGTGTTGCCGATGGCGGCGGGGACGTCGGGCTGGATGGTCATGGCGCCTAACTGCTGGTTCCGGAAAGAGATCTGCGAATGTGAAGACCAGGTGTAAGCCATTCAAAGGGAATCTTCACGGCCGATATTCACATATTGATATGTGATTAAAAATCAAAATACATCACTTGACGTTCTTTATATCGAACCACATTGTTTGGTCGCAAGAGCCTCAGGCTCCTGAATATCAATCAGTATCGATCATTTCACGAAAGCTCAGGAGCGACCATGTCCAGCTCTGCCGTAGCTTCGCCTCTTTCCGCCGGAAACCGTGCAAGCTTGACCATCAACACCCCAGCCTCCCTGGCGGCCGCAGCCGGCATCATCGGCGGCGCGGCTCTTCTGAGCGCCATCATCAACCCGAAGCAGGCTGCGCTTTACGTCCTCGGGGCGGCGCTCGGACTCGTCCTTTATCACGCCGCCTTCGGCTTCACCTCGGCCTGGCGCGTCTTCATCGCGGATCGTCGCGGCGAGGGCCTGAGGGCCCAGATGGTGATGCTGGCGATTGCCTCCATCCTGTTCTTCCCCGTCCTCGCCTCCGGAACGCTCTTCGGCCAGCCGGTGGCCGGCAACGTCTCGCCGGCCGGCATTGGGGTGGTCTTCGGCGCCTTCATCTTCGGCATCGGCATGCAGATGGGCGGCGGCTGCGCCTCGGGCACGCTTTATACGGTCGGCGGCGGCTCCACCCGCATGCTGATCACGCTCGCGGCCTTCATCGCCGGATCCGCCATCGGCGCGGCACACCTGCACTGGTGGACGGCACTGCCGAGCCTGCCCAAGATTTCCATCATCGAGCTTTGGGGCCCCTGGACGGCGCTGGCCGTGCAGCTTGCCGTCTTCGCCCTCATCGCGGCGGTGACCGTCGTGCTCGAGAAGCGCCGCCATGGTCAGCTGATCCAGCCGGCTCCCTCCCCGCGCCAAGGCCTTGCGCGCTTCACGCGCGGCCCCTGGCCGCTGGTGGCGGGCGCGGTCGCGCTGGCTCTCCTGAACTTCGTGACGCTCTACCTCGCCGGCCGGCCCTGGGGCGTGACCTCCGCCTTCGCCCTCTGGGGCTCGAAGATCGCGGCGGCTATCGGCTTCGACGTGGCGAGCTGGCCCTATTGGTCGAGCCCCGCCAGCCGGGCCGCGCTCGAGGGCAGCATCTTCAACGACGTTACGACGGTGATGGATTTCGGCATCATCCTCGGAGCGCTTTTCGCCGCTTCCCTGGCCGGCCGCTTCGCCCCTACCTGGAAGGTCCCGCTGCGCTCCGCCATCGCGGCCATCGTCGGCGGCCTTCTTCTCGGTTACGGGGCCCGGCTCGCCTATGGCTGCAACATCGGGGCCTATTTCTCCGGCATCGCATCCGGCAGCTTCCACGGCTGGGTCTGGCTCGTCGCAGCCTTTGCCGGCAATGTCTTCGGTACGCGCCTGCGTCCCCTCTTCGGCCTCGAAGTGGAGCGCGTGAAGCTCACCGGCTGCTGAACATGATCGGGGCTGAGATCAATCTCAGCCCCTTTCGGTGAGATCAGGCTTTTCCGGCTTTCTCATCAGGCTGCTTGATTGCCTTGATCAGATGGCCCAGAGCCGTGAAATCGCTCTTCCGGGTCGAGCTGCGCCGCCACGCCAGTCCGACGGTGCGCATGGGCGCATCCTCGGGAAACTCGATGAGGGCGACCCGCTGCCGGTCGACCTCGGTCTGGGCGCAGAGTTCGGGAAGCAGCGTGATGCCATGGCCGGCCGCCACCATCTGCATGATGGTGGTCAGCGACGCGGCGCCCAACGCCTTGCGGGCCTGCATATTGGCGATGTGGCAGAACTGCAGGGCCTGATCCCTCAGGCAATGCCCCTCCTCCAGAAGAAGCAGGCGCTCACCTTCCATGCGGGCGCGCAGATCGCCGCCAGCCCAGCCTTTAGCGGCCTGGCTCTGCACGGCGATGAGAAAACGGTCGTCGAACAGCGCCATGGTCTCCACCTGCGGCTGCGGGATCGGCAGCGCCAGGAGGGCCGCATCGAGATCGCCCCGGACCAGCTCCTCGACCAGCGCTCCCGTCTGCGTCTCTCGGATCTGGAGATCGAGGGACGGATAATGCTTCGCCACCTCGGTCAGGATCGCCGGCAGAAGGTAAGGTGCGATCGAGGGGATGATCCCGAGGCGAAGCGGCCCCGTCAGGACACCCTGATGCTGGTGCGCGTAGTCCGACAATTCCCGCACCTGGTTCAGGATCGCCTCGGCCCGCAGGGCAATGTCCTGTCCGGCCGGCGTGATCGCCACCGCGCTTCCTCGCCGCTCCACGAGCTCGATGCCGAGTTCCCGCTCCAGCTCCTTGATCTGCATGGATAACGCCGGTTGCGTGACGGCGCATTGGTCGGCCGCCATGCCGAAATGCTTCGTGCGCGCGAGCGTTTCGAAATATCGAAGCTGTCGAAGAGTGATCATGACACCGATAAGAATATCTGATCGCACTCTGTAATCAATACAATTGGACCTTATTGGCTCTCCCCGGCATGGTGCGCGCACTCAATGGGGACGACCATGACAAAAACAACCACCATGACCACGACGGCGGGGGCGCCGATTGCCGACAACCAGAACAGCCTGTCGGCCGGATCCCGCGGCCCGCTGCTGCTCCAGGATTACCAGCTGATCGAGAAGCTGGCGCACCAGAACCGTGAGCGCATTCCCGAGCGCGTGGTCCATGCCAAGGGTTCGGCCGCCTACGGCACCCTGACCATCACCAACGACATCACCAAATATTCCAAGGCGAAGGTCTTCTCGGAGATCGGCAAGCAGACGGAAGTGTTCCTGCGCTTCTCCACCGTGGCCGGCGAGCGCGGCGCGGCCGATGCGGAGCGCGACGTGCGTGGCTTCGCCCTCAAGGTCTACACGGAAGAAGGCAACTGGGACATCGTTGGCAACAACACGCCTGTGTTCTTCGTGCGCGATCCTGTGAAGTTCCCCGACTTCATCCGCACGCAGAAGCGCCATCCCGCGACGAACCTGCGCTCGACGACCGCCATGTGGGATTTCTGGTCGCTCAGCCCCGAGAGCCTGCATCAGGTGACGATCCTGTTCTCGGATCGCGGCCTGCCGCAGGGCTACCGCTTCATGCACGGCTTCGGCTCGCACACCTACTCGTTCATCAACGAGGCCGGTGAGCGCTTCTGGGTGAAGTTCCACTTCAAGTCCATGCAGGGCATCAAGACCTGGACGAACCGCGAAGCCGAGGCCGTCGTCGCCAAGGACCGCGAGAGCGCCCAGCGCGACCTCTACGAGGCCATCGAGGGCGGCGAGTTCCCGCGTTGGAAGTTCTGCGTTCAGATCATGCCCGAGACGGATGCGGAGAAGACCTCCTACAACCCGTTCGACGTCACCAAGGTGTGGCCGCACGCCGAGTATCCGCTCATCGAGGTCGGCATCCTCGAGCTCAACCGGAATGCGCAGCACTACTTCGCCGAGGTCGAGCAATCCTCGTTCTCGCCGTCGAACATCGTGCCCGGCATCGGCTTCTCGCCGGACAAGATGCTGCAGGGCCGCATCTTCGCCTATGCGGATGCGCACCGTTACCGCGTCGGCACGCATTACGAGGCGCTGCCGGTGAACCGTCCGCGCAGTGCCGTGAACCACTATCATGCGGACGGCCCGATGCTGTTCGACATCCCCAATCGCGGCGATGCCTATTACGAGCCGAACTCCTTCAACGGTCCGGTGCAGACGCAGCGTGCCGCGGAGCCGCCGCTCAAGATCTCGGGCGATGCCGACCGCTACGACCACCGCGCCGGCAACGACGACTACAAGCAGCCGGGCGACCTGTTCCGCCTCATGACGCCGGACGAGCAGAGCCGGCTCATGGACAACATCGCGGAAGCGATGCAGGGCGTCCCCGAGGCGATCGTCAAGCGGCAGATCGTCCACTTCTACCTCGCCGACAAGGCCTATGGCCTCGGCGTGGCGGATCGCATGGGCCTCAAGGGCGCCGTGATGATCCAGGCCGCCGAGTAGGCGGCAAAAATCCGTAGGGGCAATACGGAGCGGCCTGGGAGCGATCCCGGGCCGTTTTTCTATTCTTGGTCGAACACGACGTCGCACCACTCTCGACATCATGGCCGGGCTTGTCCCGGCCATCCCGATCCGATGAAGCTCGGCGCTTCAAGCAATCGAGATCACCGGCACAAGGCCGGTGATGACTTGGGAGAGAGCATCACCGGTTTAGAGCAACCCATCACCCTGCAGAAACGGATTGGTCTGCCGCTCCTGCCCGATAGTGCTCATGGGGCCGTGGCCGCAGATGAAGGCGATGTCGTCGCCGAGCGGCAGAAGCTTGTTCCTGATCGAGGCGATCAGCGCCTTGCCGTCGCCGCCGGGAAGGTCCACGCGGCCGACGGAGCCCTGGAACAGAACGTCGCCCACGAGGGCGAAGCGCTGCGTCGGCGACACGAGAACGACACTGCCCGGCGAGTGGCCGGGGCAATGCAGCACGTCGAGGGCGAGATCACCGACCGTGACCGTATCGCCTTCGTTCAGCCAGCGATCCGGCGTAACGGCGCGGGCCGGGAAGCCATAAGCCTGCCCCTGCTCGGCGAGCCGCTCCAGCAGGAAGCGATCGGCTTCGTGCGGACCTTCGACCGGAACGCCGAGGTCCTCGCGCAACTCGGCGGCTCCGCCGGCATGATCGATATGGCCGTGGGTGAGGATGATCTTCTCCACGCTCACGCCAGCCTGCGCGATCGCCTCGCGGATGCGGTCGAGATCGCCGCCGGGATCGACCACGGCCGCTTTCTTCGTCTTCTCGCACCACAGCAGCGTGCAGTTCTGCTGGAAGGGTGTCACGGGAATGATGGTGGCGCTGACGTCTGGCACAGGCGATTCCTTCATCGTATCGCTTCCACACATAGGCGCTGCGGAGGCGGCTGGAAAGGCACGCCTCTATTGACCTTGCGGAGCCTCGGTTCACATAGTCCCGGCATCGAATCATGAGGTAAGGACACGAGCATGGAAACCAGGGCCGCCGTGGCGTGGGAGGCTGGCAAGCCGCTCACCATCGAGACCATCCGCATCGAAGGCCCCAAGGCCGGCGAGGTGCTCGTGGAAGTGATGGCGACGGGCGTCTGCCACACCGACGCATATACGCTCTCGGGCCTCGATTCCGAGGGCAAGTTCCCGGCGATCCTGGGGCACGAGGGCGCGGGCATCGTGCGCGAGGTCGGCGCCGGCGTCACGACGCTGAAGCCCGGCGATCACGTGATTCCGCTCTACACGCCCGAATGCCGCAACTGCAAATCCTGCCTGTCGCGCCGCACCAATCTCTGCACGGCGATTCGGGCCACCCAGGGCCAGGGTGTCATGCCCGACGGCACGAGCCGCTTCCGCTGCGACGGCGAGACCGTATTCCACTACATGGGCTGCTCGACCTTCGCGAATTTCACCGTTCTGCCGGAGATCGCACTGGCCAAGGTGCGCGAGGACGCGCCCTTCGACAAGATCTGCTACATCGGCTGCGGCGTCACCACCGGCATCGGCGCGGTGATCTATACGGCGAAGGTGTGGCCCGGCGCGAACGTGGTGGTGTTCGGCCTGGGCGGCATCGGCCTCAACGTGATCCAGGGCGCCCGCATGGTCGGCGCCGACAAGATCATCGGCGTCGACGTCAATCCGGCGAAGCGCGCCATGGCCGAGAAGTTCGGCATGACCGACTTCATCAACCCGAAGGAGATCGGCAACGACAAGGTCGTGCAGGCGATCGTCGACCTCACGGGCGGCGGCGCGGACTTCTCCTTCGACGCCACCGGCAATACGGACGTGATGCGCCAGGCGCTCGAATGCTGCCATCGCGGCTGGGGAGAGAGCATCATCATCGGCGTGGCTGAAGCCGGCAAGGAAATCTCGACGCGTCCGTTCCAGCTCGTCACCGGCCGCGTCTGGAAGGGCACGGCCTTCGGTGGCGCGCGCGGACGCACGGACGTGCCGAAGATCGTCGACTGGTACATGGAGGGCAAGATCAACATCGACGATCTGATCACCCACACCATGCCGCTCGAGGAGATCAACACCGCCTTCGACCTCATGCACGAGGGCAAGTCGATCCGCTCCGTGATCGTGTACTGATCGGGAGAGACAGGTTGAGTTTCGAGATCGTCTCGCAATCGCGCTGCTTCGGCGGCACGCAGTTCGTCTACCGGCATGTCTCCCAGGAAACCGCCACGCCCATGCGCGTGGCCGTCTTCGTTCCGCCGCAGGCCGGAGACGCCAAGCTGCCGGTGGTGTGGTTCCTCTCCGGGCTCACCTGCACGGAGGAAAACTTCACCGTGAAGGCGGGCGCGCAGCGGGTCGCCTCGGAACTCGGCCTGATCCTCATCGCTCCCGACACCAGCCCGCGCGGCGAGGGCGTGCCGGACGATCCCGACGGCGCTTACGATTTCGGCCTGGGCGCCGGCTTCTACGTGGATGCCACGCAGGAGCCCTGGGCCAGGAATTACCACATGCGCTCCTATCTGGAGCGCGAACTGCCGGCGCTCGTGGCCGAGAATCTTCCCGCCGACATGAACCGCCAGGGCATCACCGGCCATTCAATGGGCGGCCACGGCGCGCTCACCATCGCGCTCCGCAATCCTGGTCGCTTCAAGGCCGTCTCGGCCTTCGCTCCCATCGCGTCGCCCATGAATTGCCCCTGGGGCGAGAAGGCGCTGCCGCACTATATCGGGCCCGACCGCGCAACGTGGCGCGACTACGATGCCTGCGCGCTGATCGAAGACGGTGCCCGGCTTCCCGACCTCCTGGTGGATCAGGGCACGGCCGACGGCTTTCTGGACAGCCAGCTGAAGCCGCAGCTCCTGGAAGCCGCCTGTGCCAAGGCGGGCCAGCCTCTCACGCTGCGGATGCAGGAGGGCTACGACCATTCCTATTTCTTCATCAGCACCTTCATCGAAGACCACCTGCGTTGGCATGCTGAGCGGCTTGACGTGCTCTGAGAGGCTGATCGGCAGATGACCTGACCCTCACGTCATCGCTGGCCTCGTGCCGGTGATCCCGATCGGAAAGGCGCGGCGCTTTACACAAGCGGGATGGCCGGGACAAGCCCGGCCATGACGTGGAGGATGTTACTCCCGCTCGGCTCTAAAGACGCACCATCTCCAAAGATTACATCAACCCTTCCCGAACAGCTCCGGATGCCGGAGCTGCAAGGCCTGGATCAGGACCAGGGTCTTCATGTCCGCGATACCCCCCTGGTCCAGCATCCTCATCAACTCGTCGACTCCGATTTCCAGCACCTCGATGTCCTCGTGCTCCTCCGCCAGCCCTCCGCCCTCGCCGACCCGGTCGACGGACGTGTAGGGTGCGAGGAACAGGTGCAGGCGCTCCGTCGTGATGCCGGGAGCCGACCAGGCCGTTCCGATGGCTTCAAGCCTGCCAATGCGAAGGCCCGCCTCCTCCATGGCCTCACGCCGGGCGCAGGCCTCGGGCTCATCCTCGTCGAGCAGGCCCGCCACGGCTTCCAGCATATCGGGGTGCCCCTCCACATGCATGACGGGCGCGCGGAACTGCCGGACCACGATGACCTTGCGCCTCTCGGGGTCATAGGGGAGCACGGCGGCGGCATCGGAACTGTTCAGGACCTCCCGCGCCATGGTCCGACCGTCCGGCATCTGGACGGTGATCTTGAGAAGCTTGCGCCAGCCCTCATGAAGGGTTTCGACCTGGGTGATCCGGTAGCCTGCCACGTCACGTTTTCTCCTGTTCGATGCCGCAGAGCCTAAGACAACACGCGAGGCACTCAAGTTATCCCTTCAAGCCCAGCTGAAGCAGAGTGCCGCGCTCGTGCGTTAAGGGCAGGCGCCTGTTCGGGCGCTCGTGAAGGAGAGTTGCGTGCTTGATGATCTGGTTGCGGCGATCCGGAAGCGGCAGGCCATTCTGTTCGCCGGGGCCGGTGTCTCGATGACGATCGGCCTGCCCTCCTGGAACACCCTGATCGAGCATATCGCCGACGAGCTGAAGATCGACCTGTCGGAGTTCCGGGGAGCCGAGCTCAACCATTTGACGCTGGCGGAATATTACCGCCTCAAGCAGGGCAGCATCGGCCCGCTCCGCAGCTGGATGGACCGGAACTGGAGCATTTCCGAAGAGGCCCTGAAATCCTCGCGGGTGCACGAACTGATCTGCAAGCTCGACTTCCCGATCGTCTACACGACGAATTTCGACCGGAACCTCGAGACCTCGTTCGAGCTGCATGGCAAGGAATACGTGAAGATCGTCAATGCCAAGGATATCGCACGCATTAAGCCGGGCGTGCCTCAGATCGTGAAGTATCACGGCGATTTCGACGACGATGGGTCCATCGTGATCGCGGAGACCGATTATCTCGATCGCCTGTCCTTCGAATCACCCATCGACATTAAGTTCCGCTCGGATGCACTGGGCAAGACCATTCTGTTCATCGGCTACAGCATGAGGGATCTCAACATCCGCTTCCTGCTTCACCGGCTCTGGAAGACGTGGGTGGATTCCGGTTATGAGCGGGACAGGCCGCAATCCTACATCTTCATGCTTCGCTCCAATCCGGTCGAGCAGGCGGTTCTGGAGCAATGGGGGCTTCAGGTCCTGACGGAAAGAGATTGCCCATCCGATCAGGCGCTGGAGATCTTTCTCACCAAGCTGAGCAAGGCCGTGGAAGAGGACGATGAAAAGGAGAAGCGGTCCTGATCATGCAGGTGTGATGACGCCGCGTCTCGACCGCTCAAGCTTTCGTGCTAAGACTCATCCACTCAAGAAGATTCGCGGGGTTCCTGCACAGGTGCGATTGCTCCTGGGCAACCCCTTTGCCTTGATGGCGTTTCCAACGGGGACAAGTTGAAGAGTGGGTCGATGAAGGTCTTGGGACGCAACACGACGATCGATTTCTGGCGCGGGCTTGTCCTGGTGATCATTTTCGTCAATCACATTCCCGGCAACCTGATCGAGCACATCACGCCACGGAATTTCGGATTTTCCGATTCGACCGAAGCGTTCATCTTCATCTCCGGCCTGTCCGTCGCGCTCGTCTATTATCCGAAGATCCCCCAGGGCGACATCGTCGGCGTCGTGAAGCGGTGCCTGAGGCGTGCCTTCGAGCTCTACCGCATGCATCTCCTCCTCACCGCCGGCGCCATCGCGCTCTTTTCCATCGGCTATGAGCTGAGCGAGGAGATCGGCCTCATCGAAGAACATGGCCGCAGCATGGTCTTCGGCGATACGGCGAAAGGCGTGACCGGCATCCTGCTGCTCGGCCACCAGCTCGGCTATTTCAACATCCTGCCGCTCTACATCATGCTCATGCTGTGGGCCCCGGTGGCGCTGGTCCTGGCACGGATCCATCTCGGCCTCGCCATCGCCGTATCCGCCGGCCTCTACGGCCTGGCCCGTCTGGAACTCCTCACCCTGCGCAGCTGGCCGGAGCCGGGAACCTGGTTCTTCAATCCTTTCGCGTGGCAGATCCTGTTCACGGTGGGGATCGTGACAGGTATCCTCATGCTGAGAAGGCAGAACTTCTACAGCCGCCCCCTGATGCTCGCGTCCCTCTTCGTCGTGGCCCTGTCCCTGCTGTTCACGACGGGGGGCTTCGAGCTCTTTCCGCACCTGCCGGATACGGCCCATGCGCTCTTCGACCTGACGAAGCACGACCTGGGGCTCGGCCGTATCGTCCACTTCCTCGCTCTCGCCTATGTCGTGACCCAGTTCCCCATTGGCGAGGTCCTCAAGCGCACCTTCATCGGTCCCGACCTGAAGCGCCTGGGCCGCAACGCACTCATGATCTTCGCCGCCGGTTCGCTGTTGAGCGCCCTGGGACAGGTCACCATGACGCTGGCCGCCGTCAAATCCTCCGCTAGTCCGCAGATGATCGGGATGGTATTCACCATCATCGGTATCATTGGTCTTCTTGCGCTGGCGCGATATCTCGAATGGAACAAGCTCAACGTGGCCGCTCCTCCCAAGGGAATGGCAAAGGATCTCGGATTGCCCGCCTCTCAGGGGCGGTTCTCTTAGGTCTTGCGGTTTTGGGGGCAGGGGCTTCGGCACGGGCCGATAACGCTCCCGCGTGTTCCAACGCCTCCGCTCGCCTGAAGGGGCAGAGCGCCATTCCAGCCTTGGCCGGCAAGCTGTCACGGCACCAGCCCATCCGCATCCTCGCCATCGGCTCCTCCTCCACCGAGGGCATCGGCGCCTCCTCGCCCGACCACACTTATCCAGCCCAGCTCGAGGACGATCTGGCGGCGCTCTGGAAAGAGCCGGTCACGGTGGTGAACTCCGGCAAGGGCGGGGAAACCGTCATCCAGACCATCGAACGCCTTGAAGCCGCCCTCAAGGCCGACAGGTACGACCTCGTGATCTGGCAGGTCGGCACGAACGATGCCATCAACGGGGTCGATGAGGGCGCATTCAGGGCCCTGCTGGACCGGGGCATTTCGGCCGTCAGGCAGGCCGGGACCGAGATGGTCCTCCTCGACCAGCAGTACTTCCCCTCGATCAAGGACCTGGCCCGGTACGAGCGGTTCGTGAACGCCGTCAGTGTGACCGGCTTTGATCGCAAGATCGGCGTGTTCTCGCGCTATGCCCTCATGAAGGAGTGGAACAGCCGCTCCCCCGAGGAGTTGCGCTCCATGCTCTCCGCCGACGGGTTCCACATGGGCGACAAAGGCTACGATCGCCTTGCCGATTGCATGGCCGACGCCCTTCAGGCCATGGTGGAGCAATCCGTCGCCGAAGCGAGGCCGACCGTCACGGCCGCGGCTTCCGTGAGAGATCGTTAACGCCTCTGCGGGACGATATCGGAAGAACCGCGTGCTGCCCGAATCCGCGCCGGGCACGCGGCAACCATGTACGGGGGTTCCCATAGCCGTCTCAGCCAAACGCCGTCTGTTCCTGCGCGATGTCCTCACCGACGGGCGCGTCGCGCTCATGCTGCCTCTCGGCTTCTCCTCGGGGCTGCCCTTCCTGCTCGTCTTCAGCACCCTGTCGACCTGGCTCAGGGAAGCGGGGATCTCGCTGACCGTCATCGGCATGATGAGCTGGGTGGCCCTGGCCTATTCCCTGAAATTTCTCTGGGCTCCCTTCGTCGATCGATATGACGTGCCGGTGCTCTCCCGGCTTCTCGGGCGGCGGCGCGGCTGGATGGCTCTGACGCAGCTCGGTGTTGCCGCGGGGCTGATCGGCATGGCGTCGACCAATCCGCAGACCGGCCTTCCTTTCACCATCCTCTTCGGGGTTCTCGTTGCCTTCGCCTCGGCGAGCCAGGATGTGGTCATCGACGGCTGGCGCATCGATGCCGCCGCGACCGAGCGCCAGGGCATGATGGCGGCAGCCCTGCTGCTGGGCTACCGGCTCGCCCTCATCACAGCCGGCGCCGGCGCGTTGTACATCGCCGAGTTCGTGAACTGGCACAGCGCCTACCTTGCCATGGCGGCGTTCATGGCCGTCGGCCTGATCGGCACCCTGCTCGCGCCCCGCATCGACGAAGGACCGGCCCGGGAGCGCCTGCCCGTCGCCAAGGCCATCATCGAGCCGCTGGCGGATCTCTTCCGGCGCAAAGGCCCGATGCTGATTCCCATCCTGGCGCTCATCGCCTGCTACAGGATTCCCGATTATGCCTCGGGCATCATGGCCAATCCCCTCTACATCGACCTGGGCTTCAGCAAGGCCGACATTGCCAACGTGTCGAAGCTCTACGGAGTCTGGATCGGCATCATCGGTGCCTTTGCCGGCGGACTGGCGCTTACCCGCATCGGCCTGTGGTGGACCCTGCTCATCGGCGCCGTCATTGCAGCCGGATCGAACCTGATGTTCTCGTGGCTCGCCTCCGGACACGCGACGCTCTGGGGCCTGACGCTCGCCATCAGCGTCGACAATTTCGCCGGCGGCTTCGCGGGCTCGGCCCTCGTCGCCTATATGTCGGGCCTGACCTCCCCCGGATTTGCCGCAACGCAATACGCGCTTCTCAGCTCGCTCTATGCCCTGCCGGGCAAGCTCATCGGTGGAGCGTCGGGTGCGGTGGTGGAGAATTTCGGCTATCCGGCCCTCTTCACCGGCACCGCCACCATCGCCATTCCGTTGGTGATCCTGTGCCTGATCATCCGACGGGACACGATGAAGACGGTTGCGGAGAAAGAGGAAGCCGCCCGGGTGGAGGCTGCACCGGTCGGTGCAGGCTCAAGGGCCTAATCTCACACGCCGTCGCAGCGAACGCTATCTGTGATGACACCCTCCACGTCATCACCGGCCTTGTGCCGTTGATCCCGATCAATTGAGGCGCGGCGCGTCACAGAAACGGGATGGCCGGGACAAGCCCGGCCATGACGGAAGAGCACGTAATCAACGATTCCGGATTGACTATTGCCGTCGGGAATGACGCCTCACGAGGCTGAAGATCAGACCCAGCCGCCGTCCACGAGATAGGTCTGCGCCGACATGGCGCTGGAATCGTCCGAGCCGAGGAACAGAGCGAAGTTCGCGATGTCCTGCGGCACGAGCTTACGCTTCACGCATTGGCGCTTGAGCAGCTCCTTCTCGCCTTCCGGCGTGAGCCACAGGTCGATCTGGCGCTGGGTCATGATCCAGCCGGGCACCAGACAGTTGACGCGGACGTTCTTCGGGCCGAGCTCGCGCGCCAGGGCGCGGGTGAGGCCGACCGCTGCGGATTTCGCCGTCTTGTAGGCTGCGAAGGAATCGTCGCTCACCATGTAGCTCGTCGAACCCATGTTGATGATCGAGCCGCCCCCCGCCTTCTCCATGTCCGGCAGCACCGCCTGCGCGGCGAAGAACTGGTGGTCGAGGTTGGTGGCGAACCGCTCGCGCCAATATTCCGGCGTCACCTGATCGATGGTGTGACGGTCGTCGCGCGCGGCGTTGTTGACGAGGATCGTGATCGGTCCAAGCGCATCGCTCGCGCGGCGGATCGCCGCCTGGAAGGCCGGGATGTCGCGCACGTCACTGTGCTCGAAATGCACGCGCTCGCCCAGTTCCTTCGCCAGAGCCTGTCCGGCCTCGGCATTGTAGTCGAGTATCGCGACCTTGCTGCCCTGCGCATGGAACGAACGCGCGATGCTCTCACCGATGCCGCTGGCGCCGCCGGTGATGAGAACTGTCTTGCCCTTCAGGGAGCCGTAGATGGTCTGGGTCATCAATATCCACCTTATTCCAATGAGCCTGCTGTCATTCCGGGGCTGCGCAGCAGGACCCGGGGTCATTTTACGAGAACGGCACTTTATCCTGCATTCGATCCCGGATCTTCGCTACCGCCCCGTCCGGGATGACGCAATGGCAATCAGCTCGCGCCCGGTCCTGGGGTTGCTCCGGGCGGGCATTTGCCGAGGATGATCATGCCGAGAACCTCGTCCTGCGTGACGTCCTGCACATTGGCGGAACCCACGAGCTTGCCATTCTTCATCACGCTCACCCGGTCGGCGAGGCCGAACACGTCGTGGATGTCGTGGCTGATGAGGAAGATGCCGATGCCTTCCTTCTTCAGCTGCAGCACGAGGTCGGCCACCTGCTGCGTTTCGGCGGGGCCGAGCGCGGCCGTCGGCTCGTCCATGATGAGAACGCGCGCATTGAAGTAGATCGCGCGCGCGATCGCCACGGATTGGCGCTGGCCGCCGGAGAGCGCCTTCACCGGTTCCTTGAAACGGCGGAAATGCGGGTTGAGGCGCGCCATGACCTTGCGGGTCTCGGCTTCCATCGTCGCGTCATCCAGGGTCCCATAGGGCGTCAGCACTTCTCTTCCCAAGAAGATGTTGCCGGCAGCATCGATATTGTCGGCGAGCGCGAGCGTCTGGTAGATCGTCTCGATGCCGTAGCGCTTCGCATCGCGCGGCGTCGAGATGTCGGCATGTTGGCCGTTGACGTAGATCTCGCCTGAATCCGGCCTGTAGGCGCCGGACAGGATCTTGATCAGCGTCGACTTGCCCGCACCGTTATGGCCGAGCAGGCCCACCACCTCGCCGGGGCGGAGATCGACGGACACGCCGTCCACGGCCTTGATGCCGCCGAAGGCGATGGAGATGTTGCGCATCTCGACGAGAGGCGTCGTTCCATTGGTGTGCATGATGCGCCTCCTTACTTGATGCGACGGCGATAGAGGCTGTCGACCCAGACCGCCAGCACGAGCACCGCGCCGACGACGATGTTCTGCAAGGGCGTATCGACGCCGAGCAGCACCATGCCCGATTGCAGCGACTGCATGACGAGAGCCCCGAGCATCGCGCCCGCAATCGTCCCGATGCCGCCCGCGAGCGACGTGCCGCCGATCACGGCGGACGCGATCACGTAAAGCTCGTCGAGGGTCCCGGCCGCGTTCGTAGCCGCATTCAGGCGCGCGGTCGAAATGCAGGCGGAGATGCCGCACAGGAGACCCATGAGGCCGAACACCTTCATGAGCGTCCAGCGGGTGTTGATGCCCGACAGCTCGGCCGCCTCCGGATTGCCGCCGATGGCGAAGACGTAGCGGCCAAAGCGCCGGCGCGTGGCGATGAAGGTCATGACGAGCCCGACCACGATGGCGATCAGCACCGGCAGGGCGACGCCCTGCGAGATGAACAGGCCGCCATCGGGCCACGCGATGCCGCGGGCCTCGGCCCAGGCCCGGGCCGATCCCATCGGCATGGGATAGGCATTGAAGATCGCAGCCGTTGCCAGAACGGCCCCGCAAGTGACGACGGCGATCACCGCGTCGGCCCAGCCGGGACGCACCGGGAAGCCGAAGCGCAGGCGACGGCGGCGTGTCAGGCCCAGGCCCACGATGACGAGGCCGCAGGCGATCGCCGCGATGATCCACGTGGCCGTGGCGCCGAGCGCCCCTTCCACGCCGCCGCCGAAGGCCTTGAAGCGGGTATCCATGGGGGCGACCGTCTGGCCCGTCGTGACCCACCAGGCCGCGCCGCGCCACACGAGCAGGCCGCCCAGCGTGACGATGAAGGAGGGAATGCCGAGATAGGCGATGAGCCAGCCCTGGAACAGGCCGATGAGCCCGCCGGCCACGAGCGCGATCAGCACGGCGAGGGGCGCCGTCAGCCAATGCTCGAGGCCGAGATAGGCCGGCAGCCACTGCACCTGCGCGACGCCGATGATCATGCCGACGACGCCGAGGATCGCCCCGACAGACAGGTCGATGTTGCGCGTGACGATGACGAGCACCATGCCGGTCGCCATGACGGCCACGGAGGCCGTCTGGACCGACAGGTTCCAGAGGTTGCGGGGTGTCAGGAACACGCCGCCGGAGAGAATGTCGAATCCGATCCAGATCACGGCGAGCGCCGCCAGCATGCCGAGCATGCGGACGTCGATTTCGAGTTTCGAGAGGAGCGAGCCGGAAGCAGTGCTCGGAGGCGGCGGGGCAGTCGTGGCAACGGGTGCGGTCATGACGTCACGCTGAAAGACAAATGAAAAGTCTCATGAAAAACTGTCATTCCGGGGCCGCGTAGCGGAGCCCGGAACCCATACACGCGAGATCTCAAAGAGAGACGATCGAACTTGCGCCCAATCTTTCAATGCTCGCGGTCATGGGTTCCGGGCTCGTGCCATTGGCGCGCCCCGGAATGACAATGCTTGAGTTAGTTGCAGGCCTTCACGGTGCCGGCCTTCACGCCCTGGCAGACCACTTCCTTGGACGCCCAGCCGGCCTTGATGACCACGTCGAGGTTGTCCTTCGTGATCGCCACGGGGGTGAGGAAGAGAGCGGTCATGTTCTGCTTCTTCGGGCCGAGGTTCCAAGGCTTCGCGCCCTGGATCTCGCTCAGCTTCTTGCCGCCTGCGAGCTGCACGGCGATTTCGGCGGCGTTGCGGCCGAGTTCGCGGGCATCCTTGAAGACCGTCACGGTCTGGGTGCCGAGGGCGACGCGGTTCAGAGCCGCCTTGTCGGCGTCCTGACCGGAGACCGGCACGGAGCCGGCCAGCCCCTGCGCGGCGAGAGCCGCGATGGCGCCGCCGGCGGTGCCGTCATTGGCGGCGATCACCGCATCGATCTTGTTGTTGTTCTTGGTGAGGAACTGCTCCATGTTCCGCTGCGCATTGGCGGGGAGCCAGCCATCCGTGTAGGCCTCACCCACGTTCTTGATCTTGCCGGCATCGATGGCGCCTTTAAGCACTTCCATCGAACCCTGGAACAGGAAGTTGGCGTTCGGGTCGGAGCCCGAGCCCTTGATGAAGGCGTAGTTGCCCTCGGGCTTTACTTTCAGCACTTCGCGGGCCTGGAGACGGCCGACCTCGACATTGTCGAAGGTGAGATAGAAGGCCTGCGGGATTTCGATGAGACGGTCGTAGCCGACGACCGCTATGCCTTCCGCAATGGCCTTTTCGACAGCCGGGCGCACGGCGTCGGAATCCTGAGCGAGCACGATCAGCGCCTTGGCACCGCGGGAGATCAGGCTCTCGATGTCGGTGAGCTGCTTGGCGGGCGAGGATTGCGCATCCGCCGACACATAGGTGCCACCGGCTTTCTCAACGGCGGCCTTGATGGCGGCTTCGTCGGTCTTCCAGCGCTCTTCCTGGAAATTCGACCAGCTGACGCCGACGACCGGGCCCTTCTGGGCGAAGGCGGCGGTGGCGGACAGAGCCAGAGCGGCAAGGCTGATCAGTGCATGTTTCTTCGATAGCATTGGCTTCCTCCTGGACCTTGCGTTCCCTTGCAGGTCCGTGGCTCATGACAGGCTGTCAGTCCGGCAGGACCGACGATAAGGCTCGCTCTGCCATGCTTTATAGTTCGAGCGGGGAAATAATTATCTCAGCCATTGCCACCTTCAAGCACCCCCGGGCTTATCTTTTCGTGTGATATGCAATCACATTGGAATTGTTTTATTCAGAGACCGAACAAATGACCGCGATCACCCCGATTCCTCTCTCCCCTCGTGAAACGGCCCGGCGGCGCCTGCTCGATGCCCTGCGCCGCGAAGGACCCATGGCGCGGGTGGAGATCGGCCAGCATCTGGGCATGAGCCCGGCGAGTGTTTCCGAACTGACGGCGAGCCTCTTGGATGAGGGAATCCTGGTGGCGGAAGAGGCATCCGATCCAGCCGCCGGCCTGATTCGCGGACGGCCCAAGACACGTCTTTACTTTGCAGAAACCCTCGGCTCCGTGATCGGCGTCTGGACCGGCTTCAACCGCATCGAGCTGAGGCTCGTGGACAGTGCCGGGCACAACCGGGCCAGCCGCCATGTCGAGCGCCCCTTGCGTAACCTCGGGGCCGAAGAGCTGATGGACGTGTTGGCGGACACGATTACGGCCTTCGCCCAGGAGACAGGCGCCCACGATGTGAAGGCCATCGGCCTCGCCTGCCAGGGCTATGTGGACACGCGGGACGGAATCGTCGCCTGGAGCCCGGTGCTCGGCACCCGCGACCTGCCGCTGGCCTCGGGCCTCGGCGAAAGACTCGGCAAGCCCGTCCTCATCGAGAACGACGCCAGCGCCATGGCCTTTGCCATCACGCAGCGGAACTCGGACCTGCGCTCCGGGCGCACCGCCTGCCTGATGATCGGAGACGGCGTGGGTCTCGGCTTTCTCATCCAGGGTGAGCTCTATCGTGGGGCCCGTTTCGGCGGCAGCGAGTTCGGCCATGTGCGCCTGCGCCGGAGCGGTCCGCAATGCCGCTGCGGCGGGCGCGGCTGCATCGAGGCCTATCTCGCCGATTATGCCATGCACCGGGACGCGCAGCTCATCGACCACCGCCCCGCCCCGACCCTGCTGCTGCCGGGCGAGGACGCCATGGAATCCATCGTCGACCAGGCCAGGGCGGGCGATCCCGCCCTGCTTAATCTCTTCCAGGCTGCCGGCGAGGTTCTGGGCGATGCGGTCGCCATCCTGATCCAGACGCTGGAGCCCGACCACATCGTCATCTGCGGTCCCGGCACCAGGGCGATGGACCTGCTGCGCCCCTCCTTCGAGGCGGCGCTCGAATCGCAGACCATTCCCGAGCTGCGGGCGCTCGCCGCCATCCATGTGGTGGAATCCTCCATGGACCTGTTGACGGAGGGGGTGGTCATCCAGGCCCTGCGCGAACTCGACTTGGATCTCGCCCGCCTCAAGGCTGCATAAACCCGCCGCAGACGTAGCCATCAGCGTTCAAAAACACTATCTGTAACGGGTCGATTTTCTCACCCTACGAGACCCATGGCTTCCTCCCGTCCCGTCCAAGCCGGCGACCACGTCTTCCTCGTCGACGGCTCCTCCTTCATCTTCCGGGCCTACTTCCAGTCCATGAACCAGGACCAGAAGTACAATGCCCGCTCATCGGACGGGATGCCGACGGGAGCCGTGCGGCTTTTCGTGTCCAAGCTCCTGCAGTTCATGCGCGACGGAGCGGCCGGCCTGAAGCCGACGCATCTCGCCATCGTGCTCGACAAGTCCGAGGGTTCCTTCCGCAAGGAGCTCTACGAGGATTACAAGGGCCACCGGCCGGACGCGCCCGAGGACCTGAAGGTCCAGATGCCGATCATGCGCGAGGCGATCCGGGCCTTCGGGCTCGAGCCCGTGGAGCTGCAGCGCTACGAGGCCGACGACCTGATCGCCACCTATACGCAGCAGGCGAAGGCCCGCGGGGCGGACGTGCTCATCATCTCGTCCGACAAGGACCTGATGCAGCTCGTGGGGCCGAAGGTGTGCTTCTACGATTTCGAATCGGGCTCCAAGGGCAAGCCGGGCTACCGGCCCGAACGCAACCTGGACGAGGCCGCCGTCACCGAGAAGTGGGAGGGCATTCCGCCGGAGAAGATCGGCGACGTGCTGGCCCTCATGGGCGATACCTCCGACAACGTGCCGGGCGTGCCGGGCATCGGCCTGAAGACCGCAGCCCAGCTGATCAAGGAATACGGCGACCTCGAAACCCTGCTGGAGCGCGCCCCCGAGATCAAGCAGCCCAAGCGACGCGAAACCCTGATCAACAACGCGGAATCGGCGCGCCTGTCCAAGAAGCTCGTGACGCTCGATTGCGAGGCTCCGGTTCCGGTGCCTCTCGACGACCTGCGCGTCCCCGAGCCCGATCCGATAACGCTGATCGGCTTCCTGAAGGCCATGGAGTTCAGCACGCTCACCCGGCGGGTGGCGGAACTCTACGAGGCGGACCCGGCCGCCATTACGCCCGACCCGCGCCTCATGCCCGGCGGCGAGGCGATCCGCTGGGAGCGCAACGGCGCGGGCACCGGCGTGACCGCGCCCACCGACGATGCCGTGCCGTTCTTCGGGAAGGCCGATGCCGCTGCGGGCGAGGTCGATCCCTTCGCCGGCCTCGATCTGCCGGAGACCGCGAGCCTGCGCAAGCCCGTCGAGGGAATCGGCACGCCCTCGCAGCTTGCGGGAAAGCGCGCGACGGAAGCATCCTCCGTGCCCTTCGACGTGACGGCTTACGAGACCGTCACGAGCCTGGAGCGCCTGAAGGAATGGGTCGCGCTCGGACGGGAGCAGGGCTTCGTCGCCGTCGATACGGAGACGAGCGATCTCGACGCGACCCGCGCCGATCTCGTCGGCTTCTCGCTGGCCCTGGAAGCGGGCAAGGCCTGCTACGTGCCGCTGCAGCACCGCGATGAATCGGATCTCTTCGGCGGCGGGCTCGTGAAGGGCCAGATCCCCGTCACCGAAGCCCTCGACGTCCTCCGTCCGCTGCTGGAGGATCCGTCCGTTCTCAAGATCGGCCAGAACCTGAAATACGACTGGGTCGTGCTGAAGCGCCACGGGATCGAGGTGCAGCCCTTCGACGACACGATGCTGATCTCCTACGTGCTCGACGCGGGCAAGGGCTCGCACGGCATGGACGAGCTCTCGCGCCGCCACCTTGGCCACTCTCCCATCAGCTTCTCCGACGTGGCGGGCACAGGCCGGAACAAGGTGACCTTCGACAAGGTGGAAATCTCCAAGGCCACGGCTTACGCGGCGGAGGACGCGGATGTCACCTTGCGCCTGTGGCAGCTCCTGAAGCCGCGCCTCGCCGCCGAGCACCGCGCCACCGTCTACGAGACGCTGGAGCGTCCCATGGTCGACACGCTCGCCCGCATGGAGATGCGTGGCATCATGGTCGACCGGCAGATCCTGAGCCGCCTTTCGGGCGACTTCGCCCAGACGCTGGCGCGGCTGGAGGACGAGATTCACGAGATGGCGGGCGAGAAATTCGCCCTCGGCTCGCCCAAGCAGATCGGCGACATTCTCTTCGGCAAGATGGGCCTGCCCGGCGCAAAGAAGACGCCGTCCGGCCAATGGGCCACGCCCGCGACTCTCCTCGACGAGCTGGCGCAGGCCGGCCACGAGCTGCCCGCGAAGATCCTCGAATGGCGCCAGCTCTCCAAGCTGAAATCCACCTATACGGATACGCTGCAGGAGCACATGCATCCCGAGACGAAGCGGGTGCACACCTCGTTCTCGCTTGCCGCCACGACGACGGGTCGTCTTTCGTCGTCCGATCCGAACCTGCAGAACATCCCGATCCGCACGGAAGCCGGCCGCAAGATCCGCACCGCCTTCATCGCGCCGGAAGGGCACAAGATCATCTCGGCCGATTACAGCCAGATCGAGCTGCGGCTGCTCGCGCATATCGCCGACATCCCGCAATTGCAGGAAGCCTTCGCGCAAGGCATCGACATTCACGCGGCGACGGCCTCCGCCATGTTCGGCGTGCCGCTCGACCAGATGACCGGCGACCTGCGCCGCCAGGCGAAGACCATCAATTTCGGCATCATCTATGGCATCTCGGCCTTCGGCCTCGCCACGCGCCTCGGCATCGGCAACGCGGAAGCCTCCGCCTTCATCAAGCAGTATTTCGAGCAGTTCCCCGGCATCCGCAACTACATGGACCAGACGAAGAAATTCTGTAAGGAGAAGGGCTACGTGACGACGCTGTTCGGTCGCGTGTGCCATTACCCGCAGATCAAGTCGAGCAATCCGTCGGAGCGCGCGGGCGTGGAACGCCAGGCGATCAACGCGCCGATCCAGGGCACCGCCGCCGACATCATCCGCCGCGCCATGGTGCGCATGGAGGATGCCTTGAAGGCCGAGCGCCTCTCCGCCCGCATGCTGCTGCAGGTGCACGACGAACTGGTGTTCGAGGTCCCCGACGACGAGGTCGACGCCGCGCTGCCGGTGATCTCCCGCGTCATGACCGAAGCGCCGTTCCCGGCCGTATCGCTGAAAGTCCCGCTCGCCGTGGAAGCGCGCGCGGCGCAGAACTGGGACGAAGCGCATTAGGGCAACGGACTCGCGGGATCATCCATATGGCGGCATCCTCGGTTCTCGTGCGGAAGGCCGTGTCGGGTGATGCCGGCACACTCTTCCGTTTGAATGCACCTCGACGTCATCACCGGCCTTGTGCCGGTGATCCCGATTGCTTGAAGCGCCGAGCCTTACTTATCGAGATGGCCGGCACAAGGCCGGCCATGACTTGAGAGGGCATCGTCCCCGGCCCTGATCGCCGAGCGCGACGGTCGGCCCATCGGCTTCGTTTCGTTCTTTCGGGGTTATGCCGGATGGCGCGGCAAGCCCATGGGCATCGTGCATGCCCTCTATGTGCTGCCGGAGGCGCGCCGTTCCGGAGCCGCACAGGCGCTCATGGCGGGCGTCGCCCGGATCGCGCTGGAGCGAGACTGGATCCGGATCGAACTCTTCGTCGAGGACGGCAGGCCCGCACTGTCCTTCTACGAGCGAATCGGGATGCGGGACCTGCATCACAGGCATCTGCGCCTGGAGGGAGACGCGTTGGAGCGACTGGCCCTGGATGGCCTTGACGTCGCGTGACCGATTCCTGGCGGCGGATGCATCTCTGTCAAAGAGCCAGCACCTGCGGGCCCGCAGCGTGAGCTGCGAGCCGTCAGGGTTCGAGGGTGGCGCGAGTGGCAGCCCGGCTCGCTTCTGGTGTGTTGATGGAAGAGCCGGACGGCCGCTTCGCGCACGGTTCTTTTCAGGTGGACCAGCTGGCAGGGCCAAGGTCGACCTCCCGCGACCACAGGCTTGCGAGACCTGCGGCGGGACCGTGCCTGCTCCCACACTGCGACGCCTCGCGAGCGCGCCCCTCGTCAGAGCAGATCTACACAATGATATAGCCAAGATTGCGCCCGCTGTCAAGAACAAAGTAAGAACATGAGATTGTCCTCACCGCCTCTCCGACCTCATCCTGAGGAGCCGCTGCAAGCGGCGTCTCGAAGGATCCTCCAGCGTGCACGGGAGACGCCCTCGTCCTTCGAGACGGTCGCACAGCGACCTCCTCAGGATGAGGGCTGTGGGGGTGACCCGGCAGACGTGGATAGCCGGCACAAGGCCGGCCATGACGGGGAGAGGATGGACGCCGAGCGCTCATCCCCTCTTTCGCACGGCAGAGAGAGGGACGGTGCGCGTCCGGGTGGAATTTCCACGACAAGCCTCGGCATCGACAAGCGATCCGACTCCTGCCGCTAATGGCTCCCACGGGCGCAAGGACACGGCATGTGCTTCAGCACACAGCCAAGCTTCGGCGGGAGATTACTGTCCGCCACAGCCAGCAACGGCTTTCCTGAAGCAAGACCAGTCACTTAGGTGACATCAAGCCGAACCGTGGGATCAAACCGCACCTTCCCTAGCGGCACATCCTCTCCGAACGGAGAGTTGTGGGGCCGAATCTCTAGCAATATAGCGTTACGTAAATCGCTCCGCTGAATCGGCAGCCTGAACGGCTGCGGGTCGAGAGAGCGGGGTCTGAACGAAGACACGACAGGGCAAAGCTCACTCTTGCTTTCATCGGATCCGGCCAAGGCCGGGTTCTCCACGCCTGTAGCCACCGACGAGTCCAAGCTCGGCGGGGCACAAAATCTCTCATCATTCGGCGCATGCGCCTCTCAGGAGAATATACAATGGCTGTCCAACCGAAAATTTGGCGCACCGAAGACGTCGTACGCTTCTCGGGCACTGACATCGACCGCACAACAATGACAATGCTTGGAAATGGCGGTTATGTCGTGACTTGGCGCGAAAGCCTCACGACGATGAAGTACCAAGTATACAACGGCCATGGGGCGAAAGTTGGCGATGTTCAATCAATCGTATCTCCCTCAGGCTCGTTGAATGCTGATGTCTAGGCATACGGCGATGAAGGCGGCTTTGTCATCAGTTGGGTTTCGCCGAATGGCACCAATGCTTACGCTTATAACTGGCGGGCATTCAAAGCAGATGGATCAACGCTCGGAGCTGTCGGGGGCTTCGACAGTCTGTCCGCGCCAGCTCCAGCAGAGCGCACTTTCTCTCTTGGAGGGAACAGTCAGCGTGGTTGGTCCGCTGTCTACCAGGAAGGCACCAAAATCAAACTGGCTCTGTTCTCAACGGCAGGCATGGGCTCCGGGGCCGCTGACAGCACCGTCGACGTATTTGATGGTGCCGCTTCTGAGCCAGAAGTGACTTGGCTAGGTGGCGCTCAACATCTTGTCTCTTACAGGGTCGGCACAACGGTAGGGCTAAAGCTGGTAAACGGAACGAATGTTTCGGATGCGGCAGTCGGAATCACAGGCGCCTATGCCGCAGATGTCGCGGCGCTTAAGAATGATGCAGGAAATCCGAATGGTTCATTCGTTGTGGTAACCGATTTCGGTGCTGCTGGGATCTTTGCACGTCTTTATTCTGGACCGAATACGACACCAACCGTTATTGAAATCTCCACTGCAGCAAAGCCGAGCACTGGTGATTTCGCGAGCGTGACGGCGCTACGAGGCGGTGGCTTTGCGGTTACTTATATTGCTCAGCCGTCGACCCCGGACGCAGATGGGCGTACGGATTTTGGCGATGTTTTCGTACGCGTATTCAATGCGAGCGGCGTTGCAATCGGCGATCCCATTAGGGTGAACGCGAGCGCTGCAAACGACAGCATCGGCGCACAAAACTTTCCTACGATCTCTGAGATGCAGGACGGCCGGCTGGCGATTTCCTGGCTCGATCCGACTGTCGGAAATGGGCAAGTTTCCAGCACCATCGTTGACGCTCGACAGACAGGTGTGACAGTCGAAGGAACAAAGACGGCAGACATCTATGTGGGATCGGATTTCGACGACACCCTCAAAGGTGCTGACGGCAATGACGTTCTCATCGGGGGTCTCGGTAGCGATAGTCTTGACGGCGGCGCAGAACATGACATTGCTTCGTATCAGTACGCTGCTGGAGGCATCTCCGCAGATCTTAGCACCGGAAAGGGCACGTTCGGAGAGGCTGCTGGGGACACTTTCACGAGCATAGAGCATATCATCGGCTCGAACTTCGGCGACACGCTCACGGGCAGCGATGGCGCGAGCACGCTGCAGGGCGGCACGGGCGACGACGTGTACTTCGTCAAGGCCGGCACGACGCTCGTGGAAGGCGCCGGCGGCGGAACCGACTCGGTCTATAGCGACGCGACCTACTCGCTCGCCAATTACGCATTCATCGAGAACCTCTTCGCCACGGGCTCGGCCGCCATCAACCTCACCGGCAACGAGAGCAACAACCTCATCGTCGGTAACGAGGCAGCCAACCAGATCGTCGGCGCGGGCGGCGACGACACCCTGCGCGGCGCGGGCGGCGACGACAACCTCGATGGCGGCGACGGCAACGACGTGCTGGACGGCGGAACCGGTGCCGACGTGATCAGCGGCGGCGCGGGCAGCGACAACCTCGACGGCGGCGACGGCAACGATAAGCTCGATGGCGGCGCTGGTGACGACGTGATCACCGGGGGCTTCGGCGCCGATACGATCGACGGCGGCGATGGCAACGACAACCTCGTCGGCGGCGACGGCAACGATAGCATCGTTGGCGGCAATGGCGACGACGTGATGAACGGCGGAGCCGGAGCCGACGTGATGAAGGGCGGCGCGGGCAACGACACCTACTACATCGACGACGTCAACGACCAGATCGAAGACACCTCCGGTGTCGACACGGTGTACCTCGCCGTGAACTACGACATCGGCCGCCTCGACGCCATCGAGAACATCACGGGCGTCGGAGCCATCGACATCACGCTCACGGGCAATGACGGGAACAACACGTTCACCGGCAACGACGGCGCCAACATCCTCTACGGCGGCAACGGCAACGACAACCTGAACGGCGGGGCTGGCAACGACCGCATCCACGGCGGCGATGGCAGCGACATCCTCACGGGCGGTTCGGGCCGCGACATCTTCGTGTTCGACACCAAGCCGAACAAGTCGAAGAACGTCGATGTGATCACCGACTTCAACGTCGCCGACGACTCGATCTACCTGGAGAACAAGTACTTCAAGGTCACGCCCTCCGGCACGCTCACGAAGCCGAAGGGGATGGCGAGCAAGCACTTCTACAAGGGCGCGAAGGCGCACGACAAAGACGACCGGATCATCTACGACAGCAAGAAGGGCGTTCTGTACTACGACGCCGACGGCACCGGCGGCGCGGCGCAGATCAAGATCGCCACGCTGTCCAAGAACCTGAAGATGACCCACAAGGACTTCTTCGTCATCTAAGCTGCGCTCCGGCCTGTTCCTCGGGCTGGACCCGACTTCCAAGGGCGTCCTGCTCCGCAGGGCGCCCTTTTTCTTTCCCGGCCGACGTGTGCATTCTTGATGGACGCTTCCGCCATGCGCGGCGAACGGAACCCTTCCGGCCCTGTCGTCCTTTGTGTCGGAGCACCGGAGGAAGATCAGCATGTCCTACGAACTCTATTATTGGCCGAGCATCCAGGGGCGTGGCGAATTCGTGCGGCTCGCGCTGGAAGAGGCCGGGGCCGCCTATGTCGACGTGGCCCGGGAACCGAAGGGTCTCGCCGCGATGATGCGGATGATGGACCACGCGGCGCACCCGCCCTTCGCCCCGCCCTTTCTCAAGGACGGCGAGACGATCGTCGGGCAGAGCGCGGCCATCCTGCTCTATCTCGGGGCGCGGCATGACCTTGCCCCCAAGGATCCGGCCGGGGGGCTCTGGACGCACCAGATCCAGCTCACCATCGCGGATTTCGTCGCCGAGGCTCATGATACCCATCATCCCGTCGGCGTCGGTCTCTATTACGAGGACCAGAAGGACGAGGCGCTCCGGCGGTCCAAGGAATTCCGCGAAAGCCGGATCCCGAAGTTCCTGAACTGGTTCGAGACGATCCTCGCCCGCAATCCCGCCGGCGACGCGCATCTCGTCGGCCGCACGCTGACTTATGTGGATCTGTCCCTGTTCCAGGTCGTGGAGGGACTGAGCTATGCCTTCCCCAGGGCCACGCAGCGCGCCTTGAAGGACGCACCGCGCGTCGCCGCCCTGCATGCCGCCGTCGCGCGGCGACCGCGGATCAGGGCCTATCTCGACAGCCCCCGGCGCATCCCGTTCAACGAGGAGGGCATCTTCCGCCACTATCCCGAGCTGGACGGATAAGGGCATCGAACGCAAAAGTGGGCACCGGTTTTGCGTGAAAAGATGCGTCGAACCAAAAACTTAAAGCATCGGACGCGACTTCGAAGTCGCGTCCGATGCTTTAAACGCTTTTTAAGGTTCGGCGGGAATGGATGGCGCCATGCCTCAATTCTTCCACTCTGCCTGTAGAGTCTGGGAAGGGATCAGGAGCAGACCATGAACGACGAGACCGAAGGCGTTGCGATCCGGCTGTGGCGCGACCGCGCGCAATTGCGCGAGCAGGAGCGCAACGAGATCCAGGCCCGCCTTCGGATCGCCGAGGAGAAGATCGCGATCCTCATGGCCGAGAACGACCGGCTCGCCGCCGAGAATTCCCGGCTCAGAGCCTTGGGGAGCCCGGACGAGGGATCGGCCCGCACCGAGACGGAACTTCAGATGGAAGCGCTGAAAGGCGCCTTGATGTCCCTGATCGCGCGGCCGGCCGACAGCCTGAACTCGTGAAGAGCAGCCTACTCCGCTGTCACGCGGCGAGGCGCCCCATGGCCTGGTTCAGGCATTCGACCGTGACGCTGCCGGCCTTCGCCACGAGGCTGCAGCCCTTCGGCACCTCGCGCCAGCCCCTGGTCTTGTCGTCGATGGGCTCGGAGACCACGAGCAGGTTGCCGTCGATCTCGCGGAAATAGAGGGTCGGCGGTTTCGCATCGCAGGCCCAGCGATAGGCCCACAGGTTCTCGCCATCCGTGAAGGCGGCTGTGAAGCGCAGGGCCTCGTCGATGCCGGCCTCATTCATCAGGCTGCGCACCTGCTTGAGGGTTCGCGCCATGGCGGTCACGGGGTCCTCCGGCAATCCATTTGCGAGGGCGAGGAGGAAGATCGCCTCCGAATCGGTGGTGCCGAGGCGGCGGTCGTAGAGCTCGTCGGGAATCAGGCTCTCCAGCCGCCGCTTGATGCGTCCATATCCGCCGATCTGGCCATTGTGCATGAAGAGATAACGGCCATGGGTGAAGGGGTGGCAATTGGCCCGCGTGGTCGAGGTGCCGGTCGAGGCGCGCACATGGGCGAAGAAGAGCTTTGATCGCACCTGCTCGCACAGGCTTCTCAGGTTCTCGTCGGACCAGGCCGGGCGGACCTCCCGGTAGATACCCGGCTCGCTGCGCTCCCCGTACCAGCCGATGCCGAACCCGTCGCCGTTCGTCTCCGTCTTGGCCTCGACCGCATGCAGGGACTGATGAACCAGCGAATGGGCCGGCGCGCAGACGAGTTCGTCGAGGAAGATCGGCTCCCCCCGATAAGCGAGAAAGCGGCACATGGCTTTACGGCAACCCCTTGGCCCACAAGTCCTTGTAATGATGTTGTACTATCTTTGACTTATGGTGAATAGCCGGTTAACGGCCAGAGCATCGGACCCGAAAGTGAGATGCACTTTTGGGATCCAATCCGATGCTCCATTTTTGGAGGAGCGCATCGTTGAGGCGGACCCAGCGGGCCGTTGCGACACTCCGTGTATTCCCATAAAAGCATCGGCAATCATCCGATAAAAAACGCCGGCCGGGCCGGCATGGGGAACTCGACAACATGCTTCGCCTCTCGAGCCTGGCGCCGGCTGCCGCGCTGATCCTCCTGCCTCAGGCAGCCTTCGCGGCGGAATTCGACGGGGCGAGCCTCGGCTTCGCCTGGGCCCTGCCCTTCGCGGGCATTCTTCTCTCCATCGCGCTGTTTCCCCTGCTGGCGCCGCATGTCTGGGAGCATCACCAGGGCAAGATCGCGGCGGCCTGGGGCCTGCTGGTGCTGATCCCCATGGCGGTGGCCTTCGGCCCGACGACGGCGCTCCATGCCCTCGCCCATACGGCATTGCTCGAATACATCCCGTTCATCCTCCTGCTGCTGGCGCTGTTCACGGTGGCGGGCGGCATCCTCGTGCGCGGCAACATCCACGGCGCGCCGGGCACCAACACGATCCTCCTGGCGATTGGCACGATACTCGCGAGCTTCATCGGCACGACGGGCGCCTCCATGGTGATGATCCGGCCGATCATGCGCGCCAACGACGACCGGCGGCACAACGTGCATGTGGTCGTGTTCTTCATCTTCCTGGTGTCCAACATCGGCGGCTCGCTCACGCCGCTCGGCGATCCGCCGCTCTTCCTCGGCTTCCTGCGCGGCGTCGAGTTCTTCTGGACCACCACGCATCTGTTTCCGGAAACGCTGTTCGCCAGCCTTCTCCTGCTCGTCCTCTTCTTCGCGATCGATCTCGTCATCTACAAGAAGGAAGGCCGCGTGCGCCCCGATCCGACGCCCGACAATCCGGTGCGAGTCACGGGCGGCATCAACTTCCTGCTGATCTTCATCATCATCGCGGCCATCCTCATGAGCGCCACCACCAATCTCGGCCGCGTGACCGTGCTCGGCGCGGAGATCGAACTCGCCAATGCCCTGCGCGATCTCATCATGATCGTGGTCACGATCATTTCGCTCAAGACGACGCCCAAGGCCAACCGGATCGAGAACGGCTTCTCCTGGGGGCCGATCAAGGAGGTGGCAAAACTCTTCGCCGGCATCTTCATCGCCATCATTCCGGTGCTCGCCATGCTGAAGGCCGGCGCGGGCGGAGCCTTCGCGCCCCTCGTCGCCCTCGTGACCAACCCGGACGGCAGCGCCAACAACGCGGCCTATTTCTGGCTCTCGGGGGGCCTGTCCTCGTTCCTCGACAATGCGCCGACCTATCTCGTGTTCTTCGAGCTCGCCGGCGGCGATCCGCAGAAGCTGATGACGACGGGCGCGCTGACGCTCAGCGCGATCTCGGCCGGTGCGGTGTTCATGGGCGCCAACTCCTATATCGGCAACGCACCGAACTTCATGGTCTACGCGATCGCCCGCGAAGGCGGCGTGAAGATGCCGAGCTTCTTCGGCTATCTGCTCTGGTCGGGTGCGATCCTGATCCCGACCTTCCTGCTGCTGACGCTGATTTTCTTCAGGGGGTGACACACACAATTGTCATTCCGGGGCGTCGGAGGCGAGCCCGGAACCCATAAACACGACGGTTCAAGAATGGGTGCTTGGCGTCATGTGCATTTCTGCATCGTCGGCGGTTATGGGTTCCGGGCTCCGCTGCGCGGCCCCGGAATGACAGTGGGAAATTTTAAGCACCCAATCGCTCCGCCACGTCCTCGGCGATCGAAAGGCACGAGGTCAGCCCCGGGCTCTCGATGCCGAAGAGGTGGACGAGCCCTGGCAATCCATGCTCGGCCGGGCCGTCGATCATGAAATCGGCGGCCTTCTCGCCGGCGCCCGTGAGCTTGGGGCGGATGCCGGAATAATCGGGCACGAGGGCACCGTCGGGAAGGCCCGGCCAATAGCGGCGGATGGAGGCGTAGAAACTCTCGGCGCGGCGCGGATCGACCTCGTATTCCTCGCGCTCGATCCATTCCACATCGGGCCCGAAGCGCATGCGACCGGCAAGATCGAGCGTCACATGCGTGCCCAAGCCGCCATCGACGGGCGCCGGATAGATCAGGCGCGAAAAGGCGGGCTTGCCGAGGCAGCCGAAGTAATTGCCCTTGGCAAGAACAAGCGGCGGCACGCGATCCGCCGGGTAGCCTTCCGTCGCGCGGGCGAGCGCCTGCGCGCCGAGACCCGCCGCATTGATCACCGCGTCGACAGTCAGTTCAGTCGGCTCCGGTCCGCCGACATGCACGTCCCATCCGGGACCGTTGCGGGCGATGCGTTCCACGGGAGCATGGAAGGCGATGACGCCGCCTTCACTCTCGAGATCGCCCTGCAGCGCGAGCATGAGGGCATGGCTGTCGATGATTCCCGTTTCCCGCGACAGCACGGCACCCGTGCAGGCGAGGTTCGGTTCGAGGGCTCGCGCTTCCTCGGCCGTCAGGTAGGCAAGCCCCTCGACGCCGTTCGCCAGTCCCTGCTCGTAGATGCCCTCGATCTTGGCCTGTTCGAGATCATTGGTGGCAACGATCAGCTTGCCGCATTTCGCATGAGGCACGCCGTGGCTCTCGCAGAAGGCATAGAGCATTCGCCGCCCCTCGACGCAGTGACGCGCCCGCAGGGAGCCTGAGGGATAATACATGCCGGCATGGATGACTTCGCTGTTGCGCGAGGACACGCCATTGCCGATGCCGGCGGTCGCTTCCGCAACGATCACGCTATGGCCGCGCAGAGCGAGCGCCCGCGCGACAGCAAGCCCCACGACTCCCGCGCCGATCACCAAGACGTCTATGACCGCCTCCCCTTCTGCGGATTTCACCGTGCCGGGGCCTATGGCGAAATTTGCGGACCATCCAGGTCAGCCGCGTCACCCCAGTCATGACCGTTTCGCCGGTCTCACAAAAAAGGCGGCCGCGCGGATGCGGGCCGCCTTCTCGCGATGTTTGCTTCAGAGGCGCTTGCCGGTCTGCTCGTCGAAGAGGTGGACGAGGCGCGGATCGGGCGTGACGCGGATCTGCTGGCCCGGCTGCGCGTCGACGCGCTCGCGGAACACGCCGACCACGTCCGAACCGCCGAACTTGGCGAACACCTGCGTCTCCGAGCCGGTCGGCTCGACCACCGCCACCTCGGCCGGCACCCCGTTCGCCTCGTCCAGCATGAAGTGCTCGGGCCGGATGCCGTAGATGATCGGCTGGCCGTCCGAGGCCGCCGGGGCGTTGGCCACCGGCAGGGTGATGCCGCTCGCGGTCACGAACCGGCCGCCCTGCAGATGGCCCTTGAGGAAGTTCATCGCCGGCGAGCCGATGAAGCCGGCCACGAACAGGTTGGCCGGACGGTCGTAGAGCTCGAGCGGCGCGCCGACCTGCTCGACCACGCCGTCGTGCATGACCACGATCTTGTCGGCCATGGTCATGGCCTCGATCTGGTCGTGGGTGACGTAGATGGTGGTGGTCTTCAGGCGCTGGTGCAGGGCCTTGATCTCGGTGCGCATGGCCAC
>NZ_QDGA01000010.1 GCF_003347665.1 Microvirga calopogonii
CGCCTTCGGGGGTGACCCAGGTGATGTTCTGGTTCGGATCCTTGATGTCGCAGGTCTTGCAGTGGACGCAGTTCTGCGCGTTGATCTGGTAGCGCGGTCCGCCCTCGCCCTCGACCCACTCGTACACGCCCGCCGGGCAGTAGCGCTGCGAGGGGCCGCCATAGACCCCAAGCTCCGATGCCTTCTGCAGCCCCATGTCCTTCACCTTGAGGTGGGCCGGCTGGTCCTCCTCGTGGTTGGTGTTCGACAGGAACACCGAGGACAGCTTGTCAAAGGTCAGCACCCCGTCCGGCCGGTCGTACTTGATCGGCTTGACCTGATCGAGGGGCAGCAAGGTCTCGTAGTCGGGCTTGCCGTGCTTCATCGTGCCGAACGGCGACCAGCCGAAGATCTCGGTCAGCCACATGTCGAGCCCGCCGAGCGCCACGCCGGCCGCCGTGCCGTAGCGCGACCAGAGCGGCTTCACGTTGCGCACCCGCTTGAGGTCGTAGCCGATGGGCGAGGCGCGCCAGGATTCCTCGTAAGCCGCCACCTCGTCACGGGCGCGCCCGGCCTGCAGGGCGGCAAAGACGTGGTCGGCGCAGAGCATGCCCGACAGGATCGCGTTGTGGCTGCCCTTGATGCGCGGCACGTTCACGAAACCTGCCGAGTCGCCGACCAGGCAGCCGCCCGGGAAGGACAGGCGCGGCACCGACTGCCAGCCGCCCTCCATGATGGCCCGCGCCCCGTAGCCGATGCGCTTTCCGCCCTCGAACACGTCACGCACCATCGGGTGCGTCTTGAAGCGCTGGAACTCGTCGAACGGCGACAGGGTCGGGTTCTTGTAGTTCAGGTGCACCACGAAGCCGACGGACACCAGGTTGTCGTCGAAATGGTACAGCCAGGAGCCGCCGCCCGCGTTGTTCGGCAGCGGCCAGCCCATGGAATGGCGCACGAGGCCGGACCGGAAGTGCTCGGGCTTGACCTGCCACAGCTCCTTGATGCCGATGCCGTATTTCTGGTGATCCCGGCCCTGGTTCAGGCCGAAGCGCTCGATCATCTGCTTGGTCAGCGAGCCCCGCGCGCCTTCGCCGAAGATCGTGTACTTGGCGCGCAGCTCCATGCCGCGGGTGAAGTTGGCATTGGGCTCGCCGTCACGGCCTATACCTAAGTCGCCGGTGGCGACGCCCACCACCTTGCCGTCCTCGACCAGCACCTCGGCGGCCGGGAAGCCGGGATAGATCTCCACCCCCAGCTCCTCGGCCTTGCGGCCGAGATAGCGGGCGACGTTGCCGAGCGAGCCGACGAAGTTGCCATGGTTGTTCATGAGCTTGGGCATGAACACGTTGGGCAGCGTCACCCCGCCGGCGTGGCCGAGATACATGAACTCGTCGGCGGTGACTTGCGTCTTGAGCGGCCGGTCGGGATCATTGCGCCAGTCCGGCAGGAGCGCGTCGAGGCCGATAGGGTCGATCACCGCGCCGGAGAGGATATGGGCGCCGACCTCGGAGCCTTTTTCCACCACCACGACCGAGATGTCCGCGCCCTGCTCCAGCGCCTGCTGCTTGAGCCGGATCGCCGTCGCCAGGCCGGCAGGCCCTGCCCCCACGACGACGACGTCGAACTCCATCGATTCACGGGCAGGCAGATCGGACATGGCTTCCTCCTGATACGCAGCGGCAACGTTCGACGACAGCAGACAGTTCACATATGAACCATCTACGCGATTTCTCAAGTCTTTCTCGTCAGATCCCTCTCCTAGCTTCATTGCGGTGAAGCCGAAAGTTCTCTTTCCGCATAAGGTTATGCCAAAACCCAATGAATACCGTCCGCTCTGAGGGGAGCGGCTCGGCTCACGCCAACAGGACTGGAATGGGGAGACGAGAAAACTGCGGCAGGTTGTTCGGCGAACTCGGGAGGTTTACAAAAGAGCATGCAGGATCATCCGTCCGACAATGCGGCGTTCTACACACTTTTCGAGACTTCCATCGGGCTCTGCGGCCTGGCTTGGAATGGGCGCGGCGTCATCGGCTTTCAGCTTCCCGAAGACGATGAGACCCTGACGCGTGGCCGCCTCGCCAAGCGCTTTCCCGCAATCGTCGAAACCGCGCCACCCTTGGACATCCAGGACGTCATCGCCGATGTCACCGCCCTGCTGCAGGGTGAAGCACGTGATCTCTCGTCTGTTCCTCTGAACATGGACGGCCTGACGGACTTCGACCGCCGCGTCTACGAGATCGCCCGAGGCATCCCACCGGGCCGCGTTCTGACCTATGGCGAGGTCGCGGCCCGGCTCGGCATCGACAACGCCCGGGCCATCGGTCAGGCGCTCGGGCGCAATCCGTTCGCCATCATCGTCCCCTGTCACCGGGTCGTCGCAGCGGGCGGCAAGCTCGGGGGCTTCTCGGCCAATGGCGGCGCCACGACCAAGCGCCGCCTCCTTGCCATCGAAGGCGCCAGACGCGACGAGAGCCCGACGCTGTTCGATTTGATCCCGTGACGGAAAGAACGTCGGGTCCCACGCAGGTCCGAGTTGTCCACAGTCCTCGGAATGCTTACATACGATCCATGCAGGATCTCCCTTCCGACCGTGACGCTCTACAGGCGCTCCTCGACTTCCACGTCGAGGCGGGGGTGGATCTTGCGCTCGACGAGACCCCGCACAACCGTTTTGCCGAGCCCAAGCCCGAGCGCACTCAGGCCAAGGCAACGGCTCAGCCTGCCCCATCCAAAGCGTCTCCCGCCTCATCCGCCCCCTCCCCGCGCGCGTTGCCGAAGGCGGCGGCGAGCGCTCCGGAAGAGGTGGCCGGCATGGCCCGGGAGCAGGCGCGCCATGCGCAATCCCTGGAGGAGCTCGAGGCGATTCTCGCAGGCTTCGACGGCTGCGCCCTCAAGTTCTCGGCCAAGAACCTCGCATTCGCGGACGGCAATCCGGAAGGCCGCGTCATGCTGGTGGGCGAAGCGCCCGGCGCGGATGAGGATCGAATCGGCAAGCCCTTCATGGGCCGGTCCGGCCAGCTTCTCGACCGCATGCTCGCGACCATCGGGCTCGACCGCACCCAGGTCTACGTCGCCAACATCGTACCCTGGCGCCCGCCGGGCAACCGCACGCCGACCCCGCAGGAAATCGCCATCTGCAAGCCGTTCATCGCGCGGCAGATCGAATTGGCATCCCCCGAGATCCTGCTCTGCCTCGGCGGGCCCGCCGCCCAGAACCTGCTCGGCCTCAAGGATGGTATTCTGCGCACCCGCGGCCGCTGGTATACTTACAAGACCGAGGATGGGCGGGAGATCAGGGCCTTGCCGACCCTGCACCCGGCCTATCTGCTGCGCCAGCCCCTGCAGAAGCGGCTCGGCTGGCGGGATTTCCAGGCTCTGCGCCGGGCTCTCGACGGCCGGGATTGAGAGGCTCTCGCCGCCTGGTTCGGAACCGGTCTATATGCTTAAGCCTTAAGCATCTGCGGCAAGGAATGCCGCTGCCGGAAGGTGGATCATGCGCTGGGAAGATTTTCGAACCTCGTCGAACGTGGAAGACCGTCGCGGCATGGGCATGCCCGGAGGCGCGGGCGGGCTCGGCATCGGAACCATCGTGATCCTCGGCCTTGTCGGCTGGGCGCTCGGCATCGACCCGCGCATCCTCATCGGCGGCGCCGAGATGATGACGGGCGGCGGCTCCGGCTACCAGCAGCAACAGCAGGGACGCCAGGGCGCGCCGCAGGACGAGGCCGGCCGCTTCGCCGCCGCCATCCTCGGCAACACGGAAGACGTGTGGAAGGAGGTTCTGCCCCAGCAGGCCAACCGGCAATACCAGCCACCGAAGCTCGTGCTCTTCTCGGATGCCACCCGTTCCGGCTGCGGCGGCGCGCAATCGGCCATGGGCCCGTTCTACTGCCCGCTCGACCAGACCGTTTACATCGACCTCTCCTTTTTCCAGGAAATGCAGCAGCGCTTCCGCGCAGGCGGCGATTTCGCCTATGCCTATGTGCTGGCCCACGAGGTCGGCCATCACGTGGAAAACCAGCTCGGCATCCTGCCCCGCGTCCAGGAGCGCCAGCAGCAGGTCGGACGCGCGGAAGCCAACCAGCTCTCCGTGCGCGTCGAGCTGATGGCGGATTGCCTCGCCGGCGTCTGGGCGAACCATTCGAACCAGCGCTGGCAATCTCTCGAACAGGGTGACATCGAACAGGCGATCCGCGCGGCCGAGGCCATCGGCGACGACCGGCTGCAGAAGCAGAGCCAAGGCCGCGTCGTCCCCGACAGCTTCACCCACGGCTCCTCCGAGCAGCGCATGCGCTGGCTCACGACGGGATTGAAAAGCGGCTCGATCCAGGCGTGCGATACGTTCCGGGCGGCGAAGCTTTAGTCCGTCATCGTCATGGCCGGGCTAGACCCGGCCATCCACGTTTTAGAGCGGCTTAAGACGTGGATACCCGGCACAAGGCCGGTTATGACGGGAGAGGTCACTCTATCCGAAAAAGATGCGATCATGCCCGGCATCGACGACACGCTCCCCTTCATCCCCTTAAGCATCGCGGTGCTGACCATCTCCGACACGCGCTCGCTCGATGAGGACAGGTCGGGCACGACGCTGGCCGAGCGTCTTACGAAAGCCGGTCATCGGCTCGCCGACAGGGCCATCGTAACCGACGACGTGGAGGCGATCCGGGGCAAGGTGCAGGGCTGGATCGCCGATCCCACTATCGACGTAGTCATCACGACCGGCGGCACGGGTTTCACCGGCCGCGACGTCACACCGGAGGCCATCGAGCCCCTGTTCGACAAGCGGATGGAGGGCTTCTCCGCCGTGTTCCACCGCATCTCCTACGACAAGATCGGCACCTCGACGATCCAGTCGCGGGCAACCGCGGGCGTGGCCGGCACGACCTTCGTCTTCGTGCTGCCGGGCTCTCCCGGCGCCTGCAAGGATGCCTGGGACGGCATTCTGGCGAACCAGCTCGACTACCGGTACCGGCCGTGCAATTTCGTCGAGATCATGCCGCGCCTCGACGAGCACCTGAAACGGGGAAAGCTGAGAGGCTGATCACCCGAAAACCGGGTCGCGCTCGATGGTGGCCGAGAGCCGCACCGGCATTCGAGCCCGGACCTCGTTCATTAGCACGCGGCGATGGACCAGATCGCCAGCGCGCACCCTCGCATCGGCGAACAGATTGGTGAGCGCACTCGCGACGCCGCCGCGCCGACGCCGCATCCGCGCCAATCCATGCTCAGGCTTGGAGAGCGCCACGAACCGGTCGAGCACCCGGATCCAGCCCTCCTGTGGAATGTCGCCGTCGTCGAGGCACAAGAGCCAGTCGCGCCGCGCAACCTTCGCCCCTTCGATCCAGGAACTGCGCTGCGCAATCACCAGGCTCGCCCCGGCAGCATCGGCCACCTCGGCCAGGGTTTCGTCCTGCCTCTCGGCCAGGATGACGGCATCGCCGATCAGCCCGGCGGCGACGGCCGGGACGAGAGCGCTCAGGGTGGCGGCAAGAGCCTCGGGCCCATGGGAGACGCGGACGAGAACGGTAATCATCCGAACAGTATAGCCGCACCCTGCCATGCCGTCGCTAGGACATTCTTGCCGATGTGCCCTTGATTTTGTTCCTGATTTGTTCTTAAGCTTGGAGCCTTCAACACAGATTCGTTCGAGGCCGCCATGAGCGTTCGCGCCAAAGATCCCGCCCGCGATCCTTTCCGCACCCGGCCCGTGAAGCGCACCCCTCTGGAAGCCGCCGAGGCTGCGCGGCGGCGCATGGACGATCCGGCCTATCGCGTCGAGGTGGAGCGCCGCCGGGGCCGGGGCGCCTCCGCGAACCCGTCGGGACGCTACGAGCCGGCGCAGCGCGAAAGCTTCGACGACGGCTGGGATCTCGAGGAGGAGCTTCCGTCCCTGCCGACCGAGATCATCGTCGAGAAGCCGCGCACGATCATCACAAGGAACGACTCGCCCGACATCCTGTTCGAAAAGTCGATCAACCCCTATCGCGGCTGCGAGCACGGCTGCTCCTATTGCTTCGCGAGACCCACTCACGCCTTCCAGGGCCTGTCGTCGGGGCTCGATTTCGAGACCAAGATCTTCGCCAAGCCGAACGCGGCGGAACTGCTGGAAAAGGAGTTGCGGTCCTCGAGCTACCAGCCGACGACGATCGCGCTCGGCTCCAACACCGACCCTTATCAGCCGGTGGAGCGGCGCTTCCGCATCACGCGCTCGATCCTGGAGGTGCTGAACCGGATGAGCCATCCCGTCGGCATCGTGACGAAATCGGCCCTCGTGACCCGCGACATCGACATCCTGAGCCAGATGGCCGAGAAGCAGCTCGCCAAGGTGGCGATCTCGGTCACGACGCTCGACCCGAAGCTCGCCCGGCGAATGGAGCCCCGCGCCGCCGCTCCGGCGAAGCGCCTGGAGACCATCAGGAAGCTGTCCGAGGCCGGCATCCCGGTATCGGTCCTGGTCGCCCCCATCATCCCGGCGATCAACGATCACGAGATCGAGGCGATTCTGAAGGCCTGCGCCGAAGCCGGCGCCGAGGAAGCCGGCTACGTGCTCCTGCGCCTGCCGCACGACCTCAAGGATCTGATGCGCGACTGGCTCGCCGAGCATTACCCGGACAAGCTCAAGCACGTCTTCACGCTCCTGCAGGAGGCGCGCGGCGGCAAGGATTACGATGCCGAATGGAGCACCCGCCAATCCGGCATCGGCCCCTATGCCTGGATGCTCGGCCGCCGCTTCGAGACCACCGCCGAGCGGCTTGGGCTGAACAAGCGGAACCTGAGACTCAGGAAGGACCTGTTCAAGGTTCCGCCGAAAGAGACGGGGCAGTTGAGTCTGTTTTGAGGCTTTATCTCGAATGCCATTCCGCACGAAGCGTCAGCGCAGATCCGGGTTCGGGTGCAGAATGTGGTGCCAGACTCCCTCTCCCATAGGGAGAGGGTTGGGGTGAGGGGTTACAGGTCTATCCGTAAAGGACTCCAACCCCTCACCCGGACCTCCGGTCCGACCTCTCCCTTAGGGAGAGGTAATGAACGCCACCCTCGTCCCGCGATCCCGGATCGCCTCAGGCGTCCGGGATGACAAAGCATGGCCCTTCCTCCGCGCCACTCTGGTCGCGCCGCAGCCAATCGGTATAGTACCCCGTCCTTATCTGCCTGAACGCCGGAGTTTACCGTGGGTCGCCACACAGGATCATGCCATTGCGGCAGCGTCCGTTTCCGCATCGACGCGGAGATCGTCGAGCTGACGACCTGTGACTGCTCGCTCTGCGTGAAGAAGAACGCTCTGATGACGAAGGTTCACGAGAGCGCCCTGACGATCCTGGCAGGCGCGGAGGTCCTGTCTCTCTATCAGTGGAACACCAAGCGAGCGAAGCATTACTTCTGCTCGCGCTGCGGCATCTACACGTTCCACCGCAAGCGGGCGGCACCCGACCATTACGGCGTGAACATCTTCTGCCTCGACGGTTTCGATCCTTCGACGATCCCGATGCGGGCCACGGAAGGCATCGGCATGTCGGTCGTCGACCGGATGGCCCGCGCGGAATGGCCCGGTCCACGGGAAGACGCAGATCGCCTATAAGCCTGCCCACCATGACCGCCCTGATTCGTCCCTCCAAATCCGGCCTCGGCCTCGACCGCGAGTTGTCCGCCCACGCGCAGGGCTTCACCTGCATCGCAGGCCTCGACGAGGTCGGGCGTGGGCCGCTGGCGGGACCGGTCGTGTCGGCCGCGGTCGTGCTCGATCTCGACAACGTGCCGCAGGGCCTGGCCGATTCGAAGGCGCTGACGGCGGCGAAGCGCGAGGCGCTGTTTACGGAAATCCTCGCGACGTCCCATGTCGGCATCGCCTCGGTGTCGCATCAGGAGATCGACACCATCAACATCCGGCAGGCCTCCCTGCTTGCCATGTGCCGGGCGCTCGCTGCCCTTCCCTGCAAGCCGGACATGGCCTTCGTCGACGGCAACGATCCGCCGAATCTCCCCTGCGCGACGGAGGCGGTCATCAAGGGTGATTCGTCCATCGCGTCGATCGCTGCCGCATCCATCATCGCGAAAGTGGTCCGCGACCGCATGATGGCGCGGCTTGGGAACGCTTATCCCGCCTATGGTTTTGCCAGCAACGCGGGCTACAGCACCAAGGCGCATCTTAACGTGATCGCGAGCGAGGGCCCCTGCCCGTTCCATCGCTTGAGTTTCTCGCCCCTGCGCCAAGGGTTACTGGACCTGTAACCTCCCTTAACGCTGATTAACGAAAAAACCCAATATTTTCAATGCGTAGGCAAGTTTTGCCGATCCAAAATATTTGGACTTTCTCGCATTTGGAAACCTCCTCTTTACCCTATCCGATCATGATCCTGAGTGTCAGTTGCGTAACCGGTGATCACCCATGGGTACCTCGCGTACCGGGGCTGCCGGCGCCGCCTCCCGGATCCATGTCTCGCGTACCGGGCGGTCTGCGCCGGCTCCTCGGACGGGGCGTAAACCGCCCCTCTCCGTTCTGCCGCCGTCTCTTCCTCTCAATGAGATTCTTCTCGGCGATTGCATCGCCAATCTCGAGAAGCTTCCCCCTGAGAGCGTGGACGTGGTCTTCGCGGATCCGCCTTACAACCTCCAGCTCGAACAGGCGCTGACGCGCCCGGACCAGAGCCTCGTCGACGCGGTCGACGACGACTGGGACAAGTTCGCCAGCTTTGCCGATTACGACGCGTTCACCCGCGCGTGGCTTCTCGCCGTGCGCCGCGTGATGAAGAAGAACGCGACGCTCTGGGTCATCGGCTCCTATCATAATATTTTCCGGGTGGGCTCAGCCCTGCAGGATCTCAACTTCTGGATCCTGAACGACATCGTGTGGCGCAAGGCCAATCCGATGCCGAACTTCAAGGGCCGCCGCTTCACGAATGCGCACGAGACCATGATCTGGGCCTCGAAGAGCGCGGATTCGAAGGGCTACACCTTCCATTACGATGCGCTCAAGGCCGGCAATGAAGACGTGCAGATGCGCTCGGACTGGTTCCTCCCGATCTGCACCGGCGACGAGCGTCTGAAGGATGCTCAGGGGCGCAAGGTGCACCCGACGCAGAAGCCCGAGGCCCTGCTCGCGCGCATCCTGCTCTCCTCGTCCAATCCGGGCGACGTGGTGCTCGATCCCTTCTTCGGCTCCGGCACGACGGGCGCCGTCGCCAAGATGCTGGGCCGCAACTTCATCGGCCTGGAGCGGGATTCCACCTACGCCAAGGCGGCGCGGGCGCGAATCGACGCGGTCGAGCCGCTCTCCGACGTGTCCGTCGCGGCAGCGCCCGAGAAGCGCGCGGAGGTGCGGGTGCCGTTCCTGTCGCTCATCGAGGCGGGCCTCGTGAAGGCGGGCGAGACTCTGGTGGACGAACGCCGCCGCCACAAGGCGGTGGTGCGTGCCGACGGCACGCTTGCTCTCGGCCCCATCGTAGGCTCGATCCACAAGATCGGTGCCCTGACCCAGGGTTTCCCCTCCTGCAACGGCTGGACCTTCTGGAACGTGGAGCGGCAGGGCAAGCTTGTGTCCATCGACGAGTTCCGGGCGAAGGTGCGCGCCGAAATGGCCGCTTGACCTTTGCGGCGAATTGGATTTTCCGAAAGGGCCAGCCGAAAGCTGGCCCTTTTCCTTTAGCGCACTAAGCTATCGTCACAGAGGCGTCATCCAACACCGTTAGCGCATCGTGCGGAAAAGTGGACCCGGTTTTCCGCGTCGAACGATGCGCTCTTTAAAGGAAGGGAGTATCGGATCGCTCCCAGAAGTGCCTTCCACTTCTGGGTCCGATGCTCAGGCGGGGAAAGCCTTACCGAAAGAGAGGGACTGCCCCGTGTTCATGAAGCGCCTCCTGCCCATGCTCGTTGCCCTCATGCCCGCCGTCGTGCAGGCGCAAGGACTCTCGGGTAATCTCGTTCTTTACACGAGCCAGCCCAACACCGATGCCCAGCAGACCATCGACGCCTTCAAGGCGCAGCATCCTGGCGTCAATGTCACCTTCGTGCGCGACGGCACGCCGAAGATCCTCGCCAAGCTGAGCGCGGAGTTCGAGGCCGGGCAGCCCCAGGCCGACGTGCTGCTGATCGCCGACAGCGTCACCATGGAGGGCCTGAAGAAGGAAGGCCGTCTGCTCGCGCACGAGAAGGCCGATGTCTCGGCCTATCCCGCCGGCACGCACGATCCTCAGAAATTCTGGTTCGCCACCAAGCTGATCACCACGGGCATCGCCTACAACACGAAGGCGGGTTTCAAGCCGACTTCCTGGCAGGATCTCACGCGGCCCGAGGTCAAGGGCCAGCTCGTGATGCCGAGCCCGCTCACCTCCGGGGCGGCGCTCATCCACGCGGCGACTCTCACCGGCACCATGGAAGGCGGCTGGAAATACTACGAGGCACTCAAGGACAACGATGCCGTCGCCGGCGGCGGCAACGGCGACGTGCTCAAGCAGGTGGCCGGCGGCCAGAAGCTTTACGGCGTCATCGTCGACTACATGCCGATCCGCGAAAAGGCCAAGGGTGCCCCGATCGAGTTCGTGTTCCCGAAGGAAGGCGTCTCGGCGGTCTCGGAGCCCGTCGCCATTCTCAAGAGCACGAAGAACCCGGACGCCGCCCGCGCTTTCGTCGATTTCCTGCTCTCGAAGGAAGGACAGGAACTGGCGCTGAAGCAGGGCTATATCGCGGCCCATCCTGCCGTCGCCCTGCCCGCAGGCTACCCGGCGCGTGAGCAGATCAAGGTCATGAGCTTCGACGCGGCCAAGGCGCTTGCCGATGAAACCAAGAACAAGGCGGCCTTCGCCGACATCTTCGGGCAGTGAGAGATCGCATTCAGACCAAGTCATTCCTGGAGCGGGGAGGTTTCGGCCTTCTCGCTCTTGTCGCTTCGGTCGTCTTCGCCTTCGAGGTTCTGCCTGGCCTGCGATTGCTGATCGCAGCGCTTTTTCCCGGCGGCGTCCTCAATCCCGATGCCATGCTCGCGGCGCTGTCCAGCCGCGCCGCCATGAACGCGTCCCGCGCGACGCTGGAAACCGCGCTGTTGTCGACGCTCCTTGCGTTGCCCATCGGCACCGCCATGGCGCTGATCCTCGGCGTCACCCATATCCGCAAGCGTCGCATCGCGTCGTTCCTTTTCGTCCTGTCGGTGATGATCTCGCCCCAGGTGATCGCGCTCGCCTTTCTGCACCTGGCTGGCCCTGCCTCTCCGATCCTAAACACGCTGGGCCTCGCCCCCGAAGCGGGCAGCGCCAATCCGATGCTCGGGCGCGGCGGGATCATTCTGGTGCTCGGCCTGCATCATGCCCCGCTCGTCTATGTGGTGATGAGTGCGGGCCTGAAGCGCATTCCGCTTGCCGTCGTCGAAGCAGCCCGCATCGATGGTGCACGGCCCGCGGGAATCCTGGCCGACCACGTGATGCCGTTGCTGCGCCCGCATCTTGTCGGCGCGGCCCTGCTCGCCTTCGTGGCCGGAATCGGCAATTTCGGCATTCCGGCGCTCCTCGGCGCGCCTGTGAACTACCTGACGCTTCCGGTTCTCATCTATCGACGCCTGTCGAGTTTCGGCACTGGCATGATCGGCGACGTGTCGGCCCTCGGACTTCTCGTCGCGGCCATCGCGATCGTCTGCGTTGCGGCAAGCCAGTTTCTCACGCGCAAGGACGCCGTGCATCTGGACGACGAGACGCCCCTGAAGCCGTTCTGGTCTCTCGGCCGTGCGCGCATCGCGGCCGAGATCTTCGTCGGTGCTATCCTGGCCGCGACTCTCGTCCTTCCGATCCTGTCGCTCATGGCATCGGCTCTCGTTCCGTCTTACGGCATGCCGCTTTCACTCGCGACGATCACTTTCGACAATTTCACCGAGGTGCTGACGCGCCAGGACGTTACGATCCGCGCCTTCAGAAACTCGCTGCTTTTTGCAGGCGGCGCGGCGCTGCTCCTGTCGTTCGTCGTCGTGCCTGTCGCCTATGGCCTGATCCGCCTGATGGGGCGATGGAGAATCCTTGCGGTTTCTCTGCTTGAAATCTCCTACGTTCTGCCCGGCATCGTGCTCGCCATCGCGTGCATTCTGCTCTTCCTGAAGCCGTTGCCGTTCGTACAGGTTTCGCTTTACGCGACACCGTGGATCATCGTCTTCGCCTATCTCGCGCGCTTTCTCTCTGTTGCGTTGAAGCCGGTGCTCGCGGGAATGGCGCAGATCGACGTCGCGCAGGAGGAAGCAGCAGCCATCGACGGCGCTCGCCTTGCGCAACGTCTCTTCGGCATCGTTCTTCCCTCCCTGCTGCCTGCCGCCGTCGCTGGCGGATTGATGGCGTTCCTGCTCGCCTTCAGCGAACTCACCGTCTCGGCCCTGCTCTGGTCAGCCGGCACGGAGACCATCGGGGTCGTGCTCTACAATCTCGAAGAGGCCGGCCTCGCGAGCCAAGCCTCGGCCATCGCCATCGTCATCGTCGCCGTGGTGACCGTCGCCATGCTCGCCCTCGATGCGATGGGCAAGTATCTCCCCGAGGGCGCCCTGCCCTGGCAATGCGAGGTCGAAGGCGATGTGCACGGGCAGAGGCAGGCCCTTCATGCGCCGGCTCGCTCCGCCGCGATCAGCCGGCTCGAACCCAAGCCGGCGATGAGTTGAGTGTTCCACTTCACCCGGATGTGGCTCACCAGAAATAGCCTCCTCCACGTCATGGCCGGCCTTGTGCCGGCCATCTCGTTTCTGTGAAGCGCAGCGCCTCAATCCATCGAGATCACCGGCACGGATCCCCGGATCAAGTCCGGGGAGGTGATGACGTGAGAGAGGCATCGAACTGCACTGCCCCCGATCAAAACTGAACGGGTCTCCCACGCTCCTGGCGGGCTGTGGGGGAACGATCCCTGCGCAATGGTGTGGCTTGTCCCCAAGCCGGAACATCCCCCTATGCCGAACCCGGTTCAACGCTTTAGCATCCTGTCATGGCTCCTTCGTCTCTCGATCCCTTCCGCATCGCCTTCACCGAACCGTCCTGGGACGACCTGCGGATCTTCCTGGCCGTGGTGGCTCATGGATCGATGAACGGTGCCGCGAAGGCGCTCGGCCAGAGCCAGCCGACCATCGCGCGGCGCGTCAAGGTGCTGGAGGAGACGCTGGGCCTTTCCCTCTTCCAGCGCGGGCCGAACAATCTCGAACTGACGGAAGCAGGCCAAGCCATCCTCGAAGCGGCGGGTCCCATGGGGGACGCGGCCGCCGTCGTGTCGCGGACGGCTGCCGCCTACCGGCCCGATCCCGATGCGCCGGTGCGGATCACGGCCACCGCCTCGGTAACCCTCTTCCTGTCCCTCTACGCGGCACAGCTTCATGAGGCCGCTGCGCCCGTGGAAATCGCCTATATCCCCACCCGCCGCAGGCTCGATCTCGCCTCCGGCGAGGCCGATATCGGCCTGCGGATGCGCAACCTGCCGGAGGGCACGGACGATCTCGTCGCGAGGAAAATCGGGCAGATCGCCTTCGCCATGTATGCCCGCACGGACAATCCCATGTCAGTCATCGCGCCGCCGGAGGATCCGACCCTGTCCCGTCAGGCTGCCTACGTGGCCGAGTTCGCCCAAGGACGCACCATCGCGGCCCGCATCGGCGACATGCCGATCCGCTATCAGGCGGCCAAAGCAGGCCTCGGCGCTGCCTTCCTCCCGTGTTGGCTCGGCGATTCGGATCCGGACCTCATCCAGATCACGAAACCGGAGGGTGACCTGATCGAGGACGTCTTCCTCGTCATGCACCGGCGCAGCCGCAACCGTCCCAACGTGACGCGGGTGGCGAATGCGCTGGCTGCGCTGTTCAAGAAAAATCAGAAGGCGCTGGTGGGCGGATGATCAGTCTTTCGTGGAAGCCTTCGCTTTCCCGCCCGGAATCTCCCCCAGCGCATGCACCAGCACCTTCTTCATGGCGCCGGGCAAGGCTTCCTCGTGCAGCTGCAGGCGCGGCGTCCAGCGCATGTCCTCGGGCGCCGGCGTGCCCTTCGCGACCTTCGCGAACAGCACCGTGAGTTCCAACGGGAAATGGGTGAAGACGTGCTTCACGGTGCCCGGCAGGCGCTGCCAGCGGGCCTCGATGGGTGCGTCGAGGACGGCGCGGGAGGGCTCGTAGTCCGGCTCCCAGGCGCTCGTCGGCGGCTCGGCCATGCCGCCGAGAAGCCCCTGCGGCGGGCGGGTGCGGAGCAGCACCGTGTCGTCGGCGCGCAGGACGACGAAGGCGGCTCCTTTGCGCATTTGCCCGCTCTCCTTCTTCTGCTTCTTGGGGAAGCTCTCCTGCAGGCCCTCCGCGCGAGCCTTGCAGGGCACCATCCACGGGCAGAGCGCGCAGGCGGGCCTCTTGGGCGTACAGATGGTGGCGCCGAGATCCATGACGGCTTGAGCAAAATCGCCCGGCCTGTCCTCGGGCACCAGGGCCTCGGTCAGCGCACGAATCAGGGGCTTGGCTTTCGGCAGCGGCTCCTCGACCATGAAGATGCGGGACATGACCCGCTCCACGTTGCCGTCGACAGCAGCCGCCTTCTCGTTGAAGGCGATGGCAGCGACCGCCGCCGCCGTATAGGCGCCGATGCCGGGAAGCTTCAAAAGTTCGGCTTCCGTCCCTGGAAAGATCCCGACATGCTTATCCACAACCGCCTTGGCGCAGGCATGGAGGTTGCGGGCCCGGGAATAGTAGCCGAGCCCCGCCCAAGCCTGCATCACCGCCTCGGAGGGTGCCTCGGCCAGGGCCTCGACGGTCGGGAACCGTTCGAGGAAATTCAGGTAATAGGGTCGGACCGCCGCCACCGTGGTCTGCTGCAGCATGATCTCGGACAGCCAGACGCGATAGGGATCCGCCGTCACGCCGGGCTTGGCGCGCCACGGCAGGTCCCGCCGGTGACGGTCGTACCAGGCGAGGAGATCCTGCGGGTCGGGCTTGGTCGCGCTCGGGGCGGGCGTTAACATGGGATTCGGAATACCGTTCTACACGGAATATTCCAACGCGGCTTTTGGACATTCAACATGAGACGACCGAGGCCTCTTGCCCGCCCCCTCGCCGAGTTTCTCGACGTGTGCCTGTCTCCAAGCCTGGCGGCGCAAGGCTTTGCGACCTCCGACATCATCATGGCCTGGCCCGACATCGTCGGCGAGCGGCTCTCCGCGTTCACCCAGCCGCTCAAGATCGAGTGGAAGCGGAAGGCTCCCCATGCCGATCCGGAGGCACGGCCCGATCCGGCCACCCTCGTGATCCGGGTCGAGAGCGCCTTCGCCCTCGAACTCCAGCACCTCGCGCCGACAATCATCGACCGGGTGAACACCTATTACGGCTGGCGCTGCATCGGGAAACTGGTGCTGAAACAAGGTCCGGTGCGGCGGGTTGAGAAGAAGCGCCCGGCCCCCCGGCCCCTCACCCCTGCGGAGAGGGAAAAGGTGGACAGGGCCGTCGGGCCGATCGAGGAGGAATCCTTGAAGGCGGCGCTCGACCGGCTGGGCCAGGCCATCGTCAGTTCAGGTTCACGCACGAAAGCGTGAGATAGGGGGCGCTTGCCTCGAAGGCCAAGTCATTCTACCGCAGGACGAAATCTCTTCAGGAGCTTCCCCACGATGATCACCCGGCGTCAGACGCTTCAGCTTCTCGGAACCGCAGCCGCGACCGTCTATTTCGGCACGAGCCTCCCGGCTCTCGCCCAGAACGTGTCCGCCCAGGACCTCGCGGTCCCGGGGCCGCTGGGCGATATCGCTCTCGGCCCGGCCGACGCCAAGGTGACGATCATCGAGTACGCCTCGATGACCTGCTCGCACTGCGCCCATTTCCACGCCACGACCTGGCCCGAGCTGAAGAAGCGCTACATCGACACCGGCAAGATCCGCTTCGTCCTGCGCGAATTCCCGCTCGATCCCTTGGCCACGGCCGGTTTCATGCTCGCCCGCTGCGACGGCAACGACAAGTACTACCCCATCACGGACCTGCTCTTCGACCAGCAGAAGAACTGGGCTTTCGTCGACAAGCCCCTCGATGCTCTCCGGGCCATGCTCAAGCAGGCAGGTTTTTCACAGGAAAAATTTGACGCTTGCCTCAAGGACCAGAAACTATATGACGCAGTCAACGCGGTGAAGAACCGGGCTATGGAGCAGTTCCGTGTGGACTCCACGCCCACTTTCTTCATCAATGGTCAGCGCCATCCTGGAAGCATGTCGATCGATGAGCTTGAAAAGATCATCAAGCCGATGCTCGGAGAGTAAACTCCGTTCCCCCGCCCTCCGGGCATCGGGCCCAAAAGTGGTGCCCGCTTTTGGGATCGACCCGATGCCCTCTCCCTTGATGCGCGCATCGTTCGAGGCGGAAAACCGGATCCACTTTTCCGCACGATGCGCTAGCGGACGGGACGGGAAGGCGCGTCCATGAAGCTGACGCGCCTTCGCATTGCAGGCTTCAAGACCTTCGTCGAGCCGACCGACTTCCTGATCGAGCCGGGACTGACCGGCGTCGTCGGCCCGAACGGCTGCGGCAAGTCCAACCTCGTCGAGGCCCTGCGCTGGGTCATGGGAGAGAACTCCCATAAGAACATGCGCGCCACGGGGATGGACGACGTCATCTTCTCCGGCTCCGGCGGCCGCCCGGCCCGCAACTGGGCCGAGGTGATGCTCACCATCGACAACGGCGAGCGCACGGCCCCGGCCGCCTTCAACGACACGGATCTGCTGGAAATCTCGCGCAAGATCGAGCGCGAGGAAGGTTCGACCTACCGGGTCAACGGCAAGGAAGTCCGCGCCCGCGACGTGCAGATCCTGTTCGCGGATGCCGCCACCGGATCGCGCTCCCCCGCTCTCGTCCGCCAGGGCCAGATCAGCGAGATCATCTCCGCCAAGCCCCAGGCCCGCCGCCGCATCCTGGAAGACGCCGCCGGCATCGCCGGCCTCCATGCCCGCCGGCACGAGGCGGAGCTGCGCCTCAAGGCCGCCGAGGACAACCTCGTGCGTGTCGAGGACGTGATCCGCGAGCTGGAAAGCCAGATCGAGAGCCTGAAGCGCCAGGGCCGCCAGGCCTCCCGCTACAAGAACCTCTCGGCCGAGATCCGCCGCCTCGAAGCCCTGATGTACGCCATCAGCTTCGCCGAAGCCCGCGAGCAGGCCGCCACCGCCGAACGTCAGGTCGCCGAGGACCTCAAGGCGGTCGCCGACGCCACCGAGGAGCAGACCCGGGCCGCCACGGCCCAGGCGGTCTCCGCCCATGGGCTTCCGGCCCTGCGGCAGGCCGAAGCCGCCGCCGCCGCCGCCCTGCAGCGCCTGACCCATGCCCGCAACGAACTCGAATCGGAAGAGCGCCGCTCCAAGGAGCGCGTGGTCGAGCTCGAGCGCCATATCGGCGATCTCAACCGTGACATCGCCCGCGAGGCGGCGCAGCGCACGGATGCCGAGGCCACCATCGAGCGGCTTCAGTCCGAGGCTGCCGAGATCGCTCTCACGACCGACGGGGCGGACGATGTCCGTGCCGAGGCCGAGGAGCGCCTCCAGACGGCCGAGGCCGAGCTGGCCGAAGCCGAAGCTTCCTTGAGCGCCCTCCAGGCGCAGACGTCCGACCTCAATGCCCGCCGCGCCGCCCTGGAACGCGCCGTGCGCGAGGAAATGGAGCGCGCCTCCCGCTTCCGCTCCGAAAAGGAGCGGCTCGAACGCGAGATCGCCGCGCTCGCCGGCTCTCCCGAGGATGGTCCCTCCCTCGACGACCTGCGCGAGGAAGCGGCGATTGCCGAGGAGACCGCGCAGGGCGCCGAAGAGGCAGTGATCGAGGCGCGCGAAACCCTGTCGGCCGCCCGCGAGGCAGAAAACCGCCTGCGTCCCCCGCTCAACGAGGCCGAACGGACGGCCCAGCGCCTGGAAACCGAGGCGCGCACGCTCGCCAAGCTCGTCACGTCCGCGACCAGCGATCTCTGGCCTCCGGCGGTGGACCAGATCACGGTTCAGAAAGGCTACGAGACGGCCCTCGGCGCAGCCCTCGGCGACGATCTCGAAGCCTCGATCAACCCGACGGCGCCGCACCATTGGGCCGAGACGCATGCCGGCGCGGACGATCCGGCTCTGCCGGAGGGCGCCACATCCCTGGCGGATCTCGCTCAGGCACCGTCCCAGCTTCAGCGTCGCCTCCGCCAGATCGGCGTGGTGAGCAAAGCCGACGGCCTGCGCCTGCGCGGGCTTCTGAAGCCCGGTCAGCGCCTCGTCACGCAGGAGGGCGATCTCTGGCGCTGGGACGGCTTTACGGCCGCGGCCGAAGCACCCTCCCCGGCCGCCCGCCGCCTTGCAGAGAAGAATCGCCTCGGCGACCTGGAACGAGAGGCCGCGGCAGCCCGTGAGCAGGCCGAGCATTTGCGCCATGAGGCGGAAGCGGCCCTCGAGGCCGTGCGCAAGGCCGCCTCCCACGAGATGCAGGCCATCGAGGCCGCACGCCAGACCCGCCAGGCGCTCGATGCAGCCCGAACCCGGCTCACGGCCGCCGAGCGCAAGGAGGCCGAACTCGGCCAGCGCCGCTCGGCTCTGCAGGAGGGCCTCGCCCGTCTGTCGGAAAGCGAGGCGGAGGCGCTGGAGCGCGTACAGGATGCCGAGGGCGCCCTGCAGGACCTCGCCCCCGCGCCCGATCTCGAGAGCCGCCTGCTCGAAGAGCGTACCCGGGTGGCGGAGCGCCGGGCTGCGGCTTCCGAGGCGCGCGCCGCCCTTCAATCCCTCATGCACGAGGGGGAGCTGCGCCGCCGCAGGCAGGAGTCGATCGCCGCCGATATCCGGCTCTGGACCGAGCGGGCCGCCCGTGCGTCCAAGGCCTTCGAGGATCTGGGCGAGCGTCTGGAGCGCGCGCAGGACGAGCACCAGCGCCTGCTGGAGGCTCCCGATACCTACCTCCAGCGCCGCCGCGCCCTCATGGCCGAGGTCGAGGAGGCGGAGGCGAAGCGCAAGGAAGCCGCCGACCACCTCGCCGATGCGGAAACGAGCCTCGCCGAGTCGGACCGGGCCGCCCGTGCGGCCCTGGAAGCTCTTTCAGCCGCCCGCGAAGCCCGCGCCGGTTCGCAGGCCCGCCACGAGGCGGCCATTGCCCGCTTGGCCGAGATCACCCGCAACATTGCGGAGAGCCTGGAGACGACGCCCGCCGGGCTCATCGAGCTTGCCGGTCTGAAGGAAGGCTTCGAGCTGCCCTCCCATGGCGAGATCGAATCCAAGCTGCACGCTCTCAAGAACGACCGGGAGCGCCTTGGCGCCGTGAACCTGCGCGCCGACGAGGAGCTGACCGAGCTCGAGACCAAGTACAACGGCATCGCCGGCGAGCGGGACGACCTCGTCGAAGCCATCAAGCGCCTGCGCCAGGCCATCGGCAGCCTCAACCGCGAGGGCCGGGAGCGCCTGCTGGCCGCCTTCGACGTGGTGAACGATCACTTCAAGCGGCTCTTCACCACCCTGTTCGGCGGCGGCACGGCGGAACTGACCCTGGTCGATTCGGACGACCCGCTGGAAGCGGGCCTCGAAATCCTCGCCCGCCCGCCCGGAAAGAAGCCGCAGAGCATGACCCTGCTCTCAGGCGGCGAGCAGGCCCTGACGGCCACCGCGCTGATCTTCGCGGTGTTCCTCACGAATCCCTCGCCGATCTGCGTGCTCGACGAGGTGGACGCACCGCTCGACGACGCCAACGTGGAGCGCTACTGCGCCCTTCTGGAGGACATGGCCCGCCAGACCGAGACGCGCTTCGTGGTCATCACCCACAACCCCATCACCATGGCCCGGATGGACCGTCTCTTCGGCGTCACCATGGCGGAACGCGGCGTGTCGCAGCTCGTCTCCGTCGATCTGCAGAGCGCCGAGCGCATTCTCGAGGTAGCCTAGCGCATCGTGCGGACCCAGCGGGCCGCGCCAGCGAAAAGTGGCCCGGGTTTTCCGCACGATGCTCTAAGTCCGATGCCGTAAGGCTTTCAGCCTCGCCTTGCTTCGGCCTCAAAAACATGTGCGCTTTCAGCCTCAGGCCACCCAAAAACGGTGTTTTATAAACCACATCAATCACTTAGATCTTTTTAGACGGTTCTTGACAGGGTGGACCCCCGCTCATATGGTGCGCCCGGCTTTCGGGGCTGGGCTTCCAAGCATTTTCCCGCAACGCTTCAAAGGAGATCGCAATGGCGGACCCCAACGAGCGGAACGGAGACAATGAGCGGAAACCGGGCAGCGCCGACGATGCCGACCTGTCAGCGAGACTGCAATCGCTCGACGCACGGATCTCCCAAGCATCCGCGCAGCGAGCCGAAGCGGAACCTCGCTCCCGCCCGACGTCCGATTCCAGCGCTCTCGGCCAAGCCTTCAGGCTCTCGGCTGAATTTGTTGCAGGAGTGGCAGCCGGGGGAATTTTAGGTTGGATTGTCGATCGCCTGTTCGGGATTTCACCTTGGGGTCTGATCGTTTGTCTGATACTCGGCTTCTGCGCCGGGATGCTCAATCTGATGCGAGCAGCCGGAATGGTCAAATCCGCCCGGTATGACGACAAGCGGTGACGGACCAGGACTTCGAACGCCGAACGGCAATTGATAACATCGAACTTTGAGAGCGGATCATGGCGAGCCCGATCGAACAATTCCAGATCAAGCCCATCATTCCGGTTATCAATTTCACCAATTCGTCCCTGTTCATGATCGGCGCAGCCGCCGTGATCGTGGGCGGCCTCCTGCTGGCGACCCGCAAGCGGGCCGTCGTTCCGGGCCGCGCCCAGTCCATGGCCGAGGTCCTGCACGATTTCGTCGCCAACACGCTGGTCGATGCAACGGGCAAGGAGGGGATGAAGTTCTTCCCGCTCGTCTTCTCCCTCTTCATGTTCGTGCTGACGGCGAACCTGCTGGGCATGATCCCCGGCTTCTTCACCGTCACCAGCCACATCATCGTCACTTTCGCCCTCGCCATGCTCGTCATCGGCACGGTGGTGGTCTACGGCTTCATGAAGCACGGCACCCACTTCCTCGGCTTGTTCGTGCCGTCGGGCGTGCCGGCATGGCTCCTGCCCTTCATCGTGGTGATCGAGCTCATCTCGTTCCTCTCGCGCCCGATCTCGCTCAGCCTGCGTCTCTTCGCGAACATGCTCGCGGGACACATCGCGCTGAAAGTTTTCGCAGGCTTCGTGGTCAGCCTCCTGGCTGCCGGCGGCGCCCTGACGATCCTCGCTCCGCTGCCGCTTCTCATGGCGGTTGCCCTCATGGCGCTCGAGTTCCTCGTCGCCGCTCTGCAGGCCTACGTCTTCACGGTGTTGACCTGCATCTACCTCAACGACGCGCTGCACCCGGGCCACTAGGTCTGCGCTGAGTTACACCTTCCCTCCCGATCACAGTATTCCCAAGGAGATCACAATGGATCCGGTTGCTTTCAAGTTCCTCGGCGCGGGCCTCGCCTGCATCGGCATGGGTCTCGCCGCTATGGGCGTTGGCAACATCTTCGGTAACTTCCTCTCCGGCGCTCTGCGCAACCCGTCGGCTGCCGACGGCCAGTTCGCCCGCGCGTTCATCGGTGCGGCGCTCGCAGAAGGTCTCGGCATCTTCTGCCTCGTCGTCGCTCTCGTTCTGCTCTTCACCTAATCTCAAGACGGTGATCGGGAGGTCGAGGCGCGCTCAAGCGCTTCGCCTCGACAAGGGTGACGGCGGATCCACCGCCGTCATTCATTGTTTCTAGGATCGTTTATCCTATAGGATCTGCTCTATGGCTCAGGCTCAGACGAACCACGCCACAACAGAGGCCCCCGGCGGCGCTCACGAGGATATCGGCTTTCCGCCCTTCGAGACGGAAACCTACGCCGGTCAGCTCCTCTGGCTGGCGATCACCTTCGTGGTGCTCTACACCCTGCTTTCACGGCTGGTTCTCCCGCGTCTGGGCGGAATCATCGAGAATCGCCGCGCGATGATCGCCAACGATCTCGACAACGCGGCCGCCATGAAATCCCGAGCCGAAGAAGCCGGCGCCGCCTACGAGAGCGCCCTCGCCGAAGCCAAGGGCCGTGCCCAGGCTCTCGCTCAGGAAACCCGCGCCAAGCTCTCGGCCGAGAGCGATGCCAAGCGCAAGGCGCTCGAGGCCGACCTCAATCAGCGTCTCGCCGACGCCGAGGCGACGATCTCCGCGAAGAAGTCCGAGGCCATGAGCCACGTGGACGCCATCGCACGCGACACCGCTTCCGCCATCATCGAGCGCCTGACCGGCAAGGCTCCGGCCCCGCAGAAGGTCGAAGCCGCTCTCAACCAGATCAAGGCCTGATCGGGAGGTCCCCATGTTGCACAGCGCTGAATTCTGGGTTGCGGTCGCCTTCGTCATCTTCTGGGGCATCCTGTTCTACAAGGGCGTCCCGGGTAAGGTGCTCAACCAGCTCGACTCTCGCGGCAAGCGTATTGCCGACGAGCTGGCCGAAGCCACGCGCCTTCGCCAGGACGCCGAGCGGCTCCTGAAGGAATACGAGGCCAAGCGCGCGGCTGCCGAGCGTGAAGCCGCCGACATCGTCTCCACCGCGCGCGACGAGGCCGAGCGCCTCGCCCGCGAAGCCCAGGAGAAGATGACCGACTTCGTGAAGCGCCGCACGGCCACCGCCGAGGCGAAGATCGCCCAGGCCGAGGCCCAGGCCTCCGCCGAGGTGCGCGCCGCAGCGGTCGACGCCGCCATCAAGGCCTCCGAGCGCGTCCTGCGCGACGAGATCACGGGCCCCACCGCCGCGTCGCTCATGACGGCAAGCCTCAACGACGTGCGCGCGAAGCTGCAGTAACGGCGTCGTTCCGGACGAACCCTATCAAGGCCGCCCTCCGAGGCGGCCTTTTTGCTTGGAGACGATAATGCTGCTGATCTTCGATTGCGATGGCGTGCTGGTCGATTCGGAGCCCTTGAGCTGCCGCATCGACGCCGAGGTCCTGACCGAATGCGGCGTCCCCTACACGGCCGAGGACGTGGCCCGCGAATTTACCGGCGTCAGCATCAAGGACCAGATCGCCCGGATCGAATCGGAGCGCGGCATCAGGCTTCCCGAGGATTTCACAGAACGGCTCAACCGGACCCTGTTCGCGCGTTTCGAAACCGACCTGAAGCCCATCGCGGGCGTGCGGGACGCCATCCTCTCGCTCCCCTTCCCCCGGTGCGTGGCCTCGTCGTCCATCCCTGAACGAATCGCCCTCTCGCTGCGTGTCACGGGCCTTGCCGACCTGTTCGACAACATCTTCAGCTCGACCCAGGTCGCGCGCGGGAAACCCGCACCGGACCTGTTCCTTCATGCGGCGAAACAGATGAGCACGCCTCCTGAGGATTGCCTGGTCATCGAGGATTCCGTCGCAGGCGTTCAGGCAGCAATTGCCGCCGGCATGAGGGTCGTCGGCTTTACCGGCGGCGGGCATTGCGGCCCCGGACATGGGGGCAAGCTCCGGCAGGCGGGAGCGACCGTGATTATCGATCGGATGGCAGACTTGCGCGCAGCAGCGCAGGGCTGCGCATAGCACGGGGAGCAACGACCTCCACACGTCATCACCTCCCCGGACTTGATCCGGGGATCCGTGCCGGTGATCTCGCATCTGGAGAGCGCGGCGCTTCACGGCATCGGGATGGCCGGCACAAGGCCGGCCATGACGTGAGAGGCATGCGGTAGGTTTCTGCTCTGTTGCCTCAGGATGAGCAGCGAACTTGACCAAAAGAAAATGCCCGGCACAAGGCCGGGCATTTGTGTTTTCGAGGGGCTTACTCCGCAGCCTCAGCCACGGGCTCCGGCGGCGTCCATTTCAGCACCGGGTTGCGGGCGGCGCGGGTTTCGTCCAGGCGGCGGCGCGGTGCATGATATGGTGCGCCCGTGAAGCGCTCCTTGTCGCCGCTCTTTGCCGCCATCGCGAGGTCGCGCAGCGTCGCGATGAAGAGGTCGAGGGACGACTTCGATTCGGATTCTGTCGGCTCGATCAGCATCGCGCCATGCACCACCAGCGGGAAGTACATGGTCATCGGGTGGTAGCCCTCGTCGATCATGGCCTTGGCCACGTCGAGCGTGGTCACGCCCGTGTCCTTGAGCCATGCATCGTCGAACAGCACCTCGTGCATGCACGGCTTGTTGCCGAACGGCAGCGAGAGGAGATCCGACAGGCCTGCGCGGATGTAGTTGGCGTTGAGAACGGCGTCCTCGGAGGCCTGCTTCATGCCGTCCGCACCATGCGAAAGCATGTAGGACAGGGCGCGCACATACATGCCCATCTGCCCATGGAACGCGGTCATGCGGCCGAAAGGCTTTTCAGCGGCATCGCTTTCCTGCTCCACCAGCTCGAAGCCGTCCTTGCCGGCGCGCACGAACGGCACCGGCGCGAAGGGAGCGAGACGCGCGGAGAGCACCACCGGACCCGAGCCCGGACCGCCGCCGCCGTGAGGCGTCGAGAAGGTCTTGTGCAGGTTGATGTGCATGGCGTCGACGCCGAGATCGCCCGGCTTCGCCTTGCCCACGATGGCGTTGAAGTTCGCGCCGTCGCAGTAGAAATAGGCGCCCGCGTCGTGGATCGCCTTGGCGATCTCCGCCACCTGCGGCTCGAAGAGACCGCAGGTGTTGGGGTTCGTCAGCATGATCGCCGCCACATCGGGGCCGAGCAGCTTCTTCACGTCCTCCACATGCACGGAGCCGTCCTCCCGCGCCGGAACCGGCTTCACTTTGAAGCCGATGAGCGCGGCGGTCGCCGGGTTCGTGCCGTGCGCGGAATCGGGCACGAGCACCACGTTGCGGGTGGCGCCCTCGCCCTTCGCCTCGATGGCTGCCTTGATCGCCATCATGCCACACAGCTCGCCATGGGCGCCGGCCTTCGGCGACAGCGCGACGGCCGTCATGTTGGTAAGCGTGACCAGGTAGCGCCCGAGCTCGTTCATGAGCTCCAGCGCACCCTGGACGGTCGAGACCGGCTGCAGCGGATGCACATCGGCAAAGCCCGGCAGGCGGGCCATGCGCTCGTTGAGGCGCGCATTGTGCTTCATGGTGCAGGAACCGAGCGGGAAGAGGCCCGTGTCGATGCCGTAGTTCTGTTGGCTGAGGCGCACGTAGTGGCGCATGGTCTCGGGCTCAGAGAGGCCCGGCAGGCCGATCGCCTCCTTGCGCTCCAGGCCGCCGAGGCGCGGCTGGAAATCCTCCGGCTCATCGAAATCGACGCCGGTCGTGTCATAGCGTCCGATCTCGAAGAGCAGAGGCTCGATCTGCGCGAGCGCCTTGTTGCCGGTGAAGGTCGGATGCACGGTGGTGCCGGCTTCTCCGGCGGAAGAGGGACGTCCCTGGCGGTTCAACATCACAGAACCTCCTTCAAGGCGGCGACAAGGGCCGCGCGGTCATCATCGGTGTTCACTTCGGTGGAAGCGACGAGCAGCAGGTTGTCGAGGCCAGAACCCGGCATGAGGCGCGACACGGGCACGCCCGCGAGCACGCCCTTCTCGGCCAGACGCTCGACGACTTCAGCAGCAGGCTTGGCGAGTTTCACGGTGAACTCGTTGAAGAAGGTCTTGTTGACGACCTCGACGCCCTTCACGGTGCCGAGTTGATCGGCCAGCTTCACCGCATTGGCATGATTGATGCGGGCGAGACGCGAAAGTCCCTTCTCGCCGAGCAACGTCATGTGAATGGTGAAGGCAAGCGAGCAAAGCCCTGAATTCGTGCAGATATTCGACGTCGCCTTGTCGCGGCGGATATGCTGCTCACGGGTCGAGAGCGTGAGCACGAAACCCCGGTTGCCGTCCGCGTCCACCGTCTCGCCGCAGAGGCGGCCCGGCATCTGGCGGATGTATTTCGACTGGGTGGCGAAGAGGCCCACATAGGGACCGCCGAAGTTCAGCGCGTTTCCGATGGACTGGCCTTCGCCGACGACAATGTCGGCGCCCATGCTTCCCGGCGACTTCAGCAGGCCGAGCGACACCGCTTCGGTAAACACAGCGATCAGAAGCGCGCCGTGCTGGTGCGCCTTGTCGGCGATGGGCTTCAGGTCGCGCACGTTGCCGAACACGTCCGGCGACTGCACGACGACGCAGGAGGTCGTATCGTCGATCTGGGAAAGGATGTCCTCGGTGCCGGTCACATCCGGCGCCAGGATGACGGTTTCGTCGCTCGCCATGTCGGAGAGCGTCTTCACCACATCCGTATAATGCGGATGCAGGCCGCCGGAGAGCACGGCCTTGCGACGCTTGGTGACGCGATGCGCCATGAGCACCGCCTCGCCCGTGCCGGTGGAGCCGTCGTACATGGAGGCATTCGCCACATCCATGCCGGTCAGCGCCGCGACCTGCGTCTGGAACTCGAAGAGATATTGCAGCGTGCCCTGCGCGATCTCCGGCTGGTACGGTGTGTAGCTCGTCAGGAACTCGGAGCGCTGGATCAGGTGATCGACGGTCGCCGGAACATGGTGCTTGTAGGCCCCCGCACCGACGAAGAACGGCACGGACGAGGCGGACATGTTCCTCGCCGACATGCGGGAGAGGATGCGCTCCACCTCCAGCTCGCCCTTGCGGCGCGGCAGATCCACCGGCTCTTTCAGGAGCAGGTTCTTCGGCACGTCGGCGAACAGCTCATCGACGTGTTTGACGCCGATCCGGGCGAGCATCTCGCCGCGGTCGGTGTCGGACAAAGGCAAATAGCGCATCGGCAAAACCTTGGGTGTGTCAGTGCGAGGGAATGCCCGCCACGACAATCTCCGTGAGCACGGAATTGGCGATGAAGCATTCCTTGTGGGCGAGGTGATGCATGTCGGCGATCTGTTCCGGTGTCGGAACCTTGTCGCCTGAGAATTCGATTGTCGGATCCAGGGTGACCCTGGACACGAAGAGCTTGCCGCTTTCGTTCTTGGTCATGGTCCCGAGCGCTTCGTCCTCGTAACGGTCGACGACGAAGCGCTTCTTGGCGGCGATCGACAGGAAGGTCAGCATGTGGCAGCTGGAAATCGCCGCCACGAACGCCTCCTCCGGGTCGACGGCATCCTCCCGAGAGAGCGGCAACGGCACGACGGAAGGCGACGCGGAACCCCGCACCTCGATGCCGCCATCGAAGCTCCAGGAATGACCGCGGCTGTAGCGGTTGTCGGAGAAGATCTCGTTCTCTCCCCGCGCCCAGCGGATCGTCGCCTTGTATTCGTGCGCCATTGCCATGCCGCTCTTGGTCAGGAAATCGACTTCACGAATTCCTGGTACTGCTCCTCGGTCATGAGACCGTCGAGCTCGCTCTGGTCGGTAAGGCGGATCTTCATGAACCAGCCGCGGCCGGCGGGATCCTCGTTCACGGTGCCGGGAGAGGCCTCGAGATCGCTGTTGACCTCGACGACTTCGCCGGAGACCGGCGCATAGACTTCGCTCGCGGCCTTCACGCTCTCGACGACGGCGGCTTCATCGCCCTTCGACAGGGTCTTGCCGATGCTCGGCAGCTCCACGAAGACGACATCGCCGAGCTGGCTCTGCGCATAGTCGGAAATGCCGACGATGCCGGCATCGCCCTCGATGCGGATGTATTCGTGATCCTTGGTGTAGCGCGTGGTCATGGTGAATTCCCTCTTGTGAAATGTCAGCGCTTGTAGCGATGGGGAGCGAACGGCATGGCCGCGACCTTGGCCGGCAGCGGCTTGGCGCGAACGATGAGATGAAGGTCGGTGCCGGTGGCCGCCACGTCCTTCGCGACATAGCCCATGGCGACCGGGCCGTTGACCGTGGGGCCGAAGCCGCCGGAGGTGACGATGCCGACCTCGCGCCCGTCGGGCGTGGTGATGATGGTGCCCTCGCGGGCCGGGGCACGGCCCTCGGGCCTGATGCCGACGCGCACGCGCGCGGCGCCGTCCTTGATCTCGCGCTGGACACGCCCGGCGCCAGGGAAGCCCCCCTCCTCGCGGCGGCGCTTCTGGATCGACCAGATCAAGCCGGCCTCGATCGGTGAGGTCGTGGGATCGATGTCATGGCCGTAGAGGCACAGGCCCGCTTCGAGACGCAGGGAATCGCGCGCGCCGAGGCCGATGGCCTTCACCTCCGGATCGGCGAGCAGCTTGTTCCAGAGCGCAGGCGCATCCTTGCCGTGGCAGGAAATCTCGAAGCCGTCCTCGCCGGTGTAGCCGGAGCGGGAGACGTGGCACCAGATGCCGTCGATCTGCACGTCGGCGGACATCATGAAGGGCAGCGCGGCGGTCTCGGGCGCAAGCTTGGCGAGCACGGCCTCGGCGGAGGGACCCTGAAGCGCCATGAGGCCCAGATCGTCCTTGCGCCGCAATTCGACGCCCTTCGGCAGGCGGGCCTCGATATGAGCGTAGTCCTGCTCCTTCATCGAGGCATTCACCACCAGATAGAGCCAGCCTTCGTGACCGGGCGCGCCGACCCGGGTGACCATCAGGTCGTCGAGGATACCGCCATCCTCCGCCAGCAGCTGCGAATAGCGCTGCTGGTTGGGCTTGAGGTTCAGCACGTCGGCGGGGATCAGCGCCTCGATCGCCCTGGCCGCGGTCTCGTGGTTCTTGTCCTCGGCGACGAGGAAGGCCTGGCCCATATGCGAGACGTCGAACAGCCCCGCATGCTCGCGGGTCCAGTTGTGCTCGGTCAGGATACCGGTGGGATACTGCACCGGCATGTCATAGCCGGCGAAGGGCACCATGCGGGCGCCAAGGGCCACATGCTGGGCATGAAGCGGGGTCTGCAGGAGCGGCTCGTCGCTATGCGCATGCTCGGCCATCGGGTTCCCTCAAAGGTGCGCGTTCCATCGAGCCTTGCGGCCCGTTGCTGTGCGCCCCCTCTGTCCCGAGACCTGAGAGATTTCCCTGACCGCTTCCGCGGCAGGTTACGCCCGTCGGTGGGCGACGCTTGTTGAACGTCGCCGCTTTCCAGAGTGCCAGCTCCCGCGCGGTCCTTTGGCCTGAGCGTTTCCGGGGCGGTTGCGCCTTCGGCGCCGGACCTGAGGTCCGGTCTCTTCCGCGGGGATCATCGGCTGGATTTAGCTCTGAAGAGGAAATGCGATCCTGTCAACAAAGCAGGCGGCCGCATCGAATATCTCCCTGCCTTAATTGACGGCAGGGCGCCGGCACTCCATCTTAGGGGCCGTCTGTCACAGAAGGGGAGAAGCGCGGCCTGATCCGGTCGGCAGCTCCACGCATCGTTGCTCGAACTGATCATCGCTCTTGCTCTCGTCGCCCTCAACGGCGTCTTTGCTCTTTCCGAACTTGCCATCGTTTCCGCCCGCCGGGCCCGCCTCAAGGCCATGGCCGAGCAGGGCCGCTCGGGAGCCAACACGGCCCTGACCCTCATGGAGGATTCCGGCCGCTTCCTGTCCACGGTTCAGATCGGCATCACGCTCGTTGGCATCCTGGCCGGTGCCTTCTCGGGCGCTGCGCTCGGCGACCGGCTGACCCAGATCTTCCTGGCCCAGGGCATGCCCGAAGGGGTCGCTCAGCCCCTGGGCTACGGCCTCGTGATCGGCACCATCACGTATCTGTCCATCGTCATCGGCGAACTGGTGCCCAAGCAACTAGCCCTGCGCCATCCGGAGGGCATCGCCTGCACCATGGCTCCGGCGATGCTGGTGGTCTCGAAAGTCGCGGCTCCCGCGGTCTGGCTTCTGAACGCGTCGACAGGGCTGATCTTCCGCCTCCTGGGGGCCAAATCCGACGATTCGTCGACGGTCACGGAAGAAGAAATCAAGATGCTCGTCGGCGAGGCCGAGAGCGCCGGCGTGATCGAAGAAGAGGAGCGCCGGATGATCTCGGGCGTCCTGCGCCTCGGAGACCGGACGGTACGCGGCCTCATGACGCCTCGCACGGACGTGGACTGGATCGACTTGGACGATGACGAGGAGACGATCCGCGCCTTGCTGATCGAGACGCCACACTCCCGCCTGCCCGTGAGCGAAGGGACGCCCGACAACGTGATCGGCGTCGTCCAGTCCCGCGAGCTGCTCGCGGCCATGCTGGCGGGCCAGCCGCTGGACATCCGGGGCCATGTCCAGGCGGCCCCGGTCATTCCGGACACCCTCTATGCTCTCGATGCACTCTCCACCTTGCGCGACGCGGAGGTGCCGATGGCGATCGTCCATGACGAATACGGGCATTTCGAAGGGGTCGTGACCCCAGCCGACGCCCTGGAGGCCATCGTCGGCGCCTTCCGGTCCGACGGCGAGGCTCCGGAACCCGACGCCATCCGGCGAGAGGACGGCTCCTGGCTGCTCGCCGGCTCCATGCCGGTCGACGAAATGGCCGAAGTCCTTGGCGTCACGCTGCCCGAAACCCGCAGCTATCACACGGTCGGCGGCCTGGTGATCAGCGAGCTGCAGCACCTGCCCAATACGGGCGAGCACGTGGACGCTCTGGGCTGGCGCTTCGAGGTGATCGACCTGGACGAGCGCCGGATCGACAAGGTCCTGGCCGCTCCCCTCAACCAGAGAGCGGGCGCCGCCGCTCTCTATTGAGACTGATGAAGCTTACCCGCGGCGCCGGCGGCTCGGGGCGGCGCGGCCGCCTCCGCCGAGGCCGACCTCGATCTCGAAGCTGTTGGCGTAGGACGGAGGCACCACGATGCCGTCCTCGATCACCGACACGGTCGTCTGGGTCTGGCCGGCCGGGATGACGGCCGCCACCCGGCGGGACCGGTCGGCGAAGACGGTCGAGCCGTCCTTCACGACGATATGAACCGGCACGTCGTAGCGTCCCGCCGATCCGCCGACGCCCAGGAGCGCCCGCGCCTCGACGCCGATCTTGACCAGGGTCGAGCCGTCCGGCTGGCCGATGCATTCGCGGGCGATATCGCCCAGGGTGACTTGACTCCGGATCGAGCCTTCCTCGCCGCCCCCGCGGACCTGGAGGGCCGCGCCGCCGTCCACCACGTCGATGGTCGGGCAATATACGTCCCGGATCTCGGCCGCCTGGGCCGGCGCCTGGCGCGTGCCAGCCGTAAGCAGCATGTCACTCATGCCGAAGCCGCCCTCGCCCGGCGCGCCGCAGCCCGCCAGGGCCGACAGGCCGAGTGCCGCGAGCGCCCACCCGGCTTTCCGGCTCAATCCGTTTCTCATGATTGCCCCACCTTCTTGTTCATCTGTTACGGAAGTGCGTCGAACCCGGCCGCAAATCCGTTCAGGGACACGGGAATCCCGATCCCCTCCTCAGGCGTCTGGAACACGATGAAGGTGGCCGCCTGTCCCGTCTTCATCTGGTTGATCAGGTTGTCCTCCATCACGACCTCTGCCACGCAGCCAGTGGCGAGGCAGCGCACGAATCCGGCACGGCCGATATCCGTCTGGTCGATCTTGAGGCCCAGGCCCGACGGCAACAGAATACCAAGAGGCGCGACCACGCGCAGGAGGCGGCTTTTGCCGTCGGCGGTTTTCAACACAATAATGACGAGAGTGACGTTAGGACGGTCCTCGGCGACGACGTTCTGCACGAGGGCACATTGCTCGGTCGTGGCACCCGCCGGGGTCTCGCAGCGCATCTGCCACTCGCCGTAGGTGTTCTTGACCATGCCCTGAGCGCCGGCGCCGCTGGCGCCGAACAGGGCCGAAAGCCCCAGGATTGCCGCCGCACCATGGCGAGCCCATCGCGATGCGCCCATCGGTTTCTCCATTCATTAACCCTCAATCAAAGGGCCGCGGCCTGCAGCCGCTTCGGGTCCATCTTTGGCCCGTTGGGACCATGGCAGAGGGCGCAATGTCAAGCGAGAGAGGCCGTTTGGAAGGCTGAAATGATTTTTGGCGGTTATGACGCACAGTTTGGAACGCTTCTACCGTTGCGCTTGAGCGCGTCCTGTGATCTTTGACGCAGATCAAAGGTGATGGCGCAAGCCGGGCGCCGCTTTCCGCACGCCCGCGCCTTCCCCGATGCTTTCATGGCCCTGGGCCATCACATCTTTAGGAGCTTAGGAACGCCGATGCGGATCGAGACTGGACGTCGATCGGTGACCGCCCTCTCCACGGCAGCGGTCGCACTTGTGTTGGGCATAAGTGAGGCGTGGGCCGCCGCCGGTCGCCCTTCCCCATGGGAAACGGGCATGCAGGAGATGGTGACCGAGTTGGGACACAGCGTGTCCAACTTCCACACCTACCTGGTTTGGCTGATCACCGCGATCTGCCTTTTCGTGCTGGCCCTGCTCCTCGTGATCGTTGCCCGCTTCAACGAGAGCAAGAACCCGGTTCCCTCGAAGACCACCCACAACACCCTCCTCGAGGTGGCCTGGACCATCGTTCCGGTTCTGATCCTCGTGGCGATCGCCATCCCGTCCTTCCGCCTCCTGCGCCAGCAGCTCGTTCCGCCGCAGGCCGACCTCGTGGTGAAGGCGACGGGCTATTCCTGGTACTGGGGCTATGAGTACCCGGCCGACCAGGGCGGCTTCAAATTCGATTCGAACATGATCACCGAGGCCAAGGACCGGAAGCCCGACCAGCCCCGTCTGCTCGGCGCCGACAACGCCATGGTCGTCCCGGTGGGCAAGGTCGTGAAGGTTCAGACCACCTCCGCCGACGTGATCCACTCCTTCGCCCTGCCGTCCTTCTACATCAAGGTGGATGCGATCCCGGGCCGCCTGAACGAGACGTGGTTCAAGGCCGAGAAGGAAGGCGTGTATTACGGCCAGTGCTCCGAGCTCTGCGGCAACGGCCACCCCTACATGCCGATCGAAATCCGCGTCGTGAGCGAGCAGCAATTTGCCGCTTGGCTCGCCGAGGCGAAGCAGAAGTATGCTTCGACCGAGAGTGACGCCCCGCTCAAGTTCGCGACCGCTCAGTAATTGTAAGAAGGACCACAGAGGTCTCATCATGGCACATGCAGCTGATGCCGCTCACGCGGATCACCACGATCATCACCCGAGCTTCTGGCGCCGGTGGTTCTACTCCACGAACCACAAGGATATCGGCACGCTCTATCTCATCTTCGGCTTCACGGCCGGCATCGTCGGCGGCCTTCTGTCCATCGGCATGCGCCTGGAGCTCCAGGAGCCGGGTCTTCAGTACTTCTCCAATCCGCAGGCGTTCAACGTCTTCGTGACCGGCCACGGCCTCATCATGGTGTTCTTCATGGTGATGCCCACCCTTATCGGCGGCTTCGGCAACTGGTTCATCCCGATCATGATCGGCGCGCCGGACATGGCCTTCCCGCGGATGAACAACATCTCGTACTGGCTGACCGTCTCGGCCTTCTGCCTGATGCTCTGCTCGCTCTTCGTCGAAGGCGCACCGGGCTCGCTCGGCTTCGGCGGCGGCTGGACCGTCTACCCGCCGCTCTCGACCGTCGGCCATCCCGGCCCGGCGCTCGACTTCGGCATCCTGGCCCTGCACCTTGCCGGTGCGGCCTCGATCCTGGGTGCGATCAACTTCATCACCACGATCCTCAACATGCGCGCTCCGGGCATGACGCTGCACAAGATGCCGCTCTTCGCCTGGGCCATGCTCGTGACCGCGTTCCTGCTGCTCCTGTCGCTGCCGGTTCTCGCGGGCGCGATCACGATGCTGCTGACCGATCGCAACTTCGGCACGACCTTCTTCGAGCCGTCGGGCGGTGGTGATCCGGTGCTCTACCAGCACCTGTTCTGGTTCTTCGGCCACCCCGAAGTGTACATCATGATTCTGCCGGCCTTCGGCATCGTGTCCCACATCATCTCCACCTTCTCGAAGAAGCCGATCTTCGGCTATCTCGGCATGGCCTACGCCATGGTGGCGATCGGCGTGGTCGGCTTCGTCGTGTGGGCTCACCACATGTATACCGTCGGCCTCTCGCTCCAGACCCAGGCCTACTTCGTGTTCGCCACGATGGTGATCGCGGTTCCCACCGGCGTGAAGATCTTCTCGTGGATCGCCACCATGTGGGGCGGCTCCATCCGCTTCACGGCGGCCATGCAGTGGGCCGTGGGCTTCGTGTTCCTGTTCACGGTCGGCGGCGTCACCGGCGTCGTGCTGGCGAACGCGCCCGTCGACCGCTACATGCACGACACCTACTACGTGGTGGCTCACTTCCACTACGTGCTGTCGCTCGGTGCCGTGTTCGTGATCTTCGCCGGTATCTACTACTGGTTCCCGAAGATCACCGGCTACGTGATGCCCGAGTGGATCGGCAAGCTGCACTTCTGGATCGCCTTCATCGGCGCCAACGTGCTGTTCTTCCCGATGCACTTCCTCGGCCTGTCCGGCATGCCGCGCCGCTATGCGGACTACCCGGACGCCTTCGCGGGCTGGAACCTCGTCTCCTCGATCGGTTCCTACATCTTCTTCGCCGGTCTGTTCGTCTTCATCGGCGGCGTGGTCTATGCCTTCGTCCGCAAGGAGAAGGCGGCCGACAACCCGTGGGGTGAGGGTGCGACGACGCTGGAATGGACCCTGTCCTCTCCGCCTCCGTTCCACCAGTTCGAGACGCTTCCCCGCGTCGTCGACACCGGACACTAAGCCAATTCGAGTGGGCGGCATCGTGCCGCCCGCTCCTCCCCAGAGGGCTTGCACTGACAAGCCTTCCGGCGAGGAGCCGACTTTCAGGAGGCCTTTTCGGCCTCGTCACGGCATTTCGGAAGATCAATCAGTTATGAGCACCATGTCGAACAGTTTGGCCGATAACCGCGCAGAGCACCTTGCTACGGCAGGCCTCTCGCAGGGCGACGTGTCCGACTTCTTCGCGCTCCTCAAGCCGCGCGTGATGTTTCTCGTCGTGTTCACGGCGCTCGTCGGCATGGTCGTGAGCCATTCGGACGTTCATCCCGTGGTGGCTTTCGTATCGCTCCTGATGATCGCCATCGGCGGCGGCGCGTCGGGTTGCCTGAACATGTGGTGGGATGCGGACATCGACGCCGTCATGACCCGGACCCGCAAGCGCCCGATCCCGGCCGGCAAGATCCAGCCGGGCGAGGCTCTCGCCTTCGGCGTGACGCTCTCCGCCGGTTCCGTGATCATCTTAGGGCTCGCCAGCAACTGGCTGGCCGCCGGCCTTCTGGCCTTCACGATCTTCTTCTACGTGGTCGTCTATTCCATGTGGCTGAAGCGCTCGACGCCGCAGAACATCGTCATCGGCGGTGCGGCGGGCGCCCTCCCCCCGATCGTCGCGCAGGCCGCCGTCACGGGCCATGTGGCGTGGGACAGCGTCGTGCTGTTCGCCATCATCTTCATGTGGACGCCGCCGCATTTCTGGGCGCTGGCCCTCGTGAAGTCGGGCGACTACGAGCGCGCGGGCATTCCCATGATGCCGAACGTGGCCGGTCCCGATTCCACGCGTTTCCAGATCCTGGCCTATACGGTTCTCCTGGCCCCGCTCGGCCTCGCCCCCGTGGTTCTCGGCTTCGGCGGACTGGCCTATGCCATCATCGCGCTGATCGGCGGCCTCGGCATGCTGGCGCTTGCCGTGCAGGTCTATCGCCTGCGCCAGGGCGAGCCCGCCATGCGCGTTGCCCAGCATCTCTTCGGCTTCTCGATTCTCTATCTCTTCCTGCTCTTCGCGACCCTTCTCGCGGAGCACGGCTTCGGCTTCTTCCGGCCGGTTTTCGGGTGATCGAATGGCAGACCGCATCGACTACGTTCGTCTGACACCCGAGGAGCAGAGGCGCCGCCGCAGGCGTTCGGTGGCTTTGGCCCTGACGCTCGCGGCGTTCTGCATCATTCTCTTCGCTATCACCCTCGCAAAGCTGGGACCTGGCGTCCTGCAACGGCCCCTGTGAGACCAAGATGGCTGAAACATCTCACCACCAGCGCAAGATGAACCGTACGGCCTTCGCCTGCGTCGGCGTCGTCGTGGGAATGGTCGGCCTGGCTTACGCCTCCGTGCCGCTCTACGACCTCTTCTGCAAGGTCACCGGCTTCGGCGGCACCCCGATCATCCGCGATACCAACGGCTCCGAGGTGATGGACCGGACGATCGGCGTGCGCTTCGACTCCAACGTCGCGCCCGGCCTGAACTGGCGCTTCGCCCCGGAGAAGCCCGAGATCAAGGTGAAGCTCGGCGAGACCACCACGGTCTATTACAAGGTCACCAACACGGGCGACAAGCCGAGCACGGGCATCGCCACCTACAACGTGCAGCCCGATCTGGCGGGCACCTATTTCTCCAAGCTCGAATGCTTCTGCTTCACCGAGCAGACCCTGCAGCCGGGAGAAACCCTGGAATCAGCCGTTGTCTTCTACGTCGATCCCCGCCTCGCGCAGGATCCCGACGTGAAGGACCTGACCTCCCTCACCCTCTCCTACACCTACTTTCCCTCCAAGGGGGGCAAGCCGGTGGCGGAGGTGACATCATCCACCAAACCCATTGCTCAATAAGGGACGTGACAAGCTGGGCGGAAACGTCTTAAAGCGAGTTCACATTCGAGGCACGGAGACGACACGAAATGGCCGAGGCCCACGCCAAGAACCACGACTACCACATTCTTGAACCGAGCCCGTGGCCGCTCATCGGCTCGGTCAGCGCCTTCCTGATGGCATCCGGGTTCGTGACCTGGTGGAAGGACATCGCCATCGCGGGCATGCATCTGGGCCCCTTCGTCTTCGGCGCGGGCATCATCGGCGTTCTCTACACCATGCTCAGCTGGTGGACCGATGTCGTTAAGGAAGCCAACACCGGCTACCACACCCGCGTCGTCCAGCTTCACCATCGCTACGGCATGATGATGTTCATCGCCTCCGAGGTGATGTTCTTCGCCGCCTGGTTCTGGGCTTATTTCGACGCCGCCCTCTATGCCGGCGACCCGCAGCTTTATTCCCGCGTGGAAGTTCTGGGCGGCGTCTGGCCCCCGAAAGGCATCGAGACCTTCGATCCCTGGCACCTGCCGCTGCTCAACACCCTGATCCTGCTCACCTCCGGCACGACGGTGACCTGGGCGCACCACGCGCTCCTCGAGAACGACCGTCAGGGCCTCAAGGCGGGCCTGTGGCTCACGGTGATCCTCGGCCTGATCTTCTCCTGCGTTCAGGCCTACGAGTACAGCCACGCCACCTTCGGGTTCAAAGGCAACATCTACGGCGCCACCTTCTTCATGGCGACGGGCTTCCACGGCGCGCACGTGATCATCGGCACGATCTTCCTGGCCGTCTGCCTCCTGCGCGCCTATCGCGGCGACTTCACGCCCAAGCAGCATCTCGGCTTCGAGTTCGCCGCCTGGTACTGGCACTTCGTCGACGTGGTGTGGCTGTTCCTCTTCGCCGCCATCTACGTCTGGGGCTACGGCGGACACGCCGCCGCCGGGCACTAAGCCGCTAGCGACATCGAACTCAGCAAGGGCGGCTCCAAGCCGCCCTTCGCTTTTGGGCTCCCGGCACCATACGGCCTGGAGTTCGTTGACCGGCAACCCATCTGGAGAACAGCCGTGGCCTATGACCCTTCCGCCCCCTCCCCCATCACCACGGGCCTCAAGGGCCTGTGCCCCCGCTGCGGCAAGGGACATCTCTTCCAGGGCTATCTGAAGGTTCGGCCGACATGCGAGGTCTGCGGCCTCGATCTCGCCTTCGCCGATACGGGCGATGGGCCTGCCTTCTTCGTCATGTCCATCGTAGGCATCGTGGTGGTGGCCCTCGCCCTCTGGGTCGAGTTCGCCTATTCCCCGCCGATCTGGCTCCACCTCGTCATGTGGACGGCTCTGAGCATCGTCATGAGCCTCGTGCTCGTACGGCCGCTCAAGGGCGTCCTGGTGAACCTGCAATACCATCACAAGGCCGAGGAAGGGCGCTTCCGGTAGTGACGGCCACGTCCCGCAAACTCCGCTCGCTGATCGTTCCGGGGCTCGCGACGCTCGTGGCGCTTGCGATCCTGCTCGGGCTCGGCACCTGGCAGCTCCAGCGCAAGGCCTGGAAGGAAGGGCTCATTGCGCAGATCGAGGCCCGGGCCTACGGCGAGCCCGGGACGATCATGCCGGAGGCGGATTGGTCTGCCTGGCGGGCCGATCAGGACGAGTTCCGCAAGGTGCGGGTTACGGGCACCTTCCTTCACGGGTTCGAAGCCCCCGTCTACGGCCTTCTCCCCGGCGAGCGGCAGGGAGCGCCGATCCAGGGCTACTACCTGATCACGCCCCTGAAGCTCGCGAGCGGCGCCATCGTGATGATCAACCGGGGCTTCGTCCCCATAGACCTGCGCGATCCCGCCCGCCGGCCCGAGAGCCAGCCCCAGGGCGAGATGACGATCACCGGCCTCGTGCGGGCGCCGGAGGCCCGCAACCCCTTCACGCCGAACGACGATCCCGCCAGGAATCAATGGTTCGCCCGCGACCCGCAGGCCATTGCCGCGGCACACAAGCTCGAGCGCGTCGCGCCCTTCCTGATCGACGCCGATGCCACACCAAACCCGGGCGGCTGGCCCAGAGGCGGCCAGACGCCCCTCACCCTGCCGAACAACCACCTGCAATACGCGGTGACGTGGTTCGGCATCGCGCTGACCCTGATCGGCGTCTTCATCGCCTTCGCATGGCGGCGGATGAAGGAGTGATGCGGCCATAGATCCGGCTTGCCGTCACCGGTCTCGCCACCTAATGTCCGGCCGAATTTCCAGGAGATCCACCGTGCTCCATGTCTCGACCCGGGGGGAAGCCCCTGCGCTCGGTTTTGCCGATGCCCTGCTGACCGGCCTCGCCCGGGACGGCGGCCTCTACCTGCCGGAAAGCTGGCCGGCCCTGTCGCAGGACGCGATCCGAGGCTTCGCCGGAAAACCTTATGCCGAGGTGGCGAAGGCGGTGCTCGGCCCGCTGGTGGACGGCGACATCCCGGACGCCGCGCTCGGCCGCATGATCGACGAGTCCTATGCCTCCTTCCGCCATGCCGCCGTCTGCCCGCTCACGCAGATCGGCGACAATCTCTTCGTGCTGGAACTCTTCCACGGCCCCACGCTCGCCTTCAAGGACGTGGCGATGCAGCTCCTCGGCCGTCTCATGGATCACGTGCTGAAAGCCCGGGGTGCCCGCGCGACCATCGTGGGCGCGACCTCGGGCGATACGGGCAGCGCCGCGGTCGAGGCGTTCAAGGGGCTCGATCAGGTCGATATCTTCATCCTCTACCCGCATGGCCGCGTGTCGGACGTGCAGCGGCGGCAGATGACGACAGTAGCCTCGCCCAACGTCCATGCGCTGGCCGTCGAGGGCACCTTCGACGATTGCCAGACCATGGTGAAGGGCATGTTCAACCATGCCCGCTTCCGCGACGAGCTTCAGCTCTCCGGCGTGAACTCCATCAACTGGGCCCGGGTCGCCGCCCAGGCGGTCTATTACTTCACAGCCGCCGTAGCCCTGGGCGCGCCTTACCGCCCCATCTCGTTCTCCGTGCCCACGGGCAATTTCGGCGACATCCTCGCCGGCTGGGTTGCCAAGCGCATGGGCCTTCCCATCGAGCGGCTGATGATCGGCACCAACGCCAACGACATCCTGGCCCGCACGCTCGGCTCCGGCTCCTATGAGATCAAGGGCGTGCAGCCCACGACCTCCCCGTCCATGGACATCCAGATCTCGTCCAATTTCGAGCGCCTGCTTTTCGAGGCTTATGGCCGCGACGGCGAGGCGATCCGCCGCCTGATGGCAAATCTCGGTCAGTCCCGCGCCTTCACGATCGACGCGGAGCCGCTCGCCCGCATCCGCCAGGAGTTCTCGGCCGAGGCCGTGAACGAGGACCGCGTGATCGCCGAGATGGCCGAGACCTACCGCACGACCGGCTACGTGCTCGACCCGCACAGCGCCGTCGGCACCCGGGCCGGACGCGCCCTGCTCAAGGACAGTCCCGAAACGCCCGTGGTCGCCCTGTCCACGGCCCATCCGGCCAAATTCCCCGATGCGGTGGAGCGCGCCACGGGCGTTCGCCCCGCACTTCCGCCGCACATGGCTGATCTGATGGAGCGCCAGGAGAGCTTCACGGTTCTCCCCAACGACCAGGCTGCGGTCGAGCGCTTCATCCGCGAGCGCGCGCGGGCGGTCAAAGGCGCGGCCGCATGAACCAGCACTTCGTCCACGAGAAGCGGATCGAGATCACGACCTTGTCCAACGGCCTGATGGTCGCCACCGAGCGGATGCCGGCGATCGCCACGGCGACGCTCGGCGTCTGGGTCGGCACCGGCTCGCGGCATGAGCGGGCTCACGAGCACGGCCTGTCGCACCTCATCGAGCACATGGCCTTCAAGGGCACGGCGCGCCGCTCGGCCCGCCAGATCGCCGAAGACATCGAGAATGTGGGAGGCGACATCAACGCCGCCACCAGCGTCGAATATACGAGCTATACAGCCCGCGTTCTCGGGGAGAACGTGGATGTCGCGCTCGACGTCCTGGGCGACATCCTCATCCATTCCGCTTTCGACGCGAACGAGCTCGCCCGCGAAAAGGGCGTCATCCTGCAGGAATATGCGGCCGTCGAGGACACGCCCGACGACCTGATCTACGACGCCTTCATGGAAACGGCGTTCTCGCGCCAGGCCGTCGGACGGCCGATCCTCGGCACGCCGGATACGATCAAGAGCTTCGACGAGGCGACGATCCGCGCCTTCCTGGCGCGGGAATACACGCCGGGCAAGATGGTGCTCGCCGCCGCCGGCGACGTGGAACATGCCCGGATCGTCGACATGGCGGAACGGCTTTTCGGCGGGATGCCGACCGTGGCACCCCAGGCACCGGAACCGGGATGCTACACGGGCGGAGAGAGGCGGATTTCGCGCAAGCTTGAGCAGGCCAATCTGGTGCTCGGTTTGCCGGGTCTCTCGTTCAAGGACCCGGGCTATTACGCCGTCCACCTCTTCGCCCACATGCTCGGCGGTGGATTGACGTCACGCCTCTGGCACGAGGTTCGAGAGACCCGGGGCCTCGCGTATTCCATCGATTCCTTCCACTGGCCCTTCTCCGATTGCGGCCTCTTCGGCATCGGGGCCGGAACCGCCGGTTCGGATGTGCGCGAGCTGATGGATGTCACGCTCGCCTGCATGGCCCAGGCGACCCGCGACATCAGCGAGATCGAATTGGTGCGTGCCAAAGCCCAGATGAAGGTCGCTCTCCTCACGGCCCTGGAGACGCCCGGCGGCCGGATCGAGCGCGTCGCGCGCCAGCTCCTGTCCTGGGGCCGGGTCGTGGCAAGCGAAGAGATCGTCAGGAAGGTCGACGCCCTCGAGGTGGAGCACGTTCGCGAGGCCGGACGACAGCTTCTGCAGGGAGCCCCGACGCTCGCGGCCATCGGGCCGATCAAGGGATTGCCGTCCCTGGACGACATTGCCTCGGGGCTGCGAGGCTGAATTTTTCTTCCTCGCCTTCCCCAAGGTCACGTCCGATTCTCCTCAATCCCGCCGCAAAGTGACCTCATCGCCATTGGTAACAATAACCAACGAGTCCTGCGGACAAGTGGGGAGCGTCTGCGACCCCACCTTGCTCTCAAGCCTCCTGACCGGTACCAATCCTGTTCCATTGTTTTAGTACCGGACGAAAGACCGAAGCATTGCGGATCGTATCTTTCGCCATGACCCTTCTTTTGGCGACTTTCCTGGGGCTGGCTTTGCCGTCCACCGGCTGGGCGGTGGAATCCGTCCGCGTCGACCCCAAGATGAAGGCTATCGACCTCACCCCGGCCATCGAGCGCTACAACTCTGACGGCGACGAAATCAGGATCTCGACCGCGCCGGGACGCGACGGGATCGTCCGCCGCATCGCCGTGAAGGCGCGCGAGGCCGGCACCCGGCCCGACTGGATCGTCTTCGCCCTCACCAACGACACGGACGAGCAGGTGGACCGCCTGCTCGTTGCTCCCCACTTCCGTCTCACCGGTTCCGGCGTTCTCTGGCCGGATCTCGGAGCGACCCGCATCGCGGCCATCACGGCCAGCCAGGGCATCAGGCCCGACCGGGACGACAGCGAGGATGCGGACATTTTCCTCATCACCCTCGATCCGGGCACGACCGTCACCTTCGTGGCGGAGCTGCGCTCCAACAACCTGCCCCAGCTCCATCTGTGGGATGCGAATGCCTACAAGGACCGCGTCAATGGGCTGACCCTCTACAAGGGCATCATCATCGGCATCGCGGGCCTTCTGGCCCTGTTCCTCACCATCGTCTTCGTGGTGAAGGGAGCGCTGATCTTCCCGGCGGCCGCGGCGCTGGCCTGGGCGGTGCTGGCTTATGCCTGCATCGATTTCGGTTTCTTCCAGCGCGTCTTCCCGATCAGCGAGGCGACGGAGCAGATCTATCGCGCCGGCGCCGAGGCGGTGCTCTCGGCAACGCTCCTCGTCTTCCTCTTCGCCTATCTCAACCTCAACCGCTGGCACGTGCGCTACAGCCACGTGACCGCCTTCTGGCTGCTCTTCCTCGGAGCCATGGTGGCGCTCGCCATCGTCGATCCGCCGGTGGCCTCCGGCGTGGCGCGCATGTCCATCGCGGCCGTGGCCGGCATCGGCTTCGTGCTCGTGATCCATCTGGCGACCCACGGCTACGACCGCGCGGTGATGCTCGTTCCCACCTGGCTCCTTCTGGTGGCCTGGGTGACGGCTGCGAGCTTCACGGTCGTGGGGCAACTCTCGTCCGATCTCGTCCCTCCTGCCCTCGTCGGCGGCCTCGTTCTGGTGGTCATGCTCATCGGCTTCACGGTCATGCAGCACGCCTTTGCAGGCGGCGCCTTCACCCGCGGCTTCGTGAACGACACGGAGCGCCGCGCTCTGGCCCTGACCGGCGCCGGCGATATCGTGTTCGACTGGGACGTGGCGTCCGACAACATCTTCGTCAGCCCCGAGGTCGAGCATCAGCTCGGGCTCAAGCGCGGCTCGCTCGAAGGCCCGGCCTCCGCCTGGCTCGACCTGATCCACCCCTTCGACAAGGACCGCTATCGCCTTGCCCTCGATGCGGTGATCGAGCAGCGCCGCGGCCGCCTGACCCAGGATTTCCGCCTGCGCTCGTCTTCCGGCGCCCATCATTGGTTCCGCCTCAAGGCTCGGCCGGTCATCGGCTCGGACGGCGAAGTGCTGCGCATCGTCGGCACGCTCGCCGACGTCATGGACAGCAAGACCGCCGAGGAGCGCCTGCTGTACGATGCTGTGCACGACAATCTGACGAGCCTGCCGAATCGGCAGCTCTTTTACGACCGCCTGGAAGCGGCCCTTACCTTCGCCAGCCAGGACGATTCCTTACGTCCCACCGTGCTCGTGATCGACATCGACAAGCTGAAGGACGCGAATGCCACGGCAGGCTACGCGGCCGGCGACTCGGTACTGCTCACCTTGTCCCGTCGCCTGAGCCGCCTGCTCAAGCCGCAGGATACCCTGGCACGCATCTCGGGCGACGAATTCGCCATCATCCTGCTCTCCGAGCGCGAACCGGACCGCATCATCTCCTTCGCCGACATGGTCCGGCGGGTCGTGACGACGCCGTTCACCTATGCCGACCGCGAGATCTTCCTGACCGCCTCCATCGGCATCGCCCTGCACGATCCGCAGATCGCCGCGCGGCGCGAGGAGGTGCTGCGCAACGCCGAGATCGCCATGGCCCATGCCCGCCGCCACGGGGGCGACCGGATCGAGGTCTTCCGGCCCACCATGCGCTCGGACCGCAGCGACCATTTCACCATGGAAACCGACCTGCGCCACGCCCTCGATCGCAACGAGATGAAGGTGCTGTTCAAGCCCATCGTGCGCCTGGAAGACCGGACCATCGCCGGCTTCGAGTCCATGCTGCGCTGGGACCACCCGCGCCTGGGCCGCATCGGGCCCGAAGACTTCATGTCGATTGCCGAGGAAACCGGCCTCATCATCAAGCTCAGCGTCTTCCTGCTGGAACAGACGGGTTACGAACTCGCCGCCTGGCAGAACGCGCTCGAGGTCGAGCCTCCGATCTTCGCCAGCGTCAACATGTCGAGCCATCACCTGTTGCGCCACGACCTGCTGCAGGACGTGAAGTCGGTCATCGCCCGTACGGGCGTCATCCCGGGCACGCTCAAGATCGAAATGACCGAGAGCCTCGTGATGGAGAACCCGGAATACTCGGCCCAAATGCTCACGCGCCTGCGCGATCTCGGGGCGGGTCTCTCGCTCGACGATTTCGGAACGGGCTATTCCGCCCTCTCCTACCTTCAGCGGTTCCCGTTCGACACGATCAAGGTGGACGAATCCTTCGTGCGCCTGATGGCCTCCGGCAAGCCGGTCATCCTGCGCTCCATCGTCAAGATGGCGCACGAACTCGGCATGGAGATCGTGGCGGAGGGTGCGGAGAGCGAGTCCGAGGCCATCGAGCTCTATCAGCTCGGCTGCGAATACGCACAGGGTCCCGTCTTCGGAGAGCCGATGTCGACCCTGCAGGCGCGCCAGCTCGTGGGGGCCGCTCCGGCCGCCGCCTGATCAGGCGTGGCCGGTTTCCATCGATAGCATGGCCGGTTCGATTCCGATCCGGCGCAGGGCCATCTCGTAGCGAAGGTCGGCCGCGGTGCTGAAAATCAGTTCCGCGTCGGCCGGGCAGTTGAGCCAGCCGTTGGCCTGAAGCTCCAGCTCGAGCTGCCCGGCGCCCCAGCCGGCATAGCCCAGCGCCAGCACGGCATTCTCCGGCCCGTCGCCGCGGGCGATGGCGCGCAGGATGTCGATGGTCGCGGTCAGGCAGATGTGATCGTCGATCGGCAGCGTCGACTGAGAGAGGTGGAAATCCGGCGAATGGAGGACGAAGCCCCGGCTCGTCTCCACGGGCCCGCCCATCAGCACCTGCATGCTGCCGACTTTCTGCGGCAGGCGGATCCGTTCAGGCTCGGGAAGGATTTCGAGCTGCACCAGCAGATCCGGCATGTTCAGATTGGCGGCGGGCCGGTTGAGCACGATTCCCATGGCTCCTTCGGCGGAATGGGCGCAGATATAGATCACGGACCGCGCGAAGCGCTCATCCATCATCCCGGGCATGGCCACGAGGATCTGACCGTCCAGGTAGGGGGATTCGATATCGTACAAAGGAAGCTGCGAGCCCATATCCTAAATCTGCCTTGCCGGACTCGGCCGGATCACAGGATCGTGGATGGCAAGCCCGAAGATAAATGCATAAGGGAAGCGCGTCAGGGAGGTGTCAGTTCCATGGCATTCATGCTCCGGGTCGCATCGATTGCAATTTTTTCGATTTTGTCCGTTTCCGCAGTCGTTGCGCAACCCGTTAAATCATCCGACTCGGCCCAGGGCTTTCACTCCCGCGCCCGTCTGGTCTCGGGAGGACGGCAGGGCGATGCCTGGCTGGCCGGGATCGAGATCACCCTCGATCCGGGATTCAAGACCTATTGGCGCAACCCGGGCGATTCCGGACTGCCGCCACGGTTCGACTGGTCGGGATCCGAGAATGTGGCCGATGTCGAGATCCGCTATCCCGCCCCGTACCGGCATGAGGATGCGGCGGGCGTTTCCTATGTCTATGGCAAGCGGGTCGTGCTGCCGGTTATCGTGAAGGCCAAGGACAGGGCCAAGCCGGTCAAGCTTGCGATGGCCGCGGAATACGGCGTCTGCAAGGACATCTGCATCCCGGCCCGGGCGGACATGAGCGTGGACCTGACAGCTGACGGCCCTGACCGCAGCGCTATCGAGGCTGCCTTGACGAAGGTGCCGCGCCCGCAGGGATTGGGGGCGCAGTCGGAGCTGTCCGTGCTCGCCGTGGAGCCCGTAACCTACGACAAGCCGACGCTCTCCGTCACGGTCCGTGCCCCGGACGGCGCCAAACCCTCCCTCTTCGCCGAGGGGCCGGAGAACTGGTTTTTCTCGACCTCGCCCCCCGACGACACAAATCGCTTCACCGTCACGGTCGAGGAGAAGCCCAAGGACGCCTCGGGCCCTGTTCCTTTGCGCCTGACCCTCGTGGCAGGGGGCAGGGCCATCGAGACGGAAGTCAGCCTCGACGGCAACGGACAGCCGCGCTAGGGATGAGCCCCTATCGGTTCATTTCGGAGATCAGCCCATGCCCATCCAGGTTGGAGAACGCCTTCCCCAGGTCACCTTCCGCATCATGACGCCGGACGGGCCCGTGGCCAAAACGACGGACGATCTGTTCAAGGGCCGCAAGGTGGTCCTCGTCGCCGTGCCCGGAGCCTTCACCCCGACCTGCCACCGCAACCACCTGCCCGGCTACGTGCAGAAGAAGGATGAGATCAAGGCCAAGGGCGTCGACGCGATCCTGGTGACCTCGGTCAACGACGTCTTCGTCCTGGAAGCCTGGGGCAAGGCTTCCGACGCCGAAGGCATCGAGTTCCTGTCCGACGGCAATGCCGATTTCGCCAAGGCCATCGGGCTCTCCATGGACGGTACGGGCTTCGGCCTCGGCACGCGCTCTCAGCGCTATTCCATGGTCGTCGAGGACGGCGTCGTGAAGGCGATCAACGTGGAGGACGCCCCCTCCAAGGCGCAGCATTCCGGCGCCGACAACATCATGAAGGATCTTTGATCTCCTCAGAATTTGGCCAGAAGGTCGCCCTCGACGTCATCACCGGCCTTGTGCCGGTGATCCCGGTTGTCTGAAGCATAGAGCCCTTCAGTATCGAGATGGCCGGCACAAGGCCGGCCATGACGGAGAACCCGAAGAGACTCGGAAAGTCACACGCCCACTCTCCGGCCGCTCTTCTTGAAGGGCCTCATGGCGGCGACCGCCAGCTCGTCGACGCGGATATTGGTCGGATCGTCCGCGTGGCCCTTCACCCAGTGCCAGGCGACGTCGTGCCGGGAGGCCGCCTCGTCGAGCGCGCGCCAGAGATCCTCGTTCTTCACCGGCTTGTTGTCGGCCGTGCGCCAGCCGCGCCGTTTCCAGTTGTGCATCCATTGGGTGATGCCCTGGCGCACATATTGCGAATCCGTGAACAGGTCGACCGAGCAGGACCGCTTGAGGGCGTTCAGGCCCTCGATGGCGGCGCGGATTTCCATGCGGTTGTTGGTGGTGTGAGCCTCCCCGCCGGAGACCTCCTTCTCGCTGCCCTTGAAGAGCAGGATCGCACCCCAGCCGCCCGGCCCGGGATTTCCCGAGCAGGCGCCGTCCGTGTAGATCGTGACGCGTTCCGCCCCGCTCATGCTGCAAGCCCGTATTCGCGCGCGTGCTTCACGTGGCGGTGGAAGTTGAGCTTGCGGTCGTATTCCAGTGGATCCTTCGGTTTCACCAGCGCCCCCGGCGGTACGTTGAGCCAGTCCACGAGGCGGGTCAGCATGAAGCGCATGGCCGAGCCGCGGCAGAGGACCGGCAGGGCCTCGACCTCGTCCGCATCGAGCCTGCGGACGCTCTGATAACCCGCCAGCATTGCCCGGCCCTTGGTCAGGTTGAACGAGGCGTCGATCTCGAAGCACCAGGCGTTGAGGCAGATCGCGACGTCGTAGGCGAAGGCATCCGTGCAGGCGAAATAGAAATCGATCAGCCCCGAAACCTCGGAGCCGATGAAGAACACGTTGTCGGTGAACAGATCCGCATGGATGATGCCGGACGGCAGGTTGCGGGGCCAGGCTTCGGCCAGGCTCGCGAGTTCCCGCCGCGTCCGCTCGGCAAGGCCGGGAGACACCGTGTCCGCCTGAGCCTCGGCCTGGGCGAAGAGCGGCGCCCAGGCATCGAGCGAGAGGGCATTGGGCCGCTGCATGGCAAAGTCCTGCCCGGCCAGATGCAGCTTGGCCAGGGCGGCGCCGAGCGCTCCGCAATGCTGCGCCGTAGGGCGGCGGACCGCGATGCCGTCCAGAAACGTGATGATGACGGCCGGCCGGCCGGCGACCCGGCCCAGGGGCTCGCCCCGGCGGTTGTTGACCGGCAGCGGGCAGTTCAGCCCCCTGAGCGCCAGATGCTGCATCAGGCCCAGGAAGAAGGGTAGATCGCTCTCGCGCACCCGCTTCTCGTAGAGGGTCAGGATGTAGGAGCCCTTCGTCGTGTGGAGGAAATAGTTCGTGTTCTCCACGCCCTCGGCGATGCCCTTGTAGGACAGCACCGTGCCGATGTCGTAGGTTTCGAGGAAAGCCGAGAGCTCCTCGTCGCTCACTTCCGTATAGACCGCCACCGCTTACTCCGCCGCCTGCTCACGAAGCTCGCGAGGCAAAGGAAAGAACACGCTCTCATCTGCCGTCGACACGCTCTCGACGGAGACCTCGTACCGCTCGGCAAAGGCGTCGATGATCTCCTCGACGAGGATCTCGGGCGCGGAGGCCCCGGCCGTGATGCCCAACTTACGAATATTTCCGAACAGGCTCCAGTCGATGTCCTCGGCCCGCAGGATCAGCCGGACCAGGGGGCAGCCCTCCCGCTCCGCGACTTCGCGCAGGCGCTGGGAATTGGAGGAATTGGGCGAGCCCACCACGATCATGGCGTCGACCTGGGGCGCCACCCGCTTGACCGCGCCCTGGCGGTTCGTGGTGGCGTAGCAGATATCTTCCTTGTGCGGGCCGACGATGGTCGGGAACCGCGCCTTCAGGGCATCCACCATGTCCTGGGTATCGTCGACCGAGAGGGTCGTCTGGGTGACGAAAGCAAGATTGTCGGGATCCACCGGCCGGAGCCGGGCGATGTCGTCGACGGTCTCCACCAGGGTGGCGGCCCCCTCGGGCAACTGACCCATGGTGCCGACCACCTCCGGGTGACCCGCGTGGCCGATCAGGATGATGTGCCGGCCCCGCTTGTGATGGACCTGAGCCTCGCGATGAACCTTTGTCACCAGTGGACAGGTGGCGTCGATCCCGAAAAGGTTGCGGGCTTGCGCAGCCTCGGGCACCGATTTGGGAACTCCATGGGCCGAGAAGATCACCGGGGCCTTCGTGTCGGGCACCTCGTCGAGTTCCCGGACGAAGACGGCACCCTTCCGCCTCAGGTTTTCCACGACATATTTGTTGTGCACGATCTCGTGGCGCACATAGACCGGCGCCCCATGGATCGCGAGCGCCTTCTCGACGGCATCGATGGCACGGACGACCCCGGCGCAGAAGCCGCGCGGGGCACAGAGCAGAATGTCGAGAGAGGGCTTCATCATGATCCGGCGATGTGGCGAGACGAGGCCCTTCCTGTCAAGCGGGAGCGACGCTTATTCGCGGCAGGGATGCCTCCCTCTGACGTCATGGCCGGGACTGATCCCCGGATCAAGTCCGGGATCAGTCCCGGCCACCTCGATTGGATGAGCGCAGCGCCTCATTTGATCGAGATCACCGGCACAAGGCCGGTGATGACGAGAAAGGTTCCCTTCCGAACCTGTGCGGCAAAGCACCAAGCAGGGCAGTTCCGCTCAAGAAACGCTCGCCCTCGCCCTCTAGAATCCCTAGAAAGGTGCAGCAGCCCCTCACCTCCCCAGATCGCCCATGGCCTCCACAGTTTCCCATGTCAGCTTCCTACCGCCTGTCCTGACTTTCTGCGGGGCGGCCGTCGTGGCCGTGCCCGTGTTCCGGCTGCTCGGGCTGAGCGCCGTTCTGGGCTACCTCGCGGCCGGCGTGGCCATCGGACCATCGGGCCTGAGCCTGGTGGAGGATCCGCAAACCATCGCCACAGTCGCGGAACTGGGCGTGGTGCTGCTCCTGTTCATCATCGGCCTGGAGCTGAAGCTGTCCCATCTTTGGGAAATGAAGCGGGATATCTTCGGCCTCGGCTTCGCCCAGCTGGCCGTGACCACTCTCTGCCTCGGCGCAGCGGCCTATGCCGTCGGCTTCTCGCCCAAGGCTTCGTTCGTCACCGGCGCGGCCGTCGCGCTCTCGGCGACGGCCATCGCCCTGCAGATGCTGGGGGAGCGGAACGACCTGCAGACGCCTTATGGCCAGCGCTCCTTTGCGATCCTGCTGTTCCAGGACCTTTCGGTCGTTCCCCTCCTGGCCGTCCTGCCGCTTCTCGCCTCCGGCGCGGCCGCGGAGCACGGCTCGCTCACGGACCGCCTTCTGGCCGTCGGCGAAGCGCTGCTCGGCATCGGCGCGGTCGTGCTGATCGGCCGCTACGGGCTCAACCCCTTCTTCCGGATCCTTGCCCGCAGCGGCGCCCGCGAGGTCATGACCGCTTCGGCCCTGCTGGTTGTGCTCGGGGCCGCCCTTCTCATGCAGGAAGTCGGGCTCTCCATGGCGATGGGCGCTTTCCTCGCGGGACTGCTGCTCGCCGAATCGAACTTCCGGCACCAGCTCGAGGCCGATATCGAGCCCTTCCGCGGCATGCTGCTCGGCCTGTTCTTCATGAGCGTGGGCATGTCGATCGATCTCGCCCTCGTCCGCGAGCAATGGCTGCTGCTCGCCCTCGCGACACCCGCCGTGATCATCGGCAAGAGCCTTCTCATCGCTCTCCTGTCGCGGCTCTTCGGCGCGAGCTGGCGCGATGGACTGCGTTCGGGAGCGCTTCTGTGCACGGCGGGCGAGTTCGCCTTCGTCCTGCTCCCCGTCGCAACGGGACTCGGCCTCATGTCCTTGGCCGAAGCCCAGCCCGTCACGGCGCTTGCCGCCATCACCATGCTTCTGGGCCCGCTCCTGTCGACCTTCGTGGAGAGAACGCTCGCCAAGAGCAGCGCAAGCGAAGACCAGCCGGATGAGTCCGGCCTTCTCAGCCATGAAGGCGAGCTCGAAAGCCGCGTTCTCGTGATCGGCTTCGGCCGCTTCGGCCAGATTGTGAACCAGGTCCTGCTGGCGCAAGGCATCGAAGCGACCGTGATCGACAAGGATGTGGAGCGCATTCGCGATGCGGGACGCTTCGGGCTTCAGGTCTATTACGGCGACGGAACCCGCCTCGACGTGCTGCGCGCGGCCGGCGCCGAGAAGGCCGAAATGATCTGCATCTGCATCGACGATCACGACGCCATCCTGAAGATCATCGAGATCATTCACGAAAACTTCCAGAATGCCCGCAGCTTCGTGCGCGCCTTCGATCGCATCCACGCCATCGAGCTCATGAACCGGGATGTGGATTATCAGATCCGCGAGGTCTTCGAATCCGCCATCGTGTTCGGACGGGCGGCACTCGAGGAACTCGGGACCGAGTCCGAGGCCGCCGCCGCCGCGGCCAACGACGTGCGCAAGCGCGATATCGCACGTCTCGTGCTGCAGAAGGAGGTCGGCTCGATGGGCGGTGCCGAGCTGGTGGTGGGCGCCAAGATCACTCCGGAGCCGCTCACCGTTCCGACGAGCCGGGCCAGGGCTCTCAGTCCCGAAACGCGGGACATTCTCGGTGAAGGCGTGTTGTGATGGATGCCAGTCCTTCCGCAAAAACGGCCGAGGCGCCGACTGAGCCCCCGCGCTTCGTCGTCGGCTCGACCATGCGCCATGTTCTCGTCATGACGGGAACGGGAGCGGCCGGTCTCGTGGCCATCTTCATCGTCGACCTCGTGTCACTCCTCTACATTTCCTGGCTGAACGACCCGAGTCTGACGGCCGGCGTCGGCCTCGCCACGGTCGTGATGTTCTTCACGGTCTCGATCAATGTGGGCCTGATGATTCCCATCGGGGCACTCGTCTCCCGGGCTCTCGGCGCACGCCGGCCCAACGATGCCCGTCGATTGGCGACCTCGTGCAGCATCCTCATGGCGGCCGTCGCGGCCGTGGTCAGTCTCGTCCTCCTGCCCCTGCTGCCCACGATCCTGACCATGATCGGCGCCGGGGAGCAGACCTACGAGGTGGCACGGAACTTCCTCTGGATCGCGCTGCCGACCAACGTTCTCATGGCCATCGGCATGGCTTTCTCAACTGTCCTGCGCGCGGCTGGCGATGCCAAGCGCAGCATGTACGCCACCTTGTCGGTTGCGGCCGTCACGGTCGTCCTCGATCCCATCCTCATCTTCGGACTGGGTCTGAAGACCAACGGTGCGGCGATCACCATCAACATCGCGCGCGTCGCCTATGTCTATGTGAGCTTTCTTTATCTCACGCGCGCTCATGACCTGCTGGGGCGGCCGAACTGGAAAACGATCGCTGCCGATGCAAGACCGTTCTTCGCCATCGCGATCCCGGCCATTCTCACCAACATCGCGGCTCCGGCGGCCAACGCCTTCTTCACCGGCGTGATGGCACGGTTCGGCGATCAGGCGATTGCCGCTTCCGCCATCATAGACAGGGTTACGCCCGTGTCCTTCGCTGGCGTCTTCGCACTCGCCGGTGCCATCGGCCCCGTTCTCGGACAGAACTGGGGTGCGCAGCGTTATGATCGCATGAAGCAAACGCTCAAGGATGCGCTGACCTTCACGATCGTCTACGTGGGCAGCGTATGGCTGCTCCTCGTCCTCATGCAGGTTCCAATCACGCGAGCTTTCAACGCACCTCCGGCAACCGCCGAGATCGTCCAGGTCTTCTGCCAGCTCAGCGGCTTCATCTGGTTCTTCGTCAGCCTCGTCTTCGTGGCGAATGCCTCGTTCAACAACCTTGGCTACCCGTTGCTGTCCACCTTCTTCAACTGGGGCCGGGCCACGCTGGGTATGATCCCCTTCGCCTATTTCGGCGCCGAGATCGGCGGGCCCAAGGGGGCCCTTGTGGGGATCGGGGCGGGATCCGTTGTGTTCGGAATCGCTGCCGTCATCACTGCGTTCTGGACAATCCGGCGCCTTGAGAGGCAAGCTGTTCCGGCGGTGTGAGAAATCAGCCGCAGCGTTTCACCGTTGAGGAGGCTGCCATGTTCAACTGGTTCGACCTGATGCGCCAAGCCCAGACCAGTGCAGCCTTGGCCTCCCTCGCCCAGCAATTCAACCTGTCGGGCGATCAGACCCAGAAGACCATGGCGGCCTTCATGCCCGCCTTCGCCATGGCGCTGCAGCACGCCACCGCGTCCAGCGACCCGATGCGCCTCTTCCAGCCGATGATGAGCGGCGCCTACCAGAATTTCTGGCAGGCCGCCGGCAACCCTTTCACACCGCAAGCGCAGCAAGAAGGCAGGCGGCTCCTGGACCAGCTCTTCGGCTCCGACGAGATCAGCCGTCGCGTCGCGCATCAGGCCGCCGATTATGCGGGAATCAGCACCGAGACCATGCAGCAATTGCTGCCGCTTCTCGCAGGCATCCTGGCCGGAGGCATGTCTCACTGGATGACTGCACACGCACAGGCCCTGCAATCCTTCGCGTCCTCAAAAGACGCGTCCGGCAGCGGTAATCCCTGGGCCGATCTCTGGGCCGGATGGATGACCGCGACGAATCCTGAGAAGAAGCATGCCAACCCGTTCGAGGACATGATGGCAAGCGTACTCAAGGCTCCGCCTCCCAAGGTATCGCAGGAAGCCTCCTCCGCTCCTTCCTTCGATGAGATGATGGAAAAGGGACGCGAGATGCAGCTGCAGTATCTCGCGTCCCTCCAATCGATCTTCACCGATGCCTGGCAAAGCCAGGATAAGAAGGCTTAGGCACACCGCTTGATCGGCGTCACCATGGGAACCACGGGTCGAACCGGCTTCGCCGAATAGCCGGGTCTTTCAGCCCGGGAGTGCCGCTCCGCACTTCGAACCAACACCCATGACGGATTGCGGATAAGCGGTTCATCGAGAGCGCTCGTCACATCGCTGCGCGTCAGGCCGATATCCGCGAGCATTCGATCGTCGAACTCGGCGAGATGCCTGACCTCCCGGCGATGCTTCAACGCGGTCACAAGATTCGTGAGGGCACGGGCCAACAGCCCCAGAGCGGCCGTTCCTGAGAAGGTCATGGACGAAAATGCAGACCGGTTCATCGGAGGTCTCCTTGCTCTCACGTTCGATTCGTCGGCTTAGAACGCTGTGGAACGGGCGTTTCAGGCGTTCCAGCGTTTCAACGTGTTTCAGCGGCCGTTCCAGGAATTTAGGCTGGAACGTTTCAGCGCGTTCCAGCAGACCGTTCCAGGTGACGTTCCACGGTGTTCTACGACTTTTCCTGGAAGCACCTACCAATGGGCTTCCATGCAACTCCTTGATTTTCCTGACTTATTTCTCAGGATATGGAAGGTTGTACCAGATGCTTTTCATCACTTGAAACGATTGTTTGAGATATGTATCATCAACTTGATTGATGATGAGGGTGTCGCCATGCATCTGCTTGATATCGACCAGCTTCGGACCTTCGTGGCCATCGCGGATACGGGGTCGTTCACCCGCGCGGCGGAGATCGTGCACAAGACGCAGAGCGCGGTGTCCATGCAGATGAAGCGGCTGGAGGACCGGGTCGGCAAGGCGATCTTCGAGCGCGACGGGCGCCTGTCGAAGCTTACCGACGAGGGCGAGCGCCTGCTCGACTACGCGCGCCGGATCGTGCGGCTGAACGCGGAATGCATGGCCTCCTTCAACGAGCACGAGCTGACCGGCCGGGTGCGCCTCGGCCTTCCCGACGACTACGCCGACCGCTACCTGCCGGAGATCCTGGCCCGCTTCTCGCGCTCCAACCCGAAGGCCGAGGTGACGGTGATGTGCGAGCCGACGCCGAACCTGATCGAGCGGGTGCAGCACGGAGATATCGACCTCGCGATCATCACCCATGTGGACCGCCGCGGCCCGTCCGAGATCGTGCGCATCGAGCAGCTGTTGTGGATCACCTCGGCCCGCCACGGGGTGCACGAGGAGAGCCCGATTCCCCTGGCGCTCGGCCGCCCGAGCTGCGACTGGCGCCACTCCGCCACGGAGGCGCTGGAAAGCGCCGGCCGCCCCTTCCGCGTGGCCTATGTGAGCTGGCACTCGACCGCCGTGGGCGCGGCGGTGCTCGCGGGTCTCGCGGTCTCCGTCCTGCCGGAAAGCGCCGTGCGTCCCGGCATGCGGATCCTCGGTCCCTCGGACGGCTTCCCGGCCCTGCCCTCGTGCAAGATCGGCCTGATCCGCGCCCGCGGCGAGGAGAACCCGCTCGCCGATGCGCTCGGTTTCCACATCAAGCAGTCCCTGGACAATCTCGGCTCGACCCGCACGATGGCGCCGCTGGCGGCGGAGTAGCGCGCTGTCCGGCGAAGTGGGCACCGGTTCGCCGACAAGACAACGTGCCGGGAAAATCGCTTACTTTGCCACGGGCCTGCGCAGCACGAGCACGTTGCCCGCGAGCGCCAGCACGACGCCGATCACCGCAAGCGGCGTCCACACATAGCCCTCGATCAGGGTCGAGACCGTGAGCGCCACGATGGGGAACAGCACCGTGGCGTAGCCCGCCCGCGCGGCGCCGAGCCGCCGCAGCAGGGTGAGGTAGGACATGAAGGCCAGCACCGACGCGCCGATGGAGAGATAGAGCAGCGAGCCGACGTACTTCACCGTCGGCTCGATGATGAAGGCGTTGCCGCGCAACAGGTTCAACGCCAGCAGCACCGCGCAGCCATAGGTCATGCCCCAGGCGGTGGCGGAGAGAAGCGGCACGCCCCGGCGCTGCACCACCGTCGAGATCATGTTGCCCGAGCAGAAGAACAGCGTTCCCATCACGCAGAGCGCAAGGCCCTTGAGCGCCGCCGCGTTGAAGCCCGCGCCGGTGATTTCCGGCCAGAACAGGAACACGATGCCCGCCACCCCGATCACGCCGCCGAGCGCCACCCGCGGCTCGACCTTCTGCCGGAAGACGAGGAAGCCGAGCACCAGGTTGAACACGGAGGCGAGCGAGAACACCACCGAGAGCAGCCCGGACGGCACGCTCAAACCGCCGTAATAGAACGAGATGAAGTTGAACGAGAACAGGCAGCACCCCACCGCCGCGAATCGCAGGTGATCGGCGAGCGCAAAGCGCACCCGGTGCCCGGTGACGAGCACCCAGCCCCACATGAGCGCGGCCGCGAGCAGGAACCGCCACAGCACCGACATCTCCGGCGCCACGACCCCGAGCTGCGCCCGGATCCCGATCCAGCTCACGCCCCACAGGAACACGGTGGCGGCGTAGAGCCCCAATGTCGTCCCGTCGAGCCCTTTCACGCTTTGACCCGGCATGGCCGCAGCAGCGTCAGTCATGGCGTTCCGTCCCTTCTCGAAGCATCCGGAATACGCTCCGCCAGCCATCAGGACAAATGATGATAACTGATCGATCACCCTTGGAACGGTGATGAAACGTTCCAGGCTCTGCCCCTAGGGAAAGCCGTGGAACGCCCCGCTGGAACGGCGCTGGAACGGTTGGAACAGCTGGAACGGGCGTTCCAACGGGAAGTCGTCCTGGATGGGACCGGACCAGAGAGTTCAGACATTGCAGGAAGAATGAAACTTCATATCATGGCGCTGCCGCGATGTGAGAAGCCCATGCCCTATTATGTCTATCTCCTTGCGAGCCGCCGCCACGGCACGCTCTACCTGGGTGTGACGAACGATCTTGCGCGGCGAGTCGACGAGCACAAACGCAAGGTCATTCCCGGCTTTTCGGCCCTCTACGACATCTCCCGTCTCGTCTGGTATGAGGTCTACGACCGGATCGACGAAGCCATCGCCCGCGAGAAAAGCCTCAAGAAGTGGCGCCGCGATTGGAAGGTCACTCTGATCGAGGAGATGAACCCCGACTGGTCGGATCTTTATCCCAGCTTGAATGGGTAAAGAGCTCACGCCCTTCCCGTCATTCCGGGGCGCGCCTTCGGCGCGAACCCGGAACCCATAACCTCGACATAGAAAGAGTGAGCGAGCAGCGTCACGCCTCCTGCAACGTCAGCGTTTCTGGGTTCCGGGTTCCGCTGCGCGGCCCCGGAATGACAATGGTCGCCAATCTTGACCGGTCTCCGCCTCACATTATAATGTTCATGTTTTGTTCTTATTTGACGAGATTGATTGTCGTGACGTCCCCCACTTCCCCCGTCCCGTCCGACCCGGACCACGCCGGCCCCTCGGGGTTCCGCCAAAAGCTCCCGCCTGAGCGGATCGCCCTGTTGCGCGAATGGGTGGAATGCACCACCCGCCCGTTCAAGAAGATCGGCAAGGAACTCGGCGTCTCGCCCGCGACGATCTCGCGTTATGCGAAGGAAGGCGGCTGGAAGCGCCCGGCGGGAGCGGCTCCGCCGCCCGCCATCGCCCGACGCAACCCGGCGCCCGCGCGCCGGCAGGGCGACGCCCCACCCCTCCCTCCGGCCCCTCGGGATAGGACTACCCCATCAGCCCATCCGCGCGAGCACATCGTCGAACGGCTCTGGACCCTGGCGGAGCGCCACGCCGAGGTCCTGGAGACCCAGCCCATCGAGCGCGCCGAACGCTCCCTCCAGCCGCTCGCCCGCCTCACCCGCACGCTCGGCGAGATCGACAAGCACGTCCGCCCGCCCCTGCCCGCACAGGAAGACGAGGCCGGCTACGAGATCGACGCCCCCAAGCCCCGCCGCACGCTCAACGAGCTGCGCGACGAACTCGCCGCCCATCTGGAGCGCATCAACCGTGAGGAAGGTTATGGCTGGGACGTGCGGGAATGGTGGTTCAAGGATGGCGGGGGGATTTAGACGGGGAAGAGGCCAAGGGCTGCAACCTGACCATGAACGGCCCATCGCAATCCTTCAAACGCACGCGCTTGAGAGGCGATGTTTGGTGGGGATCTGGCAGGTAAAGGTTTGACCAGGGGCGGGCCTCCGGACACTTGAGATTTCAGGTTTCATACGACCGGATCCCAGGGTTTTCCCTGATACACGTCAGGGCGGCACGCTCTAGGTCTTCTGGAATCATGAACAGCCGAAGTGACATGCTCCCTGCCGCGCACAGCGCATGATGTGAGCTTTCGTAGCGTTCGAATTGCCGGGCAAACGCCCGTCCGTGGCACTTGCGAAAGGGTCGGACATGCAGCGCAAAAGCAAACTCACAAGTGTGATCGCCACGGCAGTGCTGCTCCTGGGCACGGCCGTTTATGGACAGGACAAATACGCGTTGACCTCACCGAGCGGGATCGCGTTCTCCGACTTTAAGGGTTACGAGGACTGGGCGGTGGTCTCTTCCGCCCGGACCGATGAAGTCCTCAAGGTGATCGTCGCCAATCCGACCATGATCGAGGCGTACAAGGCCGGCGTCCCCGGCAACGGCCGACCTTTCCCCGATGGCTCCAAGATCGTGAAGCTCCAGTGGAAGCCGAAGAAGAGCACGGAAGCTCCCTTCGTCGTGGATGTGCCCGACGTCTTCTCACAGGCCTTTGTCATCGAAAAGGACAGCGCACGATTTCCGGACAGCGGTGGCTGGGGCTACGCGCTGTTCAACTACGAAGCCGCATCGGACTCGTTCACGGCCGATCCCAGCCCTTCGGATTGTGGACACGCGTGCCATGTCGCCGTGAAGGCGAAGGACCACATCTTCCACCCGTACCAGAAGCGTTGAACCATGCGTGTGGATTGGTTCGAGCCGATCTCCTACACGCCGTAGAACTTCTCCAACCGGCCGCGTCAAGCCAGACCTCAATCAATTGCGGACGCACCGTGCGTCTGGCGCGCATCAACCGCTTTGACCTCGACTGTGACTTCACGGGCAACGCCCTTCGGGAAGTGATCTCGCCCAAGATCGGCCGCCCATGTGGCGGCCTCGCGCTCGGCCGCATCCAAACTCTCAAGCTCAAGGCCCCCTTCATCCCGAACCAAGCTCTCGCACTCCCGCACGTCGAAGTAGAACCGAGGCACCACACACTGCTTCTGAGCTAGGAGCCGACAAACTCAGCAGAAAGCCGTTTGTTCGATCCCGTCGGGAACCCCTGCCGGATCCCATGATTTATGGCTCACTAAGTGTGAGCTGGGTTCAGAAGCTATGTTTGAGTTGCACCCGGAGCTCGCTCAACTCGAGAAGAATATCGCCGACACCCAGCGGCTCGTCTCCCGGCAGATCGCCCGGATCGAGCGGATAACCAAGCAGGGGGCGGATACCGAAACGGCCTTGGCCGTTCTTCACGGGCTGGAGCAGGTCCTCGATTACTTTTACGCTCAGCGGGAGCGCATCCTCGACATCCTCACGCGACAGTAAGAACTTTATAAAACAGCCTTCCGCGAAATTCGCAGCAAACAACGACATTCCAAACTGTCAAAAGATCGTTCCAAGCGGTCAAGCTCGGTTCTCCGGCTCATCGCTAGACTGATGCCGTGAAAATGCGGTCCCCTCGCGGGGCAGGCCTGCCCCGACCTCGCCCTAGCGCATCGGACGGACCCGGAGGGCCGTTACGCGGTGTCCCGCCGGACGCTGTATCGGCACGTTAAAGCCGAAGGCAGTTCGCTCCGAAAATTGACCAACGAGGTCCGCTGCGAGTTGCGATCATCGCATCGTTGGCCCTCGGCGTTACTCCAGGATGAGCATCGATCAAGAATTGCGGAGAAATCGGACGCTCTGATCCAAATCTGGTCAAAATTGCCTTTAGGCTCTGCATGGTCCACCGAGGAACGTTCGATGATCAAGAACGAGATCGAAGCTGTCGCTCGGGCTTTCTACGACCTGCAGGACTGCGCCCGAGGCTGGGACCGCGAGCCCGCGCGGCTCAAAGAGCAGTTTCTGAGCGATGCTCGGGCGAGCATCGCGGCTCTCGATGAGCACAGGGTCGTGCAATCATTCCGGAGCAACAGGCTGCGCCACTCTGACTGCGATGTTGGAGACAACCCTCCTGTGGAGGCGCCGAGGATTGCCGCAAGCGGACATGACCGAGGATGCAGGGAGGTGGCGCACACCGGCAACGAACATGCCTTCGAGGTCTGCTCCAAGGCGAGTTCCAGCGCGGCCAAACTTTCGGCTCTCTCCTGGGAGCAAATTCACGATAGCAAGGCGCGGATCGCTCAGTCTTTCGCTCTGCTCCAAAGATATCCTACTCCATAGCCCGATATGCTCGTCGCCAGTCATTGATGGATAGAGCAGGCAACGGCCTCCATTATTGGAAGATCCGGAAATGGCACTCCGCTGAAGTCGGCGAAACAGCAGCTTCGGAATAGAAGCCGGCACGTATCAACATGGCGTTCCAGGAAGGAGCGCTGAGGGTTACGTATCCGTCTGCCTCATCGATCAAGATGAATTTCCGCGCCTTCCACGCAATCCAGGAATGACAGTTGGGTACATTCCCTTCGCCGTCATGACCGTGACGAGCACGGCCATGACGCGGGAGGGTGGCATTCCGGGGCGCGCCTTTGGTGCGAACCCGGAACCCATAAACACTAACGATGCAGAAAGAGATGTAACGCGGCTCGCGCTTTCCTATGACGTCGCGGCTCTGGGTTTCCACGCCTTCGGCGCGGTCCTTCGGGTCGGGCTCGCCTGCGGCGCCCCGGAATGACAGGGCGTGTATCCTCTCACCATCATGGCCGGACTTGTTCCGGCTATCCACGTTTCAGGAAACTCTGCCCTCATCCTGAGAGGCTGGCTCATCAAGCGGCGCGGGTATGCCCTCCCCCTTGTGGGGAGGGGTGGCTGCGCAAGCAGCCGGGGTGGGGGTGTGAGCGCCAGGATTTCAGAACGTGGCGCCGACACCCCCACCTCCACCTCCACCTCCTCCCCACAAGGGGGAGGAGAGTTCCCAGTGCTTTACGGGCCAGACTCTGAGGAGCAGACGTCGTCTGCGTCTCGACGGATCATCCATTGCGTTCTGGATCCTCCTTCGAGACGCCTGCTCCGCAGGCTCCTCAGGATGAGGGCAGAGGGTGTCTCGCACTGTCATCCCGGGGCCGCGTGAGCGGAGCCCGGGACATAACCGCAACCGGCGCAGACAGGCGCGCACCGCGACCCGCTTTTTCTTGAGACGTCGCCGTTATGGATCCCCGCCTGCGCGGGGATGACAGGAGGGTATGCGGCCACGAGCGCAGCGTCCCCATTGACCCCGCACCCCTGTTGCGTGTTACCTCGTCGCCGGAACCGGGCGCACCTGGCTCTGGGGCGTCAGAACCCCTCCGAAGGCGGCCGGTATCGGCCGTCAACGATGCCTTCCCAACCTTACGGTCGGGGAGGTGCTGTCGCATGTCCAGGGCGAAAGCCTAAAGGGCAGCGCGGTCGTCCTTCGGCGGCTTCTGAACTCCCCGACCACCAGCTCCCGCTGGTGGTCGTCTCGATCAAGGGAGTTGCCGCAATGGAGCAGCCGTACAGCCTGTGGGCCGATTGGCTCTCGAAGTTCCACACCTGGCCCGAATTCATACAGGCGCTCTGGCTGGTTGCCGGGCCGGCGACCTTGCTCGGCCTCGCCTGGCTGACGATGCGCGGCCTCGTCCAGCTCGCTCCCCTGCTCTCCCGTCGGGAACAGCGCGGCGAGTCGCACGGACATGGCGAGTGGCGCGGCCACGGCGAGTGGCGCGGCCACCTGATCTACGGCGTGTACCAGGACCCGCAGGGGCGCTGGATGGTCTACTGGCACGGGCGCAAGCCTGAAGAAGTGGATTGGGAGAACCCGCCGCCGGAACTGATCGGGCGCGGGTCGGTGATCCAGGGCGTGTTCCGCAGGCCGGAGGCGTGAGAGGCTCCCCCCTCAGACCGCACCCCGGGGACCCGGGTGCCTGGTCCCTGGCCATGCCGACAACGCAGTATCGACAACTTGCATCAGTCTTTCCGTGCATGCTCCGTCACAAGCCTGTGCCGACATGCCCTGCACGACGGCCGCGTAGAAGCGTGCGAGACCATCGATGTCGGTCCCCGTGGGGAGTTCGCCCTCATCGATCGCGCGCTGGAAGCGTGTCTTGAGAGCCTGGATCGACGCCTCTCGCCGCGCGGCGACGACTGTGGCGACGGACTCATTCTCCTTGGCATGTTGAAGGACAGCGGTCGAGACGATACAGCCGCGCGGCTTGCCTGGATCGGTGATACCTTGCACGACGTCGCGAAGGTAGAACGCAAGGGCGTCATAGGCTGACATCGCTCCTTGCAGCGCTTCGGATCGGCTTTTGCCTTCACGCTCGATCGTATGGTCGAGGGCCTGCCGGTAAAGGTCTTCCTTCGAACCGAAGGCCGCGTACAGGGACGGCGGCGTGATCCCCATGGCCTGCGTGAGGTCGGCAATCGACGTTCCCTCATATCCATGCTGCCAGAAAAGCCGCGCCGCGATCTCAAGCCCGGCCTCGCGATCCAGCATTCTCGGCCTGCCCCGTTTTCGGGTCAGCTCGCTCATTTTATAGTGATCCCTATAAATTTATTGACCAGACATTTTCCCCGTTTATTATATCGATCACTAGATAAATCGCAACGGAGTGAGCGATGCCTGGAAGACTGTCGAACAAAGTGGCCCTCATCACGGGAAGTTCACGGGGGATCGGCCGCGCCACTGCGCTGGCTTTCGCGAAGGAAGGCGCAGCGCTGATCGGCGTTCATTACACCAGCAACGCGGATGCGGCCCATGCCACCGTTCGCGAGATCGAAGCACTGGGAGCCAAGGCCGTCGCCATCAAGGCCGACCTGAGAAATGGCAGGGAAGCGGCGGAAAGCCTTTGGGAGCAGTTCAGGGCGGCGATAGGCGCCACGGGGGAACACGGGCTGGATATTCTCGTCAACAACGCAGGCGTGGCACCCGCTGTCCCTCTCGCCCAAACCAGCGAGGCCGTCTTCGACGAGATTATGACGATCAATCTGAAGGCGCCGTTCTTCCTGATTCAGGCGGTCGCCGACCATATCCGCGACAATGGGCGCATCATCAACATCTCCACAGGCTTCACCCGCGTCGCCGCCCCCACTCATCCCGCCTATGCAGCATCGAAAGGCGCGCTCGAAACGCTGACGCTGGCGCTCGCGCCGGAGTTCGGTCGCCGTGGCATCACGGTGAATGCGGTCATGCCCGGCGTCACGGAAACCGACATGAATGCAGAGTGGCTCACGATCCCGGAGGCGCGTGCCGGCGCGGAAGCGATGTCGGTCTTCTCGCGGGTCGGCCAAGCCGCCGATGTCGCGGACGTCATTGCCTTCGTCGCCTCGCATGATGCGCGGTGGACGACGGGCCAGGCGCTGGACGCCACGGGCGGCGCCCGGCTCTGAACCCTGCATTCGCTCTATCCGGTTGGTGCGCCCGCGCAATCTGCGGGCGTGCCGATGCCTCATCGTTCCGATGTTCAGAACGTTCGGTTTCCTATCCTCGGTAGCGCCGACCGCTTTCGACGGGAACGTTCATGGGTGGGTCAGAGATCGATTTTCATCGGGTTGTTGGGTTGTCTCGGAGGTCCGCCGAAGTTTCTCGAAATCGGCCGGCTGGTCATCCTCGAGCGCGGAGCCGAGCAGACGAAGGGCTCCTGCGATCAAGACGATGGCGGCCGGTTTCACGAGCATCTCCCAGGTGACGCGCGTCCCCATCTCCACAACGTCGGTGACGAAATCCACCACCAGGTACACCAGAACCACCTGGATCAGAGTGATCTTGATTTCCCCAAGACCTTCGACCCGCATCCACAGCGGTGCTTTGGCGCGAACGCTGGAGGGGAGGCTGAAGGCGAAGCCGAACGTGATTGCATAGGCGAACACGATCAGGACGAGGCCGAACAAGAACGCATCCGTGGCTTGCATCACTGTGGCGATGACCAGCGTCTCGGTGTCGGCACTCGGCTGAACAACCATCTCCAGGGCATATGCCAGCTTCAGGCAGCCCTCGAAAAACATCAGCATGGCACCGACTGCCGCCCCAAGAGCAGCGACGAGGGTGACCCAGCGCAGGGACAGGATGTAGCGGATCATCTGACGACGAGCCCTCAGCCAGTGTCGTGGCCCCGGGACAGTTTTAACATATCAGTCAGGAAACGCACTCCGTCTTCATCGAGATGGTTGCGACAGCCGCGCCCTCGCCTCATCCGGACATTTGGCACAGCCTTCAATCCCTCACCGAATCTGCAGGAACTGCTGAAGAAGGCGGTCGAGACGGCGCTCCGGATGACTCGCGCCGCACCTCCCCTGATCCGTTCTCCCACGCGCGTCCATGTTCCATAACGTCGTGCTTCGCGAGATCAGGAGGGCGAAGACAATCCAGATGAGCCCGATCAGGTTCCGTTATTCTCGGCGACCATGAAGATAAATGCAGATATTCCACCTAGACAGCAATGTTTTTCAAAAACTTAACATGGCTTAAAGCCAATGACTTACATTTGTGATTGAGTATTTTTATTATTGGCAATCCATCTTGGGCGCTGATGACTGAGAGATACGTGTGCTCCCGCCTGCAACGAAGGAGCACCGTCATGCACGCTGCTTTCCAGAACGACTACAATCACAGTCCGCTCATCCGCAAACTGGAGAGCATCTTCAGCCTGACTGACGACGAGCAGCAGGCCTTGATGGACCTGCCGATGCAGATGGCTGTCATCAAAGCCGATCAGGACATCGTGCGCGAGGGCGACCGCCCGTCCCGGTGCTTCGCGATCCTGAGCGGCTTCACCTGCACCTATAAGCTGACCGGTGACGGCAAGCGCCAGATCGTGGCCTATGGAATCGCCGGCGACATGCCCGATCTGCAGAGCCTGCACTTGAAGGTACTGGACATGACCATCACCACCCTGACCCCGTGCAGCATCGGGTTCGTCCGGCACGAGGACCTGTGGGATCTCTGCCTGCGCCAGACCCGAATCGCTGCCGCCTTCTGGCGCGAGACCCTGGTGGAGGGTGCCGCATTCCGCGAGTGGGTGCTCAACGTCGGGCGGCGGGAAGCCTATCCGCGCATGGCGCACATCCTGTGCGAGTTGCTGGTGCGTCTGCGAGCGGTGGGACTGGTCGACAACCATTCCTGCACCCTGCCGATCACGCAGGCCGAATTTGCCGATGCGCTCGGCATCACGACGGTTCACGCCAACCGCGTTCTCCAGCAGATGCGGGCTGACGACCTGATCGAACTGAAGGGCGAGCGACTGCATGTTCCCGATTGGGAGAGGCTGAAGGAAGCCGGCGACTTCCACCCGGCTTACCTGCATCTGGTGCAGGAGTGGCCAACCGCATGACCCTCACCTTTCAGCCCATTCGCGTTGCAACGGGCTTCGACGAGGACGGCATGCTGGTGCTCGACGAGGAACGGCGGCTGCTGGCGGTGCTGACTCGTCTCTCGGACACCAACGAGGTGGCTCCCGGGCAGTGGTACCTTGAGGCAGGCTTCGGGCGGTTCAATGGAATCACCCACCCCGCCTTTGCCGATCTGGACGCAGCCCGGGCGTGGATCACGCAGCGTCGTGCGAAGGGGTCCTGATCAAGCGTCGATCCTAGAGCATCGTACGGACCCAGCGGGCCGCGCTAGCGACCCGTAGGGCCACGTCAGTGAAAAGTGGACCCGGTTTTCGCTGACGCGGCCCTCCGGGTCCGGCCCGAACGATGCTCTCATCAAAAGAGGAAGCATCGGATCCGATCCCATAAGTGCAAGTCCGTTTTTGGGTCTAGGTCGGGACCTGATAGGTCCCGTCAGTATTCCTCGTGGAGGCAGGCGCCCCGGAAAGGAGCTTGGACTGGCCGCGCAATTCGCCGCCATTGAACAACTGGTCTAACAGTGCGGCCCGAATAGTGGCATACTGGCTGAAATCGGAGAGGAGGCTGTGATGTTTCCAGTCCTGCTCTGGCTTCCGGTATTTCTGGTACTGACAAGTGCCAGCTTGGCCTATCCGCTCCGCCACACGGTGGCCTCACCATCCTGCCGCCCAGGGCAACGGCCCATGCCAAACCTGAATGCGCTCATCCTGCGTGGCAGCCCAGGCGTGGCGGCGAGCGGCCCGTTGATCAAGGGCCTCTACTACGCTGAGGACCCGAACGGGTCTCACGCTATCGCGGCGTTCTTCATGGCCTGCGACCACCTTCTCGAACGGAAGCCATTTCTCATCATGGACTTTCGCTCCAATCAGTTCTTTCTCGATGGCAACCGGGATGGTTGCGTGGACGCGACTGGAACATTGTTGACGCCGGAGATTGACCCCGCGGACTTCGTTCCCGGCGTCGATGGAGCAGAAGAGCTTTGCAGCGAGGATCTGATCGGCCAAGACCAGCTTAAAGAGCGGGTTGTCATTCCATGACGCCGCTTCTGCGACATTCGCGGCCTCTCCTCCGCACACGCGCAAGGTCGATCCTGCCGCGCAGCCACGAACAATACATTCTCTTGCTTTGAACCAAACAAATAATTCAAAAATCAATCTAAATAATATTCAAAGTAAACATTCGGAATCATGACATATTTGCCTTTTATTGTTGGAGTTCTGTGCAAGTTTCAGCTACATCACTCGTCGTCAACTTGCTGACCAGCAGCACGGCAATGCAGGCCGGCAATATGTTTGCATGAGAGGCAGATGCGGCAATGAGCACTCCGACCAACCTGGAGACCTACTTCCTCCAGCTCGTCAACGAGACCCGCGCCCAGGCTGGCGTGAAGGCCCTCACGTTCGACGGCGAACTCCTCAACTCCTCCGATGCCCACAATGCCTGGATGGACCAGACAAACAACTTCTCGCATACGGGGATCGACCGTTCGAACGCGGGAGACCGCATGACGGCGGCCGGCTACGGCTGGGAGGGATGGGGCGAGAACATCGGCTACAGGAGCGGCCGGCTCGACGAGGCCACCGTCCAGAAGCTGCACGCCTTGCTCGTCAACTCGCCCGAGCATTATGCCAACATCGTCAACGGCTCGTTCGAGGAGATCGGCATCGGGCTGAAGGAAGCCGACTTCAACGGCAAGGCCGTCGTGCTCGTGACCCAGAACTTCGGCACGCCGAACGCCGCCGAGCGGGCCGAGGCCAATGACGTCGGAAGCGCCACACCCACCACGTCCGGGCCGTACCCCGGTGCCTGGGGCGAAACCATCTACGGCGATTCCGGCGGCGACACTCTCTACGGCACAGCCGGCAACGACACGATCTATGGGCGATCCGGATACGACACGCTCGACGGCATGACCGGCGCCGATGCCATGTACGGCGGTCCCGGATACGACTTGTACTACGTCGACAATCCGGGGGATAAGGCCTACGAGGACGCCGGAAACGGTTACGACCACGTCATCAGCACCGTGAGCTACTCGCTTTACGGACAGGTGATCGAGAAACTGTCGCTCAGGGGGACGGCCGATATCGACGGCACGGGCAACTCCCTCAACAACTGGATCGACGGGAACCCCGGTTCCAACGTCCTCGACGGCGCGGCCGGCGACGATATTCTGAAAGGCCGGGGTGGCGACGACATCCTGAAAGGCGGATCCGGGAAGGACGCCTTCGTGTTCGATTTCGCCGATGAGGCCCGCGGCGATACCATCGTCGACTTCGAGCACGGCACCGACGTCATCGACCTTCACTTCATCGACGCGGACACGAACGTGGACGGGAAGCAGCCCTTCGTCTTCATCGGCAGCGAGCGGTTCAACAACGTCGCGGGCGAACTTCACACCTATCGCCCTGGAGACGGCAATACCTACATCTCGGCCGACACCAACGGCGACGGCCGGCCCGAGTTCTCGATTAAGGTGCTTGGCCGGCACACCTTCGGCAGCGCCGACTTCGTGCTCTGAGACAGATCCGTGATGCGCTACGGCGGTTCGATATCGCCGCCACCCAATTTGGCAATGTCGTCGGGCTGCACCGGTCCATGAGTCGGCGCCGGGATCGGTGGGTCGGCTAAATGTCGGGCAAGTTGCGGAGCCGCAATACTGGTGCCGATCAGGCGAAACACGCCTCCGCTCCTGTTCCCTCCGGCACGGATGCCCCGGAGGGCATGCGATTCATCGCAGGGCAGCACATAATCGGGCCCTGCGCGGAGGGTCAGAGGGCCACCACGCGCAGGTCCCGCAGACGAGTAGGCCGACTTTCGTCCATTTGCGATGATGTAACCACCGGCCACATGCACGCGGGAGTCGTTGGCAGTGGCAATCCCATTGAGAGTGCCCTTGCGCTCGATCAGGGACCCAGTCTTGTCGAACTCACCGTCGGCGTACTTGCAGCCTGCCTCACGGGAACGGGTTGTTTCCCATTTGTGATCGACGAAATACGAGAGCTTGGCGCCCGAGCGCACGCCCATGTTCGGATTGCTGCGTGCGACGTAGGCATGGACCTGCGCTTTCGGTGGAATGCCGGAAACCTCGATCGTCCAGTCCCCATGTTCGGCGACACTCTGAGTGGCTTCGACTGCAAGCAGCCACATCGTATGGCTGCCGCTTACGGCCGGGGCATACACCCCGGTGTAAGGTGGAAGCGGGGAGCCGGGGGGCGGTTGGACGGGGCCGGTAGCCGATGTCGAAATAGCTCCGCTCGGCGACTTGAGCGTAACCGTGACAGGACCTGGATTGACTTTGTCGATCCATACCTCAGCGAAGCAAAGTACGGAATTGTCAGGAGGAAGGCGCCATGTCCACTCGACGTGGCCAGGCTGCTTCGGGCGCCTCGTGTAGGTGACATGCCCCTCGCTCAGATAGGCGTTGCCCGCCGCTAGAACGATGTCAAGCTTGGGTTTCCTGGTGACGCCATCGTATTCCGCGACAAGCGCCGTCAGTGCAGCCTCCAGTTCCGCCGTGCCGTCGTGCGGCCCCGTCGTTGGGCCGTAGCTGACATTGATGATCACGTTTTCGATCTTCTTCGGGTCGGCAAAGGTCAGGATGTACCGGATGCCATCGAGAACATACGCCTTGAGCCACACCCCGGTCGCATCGCGAATACCTTCTTCGGGGAATTGCACGAACACCACATCGGCCCTGGAAGCTCGATCCGTGCCCGGTTTCCAGGTCGGTGGATCGCGACGGTCGCCGGGAGCCGGGTGACCGACACGCGAAGAGGTCGGCACACGGCCGGCCAACACGTCCATGACATGTGCGCCGTGTGACCGGCGACGTGACAGGTTCTTGAACCGGGCGTCCGCGTAGCAGCCATCCTCGTCGATGCTGCCTGTCGGCGTCGTATGCAACTGGATCCATTCGTCGAGACCGATCCGCCGCCGCAAAGGTGCGGCAACGGGCGGGCCGGAATAGCGCCGGAACTCGAGGCCATAGTTGAAGTCGCGCAACTTCTGCCCGAACCGACATTTCCTTCCTTTCCGATCCTTCACCTTAACCGGCTTCCTGCCTTTATTCTGGTCCCAGATTCCCAGAACCCGCGTGCTCATCTTGGCCTGGAGAAAATGCGCGGCAGCGAACGGGCAGCCATCGTCGAGCACGCCGATGATGACTGACTCCGGCGATCCCTGGCCCTTGCGCCAGCGACTGATCTTGCTTTTCACGAACGACATCAGCGCAACAGGTTCCAGCGGAAGCGACGGTTCGACCCTGGAGACATACTTCTCCCAGACGTCGAACACGACGGTGCCTTTCACGGCCTGGACGACGGCCTCTTTTGCGGTTTGCAGGGTAGCATATGGAATGCTGTCGTCGGCCGGGCCGAGGACGACGGGGAACCCGGCTTCGCGCATTTCCTCCTCGAACCTCGCCCCGTCTTCGGCCTTTTCGAACTCCACGAGGAAGAACAGCCTGTAACTGGCTTTCCTCTCGTCGAACGGTCCAAAGTTCTCGAAGTCCGTCGATATCGCGTACAGAAGATACGGACCAAAGCACTTCGGGTAAGTGTTGCGTTCGAGCATGGAGCTTCTCCGCCTGGGCCACGGTTACGATCGTCCGCCTATGGAAACCTGTTCTTCCACTCGGCCTGCGCGGCGAGCCACACGGCCTCCATCAAAGTCGACTTCGCGATGGCTCCCCCCGCGGCGTGGGAGTAGAACGGCGAGGGGCCGTCGAGAGCCTGGGCAGCGTTGAAGGGATTGAAGTCCGTCGTCGCGGCAGCATCGATGCCGGCAGCGAGGAACTTTCTGCCCATGAGCGTCTGGCCTCCCGTACAACGCCCGACGAAGTACTCGCCCAAAGCGACGCCCAGCATGCGCCCTGCCATGCTGTCGACCGGGAAATGGACTCCCGCAACGACACGGTTGGTCGCGATCCGGGCCGCCTGACGCTCGAGCTGCTCGATGACCTTTGCGTGTGTCGCCTTCGCCGGCTTCAGCTTCAGCAGCGACTTCAGCACGTGCGCGACCGCAAAGACCTGCGTCGCGTGCCCGCTCGGGAAGCTCCCGTGCCCCGGTGTCGTAAGCATCGGTTGGACTTGGGCGTTATACTCGACCGGACGCCAGCACCCGAGGGCATGCTTGAAGCGCATTTCCACGTAAACGCAGAATTGCAGCACCATATTGATCAGTTCGAATGTGCGTCTCGTCCGCTCGGGGTGCAGGTAGACGATCGACGACCAGAAGGCGTACTGAGGGTCGATCTGCGCCATGATCTCGGTAGCGCGTTCATTCCGCAGTTCGGCCCAACTCACCACCATAGGGATCTGCCCCTCGAACGTAGACTTTTGAGGACGTTCGATTTCCGCGATCATCGCGTTGGATGACAGAACCTTGAAGGACTTTGCCGTCGCCTGAAAGCCGATCCCTTGCAGCATCTCGCCAACCGCCACGTAGGCACGAACCCACGGCTCCCACCGCATCATCTGTGCCGCATCGTCGATGCCCGGCAGGGCGGGCGCGTAGGTACCGGTATCGGGAACCGTCGTTCCTTCACGCCCGAGGATGAGCGCATCCACCATAATCGGGTTGGCAAAGACATCGGCCATCGTGCCCAGAATGGCGCCACCGGCGCCACCAGCCCCGCCGGCGCCACCAGCCCCGCCCGCTCCGCCGGCCCCACCAGCCCCGCCCGCTCCGCCGGCCCCGCCTGCTCCACCCGCTCCGCCCAGTTGGGTCATTCCTCTCTCCCTGTGATTGCCTATCGTCCCGATGGTAAACCTGCCTCCGCGAGGCAGCGCGCCCATTGCTGGCCGGTCTCGAGCTGCCCATTGGGCATGCGCGCGATATACTTCTCGACTGTCAGTTCCGGCTCGAGCTGCCGCATGTTGCGCAGGGCTTCGCGTGCCTCATCCATTCGCCCCTGACGAACGAGCGAAATCGTCAGAACCCGCCACGTGGAGGAGTGCATGCGGTTGAGCGTCAGCGACGATCGCGCAAGCCTTTCGGCGCTCAGGTATTGATGGGCCGAAAGCTCCGCCGTTGCCCCAAGGGATTCGAAGTAGTAACGCTGCGGATCGAGCGGGGAGAGGTCCATCGCACGCCGCGTCGCCTCCACAGCGATATCCCCCTCACCTTTGAACGCATGGACTGTGCCCCTGTAGAGCCACCCCAAGGCGTGGCTGGGATTGGCGGCGACGGCCTCGTCGCAACGCTTGCGAGCCGTGTCCAGGTCCTTCAACAAGTGACAATAGACGAAGCCTTCGGTCGCGAGCGCAAGGGCGTTCGACGGGTCCCGGTCGAGCGCGGCATGGGTGGCGCTCAAGGCCTCGGCGGCTTCGCGGCCCCGATCCTCGGACCAGCCGCGCGTCACCCGCAGAATGAACCAGTTGCCCAGCCATGCGCGCGGAGCGGCAATTCTGTTATGTCGGTTGATGAGTTCCTCGAGGAGCTTACGGGTTTGCAGGAACTCCTCCTTGTTTGATCTGTGCATCATCCTGATGCTGCCGAGCAGCAGCGAGTAGCTCTCGAGGGTCGGCAGCGGCTGGGTTAGGATATGCTCGACTTCGGCGTCGAAGACTGAGACATGAACCGCCCGAGCGATGCGATGCGCCAGTTCGCTTTCGGGCTTGAGGAGGTCACCAATTTCCCCGCTCAACCGTTCGGTCCAGACAACCTCGTGGCTGCGTGCATCGGCGAGCTCCGCTGTCACCAGAAGCTGACCTGCATTCACGATATACCCGCCGCTGAGGACATAATTCGCGCCAAGATGGGCCGAGATCTCGTCCACATTGTTTGCGCGTCCCCGAAACACGCTGGTCGACAGGCGTGAAATCACCTTGAAGTTCGTCGACTTCGACAGACGCAAAATCACGCTGTCGGCAAGGAGGTTGCCAACGTCGAAATGATCGCGCGACTTATTCCTTGCTTCGAAGGGAACCACCGCAATGGTAGGTTCCATCCGTGTTCCGTAGTCACGTCGGCCTGACAGGCTTGGCTTTGGACTTGGCGGACCGACCCGGTACGCCCGCACCGGCGCGTCGAAGTGCTTGAGATAGCAAGCACCGAGATCCTCGCATAGTGCATCCACCCCGTGCGTAAGCTCATCACGCGCAGCGGCCGTGGTGATTGTCTCGCCAGGACTGGCCAGTTTCGCCAGGTCGGCTACCAGATGCTCCTGCGCTGATGCACTGGCAATGGTTTCGTCGGGACCGGCCAGTGTCGCCAGCCGCGCCGCTAGATTTATCGCGGTTCCGTAGAGGTCGGTACCGTCGCTCCACGCGGTTGCGGCGTTGATCCCGGCGCGAAGGTGCAAACGCTGGCTTTCGGGAATGGCGGTGTTCCGGTCGGCAAGGGTCCGATGCATCGCGGACGCAGCCTCGACGGCGTCACGCACCGACTCAAAGCGCAGCAGTAAGCCGTCGCCAAGGTTCTTGAAGAGGACGCCGCGATGGCGCGGCAAGAGCTCGGTGGTGACCGTCTGGATGAAGTCTGTCCATCGGCGAATGGTGGCGGCCTCATGCTCTCGCATGAGCCGCACCGATTCCACGAGGTCGACCAGCAGGACGACGGTCTCTTGACGCACAAGCCCTTCGCCTGCCCTCCACACATCGGATTTCGCGGTCCGGGGGGCCTGTCCGTCTGGTTGCTCTACCGCGTCATCGCTCATGTCGATCCGGCACCGCGAGCCCGCTCAGGGTGGCGCCTGCCACGCTGATAAAGGTTAGGCTGCCCTAGCAGGAAGCAGTGTCAAGGGGCTGGACGCGAGTTTCGCAATCGACAATAACGGTCTCCACCGTGGTCGATCTTGGTTTCGGGCCGGCTTTGCATCGTCAACCCGCCAGTCAGCAATGATTTCTTAGGAAGACAAACTCCCTAAAGACAGGCCCGTTAGAGCGTCGGACCTTTAGCTGAACGCTCCGCAACCCGGCGCCGATGGCTGGACCGTCCTCAGGATTGCGAGATTCTGTTCTTGGCACGTTCCGGGATGAGACCGAGTGTCGACTCGAGCCCCGAGCCCGGTCGCTCCCATAGCACCCCGATTGACGCCCCGCCTGCAATCGGACGTCGTCCCTCCCCGCACTTGATCCGGGTGGCGAAATGCGGTTCGCTGCCTCGGCCGAAAGAGCAATGGGGAAGAGGCCGGAATCCCGGTCTCGAAGGGAAGGAACACGCGCATGGCGAAGAACACGATCTGCCTCTGGTACGACAAGGACGCCGAGGCGGCAGCCCGCTTCTATGCCGAGGTCTTTCCCGACAGCGCCGTGCATGCCGTGCACCGCGCCCCCGGCGATTATCCATCGGGCAAGCAGGGCGACGTGCTGACGGTCGAGTTCACCGTTGCGGGCGTCGCCTGTCTCGGCCTCAACGGAGGGCCTGCGTTCAAGCACAACGAAGCCTTCTCGTTCCAGATCGCCACCGACGACCAGGAGGAGACCGACCGTTACTGGAACGCCATCGTGGGCAACGGCGGTCAGGAGAGCGCGTGCGGCTGGTGCAAGGACCGGTGGGGCGTGTCCTGGCAGATCACGCCGCGCGTCCTCACGGATGCGCTGGCGGCGGGCGGCGATGAAGCCAAACGCGCTTTCGCCGCGATGATGACCATGCAGAAGATCGACGTCGCCGCCATCGAGGCCGCGCGGCGCGGCTGATGCGCCCTCGCGCCCGGCGGCACATGGACCGCCGGGCCTCGCCCGGGCCTGGCGGGGAGCGACATATCCGCGAGCCTAATTCTCCTTTAAGTCTTGGAACCTACGATGATCGCCGCGACAGGCATTTCGCCCGCCCTTTGGATGGCGGGCTTCGTCGACCCCTGACCCGAGTGTCAGGGACGTGGGGGCTTCCCTCGGCATGGAGGCGGCGATGAACGCCTTATCCCTCAGTGATTTCGAGTTCGATTTTCAGAACCGGCCAGTCGGACGTCATCATCCCCAGCAGGAGAATTCCTATACTCAGACCAACCTTGTCTCGGACGGTTTCCTGCCTGCTGCGCATATCGACCCGAACCTGATCAATCCATGGGGTGTTGCCAGCAGCCACACCGGTCCGTTCTGGGTCTCCGACAACGGGACCGGGGTCACCACAATCTACGACGGCAAGGGCGCGCCCGTCTCGATCGACGGTCATTCGTCGATCACGATCGCAGCACCTCCCGGGCAGACGGACCCGTCCGCCCCGACAGGCCAGGTCTTCAACTACACGCACAGAGGATTCAACATCTCCAGCAACGGGCATACCGGGTCGGCCAGATTTCTGTTCGCGACGGAAAACGGAACGATCTCGGGCTGGAATCCGAACGTCGATAGCGGCAGCTCCGTGATCGCCGTCGACAAGTCCGCATCGGACGCGGTGTTCAAGGGCCTCGCCATCGGATCGACGCATGGCCACACCTATCTGTATGCGGCGGATTTCCATAACGGAGTCGTCGACGTCTTCAACAATCATTTTCACCAGGTGAAGCATTTCACCGATCACAACCTGCCGGACGGCTACGCGCCGTTCAACGTGCAGGCGCTCAACGGACATCTGTTCGTGACCTTCGCTCTCCAGGATGCCGACAAGAAAGACGACGTCGCCGGCCCGGGCCATGGTTATGTCGACGAGTTCGATTTCTCCGGACATCTTCTTCACAGGGTCGCCTCGCAGGGTCCGCTGGACTCGCCCTGGGGTCTGGCCATCGCGCCGTCCGGCTTCGGGAAGTTCGCCCATGACCTTCTGGTCGGGAACTTCGGGGACGGGAGGATCAACGCCTACGATCCACACGACTTCCATTTCATCGGCACCGTGGACGATCCCAGCGGCAATCAGGTCGTGATCGGCGATCTCTGGGCGCTCGTGCCCGGCAATCGCGGCCCGAACAGCGATCCGCACAGCATCTATTTCACCGCGGGCGTGCAGGATGAGGCGCATGGCCTGTTCGGAAAGCTCACGGCCGCTCCGGAGCAGGCGCATCAGCATAATGCGGCGACGGATTGGCTCATCTAGAGCATTGTGCGGACCCGAGGGGCCCTGTCCGCATCTTGGCCGCAACCTTCTCGAACACGTCGCGTTGGGTGTTGACCAAGAAGCATCGTTCCAGGGGCATCTGATCGCAAGGAGATCCCCATGCGTCGTATTCTGTTGGGTACCGTGACCATCGCCAGCATCGCTCTGGGCGCTGCCACCGCCATGGCTCAAAATCCTCCGCCGCCGGTTCCCGGCGGAAGCGGATCCCAGACGACCAATCCGTCAACTTACCGGGACACGGCCAGGCGCGACCGTGAGCGCTCGATGCTGCTTCAGCAGAAGCAGCTTGGCATGACAACGGGCAGCGTCAGCAAGCATCATACGACCAAGAAGCATCACCGCACGACCCATCACAGCATGTGACCGGGCAGCCTTTGCGACATTCAAGCCTGGGCTCCGGTCGATGACCGGAGCCTTTCGTACGCGTAGCCGATGCCGCTCAGGGGCGATCCTCCCACGTCTGCCTAGACGACCGCCTGCAGGAGCGGGCAGGCGATTCCGGCCCTCATCCGTCGGCCCTGAACCGCCTGCGAACGATCGCTTGTCAGGAATGCCGCACCCTGGATTCGAACGGAACCGAGCCTGATCCGTTGTCCTTCATCACCAGCCGATCCGAACCTGTAGGCCCTGGTGGCTGAGAGAGACGCGCGCTCCCGCCTGCGAAAGACGAGGAGCACCGTGATGGTTGGTGCATCGAAATCAATGACCCGTGGTACCTACGATAGTTGGCTTCTCCGGCTATCGCGGACGGCGCTGGACCAGTCACGAAAACTCCTCGACGAGACCGCTCCCTTGGTGAACGCGACCGAGGGAGGCTCCGTGATCGGGGTGCGCGGAAAAGCGAAGCCGCGAAAGGCCGGTCAGGACAAGCCGGAGCGTTCCTCGCCTTGAACAATCGGCACCGTCGCGAGTTGGGCTGGATCGTCAATTGCTGAGAGGCCTGTCATGGGCGAAGGTCGCAAGTCTGCCCCCAAGCAGCCTCCCGCCGGCGGCTGGGGAGCCCTGAACGCCGTCGAACGGCATCTCGGCCGGCAGAAGGTGCTGCTGAAGGGCAACCGGACCCTTCTGTCCATGAACAAGCCGGGAGGCTTCGACTGCCCGAGTTGCGCCTGGCCCGATCCGAAGAAGCCTCACATCGCCGAGTATTGCGAGAACGGCGCCAAGGCTGTCGCCTGGGAGGCCACGAAAAAGCGCACGACTCCAGGATTCTTCGCGCAGCACACGGTCGAGGAACTCAAGACCTGGAGCGATTTCGCGCTCGAGGACAACGGCCGCCTCACGCATCCCATGCGCTACAACCCGCACACCGACAAATACGAGCCGGTGGACTGGAACGTTGCCCTGGAAGACATCGGCGGGTTCGTGCGCCGGCTCGACCCGAAGCGGGTGGAGCTCTATACGTCCGGCCGCACCTCCAACGAAGCGGCGTTTCTCTGGCAGCTCTACGGTCGGCTGATCGGGACCAACAACTTCCCCGACTGCTCGAACATGTGCCACGAGACGACCACCGTGGCGCTGCCCGAGAGCATCGGCGTCGGCAAGGGAACCGTGACCCTGGACGACTGGGAGCAGTGCGACGCTCTCTTCATCATCGGCCAGAACCCGGGAACCAACAGCCCGCGCATGATGGGCTACCTGCACGACATGGCCAAGCGCGGGATCCCGATCGTCACCTTCAACCCGCTGAAGGAGCGCGCGCTCGTCAAGTTCACCGATCCGCAGAGCCCGGTCGAGATGCTGACGGGAACCGGGCAGACGATCAGCTCGAACTATTTCCAGCTCCGCACCGGCAGCGACATCATGGCCATGCAGGGCATCTGCAAGGCGGTCATCGCGGCCGACGACGCCGCCCAGGCGGCCGGCAGGCCGCGCATCCTCGATGTCGGCTTCATCGCCGAGCACACCCACGGCTTCGAGGCCTTCGCGGATTATGTGCGCGGCTTGAGCTGGCAACAGATCGAGCGCTACACGGCCCTGACCCGTCAGCAGATCGAGCAGGCGGCGGAGATCTACATGAGGGCCGAGCGCGTGATCGCCTGCTGGGGGATGGGCATCACCCAGCACAAGCGCGGCGGCGACGCCATGCAGCAGATCGTCAATCTGCTGCTGCTGCGCGGCAATATCGGCCGTCTGGGCGCGGGAGCCTGCCCGATCCGGGGACATTCCAACGTGCAGGGCGACCGCACGGTCGGCATCTACCAGAAGCCCAAGGAGCCGTTCCTCGCCAAGCTCGACGAGACGTTCGGTTTCCGCAGCCCCCGCGAGGGCGGGCACGATACGGCCGAATGCTGCGAGGCGATCCTGCGCGGCGAGGTCGATGCCTTTCTGGCCATGGGCGGCAACTTCTTCCGCGCCATTCCCGACATCGACCGGGTCGGCGCGAAGGTGCCGGAGATCGGCATGACCGTGCATGTCGCCACCAAGCTCAACCGCTCTCACCTGATCCACGGCAAGCGGGCCTATATCCTTCCGGCCCTTGGGCGCACGGAGCTCGACATCCAGAACGGGCACAAGCAGACCGTCACGGTAGAGGACAGCTTCTGCATGGTCCACGGCTCGACCGGGATCCTGACGCCCGCGAGCGAGCATTGCCGCTCCGAGCCCTGGATCATCGCGGGCTTGGCCAAGGCGACGGTGGCCGACCGGGCGAAGATCGACTGGGACCGGCTCGTGGCGGATTATTCCCTGATCCGCGACAAGATCGAGGCCGTGCTGCCCGAGCAGTTCGCGGATTACAACGCCCGGATCGCGACTCCGGGCGGCTTCCGCCTTCCCAATGGGGCGAGCGTGCGCAAATGGGACACGCCGACCGGAAAGGCCAATTTCCTCTTCAAGCCCGGCCAGACCGACCAGGACGACGACACGCCGGAAGCGCCGCACCTGCAGCTCATGACCCTGCGCGGCCACGACCAGTTCAACACGACGGTCTATTCGTACAACGATCGCTATCGCGGCGTTTCGGGCGAGCGGATGGTGGTGTTCATGAACGAGCAGGATATCGCCGGTCTCGGTCTGTCGGAGGGAGCGGTAATCGAGTTCACCAGCGCCGCCGGAGACGGGATCGACCGGCGCGTCGGCGGCTTCAAAGTCGTCGCCTACGACGTGCCGCAGGGCTGCTGCGCGGCCTACTACCCGGAAACCAATGCGCTCCTGCCCCTCTCCCACCGCGACGAGCGGAGCAACACGCCGGCGGCGAAATCCGTCCCGGTTCGGATCAGCGCGGCGCGGCCCGGCAAACCGGTCTCGAGCGAACCCGACGTGGCGGAGACGCATCCCGAGCAGCCGCCGCTGACCGTGCCGGTTGCCTGATGATGACCCGCGACATGGCGCTGCCCCTTTGCCGTTCCAGGCCAAATACTCACCGCCTTTGGGTTGTTGAACAGGACGACGGCCCTACAACAAGTGGCTAAGTTTCACCTGAATTGCGGCAGCAAGGCCTCAGATCGAGGAGCCGGAGCACAGGCCGACACGGGACTGAACCGGACCGACCGACTGAGCTGAACGATTCGCGCTGGAGGCGTTCGCCCGGATGACGATGGATCAGGTTCAAGGACCGCAGCCTTCCTCCACGGCTCTGGAGCGCGATGCCCGCTTGGTCTCCACGGACCACAGGGTCGCACCGAGCGAGATCGCCATCGGGGTCGTGATCGGCCGGGCGGCGGAATACTTCGACTTCTTCGTCTTCGCCATCGCGTCCGTGGTGGTGTTTCCCAAGGTGTTCTTCCCCTTCGCGGAGCCCGTGACGGCGACGCTCTATTCCTTCGCCCTGTTCTCCTTGGCCTTCATCGCCCGGCCGATCGGCACGGTCATCTTCATGGCCATCGACAGCCGGCATGGGCGTGGCGTCAAGCTCACCGTCGCGCTCTTCCTGCTCGGCTTCTCGACCATGGCGGTGTCCTTCCTGCCCCGCTACGACCAGATCGGAGCCTGGTCGATTTATCTCCTGGCCATCCTGCGCATCGGGCAGGGTCTCGCCCAGGGCGGCGCCTGGGATGGACTCGCATCGCTTCTCGCGCTCAACGCGCCCGCCGAGCGACGGGGCTTCTACACGGCCGTCGCGCAACTCGGCGCTCCGCTCGGCTTCATGGTCGCCAGCGTCCTGTTCGCGTTCTTCATGCTCAACCTCTCCGACGCCGACTTCCTGGATTGGGGCTGGCGCTATCCGTTCTTCTGCGCATTCGCGATCAATGTCGTGGCCGTGTTCGCGCGACTGCGTCTCGTGGCGACGGAAGAGTTTTCGCGCCTTCTCGAACAGCGGCGGCTCGAGCCCTCACCCGTCATCCCGCTGATCCGCACCCAGGCGCGCGTTCTCATCGTCGGCGCGCTGATCCCTCTGGCGAGCTTCGCCCTGTTCCATCTCGTCACCGTGTTTCCCATCAGCTGGATCACCCTGTTCACCCAGCGCTCCGCGGGCGAGTTCCTGATGATCCAATGCTCAGGCGCCTTCATCTGCGCCGGAGCGGTCGTGGCCTCGGGCCTTATCGCCGATCAGATCGGCCGCCGCAGGCTCCTGATGGTCTCGGCCGGCCTCATCGCGATCTTCGCACTCTGCAGCACCATTGCGCCCCTGATCGTCGAGGAGAATGCGATCGGCCAGACGATTTACGTCAATGCGGGCTTCGCGCTGCTCGGCCTGTCCTACGGCCAATCGTCCGGCGCGATCACGTCGCAGCTCGAACGGCGCTACCGCTACACGGGCGCGGCCCTCACGACGGATCTCGCCTGGCTGCTCGGCGCCGGCTTCGCGCCGCTGATCGTCCTGTTCCTGACGGCCCGTTACGGGCTCGCCTGCGTCGGTCTGTATCTGCTGTCGGGAGCGGTTACGACCCTCCTGGCGCTGAGCCTGTCCCGCTCCGAAATCCGGCAGGTTTGAACCATGCACAAGCCGATGCGCCCAATCCTTGAGAACGCATCTCGCCGCCCGGGTCGATCCTTGAAGCGCAAGTCCCTCCACGCTCTGGCGCTGCTCGCCACCGCGGGTCTGCTCGCCGGCTGCAACATGACCATCTTGTTTCCAGCGGGCGACGTGGCCGCCCAGCAGCGCAACCTCATCGTCGCGTCCGTCGCCTTGATGCTGCTCGTGGTCCTGCCGGTGATCGCGCTCACCTTCATCTTCGCGTGGCGCTACCGGGCATCGAACACGGATGCTCCCTACGATCCCGAGTTTCACCATTCGACCCAGCTCGAAGTCGTCATCTGGACCGTGCCCCTGCTCATCATCATCGCGCTGGGCGCCATGACCTGGATCGGCACGCACACGCTCGATCCCTTCCGGCCGCTGGCTCGGATCGCCCCCGGCAAGCCCGTCCCCGCCGACATGAAGCCCCTGAAGGTCGAGGTCGTCGCCCTCGACTGGAAGTGGCTGTTCATCTACCCCGAATTCGGCATCGCGAGCGTCAACGAGATGGCCGCACCCGTGAACGTGCCGATCTCCTTCCGGATCACGTCATCCTCCGTCTTCAACACATTTTACGTGCCCGCCCTGGCGGGCATGATCTACGCCATGCCCGGCATGGAGTCGCCGCTGCAGGCAGTCACAAACCACGAGGGGGAGTTCACAGGCCTGTCCGCGCAGTACAGCGGGTCGGGCTTCTCCCGCATGACCTTCAGCTTCCAAAGCCTCGGCGAGCAGGGCTTCGACGAGTGGATCGCGAAGGCCAGGTCAGCTGGGGCGCCCCTCGACCGCGAGACCTATCTCAACCTCGAAAAGCCGAGCGAAAAGGAGCCGGTTCGTTATTTCTCCACTGTGGAGAACGGCCTCTTCGACGCCGTCGTGGGCATGTGCGCCCAACCGGGCCAGATGTGCGTGCATGAAATGCACCACATCGACAGCATGGGGGGGGCGGCGGAGGGAAGCGAAGAGAACCGCAAGCGTCTCGACTATGATAACCGCCACCGACTGGAAAGCGGCAACGAGCCATCCGCGGCGACCTTCCCGGCTTCCGGCCGACCACCCCATGGTTCCGTCCAGCCTCAGGGCATGATGCCACGGGACCAGGACCTGACCCGCGGCGGCGTCAACGCCCCCCAGGCTCAGCCCGACCAGGGACAGGGCAATGCCCTCCCCGGCGCCAACCGGGAGCCCGCGCCGGCCCAGTTGAACAATCAACCCGCCGACGGTCACCAGCACTGATTGGAACGAGGATCCGCATGTTTTCGAACATCGATCTCCAGCAACTCATCTTCGGACGACTGTCGCTTGAAGCCATCCCCTACCACGAGCCGATCCTGCTCGCGACCTTCGCGGTCGTCGCCCTGGGCGGGATCGCGCTCCTGGGCGCCATCACCTGGTACGACAAATGGGGCTATCTGTGGCATGAATGGTTCACGAGCGTCGATCACAAGAAGATCGGCATCATGTATGTCATCCTCGCCATCGTGATGCTGCTGCGCGGCTTCGCCGACGCGGTCATGATGATCACCCAGAAGGCGCTTTCGGTCGGCGTGAACGAGGGCTACCTGCCTCCGCACCATTACGACCAGGTCTTTTCCGCCCACGGCATGATCATGATCTTCTTCATGGCCATGCCATTCGTGACCGGCCTCATGAACTACGTGATGCCGCTGCAGATCGGGGCGCGCGACGTCGCCTTTCCCTTCCTGAACAACTTCAGCTTCTGGATGACGGCAGGCGGCGCCATCCTCACCATGATGTCCCTGTTCGTGGGTGAGTTCTCGCGGGCCACCTGGCTCGGCTTCGCGCCACTGTCGGAGGCAGCCTACAGCCCCGGTGTCGGAGTTGATTACTACATCTGGGGCCTTCAGGTCGCTGGCGTGGGGACCACACTGTCGGGCATCAACCTGATCGCAACCATCGCAAAGATGCGTGCTCCGGGCATGACGATGATGAAGATGCCCGTCTTCTGCTGGACCACACTCGCCAGCAACGCGATGATCGTCACGATCTTTCCGGTCCTGACTGCGACCCTGACGCTCCTCGCCCTCGACCGTTACGTGGGGACGCATTTCTTCACGAACGATTACGGCGGCAACCCGATGATGTACATGAACCTCATCTGGATCTGGGGCCACCCGGAGGTTTATGTTCTCGTCCTGCCAGCCTTTGGCATCTTCTCGGAGGTTACCTCGACCTTCAGCAGCAAGCGGCTGTTCGGCTACACGTCGATGGTCTACGCCACGATGGTGATCGCCCTCGTGTCCTGGCTCGTCTGGCTGCACCATTTCTTCACCATGGGAGCGGGGCCCAACGTCAATTCCTTCTTCGCCATTGCGAGCATGATCATTTCGATCCCGACGGGCGCGAAGGTGTTCAACTGGCTGTTCACCATGTATCGGGGTAAACTCCGGTTCGAGACGCCGTTCATCTGGGTGGTGGGCTTCATCCCGACCTTCGTGATCGGCGGTCTGACGGGTGTGCTGCTTTCCGTGCCGCCCGCCGACTTCCAGTTGCACAATACCCTGTTCCTGGTCGCCCACTTCCACAACGTTATCATTGGCGGCGTGGTGTTCGGGGTCTTGGCAGGCCTACAGTACTGGTTCCCCAAGGCATTTGGCTTCAAGCTCGACCCGTTCTGGGGCAAGGTGTCGTTCTGGTGCTGGCTAGTCGGCTTCTGGACCGTGTTCGCGCCGCTCTATCTCGTCGGCCTGATGGGCGTGACGCGCCGGACGCAGCACTTCGACGACCCGGCCGTGCAGCCTTACCTGACGGTTGCCGCGATCGGCGTCTTCATCATCATGGCCGGCATCGCGGCGCTCCTGATTCAGCTCTTCGTCAGCTATCTTCGGCGCGAGCAGCTACGCGATCTCACCGGGGATCCTTGGGGAGGCCGCACGCTCGAATGGGCGACGTCCTCGCCTCCCCCACCCTACAATTTCGCCTTCACGCCCGTGGTCCACGATCTCGACGCATGGTGGGACATGAAGCGGCGCGGCTTCGATCATCCGATGGAAGGGTTCAGGCCCATTCACATGCCGAAGAACACCGGCGCGGGCGTGGTGCTGGCCGGGCTCAGCACCGTGCTCGGCTTCGCCCTGGTCTGGTACATCTGGTGGCTGGCAGCCCTGTCCTTCGTGGCGCTCCTGGCGGCGGCCATCATCCACACCTTCAACTACAACCGGGATTACTACATCCCGGCCGAGGAGGTCGTGCGGCTCGAAAACCAGCGCATGGCGCAACTCGCAGGGAGGGCCTGAGCCGATGCATGAGATGACCCCGCCGCCGGGCGCCACGGCACCGGTCTTCTACGAGCAGGAAGAGCACGCCCACGGCGATGGGGGCACGTTGTTCGGCTTCTGGATCTACCTGATGGGGGACAGCCTGATCTTCGCGGTCCTGTTCGCCTGCTACGGGGTGCTCGGCCGCAACTACGCGGCCGGCCCGTCGGGCGCGGAGCTGTTCGATCTGCGGCTGGTCGCGGTCAACACGACCCTCCTGCTTCTGTCCTCGATCACCTACGGCTTCGCCATGCTGGAGATGGACAAGGAAAAGGCCCGCACGACCCTCATCTGGCTCGCAGTCACGGGCCTTCTCGGCGCCGCGTTCCTCGCGATCGAGCTTTATGAATTCGCCCATCTGATCCGCGAAGGCGCCACGCCTCAGCGGAGCGCCTTCCTGTCCTCCTTCTTCACGCTGGTGGGCACGCACGGGCTGCACGTCACGTTCGGCATCGTCTGGCTCGTAACGCTGATGGTCCAGGTGCGCCTGCGCGGATTGATCCGGGATAACCAGCGTCGACTCATGTGCCTGTCCATGTTCTGGCATTTCCTCGACGTGGTCTGGATCGGCGTGTTCACCTTCGTCTACCTGATGGGAGTCATGCGATGAGCGACATCGTCGAGCCCGGGCTCGCCGGAAGGCCGCAAGGCCACGGCGAGGCGCATGGACCGCATGATGCGCACGGCTCGCAGGGCACGTTCAGAAGCTACATGACCGGCTTCGTCCTGTCGGTCATCCTCACGGCCATTCCGTTCTGGCTCGTGATGGGCAACGTGCTGGACGACACGCGCACGACCGCCATCGTCATCATGGCGCTGGCGGCCGTGCAGATCGTCGTCCATATGATCTACTTCCTGCATATGAACACGAAGTCCGAGGGCGGCTGGACCTTCCTGGCCCTGGTGTTCACGCTCATTCTCGTCGTCATCACGCTGGTTGGCTCCATATGGGTCATGTACCACCTCGACCAGAACATGATGCCGATGCCGCCGCACGAGGCGGTGCAAAAGCCCTGACGGGCAAGCGCATCGCGAAGCTGGTTGCCTTCGACATCGCCGCGCTGCTGCTCGTGGCGGGCCTCGCGGCGCTCGCGGTCTGGCAGGTCCATCGCCGGGCCTCCAAGCTGGACCTGATCCAGCGTGTGGAAGCGCGGGTTCATGCGGCGCCCACACCCGCGCCGGGACCAGGACAGTGGGGCGACGTGTCGGCGGCCGCAGACGAGTACCGCCACGTGGTCGTGACGGGCCGTTGGCTCGAGGATCGCTCCGCGCTCGTGCAGGCCGTCACGGAACTGGGCGGCGGATACTGGGTCATGGCGCCCTTGGCCCGAGACGACGGGACCACGGTTCTCGTCAACCGCGGCTTCATTCCCGCCGACGAGCGCGAACCGGCATCATGGCAGCCGCGCGGCTCGGGGCCCGTCGCGGTGGCGGGCCTGCTGCGCATCTCTGAGCCTCGCGGCGGCTTCCTGCGCGCGAACGATCCCGCGTCCGACCGCTGGTACTCCCGCGACGTGGCGGCGATCGCTGCGGCCCATGGGCTCGACAAGGTCGCGCCGTACTTCATCGACGCCGAACGGACACCGGGCCAGAGCGGCCTGCCTGTCCCCGGACTGACGGTGATCGCCTTCTCGAACAATCACCTCGTCTACGCGCTCACCTGGGCCGCGCTGGCCCTGATGGCTGCGACCGGCGCGATCTTTGTCAACCTGGACCTGCTGCGCCCCCGATGGTTCAGGTCGAGGCACGCACGCCTGCACGAATCGTGATGTGAAGCCGGAGCGTCCGTTCATTCTCTTTCGGCAGAACGGGCATGGCCCGGCTTCGCGAGATTCAATCTTTCGACCCTGTGATGCTGTTCACAGCCCGCCTCCGCGCAATCGTTCAAAGTCCCATCATCGCCAACGGAGATCGCTTCTCAGGCGGTACGGAACGCAACACTTGAACTGAAAAGGATACATTATGGATATCAACGTGAATGCCAGCCCGATCACCCAGGTCGCCACCACCACGGCCATCGGTGGTCCCGGCCTCTTCGGCGACGGCGGCGATGCCACCGCGGTGACGAACCAGCACGCCGAGAGCTCGAACGTCCAGCTGGGCGATAGCTATCACTTCCCCTGGGGCGGCCCGGCCGATTTCGGCCCCGATCTCAACGTGAATGCCAGCCCGATCACCCAGGTGGCGGACACGACGGCCGTCGGCGGCCTCGGCCTCTTCGGCCACGGCGGCGACGCTTTCGCGTTCACCAACCAGGACGCCGACATCTTCAACCATCAGGGCTAAAGCATCGGACCCAAAAGTGGACTTGCACTTTTGGGTCCGATGATCGTTCTTTGAATAGGTGCATCGTGCGGAAAACCGGATCCACTTTTCACTGACCTGGCCCTCCGGGTCCGCACGATGCGCCGCTCCTGCCCCGGAGCGCCAGGGCCGCAAGCCCGTGGCGCTCCGCCTCCCTTCCCGCCTCATCATTGAGGTCCCGCCTGCACCCGAGTCAGCGGCGTGCCATCGACCGCCGTGGCCTCAGCGCTCTCGAGCTTCTTGATGTCCTCGGGCGACAACGTCGGACGATCGACCTTGATCGTCAGCCTGTTCAGCTTGGCGGTCAACGGGAACGGCGGTTCGTAGTCGGCATCATTCACGCCGGTGAGCGTATCGGAGCCGATATCGAACGCCTCGTCCCATTGCAGGATCATCGGCAGCGTCTGAGGCAGCTTGATCGTCTGCACATCCTTGCCATCGACCCTGAGCGTACCGGTGCCCGAGCGTCCGACGCCGCTCATGTTGTCGAAGGCAAGGGTACCTGGCCCCAGGCCGTCATACCGGAAGTCGAATTCCACATTGTGCCGACCGGGTGCGAGAACGTCCGGTCCCTCCCACTTGACCCGTTTCAGGTCGACCAGATTCCACAGGAAGACCGGCTTGCCCTTGAGCAGGTAGAATCCGTAGCCCGCGAAGCGTCCGCCCGATGTCAGGATCATGCCTTCCGCGCCGTCCGGCGGCACCTCGATGTCGGCCGTGATCGTGTAGGAGGTGTTCAGCAGGACAGGCGAATCGCCCTGCGGCAATCCGGTCATGGGCCGCGTGTACACGAACTCGCTCCGACCCGCCGTGATGTTGGGACGTGGCGCGACGATGCGCGCGGCCACCGAAGCATCCATCGGGAACACCTGGTACTTCCTCGCCTCGGCGACGAACATCTTCTTCAGCTCGTCGACCTTCTGCGGGTTCTTGTCCGCCACGTCGGTGGTCTGGCTGAAGTCCGTGTTCAGGTCGTAGAGCTGGAGCACTTGGTTGTTGAGCGGATCGGGATTGGCCGTCCCGAACGCTTGCCATGGTGCGCGATTGACCTTCGTGCTCAGGAGCCAGCCATCGTTATAGAGCGCCCATTGTCCCATCATCTCGAAATATTGAGTCGTGTGGCGCGACGGCGCCTTCGCGTTCGCCGCGTCGAAGGTATAGGCGAAGCTCGTGCCCTCGATCGGCGCTTGCTTGATGCCGTCGACCACGTCCGGCGCCGCAATGCCGGCTGCCTCGAGGATCGTCGGCACGACGTCGATGACGTGCACGAACTGCTCGCGCAGGGCTCCCTTGTCCTTGATGCGCGCCGGCCACGAGACGGCCATGTTCTGGTTGATGCCGCCGAGCTGCGAGGCGTTCTGCTTGAACCAGGAGAACGGCGTGTCGAAAGCCCACGACCAGCCGGCCGACATATGATTGTAGGTCTGGTCCGTGCCCCAGACGTCGTAGAACTTCATTTGAATGTCGACAGGCAATTCGTTCAGGCCGTTGAACCACGCCACCTCGTTGGGCGTCCCCATCGGCCCGCCCTCGGCGCTGGTGCCGTTGTCGCCGTTGATATAAATGATGAGCGTATTGTCGAGCTGACCGATATCGTCGAAGGCCTGGATCACGCGGCCAATCTCGTGGTCGCTGTAGGCTGCATAGGCGGCGAAGACCTCGACCTGGCGGATGAACAGCTTCTTCTCCTCGGCAGAAAGCGAGTCCCACTCCTTGAGCACGTCCTTGGGCCAGGGCGAGAGCTTGGCATCCTGGGGAATGACGCCAAGCCGCTTCTGGTTCTCGAAAATGCGCTCGCGCAGCTTGTTCCAGCCGTCGTCGAAGAGGTGCATGTCGCTGATCTTCTTGACCCACTCCGCCGTAGGATGGTGCGGTGCGTGCGTGGCGCCGGGCGCGTACTTGACGAGGATCGGCTTGGACGGCTGGATCTGGTGCATCCGGTTGACGTAATCGACGGCATCGTCGGCCATCGCGGTGACCAGGTTCCAGCTCCCGACGGGCTTGCCTTCGAAGGGATAGATCTGCGTCGTGTTGCGGAAGAGGTTGGGTTGCCACTGATTGGCGTCACCGCCGACGAACCCGTAAAATTACTCGAAGCCCATCCCGGTCGGCCATTGATCGAACGGCCCCGACTGGCTCGCCGCGAAGGACGGCGTGTTGTGATCCTTGCCGAACCAGGAGGTGGCGTAGCCATTGTCCTTGAGGATGCGGCCGATGGTAACCTTGTCCTTGGCGATGATGCTGTTGTAGCCGGGGAAGCCCGTGGACTGCTCGGAGACGACGCCGAAGCCTGCCGAGTGGTGGTTGCGCCCGGTGATGAGCGCCGCCCGCGTCGGTGAGCACAAGGCCGTCGAGAACATGCGGTTGTAGCGCAGGCCCGCATTGGCGACCCGGTCCATGGCCGGTGTCGGAATGACTCCGCCGAATGTGCTGGGAACGCCGAAGCCGGCATCGTCGGTGATGATCAGCAGAACGTTGGGCGCGCCCTGCGGCGGCACGATACGCGGCGCCCACCAGGGCTTCGACTGCAAGGCCTCGTCCCGGATCACACCGCCGAACTGCGGATCCGGCGGGGGAAGCTGGCGCCCGTCGATGGAGGTGGTCGCATCCGGCGCGCCGGGCGTGCCGGTCGTCCCCTGGGCCTCGGCGGCGGAGATGGCCAGAATGCTGGCCGAGATGAACAGGAGGGCTGCGGAGATCGCTTTCATGGCGGGATCCTCCTCATAAGATCGCCAAGGCAAGCCCGGTGCCGTACGAACGGGACGCTGCCGCGCGGAGGTGCAGGGCGGCTCATGGCGTGGAGATCGTGCTGTGCCGAGCGCGACAGTATCGCCCTGCGACTGGCTCCCGGGCTATCGGGAACATCCCTGAAGTCGGCGGCGGCAAACCCTGATTTCAGTCGCGGCGATTCTGCGTTCCGGCCGACAGCCGGCTGCTGCGGCCTGGCGCGACAATACGCGTCGTTCGACGCTGCAGCGTTATGGTATTCTGTGCTCGGGCCCGGCCTCACCAGAACCGGGCACAATCATAATGGACCGAAGTCGGGTCAACCTGGCGAAGGAGGGGGCACCTCTCATGGAAACAACAGTCATCGGCGTCCTGAGGACGGCATGCGATCTCGTCGGCACCGGCCAATTCCCCGGGATCATCGAAGCGATCAGTTCCCTGCGGGATCAGGCCAGCGGACGAACGCGCGACCTCGCCTATTACGCGGTGCTCGAAACCGCGATGGTGAGCCGCGGCGACGCCTCGCTGGCGATGCTCGCCGGTGAAGACGGAACGGAATCCACGATCGAGCTGCTCGAGGCGACGATCCGGCGCATCATGTCGGCGCTTCACTAGCGCATCGGGCGAACCCTGAGGGTCCACGCCGGACGATATGCCATCTCAGAGAAGAAGCGTGATCAAAGGCTGCCTTGCGCCCCGCAGGCGATCTGCGCTCCCGTCATGTGAACGGGCGTCACCGGCTTCACGTCCCGGCCGGCGATGGCACAGGTGAGACGTGCCTCGGACCGGCATTGCGGCCCCTTCGCCGGACCGACCCGAGGTCCGACGGCGAATTGTACCGTCACTTCTCCCGGCGCCGACTCGAGAAAGCCCTCGACCGACGACAACCAGGTTTGGCCCACGAGATCTTCGGTGGCGCGCGCTTCGCTCAGGGCCTGCTCCACGCAGGCCACGGCGGCCTCCTTCGGCTGCAGGGGTTCGAGCACGACGGGCGGCGTGATGGCGGCGGTCGTCTCCACCTCGGGAATCGGCTTCGTCGCGGAGGCTTGCTGCTCGGCTTCCTGCGGCTCGCCACGAAAGCCGTTGATCGTCGCGAGCGCGAGGATCGCGAACACCGCAATCTGGATCGGAATGCGTTTCAGCTTGCTCAGGAGCGGAGCCCGGCTGAAAAGGATCGGGCCATACAGATGAACGAAGATGGCGACGAGGCTGAGAAGAAGAAGAAAACGCAACATAATGGATCGTGCCCGCGCGATATCGTGCGAAATGAACGGTTTGTCCTGGGAACGCCCTAAACTAACGCAGGATCACGGTCATCGCATGCGGCAAGTGCCGTTTCTCGTTTTTATGGTTAGCGAAGCGTTAAAGACCCCGCTCGCTTCCTGATGTCGAGCAACGCCGCTGCAATGTCCTGCTCCATAGTCCGGGCAATCGGGTGGCGATAGTGAATCTGATCGATGAACGCGTCGGTCTTTCTGAATTCCGGCCGGTCGTCCCACCACTCGACCAATGCCGTATTCGGCCGCCTCGCCGCAAGATCGATCAGACGCTGCCTGCAAGCCTGCTCGGCGCGATGCCGCGGCGTTCCAGACTGCGGTTGCCGTGCCGTGAACACGGGCGGGACCACGAGAACGACCGGGAGATCGGCCGGCAAAGCCGCAAGCTTTTCGCCCAGAACCCGGACACCCGGAAACGACGGCTCGCCTAAGGCGTTCCGATCGTTCTGGCGCTTGAAGAGGAGTTCGCGACGCTGTGGAGCATCCGCGAAAAGCGCCGCGTAGAGAGGCTCGTAATCCCAGAAGCCGTCCGGCCCGGACTTGGCTCTTGAAGCCGGGATGATTCCCAGGCGTCGGGCGGCCTGCTTCGCGCTGCTCATGCTGATCAGGCCGGCCAGATACTCGGACGTCGAGTCGCTGATGCGCCAGAATGGAAAGGAGTTGTTGCCGGGTTGCGTCGGATCGGAGGCACACCAGATCTCGCGACTGAGCGCCATCACCAGCGCTTTCGCGGTGCCGTCATGATGCTTCATGAACCAGTCGAGGACTGCGATCTGTTCGGGGATCTGCGCACCGGGCACAGCCAGTTGGGCGAACGGGATCCCGGTCAGCGCCGTCACCCGCGACGGGGTGATCTGGGAGATCGTCGAATTACCGATCACGGCCGCTTCGTATTTCGGGTTGCGCCCTACGCTCGCCGTCGCATTGAGTTCCCTCTGCCCGCGCAGGTCCGGCTCGCGGGAGAACGGCGAGCGTCCCGTGTCGTAGGGATCAATCAGGGACATCCCACCCACGAATGCCAGGACAAGAGCAACGGACGAGGAGACCGCCCATGTGGCGAAGCGCTTCCAGGCTCGGTTCTGAGGGCCTGCCGTCATCGGATGCGCTGTCCGTCAGAACTGGAAATAGATGAACTCATAATTCGCGGAATCCCCGATCGTGAGCAGGACCCCCACCAGAACGACCGCGAAACCGACAGCAATCCAGCGCCGGGGCGGAACGAGTTGGACTGCCGTCCACGCGGTCGGCCCCAGGCATGCCACGGCGGCCGCGAGGGCAATGGCGCGCCACTTGAACGTCCCACCGTGTGTCGTGAGCCCGAGCATGCCTTCATAGATCCGCAAGGCGGCATCGAAGCTCGTCGCGCGAAACAGAACCCACGTGAACATGACGAACAGCATCGTCAGCATCCAGCCGACAGCGGCCGGCATGCGAAGCCCGGCCCGACGCCAAAGGACGCCTGCGCCGAGGCCGAGGCCATGTGCGACGCCCCAGGCGATGAAGGTGAGCCCGGCACCGTGCCAGAGCCCTCCCAGTGCCATGGTGGCGAACAGGGCGCCGATCTGGACCCCGAGGCCATTGCGGCTACCGCCCAGAGGTATGTAGAGATAATCGCGCAGAAAGCGGGACAAGGTCATGTGCCAGCGGCGCCAGAAATCCTGGAGCGACGTCGAGGCATAGGGCTTGTCGAAGTTCTGCGGCAGGATGATCCCGAGCATCAGCGCCATGCCCAGCGCCATGTCCGTATAGCCCGAGAAGTCGAAATAGATCTGGAACGTGAAGCCGAGCGTCGCCTGCCATGCGTCGAGGGTGGGGATCGCGGCGCCGGTTGCCGCCTTGGCGAAGACGGGATTCACGTATTCGGCCAGGGGGTCGCTGACGAAGACTTTTTTCGCAAGGCCGAGAATGAGCAGCATGAACCCGCGCCCGAAGCGCTCCGCTGCATCGGGACGTTTGTAGGGCCGCTCGTCGAACTGATGCATGATCTCGCTCCAGCGGACGAGCGGACCGGCCAGCACCTGAGGGAAGAAGGCGATGTAGAGAGCGTATCGAACGAGGCCGAAGCGCGGCGCACGCCCGGCCTTCAGATCGACGAGATACATGACATGGTGGAACGTAAAGAACGAGATGCCCAGCGGCAGCGCGACGTCCCATTTCGGAACTGTGAGCGGGGAAAGGAGGTTTGTAAGGTCGGCGAAGAAGTTGAAGTACTTGAAGATACCGAGAACGAGGAGGTTCGCGATCAGTGCCAGGGTGATCAGGACGCCCTGCCGCGTCCGCAGGAAGGCCTGGGCGACGAGCCAGTTCACCAGGATCGATGCGGCAAGCAGCGGCGCGAAACGCCAATCCCAATAGGCGTAGAACACGAACGACAGGACGACCAGCAACGGCAAACGCCATTGCGGCTTGAAGCGCTCGACCAGCCAGTGCATCACCAGTGCGGCCGGCAGGAATACGAGCAGGAACGCAAAGGAATTGAAAAGCATCGTTGACCGCAACGTCCCGTGGGTTGAGCGATACGGAGGCCAACGGCGTCAGAAACCCGCTCCGAATCTTCTGGTTTCCTCATCGACAATACAATGCGCCGTCAAGTTTTCGACAGCCGCCCCGGCCCCGACTATCGTCTATGCTCGGCACATCACGTCGCAACGATATGAAATGACTTTTCTTAGAGTATCGGACGCAAATTCGAACTCACATCCGATGCTCTAAGCTTTTCTGTTCCTGCATCTTTACACGCAAAACCGGTTCCCACTTTTGCGTTCGATGCTCTAGTTTCCCGAACTTGACGCTGTCAACCATCTGAGCCGCGACAGATGGTGCTCCGCCTGCCTCGGCGAGAATTGCCCCCGCTCGCATGGGGGCAATTCTTCTCTCCGTCGGTCTCTGATCCTCGAACGGCGCCCCATTCGGGGTCGCCCTCCGGTTCCGCAGGATGCCCTAGGCGCGCTCCTCCCAGACCTTGGCGAGTTCGACGATGGTCTTCACGGCCTTTTCCATGTCCTGGCTGCTGACGAATTCCAGCGGGGAATGGAAGGCATGGCCGCCTGCGAAGATGTTGGGGCACGGCAGGCCCATGAAGGAGAGGCGCGAGCCGTCCGTGCCGCCGCGGATGCTGCCGCGCACCGGATCCATACCGGCCCGGCGGATCGCCTCGACGGCGTTCTCGACAATTTCCGGGTTCTTGTCGAGCACGACCTTCATGTTGCGGTATTGCTCCTTGACCGTGAAGGTGTAGCTCGAACCCGGATAGGATTTCATCACCTCCTTGGTGATGTCCTCCAGCAGCGCCTCCTTGGTCTTGAGGCCCTCCTCCGTGAAGTCGCGGATGATGAAGCTCAAGTGGGCCTTTTCCATCACGCCGGAGAGGCCCGTCGGGTGGATGAAGCCGTCGCGTCCCTTCGTGGTCTCGGGCGCCATGTCCTTCGGCAGACGCGCGACGATATCGCCGGCGATCCTGATGGCGTTCTCCATCTTGCCGTAGGCGAAGCCCGGATGGATCGCCACGCCCTTGATGGCGATCTCCACGGCATCGGCCGAGAAGGTCTCGTCCTCGATGGTGCCCGCGGTCTCCCCGTCCATGGTGTAGCCGAAATCGGCGCCGAGCTTCTTCAGGTCCACCTTGTCGACGCCGCGGCCGATCTCCTCGTCCGTGGTGAAGAGAATGCGGATCGTGCCGTGCTTGACGTCCGGATTGTTGATCAGGAACTCGGCCGCCGCCATGATCTCGGCGATGCCGGCCTTGTCGTCGGCGCCTAGCAGTGTCGTGCCGTCCGAGGTGACGATGTCGTGGCCGATCAGGTCCTTCAGGACGGGATGGTCGGCGACCCGGATGACCTGGTTCGGATCTCCCGGCAGGCGGATGTCGCCGCCCTGGTAGTTCCTGACCACCTGCGGCTTCACGTTCGTGCCGGAGAAATCCGGCGCCGTGTCCATGTGGGCCGTGATGCAGATGACCGGTACGTTGTTCTTCTGCGTGTTCGAAGGAATGGTCGCATAGACGTAACCGTGCTCGTCGAGATGCGCGTCGGAAACGCCGATCTCGAGCAGCTCCTCGACCAGCAGGCGGCCGAGGTTCTTCTGCTTCTCGGTGGAGGGCTGGGTCTGGGACTTCGCGTCGGACTGGGTGTCGATGACGACGTAGCGGAGGAAACGGTCTGTAACGCTGGCGGCCATTGTTCTCGATCCGGAATGCGAGGAGATGCAACGGGGTTGTAGCCGGGTGAGACCATCTCGTGAATGGGGTCAGGGAAACTTTCTTCCCGTGCCTGAGGACGCCTGCCCGGCCCTTCCACTCTACGACCCCATCACCGCCGCGGCGCTGCAGAGTCCCAATATGGCGACCGCGACGGCGATGAAGAACCCGTCTCTCCTGCGAAAGGTGGGCGCGTTCATGATCGTGCGTGGTGTATCGGGGCCGAGTCCCCTCGCCTCCATGGCGATGGCGGTCCGGCCGGCGCGGCGGATGGCGAAGGCGAGCAGCGGGATCACGAGGCTCATCAGCTCGAAGGGGCCGGGGATGCGCCGCAGGCGCCGGCCGGACTTCATGGCACGGGCAAGACGCATCTGCTGCGCTTCGCCTGCCAGATCGGGCACGAGCTGCATCGCGGCGAACAGGGAATAGCCGATACGCGGCGGGAGCCCTGCGTACCGCATCAGGGCCCGCACGAAAAGGCCGGGATCGGTAGTCAGCGCGAAGAACACCGAGATCATGCCGCAGGCGAGCGCGCGCAGGAACAGCGTGATGCCGGCCGAGAAGGCAGGCGACGCGAGCAGGGCTTCGCCTGCCATGCGCAACGCGAAGTCGCTTTCCCGGCGAAACAACAGGCTAGTGGTGAGAAAGCCGAAACCAAACAGGGCGAAGGGGATCATCAGCCCCAGGAGCACCAGCGGCGAAGTGCGATTGAAAGCCATGAGGGCGAGCGCCGGCACGAGGATCGCGGCAAGCTGGAAGCGTGGGTCGAAGACCAGCACGGAAGCGACGAGCCAGATGCAGCAGACGGACAGCTTCGAGAGCGGATTGAGCGCCTTCAGCATGCAGCGATCCGTTCCGGCCTTGGAGCGACTGCCTCGAGCCACCGCACCGCCGCAAGACATGCGGGCTCGGCAAGCCCGGCGCGAGCAAGCAGAGGGGTGTCGTTCATCAGCTCCTCCGTCGCGCCGTCCGCCAGGATGCCGCCCTCCCCCACGACGATGGTGCGGGGGCAGAGTTTCAACGCGAGATCCATGTCGTGCGTGATCAGCGCGACGGTGCGGCCCTTCTCACGCAGCGCGAGGATCTCCTGCGTGAGAAGGGCCGCACCATGAGCATCGAGTCCGGCCATGGGCTCGTCGAGCACGAGGAGCGGCCAGCGATCGGAGAGCGTGAGCGATGCCAGTGCGAGCTTACGCTTCTGGCCCTGCGACAGCTCGAAGGGATGGCTTGCCGACAGATGCGCCAGGCCCCAGGCTTCAAGCGCGGCATCCGTGCGGGCGCCCTTCTCCTCGCCGCTCATGCGCTTCGGCCATGCGGTGAGCAGTTCCTCGCGCACGGTGCCGGCGGTGAACTGGCTTTCCGGACGCTGGAAGGCGTAGCCACCCGGCGGCCCTTCGCGCACACCGCCTTTCAGGGGCAGAAGACCGGCGAGGCTCAGCCCCAGCGTGGATTTGCCGGCACCGTTCCGGCCCAGGATCCCGAGAATTTCGCCCTCGTGAATGGCGAGGTCGACGCCGCGCAGCACGGTCGGGCCCAGGAAAGGTGCACAATCGGCCTGCAGCAATTGCACGAGCGCGGGGGCGTCGCGTGCAGCGGTGGATGGCTTGGCCGAGGCGACGAAGGCCGCCACCGCGGAACGCGCTCTTTCGATGCGATGACTTGGTGCGCTCTCCGGATCGAGATGCGCAAGGGCCTCAGCAACGGATAGCGGCGCCGAGGGCGCCGCAACACCCGCCCGCATCAGCTCCGCGTCGAGCGCACTCGCGGCGGGACACCAGATGCCGTGCGACAGCAGCAGCGCGCGCTCCTCGCGGAAAATCCTGCGCGGTTCGCCCTCGGCAATGACCGTGCCGTCGTGGCCGAGAACGATCATCCGGTCGATGGATTCAATCAACCCGTCGAGCCTGTGGTCGACGATGAGAATGGTTCGCCCGTCCTCGCTCGTCAGCAGCGCATGCAGGCGGCCGGCCGCTTCCGGCGCGAGATGCGCGGTCGGCTCGTCGGCGACGAAGAGCGGCGCCTCCTGGATGAGAACGGCCGCCAGTGCGACAAGCTGGCGCTCGCCGCCGGAGAGCTGCGTCGAGCGGCGGTGCCGCCATTCCTCCGGCACGCCGACCTTTCGCATGGTATCCGCAACCGCCTGCGCGATGCGCTCCGACGGCAGGGCGCGGTTTTCAAGCGCGAAGGCGAGTTCGTCCTCGACCCGCATGCCGCAGAGGGTCTGGTCCGCGTCCTGGAAATATTGCGCCACATGGCGCGCCCAGACCCACGGCTTGCGCATGAGCACACCGGCACCGAACAGACGAACCTCTCCTCGCACCTCGGCCGGTATGCTGTCGGGGATCAGCCCCGTCAGCGTCAGCAGCAGGGTGGATTTGCCGGAGCCGGACGGTCCGAGCAGGAGAACCCGCTCGCCTTGGCGGATCGATAAATCCACGGGCCCGACGGCAGGGCGCTTGGCGAAGGGATAAACAACCTCAGCCTCACGCCACTCCGCAACAGATTCAGGCGGCAGCGGAGCGCTTGTCGACATCGATCGCAAGGCCCGCGAGCGCACCGGTCTTATAGAGGGCCTGCACGATCACATGGGCAAGCCAGCCGCCGAGCAGCGCGCCGCTCAAAGTACGCAGCACGAACATGGCGATGAGCAGCCCAGGTTGCAGTGCGCCGTAATCGAACCGGATCCAGGTATAGACATAGGAGAAGACCGCAGCGCCGACGCCCGCCGCCATCAGCACCGGGAGCGAATAATTGCGCCAGCGCGTTGCGGCGAAGACCGCTTCGGCGCCCGCGCCCTGGACGATCCCGCTGACCACGAGCAGCAATCCGGCGGGACTTCCCAGCAGCACCTGCACGGCCGCCGCCAGCACTTCCGCCGCGAAGGCTGCGCCCGGCTTTCGGATGATGGCGGCCGCCACCATCGAGGCGACGAACCAGAAGCCCATCACCACATCCATCGTCAGGGGGCCGAAGACCGCCTGTGCGATCAACCAAACCTGCACCCATCCGAGATAGAGCACGGCGAAAACCGCGCCGATCACGGTGACGATGAGCGTTTCCCTCAACGTCCAGCCACGTGTCACGGACATGACGACCTCCTTGTTGTACGACGGAAATTAAGCCTTGCTCGGGCTGTTCGCCGAGACCTTGAGATCGAGCGCCACATGGCCCTGCGGAGCACCGAAGCGCAGGAAGGCTTCGCTCAACGTGGCGAAGACCGGGCCCGCATCGCCGCGCAGCTTGGTGCAGAAATTCTTGGAGCGGTCGAAGACGCCGGATCGTTTGAGGAAATCGATGCAGCCGTAGATCTCGTCCATGTGGTGTCCGCTGCCGAGCGGATAGAGCGAGAACTGCGCGGCCACGACTTGCCCGGTGCGCGGCGCCGACTCCACGTGCTTGACGGCGGCGGAGATGCGCTCTTCGAGCGACCGGTCATGGTGCGAACCGGCAATCGGTGTGCAGATCGGATCGTCGGGCTCACCAGGGCACCCGCGCGAAACGGTTGCGGCCAGCACGCAGTGAACGCCACGCCGCGATGCTGCGAGAAAAAGATCGCGCATCGCCGGAAAGAGCTGTTCGGGCGGGCCGACGATCAAGGTCGAGATGTCGTCCGTCTCGATCCTGAAATTGGGGCGGTAGGGATCAAGCGCCCCAATGGCGCCGAGGATGACATCGACGAAATCGTCGGTCATCGGATAGAGGGAAATCTGTGCGCCGGAAAACATCGTCACCTCGCTCCGCTGGCATTACCCAGATCAGCTTGAGGGTCCAACGGCTTCGCGCCGTCATCTCAGCCCCGGCAATACGGAGCACCCCTGTCAGATGTGACTTGCTTAGCACCTTTCATGACGCCATGGCAAGCAGGTCGCGTGTCGCAGATCACGACACCTACTGCACCGCGACCTGATCCTTGATCCTCTCGAAGACGTCGCGGCGCACCACGCGCTTGTTCACCAGATCCTCCACGGACTTATACGGGCGTCCTCTGACAATGGCGCGGCCGAGCGAACCGGCGCCTTTCAGTCTGTTCAGATCCTCAACCGAGCTCTTGTTGAGATCGACGAGGTCCGCGGCGGACCCACCCGCCGGAACATACTGGCTCGCGAGGCTCGCCTGCTGCGTCACGGCACCCGTCATGTTCATGTCCGTGCGGGGTGCGGGCTGCGGCTTGGAGGGCTCCTTCCTGGACGATTGCCCGAGGGCGTCTTCGAACTGCTTCAACACGGCAAGGGACTGATCGCGCGACTGCGCGATGGCGGCGGAGTCGAGGGCAGGCTCGTCGAAGGACTGCTCCCCATCATCCTCGCCGGTCTCCGGCGGACGAACCGCCGCCACGGGCTTCGTCGGCAGAGTGATCAACGCTGCCGGATCCGCGTCGGCAACCTGGACGGGCGGAGCCCGATCAGGCGGGGCCGGGGTTCTCGACTCCACGGTGATGGTCTGCGGCGGAGCCGCAGTCACCATGCCCTCCGTGGCGGGGCCGCTTTCCCGGAACCTGCCTAGGGCCAGCCACCCGGCACTCATGAGACCGATGACCAGCAGAACGCGCATGACCTGGAAGGCCGCGTTGTCGTGTGGTTCGCGGGGCGTTCGCGGTCGAGACAAGTCGCCAACGTTCATGGGATCCTCGCACATCTCGTCGATGACGGAACCGTGATGAGGACTAGCGCTAGACGCGGGATGTGGCGCAGGCGTGGCAATCAAGGCCCTTCGATGAGGCTCCACGACGATTTTAGGCAGGTGTGGATTTCCTGCACACCGCCCGATCCATGAGCAACATCGTCACCTTTCGGGAGTCTCGCGTCAGACCGGACGCACCCGCGCTGGCGCGCCGATGGAGCATTCGAGCGTGGCTCGATCCCATTTGCCCGCATCGGCGGCGGCATCGTAGGTGGTCACGAGAAAATCGAGCAGCAGCGCGTCGGGATCCTCCGCCAGACGCACCGTGTCGTAGGGCAGGATGAACTCGCCGAGCGTCGTGTCGAAGGACGCGCCCGGCGTCACCCTCGCGTCGCGAAAGCCCGGCGGCTCGGGATAGGCATAGGAATAGAAGGCTGGCTGCGGAAAGGCTTCGCTGCCTGGCCAGAAGCCGGCGCTCGAAACCTCGTGCGAATAGGCCTCACGGGTCACGTCGTCCGGCAGACCGGGCACGCCGCCGGGATGCAGAGGCGCGGACCGCCCGGAAAATCGCGTCACGGCGAGATCGAAACTGCCCCAGAAGAAATGCACCGGAGAGGACTTTCCGAGAAAACCGCTGCGGAACAGCTTCAACACCCGGTCCACCTGTATGAGCACCCGCCAGAAGCGATGGGCTGCATCGCGGTCATAAGAGGCGTGAACCCGATCCTCGGAGAAGCGGATGGGATCCGCCACCTCGTTCGGCATCTCGTTGATGGCGACCGTGATGCCGATATCGCTCAGGATGGTGAGGAGCCGCGAATAGAAATCCGCGACGCTCTGCGGCTGCAGCGGCAGTTCCCGCTCCTCGCCGCTGCTCGTGCGCACGCGCAGGAGATGGGACAGGAAATCGAACTCGATTTCCAGGATCTCATGGCCGACGGGAATGGGCGAGGTGCCGAGCCCCCGGGCCGTCACATAGAGCGGAACCTGCCAGCCGTGATTGAGCCAGGGCGAAAGGGCAAGCCGGATCTTGCCCACGATCTGCGTCCAGAGCTGAAGGGTCGCCGCCGTGTCCCGCCAGGCGGGATAGGGCAGATCGGGCCAGGACGCGTCACGCATCGCATTCCTCCGCGTTGAACGGATCTCACATCGAGTAGATCATCGTTCAGGTGAGGCAGCAAGGCTGCCTGAAAGCGGAGAACAGCGAAACGGCCTCGACGCGATATAGCGTTGGAGTGGCTGGAAGCCCGATGGGATTCCAGCCGCTCCAGGTGCGTCGAGGTAGGATCACGCAGCCGGGCGCATCCCGGCCGCGATGTCGCTCGGGATCTCGATATCCACCTCCAGGGTCGACACGGAGGCGCCGCGGTCCATCTTGATCTGCACGTTGTCCTGCGGCACCGCCATGTGCTTGGCGATCACGGCCATGATCTCCTCGCGCAGGATCGCCACGAGATCGGATTCGCCACCTCCGACGATGGTGCGCTCATGGGCGAGCAGGACCTGAAGCCGCTCGCGGGCAACGGGCGCGGATGTGTTGCGCTTGAAGAAACTGAACAGGCTCATGCTGCCCTCCGTGAGAAGAGTTTGCTGAAGAGACCGCGCTGCTTCTGCACTTCGACAACAGTCTCGCCCTGGAGCTTGCGTACCGCCTCGAGATAAGCGCGGGCGGGCGCGGAGTTCGGGCTGCCGAGCGTCACCGGCGCACCGAGATTCGACGACCGCAGCACTTCGGTGCTTTCGGGGATGATGGCGAGAAGCGGAATCGAAAGGATCTCCAGCACGTCCTCGACCTTGAGGATCTCGCCGCGCTGGGCACGAGCATTGTCGTAGCGTGTGAGGAGGAGATGCTTTTCCACCTGCTCGCCCTTCTCCGCCTTCTCGGTCTTGGAATCGAGGAGGCCGATGATGCGGTCGGAATCGCGGATGGACGAGACTTCCGGGTTCGTCACGACGACGGCCACATCCGCATGCCGCATGGCGAGAGTCGCGCCGCGCTCGATGCCGGCCGGGCTGTCGCAGATGATCCAGTCGAACTTTTCACGAAGCCCGTTGATGACGCGCTCGACACCCTCTTCGCTGAGGTTGTCCTTGTCGCGCGTCTGAGATGCGGGAAGCAGAAAAAGGGTCTCGATGCGCTTGTCGCGGATGAGGGCCTGGTCGAGCTTGGCATCGCCCTTGACCACGTTGATGAGATCGAACACCACGCGACGCTCGGCCCCCATGATCAGGTCCAGATTGCGCAGGCCCACGTCGAAATCGACCACGGCCACCTTCTTGCCGCTCTGTGCCAGCGCCGCACCCAGCGCGGCTGTCGAGGTCGTCTTTCCGACACCGCCTTTGCCCGATGTCACGACAAGTACTTTCGCCATCCTTGGTTCTCCTCGCCCTTCGAAACTGCTCCTGCGACGACATCACCATCAGGTTCCCCGGAAGACCGCAGAACATGGTCGGAGAGCGGAGGCGGATCAGGCTGTCGCGGAATTTGTTACGCTACGTAATGCATCTTATTGGGCGGTACTTATGGTTACCGGGTGGTTAATATTTCCAGTTTCAACCAAGATTTTTGTTGAAAAAACAACGGTTTCATCCGGCAAGAAGCGATGAGAGGAATGATATCCTGAGTCCGGAGACAAAGCTGCATCGTGAATACTGTCTCAGCCCGTCCCATTGACCTTCAGCCGGGAATCCCTAGCCTTGATCCCATGTAAATGGAGGCTTCCGATGCGGTATGGATGGCGGATCCTACTCTTGTCGGCGTTGTCGCTCGTTGCGGCACACGCACCGACGCTCGCCCAGCAGGCCACCACGGTCCGGGTCGGCCATTTTCCGAACATCACCCATGTTCAGGCCTTGGTGGCCCGCGCCTTCGAGCGGCAGGGACGAAACTGGCTCGCCGAGCGGCTCGGGCCCGGCGTGAAGATCGAGTGGTATGTCTACAATGCCGGCCCCAGCGCCATGGAGGCGATTTTCGCCAAGTCCCTCGATCTGACTTATGTCGGCCCCAATCCGGCGCTCAACGCCTATGCCCGCTCCCGCGGCACCGAGGTCCGCGTGATCGCCGGCGCGGTCAATGGCGGCTCGGCCCTCGTCGTGCAGGGGGATTCGACACTGACAAAGCCCGCAGACTTCAAGGGTAAGCGCATCGCCACCCCGCAGTTCGGCAACACGCAGGACGTGGCCGCCCGGGCCTGGCTCGTGGCGGGCGGATTGCGCATCACGCAGACCGGCGGCGACGCGCAGGTGGTCCCCACCAGCAATCCGGACCAGCTCTCCCTCTTCCAGGGAAAGCAGCTCGATGCGGTGTGGACCGTGGAGCCGTGGGTGTCGCGGCTCGAATCCGAAGCCGGAGGCAAGATCCTGGTGGAGGAAAAGGACGCCATCACCACGATCCTCGTGTCCAGCGCCGACTTCCTGGCGAAGAACCGCGACCTCGCCAGGCGCTTCGTCGAAGCCCATCGCGAACTCACCGACTGGATTCAGAAGAACCCGGAGGAAGCCCAGCGCATGGCCCGTGACGAACTGCAGGCATCCTTCCGCCTCGACATGTCGCCTGAGCTTGTCGCCAAGGCCTGGAGCCGCATGGTGATTACGCCGGATACATCGCGCGAGGCGTTCCAATCCTTCGTGACCAGCGCCCAGCAGGTCGGTTTCCTGCGCGATACGCCCGATCTGTCCCGTCTGATCGAGGCGCCTTGATGGAGGCGCCCGACGCGAAGGTCATGACCGGACGACCGGCAAAGCTGATCATCGAAGGAGTTTCCAAGCGCTTCATCTCGTCAAGGGCGGCCGTCCAGGCTCTCGACAACGTATCCCTGACGATTGCCGATAGTGAATTCATCTGCCTGGTCGGGCCGAGCGGATGCGGCAAGTCCACGCTTCTCGACATTGTCGCAGGCCTGACCAAGCCGGATGTGGGACGTGTGCTCGCCGACGGGAAGGCCGTGGAAGGGCCGGGGCGCGAGCGCCTCGTCATGTTCCAGGAATCCGCGCTGTTTCCATGGCTCGATGCGTTCGGCAACGTGATGTTCGGGCTCAAGCTGCGCCCCGATCTCACCAATGCGCAGCGCAAGGAAATCGCTCATCATTTCCTCAAGCTCGTCGGGCTCAGCAAGTTCGAGCATGCGCAGATTCATGAGCTTTCAGGCGGCATGAAGCAGCGCGTCGCTCTGGCGCGCGCGCTGGCGCCCGATCCTCAGGTGCTGCTGATGGACGAGCCTTTCGGGGCGCTCGATGCCATGACCCGTGATCAGCTCTACGACGACATCCAGCAGATCTGGATGGAAAGCCGCAAGACCATCGTGTTCGTCACGCATAACGTCCGCGAAGCCGTGTGCCTGGGCGATCGGGTCGTCCTCATGTCGCCCTCGCCCGGACGCATTCAGCAGATCTTCGACATTCCCCTGCCGCGCCCGCGCGATATCAACAGTCCAGAGCTCGCCGGCTATGCATCGAAGATTGCGTCGGCCCTCAAGGGCACCCTGACGGAGGCATTCTCGGAATGAAGCGTATCGCCTCCGCTGTCCTGTTCTTCGCGCTCCTCATCGGCCTGTGGGAGCTTGCCGTGCGCACCGGCCGCTGGTCCGTCGTTCTGCTGCCCTCCCCGATCTTCGTCGGCGAATACATCTGGGGCGCGATGCTCGACGGCACGCTCGAGGATGCGACCTGGGTGACGCTCAAGCGGCTGCTGATCGGCTATGCGGCCGGCGTCCTCATCGGCCTTCCGCTCGGTCTTTTGACCAGCACGTCGCAGATCTTCGAGGATACGCTCGGATCATTGGCACTCGGCTTCCAGACATTGCCGAGCGTGTGCTGGGTGCCGCTGGCGCTGGTCTGGTTCGGACAGACCGAAGGCGCGATGCTGTTCGTGGTGATCATGGGCACCGTTTGGTCCGTCATCATCGCGACGGATCACGGGGCTCGCAACATTCCGCCCATCTATGCGCGCGCCGCGCGCACCATGGGATCGGATGGATTCCACAAATGGACCCGGGTGATCCTGCCTGCCTCGCTTCCATTCCTCGTCAGCGGCATGAAGCAGGGCTGGGCCTTCGCGTGGCGCTCGCTGATGGCGGCCGAGATCTATGTGACGATCCTGACCGGCTTCGGCCTCGGTCACCTTCTGCATTACGGGCGCGAATTGAACGCCATGGATCAGGTCATCGGCATCATGATCGTCATCGTGGTGATCGGGCTTCTCGTCGACCGCCTGCTGTTCTCACCCTGGGAGCGCTTCCTCCATCGCCGCTGGGGCACGAATGTGAAGGAAGCATAGCTGGGCTGCATTGCTCTGCCTTGGCGTCATGTCCCTTTGAAACATTTCCTCCCTCCTGTCGTTGGAAGCCGAATGTCCGGAGGAGTGAGTCATGCCTGGTGTGAGGCGCAGCCCTGTTCTCGTGGTCGCCGCCATTCTCACGCTTCTGATCGGACTGGCCCTCGCTGTCGGCGGGGTTTGGCTGATGACGCTCGGCGGCTCCTGGTACTATATGATCGCCGCCGTCGGCTTTCTGCTCACCGGAATCCTCCTCCTCGCGCAGAAGCCCGCAGCCCTGTGGATTTACGCGCTCGTCACCGCCGGCACGCTCGGATGGGCCTTATGGGAAGCGGGCCTTCACTGGTGGCCTCTGGCGGCGCGCGGCGATGTGGTGTTCCTCGTGGGCCTGCTGCTGCTCACGCCCTGGGTGACGCGCAGCCTCGACAATCGCCCGGCCGATCTGGCATCGGACTATGATGCATCGGCACGATCCGTCTCCGCCTTCCGGGGCGCAGGATTGCCGCTGACCGGCGTGCTCGCCATCGCACTCGTGGTGGCGGTGGCCTCGTGGTTCACCGATCCCACGCGCATCGAAGGCACGGCGCCCGGGCCGCGAGCGGATGTGCCCGACGACGTCCTCGGCGTTCCACCCGGCGAATGGCATGCCTACGGGCGCACGGCCTACGGACAGCGGCATTCGCCGCTCAACCAGATCACGCCCGCGAACGCGGCCAATCTTCAGGAGGCCTGGACCTACCGCACCGACGATGTGCGGGGACGTCCGGGCGATCCGGAAGAGACCACCTTCCAGGTGACGCCGCTCAAGTTCGGCAACCGGCTCTATCTCTGCACGCCGCATCAATCAATCATCGCTCTCGACGATGCGACCGGAAAGGAAGTCTGGCGCTACGATCCGAAGATCCGCGGCGACCTCGCCCTTCAGCATCTCACCTGCCGTGGTCTCTCTTATTATCGCGGCAATGGGGCAGCCGCGTCGGCGGCGCCTCCAGCCCCTGCGACCCCGGCCTCACCCGTTCCCGACCTGCCGGTTGCGGCAAGCGAGCACCCGGCCACGGACAATTGCCCGACGAAGCTCTTCATGCCCACCGCCGACGGGCGGCTGATCGCCCTCAACCCTGAGAACGGCGCCGTCTGCGCCTCCTTCGGCGGCGGTACGGGCCAGATCAATCTGTGGGCGAACATGCCCAACGTGCGACCGGGCGCCTATTACTCCACCTCCCCGCCGGCCATCGCCCGCAACCTCATCATCGTCGGCGGCACCGTGCTCGACAACGTGTCGACGAGCGAGCAGTCCGGCGTCATCCGCGCCTTCGACGTGAATACCGGCGCGCTGGTGTGGAACTGGGATTCGGGCAGGCCAGACGTGACCACGCCGCTGGCACCGGGTGAAACATACGTGCCGAACTCGCCCAATTCCTGGTCGATCTCCAGCGTCGACGAGGCCCTGGGGCTCGTCTACATCCCGCTCGGCAACCAGCCGCCGGACCAATGGGGCGGCAACCGCAGCGCCAACGTTGACCGCTTCTCGTCCTCCGTCGTGGCGCTCGACCTGGCGACCGGTCAGGTGCGCTGGGTCTTCCAGACCGTGCACCACGACCTATGGGACTACGACGTTCCCTCGCAGCCGAGCCTGATCGACCTGACCATCGGCGGCCAGACGGTGCCGGCGCTGGTGCAGCCGACCAAGCAGGGCGAACTCTACGTGCTCGACCGGCGCACGGGCCAGCCTGTCCTGCCGGTGACGGAGAAGCCTGCCCCGCAGGGCGCAGCACCCGGCGACCGCACCGCGCCGACGCAGCCCGTCTCCGCCCTCTCCTACGACCCGCCGCCCCTGACCGAGCGCGACATGTGGGGCGCGACGCCGTTCGACCAGCTCGCCTGCCGCATCGCCTTCAGGAAATTGCGCTACGAGGGACGCTATACGCCGCCTTCGCTTCAAGGCAGCCTGATCTACCCGGGCAATTTCGGCGTGTTCAACTGGGGCAGTGTCGCGGTCGATCCGGAACGGCAGATCGCCTTCACCACGCCCACCTACCTCGCCTTCGTGTCGCAGCTCGTGCCACGCCAGGACGAGAAGACGCTCTATGTGCAGGGGAAGGATCGGCCGGAGAACAGCCTGCCAGCGCTGAACGAGAATTTCGGTGCGCCGTTCGCCGTGAAGCTCTCGGCCTTCACCTCCACACTCGGCATCCCCTGTCAGGCGCCGCCCTGGGGCTATGTGGCGGCGGCCGATCTCACCACCGGAAAGATTCTCTGGAAGCACAAGAACGGCACGGTGCGCGACGCGTCCCCGATCCCGCTACCCTTCCCGATGGGCGTGCCCAACCTCGGCGGGCCGATGATGACGGCGAGCGGCGTCGCGTTCCTGTCCGGCACCATCGATTACTTCGTGCGCGCCTACGACGTGTCCAACGGCAATCAGCTCTGGGAAGCCCGGCTTCCGGCCGGCGGGCAGGCCACGCCCATGACCTATACGGGATCGGACGGACGGCAGTACCTGCTCGTGGTGGCAGGCGGCCACGGCTCCCTCGGCACCAAGGCGGGCGATTACGTGATCGCCTATGCCCTGCCGAAAACCTGACGGGAGGGGTCTTGCGCACTCTTCGTGGAATAAGCATCGGACCCGAAAGTGCATATCTATTTTCGGGTCCGATGCTTTAGGCGAAGCGTGGGCAGCCGTTACTGCCCATCCCGCTTCAAAGAACCTGAATCCGCACCGCCGGTCTGAGCACCGCCGGTTCCGATGGAGCCCGTCGAGGCGGCAGGGCCGCCTGCGGGAAGCGTTCCGCCCGGCTGCAGGGGCGTCGAGAGGCCGGAGGGGGCGCGGGGCGGATGAGCGGAGGAGAACCAGGTATCGTCCGAGGGACTTCCGCCTGCGGCAGGAGCGGCGCCGCCCCCTGCCCCATGAAGCAGCGCCTCGTCTTCCGTCGCCGAGCTGCCCGGGTTGTTCGACGTGGTCCCCGTGGCGGTGCCGGCACCGGCCGCTGCGGACGAACCTGCCGCCCGATAGGTTCTAGCCCCGGAGGGTGCCTGCCCCATCGCGCCACGCCGGGATCCTTCCAGGCTGCGGTCGATGACTCCGCGATCGAGCGGGAACGGTGGCTGAGGGCGCCGGGGAGCCGCATGCAGCGGCCTGTTCTGTCGCGAGCCGGCGCGGCCGGACCGGGTCATGTTCCACAGGAGCGCACCGGCGCCGATGGCGGCGAGACCGGCGAGCACACCGAACACTGTTCCGGTCGGAAGCCCATAGCGGCTCGGCATCATGGCTTGCGGCATGTGCCAGCGCCCGGCCTCATAGGACGCGATGCGCTCACGCTCGTAGCGCCGCCAGAGGTGCTTGAGCTCGTCCGGCGAGAAGGCCCCACGGGCGACGATCATGACGCCGTTCTCCTCGAGCGTGAAGGCATGACGGATCGATCCGGTGAGTTCCTTGAAGTCCGCAGCCCAATCGGCGCTGTTCTTGTCGGGGCGTGCGGCGAGCCGGTCGAGCTCGCGCAGGATCTCCTCCTGCTTGCTCTCGAGATCGGTCAGATAGCTTGCCGTGCGCTCATGGGTGGACAGGGCGGGATAGAGCACGTTCTGCTGCGCTGCAAAGTGTCGCTCCAGCTCGTCCTGAAGGTCGGCGAAGAGTTCGGTGCGGCTGTTCGGCCCGCTGCCCGTGGCGCGCAGCACCTCGCGGCAGAGTTCCTCGATATTCGCGTGATCCGCCACTACCATCTGCCACAGTTCCATGGGAGGCCTCCTGTCATGCCGTCATCTCCATGAACGGCTGGAGCGGATGGGCTGTTCCGCCGATGACGATCTTGGGCCTGGCATAATCCCGAAAACCTCCCGACTCTCGAAAAAGCCTCAAAGGTGACAAGGATTGTGCAAAGTTGATATGAGAGAAGCGAAGCTTCGCCGAGACCATGAGAATCCGATGAACGTGCAGACCCCGCAGAATTCCGAACCCGCAGCCCCTGTCGCCGTGAACCTGCCGACATACGAGGACGTCGCCGCAGCCGCGCGGCGGATCGACGGAGTGGCTCACAGGACGCCGGTTCTCACGTCCCGCACAGCCGACGAACGCACGGGCGGAAGGCTGTTCTTCAAGGCGGAGAATTTCCAGCGCGGGGGCGCCTTCAAGTTTCGCGGCGCCTATAATGCCATCGCGCGCCTTTCTCCCGACGCGAGGAAGCGCGGTGTCGTGGCGTTCTCCTCCGGCAACCATGCCCAGGCGATCGCCTATGCCGGGCAGCTGCAGGAGGTGCCGACCGTCATCATCATGCCTCAGGATGCGCCGGCCATGAAGGTCGCCGCCACCAAGGGCTACGGCGGCGAGGTCGTGCTCTACGACCGCTACAAGGAAGACCGCGAGGCCATCGGCCGCAAGCTCTCGCAGGAGCGCGGCCTGACGCTCATCCCACCCTACGACCATGAGGACGTGATTGCCGGCCAGGGCACCGCGACGAAGGAGCTGATCGAGGAGGTCGGCCCGCTCGACATGCTGCTCGTCTGCGTCGGCGGCGGCGGATTGCTTGCGGGCTCGGCGCTCGCCTCCAAGGCGCTCTCGCCCGATTGCCGCATCTACGGCGTCGAGCCGGAAGCCGGCAACGATGCGCAGCAATCCTTCCGCACGGGCTCCATCGTCCGGATCCCCGTGCCCGCCACCATCGCCGACGGGGCGCAGACGAGCTATGTCGGCAACAAGACCTTTCCCATCATGCGCGCCCTCGCCGACGACATTCTCACCGTGTCGGACGCGCAGCTGGTGGACACCATGCGCTTCTTCGTCGAGCGCATGAAGATCGTGGTCGAACCCACCGGCTGCCTCGCGGCCGCGGCCGCCCTCCACGGCATCGTGCCGTGCAAGGACAAGCGCGTCGGCATCATCATCAGCGGCGGCAACGTGGACCCACGCGCGCTGGCGGGCTTTCTGGCAGGGTAGCGTTCACTCCGGGAATGACATCCCTTTCACGTCATGGCCGTCCCCGGACTTGATCCGGGGATCAGTCTCGGCCATCCCGATACGTTGAAGCGCACCGCCTCAAGCAATCGGGATCACCGGCACGAGGCCGGTGATGACGTGGAGAGTGTGGAGCACTTTCATCATAGTTGATGCTCGCCTCACGGTCCGACCCGCACGACAACGGCAATCCCATCGTGATCGCCGGTCGTGAGCTTCGGGTCACCGATCAGGGCGTTGCCGAGATCGACGAACCGGATCACCTTGAAATCCGTGCTGCGGTCGAGGCGCTGCGTGAAGTCGTCCCGCGCCCGGTTGAACGATTCGAAGCGATGCCCCGGAACGCGGAGCGGGTCGACCTCCTCGCGGCTGAAGGCCGCGATGAAGAGATAACCTTGATCGAATTGATGAGGGCCGAAGACTCGGCCGTGGTTATTGTTGACCTCGAAGACATCGTTGGAGAACGCATCATCCCGGCCCTGCGGCAACTGCGCGTAGAGCCGCCCTCCGATGGAGCCCTGGTAGCCTGTCGAATGGCCGAAGCGGATCGGATAGCCGGCACGAGCGGCGGCGGCCAGGAGCCGCTCCTTGGCCTCATCGACACTCGAAGCACCCTGATCGACGATGATGACGTTGATCGGCTCGCGCAGGTTCTTGCCCTCGTAGATCTCGCCGAGCCAGTCGGACGGCACTCCCTGCGCGGTCAGCATCCATTTCCCCACGGCCGGCAGGCCTTCGGGCGTCGCGACATCGACATCGGGGCGCTGCTGCGGCCGCGCCTCGAACGGGATCGCGCCCGTCAGGGCAGCGCAAGCAACGAGAAGTTTGATCAGGCGTCGTCCCATGGGCCTTCTCCCGCTAAACCCATATCCCGGGCATCAGGAGAGCACGAGCCGGCGCGTCAGGCCATGACTTTTCAGGTGGAGGCCTTCACGGCGAGAACGGCGTAGCGGTGCTGCGTCGCGCGTTCGAGCCCCTTGAGCAGCGGCAGGTTTTTCGCCTGATGGCGGTGGATCTGCTTGAGATCCCGGTCGATGACGGTCTGCGCGAAACCCGCCTCGCGCAGCAGCGCGGCCACGTCCTGGGCGCGCGCCCCTTTGGAGAAATAGACCCGGCTCAGGATGCGCTCATGGGTTTCGCGCATGGCATTGGGCGCATGCGCGGCCCCGGCGAGGCCCGGCACCCATTTCTCGACGAACCTGATCATGCGCTTGACCAGCGTGTCGGACACGAAATCGCCGTCGACGATGAGAAGCCGCCCGCCCGGCTTGAGCAGCGAATGCCATTCCCGGAACGCGGCTCTCGGATCAACGAGCGTCCAGACGAGGTGGCGCGTCACCAGCACGTCGTAGCTCCCCGGCTTTTCCAGGGTTCGCTCGGCATCGCCCATGATGAAGCGGATGTCGGCATTGTTCCTGGCCGCCTTGGCCCGCGCCCGGCTCAGCATCGGCTCCGACCAGTCGAGGCCCGTGACGTTGAAGCCCAGTCCGTGCAGCAGATGCGAGATAACGCCCGTGCCGCTGGCGAGGTCGAGCGCCCTGCGGCCCTCTCCCGGCCCGAGATGCCGCAGGAAAAGATCGCGCCATGCCTGCCGCTCCGCCTCCGAGAAGATCTCGTGCCCGACCTGCTCGTCGAAGGTCGGAGCGCGCAGGGACCAGTAGTCACGGATCTCGTCCCGGAGGGTGTAATTCGCGTTCATGAGTGCTCACGGATACAGCTGATTTCGCCGCTCCTCTATGGCCAAAACCGGAAGACGTCAATTTTTAATTACTATAAACTGTAGAATAGAATTGTTTTAAACTGGCACGATTACATTTTAATTAAAGTAATTCTAAAAGATATTTCTTGCCTGACAGGTGACCTGCACATAGGAACGGCCTGCTTTCCTTGAAACGAGGCGCGTCATGCAACTCTCCCAACTGATCTTCGGTGCCGCCTTGGCACTTGTCGGGCTCCTGCCCGTTCCCTCCCAGGCCGCCGGCAAGATCACGGTGACCGACATCACGGGCCGCAAGGTCGAAGTCAATGCGCCGGTCGAGAAGGTCATCCTCGGCGAGGGGCGCCAGATGTACTTCGTGGCGACCCTCGACACCGACCAGCCCTTCAAGCGCGTTGTCGGCTGGCGCGACGATCTGCAGAAGGCGGATCTCGACGGCTACAACGATTATCGCGCCAAGTATCCGCAGATCGACAAGATTCCGACCTTCGGCGGCTTCAAGGAAGGCACCTTCGACGTGGAGCAGGCCGTCTCGCTCAAGCCCGACGTGATCCTCCTCAACATCGAGGCCAAGACCGCGACCGACGACGCCAAGCTCATCGAGAAGCTCGCCAGGATCGACATCCCGGTCGTCTTCGTCGATTTCCGCGAGAAGCCGTTCGAGAATACGGACGCGAGCATGCGCCTCATCGGCAAGCTCTTCGGCAAGGAGGCGCGGGCGGAAGAATTCATCGCGTTCCGAAAGGCGCAGATCGATCTCGTGACCGAGCGCCTCGCCAAGGCCAGCCCGCCGCGGCCGGTGGTGATGGTCGAGCGTGCGGCCGGCTATTCCGACGATTGCTGCATGTCCTTCGGCAACGAGAATTTCGGCAAGTTCGTGGAAGTCGCAGGCGGGCAGAATCTCGCCGCCAAGATCATCCCCGGCACCTTCGGCGTGGTCAATCCTGAACAGATCATCGCGACGAACCCGGACCAGGTGATCGTCACCGGCTCGAACTGGGAACTCTATGTTCCAGGCGGTGCCTGGGTCGGCGTCGGCTCCGGCGCCGACAAGGCGAAGGCGCGCGACAAACTCGCAGCGCTGATGAAGCGCCCTGCCTATACGGGCGTGAAGGCGGTGCGCGACAACAAGGTTCACGCCATCTGGCACCAGTTCTACAACAGCCCCTATCAGTTCGTCGCCATCCAGGCGATGGCCAAGTGGCTGCACCCGGATCTGTTCAAGGATGTCGATCCCGAGGCCACCATGAAGACGCTTTACGAACGCTTCCTGCCCGTCCCGTACAAGACCGGATACTGGGTCTCCCTCGCGGACAAGGAATAAGCCCTTGGCCCACTCGCCTGCCATCGCCATGCCCAAAGGACGCGGGGCTTACCGCGTCCTCGTGCAGCGAAAGAAGCTCGTGCTTCTTGCCCTCAGCCTCGTTCTGATCCTCTCCGTCATTGCAGATCTTGGCTTAGGACCTGCCCGCTACACCATGCGCGAGGTCGTTCTGGCACTCGTAGGGTCGTCCGATGTCTCGCTGCAGATCAGCGTGGTGATCTGGGATATCCGCATGCCGGTGGCGCTCATGGCCGTGGTCGTGGGTGCCGCGCTCTCGGCCGCGGGCGCGCAGATGCAGACGATCCTCAACAACCCGCTCGCGAGCCCCTTCACGCTGGGCATCTCGGCTGCGGCGAGCTTCGGCGCCTCGATCGCGCTCGTCTTCGGCGTCGGCCTACTGCCCTGGGCCATCGACTATGTGGTCTCGATCAACGCCCTGCTCATGGCCATGGCGGCGGCGCTCTTCATCCATTTCATGAGCCAGAAGCGCGGCGTCACCGTCGAGACCATCGTGCTCCTCGGCATCACCCTCGTCTTCACGTTCAACGCGCTTCTCGCGCTGGTGCAGTATCTCGCCTCCGAGCAGGCGCTCGCCGCAGTGGTGTTCTGGACCATGGGCAGCCTCACCCGTGCCACATGGCCGAAACTCGCGATCACCACCGCCGTGGTGGCGATCTCGCTTCCGCTCTTCATGCGCCGCGCCTGGGCGCTCACGGCGCTTCGCCTCGGCGACGACAAGGCCGCCAGCTTCGGCGTCAACGTGCGCTGGCTGCGCCTCGAGACGATGATGATCATCAGCCTGCTCGCCGCCGTTCCCGTGGCCTTCGTCGGCACCATCGGGTTCATCGGATTGGTCGGTCCGCATATCGCGCGCATGCTCGTGGGCGAGGATCAGCGCTATTTCCTGCCGGCTTCGGTTCTCTCCGGCGCGACCATCCTGTCTCTGACCTCCGTCATCAGCAAATCCATCGTGCCGGGTACGATTTTTCCCATCGGCATCATCACGGCCCTCGTGGGCGTGCCGTTCCTTTTCAGCCTGATCATGTCCAGCCGGAGGCGCTCATGGTAGCGAGCCTTGAATTGACCGATGTCGGCGTGCGCTACGGCAAGCAGGAGGTGCTCGCCGGAGTCACCACCCCTGTACTGAAGGGCGGCGAGGTCACCGCCGTGATCGGTCCGAATGCTGCCGGCAAGTCGAGCCTGTTCCGGCGCATCGCCGGCCTGCTCGATGGGCCTGGAAGCGTCCGCATCGAAGGCGCGGCCGCCCTGCCCGATTTCGGCCAAGTCTGCTACATGCCGCAGGACACTTCGGTGAACACGGTGCTGACCGTCTACGAGTCGATCCTGCTCGCCCGCAAGCAGGGAACCGCCCGCAAGGTCACCGACGAGGACCTCGAACAGGTCGACCGCGCGCTCCACGACCTGCAGATCGAATCGATCTCCTTCAAGGGCCTGCACGAACTCAGCGGCGGACAACGGCAACTGGTCTCTCTCGCCCAGGTGCTGGTCCGCGATCCGCAGATCCTCCTCCTCGACGAGCCGACCAGCGCGCTCGACCTGCATCGACAGGTGGAGGTGCTGGCCCTGATCCGCTCCCTCGCCAAGGATCGCGGCATCTGCGTCATTCTCGCCATCCACGACCTGAACCAGGTTCTGCGCGTGGCGGATCGTGTGATGGTGATCGATGCCGGAACCATGGTGAGCTGCGGGCCGGTGGACGATGTGATCACACCAACCCTCCTTCAGACCATCTACAAGGTGGAAGGGCGCATCGAGCAATGCTCCCGTTTCTGCCCTCACGTGATCATCGACGGGCCGCTCGCGCGAATGTGACTGCGAAACCGAAGTCGGGCCTATTCTGGAGCCGGCTTATCGAAGGCTCTTCTCAAAGCGAGCGTCGTTCGAGCGGCCCCAGAGGGCCACACGATGCGCTATGTTCTCGGCCGCCGCTCGATCTTCATCGATGCCGTCACGGTACAGACATGCCGGTTGTGGGCATCGCGGACCTCGATGACGACATCGCTGAAATCTCCCCTGGCCACACGGTTCTGGCCGATCTCGGTCGTCGACCGCGCCGCGGCCTGCACGGCCGCATCGTCGCTCTCGAACTCCGAGCCGTCGTCATCACGTAGAAGTTGCGCCCCATCGTGGACGTCGAAATAGTATCGGGCCACGTCAATCTCCTTCCGGTAGATATGACGCCTTATCCGTAGGGCAGTTTCACGGTCGATGAAGAAATCTGCATCTGTATTCTCTACGGTGGTTGAACCGAGGGATAGGAACGAGGCAGCAGGCGCCGGTAAACCCGTTTCATCCTATTATAGCATTCGCAGGTAATGTCCTCCAGCCCGGAACGATCCGCGACGATGATGCCGCCGCGCTGCTGCGCGATCAGGCCCTGCCTCTGCAACGCACGCAGGACGGTGCTGACCGTGGAACGCTGAACCCCCAGGAACTCCGCCAGATCGGCATGGGTCAGGGGCAGGACATCCTCATCGATCCTGTCTCGCGCACTCAGAATCCAATTGCAGCAGCGGGCCTCCACCGTATGAACGGCATGGCAGGAGATGGACTGGAACGTCTGCGCCAGCAGCGCCTCGGTGTAGCGCAGGATCAGCCGACGCAGCTTCGGCCGGACCCGGATGGCTTCCTGCATCCATTCGATGGTGACCCGCGAGGCGGTTCCGGGAACTTGCACCTGATAGCGTCCGAAGGACTCGCGAGAAATGATGGCGCTGATCAGGCCGAACATTCCCTCCCGGCCGATGGACGCCACCTCGACGGACTGGCCTTCCTCCATGACATTGATCAGCCCCACGATGGCATCATGCGGGAAGTAGGTGAAGCTGATGAGATCGCCGGCTTTGTAAAGCACGGTGTCCTTCGGCAGGATCACGATCTCGAGATGGGGCTTGAGATAAGCCAGATCGTCCGGCTCCAGGGCTGCCAGAAGCCAGTTGCTGCGGTGAAACGAGGACTGATTCCCGGATCGGATGGTACATCTCCCCGACTGCCTATCGACTGATCAGACTAGACTGTTGGTTGCAGGCGCTCGGTGCGCCTGAGCACATCCTGACCGACACCCTCCGAGAGCCCCTTACGGGTCGCCTCCGGCAAGCCCGGCGACTTATCCCCAGTCGATTCCTCGAGGCAGGTTTTGAGACCGCACTCCTGTTCATATGCGGTATGAAGGGCTTCCCGATGAGCCACGACAGAAACGGAAGGGCATGCCTTTGCCGCCACGACGATACGCGCGCCTTGCAGCCATTCTCGTAGCATCCGCCTTCGGTGCCTTGACGCACGCCTTCGCGGCGGGCCCTGCCCGGGATGCGGAGGTCCGACAGGCCGTCGATGAGGCGGTGGAGCCGATCATCGCACAATATGGGCTTCCGGGCATGGCCGTCGCCCTGACCATCGACGGACAACGCCATTTCATCATGTACGGCCTGGCGTCGAAAGACCCTCGGGCTCCCGTCACGCGCGAGACGCTCTTCGAGCTCGGTTCGATCAGCAAAACCTTCACGGCCACCCTGGCAGCCTATGCCGAGATCGAAGGCAGGTTGAAGCTGACCGACAGCGTCAGCCGGCACGTGCCCGAGTTGCAAGGAAGCGCCCTCGACGAGGTAAGGCTCCTGGATCTCGCGACGCACACGACCGGCGGCTTTCCGCTCCAGCTGCCTGGGACCGTGAAGGACCACAAGCAGCTCATCGCCTATTATCGCGCGTGGAAACCCACATTCGCTCCCGGCACATACCGCAGCTATGCCAATCCGAGCATCGGCCTGCTCGGCATCGCCACCGCACGGGCCTTGAATGCGAGCTTCAAGTCCTTGGCCGAACGCCTGTTCGCCGATCTCGGGCTGGAGCGGACCTATATCGATGTTCCTGCAGCGGAGATGAAATCGTACGCCTGGGGCTACAGCCGCGACGGCAGGCCCGTACGCGTCTCGCAAGCGCTGCTCGCGGATGAAGCCTATGGCGTGAAGTCGAACGCTGTCGACATGATCCGTTTCCTCGAGGTGCACATGGGGATCTGGTCCGCTCCGGAAAAGCTCGCTCGATCCCTGCGGGCAACACGGTTCGGCTACTTCCGCTCTGGCGAATTGACCCAGGACCTCATCTGGGAGCAATACCCCTACCCGGTTTCTTTGGACGGATTCATCGCCGGCAACACGATGAACCAGAAGGCTCATCCGGCCACCGCAATCGATCCACCCTTGGCCCCGAGCGACGACGTGATCGTCAACAAGACCGGATCGACCCTTGGGTTCGGCGCCTATGTGGCCTTCGTGCCGGGCAGGAAGATCGGCATCGTCATGCTGGCGAACAAAGCCTATCCCAACGAGGCGCGGGTGAAGGCGGCCCATCAGGTGCTGACGCGCCTGACCGAATGAGCCGGCTCGTAACGCGGAAAGCCTTTGTTCACCGCCGAATGCCATAACCGCCGTCATGACCTATTCCCGCGACACCGAAGCCACCTCGGAACTCACCGGCCAAACCGTCAATACCTGGTCCGAGGAATGGCGGATCGAGACGGAGGCGCGCACCGTCCTGAAGATGTCCAAGCAGGAACGGGATGCCTTCTTCAACGGCCGGAAGGACGAGAACGGGAAGACCATTGATCGTGGGGTGATCGGCATCCGCGGGCCGAAGGCCGTCGAGGACATCAAGGCAACGGTGGAGAGGCTGCAGGAGGCCCGCAGCAGGTCCAAATGACGGACGCAATTCCCAAAAACTCAAGCGCTTAGCAATAAACTGAAAGCATAGATATAAATAGAAAAGGGCCGCGCCCAGCCTTATCGGCTGTGTTCGCGGCCCTTGAGACCGTATTTGCCCCTACGGTCAGTCGGACATAAATCATATGAATGGACCGATCAAGCCAAATCGTTTGGGAATGAACTATTTGGGCGGCAGAATATCGCACCGGGTCTATTGACATGCCCCATTCATGCCGCGAACCGTCACAATTTAGACAAACTACTCTTCGAATAGATAGGTCCACCGACCTTCTATTTGCCCCTACGGGTCGGACCTTGGAGCGCCCCCTGCGAAGTGGGCGCTTTCTTTTTGGAAACGGGCCTTCTTGCATTTGCCCCGATCAGCAACCATTCAGCTTCCATGTGAAATCATCGCATCGGTTTAAGGCGATTGTCCGTGCCCGTGCACCGTATCCTACTGGCCCTCGTTCAGCCCCTGCTGGCGCTCCTGCTGATCGCAGGAACGGCTCAGGCGCAGCCGTGCCTCTTCGAGGACAAGGACCGCAACGGGGCCGTCGAACGCACATTGGGCGTGACCGCCGACGTTTTCGCTCCCCTCGAGGAATTCTCGGTCGGCCTCCAGGCCCCGGCCGCCGGCGGCGATGACCACCGCGATGCGGGCGTCGTGCTGCCCGCAGGTGCGCCCACGGTCGTTCTCGATCAGGCCCGCCTGATCAGGGTAGGCCGCGCCGCCTATCCTCATGCGCCGCCCTCTCACAGGCCCTGCGCCGCCCCGCCGACCGGTCCGCCTCTCGTCTGAGCCCGCCGCTGCGCTGCGCCCTCGCGCGCGTCAGCGCCCCTTGTGCCACGACGGCACAGCCTCATCCGCACCTTGACCGATGTCGAGGCGTTCCGGCGCCGGGATGACAGGCGCCCTCAGACCATCAGACGAGATCTCCCATGCCCACCAACGCTCTTCGGGCGGCCGAGCCGAATCCTGCCGCCGAAACGCAGCAGGCATCCGCCTCCCTCAGCCCCGTGGCGGTTGCTCCTCCGTCCCATCGGCATTGGCTCCTGCGATGGGCGCCGCTCGCCGCCGCTCTCGCAGGATGCGCCGGTCTCGCGGCCCTTCTCATCGAACTCCTGTCCGGCCTCGATTTTTCAGCCGTTGCTGCGAGTGCCCTCGGCACGCCGCTGCCTCTCATCGGCCTGTCCCTTCTGTTCGCCGCCATGAGCTATGCCGCCCTGGTCGGGTACGACGTGTTCGGCGTTCGCGCGGCGACGGCCAAGCCGGTGCCGTTGAAGACCATCGCCCTTGGATCCTTCACCAGCTACGCCATCGGCCATACCCTCGGCTTCCCCCTGGTGACGGCGGGCGCCGTGCGCTGGCGGATTTACGGCGGCGCGGGCCTGACCCTGGGCGAAGTCGCGAAGCTCACTGCCGTCGCGGCCATGACCCTCTGGATCGGCATGGCGGGCGTTCTCGGGCTCAGCGCCGCCTCCGAGCCGCAGGCCCTCGCCGCGCTGGATTATCTGCCCGCCGGCCTCAACCAGGGCATCGGCGCAGCCTTGCTGGCCGGCCTTGCCGCCTATTGGGTGTGGAGCCGCAAGGGAGGCCGGGAGATCGGCCGGGGCGACATCCGGATCCAGCTTCCTGGCGGATCGGCCGCACTCGTTCAGATCGGTCTCGGCCTCACCGACATCTGTGCGGCCGCCGCCGCCCTGTGGGTGCTCCTTCCCGGCGACGTCGGGATTGGCTTTCCGGCCTTTGCCGCCGTCTTCGCCAGCGCGATCCTGCTCGCCGTCGTCAGCCATGTCCCGGCCGGGCTCGGCGCGTTCGAGGCGGCGATCCTGCTCGCTTTCCCACAAGCCCCCACGGCCGAGCTTTTGTCCGCCATTCTCGTCTGGCGGCTGACCTACACGCTGATCCCGTTCCTGTTCGCCCTCGTGCTATTCGCCGCCCATGAGATCAGGCGCTCGGATGCGCGGTTCACGCAAGGGATGCGACGCGTCAGGCGGCTCGTGCTGCCCTTCGTGCCGACGGCGCTCGCCGCCCTGACATTCATCGGCGGCCTCGTGCTTCTCACCTCCGGCGCGCTGCCCAACGATTACTCGCGCGTGCGGGCCCTGCGGCATCTCGTGCCCCTGCCCTTCGCGGAGGTGTCGCATCTCGTCGGCAGCGCGGTCGGCGTCATGCTCCTCATTCTGTCCCGCGGCCTGATGCGCCGCCTGTCGAGCGCCTGGACCCTCTCCGTCGTCCTGATCGGAGCCGGGATCGTCGTGTCGCTGGCCAAAGGCTTCGACTGGGAGGAAGCCCTCGTTCTCTGCGCCGTTCTCACGCTCCTCCTGACCCACCGTTCGGCCTTCTACCGCAAGGCCGGAATCTTCGCGGAGCCTCTGGAACCGCGCTGGCTCGTGGCCATCGCCCTCATCGTCGGCTGCAGCCTCTGGCTCGGCTTCACGGCGTTTCACGACGTCGATTACAGCCATGACCTGTGGTGGGAGTTCAACTGGCACGACGATGCGTCCCGGTTCCTGCGCAGCAGCCTCGGCGCCATCATCATCGGGGCGGCCCTGTCGCTCTACGCGATGATCCATCGCCAGCCCGGCCTGCGCCGGGTCGATCCCGTCATGGCGAACGTGATCACGCCGGCCCTCGCCCATGCGGAGCGGGCCGATGCGCATCTCGCTCTCCTGGAGGACAAGCGCTTCCTCTTCCATGAATCCGGCGAGGCCTTCCTGATGTATGCCGTGCGCGGCAAGAGCTGGATCGCCATGGGCGACCCCATCGGGAAGCCCGAGCATGCGGCCGACCTCATGTGGCAGTTCCTCGAAGAGGTCGACCGGCATGCGGGCTGGCCCGTGTTCTACCAGGTCAGCCCCACCCATCTGCCGCTCTACCTCGATGGCGGCCTGTCGCTCGTGAAGCTCGGGGAAGAGGCGCATGTGGACCTCGACGCCTTCACGACCGAAGGCAAGGCCGGGAAGGACTGGCGGGCGGCACTCAACCGCGCCAAGCGCGAGAACCTCGAATTCGCGATCCTTCCAGCGGCCGAGGTGCCCGCCCATCTTCCCGAACTCAAGCAAGTCTCGGATGCCTGGCTGGCGCAGCGCGGCGCGGGCGAGAAGGGATTCTCCATCGGCTTCTGGTCGGAGAGGTACCTGTCGCATTTCGACGTTGCGGTCGTGCGCCGCGAGGGCCGCATCGTGGCCTTCGCCAATATCTGGTACGGCCAGCCCGGCGGCGAGATCACCGTGGATCTGATGCGCTACCTGCCGGATGTTTCCGGCATCATGGACCTGCTTTTCGTCAGCCTCATGCAGGAGGGCAAGGCGCGGGGCTATCGCTGGTTCAACCTGGGCATGGCGCCGCTCTCCGGTCTCTCCGACCATCGTCTTGCCCCAAACTGGCACAAGATTGCAGCCTTCGTCGCCCGTAACGGCGAGCGGTTCTACGGCTTCAAAGGCTTAAGGGCCTACAAGGAAAAGTTCGGCCCCGTCTGGGAGCCGCGCTATCTCGCCAGCCCCGGCGGATGGGCCCTGCCTCAGATCCTGCTCGACGTGACGAACCTGATTTCGGGCAGCCAGGCCAGAACCATCGGCAAGGGAGCCAGATCATGAAGCCCCTCAAGGTCCTGACAGTCGTGGCGGCTCTCGCTGCCTTCATGACCGGCAGCGTTCTGCTCGGCCGGTCGGCATGGTCCGCTCTGATGCCGCCGACCATCGTCACGACGACGATCGACATCGATGAATTCGGCTCCGTGGACGTCGTCCAGGCCGAGGGGCACCGTCCCCGTGGGCTGGTCATCCTGGCCGCGAATGAAGCCGATGCGGACAAGCGCCGGGAGGACGCCCTTGCGCTGGCGAAGGCCGACCTCATTGCCGTGTCCTTCAACTTCGACGCCTTGCGCGCGGAGCTCGCCCAATCGCCGTCGACCGACGAGTGCCACTACGTCTCGGACGATATGAAGGACCTGGCTCAGGCGGTGCAGCGCAAGCTCGGACTCGAGCGCTATTTCTTTCCCGTCATCGCCGGACGCGGCGACGGTGCGGCCTTCGCCTACGCGGCCCTGGCACAAGCGCCGGTCAACACGCTGGGCGGCGCCATCGGCATCGGCTTCAAGCCCCTGCTGAAAACCGACAGAACCTATTGCTTCGATCCCAAGCTCGAACCGGCAAGCAACGGATACTTCGCCCTGCGCCGCATCCCCGAAATGCCTGCCTCCTGGCGGGCGATTGCACCCGAGCGCGAGCGCCAAGCCATCGAGTCCTTCCAGGGAAGCGACGGCGACGTGGCATTCATGCCGGCCGAAGACGATCCGGCGACCCGCCAAGCCCTGGTCGACAATGCGATCGAGTTGGGCAAGACCGGCGAGCGGGGCGCTTCGCAATTGCCCGTTTCGATCATCAGGCCCGAGGGAGCCGTGAAGGGACTGGCCGTGATCATCTCGGGAGACGGCGGCTGGCGGGATATCGACAAGTCCATCGGCGAATGGCTGTCGCAAAAGGGCGTCGCCGTCGTGGGGTTGGATTCGCTGCGCTATTTCTGGTCGAAGAAGAGCCCGAAGGACGTAGCGTCCGATCTCGCCCTGCTCTTCGATCATTACGGCGCCGAGTTCGGCACCAACCGCTACGCGATCGTCGGCTTCTCGTTCGGATCCGACATCATGCCCGACGTGTGGCCCGAGCTGCCGAAAGCCGTCAAGGATCACGTCAATCTCGTGTCGCTCCTGGCCCTCGGCACCAACGCCGACTTCGAGGTGACGGTGGAAGGCTTCATCGGCGCACCTTCCGCCGAGAGCCGTCCGTTGGCTCCTCTCCTGCACCAATTGCCGCTGGACAGGACCCAGTGCATCTACGGCCGCGAGGAGGCCGAGGACAACGAAACCTCCTGCACGGCCCCCGAACTGGGCGGCGCGCAGCGGCTCGCCCTGGACGGCGGGCATCACTTCGATGGAGATTACGACAAGGCCGCGGAAGCGATCTGGACGCGAATGAATCCTACGCCGTGAGATCACCGGATGGGCAAGGCAACTTGCCCATCATGACGACCCCTCCGGCGCAAAGAAGCAGATGATCGCCCGTGTGGCGGGCTCTTCGCAGAGGTGGAATTTCGCGTCGGGAGACGCTTTGGCATAGTCCCGGCCGATGAGCCGCCCGTCCCAGAGCCTCCAGCCCTGGGGCGTCTCGGTCACGGTCTCGCCCCGGTCTTCCCTCAGCTCGCGGCAATCCTGATCGCTGCAGCACCACACGGGGTACCAGCTATGCGCCAGGGCCGGCGCGCTGAGGAGCCAGCCCGCCATCATCAGGATCGTTCGCCCCCGGCCATGGACCATCCAGGACAAGCCTTTCCCGGGGCTTTCCCCGATCGACAAGCTTATCCTTGATCTTGGTGCGGTCCGTCGGCGCGTCCAGTCCCCGCCCACGGCTCGGGAGATTTATTCCTTGGCTTGCAGGTAAGGCTCGACCTTGCCCTTGAGCTTGATGGTCATGGGGTTGCCGAACCGGTCCTTGGCATTGCCCGCCGTCACGCGGACCCAGCCCTCGCTGACGCAGTACTCGTCCACATTGGTCTTCTCGGCCCCGTTGAAGCGGATCCCCACCCCTTTGGCGAGCAACTCCTCGTTGTAGTAAGGGCTGTTCGGGTTCGAGGACAGGCGGTCGGGAAGCGTGTCGGTCATGCGCATGTTTCTCCAGGCTAGGTCGTTTGCGGCGGCAACCTACCCTCTCGAGCCGCGAAAGCCAATTCCGGCGCATCGTGCGGACCAGCGGGCCGCGTCAGCGAAAAGAGGACCCGGTTTTCCACGTCCGACGATGCGCTCTTCGAAGAGGGAGCATCGGATGAGCCCCAAAAGGGCAAGTCCAGTTTTGGGCCCGATGCTCAACCCCTTGACGTGACAAGCCGGTTGTAATGTCCTACTTTCGTTGAATACCTCTAAGGTAACAATAATCCGCCACGAAGCGGAGCAGTTCAGGGAGATGGCGTTGTCCGCAGCGACAGATGGGATTCACACAGATTTTTCCGAAGGCATGAGCTATGGGGATTATCTCCGGCTCGACACTCTCCTCTCCGCCCAATCTCCCCTGACGGCCGAGCACGACGAACTCCTGTTCATCACCATCCATCAGGTGATGGAGCTCTGGCTGAAGCTCCTGAACCGGGAACTCGACACGGCGCTCGCCCATATCCGGGCCGATGAGCTCCAGCCCGCCTTCAAATGCACCGCGCGGATCAACCGGATCCAGGAGCAGCTGATCCAAGCCTGGACCGTGCTCTCCACCATGACGCCCTCCGATTACCTGAGCTTCCGGCCGGCGCTCGGCAAATCATCCGGCTTCCAGTCCTGGCAGTACCGCCTGGTGGAGTTCAAGCTCGGGGCCAAGGATGCCATCAAGATGGCGCCCCATCGGCACCGGAGCGATCTCGCGGAGCAGCTCGACGCCGCCTACCGGGCGCCGAGCCTCTACGACGAGGCCCTTCGCCTGCTGGCGCGGCGCGGCTACGCGATTCCGACCGAGGTGCTCGAGCGCGACGTGACTCAGCCCTACACCGCGCATCCTGGCGTCGAAGCCGTCTGGGAGGAGATCTACCGTCATTCGGGCGAGCACTTCGATCTCTACGAGCTTGCCGAAGAGCTCGTGGATCTGGAGGACGCCTTCCAGCAATGGCGCTTCCGGCACATGAAAACCGTGGAGCGCATCATCGGCATGCGCAGCGGCACCGGCGGCAGCACCGGCGTGACCTATCTGCGCAAGGCTCTGGAGCGCTATTTCTTTCCCGAGCTCTGGTCCGTTCGCGGCAAGCTTTGACGAAGGAGATGCGCCATGCTTGACCTTCGCTCGCACTTCTCCCGCTTCCTCAACACGGAGCCGGACCGCTTGCATTTCGCGGCCCACAGCCATCATCCCTGGCCTGACGTGACGCGCGATGCGCAACTCCAGGCCTGGGACGATGCGGCCCGCCTCATGGACGACAAATGGGAGCATGTGCTCGGTCCCGTCCTCGACGAGTATCGCGGCCATGTGGCCGGACATCTCAATCTGCCGGACCCGTCGACCATCGCGGTTGCGCCCAACACGCATGAATTCCTGAAGCGGATCCTGTCCTGCTTTCCCACGGACCAGCCGATCCGCATCCTGACGTCGGATGGCGAGTTCCACTCCTTCACGCGCCAGATCGCGCGGCTGGAGGAGGAGCGGGTCGTTGCCGTCACGCGTGTACCGGCCGAGCCCTTCGCAACCTTCGAGGATCGCTTCTACGCCGCCGCGCAGGCCGGCTTCGATCTGGTCTTCGTCAGCCAAGTCTTCTTCAATTCGGGCTTCGCGCTGGACGGACGTCATCTTGCGGAATGCAATCGCGACGGCGCGATGATCGTGATCGACGGCTATCACGGCTTCATGGCGCGGCCGACCGATCTCGGCAGCATCGCGGATCGCGTGTTCTACATCGCCGGCGGCTACAAATATGCGATGGCCGGCGAAGGAGCATGCTTCATGCACTGCCCGCCCGGATGGGGACCGCGCCCGCGCGATACCGGCTGGTACGCCGCGTTCGGCAACCTCACGAACGCGCAGAGCGGACAGGTCGGCTACAGCGACGACGGCTGGCGCTTCATGGGCTCGACCTTCGACCCCTCGGGTCTCTACCGCTTCAACGCGGTGATGCGCTGGCTCGCCGAGGAGGGCATCACGCCCGGCATCATCCACGCCCACGCCAAGGCCCTGCAGCAGCATTTCCTGCGCGGCATCAGCAGCGCCGCCCTGTTCGAGGAGGCTTCGCTCGTGGTTCCGGCAGACGAGATGCGGCGCGGCAACTTCCTCACCTTCCAAGCGCCGGCAGCCCAGTCGATCTATCGCGACCTCGCGGAACTGCGCGTCGTCACCGATGTTCGGGGACAACGCCTGCGAATCGGCTTCGGGATCTACCAGACGGAAGAGGAAGTGGACGATCTGGTGCGCCGCATCGACGAGGCGGGCGCTCTCGAATCCCTGCCCGTCAACACCTCCTCGGCGGCGTGATCCATCCGAAGAAGGGGCGGAGCAGCCGAGGGCTGCTTCGCTAGCTCATCCGCACCTGCCAGGCGAGATAGGCGATCGCCGTGCCGACGCTGATCAGGTCGAGGCCGAGCAGGAATCCCAACAGCCACACGGACGTCACCGGCAGATTGGCCCAGAGGACGAGGGACAGCACGATCCCGATCATGCCGCTCGCCAGAACCCATCCCCAGTTGGGAAAAGGCCGGATCGTCAGGGCGAAAACGACCTTCGAAATGCCCTCGATCATGAAGAACACGATGAGGAGGAGCGTGATCGTCGTCAGACCCTGGGCCGGATCGCGCAGGAACAGGAAGCCGATCAGAACGGCAAGGCAGATGGAGATCAGCTGCAGCCAGAAATGCGGCACGTGCCGCGCGCTGATGAGGCTGAGCGCCTGTACCAGACCGCTGATCACCAGGAGCCAGCCGAGGAGAACGATGACCGCCGTGGACGAGAAGACGGGATAGATGATCGCCAGGAAACCGGCTGCGATCAGCAATATGCCCTCGACGAGATACCACAGCGCATAACGCTTGACCGCATCCCGCATCGCTTCGCGGAAGACCTCCGCGGCGGCATCCAACGACATGGCCATCGCACCCTCCGGACCGTCGCGGGAAATCCTACACTGCCGGAGCAGCCGCGGCTACGCCCGCGCTCGGGCTGGGCGCATGCGCTTTCGACAGGGCATCCTGGAGCTTCGCTTCCTGCTCCGGCGAGAGGGATGAACGAATGATGCGTCCCTTGAAGCCCGACAGCTCGGCCAGCACCTTCTCGGGCTGCGATTTCCGGATCAGCAGGAACAGGGCGGACGTGTCCGGTTGAAGGGTATCGCCGATGGATTTGATAAAATCGTCGTTGATGCCGTAATCGATCATGCTCCCCGACAGGGCTCCCGATCCGGCTCCCACAGCGCCACCGATGGCGAGGCCCGCGAGCGGATTGAGGAACAGCAACCCGATGAGGCTGCCCCACATCGCCCCTGACAGGCCGCCCGTGGTGGCGCCGAGGCGCACGAGATTCGTGCTCTGCTTGATGCGCACGGCCCCATCGGCACCGCGAATAGCCACCACAGCGTCTTCGAGATCGATGAGATATTCTTTCTGCATCCGGGTCAGTTCGGTCAGGACGCGATCCGCATCGTTCGGGTTGTCGAATCCAACGACGACGAGTTCGGACATGGCAGCCCTCCTCCTGTTGCGCCAACACTCGAAGAGTAATGTGCAACGCTGAAGGGTCCATCAGGTGTAACCCGGAACCGGGCCGAGAATTGTCATGAGGCCAGGGTGAAAAATCCAGCCGCGTTACGGTCCATCGCATCCCTGCTTGCGGCAGGGTGGAACGGAATTTGTGGGTGGTCAGCGAAGCGGCTGGGCGTCGGTGCGTTTCGCAAGGCGGCCCGAGGCCTTGGCCTCCAGGCGGGCGGGATCCTGCCGGCCGCATTTGAACGGGCGCAGGTCGGCCGCGGGCATCGGTGTCGCGGCCCTCATCGTGTTCAGGTTGCCGACGGGATGCGTTCCTTCCGACAGGCCGTTGTTGAGGAGCTCCCGCATCACCAGCGTTCGCGTCGCTGCGCTGGGCGCCCCGAGGACGACGCCGATGACGCGCCGATCCCCGCGAAGGGCCGAGACGGCCACGTTGAAGCCGGATGCGCAGACATACCCGGTCTTGGAGGCCTCGAGACCTGCATATTCCTCGACCAGCTTGTTGGTGTTCTTGAGAAGCCGCCCGTTGACCGTCACGGACGGCGTCCTGAGAAGGTCCATGTGATCGCCATGATAGCTCAGGAGCACCAGCATCAGCAGGGCCATGTCGCGCGCGTTGGTGACCTGCCGGTCGTCGTGCAGGCCGGTCGCGTTGACGAACCGGGTTCCGGTCATGCCGAGACGGCGCGCCTCCGCGTTCATGGCCGCGACGAAGGCCTCCTCGCTGCCGCCGATGGCTTCAGCGACCGCCATCGACACGTCGTTGGCGCTCTTGACCATCATGACCGTGAGCGCATCCTCGAGCCGGAGGGACGTTCCCGGCGGGACGCCGAGCTTCGTCGGAGCCTGGGCGGCCGCCTTGGGGCTCAGGACGATGGACGTATCCATGCTGGCACGGCCCGCCTCGACGGCCGTGAGCGCAAGGTGCGCCGTCATCATCTTGGTGAGCGAGGCCGGATGCCAGGAGCGGGTCGCTTCCTGGGCGGCGAGAATGTCGCCGGTCGACGCATCAACCAGCAGCATCGGAGAGGCGCCAGCGGATAGGGGCGTCAGGAGAAGGCCGGCAGCCAGAAGGATCGAGAGCGGCTTCATGCCGGGATCGTTGCCCGAACCGGAGCCTTATGCAAGCACCGGAAGGCGAAAACCGCCCCGCTCTACCCCTTTCGGGCTGTCGAAGGCCGTTCGGAAGCGGTTCTTGCGCCTGTCAGACGGCCGCTTCCGCCAGCATGAGAACGATGCCGAGCGCGACCAGGACGATGCTGGGCCAGTGGTGCTTGGGATGCAGGGCACGCACCCGCTCCCGTGGCTCCAGCGTCGAGCCGGCCGCCGTCGAGCCCATGCGATGCGGGTCGCTCAGGCGTCCCTTCCAGAGAACCTGACCCGCCGCGAGCACGATCCCGGCGACGATGAGAAGCGCGCCGATCCAGATGAGGACCACGCCCGAATGCATGGAAAACCTCCCACCAAGGTCAACCCTTCGGGAGCATAGCACAGGGGTGTGGGAGAACACAGGGACTGCGTTGAGCGCAAGCGTAGCGCTGCCTCAGACCGCCTGTCCGGCGCACCAGCCGGATGACCAGGCCCACTGGAAATTATAGCCGCCGAGCCAGCCCGTGACGTCCACGACTTCGCCGATGAAGTAGAGGCCGGGCACGGCCTTGGCTTCCATGGTCCGGGAATCGAGATCGCGGGTATCGACGCCCCCGAGCGTCACCTCGGCGGTGCGATAGCCTTCCGACCCGGCTGGCTTGAAGCGCCAGCGGTTCACGGCTTCGTCGATGGCGCGAAGCCGCTTGTCGGAGTAATCGGCAAGGTTGGCGGGCCCCTTCTCCGCATCGGCGATCAGTTGCGCCAGACGCTTGGGCAGGAAGGCCGACAACGCCGTCTGCAGGGCCTGCCGCCCGTTCTGTGCGCGGGCGGCGCGCAGCTCCTCGAAGAGGTCCACGCCAGGCAGCAGGGAGAGCTCGATCTCGTCGCCCTCCCGCCAATAGGAGGAGATCTGCAGGATCGCAGGACCGCTCAGGCCGCGATGGGTAAACAGCATGGCCTCGGCGAAGGATGTCTTCCGGCAACTCGTGACCGCATCGACCGACACGCCTGCCAGCGGCGTGAGGCGCTCGAGCATCGTCGGCTCCAGGGTCAGCGGGACCAGCGCCGGCCGCGTCTCGACGATGTCGAGGTCGAATTGCTGCGCGAGATCGTAGCCGAAGCCGGTCGCGCCCATCTTCGGAATGGATTTCCCCCCCGTCGCCACGACGAGGGATCGGCACTGCACGGAGCCATGCGAAAGCTTGAGCGCGAAGCCCTCCGGCGTCTTCTCCACACCCGTGACGGAGGTCGAGAGACGAAGCTCCACATTTGCCTGCCGCATTTCGTTCAGGAGCAGATCGATGATCTGCTTCGACGAGCCGTCGCAGAAGAGCTGACCCAGGGTCTTCTCGTGATAGGCGATGCCGTAGCGCTCCACGAGCGCGATGAAGTCGCGTTGCGTGTAGCGGCGCAGGGCCGAAATGGCGAAGCTCGGGTTCTGTGAAATGAAGTTGGCGGGAGCCGCGTTGAGATTGGTGAAGTTGCACCGCCCGCCGCCGGAGATACGGATCTTCTCACCGGGCTTGGCGGCATGATCGACGATCAGCACGGAACGGCCGCGCTTTCCGGCCTCCGCCGCACACATCATCCCGGCGGCACCGGCGCCGATCACCACAACGTCGAACTGATCCAAGGGAGATCTTCCTGAGAGAAACTCTTCGGCCTTCACATGCTTCGCATGGAGAGCTGAACATGATTGCAAGATTGGGCCGTTCGTAGTGAACCTCGGAAGAAGGCGCAAGTATCGGCCCATCGCCTCACCGCATCATGGCCGGCCCTCCCGATGCTTTGAAGCGCCGTGCTTTTCGAATCGAGATCACCGGCACGAGGCCGGTGATGACGTGCATGAAAATGCCATCCGTCGAACTAACCCACCTCCAGGCAATATTTTCGCCCGCGGTGCCTGCGACAATTGAAGCGGTTCGGTCCGGGGTGTACCATCGAGGATCATCAAAGCAACTGCGCATCCCGAAGCGACGGTGTGTCAGTTCAGCCGCCCTCCCGGCATGCGAGCGTCCTCGTCTCACAGGAGGTTGTCATGACGATCGCGCCTACCCTTCAGCGCTACATGTCCGATCAGAATATCAGCTACGACCTGATCCAACACGAACCCGCGATGAGCTCGCTGGGCACGGCCCATGCGGGGCACGTGCCGGGCGACCGCCTGGCCAAAGGCATCATGCTCAGCGACGGACGGAACTACATGCTCGCCGTTCTGCCGGCCTCGCACCATCTGCGCCTGTCCGATCTCAAGACCGAGCTGGGACAGGAGTTGCGCCTGGCTTCCGAGGATGAGATCGTCCAGGTGTTCCGCGACTGCGACCGCGGCGCTATTCCGCCCGTCGGCACATGCTATGGCCTCGACGTGATTGTCGAGAACAGCATGGAGCGCCAGCCCGACATCTACTTCGAAGGCGGAGACCACGCCACGCTGGTCCATGTGAAAGGCGACGATTTCGCACGTCTCAATCCGCGCGCGCAGCACGGCACATTCAGCGAGCGGATGTAGCCTCGCGAATGTGTGAGGCCCGGGGGCTGACCTGCTCAGGGCAGATCAGCTCGGCGGTCACATGGAACCGTGATAAGGCTCGCGACGTCCAGGCTTCAGCCGAAGCCCTGAACCTGCCTGACTTCTCATCCAGCGTGATCCTCGCCCCATGCCTCATCTTGCCGAATACGGCGCCCTGTTCGCTGCAGCCTTCCTCTCGGCCACCCTCTTCCCGTTCCAGTCCGAAGCCGTGCTCTTCGCCATGCTGGTGGCCGATCACTACCCGTGGTGGCTTCTCGTTCTGGTGGCGAGCGTGGGCAACATCCTCGGCTCCGTGGTGAACTGGTACCTGGGGCGGTTCTTCGCCCATTTCGAAGATCGCCCCTGGTTCCCGGTCAAGCGCAAGCAGATGGCGCGGGCCGAGGCCTGGTATCACCGCTACGGGCGCTGGACGCTGCTGTTGAGCTGGACGCCGATCATCGGCGATCCGCTCACCATCGTGGCGGGCGTGATGCGGGAACCGCTGCGGGTCTTCATCCCGCTGGTGGCGCTCGCCAAGACGGGGCGGTACCTGGCTGTGGCGGCGCTGAGCCTGGGGTGGGTTTGACACCTCCATCGTCATTCCGGGTTCCGCTCCGCGGCCCCGGAATGAGGGTGAAGGTTCACGGACCCTGCAGGCTTCCCCAGATCTCCTCCAGATGCCGCGGCCCCAGCACCGCGCCGGAGGCAGCCCGGATCACGGCTTCCATGCCGGCGGGCGGCTCGTTGTTCATGGCCCAGTGAACGGCCTCGCGGAGGGTCGAAAATTCCCTTACGTCACTCGGGTGTCCCTGGCCGGCCGTGCCGATCGGCTCGTATTGCAGATGGGCCGGGGCATCCAGTTCGGCTTTGGTGAGCATGGCGCTGTCCTGCCTCGTTCGGGGTGATTTGAGCAGGACAACGTTCTGCAAGCTCAAGGCGTTGCAGCCCTGTGTTCCTCACGGGCCGCCTCCCAGACCTCACGGGCGGCATCGGCGTTCATGGCCGCGATGGCAAGGCCGACGATCAGGTCCGGCCAAGCCGAGAGCGTTCCGGCCGTGACCAGCCCAGCCCCGATGATGGCGACATTGGCGGCGGCATCGTTGCGGGCCGACAGGAAGGCCGCTTTCGTCAGACTGCCCTTGTGGTGACGATATTGCGCGAGAAGGAACGCGCAGGAGAGATTGACGATCAGGGCCCCCGTTCCGGCGAGGGAGAGCGACACCGCATCCGGCGCCACCGGTGTCCAGAACTTGTCCCAGGCCGTCCAGAGGGTCGCCAGACCCGGCACCAGGATGATCCCTGCCAGCACCATCCCGACCCGTGCCTGCGTCCTCGCTCCCCAGCCGAGGGCCGCAAGGATGAGGAGGTTGATCGAGGCATCCTCCAGGAAGTCGACGCTGTCGGCGAACAGGGACACCGAGCCGATGGCGAGCGCTACAGTGAACTCGATACCGAAATAGCCGAGGTTCAGGGCCGCCACGATGGCGACGACACGGCGCAGGTCCTGGCTCAGACGATCATCACTCACGGGATTTCCACTCCTAGTGGGTCGTCTGCCGTCGGAATTGGCATTCTCCTGACACCTGTGATCTGGGCAGATGGAGTGGCTGATTGGTGCACGCTCCGGAACCACCGAGCCGATGGAGTGGGACCTGTGACGAATGCCGTCGTCGCTGCCGGCGCTTGCCGTTCCAGACAAACGGCGTGGGCCGGGCATTCCAGCTTCGCGCCGTCTGCTCGAACCAACTCCCGATCTCCGCAGGGGTGTGGGGATGCTGTCCGGCCAGCGCGGCGCTTGAGCACGCGCTGGATCGATTCCGCCATGTTAAGCCAACTGCCACCCACGGGCGTGTAGAGCGGCATGATGCCATGCGCACACAGCCACAACACCAGGTCCGGCGTCTTATGGCCGGTGAGATTGTCCCACACCAAGAGCAGCCGCAGCGGTGGCAACTCCTCTGGCAAGGGAAACGGCAGCGTCAATCCCGCTTGCCACATCTCCCAGGCGGCGCGCGT
>NZ_QDGA01000100.1 GCF_003347665.1 Microvirga calopogonii
CGCGAAGCCGAATTCATCCTCCTGCGGCGTGGGAACGAGCCATTCGAGCAGATAGACGCGAAAGCCTCGTTCGAGGCAGTGGCGGACCACGCTCACCGGCGGCAGAAGATCCCAGAGATAAGCCCGCTTGAAGGGAGCCGGGATGATGAGAAGCACCGGCCCTCGGCGAACATCGCCGCGATGGTAGGCTCGTACCCGCGCACCGGGACACTGGTTGATGACCCGGTGGGGCATCTCCTCTGGCCCGACGCCGACGGCATCAAGCCCAAGCCCGATCTGCCGGCGCATCTCGTCCAACCATCCGGTCACTGGAGTGTTCACAGGACCGCTCCTGTTTGCATGCCCCGATAGAAGGTAGACCAGGGGGCGGATGTCCAACACCGGCTCATGTTACCCGGCCATGACGCGCCAGAAGAGCAGCATGCACCACATTCTCTTAACACATAAGGGCTTAATCCATCAGCCTGCGAATTTCCGCTGCGGGTCACGCACTGACGATCCTCTGCCCTTTAAGGACGTCCGCTGTTCCCTCCTTACGCGGACATTCGATCTACTTCCGAGAAGTGCCAAAAAACGACGATCTTGTGGGACGCTGCATCGCCTCCCTCCTCCCAAGCCATTGAAAGAAGGATTCATCGAGATCACAGCTATCCAATTACTAATCTTAGGAGACGTGGTGACTTAGCCACTCCAGCCGAGGTGGCTTAAGAACTCTTGCGTTCTTTCGGTGGTTGGCGCCTCAAAGATCTGCTGGGGTGGACCTTGCTCCAGCAGTTGCCCACGTTCGAACACCACAACCCAATTGGCCACTCGACGTGCGAAGCTCATCTCGTGCGTGACGACGATCATCGTCATGCCTTCGTCAGCAAGATTTCGCATGACATTGAGAACTTCACCCACCGTCTCGGGGTCGAGCGCCGATGTTGGCTCATCAAAGAGCATCACGTGGGGCTCCATCGCTAACGCACGCGCGATCGCGACCCTCTGCTGCTGACCACCTGAGAGATTGGAAGGATAGTTTGCGGTCTTATCCGCAAGCCCAACCTTCGCAAGTAGCGCCATCGCTCGCTGTCGCGCCTCCCCGGCGTCCATTTTCCGGACGGTCGTCAGGCCGAGTGCGACGTTCTCCAAGGCTGTCTTGTGGGGGAATAGCTCAAAGTTCTGGAAAACCATTCCCATGCGCTGACGAACCTTACGCATGTCAGCGTCGGCTACCGGGAGCGGTCTGCCCTCGAAGCGGATTTCACCGCCATCAGTTGTCTCCAGAGCGTTCGTGCATCGCAGAAGGGTGGACTTCCCGGATCCTGACGGGCCAATCAGACAGACGACTTCGCCGGCGTTGACGTGCAGCGATACACCATCGAGTGCGGTGAAGCTTCCATAGTTCTTACGCACATTGTCGTAGACAAGCATTGCCGGCTTGTCGGCATTCTTGCGGGTAAAGGCGGTCATTCCCGCACTCCGTACTTTCTGTGAATCCAGTCAACAATCTTCGCTTGGGGATAGCCCATGAGCCAATAGATCGCAGCCATTGCGGTAAGCATCTCCAGCACCCGAAAGCTCTGGGACCGGATTTGCATTGCAGTATGAGCCAACTCGCCAACGGCGATCACTGAGACAAGAGAGGTGTCTTTGAACAGCGAAACCCACGTGCTGGCGAGAATAGGCAATACGCGGCGCCAGGCCTGCGGCAAGATGATCTGGCGGAAAACCTGGCTTCTACTCATGCCAATGGCGAGCCCGGCTTCCGTCTGTCCCTTGCGGATAGAATTGATCCCTGAACGGAAAGTCTCTGAATTATAGGCAGAGACGTTGAGGCAAAGTGCAACAAGGCCTGTGGCGAAAGGTGAGAGCCCCAGTCCCGTGAGAACCGGCATGACATAGAACGCCCAGTATATCAGGAGGAGCAGGGGTACGTTCCGAAATAGTTCGACAAATGCAGTTGCGAGCAATGCGACTGGCTTGAAGTGGGAGCCGCGCATAAGAGCGAGCACGATCCCGCCAGGCACGGCGATCAGCATCGTCAACACCGTTAGCAGGACGGTGATGAGCGCACCTTCCAGCAGAAGCCAACGGCTTTGCCAAACAATGGACCAATCGAGATTCATGACCGACCTAGATGTGCGACGCGGATGTAAAGCCGGTCAACCAGCCTTGTAATGGGGAAGATCAAGAGGAAGTAGATCACCATCACTGCCGTAAAGATCTCTATCGGGCGATAGGTCTGTCCTGCGAGGGTCTCAGCCTGTCGCATAAGCTCCGGGACAGCAATGACTGCCGCGATAGCTGTATCCTTGATTGTTACTGATATGATCGAGCCTAACGCAGGCAGCATGCGCACAATTGCTTGCGGCAGCAGGATATGCCGCAGGATTTGTGAGCTGGACATTCCAATAGCCAGGCCGGCCTGGGATTGGCCCTTGCGGATCGACGTCAGGCCAGCACGGACGACCTCCGCGACGTAAGCGGCGACGTGGATCGTGATGCCGGTGAGGGCAGCCCAGAATGGTGCGAACGTATGACCCGAGATGATCGGAACCGCAAAATAGATCCAGACCAGTACGACGAACACCGGAATGGCGCGCATCGAGTCGATATAAAACACGAGTATCGCACTGAGCCAGGTCGGGCCATAAAGGCGTCCGAGACCAACTGCCAGTCCAAGGACCAAGCTTGAGATAACAGCCGCGATCGATAGTAGGATGGTTAGTCCCAAGCCAGAGGCCAGAAATCGCCAACTATCGAGCAGAGGCGAGAAGTCAAGTTCCATGACAGGTCACTAATGCGAGTTTGCGTCAGTCGCGAAAAGCCGGCCGGCCGTAACAGACGGCCGGCCGCGGCCTCACATCTTGTCGATCATTTGTGATTCTTCAGTCGTAAGCTGCTTCTGCATTCTATCGCGAACCGCATTCAACCAAGCAAGAAATTCGGGCTGGTTCTTGTCGATGGCGGAACCAATGTTGGTTCCCATCTCCTTGCTATCCTGACAGTTATTGCCTTCGGGCAACGCCTTTAGCCCCTTAACTTTTTTATTGAGTGCAACCCACGGGATCCGGTTGATCGGCGTGATGTCAGCACGTCGTGCCATGATTTCCTCGACAGGTGCCGCAGTGCCAGCGGTTGAGACGCCACGCAGGGTGGCATTTGGGAAACGCGACTTCACCCAATGTTCCTCACCACCGCCAGTGTAATAGGCTACGACCACGCCCTCTTTGTTGAAGTCGTCAATGCTTTTGGCATTGGCAACCTTAGGGTTATCGGCACGACCGAAGACACACAGACTGGTCGATGCATATGTGACGAAATCGATAACCTTGAGCCGCTCCGGCGTGACCGAAAGTGGAGACACCGTCATATCGACCTGGTTGGAGGCGAGAACGGGCACCTTGGTCTCATGCGACACGGCCACGGGCTGAAGCTTCACGCCAAGCAGTCGGGCGTACTCCTTAGCGAGTGTCCAACCTGGACCGGACCATTGCTCCCCGCTTCCGCTGGTATTTTCAACCAGCCATGGTGCGTTTGCGAGCACACCAATGCGAAAGACGCCGGATTTCTGGATCGCCTGCACGCGAGGGCTGTTCGTCGGGACAGGTTCGTCCGCGCTAGCACTCCCTGCAAACCCGAGTATGCAGAAAGACACGGCGACAGCGCGCATGGCGCTACTCAGAAACGTCATTGAAGATTCCTCCCGGTTGTAGAGCGCAGCTTTGTTTTGCCACTCCGATGCATGAAGGCCGAGCTCATTGAAGAACGGTCGACAGGCATATATGTATACTTGCATACAAGATTGTTTACGTGTCAAGATTCCACAATCTATATCGGTCGTAGCGAGCCAAAAGGCGCAACTCGACCACATTCGCTTTCTTAACCTGCCATACGTGACGCCGAAGGAACTCTTGGGCTCTGACGATCGCATCAGGCCGGGAGCGGGCTATCCAGACAGAAAGGTATTCGCTTCGTACGCTCTCTTAGGCTCGCTCCGGAACGTTTCCAGTGAGCGATGTGGGAGTGACGATTACTTCATTAACGCACACATGCGGCGGCAGCGTCGCGACGTACAAAACGAGTCCAGCAATGTCCTCCGGGCGAAGCATGCGAGCTCGAGCTTCATCACTCATGCGGACCGGGCGCTTGTCCATTAACGGTGTCAGCGTATCGCCAGGTGAGAGGACGCAGGAGCGAATGCCGTGTACGCCGTGCTCGATGTTGATGGCGTGGCTCATCGCGACCACACCGCTCTTGGCAGCCGTATAGACCGGGCCGGGGCCGGCGCTGAGAAAATGCGCCGCGAGCGAAGCAATGTGGATAAGCACCCCTCCACCTTGCGCCTGCATCACGGGCAGAACGGCCCGCGAGAGCTGCAGCGCGCCGCGCAAATTTGCGTCAAGCAGGAGGTCGACCGAGTCCGGGGTAAGCTTGGACCAGGACCTATCAGGAATGTTAGTGCCAGCATTGCTGACCAGGATGTCAAGCGAGCGCCCAGCCAGCAGCGCCAGCGCTCTGTCTATAGCGGTGACGTCGGCCACGTCGCCGGGTGCGACAATGGCCTCGCCGCCTTCGCTCGTGATGCGCTCGGCCAACTGCTCCAGCGGCTCCGAGCGGCGCCCGGTCAATGCGACTGTGGCGCCTGCGCGGCTCAGTGTAAGCGCGACCGCTTCACCGATCCCGCTCGCCGCACCGGTCACCCAGGCTGTCTTACCGGCAAGAACCTTCTCCGTCGCGCTCATAGCGGCCAACCATGCTCGTCGGCCAGCGCGGTGATGACGCCGCGCAGCTCGGCGAGGCCTCGCATGCGGCCAATCGCCGGATAACCAGGGAACGTCGGCTTGCCAATATCGTCGAGCAACTCGTGGCCGTGGTCGGAGCGGAAAGGAATGCGCCAGTCGGCCTGCCCCGCAGCCTTGCGTCGCGCCTGCTCGCGCAGCAGAACGCGAGCCACCGCAACCATGTTAGTGTCGCCCCCAAGATGGTCGGCCTCCATGAAGGATCCGTCAGGGTCGTTGGCGACGTTGCGCAAATGGGCGAAGTAGATCCGATCGGCGAAGCGCTCAGCGATCGCGGCCGGATCATTCTTCGGATTTGCACCCAGCGAGCCGGTGCAGAAGGTCAGACCGTTAGCCGGGCTGTCGACCGCGGTGAAGATCGCCTCGAAATCTTCCATCGACCCGGCGATGCGCGGCAGGCCGAGCAGCGGGCGCGGCGGGTCGTCCGGATGGATCGCCATACGGATGCCGACCTTCTCGGCGGTCGGGATGATCGCTTCAAGAAAACGGATGAGATTGTCGCGGAGCTGCTCTCGGCCGACGCCGTGATACCGCTTCAGCATGCCGCGCAAGCCCTCGATGTCGTATCGGTCGAAGGCTCCCGGTAATCCGGCCATGATTGTCGAGAGCAGGCGGTCGCGGTCAGCTTGCGTCGAAGCGTCGTACCAGGCTTTAGCTCGGGTAAGGACCTCTTCGGAGAAGTCGGCTTCAGCGCCCTCTCGGCGCAGCATAAAGCAGTCGAAGGCGGCGAACTCATGCGCGTTGAAGCGCAGGGCCATGGCACCGCTCGGCAGCCTGTGTCGCAACACGGTCCGAGCCCAGTCGAGCACCGGCATGAAGTTGTAGCAGATGATATGCACGCCGGCCTCGGCGAGGTTGATCATCGATTGGCGGAAATTCTCGTAAAGCGGCTCGACATCGCCTTCCGCCAGCTTAATCCGCTCATGGATCCAGAGGCTCTCGACGACACTCCAGCGCAGCCCGAGCTCCGGGTTCGCCGCTATGGCGTCCATGCGGGCGCGGATCTGCTCACGGGTCCAGATTTCGCCTGCGGGAACATCATGCAGCGCTGTGACAAGTCCGGTCGCGCCGGTTTGTCGGATGTGATCAAGGGGAATGATGTCGTTGGGTCCCCACCACCGCCAGGTCTGTTCCATGGTGTCGTACTTTCTCCGTTAGGCGCGTTCAAAATGGTTTTAGCGGCATACCGCGGGGAGGACGAGGTGAATCCTCGAAGAACTCGGCGTGGTCGACAGCAATCTTTTCCAGCGCCAGAGAAGCGCTGTGCAGGTGGGTTTCCATCAGAGCCACGGCTCCGTCAGCATCGTGTGTCAGCACGCACTTCACCAGCTGCTCGTGCTGATGGAAAATCATCTCGAGCCATTCTTGGCTTTCCAATGAGAGATAGCGTAGCCGATCAAGCTGCGTTTTGATCAAAGCAATGAAGTCCCAGACATGCGGATGCCCGGCGATCTCCATAAGAGCTCGGTGTAAGGCTTCGTCAGAACTGAAGAAGCCGTAATGGTCGCGCCGGGCAATAATCTTGGCCTGCTCCTTCAGCAGCCCGTTGAGAACTCGCTCCTTCTCGTCTCCCGACGCCAGCGCCGCGCTGCGAACAGCGCGGCATTCCAGCGTCTGCCTCACAAACTGAGCGTCGCGGACGGCAGAGAGCTGAATCGGGGCGACGAAGCTACCGACCTGGGGAACGATGGAGAGCAGCCCCTCCACAGAGAGGCGGTGGAACGCCTGGCGAATCGGAGTCCGGCTCAGACCGTAATGGACCGCCATCTTGGTCTCGGACAGCGCCTCGCCTGGCCGGAGCTGGCCCGTCAGGATGCGCCCGCTCAGGTCATCATAGACCTGAGCAACGCTCCAGCGAATCCCGGTTTTCGGAACGACGACCATCGGCGATCAATGCGCGGCGTTGCTGATAGTGCTGAGAAAGCGCCTGGCGCGCTCGCTCCGCGGGGCGGTAAGCATCTCACGCGGATTGCCCTCCTCGACGATCTTACCGCCGTCGAGGAAGACCATGCGCGTGCCGACATCGGCCGCGAAGCGGATCTCGTGTGTCACGACCAACATGGTCCGACCTTCCACAGCGAGGTCGCGCATCACGGCCAGCACTTCGCCGACCGTCTCGGGATCAAGCGCCGAGGTCGGCTCGTCGAAGAGCAGGATATGTGGGTTGGTGGCAAGCGCCCGAGCGATCGCAACGCGCTGCTGCTCGCCGCCTGACATCTGCGCCGGATAGGCGTTGATGCGATGCGACAGACGGACCTTTTCAAACAGCCCGCGAGCTCGCTCCTCAACAGCCTTGCGCCCCTCGCCGTGGACGACGACCGGCGCCAGCATAACGTTCTCCAGCGCCGTCAGATGCGGGTAGAGGTTGAAGTGCTGGAAGATCATGCCAATGCGGCGGCGCACGTCGATAATGCTGCGCTGCTTTGCCTGCACCGGCTTGTTCTCAAAGAGGATGCTGCCGCCCTCGATAGTCTCAAGGCCGTTGACGCATCGCAGCAGGGTCGATTTGCCAGTGCCGGAGGGACCGATGAAGCAGACGATCTCGCCAGCCTGCACGGAGGTCGAGACGCCGTCAAGGATGGTTCTGTCCCCGAAGCGCTTCACCACATTGTCGAACTTGAGAACGGTATCGGTCATTGTCCTGCTCCGGCCGTCATGAGGCGGGTATTGACGTGAAAGCGCCGTTCGAGCGCTCCCCCGCCGAGCGAGATGCCGTAATTGATTAGGAAGTAGATGAGGGCGAGGAGGAGCAGCGGCACAAAGCTGCTACCCATCGTTTCGCGAATGAGAAGTCCGGTCTTGGTCAGCTCGACATAGCCAATGATTGATGCGAGTGAGGATTCCTTCAGCGTCGCAATGTAGACGCCGACCGAGGGCGGCAGGATAACGCGCAGCGCCTGCGGTACGATGACGTGGCGCATCATCTGCCAATAGGTCATGCCGGCAGCGCGCGCCGCCTCCCATTGGCCCTTGCCGACGCTTTCGAGACCGGCGCGGATCACTTCCGACATGGTCGCGCTGGCGTGCAGCGCGAGCGCGATGGTCGTCGCCGTAAACGGCGAGAGATCGAGCCCAAAGATCAGTGGTACGCCGAAAAAGACGAAGAACAGCACGATCAGGATTGGGATCGAGCGGAAGAACTCCGTGAACAGCAGCGCAAGCAGCCGCAATGGCAGTAAGGTCGACATGCGGGCGAGCGCCACCAACGCCCCGCCTACAGCACCGATCAGCAGTGCGAGCCAGGAGAGCCAGATCGTGACCAGCGCCGCCTTCAGCAGGAGCGGCATGTAGGAAAACAATTGCGCGGTCATCGATAGGCCTCTGGCTGGCGGAACAGCCAGCGCCCGATGGCGATGCGTCCGAGGTTCACGATCTGGCAGAGCACCAAATAGACCACCGCTGCAATAACGAAGGTCTCGAAGAAGCGGAAGGACGAGGATCCGACCGTCTGCATCCAGGACGCCACTTCCTCGACTGCGACGGCTGAAGCCAGCGAGGAGGCAAGGATGACGGCAATAAACTGGTTGCCGAGCGGGGCGTAGATGGTACGAAATACCTGCGGCAGCACGATGTAACGATAGAGCGCGATCCGCGTGAAGCCTTGTGAGGCGCCGGCCTCGAACTGGCCGTGCGGCACGGCGACGAGGCCGGCGCGAATGATCTCGGCCATGTAGCCGGCGCTGTTCAGCGTCAGGCCAATCAGCGCGGAATTGAAGGGCGACATGCGCAGTCCAAGCTGCGGGAGAGCGAAAAAGACGATGTAGAGGATGACCAGGAGCGGCGTGTTGCGCATCACCTCGACATAAAGGCCGGCGATGAACCGCAAAATCCGCGAATTCGAGCGGCGCATCAGGGCGACAACGGAGCCGATGGCTACACTCAGCACGATCGCCAGCAGCGACAGTAGCAGCGTTGCCTTTGCGGCCGCGGCAAGTTCGCCGAGATAGGGGTAGATACTGGGAAAAGAGAAATAATAGGGCACCGATCAGGCCTTCCTGTCCGATATCGGCTTAAACGGCGCCGATGCATTCCGCGGCGGGAAGAGCGACGCCCGATTGGGCGTCGCCGTGTTCGCTATCTCAGTACTTCGCCTGGATCGGCGGCTGCTCGAAGCCGAACCACTTCACGAACAGCTTCTTATTGTCGCCAGACGAGTTGAACTGGTCGACGAAGAGGTTAAGAACGCGCAGCCAGTCGGCGTCGCCAGCAGGCAGGCCGATGGCAATCTCGGCACGGGCGAGGTCTCCCTCGGCCTCGCGCAGCTTGCCCGGATTCTCCTTGATCGCGTTGCCGTTATAGAAATTGTCCTCGGCCATCGCATCGGCCTGGCCGGTCAGCACGGCGTTGAGCTCGTCGGCCTGGGTGTTGAAGCGAATGATCTGGACCTTCGGCATGTTGAGCGGCACAGCGCGCTCGGCAGTGCCACCGCGTGAGATCGCGACGCGGATTCCGGCTTCGTTGGCCTCGGCGACTGTCTTGTAGGGGCTGTCTGCCGGCAGAAGCAGGCGCATCGTGGTGACAAGATAGGGATTGGTGAAGGCGATCGAGGTCGAGCGCTCCACATTGCGGGTGAAGTCCGCGATGGTGACGTCCGCCTTGCGGGTCTGCAACGCGGTGACGCGGGCCGGGATGTCGGAGATGATAAATTCCGGCTTGACCTTCAGCGCCTCGGCGAGCCGTTTGGCGATGTCGATGTCGTAGCCCTCGGGCTCGCCATTCGGCAGCACGCGGCTGTAGGGCGGCAGACTGCCAAGGACGGCGATGCGGATCGTGCCGCGCTGGAGAATGGTTTGGAGAATGCCGGGGGCATTCTGCGCCTGTGCTGAAGCTAGCGTGGCCATGCTGAGCAGACCTACCGCTGCGATGCCGCAGAGTGACTTTATGATTCCGCGCTTAGACAACATGTTTCTCTCCCTTTTTGGTAGCAGTGCCCCGGTCAGCCGGGCGTTATTCGTCGAACGCGAGTTGGACCTTGAGCAGACGATCAGGGTGCTTCTCGACGAAATCGAAGGCGGCGTTCGCTTCACGCGCGTCAAAGGTCTGGGTGATCATGGCGGAAGGATCGAGGCGACCGCTTTCAAGCCAACGCACGACCTCGGGGATGAGCCGCCGGTTCAGGCGCGAGCCGAACAGTGATAGTTCCTTGCGGACGATCTCCTGCTGACTGATGTTGCAGGGAGCCGACGAAAACCCAAGCAGGCCGATACGGCCGGCGGGACTCGCGATACGGCAAGCTTCCTCCAGCAGCGCAGGGATTCCGGCACCGTCGATGACCACGGAGGGGCCGAGCCCATCCATTTCGGTCTTCACCGCCTCCGCCACGGGGGTCGATGGCGAATGGATCGTCAGGTCGGCGCCAAACTCTCTGGCGCGCTCCAGCCGCGCCTCGTCGATGTCGACGACTATGCAACGTGCGCCTTTGAGCTTGGCAACCTGCAGCACGGTGATGCCGACCGTTCCAGCGCCATAGACCAGAACAGTGTCCTGTTCGTCGCAGCCTGTGGCGGTGAGCACGTTCGCGGCGACCGAGAGTGGCTCGGATAGTGCCGCGACGCCGAGCGAAAGGCTGGGCGAGACTTTGACCGCATTCTTTTCTGGAAGAATGGCATAGCTGCTGAAGCCGCCATCTCGGTGGACGCCGATGACTTCGAGATAGGCACAGACATTCGGCCGGCCGCGGCGGCAGGGATAGCAATGCCCGCAGGCGACAACCGGATCGGCAACAACATGATCACCGACTGAGAGCGAGGTGACACCTTCGCCAATCGCGACGATTTCGCCAGCGAATTCGTGGCCGATGATGCGAGGATAGCGGGCGAAGGGATTAGAGCCGTGGAGTATGTGCATGTCGGAGCCGCAAATACCGGCCCGGCGAACACGCAGCTTCACCTCGCCCGGCAATGGTTCCGGCCGCTCGCCTGAAATCAGGCTAAGCGCATTTGGCCCCGCAACGCTGACGGCAATCGACTCCATGTCGTCCCTGATTCTTGTTGAAGTATACTTGTATTCAAGTGCACTAGCATTCCAGATGTGGTCGCGCAAGCCCTGCTCCTCGGTATGGAGGGCAGCGGGGGATCATCTCGCCTGCACAAGCCGAAAGCGCGGAAGACCGGGGAAACTGTCCCGGCGAGAACCAGCGACGCCTACCCGACGCGCTGGCAGAAGCGCTCAGCCATTTTTCTCGTTCAGGAAGATCGGCTTTGCGCTAGATCCTTCGGTCTGCCCGGGCCCAGCTATTTCGGATCAGCCAAAGGCCGCTCGCCCATGTCGATAGACGTCGCGGTTCCGCTATGTGGCGCGCAGCGCCGATGCGCCTTAAGCCAGGGGTCGGCACATAACTTTCTCACTTCTTCGGCCAGAGGGTGAGCGGCCAATCGAGCTGATAGCAACGCCTAGGCCACTCACCTCCGCCCGCACCCGCTTGGGATGAGGGTTCCTCGGATTGGTTCCGACCATCTGAATGCTGGGATCGCGCCAGTGCCGTCGTCGAGACCAGCGGGCACACGCCGCGTTCGTCGCGCTAGCGTGACTTTATATCGGGATTGTTGTTGAGCTCACGCTAGACAAGGGTCCGGTGCCCGATCATTTTGCAGACCTGCTCGGCAGAGGGTAAATACTCCCCTAAACGTCGCCTATGGGTCGAGGCTGTGTCAAAACGCGAGCAGGTCGCTCAGTGGAGCAATTTGATTTCGTGCAGGCGCTGACAGACCGCGGAATTCTCGGTACAGGAGCATAAATTCGTACGAATCTTTCGGCACGGCCGAGCCTGTTTGAGTTTTGACACACTCTCGGTCATCCTCTTCCGATTCCCTGACCTCCAGGAACGTCCGGTGCTCCTCGCGAGAGCAAACTTTGGGTCTACTTCCGAGAGGTGCCAGGACCTGACCTTTCTCGCGCTTGGGGGCGGTGTCACCGAGTCCTGCGGTACCCAAGAGACCACAAGCCTGTCGGTCAGACCGACCTCAGAGGATCCTGCGCTTGATCCCGTCCTGTGGCCATTGATCCACTGGACACCTTCGGAACATAAGATTTGTGGGTGCTAAACATTTATTCGTTCATCTCTCAGGCGACCTCGTCATACCGACGTTGAGCCGCGACGACCTCGCCGATGTGGATCTCAGCCCACTGGCGCAATGCATCGAAGGTGTCGGTCAAGGTTCGGCCGAGCGGTGTCAGCGCATACTCGACCGTGACCGGTACGGTCGGGTAGGCTGTCCGTTGCACCAGCCCGTCCCGCTCCAGGTTCTTCAGCGTCTGGGAGAGCATCTTCTGGGAGATACCCTCGATCTCGCGCCGGAGCTGATTGAAGCGCACGGGCCCATCCTTCAGCAACCCCAGGATGAGCACCGCCCACTTGTCTGCAACGCGGTCGAGAACCACGCGGGTGGCACATTTTGCCCGATAGGGATTTGGCGTCGTCATCATCCGTCATCCATCATGGTGGTCACCCGCAGGTGACCAGATCACCAGAGAGTGCCTTCTTTACACCTGCACATCACGATGACACCTAGTGCCTGATGGTTACTGAAGCAAGGAAACATGGCATGAAGATCGCTGTCATCGGTGCGGCGGGCAATGCCGCCCAGCGTGTGGTGCGCGAGGCGGTTTCCCGCGGCCACGAGATCACTGCAATTGGTCCGACCCTGGACAAGCTCCAGGCGCTCGGCGCCGCGAAGGCAACGCTCGGAGATATCACCCAGCCTGATGATCTGGCGGCCAAGCTTGCCGGGCACGATGTGGTGATCAGCGCCGTGCGCTTCGTCCGCTACGATCCCGAGACGCTGGTGACGGCGGTCAAGCGTTCGGGCACGCCGCGCCTCGTCGTGATCGGCGGAGCCGGCAGCCTGCGCTCTCCGGCACGTTCGCCCGTGTCGGAAAGCTCGAACTTCCCCGAGGCTGCCAAGCCGGAAGCTGCTGCCGGTGCCAAAATGCTCGAACGCCTGCGGGCTGAACCCAGCCTCGACTGGACCTTCCTGTCGCCGTCAGCCGCCTTCACGGCGGGCGAGCGCACGGGCCAGTTCCGCCTCGGCACGGACGACCTGCTGATCTCGGCCGAGGGCAAGAGCCACATCTCCTTCGAGGATTATGCCATCGCGCTTCTCGACGAGGTCGAGACCCCGAAGCATTCGCGTCAGCGTTTCACCGTCGGGTACTGAGCATATGGCAAGCTACGTCTTCTCACCCTTCACCTTGCGTGGCATGACGCTGCGCAACCGGATCGTCATGTCCCCGATGCTGATGTACCGGGGGCAGGAGGACGGGATGCTGAACGAGCATCTCTATGTCCATTACGGCGCCCGGGCCCTTGGCGGCGCCGCGATGATCGCCACCGAAGTCCTGGCCGTCGAGCCGCGCGGGCGGATCAGCGCGAAGGACCTCGGCATCTGGAACGACGAGCAAGCCAACGGGCTCAAACGCCTGGTCGAGTTCGTGCAGTCCTGCGGCGCGAAGATGTGCGCTCAGCTTGCCCATGCGGGGCGCAAGTCGCACATCACCGCAACCGCAATCGCGCCCTCGGCCATCGCCTATGACGACACCCTCGGCACCCCTACCGAAGCCACGGCAACGGATATTCAGGGCGTCATTGACAATTGCCGGACGGCTGCGATCCGCGCCCATAAGGCTGGGTTTGACGCGCTCGAAATCCATGCCGTCAATGGCTACCTGCTGCATGAGTTCCTGGCCCCGGTGTCGAATGCTCGAACCGATCACTACGGCGGCTCGGCCGAGAACCGCATGCGGCTGCCGCTCGAGGTGATCGAGGCCGTCCGCTCGGTCTGGCCTGAGGAGAAGCCGCTGCTTTATCGCATCTGCGCGACGGATTTCGGCACTGATGGCGTGACGCAGGACGAAGCCGATGTTCTGGCTCAGGAACTGGGCAGACACGGGGTCGATCTGATCGACGTGCAGACCGGCAACATCCTGCCCGGCTATGCCGGCCCCGTCTACCCCGGCTACCAGACCCCCTATGCCGACCGGATCCGCAAGGTCACGGGCCTGCCGACTGCGACGACGGGCTCGATCGCCTCGATCGACTTGGCAGAGGAGATTATCGGCAGCGGGCGCTCGGATCTGATCTTCATGGGGCGCACACTGCTGCGCGATCCATTCTGGCCGATTCGGGCCGCCAGGGAAGCCGGTGTCGAGTTGGAGCTTCCGATCCCGACCTATGCCCGCGCCACCGGTCCGTTCGAACGCGGATTCTGACACCATTGTAAGGCCGTGCCGGAACTCATCGGCACGGCATTTGTTTTGCGCGGACGTTCTCGGTCGTGCGGCTGGCTCGGAACCCGGAGCAGCATGCTGCACTGGCCGGCGCCATGTCGGGTCGCGGATCGATAAGCTTTCATTCAAGACAAGCTGAGAGCAGTCAAAACGCCCGCATTCGAACACGTCGTCCGCCGTGGCGGTAGAGTGGCGATAGGTTGCATGCGTTCGGAGCGAGAGGTTGGGGCCTCTTACGTTTGAGGTGTCCCTCGATCCGACAAAGGATCACTGCTCGACTGGATGGTCCTTCAGGATCAGCTCGTCCACTTGGAACGCGCCAACGACATCCACATCAGATCTTTCGTTCAAGACGCGCGGCGTGAACGTATCATCCGCTCCCCTCGGCAGCCAGATCTCCAGCACGGCATCGACGACTTGGCCGCCAGCAGAGACGTTCGGGTCCACGGAAAACCGCCTGTCGATGATCGGATTGATGCGGAGCGCGACGTTGTCGAAGCTTGCGCCGAGAATCGTGAGGAGCGTGTCCCCAATGGTCCGCATTGCGGCTTCCGGACCCGCCAAAAGGTAAAGGTACTTCACCGGCAGTCGGTCGACATCACCGTGCCGTCGCGTTTCGCCTTCCTGCTGAACGAGGATCGTTACGTTGGCGAGAAACCCACGAATGTCCTCGATGCATGCACGCTGTTCGGCGGACTCCATTGCGACGCGCATCGACTCGACGTCGTCAAACCAGAGTTGGAAATCCCGTCGACGCGGTGCAGCCCGTCACCCTGTGGGGCCGGCAGCCGTGTGAGAATATGGTTCCGTCGATAGGCGCGCATTGCCTCGACGCGGAGCGCCAGTGGACCGTGCACGTGCCGCCAGTGTTCGGAGAATGCCGCGAAATCGACGCCGTCGCGATTGCGGATAAGTCCGCTGCGAATGATCATAGGCCGCTCTCCTCGAGACTGGTCCAAGAAATTGCGCACTGCCGCCCTGTAACTAAACGAGCACCTCGGCGGACGGTGCCTTGGTCTCCGAGGCATCATCAAAACCGAACATGGACGGTGCCTCTGCAGTCCTGATTGTGAGGAGGCAATTTGTTATCAGTATAGTTGCTGAATTTGTAACCATCAACGCGCGAGCTACAGCGAAAGTGAAAGCTGCGTGCGTCTCGACCGTGTTGCGCGCGAAGGATTTTATCCTGATTCAAAAGCAGTCAAAGTCAGCTTCGGGTCAACCCTAGCCGTTGAGCGAGGTTCTGCGAAGGTCCCGATACCGCTCATTTGCGGAAATACGGCCAAGGTCGGCGCGGTGCCATTAACTGCCGTTCCTGTTGACTGTTTGGAGTCGTCCGTGAAGAATTGTCTGGTGGCGTGACTCACGCCCGTCGAGGCGATGGACCGGATCCAACCAGCACCAGGACAAGGACACACAAAAGTGCTGCCAGCCACCGCAGCAGGAGTGAGAAGTTGTACCCGACCGCCGCCAGCACGGCATTGATGCGGTCGCCCTCACGGCCCTTCAGATAATTGCGGCCCATCCTGTGCTCGGCTTTCAGATGCCCAATCACCGGCTCGATCGCGGCCCGCCGCTTCATTTCGCGCTTGAGAGCGGCCGTGGTCCGGCGCACCTGGCCTGAGATCCAGACCTGAAAGCGGTTCGGGTGATTGTGTCCGCGATAGCCCTTGTCGACATGGGTGCGTTTGACCTCAACCCCGGTCATCGTCGCCACATCGGCCACCGCAGCCGCGAGCGTGTGACCGTCATACGGATTGCCGTGCAAGGCCCGGGCATGCAGCACGAACTGACCGCCCTTGGGCTGTGTGACCGGAGTGGCGATGCTGACCTTGCAGCCGAACTCATACGGTGTGCGGGCTTTGCCCTTGCCGATGCACTCCACCTCCGGCGCATGCAGCGCGTAGACCTTGGGCCCGCGCTGGCGCTGGGTCTGCTGCCGAACCCTGACCGCCAGGGCCAGCAGCGGGCCGAAGCGCTCCTCCAGAGCCGCATGGCCGTGGATCTTGCGGCGCACGTCCCGGATCACCCGCCCGAGCCGGGCACGCAGGAACCGCAGCTCGCGGTTCGCCCGCTTGAACTGATGCGCATGCTGATAGCGGCCGATCCGGATCAGGGCGTGTTTGGCCACTCTTCGATAACTCTGACGCAGTCGGACGCCACACCTCCTGGCGAGGTCCACGAGTTTGATCAGCGCCCGGTGCATCAGGCGGGCATCGGTGGGATAAGCCACCGCCTTGGGCTGAACCGTGGTGTCGACGGCGACCCGCTCGAGATCCTTGGTCGCCAGAGCTCCAGTCTGGTACGCCACCGCGAGGCTTTCCTGCAGCAGGGCCGTGAGATGCTCCTCGCCCAATCGCTGGCGCCAGCGCGTCAAGGATGAGCGGTCATCCTTCGACAAGCTCAGGATGAGGCGGCAGATCATGGCGGAAGCTGACCTCACCGCAGAAGAACTGCACGTAGGGGCTGTCGAGGAAGCGGGCGCACAGCGCCTCGTCGGACAAGCTCTCCATGTGCTTGAGGATCATCAGCCCGGCGATCAGCCGCACCGGCAAGGGCGGCTGGCCGGGTCCGGGCTTGTAGACGCTGCCGAGCCGGCGCTCGAGGAAGGCCCAGTCGATGCGCTGGGCCAGCAGCACCAAGGGATGCTTCAGGTCAATGATGCTGTCCAGGGCGGGGCGGAACAGATCCTTCTGGCGCTCGTCTTTCGGCGTCGACATGGCGCAACTCCGGCCGGGTGGAGTGCTCCTGATTGAATCAGATCCCGGGCCGGAGCGGCAACGGAAAACGCAGGAAATCCACCGCTGTCGCCCCGCAATCCTGCAAATCCGAAGCTGGCGATACGACCAATATCCCAATC
>NZ_QDGA01000101.1 GCF_003347665.1 Microvirga calopogonii
AGTTCAGGGATCGTCCTGGCGCCCAGGCGCTGCATGACATGAGCGCGGTGGGTTTCCACCGTGCGCGGGCTGAGGCCGATGGCCCGGCCGATCTGCTTGTTGGTCTGGCCGGCCAGCAGGCCCTCCAGGACCTCGCGCTCGCGGACCGGCATCTCGGCGATGAGCCCGCGGGCCCGGTTGGCCTCCTGGTCGTGCTCGTCGGCCTGGGAAATGTCAGCGGCGGCCGACGCAAGGGCGGTCAGCAGCTCATCCGGAGCATAGGGAACCGGCAGGAAGTCCACCGCGCCGGTCTTCATCACCTGCACCGCAGACTTTACATCGCTCTGGAGCGCGCCCAGCACGATCACCGGCAGGCCGATGCGCCGGGCCTTGAGCTCCCGCGGGATGGTCAGGCCACCCGCCTCGGGCTGACGCATGTCGAGCACCACGCAGCCGGCCGCGAGCGCCGGGGCCGCCTCCAGGAACGCCTTGCCGGACGGGAAGGCTCTCACGTCATAGCCGGCGTCGCGCAGCCCTCGCGTCAGATCCTGACGCGAGGGCTCGTCGGCATCGACCACATAGACGAAGCGCCCGTCATGGCGGGTGATGTCCTGGGCAACGCCGCCGGCGCGGCGGATCCGGCCCTGCGCGTCACGCATGGGGAAGAAGGTATCGCGGATCCAGCGCACCACCCCATCAGAACGGACGATGCGGAACTCTTCCGTGAAGGCCTCGCCCAGTCTGACCCGGTCAAGCGCATCGAACACCCGCTGCCGGTCATCCGGATGGAGGAAGCGGCTCCACCGGCTGGGATCGCCGAGCGTGGTTGCGATTGTTTCGCCCCAGATGGCCTCAAAGGCGGGGCTCAGGTATTCGAGGTTCATCGTCGCAAGGTCGAGGATCCAAAGGGTGCTGTTGGAGTTCTCGGCGAACTGCCGGAAGCGCTCCTCACTCTCACGCAGGGCGGCTTCGGCCCGCTTGCGCTCGGTGATCTCGAGCGCGACCCCGGTGAACCCCACCGGCTGGCCATTTTCGAAGGTGGTCCGGCCCTGGGTGGAGACCCAGCGCTCGACCCCATCGTCAATCCCGATGACGCGGTAGTCGATGTGGTAGACCCCGTCACCTGTGGGGTCGACACAATGGGCAAGCGCGGCATCGACCTGAGCGCGATCCTCGGGATGAATGCCAGATAGCCACACCTCGTGGTCGACAGAAGCATCAGGCGGCAGCCCCCACATGGCCTTGAGCCGGGCATCCCAGCCCAGGGCTCCCGTGGCCGGATCCCAGGTGTAGGGCGACAGACCGACGAGATCGACGGCGGCCTGGAGCCGGGTCTCGCTCGCCTGTAGGGCAGTCTCCGCCTGCTTGCGGGCGGTGATGTCGAGGCAGTATTCCGCAGTCGTTCCATCGCCGAGATCGCGCCCGGCGAACAGCATCCATCGGCGTGATCCGTCCTTGAGGATGTATTCCTTCTCGTAGGGGCCAATCCGTCCCGTGGCGGCGAGCTTCTGCAGTTGCTCTTCGCTGATCCCCACCCATTCCGCGGGGGTCAGTCGGCGCCAGGTCAGTTCGCGCCGCCCCACCTCGGCGCGGGTATAGCCCGTCATGTTCAGGAAGACATCGTTGGCGTCGACGAGCGTGCCGGAATGGTCAAAGAAGATCATGCCAACCGCATCGGTCTCGATGACCCGTTGCAGGCGCTGCTCGCTCGCCCGCAGCGCCTGCTCTGACTGGTCTCGCTCCACCGCAGCCTTGACCCGCCCTGTCGTTTCGAACGCTATGACGAGTGCGCCGCCGACCGCGCCTTTCTCATCGAGGACCGGGATGAGATAGTTGTCGAACCAGGCGGCTTCCGGAACGCCCTGCCTGTTCAAGATCCATTGGCTGTTTTCCAGGACCACCGTCTCGCCCGCGAACACACGCTCGTAGAGCGGCCCGGCGACCTCCCAGACCTCGTGCCAGCACTCAGCCGCTGGCTGGCCCAGGCCGGCAGGATGCTTCAGCCCCATGAGCGGCGCATAGGCATCGTTGTAGATCTGGATGAGCTCTGGCCCCCACAACAGGTTCATCGGGAGCGGCGCCGCCAGAACCAGATTGACGAGGCTCTTCAGGCTTTGGGGCCAGGTTGCGATGGGACCGAGAGACGTGGAAGTCCAATCGTGGTGTCGCACGCGTGCGCCCATGATGCCGCCATTGGGCAGAGGCTCGACCGTGCTTTCCATGCTGCTTTCCAAGCGTGTCGCTACGAGCGGACGCGGAGATACTGAGGCAGCCTACAAGGACTAAAACGATCCCTTAATCAAAGTTCCGGATAGAGTTGCTGAATGGCCCTCTCCTGACGCCAGCGGAGCAGGTCACCCATCTTGTCGGGCTTGACGCGAAACGTCGTCAGCCGTGCGTACATGGGGACCTCCTCAGGGAGGTTGATGTGACTGGCATCAGGCCAGCGCTGCCCTGAACGCGACGCGACGAGTCTAAACCCTTCCGGCCAGGGTGGATAATGGAAAGCGTCCCATGCCAAGCTCTGGCTATGACGGCAGCATGCCGCGCTCTCTCCAGGCATACGCCCCAACCACGGAATGGTCCGCAGTGGGTCAGGCAATGAAGTCCATTCACTTTTCGGAATGTCTAGTTACGTGAGGATTGCTGCCCTCGGCGTAGCGTCTCAAGTGTGCCAAACACGATCTCTAAGCCTGATTGTGTAAAGGTCCGCCTCGCTCTCCTCTTTTCCAACTCGCTGAGGCCAACCTCGTGCCGAGAGACTGGGTTCCCTGCGACCCGCGATCCTTGACCTGCGGCGGGCGGCCCTTACTGCCACATATCAGAATCCCTTGAGAGCGAGGCCTTCGCACGCGACCGAGCCGACTACCCTGCATGGATTCGAGCCTGCGATCTCTCGTCCCTCCGCCGCATCGGGACATCCCTGAGGAGGAACCCGCTCGCCCGTGCACGGGTTTGACGCTAACCCATGTTAATCGCGCTAGGCTATGTTCGGCCCGGCATTACGGGTTTCCAGTTCCAGTTTTCGAGTTTCCCGTGGCATCGGCGCCATGCGCCGAGCCTTTCGGCTTTGGCGAGGGGACGATGGCAACCAACGGACCATACAGCAAAGCGCCACCGGACAAGGCGAACAAACTTTTCGAGAAGCTGCTCGCCACGTCCGACGGAGCGGTGAAGACCCGCGAGAGGCTCGTCCAAGACCTCAAGGAGGAGTTGGAACTGCTCGCGAGGCTTCAGGAAGAGCACCTCTTCTCTGTGCTGAGACGGCACGGAATGCTCGACCTTCTGCGCGATGCCACCAAGGATAACGAGGACACGGCCACGCAGCTCGCGGAGCTGGAGGGCATGCCGAAGAACAGCAGCGAATTCCTCGGCCAGGTGGCCGAGCTGAGGAAGACCTTCCAGCAGCACCTCCGGGACGACCGGAAGGAACTGCTCCCCGCCGTTCTCCAGGTCCTGAGCGACGAGGAGGCCCAAGCCGTAGCCGAGAAAGTGGAGGAAGACATGGCCAGCATCGACGAAACCAGGCGCGCCGACGCCCGCCGCTCGCGCGAGCAGGCCGAGACCGTGCAGCGGGTGACGGAGGACGTCGCGGAGACCCTCCGGGCCGGCGTGGAAGGCGCGCAGACCATGGCTCGTGCCATGCAGAAGGCCATGGAGAGTGGCCTTGAGGCTATCACGAACCTGACCCGGCGCTCGACCGGCCAGGCGATGCAGGTTCTCGGCCGGTCCGGCGGCGATGCTCAAGGACTGACGGAGGAGGCCTCGCACAACCTGCGGGCGGTCGCCCATTCCGGCACAGCCTTGGCCCGTGGCTTTCAGGACGTCTCCCGCGAGGTGCTCGAGCGGAGCCAGCGGCGGCTGCAACGCAATCTTGAAGCCCTGAATGCTCTCGCCCACTGCCGCTCGATGACGGACCTCATCGAGGTGCAGGCCTCGCTCCTGCGTGACAACCTGGAGCTGACGATGGAGAACAACCGTCGCATCGCCGAACTCACGATCCAGATCACCGACGAGGTCACCCGCACGGTGACGGTCCAGGCCAAGAAGACGGCTGAGCAGGTCCGCCAGGTGGCCTGATCGCGTCGTGATCCTGACAGTGGAAAGCCCGCCGCCCAATGCCGCAGGCTTTTTGCAGTTATAAGCGGCCCCGGAGGGGCGAAGACGTCCTGGCCGGGACATGAGGACGGTCCCTCAGGAAAATACCGCGATCGACAGACCGTGGACTGACCGACGTCAGTGGAGCGACGGAGACACAAGCTGTGGCGCGTACGTCCGACAATGAGACCGGGCGGGCCTCCCTGCCCCCAGACATCCAGCGTGCTCTCGTCCAGCTTGACGAGCGCGTACACGCCTGGAACGAGGCCGACACGGCGCACGACCTCGACACCCGTGAACGGCTCACGGAAGAGATCGATGCGCGGGCCGAGACGCTTTTCCTGGCTGTGCTGCGGCGCTTCGGGTCTGAGGCGGTCCGGGAGCACTTCGGCGATGATGCGCCACGGCTCGCTGGTCAGGGTTTGGTGGACAACGGCCCTTTCCCAACTGCCCTCACGCAGGTGGGCGAGGCCGCAACGGTTGCACAGGATATCGCCTGGACGGAGAAGCGTCCGAGCCTGCAACGGGTCATGGTCGATACAAGCAGCCGGGATGAGGAAGGCTTCCTCGTGTGCGTGGAGGGCCGTCTCGTTGCTGTGCTGGTCCGCCTGGACGGGGAGGAGCACGCGGAACCGGAATTGGAAAGAAAGTGGTTCCTGGAGGCGGGGTTCGGCCCGTGCGCCAGCGGAGGGCCGCGATCATTGGTGTTTGAGTCGCTGGGTGAAGCGCAGCGATGGGCGCACACACGGGTAACTTCCGCGGCGCGAAGACGCTGATCCAGTGGGTGTGCCGTGCCGGGGAATGCCGTCATCCGGCAGCTCCCTTATGGCATTCAGGAAGGTCGGTTTCGGGTCAAAATTTCACGTTCCGGTCGCTTAACGAACGTCGGCACTTCAGTGCCGAAGCGGACCAAACGCGTACGTCTCAGGAGTGCCAGGAACGGACTTTCGCTTCAGCAGGTGCCTGCAAGATTGCTTCATCCTGTTCCTTCTTGCTGAACCCTGCGTACTCACGCTTCTTTCAGTTTCCGCCCTCAGTTCCGTCAGGGCTTGATCCTGAAATCGTGGCCTTCGGGTAGAGTCTGCCCGCCGTCCACGACAATCGTCGTGCCGGTGATATACGCTGCCTCATCAGAGGCGAGGAACAGGACCGTGTGAGCGATGTCGCGCGGCGCTCCCAGGCGTCCAAGAGGCACGGCTTGCTCCATCATTCGGATAAATTCAGGGCTCCGGCTCGCCTGCATGCCCTCCGTCAGGATATTGCCAGGTTCGACGCCATTGACCGTGATGCCGTCGCCGGAAAACTCTAGGGCGGCGGACTTGATGAACCCATTGATCCCGGCCTTTGTGGCCGAGTAGTGACCATGGCCAGGACTGGTCACGCGCGGACCGGTGATGGACGAGGTGAAGACCATTCTTCCATACCCGTTTCTGCGCATGGGACCCAGCGCGGCTTTCGCCGCAAGGAACGTCCCCTTCAGATTGACCGCCATCACCCTGTCCCACTCCGCAGGGTCGGTGTCCTCAATCAAGGTCCAGGGATAGATACCGGCATTCTGGACCAAGATATCCAGTTTCCCGAACGCATCCTGCGCCGTTCCCATGATCCGCTCGGCATCGGCGGCCTGAGAGATGTCGGTCTTCACGAATCGGGCTCTTGTTTCGCCGCCGAGGCGCGTCACCGTTGCCTGCGCCGCCTCGACTTCGGTATCGCCGATGACGATGCTCGCCCCTTCCTCGACGAAGCGCTCGGCGATAGCGGCGCCAATGCCCCGCGCAGCTCCAATCAGGACGGCGACCTGTCCTTCCAGTCTTCCCGCCATTTTTCGAATCCTCTTTGTTGAATTAGTACAGAACGCGACGTTCGAACCGTATGGGTGTGCGAGCCCAGAGTCCGTTGGAACAGTTGCATCCAGACTTACGCCCAGCCGGGATGCCTTCATTCGTCAATCAAGTTCTCTCTGATTTGATCAGGTCGGCCGTGCGACCTGCGGAACATAGGTCTCCAGATGCGGATCCGGGAAGGCTACAGTCTGCCCAAGTTCCGCAGAGCGATAGAGCCCCATCAACATCTCCATGACCCCAACGCCGTCCGCGAAGGTTTCGGCGGGCATCGCCCCCTTTCTGAACGCCTCCGCCATATGCCGGTTCTCGTCGGTATAGCCGTATATCCCAGCCTCATCCTCGATCACCGGCATCAAGCCCTGCTCTGCATTTTGCTTCTCCACCAGATCTTCGCCTTCAGAGCCAGCAATGTGTCTCGACAGGAAGATCTTGAGACCTGCAGATAGTGAGGAAAACTCCATCGAGTATTCTGGACCGAGAAGCTCCAGTTGGATCCGGAGGCCGGCGCCGACATAAGCCCAAGACGTGGTTGCTTCGATCAAAAGCTGCTCCCCATCTTGACTCTCTAGAGTGATAATCCCGCGGGCGAAGTCCTCGACCGGCCGGCGGGTGAAATCGATTCCCATCCGGCTCTTCAGATCCGCCGCATAGCGTGGTTGAGTCCATTTGAGTGTCGCTGTTGTCGCACTGGCGCTGACCAGCTTCAGGCTTGCACGGGGCTTCCCCGGCTCCGTCAGCAGGAAACGTGCCACCTCGACAGAGTGGCACATCATGTCGGACAGCACGCCGCCGCCCTGGCGCTCACCCTGCCAAAACCACGGCTCGTGCGGCCCTGAATGCTCTTCGGCCGCCCGGGCCAGATAGGGACGTCCCCCGCTGGGAACGGCCCGGCGCCATATGATCTCCTTTCCGCGCAGAACTGCCGTGGAGAAGAGTTGATTTTCCAGGTATCCATGCAGCAGCCCGGCATCATTGGCCAGATTCAGCATCTCTCGCGCCTCGGCGAGCGTTCGCGCCAAGGGTTTCTCGCAGGCGACAGCGCGGATCGGAGCGCCTGCCTTCTTGAGGCGGTGAATCTCACGCATGATGTCGATGCGCGTGTCATTGGGCGTCATGATCCATAGGGCGTCGACCTCGCCCGACATGGCCATTGCCTCCAAGCTCCCGTATGGCTTGGCTGGACCGAGACCTAACGCGTTCGCCCTCTCGGCGATGCGGCGACGCCTCTCGTCAGAGCGGCTGTAGACCCCCGTGACCTGCAGGTTGCGTACGCCGATCATCGACTGAAGGTGGAACGCAGCGATAAAGCCGGTTCCGACGAGGCCGACTCGGAGCGTGTCGAGTATAGCTGGCTCTGACATGATATTTCCCCCTTCGTGATCCAATGAACAGTCTCGCCCATGTTGACTATGCTACCGGCGCAGTCCCCCTCAGCGACTGACCGGGAACGGATGCGAGCAAGGCCTGCGTATAGGGATGCTCCGGATGGAGCAGCAGTTCTGCAGTCGGCTTGACCTCAATGATCTCGCCTTGGCGCATGACCGCAATGCGGTCGCAGATCTGTGCGGCTACGTTGAGGTCGTGGGTGATGAACAGCATCGCGAGCTTGAGGCGACCTTTGAGTTCTTCCAAAAGCTTCAGAATCTGCGCCTGAACAGAAACATCGAGCGCCGAGACAGCCTCGTCAGCCACCAGCAGATCGGGTTCGAGCGCTAGTGCGCGGGCGATGCCGATGCGCTGGCGTTGCCCTCCGGAAAACTCGTGCGGGTAGCGATCAATCGCGCGTGGGTCGAGACCGACAAGGGCCAGAAGCTCACGCGCCTTAGCCATGGCCTCCTGCATCGGCACACCATGGGCGACAGGGCCGTCCGCAATGATCCGACCGACCCGGCGGCGAGGATTAAGCGACGCGAACGGATCCTGGAATACCATCTGGATATGCCGTCGAGCGGCACGGAGCCTTGATCCGGACAGCGTTGATAGATCAATCTCTCCGAGACGAATGGTCCCGGCATCGGGATCGAGCAGGCGCACGACGAGACGGCCGATCGTGCTCTTTCCAGAGCCTGACTCGCCGACCAAACCCAGCGTCTCGCCTCGTCTTATCTCGAAACTGACATTCTTGGCAGCACTAACCTCCCGCGAACGCATGAGAATGCCCCTGCCTTTGTAGGTCTTGCGGAGGCCAACCACTGCACAAGCCAGAGGCGCTCCCTCCACTGACGGGCGTTTCGGAGGTGTTAGCGTGGGAACCGCCGCCAAGAGGCTCTGAGTGTAGCGGTGTTGAGGCCGTTGGAGCACGGCTTCAGCCGTTCCCTGCTCGACAACAATCCCTCTCTCCAGAACCGCGACCCTATCTGCAATCTCGGCGACGACACCGAAGTCGTGAGTGATGAACATCACCGCCATGCCACGACGCTGCTGCAAATCACGGATCAGCTTCAGGATCTGTGCCTGAGTGGTCACGTCTAGAGCGGTTGTCGGCTCGTCGGCGACCAAGATGGATGGCTCCAGCGCGAGGGCCATGGCGATCATGGCGCGCTGACGCTGCCCGCCGGATAATTGATGAGGATAGGACTTTACGATCTGCTCCGGGTCCGGAAGGCCAACCTCTCGGGCGAGCTCGATTGTACGAGCGCGACGTTCGGCGGGCGTGAGGAGATCGTGCGCCTCGAAGGTCTCCGCAATCTGGTCTCCAATCGAGATGACTGGGTTTAGAGCCGTCATGGGCTCTTGAAAGATCATGGCTATGCGCCGACCGCGGAGTTCGCGCCAGTCTTCGTTCGAAAGGGTCAGAAGGTCCCGCCCTTCGAACAGAACCCGCCCCGCCGTCGGCTTGACCACATTAGGTAGCAGACCGAGGAGTGCGGAAGCACACATGGACTTGCCAGAGCCTGACTCTCCAACCACGCAGAGGATCTCGCCGGCACGCAACTCAAGCGAAACATCCTTGAGGGCAAAGGGCCTATCGGCGGCCGATGGCAGCGCGAGGGTGAGATTTTCAATGGCGAGAACGGCCCTAGATCCTGATTGCGTGCTCATCGAAACCTTCTCACCTGTGAGACATGCACTCTTAGAAGCCCAGCGCAATGCCATCCTTGCGATGATCCGACGCCCCGTACATCACGCCGTTTTCATGATCGATCCAGATGGCCTGGCATCCGCCAAGCGGCTCGTCGGCCCAGACGATATTGTGGCCTCGCCTCGCCAAGTCCTCGGCCGTGTCCCGGGAAATGGTTGGTTCGAGCGAGAGCGTGCCGCCGAAGGCGAAGCTACGCGGCGCGTCGGATGCCTGCTGCACGTTGAGGCCGCGGTCAATCAGTTGGGACAGAATATGCACGTGGCCCGTTGCCTGGTACTGCCCGCCCATGACGCCGAATGGCATGACCGGTCGGCCGTTCCTGGCCAGGAGCCCGGGGATAATCGTGTGGAACGGTCGTTTGCCCGGAGCGATGGCGTTGGGATGCCCCTTGGCGATACGGAAACCTGCGCCACGGTTCTGCAGGAGAACGCCGGAGCGAGGCGCGTAGATACCGCTCCCGAAAGCGTGGAAGATAGAGTTGATGAACGAGACTGCATTGCCATCACGATCCACGACGGCAATGTAGACCGTATCCCGGTGCTCGGGCAGATCCCAGACAGCAGGATCGAGAGCCCGGTCCATCGTGATCGGCCTGCGCAAGGCCGCAATCGAGGCATCTGACAGGAGCGCGGCAGCATCGAGCGGCGCATAGGCAGGATCGGCGACGAGTGCGTCGCGCAGCCGATAGGCGGCCTTGGTGGCCTCTGCGAGCAGATGAATGCGGTCAGCCTCGCTCAGGTCCCTGTCCGCCAGATCCAAGCCCTCCAGAATCCGAGCAATCAGGAGGGCCGCGATCCCTTGGCCGTTGGGCGGGCATTCGTAAAGGGTGTAGCCCCGATAGGAGGTGGAGAGGGGCTCCGCATAATCGGACGAGGAGCGGGCGAAGTCGTCAATCTCATGAAGGCCACCCAATCCCTTGAGAACAGCCGTGATCTCCTCGGCGACCTCGCCCTCATAAAAGGCCTTGCGCCCTTCCCGCGCTATGCGGCGCAGAGTTGCGCCCAGAGCCGGATGCGTCAGCCGGGCACCGACGCTAGGTGCCGTGCCGCCCGGCAGGTAGACCGCTGTTCCAGTGCCGTGCCTTGCGATCCTGTCGGCATAGCGCGCCCAATCGAGAGCCGCACGCGGCGTGACGACAAACCCCTCCTCCGCAGCGCGAATGGCGGGCGCCAGAATCTCGTCGAGACCCTTGGTGCCGTAGTCGGCCGCGAGACGGCACCATGCATCAATCGCGCCGGGTACCGTGACCGCGTGAGCGGAGTCGTCGGGGATTGCCGTCATCCCCTGCGACAGAAACCAGTCGAGCTCGGAGCGGCGAGGAGCCCGGCCGGAGCCATTGATGCTGATCGGTCGGCCCGAAGCCGGTGCGGAGAGCGCGAAGCAATCGCCGCCGATACCCGTCATGTGCGGATCGACAACGCCTTGGATCGCGGCGGCAGCAATTGCGGCATCGATGGCATTGCCTCCTGCTCGGAGGATATCGACGCCCGCAATCGTCGCGGCTGGATGCGACGTGGCGACCATACCCCGGTCGCTGACGGCAACCGAGCGTCCCGGCACCATGAAATCTCGCAGAGCTTGCATCTGATCTACCGCTTTCATTTTGGCGCCCTCCGGCATTCGCCGGATCCCATAATAGGTGTTCTGAGTCTCTCGTCTCGCTTCGTCCCGATCCGCTTTCTACCGGTCATGCCGCAACATCCCGGTCGGGGGCCTGGCGCATAAGAGGACCGGATGCAGGCTCGCCTGGCAGACCGATGCCGAAAAGCGACCTGTGCAGATGAGTGAGTGCGGTCCCGATGGCACCGACCAGCGCCGCCCGGCTTCCGAGTGAACTGATTTCAATCGGGACGGGATTGGCCATGCAGCGTGAAAGGTGCTGTTCGAGTGCCACCTTCAACTCAGGCCGGACGCCGATGCTGCCGCCCATGATGATCAGCGCGGGGTCGATGATGCTATGAATCGCAACGATAGCAGTCGCGATAGTGCGCGCGACTTCGCCGATCGTGGCTCGGGCCGCTTCGTCCTCTTCCAGATGATCGAAGATGTCGCGCACGGTCGCGCCGGATGCCCCGCCAAGCCCAATGTAGCGCTGAACGATGGCGGCGCTGCCTGTCGCCATCTCCAGCGTGCCCACCAGATGATTACGTGAATCGAAGGGATCCCCGCCGACCGGGAGATACGCGATTTCACCGGCCCCCCCCCGCGCTCCTCGGATCAGCCGGCCGTCAGCGACAATGCCCATCCCGATCCCCGTGCCAACGGCAATGAATGCAAAGGTGTGTACCGAGCGATGGTTGCCCTGCCATTGCTCGCCTATTGCTGCAAGGTTTACATCATTCTCGATGTTCACATCGAAGCCCAAGTGCTGCTTCAGCAGCACCGGAACATCGATGACATCGAGACCTGGGATGTTGGGCGCAATCGTGATGCCACCCGAGCGCGGATCAATGACTCCTGGGCTGCCTATGGCGCCTCCCCGGATGCGGTGCCGTGGAACGCCAGCCTGTTTCGCGAGACCTTCCGTCAACAATCCGATCTGCTCGATGACCTTCAATCCTCCGCGCTGATCCGTCGGTTCGGCCACCTCAGCAACGACCGTTCCAGCGAGATCCGCGAGAGCGAGATGGACCTTGGTCCCGCCAAGATCGACTCCGAGCACGAAAGCAGCATCTGGACAGATCTCGTAGGTCACAGCCTTGCGACCGACCGCGCCCTGCACTTGGCCCTGCTCGCGAACCCAACCGTCCTTTTCCAGATCCCGGATGACATCGGATATCGTTTGCTTTGAGAGGCCGGTCATGCGCGACAGTTCGGCCCGTGAAATCGGCCCTGCCTTCAGCACAGTTTCGACGACCGCACGGGCCGACAATTGCCGCACAACTGGATTGGGCTGTTCGTCCATCGACGCTCCGCTTTCGTCAAGTAGATGAACTAATAACAATCCAAATCGGCCGTCAAGCGCCTCCAAATCGCTCAAAGCCAGTTTGCATGGACTAGGAATCGTTACTTCCGGAAGATCTAGAGAGAGTTTCGTTCGGTATCTTTACAAATGAAGGACACCGTGATTGCTTTATGAAATAGCGGGGAAACCGCAGAAAAACAGAGGGAGCTTAGATGAGACTGACACATTCAGCGCTCTTGGCTGCATCGGCCCTGACGCTCTTTTTGGGCGCCGCCCAGGCGGCAACATTGCGAGTCGGCATCCAGGACGATCCGGATGCTCTAGATCCGGCGACCAGCGGCACCTACACTGGCCGGTTTGTCTTCGCCTCTCTGTGCGACAAGCTTGTCGACATATCGCCGGATCTCAAGATCGCTCCGCAGCTCGCGGAGAGCTGGGAATGGGACAAGGACGGCAAGGGGATTACCTTCACCCTGCGCAAAAACGTCAAGTTCCATGACGGAACTTCCGTCGACGCAGAGGCGGTGAAGTTCAATATCGAGCGCATGAAGACCATGCCTGACTCCAAGAGGAAGGCGGAACTTGCTCCTGTTTCCGGAGTGGAGGCACTTGCAGCCGACAAGGTCCACTTCACCTTGTCCGAACCGTTCGTCCCACTACTCGCCAATCTCAGCGACCGGGCCGGCATGATGGTTTCACCGAAGGCTGCGAAGGAGAAAGGTGCGGATTTCGGCGCGGCTCCCGTCTGTGCCGGACCCTATGAGTTCGTCGAGCGCAAGTCCCGCGATCTCATCCGAGTCAAGAAATTCGCCGATTACTGGAATGCCAGCCAGATCGGCTACGATGAGGTGGTCTACAACTACATTGGCGACTCGACCGTGCGCCTATCGCGCGTTCGCGCAGGCGATCTAGACATTGCCGAGCGCATTGCCCCGACTGATCTGAAGACCGTGCGCGAGGACAGCAACCTGGCGCTGCACTCCGCGCCTGGGCTCGCGGTTTCACATTTCATGGTCAACGTCGGCAACGGCACCAAGGCGGATACGCCACTTGGCCGCGATGCCAAGCTGCGTCAGGCTTTCGAACTCTCCATCGATCGTAACGTGATCAATCGCGTTGCATTCAACGGTGAATTCCTAGCCGACAACCAGATGATCCCGCCATCGAGCCCGTTCTACAGCAAGGCTCACCCGGCGCCGGCGCGCGACGTCAAAAAAGCCAAGGAGCTGATAGCAGCGGCCGGACAGACGAAAGTTCCGATTGAGTTGACCTATGAGAACTCTCTCGCTGACAGCCGAGTGGCCCAGATCATTCAGTCGATGGCGGCCGAGGCAGGCTTCGAGGTAAAGCTCCTGCCCTTGGAGACCACATCGGCGATCGAGCGCTACCTCAACGGGAACTTCGAGGCCTATATCGGCAACTGGAGCGGGCGTGCAGATCCGGATCCCACGCTGGTCGCTTTCTTCGGGTGCTCAGGGGCTCAGAATGTCAACAAGTACTGCAACAAGGAACTCGATGCTGTTCTGATCCAGGCTCGCGCCGAGTCAGACGAAGCTAAGCGCAAGGCACTCTATGAAAAGGCGACGGGTATTTATCTGACAGACCTTCCGTCGATCCCGCTCTACCACCCGAACTGGTTCTTCGCAGCGCGCAAGGCCGTCACGGGGGTCAAGATCTATCCTGATGGTCTGCTGCGGCTGACGGGACTGAAGCCCGGAGCCTGATAATGAGGTGGCGCCGTCCGCATGACGGCGCCATTTCCATTGACGAAGTGATCGGCGACTTAAGATGATGGGCTTACTCTGGCGTCGGCTTGCTGTCGCGTTACCGACGCTACTCCTGGTCTCGATGATGGTCTTCGGCCTGCAGAAGCTTCTGCCAGGGGACCCTGCCCTCGCACTCGCGGGCGAGGAACGAAACCCGGAGGTGATCGAATACCTACGTGAAAAGTACCGCTTCAACGATCCGGTGCCCGTGCAATACGCCCACTGGCTCGGGAGTTTGATGCAAGGTGACTTCGGCACGTCGATCCGGACACGCCTGCCGATCGGCCGGATGCTGCAGGAAAAGCTACCCGTCACCATCGAGCTTGCCATTCTCTCGATGTTGGTCGCCATCGCACTCGGAATCCCTATCGGCATCGTTGCCGCGCTCAAACGTGGCACGGCCGTCGACTATGGCGCCAGCGTGCTGGGCCTCGCCGGGCTCTCGATCCCGAATTTCTGGCTCGGGATCATGTTGATCCTGCTGTTTTCGGTCAATCTCGGCTGGCTTCCGGCCGGCGGCTATGTTCCCCCGTCGGAGAGCCTCTGGCTCAACATCAAGTCCATGATCATGCCGAGCCTTGTCCTTGGTACCGGCACGGCGGCGATCCTCATGCGTCATGCTCGAAGCGCAATGCTAGGATCTCTCAAGCAGGACTACATCCGGACAGCACGCGCTAAAGGCGTGAAGGAGCGAGTGATCGTATTGAGGCATGCCCTCCCTAATGCCCTGATCCCGGTCGTGACTCTCGGGACATTGCAGTTCGGCGAGCTTCTCGCTGGTGCAGTTCTGACTGAGCAAGTCTTCAGCATACCTGGTTTTGGTAAAATGATCGTCGATGGCGTGTTCAGCCGCGACTATGCCGTCGTCCAAGCCGTTGTTCTGTGCACGGCTGCCATTTTCGTGCTGATGAGCCTTTTTGCCGACATTGCCTATGTCCTGCTCAACCCGAGGCTGCGAGGATGACGACTGAAGCTGCTGTCGTGTCGGGCTCATCGCCCTCCCAGACAGGTGCCTTGAGCGTATGGAGGCGGTTACGCCGAGAGCCATCTGCGATCATCGGGGCGACCCTCATTGCGATTTTCATCATCCTGGCAATCTTTGCGCCCTGGATTGCGCCTTCCGATCCCAATGCCTCCGACTGGATGGCCATACGCGAGGCTCCGAGCCTGGCCCATCTGTTCGGAACCGATGATCTTGGGCGCGATGTTCTCTCGCGCGTTATTTACGGTGCACGGGCCTCCCTGGCAGCGGGTGTCGTGTCGGTGCTCGTTGCTCTTGTCATCGGCATCCCGCTCGGCCTAGTGGCCGGCTTCTTCGGGGGAGCCGTAGACATGATCATTTCGCGCCTCGCGGATGCCCTCCTCGCCTGTCCGTTTCTTGTGCTAGCGATTGCGCTTGCAGCCTTTCTCGGCCCGAGCCTTGAAAACGCGATGATTGCGATCGGCATCTCAGCAACGCCGATCTTTATCCGCCTGACTCGCGCTCAGACCTTGGTTGTGCGCAGTGAGGAATACATCGCCGCCGCGCTCTCGCTTGGGATCGGCAACTTCAACCTGATCACCCAGCACGTTCTGCCCAATGTCCTCGCTCCAATCATCGTGCAGGCGACTCTCACCATGGCCGTTGCCGTCCTCGCCGAAGCTAGCCTTGCCTTCCTTGGGCTTGGCCAACTTCCCCCAGCTCCATCCTGGGGAAGCATGCTTGACGTTGCCCGCCAATTTTTAAGCGAGGCTCCATGGATGGCTCTCTTTCCTGGCTTAGCCATTATCGCCGTCGTTGTGGGTTTCAACCTCCTTGGGGATGGCTTGAACGATGCACTTAATCCCCGCTCTGAGTAATAATATTCCAACACGACAGGCGTAGCGTAAAAGCAGACGCTTCGTTCGCAACCCTGCGGGCGAAGCCTCGATACCTGCCAAGTGCCGGATCCTTGGCTGCAGCATCGAAGCCCCTCACCAAGCGTATCTTGAAGGCGCGGGGTTAGCACTTCTGCCCGAATGGTATGTCATGGATGAATTGCGCAGCAGAGCACTCATGGTGGTCACCTCATAACCGCAGCGCTCGCTATGTGCCGCCGAAGCAGAAGGTGACGAGGTGCTGGCCTGCGAGGGCAGCGGTGTCCTGCCCTATGTTCCCAAGACGCTGACCTCCGGCAACACCAAGCGCGGTCTCTTCACCGGGCAGGACTTCATCTACGACGCCGAGCAGGACCACTACACCTGCCCGGCGGGCCAGCACCTGACCAAGGGCAAGGTGCGTTCAGATCGCCGGGACAATATCGATCATTACCGGAATCTGACCGCCTGTTCGAGCTGTGCCCTCAAGCCCCGCTGCACGCCGGACACGCACAAGCGGGTAAAAGCGCTGGCAGCATGAGGATGTGCTTGACCGGATGCAGGCTCGGCTGGAGCGGATGCCGGAGGCCATGACGATCAGGCGGCAGACGGTGGAGCATCCGTTCGGGACCATCAAGGCCTGGATGGGCAGCACGCACTTCCTGATGAAGACCTTGGAGAAGGTCAAAACCGAGATGAGCCTGCACGTGCTGGCCTACAACCTGAAGCGGATAATCAGCATCCTCGGTGTCCAGCCGCTGCTGAAGGCTCTCGAAGCCTGACGCCACACGCCCGCCCATGCGCACCATCACGG
>NZ_QDGA01000102.1 GCF_003347665.1 Microvirga calopogonii
ACAAACTCAAGCAGCTCTTTGAAGGTATAGACCCGGGGGCCGCCGAATTCGTAGGTCTGGCCGCGGCTGGCGGGGTTCGCCAGAATGGCACCAACGCCCGCCACCACATCCTCGACATAGACGGGCTGAAACCTCGTTCGCCCGCCGCCGATCAGCGGCAGGGCCGGGAGCCGTCGCGCCCGTGCGGCAAAGCCGTTGAAGAAGTGATCGTCTGATCCGAAGATCAGGCTGGGCCGGATGATCGTCACCTCGGGAAAGGCGGCGCGTACCGCCGCTTCGCCGGCCGCCTTGGACCGATCTGCCAGCGCGGGTGCCGTGCGGCTGGCCCCGAGTGCCGACATGTGAACCAGTTGCCGGACCCCCAAGCGCCGGGCGCTGGCCGCCACCCGGTGAGCCCCCTCTTCATGAAGGGCCGTGAAGGTTTGCCGGCGTGCCTGCGAGAGAATGCCGACCAGATTGATGACCGTGTCGGCTCCTTGGATCGCCGCCTGCACCGCCGCATCATCGAGAATGTCGGCCGCGACGTGTTGGATCTGAGCCAGCCTCGGAGGCTCTGCCGTGGTGAGCGGATGTCGCGCCGCGACCCGCACGGACACTCCCGCCCTGGCGAGATGCTCGACCAGGTGCCGACCGATAAAACCCGACCCGCCGAAGACCGTGACGTGCTGCATCGCTGCCGCTGTGCCCTGCCAGGATCAATGCGAACCGATCGCCTCAGTTCTGAGTAAGCTGGTCCTTCGCCCGCAGATGGCAGAGCCTCTCCGCGAGTTTGTTCGCATATTCGATTGATGTGAAGGTCGGAACATGAGCGGAGGCCGGTTGAGGCGCGTCAGGCTTTTTGGATCGGACTGGAGCAGATGCGTCTTGAGCAACCGGATCAACGTCTCCGGATGGACGGGCTTGCCGATGAAGAGAACCCCATCGGGTCGGTGGCCGGCTCCGGGATGGCTCTGGCATCGGCCCAAAACGCCGAGTTCGACGTCGCTGTTCTCGATCTCCGATCTGAATGGAAGGCTCAGCTATCCCGTCGCTGCGGTGATCCGCGGCCGCGGGATCCCCATCATCTTTGCAACCGGAGACGGTGGAGTTGGACTGCCGGGTCTGTCCTTCCTGGTTCGTGCGCCCGGACCTGAAGGACCAGCCTTTGCGTTATCATTTCGATCATGAGTGAATGCCCAGAGGCGATCCATCCCGAGCAAGGGAGGTGCTCATGAGACGAACCTCGTATTACGTGTTCCACTCGACTACGGCTCCTGACCTGCGTGGGATCACCGGCGATCCGGACGGGGCGAGGCTCCCCGTCTCGGACGGGCCCTGGACCCGTGAGCGGCAGATCGATCCGAACGAGCCTTGGCCCCTCGACGTCAACCAAGCCGTCGTGGAGTTCGGGGTTCTGGAGAACGGCTTCTATCTCTGGGGCCCGATCCCGCAGCACGCGTCATCCAAACCCGTCATCGAAAGCGACCGTGTCGAGGGCACGGCGGTGTTCGATCTCCAGGGGCACCGGATCGGCACCATCAAGCGATTGTTGATCGAGAAGGTGAGCGGCCGGGTGGTCTACGTCGTGTAACCTTCGGCGGCTTCCTGACCCTTGGCGTTCACCATCACACCATCCCATGGGAGAAGCTCACCTACGACACAGGGCTTCACGGTTATCGCACCGACATCACCGAGGAGCAGGTCCGAGGTGCTCCGGGCTTCTATGGCGAGGACGAGGTCTGGCCTGGCAAGAAGCGGGAGCAGGAGCTGTGGGACTACTGGCGCGACCTGCCCCGAGGACCGGTTTGAACCTTACTCGCGGCCCATTACCCGTTCTCGATTGGAGCCTCGGGGTTCCCGTACGGATTATGAAGATGGACCACCTTCGCAGCCCTGCGGCGGGCTACCATGTTGAGCGCCTCGACCGCGATCGAGAAGATCATGGCGACATAGATGAAGGCGTGATCGAAGTGAACGCCGAAGCCGTCGGCAACAAGCGTGGTCCCGATCATCACGAGGAATGATAGCGCCAGCATCTTGGTGGTTGGATGACGTTCAACGAAGTCGCCCACTGGGCGGGCGGCCGCCATGAGCACCATCATCGATAGGATGACAGCAACCGCCATGACCCAGATCTCGGTTGCCAGACCCACTGCCGTGACGATCGAGTCGATCGAGAACACGAGATTGATGACCGCGATCTGGACTACCACTGTGGCCACCTTGCCATACACCTTAGCCGTGGCCTCGCCTTCGACTCCCTCAAGATTGGCATGGATCTCTTGGACAGCCTTGTAGACCAGGAACACACCACCAGCGATCAGGATCAGATCCTTGCCGGTGAAACTATGGCCGAAGGCTGAGAACAGCGGTTCCGTGAGGCTGAGGACCCAGCCAATGGCAAAGAGCAGAACCAGACGCGGCACCAGGGCCAGGGTCATTCCGAGCTTGCGGGCGAGCGGCTGCTGCGGAGCCGGAAGCTTTCCAACCAGTAGAGCGATGACCACCAGGTTGTCGACGCTGAGCACCACTTCCAGAGCCGTCAAGGTCAGAAGGCTGAGCCATACCTGGGGGTCGAAGAGCGTATCCATTCTGGTGGTTTCCTCAATCTTTGAAGCGGTACGCCTTAGGACACGTACTGGCACTTGGACGCCGCCGTTCGCGTGTCCATGTTCCGGCCGCGGTTCAGGTGGTCGTCGATCTCGGCGGCGCAGCCGAGCATGCGGGCGTAGAGGAAGATCGTGAACGCGCTCGTCTCAAGGCTCTCCTTGGCCAGAGTACCCTCGCGGTACGGCTGCCACAGCATCTTCAGCAGCAGAGCTGCGATGACCGCGTCGATGTTGACGCAATAGATGTTGCGGGACACGCCGGTCTCGTACAGAGCCTTGACGAGTTCCTGGTAGTACGCGTGGAAGACGTTGTACTCCTCGCGCCGCTCGAACAGCTGCCGCACGAACACCTCACGCGGATCGTGGTTCACGGGCTTATCCTTGAACACCGGATGGTTCACGCCCGGGATCTTCTGGATGTCCAGGCTGCCGGCCGACTTCTTGCCCGCCTTGTAGCTCGCGTACTCGGCCGCATAGCGGTGGACCAGGGCCGTCAGATCGATGCCGTGATCCGGATCGCCTGGATCGGCCAGATCGACGTCCTGGAACTGTTCGATCAGGAAGGCGATGCCTTCATAGCCGTTGCCGCCATGGGCGTAGCCGGAATGGGTCAGGAAGCCGATCAGAGCCTTGTTGAGCTGCACCCGCTCAGGCGTCTCAGGCCCGTCGGCCGAGACCGCACCCTTGGCACCCTGGGCCGAGATGGTGCCAGGCCCGTTCGAGAGCAGCAGACCGACCAGGGTCTGGAAGGCGAAGAGGTTGTCCGGAGTGGGCTCGGTGCCGACCAGGGCCGTGAACGCAACTTCGGTCAGGGAGCGCGACCCGATGACCTCCTCATTCGGAATACCGCAGAAGGCGTCCTCCTGATGCCGCCCGGCGTCAGCCGACGCGCCGATCAGGACGCCAAACAGCCGCAGCCACCAAGGCAGAGTCTCAACCGTCAGAAGCGAGATGCGCTTACGCATCAACGGTTCCCACGCCAGCGTCGTGGCCACGGCGGCGAGAACGGCATCGGCGGTTGGATGGCCATTGAGGGTGCGCAGGTAGCGCACGAACACCGACTTCGCGCCGCGGGCCTGCAACCCGGTCAGCAGGGCTTCGGCCTTCGCATCGGGGTGATCGGACACGAACAGGTCCGCCGCACCATCGAACTGCACCGAGCTCAGGTCGAAGCTCTCGTCCAGACCGCTCTGCAACCCGGCTTCCGCGAAGCCTTCCACGAGCGCACGTACGGCCCGCCGTGCCTGCTCCCCATGCCGGGGCCCGATGATGCTGCACGCTGCGGCCAGAACCGTGTTGGGAGCGTTGCCCGCCTCCCGCGCCGCCTGGGCAGCGGCCAGGGCCGGGGTGCCGGACAGGTTGATCTCGGCTCCCGCAGCGGCATTGATCAGTTCCCGATCGTTCTCGCTTCCAGGCTCTCGCAGGAGGGAAAGGCAGATGTTCGACTCCACCGGAAACTGGGCCGCATCCAGCATCGATGTGCCATGCAGGGACGTGATCTGGGTCCTCGGATCCATCTGCGAGGCGCCGGAGGCATCCTTCATCGCCTGGCGCGGGAACACCGCCCCGATCTGCCGGTTCAGATGCTCGATCTGCTTGTCGTAGGGGCTTGCCGCCGTAACCACCGGCAGATCGAGCTCCGGCGGCAGCACGATGCCTTGGCTTGAGCCGAACCACGGCTTGAGAGCCAGGCTGCCCTCGGGCTCGAAGTCGGGACGGGCGGCATTGGCCTGCATCACCGCCGTCAGGGCAGCCGGGATGTGGGCGATGTTGGTGACCACCGCGCCCTTGGGTGAGAACACCGGGTTCTCGGGCGTGAAGATGTCGTCGACGCCGAACTTGGCCATGAACCATTGTTCCTTGGCCTCGGCATCGTCATGGCCGCCGGCCATCGCCCCGGCATGGCCGACCGCCCGGGTGAGCTTCGACTTCCAGCGTCCCACCACGCAGGCCACCACGGGCTTGGTGAAGCTGGCGTCGAGTTCGTAGTAGCCCCCCGGCTCCGCATAGAGCACCGCCGCCTTGGTGCGGGCATCGTTGGCGAGCGCAAAGGCGAATTCCGGGGCGGCGTAGTGGATGTACACATCCTTGCCGCTCGAGATCAGCGTGGTGGTGCCCCAGCCGGCCATGCGGAGATACGTGGCAATGGTGGTGGTGAAGTTGCCGGAGTTCGAGAAGATCGCAATCGAGCCCTTCCGGAGAGCCTCAGCCGGACTGTCGCCGCCCAAAGCTCCACCGATGCGGACCTGGTTCCAGGCGTCGGCCACGCCGAGGCTGTTGCCGCCGAAGATGTCGATCCCGTTCTGCTGGCCCATGGCGCGGATCTCGCGCGAGTCGTGCACGGACAGCTTTTCGGTGACGATGAAGATTTTCTTGAGCTCGGGATTGACCCGGATCAACTCGGCGACACCGTCACGGGCGCCGGAGGGCGGCAGGTAGACCACGCCGCAGTTGAAGCGATGCCCCGCCTCAAGCCCCTCGCGGACGTTGTTGTAGACCGGCACGTTCCCGACCGGTGTCTCCAGCACCTGGCCGTTGCGGCCGGGGGAGGTCCCGAACACCACGTTGCCGCCCGAGTAGGCGTGGCCCACCGGGGTGACGTCGCTGGATTCGCCGCCGAGGATATTGAGCACGCAGACCCGGTCGTCACGAGTGGCGATCTGGTCGAGGGAGCTGATGCCCACGTGGTACTTGAAGCTGCCGACGCCCTGCTTGAACATTGTGTCTCCTCCAAATCTGCTGACGGGTTTATGAGCTCGGCTCAGGCCGCGGCCGCCACTGGAATGCGCAGCTTTGCCGCGACCTCATCGCGTCCGCCGGCCTTCATCCAGGCATCGGCCGCACGGGCATAGTTGATGACCTCACTCATGTCGGAGTCGAAGCCGAAGAGGCGGTAGGGAACACCGAGTGCCTCGAGCGTGTCGCGCAGGGCACCCATGCCGCGCACCAGGTTAGGGCCCCCGCGGCCGGCCACGACGTAGAGGGGCGAGGGGCCATGCTGGCCGAAGTGTTCCCGCAGGGCATCGGCCATCGCCCGGAAGGTCTCGAAGATGTCGGTGTTGTTCGACTTGCCGCCGATGATGAACAGCACGTTCGACTGCTTGAGCCAGTGCTTGAAGCAGATCTGCGCGACCTTCTTCATCTTCTCATACGGAGGGTTGCCGCCGAAGTCGGATGAGATGATCGCATCATCGCCCAGCATCTGGGTGACGAGGGAGTTGGCGCCACCGCCAAAGGTGGGCGCCAGGATCGTGCCTTGCGGGTTGATGACGTAGACATCGCTCTGGCCCTGATAGGTGCGGAGCTGGTTGATCTCGAGCTCGAAATCCGAGTAGTCGACGGCGAACAGGTGATTGGGCAGGTTGAGGCGCTCCCAGCGCGGATCGTCCCGGTCGAAGCCGCACTTGAAGTCGCAGGCCGCTGGGGTCAGGCGTCCGTTCCGGTCCGGCCGCATGCGGATCGGGTTCAGCTCCAAGGTGGTCATGCCGAAGTTGTGGTAGAGCTCCCACAGCTTCGGGAGCTGCTGCACCAGCGGCGAGATGATTTGCTTGGGCGCATTCAGCTCCGAGAGGGCATTGGCGACCACGAAGGCCTTGAGGCCGGTCAGGGCGTCAAACGGGATCTGGGCGACGAGGCTCTTGTCGACCTCCTCGATGTCTATGCCGCCGTGGTGGGTGAGCGTCATGGTGGGTGCCCGGAAGCGGGTCGAATCGGAGATCGAAAAGTAGACCTCGTGCTCGGCCGGCACGGCACCCTCGAAGGTTACGCCGTTCGCCTTGGCCACTGTGGCGCCGACCCGGTGCTCAACGAAGTAGAGCCGTTCCTTCTCCGCGAGAGCGGTCCTCAGGTCGGAGGCGCGGCCGAGCAGACCGGCCTTGCCCTTCTTGCCGACGCCGCCCTTGAACACCGGCTTGATGAAGACGCTGCCGTGTCGGTCGATGAGGGCCCGGATCTCCTCCTCACTGGCGTCGGGGCCAAGCACCTCCGAGGTGGGAAACCCAGCGAACTGAAGCAGCTTGGCTCCATGGAGCATACCTGTGATCTGCATCCGTATCCTCCCGTCGAAAATCACTGTTGCTCGCAGGCCATGGGCGCGATCGGACCGCGTCCCTCGCGGTCCTGCTACTGCCGCGCTTGGCGGCTCCTCATGCGAGCAGGCTCGGAGGCCTGTCGGGCGGAACGCACACGCCTCTTGGCGGCCTCATGGGAGTTGCGTACCCTGTGAACCTGTCATCAACCTGACAGCCCGGTGTTGGCGAGAGGCGAAAATGCGCATCCTGCTCGTGGAAGATACCGAGGACGTTGGAGAAGCGATCGTCGCCCGGTTCGAGCGGATCGGCCACACGGTCGATTGGGAGAAGGACGGGGGCGTGGCCGACGAGGTCCTGGTGGTCCAGGCCTACGATCTCCTGATCCTCGACGTGAACCTGCCAGCGCTCGACGGCTTCTCGATCCTCAAACGCCTCAGGCAGCGGAAATCGAAAACACCGGTTCTTGTCCTCACAGCCCGATCGCAGGTCGACGACCGGGTCGGCGCGCTCGATCTCGGAGCGGACGATTACCTGGTGAAGCCCTTTGACTACCGCGAACTGGAGGCCCGGGCGCGGGCGCTGCTTCGGCGCAGCGCCGGCGAGTCCACCAATCAGCTGGTCTGCGGGCAGGTGACGATCGACCGGGGCTCACGAGCCGTGGCGATCAATGGCACCCCCATCGATTTAACCCGGCGGGAGCTGACGCTGCTCGAGATCCTGGCGACCCGGCCCGGTCGGATCTTCGGCAAGGACGAGTTGGTCGACCAGCTGTTTGGGTTCGATGACGAGCCCAGTCCTAATGCCGTGGAACAGTATGTCGCCCGCCTGAGAAAGAAACTGGCCGGATCCGGCACCGAAATCCGGACGCTGCGGGGGCTTGGCTATCAGATCGTGTGCCCATGATCAGGCCAGGGCGCTCTCTTTATTCCCGCATCATGCTGGTCATCGCCCTTATCTTCGGTGCCGGTTCCCTCGTGCTGGGAACGGCAGCCTGGGTCTACGCCCGCCTTGCCGCTGACGATGCCTATGACCGTCTCCTGGTCGGAGCGGCCCTGCAGATCGCAGAGAGCATCTACGCCCAGGAAGGGGCCATCTCGGTTGATCCTCCTGTATCCGCGTTCGAGACCCTCTCGCTATCGACCAATGACCGCATTTTCTACAAGGTTCTCGATCCGCATGGGGCGGTTCTCACGGGCTACGATGACTTGGCTGCGGCAGCCGCCAATACTGCATCTCACGAACCGCTAATATCGGATGGCGAATACCGAGGCTTTCCTGTGAGAGTGGCTGTCGTGGGCCGCCTCGTCTCGGATCCGGTGGCGCCTGGATGGGCCCACGTTGTCGTGGCTCAGACACGCGAAGCCCGCATCAGTCTGGCACGGGACTTGACCCTGAAGGCCCTGCTGCTGGTATTCGCCATGACCAGCCTTGCCTTCATGGGGGTTCTGTTTGCCGTGCGCCGGGCCTTGGAGCCCTTGGCTCGCGTCGAGCGGGAGCTGCGGTCGCGCGATCCCAAGGACCTGACGCCGCTTGACGTCGAGATCCCCCGCGAGATCCAGACGCTCGTGTCCACGATCAATCGGTTCATGGACCGCCTGTCCGGACGGATCGCCCTGATGCAACGCTTCATTGCCGACGCGGCCCACCAGATCCGGACCCCTCTGGCTGGGCTGGCGTCCCAGGTTGATCTTCTCACCGAGGAGACCCGCCCTGAGCGGAAGGAGCAACAGCTCATCAGGGTCAGGGAACGAACCGCCGAACTCGGCCGTCTGACGAACCAGCTTCTCAGCCACGCGATGATCATTCATCGGGCCGAGGTCGCGGAGTTCGAGACCATCGACCTCGCGGCCCTTGCACGACAAACCCTGATCAATGCGGTTCCCCTGTCGCTCGACCGTGAAGTTGACATCGCCTTCGATGATCCGCCTGAACCTGTCCTCATGCGAGGAGATGCCGTTAGTCTGCGTGAGGCCCTCTCGAACCTGATCCACAACGCCTTGAAGCACGGGGCGAAGACACGTCTGGAGGTTCGTGTCTTCGCCGAGAATGATGCCGCCGTCGTCGAAGTTGTCGATGACGGGCCAGGAATCCCGGCGGACGAATGGCAGCGGGTTCGGGAGCCGTTCCACACTCAGAGCGCCACCGGTTCCGGCCTGGGCCTTGCCATCGCGGGCGATGTCGTCCGGGCGCACGGGGGAGAACTCCGCTTCCGCGAGCGCTCAGAGGGGGGATTTGCAGTCATCATGCGCTTCAGGAGACACAATGAGACGCCCGAGCCGATCGAGAGCGGAGATGCATCTTGATCAGAGGATTGAAGGCGGCATTGGGCATCGCTGGCTTTTTGACCGGGCTTTCCATTCACCTGGTGGAGGCCGCCGAGAAAGCAGTCTTTGCTGCTCCAGCCGAACAGCAAACAGTCCTGTCAGTTCATGGTGCGGCCGACCTCTCCGCCATGGAGCCGTTGATCCGGGACTTTCAGGTGCTCGCACCGAATGTGACGATCGAATACAGTGAATACGTGACCACTGATCTGTTCGAACAAGCATCAAAGGAATGCAATGCGAAGCAAGGAACCATGGATCTGGTCCTCTCGTCGTCAGTCGATCAGCTGGTCAAACTCGTCAACGATGGCTGTGGCACGCGTTATCGCTCGCCCCTGACCCTTCAGCTGCCGTCCTGGACACGCTGGCGTGACGAGATCTTCGGCTTTACGTTCGAACCGGCTGTCATCGTGTTCAACCGTGACCTCGTTCCTCCGGAAGACGTACCGCGCACCCGGGTGGAACTTCTCGATCTGCTTCGATCAAAGCCCGAAAAGTACAATGGGAAGATCGGGTCCTATGATATTGCCCAGTCGGGGATCGGCTATCTCTTCGCCTCCTATGATGCTCGAGGGACGGCCATCTTCGGGCGCCTTCTTGAGGCTTTCGGACGGGCTGACTTGGTCCTGCGCTGTTGTAGCAGCGATCTCCTGGCTGATCTCTCCACCGGGCGCCTGGCCATCGGGTACAATCTGATCGGGTCCTATGCCGTTGGTGCCCAGAGACGTGGAGCTCACATAGGGATCGTCATCCCGCGGGACTACACCGTCGTCCTCAGTCGGGCGGCCTTCATCCCGCGCTCGTCAAACAACCCTGCGATTGCCTTCCGGTTCCTGGATTACCTGCTCTCGGATCGAGGCCAGAAGAAAAGCCGTGAAGCCTCGTTCTTCTTCAGCTTTGAGGGCCCGCTTCCGGATGAGGTCGACGGTCCGCTCTGGTTGGGCACATCCGGGCTTCTGCGGCCGATCACCATCGGACCGGAACTGCTGGCTGTGCAGGATCGCGCCAAGCATCAGCGTCTTTTAGGTGAATGGCACCGTTCGATCCATCCTGACACCGACGTGCGGTAAAGCGTATCTGGCAGGTCTCATCAAGACGGCGGGATCGGACGTGGACGGGTGCCACTGTCGATCGCTACGAACGTAAAGACTGCCTCTGTCACCTTGACCTGCTCGTCGCCGTCGCGGGAGCGGCGCCAAGCCTCAACCTTGAACTTCATCGAGGTACGGCCAACGGACATCAGGTCTGCATACACCGAAACTTCGTCACCGACATGCACCGGGCTGTGGAAGGCCATGCCGTCGACGGCGACCGTCACGCAACGGCCACGCGCCCGTCGTGCTGCGGCATTGCCGGCGGCAAGATCCATCTGCGACATCAGCCAGCCGCCGAAGATGTCGCCGGCCGGGTTTGTGTCAGAGGGCATTGCAATCGTCCGGATCACGGCCTCGCGGACTGTCGATGTCGTATCTTCCACAGAGTAACCTCGTTCATTCCAGAAGACCGGAGAGACGCTTCCGATCTTCACACGGCTCAAACAGGATCCCCGGCTCCTGGGGGCCGGGGATGTGACGTTCACATCAGTCCTCGACCGCCTTGAAGCGACCGAGGTTCTTGAGAACGAACGGGGCGACGAGAGCGATCAACGCGATGACGAGGAGCGTCGCCGAAATTGGGCTCTGGAGCAGGACCATGGGATCGCCAAGGCTGATCGAGAGCGCCCGCCGCAGCTGGCTTTCGGCCACGGGTCCCAGGATGAGGCCCACGACCACCGGTGCAATGGGGAAGTCGAACCGCCGCATCAGGAAGCCGAGCACGCCGAAGACCGCCAGCATGATGAGTTCCACCGGCGACGGGTTCGCCGCGATGGTGCCCATGGTGGCGAAGACCAGGATGCCGGCATAGAGCCAGGGCTGCGGGATCGCGAGCAGCTTCACCCAGAGGCCGACCAGCGGCAGGTTCAGCACCAGCAGCATGATATTAGCGATGAACAGGCTGGCGATCAGGCCCCAGACCAGATCGGGCTTCTCCGCGAACAGCAGCGGGCCGGGGTTCAGCCCGTATTGCTGGAAGCCCGCCAGCATCATGGCGGCGGTGGCCGAGGTCGGCAGACCCAGCGTCAGCAGGGGCACGAGGGTGCCGGCCGCGGACGCGTTGTTGGCGGCCTCTGGTCCGGCAACGCCTTCGATCGCGCCCCGGCCGAAATCCTCCGGGTACTTCGTCAGACGCTTCTCGGTGGCGTAGGACAGGAAGGTCGGAATCTCGGCGCCACCGGCCGGAAGAGCCCCAATGGGGAAGCCGTAGAGCGTGCCGCGCAGCCAAGGCTTCCAGGAACGCTTCCAGTCCTCCCTGGTCATCCAGAGGGAGCCGCGTACCGACTCGAGCTTCTCCTCATGGATATGCCGCCGGGAGGCGACATAGAGGGCCTCGCCCACGGCAAAGAGCCCCACGGCCAAGGTCGTTACTTCGACATTGTCGTAGAGCTCGGGAATGCCGAAGCTGAGGCGGGACTGGCCGGACAGGATGTCGATGCCGACCAACCCGAGCAGCAGGCCGATGAACAGGCTGGTGAGGCCGCGGACTGGGGAATCGCCGAAGGTAGCCGAGACGGTCACGAAGGCCACGACCATCAAGGCGAAGTAATCCTCGGGTCCGAAGCTTACGGCGATGTCGACCAGATAAGGCGCCAGGAAGGTGAGGCCGAGCGTTGCGATGGTGCCGGCCACGAAGGAACCAATGGCCGAGGTCGCGAGCGCCGGGCCGCCACGGCCGGCCTTGGCCATCAGGTTGCCTTCGAGCGCGGTCGCCATGGAGGCACTCTCGCCCGGGGTGTTGATGAGGATCGCCGTGGTCGAGCCGCCATACATGCCGCCGTAATAGATGCCGGCGAACATGATGATCGAGCCCGTGGGATCGAGCTTGAACGTGACCGGAAGAAGGAGCGCCACGGTGAGCGCCGGGCCGATGCCGGGCAGAACACCAACCGCGGTGCCGAGAAGGACACCGACGAGGGCGAACAGCAGGCTCATCGGCTGGATCGCCACGGACAGACCGTGGGCGAGGGAGACAAAGGCTTCCATGACAGGCCTCACAAGAGATGTTCGAGCGGTCCCGCAGGCAGGGACAGGGTGAGAACTTTTCCGAAGAGCAGGTAGATGATCACGGCCAGCACGGCTCCGATCAGCAGATCCGAGATGAAGGCCCTGCGGCCAAAGGCGGCCGAGGTGGTGGCGAACAGGATGGCCGTGCCGATCATGAAGCCGCCGCCGATCGCGATGAAAACGATCAGGCAGGCCAGCCCGCCCAGGATCAGGACGATGGGCTTCCAGTCGAGGCTGTCACGGGCCGGGAGGTTGCCCTGCAGGGCTCCGATGCCGTTGCCGATCGCGAGCAGCGTCAGGCCGATCGAGACGACGATGGGCATGACCTTCGGGCCCAGGTCATAGGGGGACAGGATCTGGAGTTGGTTCATGTCCCACCAGACCAAGCCGGCGAGAACAAGAAGTAGAAGCGCGATGACGAGGCCCGCGACATCGATGTGCGTGCGGTGCTGCACACTGGAAATTGGCAGCTGTTGGACGTTGGACATTGGCATCTCCTGGATTCATGCGAGCCAAGCGGGCACGCCAAGTCGCGCCCGCCGGGTGCTGGCGATCAGGACTTCACGAGACCGATGGAGGTGAGAACCTCGCGAACCCGGGCGTTCTCGGCCTTCAGGAAAGCGGCGAAGTCGTCGCCCGAGAGATAGGCATCGTCCCATCCCTTCTGCTTCAGCACTTCCTGCCAGGCGGGAGACTTCACCATCTTGTCGATGGTCTCGGTCAGGGCCCTCTTCTGGTCAGCCGAGATGCCGGGAGGAGCCACGACGGAACGCCAGTTGGTGATCTCGAGATCGACGCCCTGGTCCTTCAGGGTGGGGGTCGCCATGCCCTCGCGCTGGGTCGGCGCGGTGACCGCGATCAGGCGCAGTTTGCCCGTCTTGATCTGGCTTTCAAACTCTCCAAGCCCGGAAATGCCGGCCGTCACCTTGCCGCCGAGGATGGCCGCCAAGGCTTCCCCGCCGCCGGAGAAGGGGATGTAGTTGATCTTGGTCGGATCGGCGCCGGCCGCCTTGGCGAAGAGACCCGCGGCGATGTGGTCGACACCGCCGGCCGAACCCCCGGCCCACCGGACCTTGCTCGGATCGGCTTTGATGGCGGCCACGAGGTCTTGGACCGACTTGATCGGCGAGCTCGGCGGAACAACGATGGCTTCGGCCTCAGCGGTCAGGCGGGCGATCGGCGTCACCTGCTCCAGGGTCACCGGCGACTTGTTGGTCAGCAGGGCGCCCATCATGACGAACCCGTTGACCATGAGCTGGTTACCGTCACCCTTGGAGTTGTTGACGAGCTGGGCGATGCCGATAGAGCCGCCGGCCCCCGGCACGTTGGTGACCTGCACGCTCTTGGCCATGCCGGATTGCATCAGAACCTGCTGCATCGAGCGGGCCGTCTGGTCCCAGCCGCCGCCGGGCGCCGCCGGGGCCATGAGTTTCAGTTCGGCTTGAGCGAAGGCGGAGGTGGCGAATAAGGCTGTCGCAGCAACGATCAGTGTCCGTGACAGGCTTGGGCGAAAATGGATCATGGGTCATCCTCCCAGGATGGCTAAGGTTCTCTCCGGCTGCTTTGGGCAGTCGCAAGGAACGGCCTAAGGGATGAACCTGACAGCAACCTGACTAACTTCGCGGGCAAAATGCGGGTTGGGAAGCGTAGACGATACATTGCCTTGGCAGGGCTCTCATGGGGCGAGGGCCCGGTCTGCCTTAAGCCGGAGCGGTGCTCTTACCCGGCAGGACACTCAACGATGCTTATGGTCTGACTCAACTCTGCTTATGGTCGGGCGGGGAGCTACTCGCCCCGGCGAAAGTGGCGGACAGCACGAGCGACACGGTGTAGGCCCAGATTTCCCTTCAAGAAGGTGCGAGCTTCCAAGAGCTTGCCTAAACTTTTTGCCAAGCCACTAAGGTCAAGCTTTGATGAACCGAGCGGCTTTCCGTTCTGATGGCGTGTGGTCTCCTCAAGCCGGGCCGCGGCGACCGAATCGAGGAAGCGCTGGATTGGGGCGGCTGTATTCCGCCTGATATGGGCGAGGGCTTCGTCTGCCTCAGTATCGGTCTGCTTCATCGGTTCACCTGACAATCCTGGATTGGATAGGTGCCCGAGCGCTTCCTTGAGTATCTGGCCCGTTTTTGGGTTCTTCTTCATGAATAACAGAGGGTCAGCGTGATCACCGAGAGCTTGGTGATTGAACCGCAGCTTCGTCTGGCCTCAGATACGACATATGCAACCTGGCGCAGGAGGCAAGCCTGGAAACGTTGCGTCCACGCATGGCTTACCTGCAAGAATCCGTTGAGTTTGTCAGGTTCGTGTCAGGTGAGGCGTCTACAGGCTCGTTGCATGACATGCCGGTGGTCGAATCCAACAGGCTACTGCTGAACCTTTGAGGGAGAGCTTCGATGAACGCGACAGGCACAAAGACTTTCAATCAGAGTTCGTCATCCTGGTGTCTCGACAACGACACCCGTGACAGCGTGATCGCCCGCCGGAACGTCCTTGCCGGCCTCTGGGCTGGCCGCCTCCTCGGTTTGTCGAACGCCGACCTTTCTTCCTATGCCACTGACGTTCACCAAGCGGACTTCGAAATCGACGGCGATAATGACATTGTCGGGAAGATCACCCGTGATCTTTCGGTTCATGGCTTGCCCTATTCCGAACGGCAGGTCCGGGACCAACTCCGCGCCTATCACCGTGAAGCGTTTCGTCAGGTAGCAGTCACTGACTGAGCCTCAGGTGCGATGCCATTGCCTGTCGCAAGATGGCTTCTGGGACAGGACCGCAGGTACTGACCTCGATCGCGGCAGAGGCCGCCGGGCAGGCCTCACCTGCGGCTTTGAGCCTTCCAGCGAAGTGGTTCGTCTGGCAGGGGATAAGCCCAGCAGCTCCGTGCGGGCACAATAAACCATCTCTGAACGACACCACAACGAGGAACCCATGACCAGCATCGTCATCGTCGGCGCGGCGCGCACCCCCGTCGGCTCGTTCAACGGCGCCTTCGCCAATACCCCGGCTCATGAGCTCGGCGCCATCGCCATCAAGGCGGCCCTCGAGCGCGCCAAGGTGGAAGGCGGAGAGGTGGACGAGGTGATCCTCGGCCAGATCCTCACCGCGGCCCAGGGCCAGAACCCGGCCCGCCAGGCCGCCATGGCGGCGGGCGTGCCGCAGGAAAAGACCGCCTGGGGCCTCAACCAGCTCTGCGGCTCCGGCCTGCGCACGGTCGCCATCGGCATGCAGCAGATCGCCAACGGCGATGCCGCCATCATCGTGGCGGGCGGCCAGGAATCCATGTCGCTCGCACCCCACGCGGCCCATATGAGGTCCGGCACCAAGATGGGCGACTTCAAGCTCACGGACACCATGCTCAAGGACGGCCTGATGGACGCGTTCCACGGCTACCACATGGGCACCACCGCCGAGAACGTGGCCCAGCGCTGGCAGCTCACCCGCGAGGAGCAGGACCAGTTCGCCACGAGCTCCCAGAACAAGGCCGAGGCCGCTCAGAAGGAAGGCCGGTTCAAGGACGAGATCACGCCCGTGACGATTGCCTCCCGCAAGGGCGACATCATCGTGGACCAGGACGAGTACATCCGCGCCGGCACCACGCTCGAAGCGCTCGCCAAGCTGCGCCCCGCCTTTTCGAAGGAGGGCACGGTCACGGCCGGCAATGCCTCGGGCATCAATGACGGCGCCGCCGCCGTCGTGCTGATGACGGAAGCCGAAGCCGAGAAACGCGGCCTGACCCCGCTCGCCCGCATCGCCTCCTGGGCGACCGCCGGCGTCGATCCGGCCATCATGGGCACGGGTCCGATCCCGTCCTCGCGCAAGGCGCTGGAAAAGGCCGGCTGGAAGGTGTCCGACCTCGAACTCGTCGAGGCCAACGAGGCCTTCGCCGCCCAGGCGCTCGCGGTCAACAAGGACATGGGCTGGGATCCGTCCATCGTGAACGTGAACGGCGGCGCCATCGCCATCGGCCACCCGATCGGAGCATCGGGCGCCCGCGTGCTCGTGACCCTGCTGCACGAGATGGGCCGGCGCAACGCCAAGAAGGGGCTCGCGACCCTCTGCATCGGCGGCGGCATGGGCGTGGCCATGTGCCTGGAGCGCT
>NZ_QDGA01000103.1 GCF_003347665.1 Microvirga calopogonii
GCACGACCAAGATCCTGACCCTGTTCCATCCCGCCTCGGGCCAGGTGCGCCTGCAGCCGGCCGAGCACTGTACGAATGCGGTGCTGCATCCCTGGCTGCGCGAGCGTCTCAGCGCGATCCTGGCGGAGTTGCCCGCCCCAGCTGTCGCCGATCCCGCTCTCACGCACGCGGCGTGGGAGGCCTGGCAGGCCGGGCTGAGCCGGTGCTTCACCTTGCCGGAGGAGGTGCCGCCGCTGCGGCTGCTGTTGGTGTGGGACAATCTTACCGGCCACAAGACTCCTGAACTGGTGCTGTGGCTGTGTGCGCATGGCGTCATGCCGCTGTACACGCCGGTCGCCGGCAGCTGGCTCAACATGGCGGAGTCGATCCAGCGCGTGCTCAAACGGCGGGCGCTCGCGGGACAGCATCCGCAGAGTTCCGACGAGATCGGGATCTGGTTCGAGCAGACGGCACGAAGCTGGAATGCGCAGCCGACACCGTTTGTCTGGAACGGCAAGCGCCGGCAGCGGCGCCGGCGCTGCGCGACGGAGCAGATCCATCGCGTTGGCGGTTCCGGAGCCTGTACCAGCCAACCGCTGCCCCAGCCGAAATCACAGGCACCAGCAGAATGCCAGACCCGACGGCAGACGACCCACTAGTGCTTTCGGGACGGCGGAGCAGAGCGCCGTCCCAACAATTCTAACCCTGACGCGGCTTTCCGACCTCTCCTTTTAAGGATCTGCAGCCTGACCCTGTTCGCCTCTGCCATTGGCAGAGATCGGGCGATGCAGAACCTTGCCCCTCAGACACCCGAGAATCTTCGTGATTTCCCCGCGCGTGGCAGAGGCGCCACAGTCTCCATCCAAGTCGCCTCCGGATTAACTGGAAGGCTCAAGGAAGGGCCGCAGATATTCGAGATAGAGCGAGACACCAAGCTCGACATGTTGATCATGGTGCTGGCCGAAATCCGGGCACGATTTCAGGTCGTCAGGAAAGGCACCGAACACGGCCTGTCACGGTATGGGCCGAGACCAGTCGATGACTACCTCATAATGCGGCGGGCGCAGGACTATTTTACCAGCGGCGAGGATGTTGCAAAAAGCGCAGACATTCTCTTCTGTGATGCTCTCGAGGTCAAAGGATGTGATGAGGATCCATCGGCCTACCGGGTTCCACACTGCGAACAATTGTCTTTCTCACCGGACCTCAATGCCAGCGTCAGGCTTCATTATCGACGCGTGTATTTCTCGATGTGGCGCGAGATCAAAGAAAAGACCGAAGCTTTGCTCCGGACTTTTCTTCAGCCAGCCAAGGACTGAAAGTGCCGTTCAGGCCACTCGACCAGTTTGCCGTGCGCCTGGCCATAGTGCGGGGCGGGCGCGATCATACTGCGGAGGACGCGGCAAGTTTATGCCGAGCTGGTCGGCAGCATGCCAAGCCCACCTCGGATTATCGAGAAGTCCGCGACCAATCGCGACCTGGTCGGCTTGGCTGCTTGCAATGATCTCATTCGCTTGTCCCGGGCTGACGATGAGACCGACAGCGCGGACGACGATTCCACTCTGCGACTTGACGGCCTCCGCCAGGGGCACCTGATACCCAGGGCGCACCGCAATCGGCGTTTTGGTCGGGATCCCGCCAGATGTCACGTCAACATAGGCTAGACCTGCCGACTCAAGAGCCTTTGTCAGTTCGACTGCGTCCTCTACCGCTAGGCCGCCGCTTTCCCAATCAGTCCCTGTGATCCGCGCTCCGACCGCAATGCCCGCTGAAACCGCCTCACGCACAGCGTGAGCCACAGCCAGCGGCAGCGCCATACGTCCCCTCGGACCGTCGCCCCAGCGATCGCGCCGCTGGTTTGCGAGAGGGGAGTGGAACTGATGCAGCAGGTACCCGTGAGCCATGTGCAGTTCCACAACATCGAAGCCCACGCGCTCGGCCCGACGGGCAGCCTGGACGAAGGACTGGAGAATTCCCTCGATCTGGGATTCCCCCAGCTCCTCTGGCACATGCCACCCAGCATCATGTGGAAGAGCCGACGGGGCGACTGTCGTCCAGGGATCTTCATGAGCCGCAAGAGGGCCACCGCCCTCCCAGGGGCGTTGAGCTGACCCTTTTCGCCCGGCATGGGAGATCTGAATACCGAACCGAGTACCCGGCAAAGCGACGGACCGGGCCGCTTTGAGAACACGATCCAGGGCCCGCTCGTTCTCGTCGGAGTAGAGCCCAAGGCAGCCATGGGTGATCCGGCCAGCTCTCTCAACAGCAGTCGCCTCCAGCATCACCAGACCAGCGCCCGACATTGCCAGCGTCATCAGATGTTGCAGATGCCAGTCGGAAGCGCACCCGTCATGTGCTGAGTACTGGCACATAGGGGCGACAGCGACCCGGTTCGGGACCTGAACGGGGCCAATATCGAGAGGGCTGAACAGCGTTTGGGTCAATCGAAACTCCTACAAGGGAAGCCGTACTGGCTACCGTTCTGAACTGGAAGAATGGCCGCTCATCGCCTGGTGGCAACGACCTTATTGATTGTGGAGGCTAGGATCTGGGCGCGCTGGAGGAGCGTGGGCAGCTCGATATATTCATCATTGGTATGTGCTTTGCCACCGACTGGCCCAACCCCGCAAATGGTTGGCGCGCCGACACTCGCAGTAAAGCCGGAGTCGGCACATCCTCCGGTGAATTCACCCTTGATTGCGACGCCATAATCTTCGGCTGTCCCGAGATACTGAGATGCAAGCTTTTCACTCTCCTCGGTCGGTACGAGCGCCAGGAAGCTGCTTTTGCCAATCAAGGTTGAAGTTGTGCCGGGTACCATCGCCTGGGCCGTGATAACCTCAATGGCCGCGGTGACGGCATCGCGCTGCTCGTTTGTGACGAACCGTACTTCGAATTCGGCACTCGCATGTGGGGCAGTTGTGTTGACCGACTGGCCGCCGGATACGAGCCCGACATTGACGGTGACGCCATCCTCAACCCGGGTGAGATCATGCAAAGCAACGATCTTATGTCCAAGTTCTGCAATGGCGTTCACCCCCTCGGTGAAGTTCACCCCGGAATGGGCGGCCTTTCCTGTGATGTCGAGACGGCAGTAGAGCATGCCCTTGCGGCTCGTCACGATATTGCCGGACGCACGCCCCGGCTCTGCGTTGAATACCGCAACGGCACTCCTCGCTTCCTCCATAATGGCTTCACGCGAGGCATTGGAGCCAATTTCCTCATCTCCCGTCATCAGCATGACAAGTGGCGTTTCAGGGGCGAACTTCTTGAATGCGGCCAGCACGAAGGCGTTCATCACCAGACCGGCCTTCATGTCCGCCACGCCCGGACCGTAAGCCCGTCCATCCTCAATCCTAAATGGCCGGCGCGAGACTTCGCCCTTCGGGAAAACCGTGTCCCGGTGGCCCATGAGGAGGATATTGTGGCGCTCCCCACTGCGGCGGACATCGCCGACGTCGGCCTGGAGTATGTCGCCGAAGTCTGCGTTGGGCGTCATCGACACCTTGATCCCATGTTCGGAGAGGAAGCGGGTCAGCCGATCGCCTACTGCATCCACCCCGGCCTTGTCATACGAACCGGAGTCGATGTCGACCAGTTCAGATAGAAGCCGAACCATCGCGTCCTGCTGCTCATCAAGCCAGCGGGCGATCGCCTCGGAATTGTGCATATGCATGGCTCTTTTCCGCCTTCCAATCTCAGGTATCGATCCGTTGTGATCAGGTTAGGAGACAGCCCCCTATTTGGGGGCGTTCTCCTTCACAAAGGCAGCAATCTCGGCATGAGTTGCAAACCAGACATCCCCCTTTGCTTTTGCGTGCCTGATCACCTCTTCGAGGATCCAAATACGTGAGCGAGGCGTGATGATGTGGGGGTGCATTGTCAGCTGGAACAAACCACCCGCTTCATGAGCGGCATCGAGTTCCCGCAAGAAGATATCGAGCACATCCTTTGGCGGCGTATAGGGCCTCAAGGACTGGAAGCGGTTCATCATGAAGTAGACTGCATCGTCCCGGATCCATTCGACCGGTAATTCGACGATCCCCGTGGGCTCTCCATTGAGGAGGAGTTCATAGCAGTCCTCGTCGGCCATCAAGGACGAGTCGTAGAGGAGCCCGAGCTCTGCCTCGATGCGTAACGTGTTGGGGCTGAAGTCCCAGGACGGCGTGCGAAGTCCGACTGGCCGGATGCCGGTGATCTTCTCCAGCGTGTCCGCCGACCGGAACATCAAGTCACGCTCCACGTCATAAGGAAGGACCGAGTTCAACTCGTGGATCCAGCCGTGGATGCCGATCTCATGCCCTTCCGCGACGACTTGCCGCTGCTCATCCTCATGCAGCAGGGCAGCCACGGCGGGGACGTAAAAGCTCGCCTTGATGTCATGACGGCGAAGAATGTCCAAGATACGGGGCATGCCGACCCGAGCTCCGTACTGCCCCCAGGACATCCGGCCGATCGACTTGCCCCCTTCGCGAAGCTCGTTTGTCTCGTGATCCGAGTCAAACGATAGTGCCACTGCCCACTTGGCGCCGTCCTTCCACTTTGCCGGTGCGAGCCTCCGCCCTGCCCTGACCTGATTGACCAACCCGCGCCAGTGCTCCTCGTCCCACTGCCACGGCTCTTGCGTTTGATTGGTTGTCATCGATGCTCTCCGCTCTTCCAAATCAGTGCGGCTTACCGGCCGCCGTCCACGGAAACGATCTGGCCATTGACAAAGCTTGCCAGGTCGGACGCCAGGAACATGGTTACTTTTGCAATTTCCTCAGGAGTGCCGAGGCGCTTGAGCGCAACACTGTCAACGATCTGGCGTTGCTTCTCAGGGCTGTAGGAGGCCCACTGCCGCTCGGTCGCCGGATTGGTCTGGACAAAGCCAGGCGCCACGCTGTTCACCCGGATGCCGTATGGCCCAAGCTCGTGCGCCAACTGCCGGGTCAGGCCGAGCACAGCGTGTTTGGCCGAGCAATAGGCCTGCACGCCGGTGAGAGACGCCTGGAGGGCCGCGCCTGAGGAGATCGTCACGATGGCCCCCTGGCGAGCGCGTTTCATGCCCGGAGCAGCCGCTCTGCACAGGGAGAAGGTCGAACCGAGATTGATCTCAATCACCCGGTTCCAGTCCTCATCCCCCACCTCCTCGAACGGACGATGCGCCTGGCCGGCGACGCCGCCCGCGTTGCAAACGAGAACGTCGACGGAACCACCGGTCTCGCTCTCGATTGACGCAATCCACTGCGCGGCGGCCTGCCGGTCCAGCAGATCGACCTTCGCAAGCGAAATCGGTGCCCCGTCGTCTGGAGCTTTGAGGATATCACATCCGTAGACGTGAGCGCCTGCGGCTGCAAAGCTCGCGCCAATTGCCCGCCCGAACCCAAGGGCGGCGCCACTGACGGCGACTGTCTTCCCTCTGAAATCCAAGGTCATTGCTTCAGAAGCTCCGTAAGATTGTTGTCGGAGAGGTCGCGCCGGTCCTGCTCAATCTCGTGGATCATCGCGATCAGTCGCTCCAATGTCGGGCAGGACAGTCCATGCCTACGTCCGATCCCGACGATGGGGAGCAGTTGCATATCGACCTCGGTGCGACGCTTGCGGATGGCGAGGTCACGCCAAACGCCGGAATGGGTCTTTGCATTCGGGCGGTTGAACGCGACCATCGCCGCAACGCTTGCCTTAGCCGCAGCTTCCGTCCCACCCTTCCCGAACGCGTTGGGATCGAAGCCATTGAAGCCGCGAGGTTCGACACCTTCAGCACGAGCAACGTTCACGATCTCGCCCGCCAGCTCACGCCAGAGAGGCAGGAGTTCGGACCTTTCCAGGCAGTCAGCGATCCCAAGGTTGCCGACCGCTTGAGCGAACAGAAGTGACCCATAGGCAAGCTTGCCCCAGAGGTAGGACCAGATGTTATCGGTCTTGATGGCGTCCGGCTCAAAGGTGCGCAGATCCCCAAGGATGTCATCCAGGCGCGGTGTCATCCGCCCGTCGATCTCTCCTGTGACAACCGCCGCTCTGTTCCCGAAGTGGACTTCGCCGGGCCCGATCCAATCTGCTCCAAAATTGATGAATGCGCCTACGGTGCGCTCGGGCCCAACGATCTCGGCAATCGTTCTCTCGCACAGGCCGTTCTGCAACGAGACGACAAACCCGTCGGCAGCCAGGTGCGGCAGCAAAGCGCGGCAGGCTTGCTCAGTATGCTGGGCTTTGACAGCAAGATAAATCCGCTTCCAGGTCCCTTTCAGTTCCTCCGGAAGAAAAGCCGGAGCCTTCACCACCATCGGATCGACTGGGCCGGTGATCCGGAGCCCACGCTCCGGATCGCGAATAGCCTCAACATGTTCCGGAACCACGTCGACGAACGTAACGTCCCGGCCGGCGCGGACGAGAGCCGCTCCGAAGGTGCCGCCGATCGCGCCGGCACCCCAGACCAGAATTGGTTGTGACATTATCGATATCCTCTAAAATTTGCGATCAGCGCAGTTTCTCGTGCGCGGTTTCACGGAAGTTCCAGATCACCGCCCCCGACACGATGCCGGCGATGATCAGGTAGTAGGTCGGCGAGATTGGAGAATTCGTCACGCTGATCAGCCATGTGGAGATGAACGGCGCAAATCCGCCAAAGATTGCAGTCGAGAGGCTGTATCCGGTCGACATCAGAGTGGTTCTCGAATGGGTCGGGAACAATTCGGAGAGAGCGGACGGACCCGCGCCCGAGAAGGCGGCAATGAAGAGATTGAACAAGATCTGGATCGAAACGATTGTCGCAAGCGACGCGTTGGCCAGGATCACGGAGAAGAGTGGATAGGGCAGGATGATGAATGCTGCGCAGCAAGCCAGCAGCAGGGGCTTACGGCCGATCCTATCAGACAGATGTCCAAAGAACGGAGTGGCGATGACGAGCACTGTCAAGGCGATCGCATTTCCCCACAATGCTTGCGTCTGCGTGATGCCCGCGTGCTTGGTCAGGAAGGTCGGCATATAGCTCAGCATGATGTAGTAAGACACGGTCCAGATGATCGTGAAGCCGAATGCTTTTGCCATCATGCCAACAGCAGAGCCGTGATCGGCAGACGCCTCCTTAGGCTTTTTCTGAGCCGCCTCGTATGCTGGGGTCTCTTCGATATTCCTCCGCATATAGAAACCGATAGGAAGAAGAACGCCGCCCAGCAGGAAGGGAACGCGCCACGCCCAATCGTTCATCTGCTCGGTTGTGAACGCGGCCGTCACAAGAGCGACAACAATGCTTCCAAGAAGGTTCGAGGCAGCAATTGACGCCTGCCCAATGCCGCCGAAAAGCCCACGACGTCCCTCTGGAGCCGACTCCACGATGAAGGCTGTCGCACCGCCCCATTCCCCGCCGGCAGCAAGGCCTTGGATCAATCGCATGCCGACAAGAAGAATGGGAGCCAAGACCCCGATGGTTTCGAAGGTCGGCAGGAGGCCGATGCCAACCGTGCCCAGCGCCATTCCGAAGATCGTGATGAGGAGAGCAGCTTTACGGCCCTTCACGTCACCGATGCGACCGATAATAGCGCCCCCCAATGGGCGCGCGAGGAACCCCACACCGAAGGCAGCGAACGATGCGAGAAGGGCTGCGACTTCGCTCTCATTGGGAAAGAACTTGGTTGCGATCATCCCTGCGAGGAATGCGTAGACAACGAAGTCGTAGTATTCCAGGACGTTACCGATTGAGGCCGCCATCAACTGGCGGCGGCGTTTCGCTAATGACATTTGCGGAGCAGCGTCCGCAGCCCCCATAGTAGCTTGAGTCAGCATTCTTTCTCTCCCCTCAGGAAATGCTAGAGCATCGGACCAAAAGTCGGATCCACGACGCCCCATCCCTCTCTACTGGGCAAAGGTGGGGAACCAAGCGGGTCCGACAAAGCGTCCGATGCTCTAGGTTGCGGATTTGTGGTTCATTGCGTTCGTCACGTGTTCAGCGGACTGACACAGGTGCTGAATGATGATGTCGCGTTTGTCGTGGAACCGGCTTGTGACGGCACCGACATCGAGCATTGCGAAGATTTGGCGATTCTGGTCGAAGATGGGTGCGGCTATTCCGGTGCCGCCGGACGCAAATTCCTCTTCGACGATCGCGTACCCCTGATCATGGGTGCGCTTGATGATGTTCCGCAACTCACCGAGATCCGTAACGGTTTTCGGCGTGAGCTTGACGAGCGGCCATGCCGTCAACATGGATTCGACCTGCTGCGGTGGTGAGTAGGCCATCAGAACGCGGCCCATTGCCGTGCAGTACGGTGCTATCTCTTCCGAGATATCATGATCGTAATGGACGATCTGGTCTGAGACGACCTTGCCGATCGTCTTAATGCCCGTGGATCCGCTCACGCCAAGCAGGACTGTCTCGCCTACCGCCCGGCATAGATCGTGCATGATCGGTTCCGCGACCGCCATCAGTCGGGTCAGGCGGTGGCCGCCCCAGCCGAAACCGTACTTGGCGAATGCATTGTTCAAACGGTAGCGGTCGTCACCGTCTTTAACTGCGTAGCCTCGGGCCGCCACGGTTCTCAGCAGCATGAGAGTGCTGCTCTTGGGCATACCAAGGGCACTCACACACTCGCTCAAGGTCGCTCCCTCAGGCGCGCCGGCAAGATATTCAAGAATGTCGAGGACGCGAGCCGCAGACCGGACGGTGTCGGACATATATATGAACCCTGTTCAGAATGTTGAACAAGCTGCCCCGATAAGCCGCCATGTCCAATTCGACTTTAGTTGGTCCCTTGTCAAAAGGCCGAGCCGCGAGGGTTCATTCCTCGACTTTCTATAGGTTATGACGTAACGATGAGAGGGCCGACAGAGCGTGTCACCCATTCCTTCCAGATGCCTCTAGCGTCTCTTAGGGATCTGCCAGACCTAGATGCTCTCGGCCATCTAACTTAGCCCGTGGGCTACGGTAACTTTCGTCGTCGCCTTTTACTCGGTCTCTCACCCTTGCGCCGCACGCTGCCGGGCATAGTCACGAGACCTACCTGCGCCAGGGCGCAACGGCTGTGGATGAGGTCTGCAGGATTCTCACGGGTGAGCGGTATCGATACGAGGTGACAAAAGAGGCACTGGCCACTATGGCTTGAACAGAGTTCTGTCACCAGTGTGGCTGGTCAGCCAGCAGGTGTGAGGCAGGGCGCATCGCAATCAGTCCCATCGGCATTCTCCCGCATCATTCGAAAGCGGGAGTGTGACATTCCTAGTTTGCCACAGTGGGACATTTTAACTCTGCGCCTACACGCGCAGGACCGGTAACAAACATTATGGAACTAGCTGTAGGATCTTTCGTCATGTGAACGACGTCAGCGGGTGCCCTCAAATCGGTCTCGAACCCGGATTTCTAGGCTCGCATGACTCGATAACCCTTGGGTGAGTTTTGACAAGAAGTCCAAGATAGGTGCAGTCGTCGCTCTACACCTTCTGCGCACTTCACTCCCGTTTGGCATCTGGCACTTTGGCTGGGTTCACCCTCAGTCAGAGAAGCTCCATGAGATCCATCATCTCGGCCGTTTTGGCAGCCAGTAGCCTCCTCCTGTCAGTTCCATCAGCCCTCGCCGAGAGCCAGACCCAGCGCGGCGAGTACCTGGCGACCATCATGGATTGCACCGGCTGCCATACGCCCGGTACCTTCCTCGGCAAACCCGATCTGCAGCGTCCTTTGGCTGGATCGGAGGTGGGTTTCCAGATCCCCGGCCTCGGCATCTTCTATCCACCCAACCTGACCCCTGATCCCGAGACGGGGCTCGGCAACTGGAGCGAAGCCGATATCATCAAGGCAGTGCGAACCGGCGTCAGGCCGGACGGACGTCAGCTTGTGCCGGTCATGCCCTACCACTCGTACGGCAAGCTCACGGATGCCGATGCCCGGGCTCTCGCCAGCTATCTCAAGAGCCTGACGCCGGTCCGGAACCAGGTGCCCGGTCCGGTCGGGGCCAACGAGAAGCCTTCAGCCCCTTACCTGACCGTGGTCATGCCCCAGTAGTCAGAACTTGGTGGCCCGACAGGCGGAGGAGACATCAGACATGCTCGAGGCAGAACTGCACCGACTGCGCGACGACAACACGGTGATTGCGGACCTGTTGACTGAATTGGAAATGCACCTTGCGCTACCGCTTCCACCGGAGCCGCCGTTTCAGGTCATGGCAGATGTGACAGCCCTGCAAGATCGGGTCTATGCCATGGCCCGCCGGGTAGGTAGCATGAAGCGGGTGATCCGCGACAGGATTCTGCAGCAGACGCTTGCAGCCGACTTCTCGCCGCACGACGAGAAGATTGAAGCTTTAGGTTAGCACCATAGCCTTCTGAAGGGAGCCGGTTAGCGGGCGTCGCTATGGGTATTCGCTCTCCAGCGCGAAGCCCTCCTTGAGGATTGAGGAGCGAAAAGATGGCGGACCAAGATACCTGTAGCATCGTGCGGGGCAACGGCAGCTGTGAGGGGCGCCAGGGCCTCTCCTATTTCGCTGGGATCTCGTCGGATCGCGCGGCATCTGCATGCATCTGCTGCGAGTGCCTCCCGGAGGCCGGGCCAAGGCGCATCTGCTTCTCGGCGACTAACCGAGCGTGTAGACGAGGGCCCAGCCGAGAACACCTAGGGCAACCAGCAAACCGAACCATTCAAGGACACGCGACAGCCTGTCATTGGCGGGCGACTTCGGACGAGCCACCAGGAGCTTGTCATCATCGTCAGCCATGTTGAGGAAATCCTACAATAGGCGACAGATAGGACCGTGGGCATAAGCGCGTCATCGCCTTCATCTCACTCGTGCAATCACGACAACGGCTTCAAACCCCTGCCGCTTGCGCTTTGAGGCCAAGGCAAACGCCGCGGAGAGTGCCTGGTCCTCTGTGGAGTGAACTGAGATGCTTCGCCCGTCGTGCGAGACCGACCAGACATCATCCCCTGTACGCGTTACCACCACCCGTTCCACGCTTGCGGCTCCCTTGGAGACCACCTTCAACCGTAGATGCCCAACGCTAAGTCGCAATGAACGCAAAGGGATAGATCAACAATCCCTTGAGGTTATGGTTCTTGCTCGGATGGTTACTTCCGGTGGCTGATGTCAGAGGCGTCAGGCTACCTGGAATGCGCGGAGGGCCCTTTCGCGGATCTCGTCCAATTCATCCCAGAGGGCGTTCATCTACCCTCGGATCTCCCCATCGGACGTGCACTGGCGTGCGTCCGGCTCAGTGGGTGGATCAGCACTTCCGGCTCTGCAGATCATTCTGAAAGTGGGCTAGAGCGAGGTCGTCCGGCAGCTTGCCTATAGGAGTACGGCTACGGTCGCCATGCTCACAAAGCATAACCCACTTACCTTATGATCACTCCCGAATGAGGTGCTCCAAACCCATATAGATTCCATCGGAGACAATCAAAAATTCCTCGCTGGGCGAGGTAGTTAGCACCTAAAGGCAGAATATGTTCGTCACTTACATCCTCTCCCAAATCCGTGCGTACCTGCGCTATCGCGAGACGGTTCGGGAATTGTCGCAGCTTGGTGATCGTGAACTCAGCGATCTTGGCATCGTCCGGTACGACATTCACAACATTGCGCGCACTTCGGCTGCTGCAGCCTAACACGCTTCAGCTTTGCAGGTGATGCTCAGCCCGCCCTCCAGCGGGCTTTCGCATTTCTGGAGCTCATAAAAATGTCGAAAACCCTGAAGCTCTGTTCCGGCGAAATCATGCTTGAGCACTTCGCCAACCCTAAACCCGATTGACTCTCGTGTGTCGTCTGCTGGTCTTCACATGCTAAAGAAGCCCAGAAACGCTCATTCGAGCTTCTCTGAACCCTTCTCCGCTCAAGCACTCAAGCCCCGCTGATCATTCAAAGCTTCGACGTCCATGATGAAAGCCGACCTCTTCTCCAAGGCCCGGGAGCAGCGTCCCCAGCCGCTTGCCGCCGAGATCCGCCCGCAAACCCTCGACGAGCTCATCGGCCAGCAGCATATCCTTGGATCGAACGGGCCGCTGCGGCGGCGCGTCCGAGCGGGGCGTCTTGGCACTGTCATCCTCTTTGGCCCGCCAGGAGTGGGCAAAACCACGATTGCCCGGGCGATTGGCCAGGAGATGAAGAAGGAGTTCCGCTCCTTGCACCCGGCCAGCAGCAATGTCTCTGACATCAAGGCTGTGGCTCAGGAGGCTCAGGCCAAGGACATCCTGGTGTTCATCGACGAGATCCACCGCTTCAGCAGCGCGCAGCAGGACTACCTCCTCGATCTCACCGAAACTGGCACCTTCGACCTGATTGCCGCCACGACCGGCAATCCCTATCACGTGCTCACCCCTGCCCTCGTCTCCCGTGCCTCCATCTTCCAGCTGGAGCCGCACTCGCTGGAGGACCTGCGCCAGGTCGTAGAGCGCGCGGTCGCCTTTCTCATGAGCCACAAGGATCTGAATGTCCGCCTTGATGAGGATGCCATGAAGCAGCTCACGGGCCGGGCCGGAGGTGACGCCCGTCGCGTCTTGAACGCCCTTGAGACCTTGGTGCTCGGATCTCCCCCCGGCTCAACCGTCCCGATCACTGGAGCCATGGTGGACGAGGTCTATCAGGCCTCCCCGCTGCCCTTCGATCGTAAAGGCGACTTTCACTACGACACGATCTCTGCCTTCATCAAATCGATGCGCGGCTCTGATCCGGACGCCACCCTCTATTGGCTGGCCCGCCTGATCCATTCCGGCGAGGATCCCCGCTTCATTGCCCGCCGCATTCTCATCCACGCTTCGGAGGATGTAGGCCTTGCCGACAACACCGCCCTGCAGACTGCGGCAGCGGCTCTCACGGCCGTCCAGCATGTTGGCTACCCGGAGGCCCAGATCGTCCTGGCGCACGCAGCCCTGCACATCGCCCGGGCACCGAAATCAAATTCGGCCTGCCGCGGCATCAGTGCGGCGATGGCTTACGTCAAATCGCAGCCGATGATCCCGGTGCCTCCGCACTTGCGGGACGGGCACTACGCCGGAGCAGCCAAGTTGGGCCACGTCGGCTACCAGTTTCCGCATGATGATCCGCGTGGCTGGGTTGAGCAGACTTACTCTCCCGGGATCCAACCCGGTCAGTTCTATCAGAGCGATGGTAGGGGCGGTCAGACGTTCGAGGCGCGGGCTGATGCCTGGTGGGAGCGTGTTACCGGTCAGCCGCAGCCACAGCAATCGCAGGAAGAGCCAGGCAGCAGTTGAGGAGACGCTTGGGATGGGCCACTTCCGCCCCTGCATGGTAGGACAGACGCGATCCAGTGGCAAAATCAGATGAGCGCTGAACATTTCGAAGCTATTCCAGCCTGGCGGATCGCACGGTTGAGGACGGCCTTGCGTGATGCGGAGCAGCGTGGCGCAAATCCAGCGGATGAAGGTCATGATCTCTCCCACCGCGCCCTCCAGCGTCGCTTCGCTTTGGCTCGAGAACGCGCGACGCATGGGCCAGAGCGGGCCTTCAGGCCAAAGACCACGCGGAAAGGCCGCAGCTTTCCGCACCTGAAACTGGTCATCATCTGGCGCGCTATCCTGAGCGGTCGCCCCGACGCTTGGAGGCAGGGCGACAAAGCGCCGTTTGGCAGTATTCGCAGGGCGCATGATCAGGCTGTTGCGGCCTGCCGCGCCGCTGGCCTTGCGCCACCGCGTTATCGCACCGTCCATGTCCTGTGGCATCGCGGCGTACCACCGGCGGACGTCGTGGCGGCGGCGCGAGGTAGATCTACAACTCCGACGGAATAACGAACTTACCAGACAGCCGGATGAAGGCGCCCCTTCCAGCGTTCATGGCGCGGGAGTTGAGCTGCGGCGGCCTGACGCTTCGTCAGCCTGCGCGGGACTGCATTCGACTGGGTCACTGATGGTACAGTCATCTCTGCCTCTGGTATTGTTTCAGATGCTATCTCCTGTTCACCGACTGGAGGGGCCTTCTTCCGTGGCTCCCGTGATCCGGCCCTCACACGCTCACCTTGTGTGGGCTGAGCGTCATGGACAGGTATTGGGTCCTCGGCAGCACCAAGAGCGCCATCCGTCTGCGGCACGGCACTGGCACTCAGCTGATCTCCTGCACGTGCGTTTTCCGCATCCTCAAAGGCTGTCGCAGTCAAATCAGATCCCAACTGTCCCCGATGGGCCTTAACTGAAGAGCGCTTGCGTCGGACAGGTTCAACGGGCTCTGAACTGCTCCACAAGGGCTCGACGATGCTCGGCAGGATGCGTGGGGTAGGAGGTAACTCAGCCGTCGCTTGAGGCTCTTCCTTCGGAAAAATCGCGGGGGCCTCAACCAAGGTCAGCTCAAGCAGGCGCCTTGGCGAGAGGTGAGGACGCTGACCCTGAACGCGGGACTTCTTGATCTCGACCGAGAAAGGCTTGGTGTTCCGCGTCATCTCATCTGCTGAATATAAAATTGAATGATGATGGCCTAAGATCTTACCGGCACGACGTCAACATAAGAACGCACGTGGCTTTCACCTGAAATCTTCGTAAATCGGCCGACTTAAGAATATCTTCTGTACGATTGCGTTTTCCAGACAGCATCAGATCCTTCTCTTGTGAGAGAGGTCTACAGGTTTATGCGGCTCGTCGGGCGAACAGCCTCTGCAGTAGGCGAGGCTTATCGCTAGAGGCAACAATTACAGTACCCTCACCCGTCGGCCGTCTTTGGATTCAACGCCTGACCACGGGGTGAGATGTGGTCGCTCCGCATTAGCACTACTTTGGCACTTTCATCAGTGAACCTAGGGTGAAGCGGGCACGGCAGAAGGGACATCGGAGGCGCATGGCATGCGCCAGATGATCAAGCAGCATGCGCCGAACGGCCGGCAGCGTCGGTTGTGGCGGTGGTCCGCCGGCTTTTCTTTTTTCCCCCTGTGGCGGCCTGCAGCCGCAGATGCTGCAAGAACAAATACGCGATCAGCGTCAGCAGCGCGTGTCGGTGCAGCCCGCGCCACGAGCGGCCCTCGAAGTGATCGAGCCCGAGCTCTTCCTTGAGCTGCTGGTGCGCCTGCTCGCACACCCACCGGGCTTTGATGAGAGAAGCCAATTGCTTCAGCGTCGTGTCGGGCGGCAGGTTGGACAGGTAGTATTTGCGCTCGCCTGAGGGGCGATGCTCGCCCACGAGCCACACCTCGTCGCCGGGCAGATGCTGACCGGTCCGTCCCTGAAGACGCACCTCAGGCCCATCAGCCACCCGCACGCGCACGGCTGCGAACTTCGCCTTCAGCGGACCCTTGGTGCCGCGCCGCCAGGTGACCTGACGCCAGGAGGCGGTGGCCAGCATGGCTTCGGCCGCGATCGCCTCCTGATCTGGGATGAGCCGCGTGCGGGGTCGGCCGCGCGAGGGCGGGGGCGTGATCATCTGCACGTCCGCCGTGTAGACCTTCTGAATGCGCGGAATGCCCACCGCCCACAGCAGCCCTAAGGCTGAGAGTGCCTGCCGGAAGGGCCCGCTGATGCCATAGCCGGCATCGGCCAGCACCGCCCCGAAGCTTACGCCGGCTTGCAGCAGACGTTTGAGTTCCTCCAGGGCGATCTCCGGCTTGGTGCGCTGCGTCCAGAACGCCTCGGGCACGCCCGCCTGCTGCAGGCGCTCGGGATCCTGGATCCAGGTGTCGGGCAGAAACAGCCGCAAAACGATCGGGACCGGCACCTCACCCTTGGCGAGGGTGAGCGACACCAGGCTCTGACAATTGGCCTGCTTGCCCACCACTCCGGCATATTGCGAGGCGACACCCACGGAGTGCGTGCCTTTCTTGAGCAGCGCCGTGTCGTCGATCACCAGGATCGCGTCTGGCCCGCCAACGAGCCGGGTGGCCTGAGCCAGGAGTTCGGCCTCGAGCGGCGCCTCGTCCCACGGGCCCACGGCCACGAAGTGATGCAGCTGGTCATAGTCGGCGGGCGCCACCCGGGCGGCCATCGGCTGCAGGCTCTTGCGCTCACCTGGCCCGATCAGGCCCGCCACATAGAGCGGGCACATGCGCCGGCGAGCCGGATGGTGAAGAGGGGTGAGGAAGGGTTCGAGCCAGGACTGAAGTTCGTGTTCCCACGCCACTGAGGTGCTCATGACAACCTCCTGCGGACCATCCTTCCGAGAAGACGTCGGCAGGCCTCGCCTGGTTCCTCATGCCTGCCAAAGTAGTG
>NZ_QDGA01000104.1 GCF_003347665.1 Microvirga calopogonii
GCTTGTTCGTAAGCTGTGGGGCTTCGAGCCACGCAAGGAGCACGTCCCATGTCACGGTCTTCTTTCTCTGCCGCCATTGCCACCCTGGGCATCGATCTGGGCAAGAACAGCTTCCATCTCGTCGGTCAGGATGAACGTGGCGCCATCGTGCTGCGCATCAAGCTCTCCCGTACCCAGCTCCCGCAGCGCCTGGCCCACATTCCGCCGTGTCTGATCGGCATGGAAGCCTGTGCCGGAGCCCATCACATCGGCCGTCAGCTCCAAGCGCTCGGCCATGACGTGCGCCTGATCCCGGCCCAATACATCAAACCGTTCCTCAAAGGGCATAAGAACGATTATCGCGATGCCGAGGCGATCGCGGAGGCGGTGCAACGGCCGACCATGTCGTTCGTGGCGATCAAAACCCCAGACCAGATGGACCTGCTCGCCTTGCATCGGGTGCGCTCGCGCCTGGTCAGCCAGCGCACCGGCGTGACCAACCAGATCCGTGGCCTGCTGCTCGAGCGCGGCCTCACCGTGCGCCAGGGGCTTGCGCCCTTGCGGCAGGCCTTGCCTGGCATCCTGGGTTCGTCCTCTGACGCCCTCTCGCCCCGGCTGGTGCGCCTCATCACTGATCTGATGGAGGACTGGCATCGGCTGGATGAGCGCATCGCCCATGTCTCGGCTGAGATCGAGGCGCTCGCTGCCCAGGACGAGCATTGTCAGCGCCTGATGAGCGTGCCGGGCGTGGGGCCGATCATCTCATCCGCCATGGTGGCGGCGATTGGCACCGGGGCTGGGTGCAAACAGGGGCGGGACTTCGGCGCTTGGCTCGGGCTGGTGCCGAAGCAGGAATCAACCGGCGACCGCACGATCCTGGGCAAGATCTCCAGGCGCGGCAACACGTATCTGCGGACGCTGTTCGTGCAGGCGGCTCACATCGTGCTGGTGACTCGCCCGCATAGGGCAAGGCTCGGCCTGTGGCCCTGGATCGAGACCGCGGGCCGGAGGCTGCATCGCAACATGCTGGTGATCGCGCTCGCCAACAAGCTCGCCCGCATCGCCTGGGCGGTGCTGGCCCGAGGCCATGCGTACCAGCCAAGGAGCGTCTCTCATGCCGCGTAAGAGCGCTTCAGACACAATCGATAGCCATCAGCCCTGAGGAGACGACGATGAAGTCGATGATCTAATCAGCGGCTGTCCCGCCGAGGTCTTTCGCCTAGCGAGTCCTGGATGCGCGCGGATACCCATGCTGGCCCAGAGCAAAAGGCTCTACACAGAGGCCTAATACATTGATGCAGCTCTCACGTTCGTCAGTCTGCCAAATTCATCTTGCGACGCACGGCCGGACCATACATTTGGCACGTCTCGGAAGTAAGCTGAATGTCAGCTCCGGCAGGGAACTGCGGACGTTCCTGAAGGGCAGGGAATCGTCAGTGCGTGACCCTGAACGGACCCTCCACCCGGATTGGGCTGAACCGTTCCAGCCAGCTTTTCTGTCTTGGCGGAAGGGGATATTCTACTGGCAGTTATCCAAAGTCCTGCGTCAGACCTAGGCGCCGACGGGCCTGCTTTGATCGATTCTTCTGTCGACGCCCCTCCAGTAACCTAATGGTTTTTCGTAAACCCAGGGAGGAGCCCATGGACCTGCACAACAGTCAGAACATTCACAGATGCGTGGCGGAGGGTATCGGCACCTTCTGGCTCACCTTCGCCGGCTGCGGCAGCGCAGTCATCGCCGCCGGCTTCCCGGACGTTGGAATCGGCCTGCTTGGCGTGTCGCTCGCCTTCGGCCTGAGCGTGCTCACCATGGCCTACGCCATCGGCCACATCTCCGGGTGCCACCTCAACCCAGCCGTGACCGTCGGGCTGGCAGCGGGCGGGCGTTTCCCCAGGCACGATGTCCTGCCCTACGTGATCTCGCAGGTGGTCGGCGCGGTAATCGCTTCGGCGGCGCTCTACGCCATCGCGACCGGCTCGCCCACCTTCGATCTGGCCAAGGGTTTTGCTGCCAACGGTTACGGCGCCCATTCGCCCGGCCAGTACAGCATGATCTCGGGCTTCATCGCCGAGGTAGTGCTGACCATGATGTTCCTGTTCATCATCATGGGGGCGACGCACGGCAAGGCGCCGGCGGGCTTCGCGCCCATCGCCATCGGCCTCAGTCTCACCCTGATCCATCTCGTGGGCATCCCGATCACCAACACCTCGGTGAACCCGGCCCGCAGCACTGGCCCGGCCCTGTTTGTCGGAGGCTGGGCCCTGGCGCAGCTCTGGATGTTCTGGGTGGCACCGCTGATCGGCGGAGCACTTGGCGGCGTGCTCTACCGCTGGCTCAGCGAGGAGCCCTCGGCGCAGGTCACGGGCATCGCGCCTGCTGCCCCGGCGGAGTGAAAACGAACGGGAGGGCGCTCGCGCACGGGAGACGGCAATAGTCGCGCAGGTTCTGACCATTATCGCCGACACCTCTCGGAGATCGGACCGGCCGTGGGTCGCTTCCCGGCCGACACGCGTCACGGGCCCGTCAGACGGCGTCCTCATCCCAATGCGGATGAGCGCGATCCGATGATGACAGTCGCCTCGACTTGAGGGGCCCAAGTCGGATCGGCCGCGCCTATTGGTGTGCGTGCGGAAGGCACTGCTGATGACGACGCTACGCGGAGGTGGGGGCTCCCTCGCGGAACATTTCCTTGAGGGCGCTCGTCAGCATCGGATGTGCCGGCTGCCCCTCGGCCAGAGTGAGAAAGTCGTTGATCCCGAAGCGCTGCGTACCACGCGTTGTCTCGCCATCCGCATGGGGGCTCGCATGGATCCAGGTGTGTTCCACATAAAGCCCTGGCGCGTCGGTATCGAGGACCAAGTGCCACCAGTCGCCCGCGTTCTCCATCGGGCGATCCGCGGCAAAGGCCAACTCACGCATGAAGACAGGCATCCGCTTCCTCCCGTGAACGATTCTCACAACTCCAGGCAAGCTGACAGGTCAACGATCCAGAGGCGTCTGCGGATCAGGACAGCAGGGGACTTGTTCGCCAGACTGCGCTTCCGGCCCGGCTCGTCCAAGCGCAGGCTCGGCATGCGGAAGGCCAACGCCCTAAGGGCGACGGCTTTCGGTCTATCTTCATCCCGGCGAGTTCACCAACGTGTAAGCAATGCAGGAGAGCTTGAAGAGGCGCCCGTGCCCACCCTTGTCCGGATTCTTGTCATCCTGGTCATCTTGGCCGGGCTCGGCTTTGCCGTCATGGTCGCGCTGGCGACCCTAATCCAGCCCGACATGCGGGAGATCACGATCCCAATTCCTCCCGACCGCCTGCCGGCTCCCAGGCGCTGACGCCAATGGGGAAGAACCGGGGCTTTCGTGAGGATCAATAGCATCGGCGCTGATCATGACCTGACTGAATTTCCTTTCTGCGTCACTCAGCCAAGGCATTGCATTCTCCCATGACTGGCCGACGGTCGGCGCCGATTGACGATCACTCGGGGTAAGCCCGGCCGGGGATCAGGCTTGGGTCAGTCTTGATAGGCTTGCAGCCCCATAGAAAACTCCCCCACTGGCGAGCACCGGTGAGGGAGTCATCTTCATCGTATTCCGTTTCAGGAGCGGGCCGGTGAGGGATTGGTCCCAACCCGCACCTGACAATGAACCTGTTGCTGAGCGATGGCTCTCACCCAGGTTAAACTGAGCAGGAGTTCCTGGGCATCATTGTCAGCACGCTGTTGGCACTGCTTCGATGTGTAAGATCACAGGACATGCTTGCGGTTGGTCAACCCGGAGATGCAACAGACGCCATGCTGCGAGGTCCAAGCAACAGCGCCAGGAACTTCGGTCTGACGCTGGGTTGACTCGCGCGCATAGGCGGCTGCGATCGGCATGGTGGCTCTCCTGTCGCCCGGGCTTTGGGTGATCGCCCCGATCACAGCTTGGCCGTGCTGGCGCGTCCTCCACGAGCAGCTGATAGGCTTTGTCCCAGCGCGTCTGTGCACTCGGGCCGTCGATCCAGCCTCGCCTGATTGTCCACTGACCCTGGTGCATGATGGCCTCCGCAAGGGGCTGATCCCTTGCAGAGACAAGCCGCAGCCGCCGCTTGACGGAACCGGTGCGGGACCGAGCTGCCATGCAGGCTCAGGCGGCCATGGCGAATCCAGCAGAATTTGTCATTTGTGAATCTACCATCTTCCCAGCATTTCGGTGTCGCAAGGGCCGGATCTATGGCGGATGGCATTCATGCATCGTCATACCGCGAGGTTTACGAGAAACTTCCCCTCTGTGAACTCCTCCTACAGGCGCAATAGCACCTCCGACCCCGCCAGAACCCATTATCCTATGCAATGAAAAAGGCCGGGCAGCCTTTCGAGCTGGTCCCGGCCTACCATCCCGCTAGGGCGTGTTGTCGCTTGAACTGATTGGATCGACTTGCGTTTTGCTCCTCTGCGATGAGGAGGAGCAATGCTCAGCGACGGGCAATGGGCTCTTCTGGAGCCTCTGATTGAGGCGTGCCGGCCGAAAGGCAAGACCCCGCCACAGGACCTGCGGCGCACCCTCTCGGCTATCCTGTGGCGGCATCAGAACGGAGCCAAGTGGCGGGCTGTCCCGGAGGAATTGGGACCCTGGTGGCGGGCCGCCCAGATCTTCATCCGCTGGGCACGCGCTGGCGTCTGGGAGCGCTTGCTGAACCTTGTTCAGCAATCTGGAATCCAGCTCGGCATGGTGTTCCTCGATGGCACGAGCGTGCGGGCGCACCAGAAGGCGGCAGGGGCTCGCCGAAAGGGGGATCTCAAGCTGAGTGATGATGTGCTTCAGCGCCATGGTGTTGCGCCGGCCTTGGACGATCTCGTCGAGCACATAGCCATCCTGATCGACGGCGCGCCACAGCCAATGCTTCCTACCAACGATGCTGATAACCACTTCATCCAGGTGCCAAATGTCAGTCCGGCGTGGCAGCTTGCGCCGGAGGCGCCGAGCATATTCCGGACTGAACTTCTTGCCCCATCGCCGGATCGTCTCATAGGAGACAACGATTGCGCGTTCGAGCAGCATCTCCTCGATCAGCCGCAGGCTCAGAGGGAACCGGAAGTACAGCCAAACGGCATGAGCGATGATCTGAGGCGGGAACCGATGGCGCTTGTAGCTGACAGACTTGGTAATGCTACCGTTCCTACCGCAGAGGCCCTGACCAAAAGTTATCGTGACATCACCCCTGAACAAGCACAATAAGAAGTTATTTTCGTAGGGGCGACCATCACTGAAGTGCTCAAGTGCTAAGTAGGTCGCCAAAAGTTCTGCAACAGCTTTCGGAGCCAGAAGTGTTTGGATGCCATACCAGCCTTACGACGCGCCTGCTGCGGCGTCAGCGTCAGAACCCAGGCCGCGGCATCGGCGGCCAGAGCATCGATGGAGGCTGCCTGTCGGTTGGCCGCAATCAGCCGCTTGAGCTCGCGCCAGAGTTGATCCATCGGGCTCAGTTCGGGCGCCTGCCGGGGCAACCACACGAAGCCGATCCGCAGCCGGGTGGCCAGCGCCAGGGTTTGCGGGGCGATGTGGGCGCTGGCCCGGTCCGTCAGCAGCCAGAGCCAGCCAGCGTTGCGGTATAGGCGCCGCAGAGCGCGCAGGAACGCCTGGGCATCGGCCTGAGCGGCGCGATTGCGGATCAGCACCACCCGATGAGCGCTTCGCAGGTCGATGGCCCCAAACAGAACCCGCTTGGCATTGCATCCGGTGATCGGCACCACCGCCTGCGTGCCCTTGAGCGCCCACGTCGCCCGCAGCGGCGGAAACAGCCGCAGCAGGGTCCAGTCCAGGCACAGCAGCCGATCGCTCCTGTGCCAGCCGGCCTTCAGACGCCGGATCAAGCCCCCTTATTCGCGAGCCTTGTCTCGGGTGCGTCCACAACCTTGCTGGGCAACCGAGCCCCCGAGTGTGAGGCTTGAGCGATGGCGGCTCAGGACGACCTCGTTTCTCACGCTCTCCACGCCCCTGGCTTGCTCGAGGAGCTTGAATTCCTGGAGCACCGGATCCAGTTCGGCCCGACGCAGGCCGGGTGGGTCTCCTTCGTGGCGCGTCAGGGACACCGGCCGACCATTCTCCTCGCGCCTGATCGCGCAACCCTCCTCAAGGAGTCGCAGAGGCTGATCGAGCGCCGCTTGCGGGGAGGGGCTGAGGTCATGGATGATCGTCGTTCGCCGCTGGCCTCCGGCACCTTGGTGAGCAGCACGGCTCTCAGGCCGCCCCAGCCCAGGCACCACGGACCAGATGGTCACCCAACCAGCATCCGGCTCTGATAGGAGGGTCGGATTGTCCTACCGCCATCGCCACGGCTGATGCGTGGATTGATCAACCGCCTGCCTCTGCTAAGAACCCAACATGACTTACCATCTGATCCAGCTCGCGCCCGGTGCCTACGACCTCTTCCTGGATGACACGATTGTTGCCAGTGTCGTCAGGAACGGCTCGCGCCAACCCTATACCTGGACGGCCGAACTGCTCGAGGATCTGCCGCGAGGCAAACGGCCCTCGCCCTTCCGGGAGATCGAGCATGATTTCTCATCTCTGGATGAGGTGTGCGCTTGGCTCGGGCATCCGCCGGTGAGGACCAACAACCGGCAGACCGCCTCCTCAAGCGCGTGACAGTGCACCGAGTTCACTGTGGATACCGCTGATGAAAGCGCCCCGGCTGGGCGCTGTCTCATACCTCAACCAGGGCTCTCGTGGCCAAGGGAACAACGCACATCTGAGATGTAGATCGCTCACCGGAGTCGAAAATTCCACGTTTCGGCCGGCCAAGGCTGGGTTAGAGCGAGGATGCGCACGTGCGCAGGTTTGCTGCCTTGACCCATAGTGCTACAAAATCAATGAAAATGACCGGTATTGAACCGCGGCAGGGCTAATCAGCCCCAGCTTATAGCCCGGCGAAGATTCTGGCTTCATGATCGTCTGAGCTGACAGAAGGGCTCGGTCAAAGCACAGACCAAGGCGTCCACATAAGGGAACGAAGTTCGAGCAGGATGGAAATCAAACTCATTTTGGTTTGATACCTGTGGCTACTGCTATCCAGCATCACTCCCTAATTGTCCGACCTTCTCTGGGCCAGCGATCTCCTTCTCGATTGGGCTGTGTCCCGTCGTGAATGCCCGCAGCGCTTTGACGACGAGCGGATCCAACCCTTCGCCTCCGCGATCCGCATAAGCTAGAACATTGTCCCGCATGCCGCGCGTCCAGTAGGCAACGAGGTGGTCGTGGATCCCGGCCACGGCCTGCGACTCCGGGTAAGAGCGAAAGAAGCCCGCGATCTGATTGGCCATGCGGATGAGCTTATCGGTGTTCATAGCAGTGCGTCCTGTGAACGAATGCGCTTCAGACCATGGAAGACTGTCATCGCATCGCGCCGTGCGATCCCCACAAGGGTAATGTCGAGCTGTCCTGCACGCTCAAGGGCCAGCGAAGTGGGAGCCGAGATGGCCACGAGTGTCCGGGCACCGAATGCGGCCACTTTCTCGACCAGTTCGAAGGAGCAGCGACTGGTTACGATGACAAAGCCCTGATCGGAGTTAATGTCATTGCTGCACAGCGCGCCTATGAGCTTGTCGAGGGCATTATGCCGGCCTACATCCTCACGGACGATGTCAACTTTTCCATCGAGATCCGCCCAGGCGGCGGCATGGACGGCGCGGGTGATCTCATTGAGAGGCTGCTCCTGGTCGAGTTGATTCAGCGCCCGATGAATGGCGGACGCCGTTAGGCTGGGGGCGGCGCCCTTAGGCAGGTGTGCTTGGGGCAAGGCGGCCAGATCGTCGATGCCGCACAGGCCGCACCCGGTGCGGCCCGACAGGGCACGCTTTCGCGCCAGATGTTCGTGAAGCCGTTGCGACGTGAGGTCGATCGTCAGGCGCAAGCCGCGTTCGTGCGTCTGCACTGCGATGCTTCTGATATCCTGGAGGCTCTTGATGATGCCCTCCGTCAGGCTGAAGCCGACCGCAAAATCCTCAAGATCGGAGGGCGTCGCCATCATAACGGCAAACGGGATGCCGCCGTAGACGATATTGACCGGAACCTCGGACGGGACGGCGCGCGCGTCCGGTGTGCAGTGGCCTCCTTCGAAGCTCACAATCGTCGCGGAGGCTTCCACCACTGCCGGCAAAGAAGAGCCCCGCTTACTCGGCCGCATCGAGATCGGTCTCGATCCGCTTGAGGGCCCGGTCCTCCTCGTAGAACCGCGCCTGCCAGTCGGATGGCCTGTTGGTCCTGCGGACCTGAACCGCCGTCACCTTGTATTCGGGGCAGTTCGTCGCCCAGTCCGAATAGTCCGTGGTGATGACATTGGCCCCTGTCTTAGCATGGTGGAACGTGGTGTAGACCACGCCCGGCTGCATCCGCTCGCTGATTTGGGCATGTAGTGAGATATCGCCAGATCGGCTCTCGAGTGCCACGAGGTCGCCATCGAGGATGCCACGGCTTTCAGCATCGAAGGGATGAATCTCAAGCACATCCTCGGGATGCCACAGACTGTTGGCCGTGCGCCGTGTCTGGGCTCCTACATTATACTGCGAGAGAATACGGCCGGTCGTCAGCAGCAAGGGGAAACGAGGTCCGGTCCGTTCCTCCGTGGGGACAAACTCGGTGATCATGAACTTGCCCTTGCCGCGCACAAAGCGGTCCACATGCATCATCGGCGTACCCGCGGGCGCAGCGTCGTTGCAGGGCCACTGGATCGAACCGAGCATCTCCAGCTTCTCATAGGACACACCTGCAAAGCTGGGGGTGAGCCGCGCGATTTCGTCCATGATCTCGCTTGGATGCCCGTAATTCATCGGGAAACCGAGGGCCTCAGCGAATGCGATCGTCACCTCCCAATCGGCCATGCCGCCTAGAGGGCTCATCACCTTGCGCACCCGGTTGATGCGCCGCTCGGCGTTGGTAAAGGTCCCGTCCTTTTCGAGAAAGGAGGAGCCCGGCAGGAAGACATGGGCGTATTTGGCGGTCTCGTTCAGGAAGATGTCCTGGATCACCACGCATTCCATAGCCTTGAGGCCAGCCGTCACGTGCTGGGTGTCGGGATCCGACTGCGCGATGTCCTCGCCCTGAATGTAGAGACCCTTGAAGGAGCCGGTGACCGCTTCGTCGAGCATGTTGGGAATGCGCAGGCCCGGCTCGCTGTCGAGTTCCACGCCCCAGAAGGTTTCGAACATCTGCCGCGTCGCGTCGTCCGAGACGTGGCGGTAGCCGGAGAACTCGTGCGGGAACGAACCCATGTCACAGGAGCCCTGCACATTGTTCTGGCCGCGCAGCGGGTTCACGCCGACACCCGGCCGGCCGATATTGCCGGTCGCCATGGCAAGGTTCGCCATGCCCATGACCATGGTCGAGCCCTGGCTGTGCTCCGTGACGCCGAGCCCGTAGTAGATCGCCGCGTTGCCGCCGGTGGCGAAGAGGCGGGCTGCGCCCCGTACGTCGGCTGCCGGGACGCCCGTCAGGTGTTCAACGGCTTCCGGCGAGTTGCGCTCCTCGGCAATGAAGCGAGCCCAGGCCTCAAAGTCTCTGAGGTCGCAGCGCTCGCGCACATAGTCCTCATCGATCAGGCCCTCCGTCACGCTGACATGGGCGAAAGCATTGATCATCGCCACGTTCGTTCCAGGCCTTAGCGGCAGGTGGTAATCGGCCTCGATGTGGGGGGATTTCACAAGGTCGATCTGACGCGGGTCGATGACGATCAGGCGCGCACCCTCGCGCAGGCGGCGTTTCATGCGGGATGCAAAGACTGGATGCCCGTCGGTCGGATTGGCGCCGATGACAACGATGACATCGGCTTCCGCCACCGAGGCGAAGTCCTGCGTGCCGGCTGAGGTCCCGAGCGTCGTCTTCAGGCCGTAGCCGGTCGGCGAGTGGCAGACGCGGGCGCAGGTGTCGACGTTGTTGTTGCCGAAGCCGGCCCGGATCAGCTTCTGCACCAGGAAGGTCTCCTCGTTGGTGCAGCGGGAGGAGGTGATGCCGCCGATCGAGTTGCGCCCGTACTTGGCCTGAATGCGCTTGAACTCGCCGGCCGCGTGAGCCAGCGCCTCGTGCCATGAGACCTCACGCCAGGGATCCGTGATCTTCTCACGGATCATCGGCTTGGTGATGCGATCCTTGTGGGTCGCGTAGCCCCAGGCGAAGCGACCCTTGACGCAGGAATGTCCCTCGTTCGCCTTGCCATCCTTGTAAGGCACCATGCGCACGACGGTTTCGCCCTTCATCTCCGCCTTGAACGAGCAGCCGACACCACAATAGGCGCAGGTGGTCACCACCGAATGCTCGGGCGTGCCGAGTTCGATGACACTCTTCTCGTTGAGGGTGGCCGTCGGGCAGGCCTGCACGCAGGCACCACAGGACACGCATTCAGAGCCGAAGAAGTCCATTCCGCCCGGCGAGACGCGGGAATCGAAGCCGCGCCCCTGGATGGTGAGTGCGAAGGTACCCTGTACCTCCTCGCAGGCTCGCACGCAGCGGGAGCAGACGATGCATTTGGAGTCCTCGAAGGTGAAATAGGGATTCGACTCGTCCTTCGGGGCCTTGAGGTGGTTCTCGCCTTCGTAGCCGTAGCGCACCTCCCGCAGGCCGACAGCGCCGGCCATGTCCTGCAATTCACAATCGCCATTGGCCGAACAGGTCAGGCAGTCGAGGGGATGGTCGGAGATATAGAGCTCCATCACACCGCGGCGCAGATCGGCGAGCCTTGGCGTCTGCGTTTGAACCACCATACCTTCCTCGGCGGGCGTGGTGCAGGAGGCGGGCGTGCCGCGTCGGCCCTCGATCTCCACGAGGCAGAGGCGGCAGGAGCCGAAGGGCTCGAGCGAGTCAGTGGCGCAGAGCTTCGGGATCTGGGTCCCCATCATCATCGCGGCCGCCATGACGGAAGTGCCGGCCGGAACAGTGATCGGCTGCCCGTCGATCGTCAGCGTGACGAGCTTGTCCGTCTTAGCGATCGGCGTGCCGTAATCGATTTCCTGAATCAAAGCCACCGGAACTGCTCCATCACTCGGCCGCCGCGGGCATACGCGGCGCTTTGTCGAAATCTTCGGGGAAATGGGTGAGCGCGCTCATCACCGGCACCGGTGTCAGCCCGCCCATGGCGCAGAGCGAGGCATCGGTCATGAGCTGGCAGAGATCCTCCAGCACCTCGAAATTCTTGTCAGGTTCGATGCCGGCGATGATGCGGTCCATCACCTCGACCCCGCGAACGGCGCCCACGCGGCAGGGTGTGCACTTGCCACAGCTTTCCTTGGCGCAGAACTCGAAGGCGAAGCGGGCCTGCTGCGAGAGATCGACGCTGTCGTCGAACACCACGATGCCGCCATGGCCAACCAGGCCTTTCTCGGCCGCGAAGCTCTCGTAATCCATCGGAATGTCGAGCATATGGGCCGGAAAGTAGGCGCCCAGCGGGCCGCCGACCTGAACCGCCTTGACAGGACGGCCCGTGAAGGTGCCGCCGCCAAATTCTTCGATCAGCTCGCGCAGGGTGACGCCAAAGGCGAGCTCGATGAGGCCGCCGCGCTTCACGTTGCCAGCCAACTGCACCGGCAACGTACCGCGGGAACGACCCATGCCGTAATCGGCATAGGCTTTCGCCCCATGCTCCAGGATCCAAGGCACGCTGGCAAAGGACAGCACGTTGTTGACGATGGTCGGCTTGCCGAACAGGCCCTTGATGGCGGGCAGGGGAGGCTTGGCCCGTACGACCCCGCGCTTACCCTCAAGGCTTTCCAGAAGGGAGGTTTCCTCGCCACAGATATAGGCCCCGGCGCCGAGCCGCGTCTCAAGGGTGAGGGCGCGGCCCGAGCCCATGATGGAGGAGCCGAGATATCCAGCCTGCGTTGCAGCTGCAATGGCCGCATTCATGGTGCGGAAGGCGTGCGGATATTCCGAGCGGATATAGATGAAGCCCTTCGTGGCGCCGGTCGCCAGGCCGGCGATGATCATGCCTTCGATCAGAGTGAAGGGGTCGCCCTCCATGAGCATCCGGTCGGCGAAGGTGCCGCTGTCGCCTTCATCGGCATTGCAGACCACATATTTCTGGTCCGCTTCGGCATGCAAAACCGTGCTCCACTTGATGCCGGTCGGAAAGCCGGCACCGCCGCGTCCGCGCAGCCCCGAGAGCTTCACCTCGTCCACGATCTCCATGGAGGACAGCGCAAGCGCCCGCTCAAGGCCCTTAAAGCCGCCATGGGCGCGGTAGTCCGCAACCGAGACAGGATCGATCACACCGCATCGGGAGAAGACGAGCCGTTGTTGTCGGGCCAGATAGGGCACATCCTCCATCCGGCCGATGCGGAGCCGGTGGTCGCCGCCTGTGAGGAAGTCTGCCCCAAAGAGGCCTGCGATGTCGGAGGGCTGGACCGGACCATAGGCGATGCGGCCTTGATCGGTTTCGACCTCGACCAGAGGCTCGAGCCAGAAGAGGCCGCGCGAGCCAGTCCTGATGATCTCCAAGGGAAGCGCGCGCTGAGAAGCCGCCTCGGCTATTGCCTTGGCAAGCCGGGACGCGCCGAGGGCCAGCGAGGCTGCATCCTGGGAAACGAAGATCCGGGTCATGCGCGCCGCGCCTCCCGAGAGAGGGTTTCGAGCTTGGTCTGATCGACACGGGCGAGCGGCTCATCGTCATAGAGGGCGGCTGGGGCGCAGGCGCAGAGCCCGAGACAATAGACAGCCTCGATGGTCAACGCCCCGTCCGAAGTGGTCTCACCCCATTCCACGCCTTCACGACGGAGGAAGGCACCTGCGAGGGCAGGAGCACCCATAGACTGGCACGCCTCGGCCCGGCAGAGCTTCAGGACATGACGACCAGGCGGATTGCGGCGGAAATCATGGTAGAATGTAACAACACCATGCACCTCTGCCCGGGAAAGATTGAGCGCGGATGCGATCAGTGGAATGGCTTCGTCTGAAACGAAACCAAACTCTTCCTGCAAGGCGTGGAGGATTGGGAGGGTCGCGCCATCGTGGCCGACGTGTGCCGTCACGATCTCGCTGGCGCGTTGGCTATCCCATTGAGCGTATTGGGCCATTGGCTCCCCTGGAATTCTTCTATTGTGGCCAGGGTGGCAAAGAGACTCCCGCTTTACAAGGCACTTGTCCCATAGTCTGATAGAAAAAATCTATCAATCTGGGCCGAGCTTTGCCATCAGCCGCTTGGCCTCATTCACGAGGGCTGCCGTGATCGGCGTCATCGGATCACGCTGCGGGACCACCAATCCAACGCGATGGACTGCATCAGGCTCGACAATTGGGATGGAGCGGAGCCTCTCTGTCAGCCCTAGGGTGTTCGCGAGCTTCTCGGGCATGATCGTGGCCCATTCGCCTGTCCTGACATGGGAGAACAGCACAATTATTGAGTTCGACTCCAGGGTAGGGGAGGGTTCATTGCCAGCAGCCCGGAGAAGACCGTCGATGATCCGGCGGTTCTGCATATCGGGCGTGAGCAGACACAGAGGAATTCGCCCGACTTCAGCCCAGGTCACGCTGGTTCGGTCGCCGAGTGCTCCGCTCTCGGACGTCAGGAGGCAGTAATGCTCAGCGTAAAGGGGTATGGTGCGCACACGGCCAAGTGGTTCGTTGTCGAGATAGGTCAGGCCCGCATCGATCTCCAGGTTATCCAACATCTCGAGCACCTCGGTTGATGTGCGAGACAGGATTGTAAAGCGCACTCCCGGGTGCTTGGCGCGGTAAGGTGTCGTGAGACTGGAGACCATGGCGAGGGCGGTCGGGATGGCACCGATCTTGAGATGGCCGACCAAGCCTTGCCGCAGGCTCTGGATGTCCTGCCGCATGGCGCGGGCATCGGCGACGAGCCGCTTCGCCCACTCCAGCACCCGCTCCCCCTCAGGTGTCAGTCCGTGATAGCGCGAGGTCCGGTTGATGAGAAGGACACCGAGCGTCTCCTCCAACTGCCTGATGCCCGCCGACAGAGTGGGCTGTGTGACATTGCACGCCTCCGCAGCGCGACTGAAGTTCTCCTCACGGGCGACAGCGATCAGGAAATTCAGTTTGTCGAGCATAGACGCAACCCAGCAGAAGAATAATATCACGCGTATCCGATCGGCGTTCAGATGCATGACACGATCAACGCCAGAGGTTCAAGGTGTGTCAATTCTCACCGGCGTAAGTAGAGGCTAGGGCCTTCTTGCTCCCCTCTGAGTTCCTCTTAATCTTCAGATCCGGTGTTGGCGAACTTGACCCAATTCCGGGCACAAGCGACGTATTTCAGATTGCCTATCGGTGCGAGATCATCTGGGATCGCAAGCACAGGAGGGGCTTGTCCGGAAGTCAAGATCCCGAAGCAACGTGTCCGCGATCGGCTGGATCCCGAACCAAGCCCCAGTCCCAGCGGTTAGCAGTTCTCGCTCCATGACAAGCTATCTGTTGATAGTTCAGAAAGGCGTGGAACTCTCCCGGCCCCTCCTCGTGTTGACCTCTAGTCCATGGACTGGATGTCAGAGCCATGCCTGAGATCAGTGAGCCATCGCTACAGACCCGAACCACCCTGTTCAAGCTCCGGGCGCGGCAATGTCGCTTCATCGTCTCGGACGGGCAGTCCAAAACAATCTTCTGCGGAAGTGAGACGCAGGAGGGCTCGAGCTGGTGCCCCTGGCACCGGCGGCTGGTCTACGCGCGGCCGTCGGTGTCCGAATCCAGTGCCGGAAAATGATCTACGTGAGAACTGCAGATCACCACTCCATGAGCAGATCAGTGTTTCTGCATACACACTGGCTGGACGGCTCCTCGGCAGAAGCAACGGAACCTGTTCTTCTGGCCGATCCGCCTGCCGTCGATACTCCGCAAGGGTAATATTAAATTCCTCTGTCTGGTGTAAAGCAGACCTCAGGCGCGGTGCATGAGCAAATGATTGAAGGCGCCGGCTCGGGGTCCTCATGTCATCCAGTCAGCAGCTGGCTCCGGCCAGAGCACACGCACGGGATTGCACCTATAACCTGTTCCGCAACAGGCCGCGGCCCGAACTTCTCTGTGCCGTGCCGGAGGATCGCCCGGTTCCCGAGTTTCTTGGTCCGGGAGGCTGGAGGTTCGAGCAGACGCTGCGACCCTTGGACGAAAGCCCTGCAGGCTTTGATGAACGGGCAGCCCGGGCTGGTGTGCGGTTCAACGGGTTCTACCTGTTCCAGATCACCGCTTCACGCACCGCGCTGGCAGCTTAACCGCCCCTCCTGCGTTTGCTCAACGGATACGGCTTGAACGACGACGGAATGCTCGCAGACAGCTGCAGTCTGCGAGTCCGACTCTTTCAGCCCGCCAGCCGTGGCTCCTAGCGACCTTGGCGCTGGCTCATTGCTCTCACGATGTCTGGAAGAAACAATACTGCAGAACCCATTCTAAAGTCATTGGAAGGCAAGAGCACTTCCAAGAGCACTTCCAATAGAAGATGACGTTTGCCCCTGGTATTGACGTGGTACACGCGAGATCTTAGGTCACTGGCTTTCCGGCGTTGTCACGTTAACTCGGGATTGATTGCGACTGTGTAGACGGGCCGGCATGACCAAGTCTGTCAGCTACAAGCGCCATCGGTTCCCGTCTGAGATCATTGCCCATGCAGTGTGGTTGTATTTTCGCTTTCCTCTGAGCCTGCGACTGGTCGAGGAGATGCTGCTCGAGCGCGGCATCGTCGTCTCCTATGAGACCGTCCGGCGCTGGGCGCTGAAGTTCGGGCCGGACTACGCGCGCCGCCTCCGGCGCAAGAGGCCGAGCCGCCGCGACATCTGGCACCTCGACGAGGTCGTGATCACGATCGCGGGCCAGAAGCACTGGCTCTGGCGGGCCGTCGACCAGGACGGCTATGTGCTTGACGAGATCGTCCAGACACGCCGTGACACCAAGGCCGCCAAGCGCTTGCTGAAGCGTCTACTGAAG
>NZ_QDGA01000105.1 GCF_003347665.1 Microvirga calopogonii
CCCCCTCAAACCCAGAACGCCAATCCCTGCCTCAAGGGCTCCAACCCATTCGCCAGCAGTATCAAAATCGGAGCAAGTCCATCGTCGGGATTACGCGTTCCTATGCGCGCCACCCAAGGGCCTGCCGGAGCTCCATTAACGGCGCAAAACTCACAAGGGCTTTCGCACCTATGACCAGCAGGCGACCTAAGTCTGCGCACCCATCGTGGAAGTAGCACCAAGCTTCTGCTTGCCTCCGACCAAGCGCTGGAGAGCTGTCAAACCGATCCCGGAGGCAAAGTCTGGGCCGTGCTTGAAGGTCTCAGGCGCCAGGGCAAGTGCGGCCAGAGCCATCGCAATGGCCGGACCGACACCCGCGACGCCGCTCAGCCGCCGCACCATCTCATCCTCTGTAGCTTGCTCCGGGATGTCATGGCCAAAGCCTGCAATCTGCTCATCCAGGTGATCAATGATCCCGACCAGTACCTGATGAACCGGTGTGGTGGTCTCAGGATTGGGCCGGTCCGGATCAGCGACAGCGCGCACGAGTTGAGGATCACGCGTCGGGCCTTTGGCTACGACGCGCCAAAGTTCCGCCAGATATACCTCAGCGAATGATCACCTGAGCACTGCCTGACTGGCACATCCTAGGCTCGAAACATGGGAGCTTCAGCATGGGCCCGGCCGCTCTTACGAGCCACAGACCGCATTGTCGGGCGCATCGTGCGGCCAACAGTGAAGTGAAGATTGCCTTCATCATGGCGTTAAAGCCAAGAGATCTCTTAACGCATCAAAAGCCTTCGGACCATTAAGATCCTACGTGAAGACCTCACCGACTTCCGCAGTATTGGACCCCAGCAACCCAGAGATAGTCGCGCGCACATCGACGATTCGGCCCCGAACCTGCCTGACAATGCGCCATTATTTTGCCGGATGCTCAATGCAAGCCCAGGTGAACTCAATCAGGTATGCGCAAGGATTAACGGGCGCTGCCGACCCTCTATGACTTGCCCGTCAAGCGCTGGAACGGTTTTCGGACGGCGCGCCTCACCAAAAGCGAGCTCGCGACACGCCGGCGTCAGGCCGGGCGAACCAAGCGTTCACTGTCTCCGACGACGGCTCGCCTACTGGTGCTCAAGCTAGTGACAGCGGTCGCGAAAAGCCCGCGGCGGCTGATGCGCAAGAGCCAGTTGCCGAAGATCACTGCCAGTGTCAGGTGAAAGGATGGCATTGATGTCCCTACAAGGCCAGCAAATAGCGTCACCTGCGCGGCCCGATCGACAAAACTGCGCTATAGCTCAGAAGCCGTGCGGGACGCTTCCTGCAACAGCACCTCTCGTATCCAAAGGCTTGCCGGATCGCAGTTGTGGAGGGCAGGCCACTGAACGGCCTCGGTGAACCCAGTACGCGGCAGTGGAAGTTCGACGAACCGCAAGGGCATTGTCTTTGCGAGATGCTTAACCATACGAAACGGCATGGTCGCTATACGATCGGAGCCAGACAGCACGGGCGGAACCATACTAAACGCCTGCACTGTAACCTCGACCCGTCTCTTCAGACCGTGCTCAAGCAGAAACCAGTCCTCGACGGTCGGCTTTTGCGTCCGCCCGAACCTGACCGCAACGTGCCCCATCGACATGTACCTCTCGAACGTCAAAGGCTGCGATAACTGCATGTTCGCGCCGCAGCCAACACACACAAGCGTCTCATCAAAAAGCGCCGCTTTAGGATGTGTGTTCGACATGAACATTTCCGGAAGGATTAGAAAGTCGATTTCGCCGCGCCTGAGAGGCTCAGCAGGGTCATCATCCGGGGGCAACAGCTCAAATCTGACGGCAGGAGCCTCGCGAGCGACACGCTCGACGACCTTACTTAAAAATATGAGCGTCATGAAATCGGAAAGGATGATCCTAAAGCGGCGGTCCGATTGAGCCGGGTTGAACCGGTCCGAGGCAATAATGGAGAGTTGGATGTGCAGTAGAGCCTCACGTACAGCGGGAGCGAGGCCTTCCGCGCGCGGCGTTAAAACAAGCTTGCGACCCATCATCGTGAATAGCTCATCGCGAAAATAGGCGCGCAACCGGCCGATGGCCGCACTCATAGCTGGCTGGCTCAGGTTGATGCTGCGCGCGGCCGCCGTGAGGTTGCGCTCAGTCATCAGAGCGTCGAAAGCCACGAGAAGATTAAGATCAAGTCCCTTAAAACGCATCGTGTGCAGTAACCCGTAGCATGGATATTCCCATCGAAACGATCAACTTTACTAATCACGGTAGAACCAGCGGGGTGATCGGTCTGCGCCGGATGCGCTTGTCCATCCAATGCTCCGGGAACATGGACTTATCCTTGCCGGCCTGACTTCATGGCGGATCACGACACCAGCTACAACTAATCTGGTGTCCACCGTTCCGGAGAGTGCGGAGGCCCAATTTGCACTTGTAGAGGCGGCCGATTGGGTATCGATCTTGCGACGTCATAATTAGGCCACCTCGAGAGAGGGGTAGCCGCCATCGAAAAGGATTGCGAAGGTAAATCCCGTGCGCCGCGTGAGAGCGACGTAGACAGGGTCAGACGCCGGCCACTGTTCGCTAGAGCAAGCCACGACGATCACCGCTTGGGCCGCCCTTGCGACTCTGTCCGCGGCAAACACCTCGTACCATGCAGCACGATTGGGTTCGCTCTGGATCATGGGAGTTCCCCTCCCCGGCTGTCTTGAGTTCGGCCCTGTGCTGGAGGCTTCTCTGACCGCACAGCGATAAAGAAGACGGATGAGAGCGATCATGACGCGGCGCTTTCCGGCGCTGCGGCAACACTCTGACGTCCGGAATGGCCCTCAATGGCGACAAGGCGGTCTCGAACAGTCTTCGCCCAGTCCCAGTCCGGACAGAGTTCCACGCTTCTGCTCGCAGCATCGACTGCCAACTCAAGCCTTTTCTCCATCTCCCAGAGGCGAGCGCGCAGCAGATACGCCTCGGCTCTTTGCCGGGGCTCAAGAGCGATCTCGAGAAGACGGCTCGTTGCGGCGAGGCCCTGATCAGGTCTTGTCCCTGTCTTGATACGCAGGTTGGCCAACTTCAGGAGCGGCCAAGCCCAGTCCGGTTTCGCTTCAGCAGCGCACTGAAAGGCTCCTGCGGCTTCCTCAATATGGCCACGTGCCTCGTGGCATCGCCCGAGAAGTTGCCAAATGGTGCACGAATGCGGATCGCGCTCGACACACTCCATGAGCACATCACAGCAGAGATCATGTCTCCGCTGCCTAAACAAGACCTGTGCCAACTGGTACTTCCACCAGTCGATACTCGGATCGAGTTCGATGGCGTGGCGGAGTTGTGCCTCGGCGAGAGCCAAGTCATTGCGCCGAATAAACGTCAAGGCAAGCTGGTGCCGAAATCGTGGGTTCTGAGGCTGCGCTGCAACCGCACGCGCCGCGCAGTCACTCGCCTCCTCGAGGCGCTCGGACATTCTCGAAAGCGCTACCGACGCCATATAGTTCGCTTCGGGATTATCCGAATGCCGCCGTAGTACCGAAACGAGAGCCGGATCGAGCTCGCAGCCAGCATGAACTTGCAGCATCGCTTCATATACCGAACGCATCGGAACGATGGCGGGGTCGGCTCGAGCAACATCTATCCTCAGCTTCGCGAGATCGCGAGCCGACAGCAGGTTCAGCTTAGAGCGGACCACCGACGTATAAGTGAAGTATCGCGAATCGACCGGCGGTTCGACGAGAAACCGCTCGACAACTTGGGTGAGAACAACATCCGGCTTATATGCCTCGATGATTTCACGATCGAATACATTCCCGTATATGTAGACAAGTATACTGAATGACTCCTTCAGGAAGGGCAACAGGTTGCCGCCGAACGAGTCACCAAACATCACGCAGCGCGGGAGCATCGCATTAGTATTGTTGAAGATCCTCATCCGGCCACGGTTTGGAACTCGATTGTCGAAGACCAAGTGTCCTGATGCATCTTTGATGCGTGCCGCCAGCGTCGGGGCCGACGCGGGAGGATCGAGCTTCGCGCCAAGATCACCCACGTAGGAAACTGGTTCGAATGTCACTCGCGACGGATCGATCATGCGCAAATGGACGCCGGCCTCTGACAATTGATCACAGGTAGCGAGATAGCCAATATAGGCACCGAGCCCGCTCCAGTGTGTATCAGTTTTCGGATAAGCAAACCCGAGCGGCTTTACCCTTTTGATCGCCTCAAGCGGGTAACAAATTTCAGGCCCTTGGCCTCGGCGTAGCGCCGAGATAATCTGCCTAACAGCTCGGTGCTCGGACACCTCGACTCCGTCCGGCAACTTTTCAGCATAGACGAGTTCCTTGTTCGGAGCAACAAGCATGATATGCTGTGCTCCGACGGACGCGGCATACTCCTCCCGTTCGTGAATAAGCCGGCACCAAGTCTCGATCCCCCGCTCGTCGAGCGCATACCGGCCGGAGATCTGGTCGATAACCCGATTTGAGTCGCGATCAAGGAAGATCCAGTCGTCCTTGCCTAACAGGAACTTCCTGCTCGTGTCCACACGACGCGTCGAAATGAGTTCATCAGTCATGTAACCTCAACTGCTCGCTAGCCAACTTTTTCGAATACCCGGACTCTTCGAATGGATGTCTCTGAGCCTTCAACATGCCCGTCGGACTTGCCAGCAAAGGACGCAACAGCATTGCTGAACAGGACCATAGCTGGAGTGTGCGCGAACGTGTTCGCCACTGAATAAATTGGAACTTCGTCGAAGAAGAAGCGGAACTCCTGCTCCGTCCACAACATGCTATAGCAATGAAAGTCTTCAGAGAGTTTCGCGTCCGGTCGAGACGTGGCGGACCAGGTGACGCGACGTGGGCGCCAGGATCGCGCGGCGACTTGGATGAGGTTAGGATATTTCGCCTCGGCAATATCAAGCTCGAACCGCGCGTCGCCTTCAGTCGCATGGTCAGAGGTCAGCCAAAACGCATTATTGACGCCTGTCTCGTTCGCGATACGCATCTCACATTCGAAATAGCCAAAGCACTGACGGAAGGACCGCGACTGAACAAAGCCTCCTGTGTAGGGCCGTTGCTCGTCATTGCCGTGACCGAGCTTGAGATGGAGCCCGCCGTCCGATACCGCGACGTTCTCTGGCAAACGCACTGTCTGGTGATCACCACCGCGATCGGTTACGCGTACCCAGTACCGGTCAAAGTGAGCGGCATTTGCGAAGTCGTCGAGGAACGAAAGCCGCCAACGGCCGCCGAACTCCCCCAGTGGGGCAGGCTGCGACGAACCTTGCGCAAAAGCGGATCTGCACCGGTTGAGGGACCCGCCCAAGACCGTGCCACAGGTCACCGTCTGTAAGAAAGACCGACGGCTCAACGCGTCGGGATCCTTCATGGACGTCCCTCCGGTCCGGCCGAACTCTTTGCCGCAGCGCCGTCCGCCCCCAAGCCGTTCGAACTGCGCAGCTTGACTTCCAGGTTCCAGGCCCGACTGCGCAACAGTTCAATCTCAGAGGTCATCGAGTCGATCTCACTTCGGAACCAGCCGATGAGGTCACCGGTGCTATGGTCAATTTCGATCGAATTAGGTACCGAGAGTGGATTGTCTGCTGGTGCGATCAGTGGCTGCGCAAGCACATGGCTGAGTCGGTTCTCCGTTAGAAACCGATAATACTCGGCATAGTTCAGCGGGTAGACGTGCTGAAACTTCGAAAAGTCCGCCTTTTCCAAGAGGGCCTCTAGGTCGACGGGCATGTAGTCCTCGACCTCGATAGAAGGCACCGCAAATAACGAAGCAAGCTCGCGGATCCGGGAATCGTAGGTAAAAAAAACCGACGGAATTCCTTGGTGCAGGGCTATGACATTGCCATGCAGGCGAAAACCCATCATGAAATCCACATGGCTAGCCGCATCATTCGCCCACTGATCGACGTCAAAAAACGCTACCATGCGCTCGCTGAGCAGCCTCTCTGCTTCGGAATGCCCGACGAGATTGAACTTGGACAGGATCGAGCGAACATGATCCTGCTTCTGCTTACCGGACGAATAGATTGCGAGCGTTTCCTCGCGCTCTCCCTGCGAGTAGAGGCGGCTCGACGCACGCTTAGCGACCTCGCCGATCAATGCTCGTTGAATACGGTTCGTCTTGGTCGCGTTCGTCGCGTAGTCGGCGGAGAGATACTTATTGAGTGTTAGTCCCACCCGTGCGTTCGTTGGATCGATGGGCTTGATATCAATTGACGGAAGCAGTGATCGGTAGAAGCTCGGACAGCCGATAACACGGACGTTTTTTATGCCGAGGTCATTGAACACTTCGGCGCTGTAGAAGCCGCGAACGCCGATAGTCTCGCATTTATCGGCTATAATCCTCCACGCCTCCGCTGTGACACGCGGAATTGCGAGTTTTTTATATACGGACGTCTGCGCGCCGACGCCTATGGGCACGATCGGCCCCGGCAGCTTTTTGAGAAGCGGGGCGACATGGCCAAGGTCGACGTTCTCAGCTAGGTAATTGGAGCCCCGGATTACTGTGGCATCGCAATGTTCCTGTGGCCACAACTTTACATTGGCCGCATGGGCAAACTGCAGGTTAGTAATCTGGTCATAATTCAACGCCTTGAGCATGGCGTCATAGACGAGCACGTCGCCAGTGTTGATTCCGCGGTTTTCGAAGGCGACGAGTGGATCTTCGATCTTCAGGTAAGCAGCCTTATTGCCAGGCTTTACGGCCGCGCCGCCATTCAGCACAAAGAGTCGTTTCATCGGACTACTCGCTATATATCTCGATTACAGTATGTGCGAACCCGTGCGCTGCCACTGCTAGCGTACTTCGCCGCCTGGCGCGCGCACAGGTCTCCGCGCCGCCGCGTCTGAAACTATGATCCGGTTTACTTCGGTCGACGGCACGCACCCGGAGGTATCGGACCCGTCGGTGTCTGAGAAGAAGTGGGACATACGGTCGGGGAACCAACCCGCAATTTGCCGCACGAGCGGCTCTACAGTTCGGCCCCAGACCAGCGTCGCATTGCGCTCGGCGGCCGTCTCGGCCATACGGCGGAGCTCGCACCGGTCGCGGACAAACCCCTCAATCGCAGCAATGAGCTCCAGTGCAACAGCGCTGTCATTAGTCGCGTCGATCAGAATACCATCGACGCGATGCTCGATGAGTTCTCCGACGGCGCCGACCGCGGTAGCGATTGGCACGCACCCTAGGCGCTGAGCTTCGAGGATGGTCAGCGGGGCGCCCTCCCATCGTGAGGGGAGCAAGATGACATCAGCCCAAGCGAAGGCCTTGTTGAGGTCTCGGGCCGCATAGACCGGAGGCTCTACTTGCACGCCAATTTGCTGGAAGCGGGTCTGCCAGGAGCCACATGCGTCCCTATCTATAACGTCGCTGCCGATGATGCGCCAGTCTGCTGGACCAGCCCGCAGCTGCAGGTCGCGTGCGGCCAAGAACAGACGCTCAATGCCCTTTTGACGATCTAAGCGGCCAAGAAAGAGAACGTTGAGACGGTCACGGTTCGGCCGCCGCCAACGCTCTTCGAGAACGAGATTCCGCTCGTTCTCGGGCAATGGGTAGCTGGGGGCGTTCTGAATGTGTATCAGCTTCGCATCCGGTATGCCCATGCTGTGCAACCACTCGGCCATGTCCCTCGAGCAAGTCAGGACGGCATCGTAGACGTGCTCAAAGGCCAGCGACAAATAGGGGTGACCTGCAGCACGTCCCAAGCTCGTTCTGTCGAGCACGTGAACGTAGTTGAGCACTTTCACGCCGCGGCGACGAAGCGTGCCAAGCGCGGCATTGACGGGTGCAACCTGATTGTTGATAACCACATCGAGGCCAGCGAGAAAGCCAAGGAGCTGTTCCGATTTGGCAGCCTCATCATGCCCCATCATGAGCTCGTGCCCCGAATAGGTGTGAGGGCCGCCCCAAAGCGGATAGTCGTCGGCAAAGAAATTGACGGTCTTGAAAACCCCATCGTTCTCGGGAATTCTGTTGTAAACCGGCTCTCCGAATATGAAGAGGTGGACCTCGCATCCGGCGGCCTCAAGCACTCGCGCCACTGCATAGGTGGCCCTCTCGACGCCGCCGAAGGCCGCTATGGGCAAGAGGAACCCGACCCTTACCGGATCTCCGGTGTTGGGCACTCGTGGCATTACAGGCATGGCTCCGACAGCAGAGCGAAGCAGTTCGAAATAATGAGCACGGCTTGGCAAATACTTGGAGCGCCAGGTCCAACGAACGCGCTGCTGACGGTTGTACCCAGAGTCGCGCAGAGCCCCAAGTGTCGCGAACACAGCAGTGGTAGGCGAGAGTGCCGAACCTTGCATTTCGGCCGGCGTGAAGGGTCCGCTGATAACAATCTCCGCGACCTTAGGAGAGGGCGAAGGACTACGCAACGAGCGAATCCAGTCTTCAGATTGATCGTCGACACAGTTCGAGAGGACGTCAAGCCCACACATCCACCCCACCGACTTGTCGAGTAGTTTCCCTACCTCCCCGGTTGTACGAACTTTTACATTGATGCTAGCGTTGTTGCTCTCGAAGCGGATCGCCACAAAGTGATGCTCCTGGCAGAGCCTTTCTGCTAGCCAAAGCAGATTATGGACGAGTCCGAGCCGCGTTACTGCATCGCGATGCTCCCCTGTCATCCAGAGCAGGAAAGGTGGCACGCCGAAGGTATCGGGTTCACTTTTTGCCGCCCAGAATTGCTTCACATAGCCCTCAAGGCTTAGGCTCTGACGGCCAATCGTTGGGTCCGTGAACAGATCCACCACGCTCGTGCCAACTCCCACTGCAGCGTAGCGCGGTGCCTCATCGTGCTCCCAGGCGAGCAATGTGTCCGCTCTGAAGAGACTCTCATGCTTCTGGCGAATGCACGCCAGAATGCCTTCACGAGTCCGATTTGAGTCTCTAAGCATGCTCTCGGCCCGCTGTCGATATTCGAAGCCGAAGTAGGGATAGTTTGCCCCCCTAAAGCCCCGTCCGATTGCTTGAAGCCAAAAGTCCCAGTCTTCGAAGCCCGACTTCATCGTCTCATCGAAGCGGATGCCGGTCTCGAGCAGACGGCGCGATACAAGGCTCCCAGCCTCACAAATATTGTCGAATGTGACATGAAGTAGTCGAGAGTAGTCGGTCATGTAGTTCCCGTTCCACTCAATCCCGAACTTGTCGATATTGGGATAGACCCAGTCGATCTGACCCTTCCTTCGCATATACCTAAGCGCTTCGCCGATCGCGGTCGGCGTGATCCTGTTGTCAGCGTCCAAGAAGTAAATTGCGTCGAGCCCAGCGAAGTGCCGTAACGCGAACTCAATACCATAGTTGCGAGCGGAACTTAGACCGCCGTTCAGCTTACGCAAATAGAAGACGTTCTGATGAGTGAGCGCGTAGCTTTGCCCGATGTGAGCTGTCTCGGGAAACGGGCAGCCATCGTCGACAATCACGGCGGCGATTTCGAACGGCGCTTGCTGCCGAACAACGGATTCGACGGCCTCGGCGAGAAGAGCGGAATGCTTGTAAACCGGGATGACGACGGCCACGGTCGGCGAAAAGGACGCATCAGTTTCCCCGATATCTCGCTTGAGTACCCTCACTGCTTCTGACATACCTGCGTTACCTGTCCACCAGAATGCTGAAGTCTCTAAACTTTGCCCAAGCGAAGCTGTTGACGCCGGGGGTCGTCATGCGAGTCGCGATGTAGATGCTCTGGGGGGACGCGACTTGCTCCGACACGAAGGCGCTTACCCTTACCGTATCCGTATTAGCGACACGGCTCCAGCCGGAAAAGGCTTCGCCAGCGCTTGGAGCGCGCTTCTCCTCGAGCAGCTCACGAGTCCTAGCGAGGTCATTGGCGACCACGATTGCGAAGTCTACATCGTTTGATTTCTCGTTGGAAATTGAGGCGCTCGCGGAAACACGCCGAGCCGCTGGAGGGCACACGGTCGGAAGCATACCGATTGTCATTCCGGTTTCCGGTGGATGACACGCGACCGCTCTCTCTTGTGGCAGAGCGAGAATAGCGGGGAACTCAAAGGAGATCTCATCGCAGTTGGCGTGACTCGCAAGATCCAGGGTTCCTGGAGAGAGCGACACCTCCCGGAAGCCGGGTGTAGAGCCCTGTTCCGAGTGTGCGGGGAAGTAGTTCGCCCATGTAGGGAGGGACACGCCCGGCAGCCCGCACCAGATCTGCAGGGCGATACTGTTCTTCACAAGCGGGCGTTCGGTGTCTGCATCACGGACCTGAAACATGTCGACTGGTTGAAGTCCGCCGAGCGATAGTAGAGGTGGCTCACCGTCCATGCCGGTGACTTGCAGACGGACTTCCAGGCTACGGGGGATGCCGCCTAGCGTGCGAGTCAGGCCAAGAAAATTCCATCCGACATCCAAGTTCGACAACGGGACGATCCAGCTATCAATCGTGCATCGATCCTCAAGGCTCACGAGATCGGCGCGCAGTTCGGCCTCCGGGTGAGGATCTAGACGCTCGAAATGGATAGCGATTGCACTGACTGCAGTGCTTGCAACGGGGAGAATCTGTGAGATCCCTTCGGGCGACGAATGGGCAAGCACGTTGGGCTGTGATGGATTGCTCAAAGGCTCGTTCGAGAATGCTAGGTCGAAGGGCTGCAATCCTTGTAGCTGCATATAACTCTCGACAGCAGCGAAATTGTCCTGAAGATCGGCGTTGAACATGCGCAGCTTCAGAAGCTCGCGGTTTGCCTCAACGGTCCGGTGAGCGCTCGTGACAAGTAGCTTTATGAGCTCTTCTACGAGGCGCGCCATCGCGCTTGACTGCTGACCCGCGTCCCACTCGATCAGGGCGGGCTGATGCTGTAATCCGCGGCGGCGTAGCCAGTCGAGCAACTGGCCTCGCTCACCTTCTGGAGCGCTTGGGTCGGCCAATATCGCGAGCGTGCAGGGCGGCGTATCCCGAACGTTGAACCTGTTGCCGTTGACGTCGACGAGAGTAGCCGCCTCGCCGTCTGTTCCTTGGAACCAGAAAACGTGGCCGGTGCTCAGAAGCGTCGAGGGTATCCTATCTCTGTGCACCTTTATGACGAAAAGCACCGGCCCTTTAAGCAGGCCGTCGGCCCGAGGAGACTGAGCGAACGGTGTCGTGGTGTTCGCAGTTAATGCCATCATCTGATCCTCATAGGCAGTAAACGTCTCGTAGCGATCTTCGATTCACTGAGAGGCGTCTTAGTTCTGCTCGTTGTGGCCGTGCCGCGATCCGTCCGAGGGCCGTGGCGGAGGACGCTGCGGGTTTATGCTGGCGTGCGATATTCCGCAGGAATTCGGTCGGTGGGCTGAGGGACAGGTCGGGTGCCGCCGCGACCGAATTAGTGGTTCCATTTCGGGTAAGGGGCGCCACGACCGAAGGCATGCAGCCTATCAGTTCGAGGCCGAAGGAGCGTTCGCCTAATGAGACATTAGCAAGCGAGCCTCGTAGGATCCGCACTATGTCGTGGGCGCCTGAGATCTGCTTGAGCTTCGCAACCGATCTGGGTGATGTGGCTGTCGATTGTCCATTCGGGCCTAGCGAGGCCCGTCGCTCCCAGCGCGTCGTTGTCACGAGAGGACAACTTTGCGGAGGCCCCCATCCCGCCGCCATCTGGCATGGCCGCAGCAGACCTCATGGTTCGCTCCAACGTTGCGTAATGTTTGCTCTTAGCAGCGGCTACCTTTGTGAGTTGATCTACCATTAATTTCCCTTCAATTGCGTGAGCTATAGTGCGACCGGCGCGCTGGTCGACCGAGTCGCGAGGACGGCGTTCTTGGCTTGGCCGGCTGAACTAGAGCACCTGCTTTTGAGACGTGACTTGTTACAATTCATTTTTCAGTATTGGTCCCACATCGCTTCAGGGTGCTTGCGAGACTTTCCCTTGTGGGCGGTGTGGCGCGGCACTCGTCATTCGACGGAATCAGTGGAGATGAGTGCGCGTTCGACCCTGCTGTCTGTGCAAGATCTCAAGAGAGTAGTACAATCGTTTCTGTCGATGGAACGCATCCACATCGTGGATGGCTGCGCTCGAGTCGGATTGAGAGCTGTGCAAATATCGACAGCACCTCTTTGCGAGCAGCTTCCTGCAAGCCGCAGTGTGGTCCGCGCCGTCGACCGCGCACCTGGAAGATGTGCTGGCCAGATCCAGGTCGACTGTTGTAATCGGCGTGGCGGAGGCCCCGTCCCGTCGAGGCGGTCTTCGGCTCGCTCCGTTCTTAACGTTTGTTTCCCCCTCGGCGGCAACACCCTCCGGCTCCAGCGGAAGGTGGTGCCGTCGATCAGCACGCGATGCAGAATGACCGCGTATTTCCCAGCCAGCAGCACGACCTCGAACCCGGCCTGCATTGGGCTGGTATTGAGCCACTGCAAGAGTGGCCCGTCCTCCAAGCCGGCGCGGGTAAGCGGCCGGTTCAGGCTGGCGTGAAAAGGCCGTCAGTGCCTCAGGCTCGCTGGCGACGTTCGCCTCGCGCGCATTCTGGCCGAAGCCATTGAGGATGCAGACGCGGCTCAGTTCCAACGACACATCAAGTCCGCCATAGTCGTCCATGGCTGTCCCTCATGATGATGGAGGCCGATCCGCTCGGACCTCGCTTCAACACCATCGCTCTGAGGAACAGCCTCTCCGCTCCGCTATTGATCCGGCTCGGGTTCTCTTGAAATCCGCTGTCGTCGCCCCAAGTCGGCGGGATGAAGCATATAGACATGCGCAAGCTGCCAGCAGCCGCGCAAGAGGAGCGCCGCCGGCAGGTCGTCGTCCTGCGCGAGAGCGGCCTGACCTATGAGGCCATTGCCGCCCAGGTGGGCCTGACCCGCACCGGCGTGTTCGATATCTGCCGCCGCTCTGCCGAGCAGGGCTTAGCCGGATTGGCCAGCGGACCACGCGGCCCGGCTCCTGGCACAGGACGGTTTCTCGAGGCCGATCAGGAAGCGCAGGTCCGCGCGCTGATCCGCCGGCACACGCCCGACGAACTCGGTCTGCCTGCGCCCTGTGGAGCCGGGCCGCGGTGCGGGAGCTCATCGAGCAGCACTGCGGGGTCCGGCTGGCGGTGCGCACGATGAGCACCTACCTGGCCCGCTGGGACTTCGCGGCCCAGAAGCCGCTCCGCCCCGCCTATGAGCAGTCGCCAAAAGCCGTACTGCGCTGGCTGCGGCAGGACTATCCGGTTATCATGGTGCAAGCCAGACGGCACAAGGGCACGATTGTCTGGGAGGATGAGACCGGCTTGCGCTCCGACGATGGGCGCGGCCGCAGCTTCGCCCCGCGCGGCCGGACGCCGGTGGTGCGCCCCAGCCACAAACGCGCGGAACTGCGCCTGATCTCGGCTGTGACCAACAAGGGCGAGCTGCGCTGGATGGTGCTCGAGGGCGCCGTCAAGGCTCCGAGCCTGATCCGCTTTCTCGGGCGGCTCATTCAGGAGGCCCGCGGCAAGGTGTTTCTGATCTGGGACAACCTGCCGGTCCATCGGGCCCAGGCGGTGCGGGACTGGTTGGCCGCGCGCACGGAGCAGATCGAGGTCTTCTCCCTGCCCTCTTACAGTCCGGAGTTGAACCCGAACGAGGGCCTGAACGCGGACCTGAAGCATGCCGTGACGCGGAAACCACCCGCCCGCAGCAAGCCCGCCCTCAAGCGCGTCATCATCAGCCACATGCGTCGGCTTGCCAAGTCGCCCAGCCGAATCCGCAGCTACTTTGGGCATCCGTCATTCCGCTATGCCGCGTAGTTCAAGCTCACCCAAGCCGGATCAGTAACTCGTAAGCGGCAGGCCCATTACGGCATCTAATGACTCCGGGATCCTTGCCGGCCAGCGGAGACGCGATTGATGGCATCGGTGGCATCGTGAGGGGGATCGAGAAAAGAGATTTGCCCTGATCATCCGACGAGAGGCATAAAGGCACCGTGGCATTCTTTGATCTAAGGAGAATTCGATGTCTGCAGGTATTGACATCTTTGGTCCTATCAACGGCCTTCCGTGGGAGGATATGACCGGGAGTGACGTCGCCGACGGCCGTTTCGCCATCGGTGGCCCTACTGCCCCCCCGATGACCCCATACCGACGATTGAGGGTACGCCCGGGAATGACTGGCCTTGCTTCGGAAAAATGGCGAGCACTCTTATAGCCAACGAGGATCTCCATGCCCCGCAAACGCTCAACCAAAGTGCTTCAGGATGAGGCGGTGCGACTTGACCTGACCACTGGCCGCGGCCGGCGTGAGGTCGCCGACAGCCTCAAAGTCCGCCTGTCGAGCCTACAGCACTGAATTGACCGCCGACGCGAGCGCTCTCAACGAGTCAGATCCGGACCTCGGTGAATCGCGCACCCAGAGGCGCCTGAACTATGCAATGCTTAGGTTTGCGCCGAGGACGCTCCTCAATCGTGCGATCAATCATCCGACCAAGAGGCCGTCGGGCTCATGCCGCGCAAACTTCCGTTGGCGCTTGCCCGCGTTTTTCTTCCTAAATTAGGAGAGGAATGATATAGACCCGGCGAGTTCGAAGGAGGTGTTAATGCCAGGCAACCGGCTACCATGCTATTCCGTCAAGGTGGAGATCCCGAGTGAGGTCGGCCGACCAGCAGCCACCTACTATCTGGTCCAGGCGGACTCTCAACCCGCAGCGATCAATGCGGTCAAGAAGGCCTTGTCCGGCCCCTGTGAAGCCGTTGAAGCTACGTTAAGCCTGGTTCGGCCAGAAACCGTAGAGGCGCTCGGTCTACACCCTGGCATGCCACGCCGGATCTGAGATCACACCTGTGCACAGGACGTTCCGTACATAAGACCAATAGCCCGGTTCCGGATTCTTCGCGCGAGAATGCCGGCCTCACGTTGCTGATGGTGGGCCGCCTTGCTGGTCTCCGTGGAGGACGCACCTTCTGAGCGAGAGCGTCTTGCCATTAACGGGTGGTGGAGTGGCAACGAGAATTCCCGCTATCCCCGTTGGCACTTGAACCATCTGTTGGATGCCTGCGAAATCAGGATTGTGTCTCACTCGCGACTGGACTGTACACCAAAGGCCTCAGAGGCGTCGTTGCATCAGGCAAGTTGAGGCTTTGCCGTCGTGGGTAGCGCCTAACTCAGTAGTTGAAAGCACACGCTCCCTGCTCCTGATAAGGTCGGTAGCGAAGTAGTTTGCCCTCCACGCAGGAAATATGTTGCCATTCCAATTGCGACGGAACACAACGAGCTAGCTCGCCACCAGACGGAATTTTAATTTGAACACCACCTCAGGGCGTCGGCCGATCAGCTACTGAACTCAGCGAGGCCTGCTGTTTGCCAGAGCTGCCCGAACCAAGCGGGCATACGCACAAGGAATTCTAACTCAGAGGCTGGTGAGCAATTATCTTTCTTTTCGCGTGAGGCGACGCAGCAGGATGCGGCTCATCGCAGGATAGAGCAGCATCTCGCGGGTCTCGACGAGCCGCTCATAGTCCTTGGCCAGCCGCCGGTTGGTAGTCAGCCAACCGATGGTCCGCTCCACCACCCACCTTCGCGCGAGCACCTGAAAGCCACTCGGTCGCGTCGGCGGCTCTGCGTCAGCCCGCATCCAGGTGCCTTCACTCCACCAGTGTTGCGGAATCGACAGCTTCCATCCCAGCGCTCTGCACAACCAGTCCTTCAGCCCGCGATAAGCCGTGTCGGCCCACACGCGCTCAATGGCCGGAAACAGATGCTGCAGCCCCTCCAGCAGGAGTTCGGCGCCTGCGCGATCATGAATGTCGGCGGGCTGCATGCTGTTCTTCAGCAGATTGCCTTGCGTATCAACGAGCAGATGGCGCTTGCGGCCCTTCACCTTCTTGGCACCGTCGTACCCTCGTGGTCCACCCATCTCAGTGGTCTTGACCGACTGGCTGTCGATGATCGC
>NZ_QDGA01000106.1 GCF_003347665.1 Microvirga calopogonii
GCTGCGGGCGAGTGCTCCCTCTTGGCTCCTGTCCGGTGCGGAGCTGGCGGCAGTGATCAGCGTCTTTGCCCTGGTGTGTTTTCTTGAAAGCAGCGGTGGCAACACCGATCGCTCCAATCCCACCGGCTGATAAGTTTTCGTAAGGAACTCCACCTACGGTGCGGCTCCGTCCTTGATCGGAGACAGCCCATGAAACGCTTCCTGCTCGCCGCGATCGGGATTGCTCTGGCGTCCCCAACAGCGATCGCCGACGGCCTCAGCCTTGCTGGCTCCCTCTGGCAATGCACCCGCGCCTCTGATCGGTCTCAGTTCGTGATCACCTTCTACCCTGGTGGCGGCGTCGGGGGAGGCGAGTTGGAGAATGGTGAGGTCAGCCCCTACATTTTCGATGCCTCCCGAATGAAACCGGGCGAATGGCCGGGCAAATGGGAGCAGACAGGGCAGCGTTTCACATGGACGTTCCCGGATCAGAGCATCCGGATTGAGGGGAGCCTTTCAGGTCTTGGGCAGGCAAATTCGCGGCTCACCGGCACTGAGACTTCGTCGGGAGAGCGCTCGGTTATCACCTGCACGGCGCTGTCCAAGCTGCCAAAGATCGGGGACGGGTTGGTCATCCCCAAGAACGGTCGCTTCATCGATTTGGATAAGGACGATGGCGAACTGAAGGTGCCTGCAGGCATCTCCCTGCAGGAGCCGGGGAGGCGATAAGTATTATGGTTGCGGTGATCAGGGGTTAGTCGCAGATCCTTGTTCTGCGCACTGTGACATCGCCATAGGCGTCGATTCGCTTCGTTGAGACAACGCGGCATTCCTCGATTGGCGCAGGGATGCCTACAACTCTCTCCTGGTAGACGGGCGGAGGCAGGACCGGCTGCACAGAGACGATCGGGACGTTCCGGGGAGGAACCAAGGCAGGCCCTTCAAAACCATCGCTCTCCTCCAGAGGCACAATCGGCAGAGGCTGCTGCGGCACCAGAGCTGGCCCTTCATATCCGCCAACGAAGCCTTGCTCGATCACGCGACGGCCAATGATCCTGTGTTCGATCGGTGGGGCGATATAGGTTTCCTCAACCGCGAGCCGGCGCCGGACTGGTGGACGCTCCAGAACCGCCTCTTGATCCTCGAAATACGGGGGTAGATCTGCGGCGACGGCAGCCGCTGTGCTCACCAGAGTTGATCCGCTGAGCACCAGTGCGGCAAAGCCCGCGCGCGCAACTTTGTTTAAACCAAACACTGGCATGTGAGCTCCTGACGTCCGTGAATGGCAACGTCGCCTCACAGTCAAGGTTCCCCTTCTGGTCTTGCGCTCCTCTTCCCTTGCCAATGCCTCCAGGTGCTCGGCTGTCTCAAGGAATTGCTCGCGTGCCTCGGTGATCGAGAGCTTTTCGACAGCAGTGCGGATTTCCTGAACCTGACGGCGGTACTCCGCCGCTTTGTCATGCCAGGGATGATTCACGGCCGACACCTCCAATCGAATTCGGGACTGTGCCCTGCTAAAAAGGGCGACGCCGGCGCGACCGGAGTTGAAGGCTCTCCTGGATCGGCCGGCGTCGGGGCCTCGCAATCAGGGCGGTCCAGCGGACCAGGCCGTGAGAGGCCGCTGCCATTAGATTACCTCGACGAGGCGGTACGCCGAAGCTCTCCTTTGGCTTAGGCTGCTACTCCATCCGCGTGTCGGGAGAGGGCTGGGCCGTTCACCCGGCGAATGCAGCCGAAAGCTATCGGTTCGAGATAGTCAGCCTTGAGCAGCACCCAGTGGAGCCGGTGTCCTGAGGGGCACAACGTTGGCCATCTCGGGGGCACGCGCGGCGGCCTGTTGGATCGCGGCTTCGAGGTCATCCGGCACGTAAGGCTTCCGAAGGACCGCAAAGCCTTCCGTGTCAGCCTCCGCAACCGCCTCGCTGTAGCCGGTGGCCAAGACGACCGCCGTCCAGGGCCAGCGCTCGCGGATGATCCGCGCGAGATCGACGCCGTCCATCTCTCCCGGCATCACGAGATCCGAGAGCACCACGTCGAAGCGGCTGTTCGCCTCCAGCATTGCCAAGGCACTGCCCGCATCGTGCGCGCTCGCGACGCGGTGCCTGCGCTCGGTCAGCACGGTCTCCGCCATCTCCGCCACCTGCACATTGTCCTCCACCACGAGGATGGTCAGCGCACGTGAGTTCTGCGGCGCGGGCACGCTGTCCTGCACGGCAGGCTCGAGCTCATCCGCCGTGGCCTTGGGCAGATAGAGCGTGATCGTGGTGCCGCGTCCCACCTCGCTGCGGATGTCCACCGATCCGCCGGAATGCTCGACGAGGCCATAGACCTGCGCCAAACCCAGGCCCGTACCCTTGCCCACCTCCTTGGTGGTGAAGAACGGCTCGAAGACGCGGGCGAGCACCTCGCGCGGCATCCCCACGCCGGTATCCGACACGGACAGCGCCACCCCCTCCAGGGCCTCCCCATCGCGCAGCACCGTGTTCTCGGTCGTCACGCGGAACGTTCCGCCCTTAGGCATGGCATCGCGGGCATTGGCCGCCATGTTGATGAGCGCCACCTGGAGCTGGGACGGATCAATCCGCACCGGCCAGAGCTGCTCGGCCAGTTCCAGCTCCAGCCGAATGTCGCCGCGCAGGGACTGGACGATCATGTCCTCGGCTTGGCCAACGACCTCGTTGAGATTGATCGTTTCAGCGTGGAGCGGCTGTTTGCGGGCGAACACCAGCAGCTTGCTGGTCAGGGTCCGCGCCTGCTCGACCGCACCAAGTGCATTGCCGATCAGGCGGCTGCGCCGCTCATCATCCTTGGCGCGGCGCAGCAGGTCGAGGTTGCCCATCACGACGGCCAGAAGGTTGTTGAAGTCGTGGGCGATGCCGCCGGTGAGCTGGCCCAGAGCTTCCATCTTCTGGGCCCGGCGCAGGCGCTCCTCCACCTCCTCGCGGAGGTGCGTCTCCTGGGCGAGCTGGGACATGGCCGCCTGCTCGCGCCTGTAGCGGGCCAGCGCCAATCCGGTCATCAGGGCAAGCCCCGCCATGATCACCAGGGTGATCAGGCCGTACCGGATCAACTGCTCACGCCAGCCCGCCAGAACCGCATCCGTTCCAAGCGCAAAGCGGACATAGATCGGGTAGCGGTCGAGCTTCTGGTAGGCGATGATGCGCTCGATCCCATCGTTCGAGGAGACGCCGGTGTAGACGCCGGCCGGGCTCGACCGGGCGGCCTGCATGAACCGTTCACCGGCCCGAGCAGCTTGCGTGCTGGTGTGAGCATCCCGGACCAGGAAGGCGCCATCGGCGCGCACGAGGCTCGCCGCATGGTCCATGTCAGGGGCACTGCGGCGGTAGAGGTCCTGGAAATAGGCCGGGTAAGCGGCCACCAGAATGGCGCCGGTCAGGCGTCCGTCGGCTCCCACCAGCGGCCGCGCGACGGTGAACAGGTCATTGCCGTTGACGCGCCCGCGCAGGGGCTCGCCGACCATGAGCTCCCGCCGCCCAGCCTGGAAGGCCATCATATAGGGTCGGTCGGCAATGCTCACCTGGGGCAAAGGGAAGTGGCCGCTGGCGCTCTGGAGCACCCCGTCCTGATCCACCACCCAGATCGAGCCGATCTGCTTTCGCTGCGCGACGATGCTCTTCAGCAGGTGGTGCAGTTCAAGGGAGTTGCGCAGGTCGCCCGGTGGCATCGAGGCGACCCGATCCTCGACCCGGTCCATGACCAGCTCATAGGACTCGAACACCTTCTGGGCATGGCCCTGAAGAACGAGAGTGGCCCGCTCAATCGCCTTGTGGGCCTCATCCAGGGCATGGGTTCGGCTGTGCCAGGCGGCGGCGGCGAACAGGCTGACGGGAAGCACCAGGGAGATGATGAAAAGAGCCCACAGAACCCGGTGAGCCCCCTCCAGCCCAAACCATCGACGCGCCGCATCGGGCAAGGTGTTCTCCATGCAAAGCTGACGGGCTTCCGCCCTGCGAGGGGCGAGATAGGGTCTTGTCACTGTTCTGCCAAGCTCTGCCCGAGGAGGTGCATCCGCAGACCTTTGTAGCTTAGCCGGACTGCCAAACGCCATTGGGCCAGGAAAGTTCCTGGTCCGGAGGGGCGATGTTCAGGCTCCGGAAGGTCAGCCGGTGGTGGGTCTTTTGCGGATTCGGGCCGTGGCGTGTGACCCACGCCTGCTGATAGAGGGCTGGAATGGAGCTGGCGTGGTTCCAACGCCTGATCATCCCGTATTGATGTCAGTGCAGGACCGGCTCCAACGGGATGGACAAAAGGACCACACCGGACGGGGCCACCACGTCCAGCCGCCAGCCCTGCCAGGATGCGCCGACCTGGATGGCCTCCTCACGGATGTCCTCGATGGCTTGCAATGCGAAGTCCCTCGCCGTTGCGAGGTCCAGGATTTCGACACCCGTATCGTCGCCGATGAACTCGTGACTGTTCACCAGATGAAAGTAGCAGCGCATTGACGAACCATCGGTTGAGCCAGCGCAAGGCCGCTCAACCAATCCATTGAGCAGCGCAAGAACACCGGAGTAAGATCCTATCAGGGGGATTTAGTCGAGCCCGGTTCTTCGCCCACTGAACGATTTGCTGACCCGTCCGGGCGGAATAAATCGGCCGAGCTTCCGTTATTCTTCATTCCGGCAATGGATGCGAGCTGCAAGGAGGCCCCATGAGCGAGCAGGATCTTTACGTCATCCGTGCATCGGGAGAGTGCTGGGCCGTTCATCTCGGGGACGAAACGCTTGGGCGGTTCGGCGAGCGGCCAAAAGCCATCGAGGCGGCTGTTGTCGTGGCTGAGGCCTCGGCGCGTCAGGGGAAGGCCGCAGGTGTTGTGCTGGAGGCAGGTGACGACCAGGTGCCCATCTGGGACGCTGGGCGCGATGTGTACTCAGGTCTCTCGTGAGAGCCGTCGGCTCACGGCTGTGACTGATCGTTGCCCCTCTCATCCGGTGGTGGCGTTCTGGCCCAGACATCGGCTGCTACATCGAGCATCACGGCGACAGCCTCACGGACAGCTTTGTCGCTGGTGCTGACCCGAGCACTCTCTAGGACCAAGCCAAGGCGCCGCCGGCTCGGCCACGGCAGTGCAGCCAGAGTGGTCTGAAGGTCCAATCGCGCAACGGCCGATACCCCGGCGCGCTGGGCAATCTCATCAACCTTGGAGGTGAGGGCGCTCAAGTGTTCGGCAACCTGACCGGATGTGAAATCTGATGTGAGCAATGGCATTGAATATCGAATGTTGGTTCAAGTGACCTGCTCCCCAGCCGACCCCTGAGTTGGAGAAACGATCCTGCACTGTCTGCGTTCCAGTAAGCCCCTGTGCATAAAAGGGAAAAATTGGCGCACCTGTTGTCGGATTCTTAACCTGCTCCGCAACCTCTCCCTGAACCTTTCCCCTCAAACGTGAGACCTGCTCCACTCCGGCACGATGCCGCAACGATGATGATGGGTGGAGGAATAGCTAATCACCCGGGCAGCATTCCTGCCCGACCTGAGCAGTATTGTCGCCACAATCGACCACAAGGATCCGTCGGACCTGATTCCGGTCAAACGGTTGCGAGGGCTCATGACCTATAAGGAACGCGCTGTGCTCTATAGCCGTGTTGGGCTCATTCTGACGGCTCTTGCCATGATTGCCGGGGTTGTTGCCGAGCCGCTTCTCCGGCCGGTATGGTCCTCACGCCTGACCATTGCCCAGCGGTAGTTCGGTCGGCGGCCAATTCCTCCCGTACAGACTCTTCGCCTCTCAGATGAGAACAAGGTGGCTCGCTGGCCGTGACACCGGGAGGTAGGCTTTGGCCAGATCAATGGGATCAACCATCCCGCCTTCTTAAGCTTGGCCAAAGCGCAAGACTGGATCGGACAGCACCTCGCACGAGAATGGCAACGGAATACGCTTCAGGCTACATCAAACGGCCTTCGATGAAATTGCGTCTCAATGCGCGAACGTCTGGAAATGGCACGGCGCTGACCTTAGCCATAATTCCGCATTGGAGGCGTAGGCGGACCTTGCATTAGGCCCACCCAAATTCCGCTTTTGCCCCGTGTATGGACCGGCTATGGGTCGCTCAGTCGGCAATTGGCTGCCTATGGATAGGTGCCGGGCAGCAGACGGTCGTAGAGCCGCCGGATGCGGCCATAGCATTCGCAGGCTGCTCCCTTGAGCCCCGCCCGGTCAGTCACGATGATGCCGCCGCGGCTCTGCCGGATCAGCCCGACCGTCTGGAGGGATCGGGTCACCCCGCTCACGGTTGAGCGTTGCACACCCAGCATCTTGGCCAGGAACTCGTGCGTGAGTGGCAAGCTGTCCCGGCCCACCCGATCGTGAATGCGGAGGATCCAGCGGCAGCAGCGCGCCTCGATCCTGTGAACGGCATTGCAGGTGACCCGCTGAAAGGTCTGGGCCAGCAGGACCTCGCCGTAGTTCATGATCAATCGCCGCAGGGCAGGGGAGGCATTCCGCACCTCGTTCAGGCGCTCGACCGAGATGCGCGAGGCGGTGCCGGGCATTTGCACGACATAGCGCCCGAAGGCCTCATGCGTGACGAGAGCGCTCAGCAGGCCCAGCACGCCCTCACGCCCGAACACCGCGACCTCGACGCTGTTGCCCGCCTCCAGGACATTCACGAGCGACACCACCGTGTCGTGCGGGAAGTAGGCGTGCGACACGGCCTCGCCCGTGTCATAGAGCACCTGTCCGCGTGTCAGTTCGACAAGTTCGAGGTGCGGCTCCAGACCCGCAAAGTCCTCCGGCTCCAGAGCGGCCAGAAGGCGGTTGGCCCGATGCCCGGCTGTCATGCGCTGGGCCGTGTGTTTTGCTGCGGCCTCATTGGTCGTGGGCGGAGCCGTCATGGTCATCGACCAAACGTTCGATCGACCGCGCCAGCTCCGCCTCAACCTGGCTCAGGGCCTGCGAGCGGGCGACCTCGGCACGCGTCTGTGCGATGACTTGGTTAGCTTGCTCTATGGTCTGCTCCGCCGCCTCGTCGAGCGGCTGTGTGTTCTCTTTCGCCATCGGCCCGGGCTAATTGTCCAATGAAGCCAAAGCTTGGCATTTAAGTGCCTGATGGTCGACCGCTGCCAACCTACGGCAGCCCCTCCAGCGAGGCTCCATCCGTCGATGACGCATTCGAAACACCTGCACCATGATCGTCCCCCCTTTGCCATCCTAGCGGTGGATTAGGGTCAGGTGATGCGGTCGGCCGAGGAAGCCCGGCTTGATTGGCCGGGCTTCCTCGGGTCATTTAGTGGGTGCGGTCGGGCGAGCCCGTGGTGCCGGTCCCGCGGACGTTCCGCTCGTCCTCGACGTCGACCTCGGTCTTGCGCACGGTGTCGGAGATCGTCTCGGTGCGGGTCTCGGCCTCCTTGCGCACCACCACCTCTTCGGTCACACGCGCCTCCTTGGAGACTACAGCCTCCTCGCCGCGCTCCTCGACCTCGATGGTGCGCTCCTGGAACGGATCGCTGCTGAGCGTGCCCTCGCGGTAGTCGCCCGAGACGGGACGCCGCTCCACCTCCACACGCTCCTCGCGCAGGTTCACCTGCTCCTGCACCGGGCGCTCCACCACGCGGGACTGAATGCGGACGCGGCCATGGCCGACCTCGCGCTTGCCGACATGCAGTTCCTCCTCGGCGATCGGGATCACCTCATCCCGTTCCGAGGGCGTGTCCGCCGAGGCCGCTCCCAGCCCCGACCCGGTCCCTGTGGCCGTGTCCGAGCTGCCGAGCGTGTTGGTCCTGGCGCGGGTCATGTCCGGTGATCCGGTGACGTCATCGTCGGCGTCCATGTCCGTCCGTGGCATGCCGGACGATCCGGTGAGGCCGTCGGGCCCCTGCCACCCCTCGGAACGCCAGGAGGCCTGCTGCTCGTCGAGGTCTAGCACCCCGTCATCATCCAGGATGACGATCACCCGGTCGACCTCGTCATCGTCACACTCCACGGCAACCAGGGCCCCGCCGCGGCGCACGCCCTCGGCATAGGCACTGGCGTCGGACTGCGGCACGCCCGCGTCCTCCAGATCATCGATCAGATCGTCCGAAGCATCTGAGTAGACATCAATCCCACTGCGCGAGATGCCGGCCTCGTCGAGGCGGCTCACGATGACGGCGGCTTTCTGCTGGTCCTGGTACAGGCACGTGACGGTCTTCAACATAGTCAATTCTCCTGCATGGGTGCGTGACTTCGGAAGCCGCTCCCAGGCCGGTCACGACCGGGGAATGCGGCTGTCGGTTCCGGTGGCGGCTGTTGTCCGGCGGCTGGGGGCAGCGGTTCGTTCCACGATGGCATCGGTGCCGGTCGCGGCGGCGCGGCTCTGGCCCAGGGGAGCCGTGATCGTCGGCTCGACGGTGCCCATTCGCCCGCCAAACCAGCCCGCCACCGCGCCGAGGACGAGGCTGAGGGCGGCCAGGAGGGCACCTGTGGACACGGCGGTCGAGGCCGTATCGGCAGCCTTTGTGGCCTGCTGCTTCGCCTGGTCCAGGTATTGGCGGTATTGCTGTTCGTACTGCTCCACCTGGGTGCGGGCCTGGTCGACCGGGATGTTCTGGGCCCGGGCCAGCGCCTCGGCGGCACGGTTACGGGCGTCGGCCGCCTGCTGCTCGTTACCCGTCACGGCAGCCTGGACGGCAGCCCGGACGGCGGCCACGGCGGCATCCCGCAGGGCGGCGGGATCATTGCCGCCCGTGGCGCTACGGATCTGCTGCTCGATGGGGGAGAAGGGGTCGGCGGATCCGGCGAGACTGGGAGCGGCCGCTTGGGCGGCGGTCTGCGCCGTCGAGCCCACGGCCTGGGTGACATTGCCCAAGGCGCTGGTCACGGTGCGATAGGCACCGCCGAGGATCCCGCCCACGGTGGTGGTCAGAAGATAGAAGATGACGAGCGTGGTCAGCGCCCACGTGGTCAGGCCGTGCCAACCGGCGGTCGACTCCTTGGGCTTGCCGGCCAGCCGCCCCGCGGCGTAGCCGCCGGCGAGCGAGGCCAGGATGCCGGCCACCACGAACCATGCACCGGCCCCGATCGAGAACGTGGACGCGGAGGGATTGCCGGCTGCTCCGGCGGATGGATCGAGGGTGGCGGCCCCGACGCCGATGCCGAGCAGGTTGAGGATGAGCTGGACGGCGAGGGTCACGACAACGCCGGCGAGCACAGCCCCCCAGGAGATCCGGTTGAGCATGATGGTGCGGGCGTCCTCGGACGGCATGACCGGGCTCGTGTGGGGGGCATCGGAGTCGCCGCGATTGCGCGGCGTATCAGGATGATGGGTGTCGGCCATGGTGGGCCTCCTGTTCGGCCGCCAACCCTCGAATATGGGAATTGTTCAAGCGGGACAGGCGGATTCCCTTACAGGCCAACGATTTGTCGCGGATGCCGCTAGGTCTGCCCAGAGCTCAGGCGTGACGCAGTCGCTTCATTCCCGATCCTGGCGTTTCGGAGGCGGCGGGGAGATTGACCGATCGATCGTCTGCTGACGCCTCGGGAAGGACTGCCGGTCTCAGGCCCGCTCCCGCCTGATGTAGATCGGTTCGAGCTGATAGTGCTGCGAGAGATCGTTGGCCTGATCGACGGCCTCCTCCATGGAAGCGAACGGACCGCTCACGGCGATCGCCGTCCCATCGATCAGTACCGTTACCGTGAATTCCATCGTATGTTCGGGTCGCACGACCTCAGCCAGGGTGATGTTATTGTCCTGGTCCTCGGGAACTTCGTCGGGCATCAAGACATGGAGGCCGGGGCCGGGCATGGGTGATCCTTTGGATTGACGGTGCCATGATAATCAACGGGCTATGCCAGAAAAGGCTTCATGCACCATCGAGATCCGGAATGGGCTGGTCTCCACGGTAGAAGTAGGCCGCATCACCGGTCAGGATCCCGGCTAGCCCATCGATCTCCTGCACGACACGGTCGACCTGTTGGTACTCGGGGCAGCCGATCGGGATGTCGCCCAACGACCGGGTGAGAAGGTGCCGGGTCGGGTGCAGGGCTTCCAGCAACCTGCCGGCAATCTCGCATAGCGATCCTTGCGGCCTTTGCCCTGCTCGATGCGGATGAGCATGCGCTGGGAGTCGATGTCGCAAACCTTGAGCGACACGACTTCCGACACCCGCAGTCCGGCTCCATAGGCCGCGCTCAGAGCGGCCTTGTACTTGGGCCCTGGAGCTGCCTCCAGGAGCTGCGCCACTTCCGTTGGCTCAGAACGAGAGGCACTTTGCACGGCTCGTGGAACAGGGTGAGGCGCCGGGCCAGATCCGCCCGATCGAGGGTGACGGTGAAGAAGAAGCGCAGGGCCGCGACCGCCGCGTTGCGGCTGGGCGGGGTCACGCCGCTTTCGGTCAGGTGCAACTGGAACCGCCGCACCTCCTCGGGCGAGGCGGTCTCCGGCGAGCGGCCGAGGAAAGCCGCGAAGCGTCTGACCTGGCGGACGTAATTGGTGCGGGTCTTCTCGACGAAATGGCGCACCGTCATGTCGTCGATCATGCGCTGGCGCAGCGGGCTGATGGCTGTCTCGGTCATTGAGGGCTCCTGTCGTGAGGGGGAGGGACCAAACTCCTCGATCCTCACGACAGGACCTGGCCCTGTCATTGTCGGCCCTTCAGCGGGTGACCGCCCCGGTCACCCGGGCCACGGCGGCAAAGCCCATGCCTGTGGTGCGGCAGACAACTTCCAGAATGGTCGGCACGGCTTGGATGCGGTCGATGGCGGCAAGATCCGCCTCAAAGTCGGTCGGCACGTTTGGAAGGTCCCCTAGTCTCGGAGTACCTTAACCAGCCTGAGCCGTTGTGTCACGAAGTCCTGAAAGCCTGGAACTGGCACTCTCGGGACGTAAGCGCTTGGTCCGCTTCGGCGGCCAGGAGCCGACGTTCGTTGGTCGGCCGGAAGGTGAAGGGTTGACCCAAAGCTGACTCTAGCCGGCCCTGTTCATATGGCATGCACCACACGATCCTGGCAGTGGAGTAGCACCGGCGGCCCCACAAGTACTCTTCGGCGTTCCGGAAGAAACAGTGGTAGGCCGGATTGCGGTGCATGTCGTCGCACAGGCACCGCTCAGAGCGCATGGCGATGCATTAGCCTATAAGAAGCATGCGCGTCATCACTTCGGGATTGATAGAAGGACTTCCGGGCCGAGTGGACGCTCTCCCAGTCGATACAGCGCAGCAGATGATTGCCTGGCACAGGGTCGTCGTGGCCGACGTTGTAGAAGAACTCCGCCAGGACCTCCTGCATGCCCGTCATCGTCCTGCCCTCCGCAAAGCGACAGGAGAATGGAATCACGCCAGAACGGCCCAATCAATGACCGATTAAAACAACACTATGGTCACGGAGCTGAAGGCGATGAATTGTCCGATCGGGCAGAGACCCCGGACATTCCCAGTGCTGCCCCCTTTGCTAGCGCCACATGCCGCGCATCTTGGCGCCGACGTCGACCCGGACTTCTCTCGACGCCGCAGGTGCAGGAGCCGGTACGGCTATGGGCCATGACACACGCTCGAACAGCTTAAGGAGAGCACTGGGGATGAAGCGGGTGCGGGCGGCATAGACATGGCGATCGCCTGTGGTGGATTGCTGGTGTGTGAAGAACCGTTGCGGCACGATCAGATGTAAATGGTCCTTGGCCCGAGTCATGGCCACGTATAGCAGCCGGCGCTCCTCCTCGATCTCCGCTGTCGTGCCGGTACCGAGATCGGACGGAATGCAGCCGTCGACCACGTTGAGGGTAAATACCGACTTCCACTCCTGACCCTTGGCGGAATGAATGGTAGACAGGATCAGGTAGTCCTCGTCGCGCAGCGGGACACCGGCCTGATCGCTCGTGGCATCCGGTGGATCGAGTGTAAGCTCGGTCAGGAAGCGCTCGCGGGAGGGATAGCCTCCCGCAATCTGCTCCAACTGGATCAGGTCGGCCTTGCGGGTCGCGGCATCCTCATGCAGTCGGTCGAGGTGCGGCTCGTACCAGATCCGTGCTGCTTCGATTTCGGCCGGCCATCCTAAAGTACTGGTACGCAGCCGCACGATCGCATCGACGAAGGCGGGCCACTCGTCCCCGGCCCTCGGCGGGGCCGGCACCTCCAGCAGCGCACCGATTGGGTCAGCAGCGTCGTGCATGCGGTCGAGCACCCGCTGGACCGAGGTCGGGCCGACGCCGGGCAGAAGCTGCATCAGCCGGAAGCCGGCGACCCGATCACGCGGGTTCTGCACGAACCGCAGCATCGCGAGCAGATCCTTGACGTGGGAAGCATCGAGGAATTTGAGGCCCCCGAACTTCACGAAGGGGATGTTGCGGCGGGTCAGCTCCACCTCCAGTGGGCCGCTGTGATGCGAGGTGCGAAACAGCACCGCCTGCTGCTTGAGACTCATCCCGCTCTCGCGGTTCGTGAGCACCTGCTCGACCACGTAGCGGGCTTGGTCGGCCTCGTCTCGCACGGCCACCAGTTGCGGCCGCTCGGTGGAAGCGCGGTCGGTCCAGAGATTCTTGGTGAAGCGTTCGGAGGCAAGTTCGATGACTGCATTGGCCGCGGCCAGGATTGGCTGGGATGAGCGGTAGTTGCGATCGAGCGTGACGATCTCGGCCTGCGGACTGAACTGCGCCGGGAAGTCCAGGATGTTGCGCACGGTGGCGGCGCGGAAGGAATAGATCGACTGCGCATCGTCACCGACGACCGTCAGTCCTTGACCGCTTGGCTTGAGGGCGAGCAGGATCGAGGACTGAAGCCGATTGGTGTCCTGGTATTCGTCGACAAGGACATGGTCGAAGCGTCCGCCGAGTTCGGCGGCGATTGACGGCTCGGCCACCATCTGGGCCCAGTAGAGCAGGAGATCGTCGTAATCGAGTACGTTCTGGCGCTGCTTGGCCTCGACATAGGCAGCAAACAACTGGCGCAGCTCGGCGGCCCAGCCGGCGCACCAAGGATAGGAGGCCCGCAACACCTCCTCCAGCGCCAGCTCGGCATTCACGCACCGGGAATAGATCGCCAGACAGGTCGCCTTCGCGGGGAAGCGGCTCTGGGTGGTGGAGAAGCCGAGTTCGTGCCGGATAAGGTTCATCAGGTCGGCCGAGTCCTCGCGGTCATGGATCGAGAAGGCCGGATCGAGACCGATCTCCGGCGCATAGTCGCGCAGGAGCCGGGCGCCGATGCCGTGGAACGTACCGGCCCAGGTGAGGGCGTCGGTCATGACGCCCGCGCTCTGGCCCGTGATCTTGCTGGCGATCCGCTCGACCCGATGCGCCATCTCGGACGCGGCCCGGCGCGAGAAGGTCAGCAGGAGGATGCGGCGGGGATCGGCGCCGTTGACGATGAGATGCGCCACGCGATGGGCCAGGGTGTTGGTCTTGCCTGATCCCGCCCCGGCGATGACCAGCAAGGGCGCGGACGATGAAGCGCCTCCGGCCAGGACGCCGTGCTCCACGGCCTGACGCTGCCGGGGATTGAGCTGGTCGAGATAGGCGGTGTTCGCAGGCACGGTCGAATCATTCCTTTGGGTCCACTATAGATCCCGTTTCCTGTTTTGTTCGCAACGGCACAGCTCGTCGCGGCGTTGGAAACGCGACCGGCTGGAACGCCGCGGACGACGCGCTGGCCGTGACGATGAGGTCGTTTGACGATGCATCCGTCCTTCGGCTGCCGATCATCGGCAGGGACATCCCAGGCATCATGCCATCCAATAACTCTCTCTTTACCCCGATGAGCGACAGTCCCGGACGGCAGCAGTCCTCCTGCTTCTGCCTCGATGGATTTGCAAGCAATCATGCGTAACTCATTCAAGCCCAATGATTTTCTTCCGAGCGCGATGCAGCATGACGGTCGGGATTCGGCAGCGGCCTCGGAGGTTGCAAGGACGGAGAGCACCCAGGTCGAGGCCAGCATGCAGTTCGCCTGGCAGGCGCCGTGGTCGTCGGTTGGAGAGGCCCAACCGGGGTGGTGGCCGGCCTTTGAACTGTCCAAGGACGTGAGGGCAACGCGCACACCAGACCGCTTCATCAAAAAGCAGATCGAGACGAACGTCGTGGCCCTGATTGCTGATGAGGGAATTGAAGTTGCCCGTGCCGCGCGTGAGGAAGATCAGGCGGCCCAGGATACGATCCATAGCCGCATCGAGCGGCTTCGCGCCGCCATAGAGGCGAGGTCGACGGACGCCCATGTTTTTGAGATAAAGCTTGATTCCCGACCTGCGGAGGTAGTGCCTTCAAACGACCAGCCACAAGAAGAGGCGGCTCATTTCTCCCATGACCCCATTGCAGAGGATATCGAACTGACGGTCGACGATGATCCTATCCTGGAAGACTTATACGCGATCGATACGACCGCCGAAGAGAGCACTGAACAATTGATTGTCGAGCCGGGGCCGTTCAATTCCGCGGAACTGCTCCTGCCTGTTCCAGTTTCCCCGATGCCTCCGGCCTTTTCAGGTTTCGCTTTCCAGTCGAGCCTTTATCAGGTGGCCATCACGCATGGATCATTCCTGATCGATGACACTCCGACAGAAACTGAGAGTCTCGACCTGGGAACGCTTGCCGAAGAGGTGTACGACACGAGCGAGTTCGAGTGGCCTGCTGCGCCTGAGGAGAACGATCTTCCCTCGCCGGAACTGGAAGAGGTGGCTGCGTCGGATGTTGCTACGCCCGGCTTAGGAGACGCAGTCGTGCATGATGCGGCTGACGGGATCGATCTGGGCTATTTGGCCTTGTTCGGTGACGAGTTCGTACCCGCAGGAATGGTGAACGTGGCGCCTGTCCCCGCTGAATGCCAGGAAACGTCGGCTGAACCGGTCGTCAGCATGACGATAGAGGATGTGCCCCCGGCAATGTCAGGCCAAGTGGCCAAGGTGATCGAGTTCCCACTATCCGAGCGGACGGTCCAGGAGCGTAGAAAGAGCGTTGGTTATGAGCTTCCGTCCATCGAGTTGCTCGCGCCTCCTCCGCAGCGGGAGGGCGAGGTTCTTACCGAGGATATCCTCGAGGAGAGGGCTGGCCGCGTGGAAAAGGTCATCCGTGACTTCGGCGTCAAGGGCGAGGTCATCCATGTTCATCCCGGGCCCGTGGTCACATTGTACGAGCTTGAGCCTGCTCCAGGTGTCAAATCCTCACGGGTCATTGCGCTCTCGGAGGATATTGCCCGCTCCATGAGCGCCGTCTCGGCCCGCGTTGCGGTGATCCCTGGACGAAATGCCATCGGCATCGAACTTCCGAACGCGACCCGGGAGACGGTATACCTCCGGGAGATGCTGGAAGCAGCAGATTTCCAGGGATCGGCTCAGAAACTTCCGATCTGCCTGGGCAAGACCATCGGCGGCGAGCCGGTGATCGCCGACCTCGCCCGCATGCCGCATCTGCTCGTCGCCGGCACCACCGGCTCGGGCAAGTCGGTGGCGATCAACACCATGATCCTGTCGCTGGTCTACCGGCTCTCGCCGGCCGAGTGCCGGCTGATCATGGTCGACCCCAAGATGCTCGAGCTCTCGGTCTACGACGGCATCCCGCACCTGCTCACCCCGGTGGTGACCGACCCGAAGAAGGCGGTCGTGGCGCTCAAATGGGCGGTGCGCGAGATGGAGGACCGCTACCGCAAGATGTCGAAGCTCGGGGTGCGCAACATCGACGGCTTCAACGCCCGCGTGGTCGAGGCGAAAGCCCGCGGCGAGACCATCACCCGCACGGTGCAGACCGGCTTCGACCGCGAGACCGGCGAGGCGGTCTACGAGGACGAGGTGATGGATCTCGACGCCTTGCCCTACATCGTGGTGATCGTCGACGAGATGGCCGACCTGATGATGGTGGCCGGCAAGG
>NZ_QDGA01000107.1 GCF_003347665.1 Microvirga calopogonii
AGATTGACGACGTTCGAGGGCTTCTCGGACGGCTCCTCTTTCAGCGGCTTGCCGGCCTGCTTCGACTTCAGCAGCTCGGCGACCGCTTCCTCGTACCGGTCATCAAATTGCTTCGGATCGAAATGGGCCGCCTTGCTGTCGATGATGTGCGCGGCGAGATCCTTCATCTCCTTGGGATACTTCACCTCGCTGATCTCATCGAAGACCTTGTCTTCGTCGCGAACCTCGTCGGCCGCGTGCAGCGTCGTGCCGACAAGCCCTTCGTCGAGAGGCTCCAGCAGGATCATGCGTTCACGCCGCGCCAGCACAATACGGGCAATGCCAGCCATGCCTTTGTCGCGGATGGCATCCCGAATGACGCAGAAGGCTTCGCTCGACACCTTGTCGGTCGGGGCGATGTAGTAGGCCGTGTCGAGGAAGCGCTCATCGACCTCCTCGCGTGGCACAAAGCTCTCGATGTCGATCGTGTGGGTGCTTTCCAGCTTCAGAGCGTCGAGTTCTTCGTCCTCGACCTGGATGTAGCTGCCCTTCCCGACCGCGAACCCTTTGACCTGGTCTTCACTCTCGACGACCTTTTCCGTTTCGCTGTCGACGAATTGGCGCTTCACGCGGTTGCCGGTCTTGCGGTTGAGGGTGTTGAACCGGATTTTCCCACCCGACGAGGTGGAGGGGTATAGACCGACCGCGCAGGACACCAATGAGAGCTTGATGTGACCTTTCCAAACCGTCCGTTCAGCCATGGGTAGAACTCCCAACGATACGCTACTGTGTGACGGGTTTGGCAACCTTGACCGGCACCGTCACGAGTCAGCAACGTCGCCCCGAAATGACTCGTTCCGAGTTCTCCACAGGACTCTCTGGTGCGGTTAACGCCGTCCTGAAACCACCCTCCATTGTGGCGCATTTTGGAGTCGTGGTTGTTGTGTAAGGAGTAATCGAATGTCGGATGACAAAGCCAATCGCGGTGGTGCTGATCGGGGCCGGGTCGCCGGTGGCGAAGAATACGAAGTCGGCTACTTTGCCCGGAAGCACGGCATCAGTGTTACTCAGGCTGAGGAGTTGATCAAAGAGCACGGGAATAGCCGCGAGAGGCTCGATACAGCGGCTGGAAAGCTCAAGCGAGGCTAACCCCCTGGCAGCCCGGGCCCTGATGTTGGGTAGGAGTGAGCACCGCATCTTAGTTGGGACCGCCGCCTGGGCGATCCCAAAACAGTACGATGACGCCTTCCCAAGTGAGGGCAGCCACCTCGTGCGCTATGCGAGCCGGTTTGACGGCGTTGAGATCAACTCTTCGTTTTATCGCCCGCATCGCGTGTCGACCTATCAACGCTGGGCCGGTGATGTTCCGGAGCATTTCCGCTTTGCCGTGAAGATGCCGAAGACGATCACCCACGAAGCCCGCCTACGCAATATCGACGAGCCGTTGCAGCGCTTTCTGAGCGAAATTGCCGGACTGGGGCCGAAGCTCGGACCGGTCCTTATCCAGCTTCCCCCGAGCCTGAAGTTCGACCATGCCGACGTGCGATCATTCGTCGAGAGGCTTCGAGCCTCCTTCGACGGGGACATCGTCTGTGAGCCGCGGCATGCCTCATGGTTCACGGCCGATGTCGACGCCTTCCTTGTGGAGCATCGGATCGCGCGGGTGGCGGCCGATCCGAAGCCTCATCCGAGTGCCGGTACTCCGGGCGGCTGGACCGGGCTGGTTTACTACCGCCTGCATGGATCGCCAAAAATGTACTACTCGGCGTACTCGCAAGAGGTCATCGCGGAAGCCGCCGCGACCCTTGGAGACTATGCGAAGGCCGGCCGAGCAGCATGGTGCATCTTCGACAATACGGCTGCTTTTGCTGCGACCGGCGATGCGCTGAGCACATTGAAGCTTCTTCAGTCTTAGGCGTCTGACAAAATGGAAAAGCCCAGGCTCCGGGGTCAACGGGCGGAATGCCTTCGCATCTCCTGCCGCGCCAGCTACGGGCCTGGGCTAATAGGGTACCAGACGGGCGCTCGCGTCGTCAGGCAAGCGCAGGAACGAACCGTGCCGGAGTACATCCGTCCTGGCACGATCTCATCGACGCTAGCGGTGACGCCCGCCGCTGTCGAAGTCCACAACAATGTCCGCTGGGGTAAGCCTGATATAAGGATTGATATAAAATTCGCAAGCGGTCTAGGATGAACATTGTGTCGCAGCCTCACCAGATTTGAGGAGCGAACGCATCCCACCAACGTGTCGAAGTCCCGCAGCCGAGCACCAAGGTTCAGAAGGGGAACCTTGACCGTGAGGCGATGTTTCCATCGGAGACCTCAGGAGCTCACATGCCGGTGTTAGAGCTGAACAAAGTTGCAGGCGCGGGCTTGGCCGCACTGGTGCTAGGTGGATCAACTCTGGTGAGCACAGGGGCTACCGCCGCGGATCTCCCACCATACTACGCGGATCAAGAGGCGGTTCTGGAGCACGCGCCAGTCCAGCGCAGGCTCGCGGTTGAGGAAGCCTATATCGCCCCACCGGTCGAGCACAGGATCATTGACCGCCGCGTGATCGAGCGCCGCGTTGTTGGCGGATATGAAGGGCCAGCCCTGGTGCCGCAGCAGCCTTTGCCAATTGTGCCTCTGGAATATAGCGACGGTTATGAGGGGCCTGGCTTGGTCCCTCCCCGGAATGTCCCAATCGTCTCTGCCTCGCCGGTCCTACCTCCACCCGTCTACCAGGAGAGAGTTGTCGGCATCCCTGCGCCGATAGAAGAGTGTCGCGTTGTCGTGAGGAAGCGGATCGACGCCTACGGCGTGGTCACAGTCCGCAGAACCAGAACCTGCGACTGAGTACGGCTTACCGCATCCACTGCTCTTATTGTTCCTCTGGCTCCTGCAGAGAGATGCCTGCCGGCACCTTCAGATTGCCCTCTTCCTGATCCAGGTCGATGAAGCGACCGTTCTTGGGGATGACCAACCCCTCCCTGATCTTTGGCAGCTTGGACAGGGCGATACAGGTGATCGCCGAGTGCTGTCTCGGCGAGGTCTCGGTGCCCCTGAGTCGCGCAGGGCCCCGCCCGCGACCTGAAAAGCTCCCGTCGATCCGCATGCTCTGATCAGGAAACGTCCATGTGAAACGCCGCCGTGTCTGCTTCCACCTGCCCGGCCATTCGCCCGATTTGGTTCGGGAGGCATCGAAGATGTAGGGGCTCACCTCACCGTTCTCGAACTCCCCTCCCCCGACACCACCGCCTGGATAGAAGGTGATGACGAACTGAGATCGGCCAGCTTTGGCGGCTTGCGCTTGAGCAACTCCACCAGTCAAGGCGAGGCAGCCGCACATTGGCCGCGCCGTAACTGCCGGATGACAGCGGTGGCGCCGACCACGAGCACGCTGCGCAAGGCCTCGTCGCCGGCGCGTGTGATTACCCCAAGACGGACCTTGCCGGCGGTTGAATGATCCTTCGGGGTCAGGCCGAGCCAGGCGGCAAAGTGGCGGGCCGAGCGGAACGTCTCAGGGGCAGGCGTCTTCATCGCCAGCAGCGAGGCGCCGATCGGTCCTACGCCGGGGATCCTGGCGAGACGGCGGCTACAATCATTGTTGCGATGCCAGGCCATCAGCTTGTCTTCGACTTCCTCCAGCCGGGCCTGCAGCTGGACGTATTCCTTGGCATGGATGATGAAGAGCTCACGGGCCAGAGCCGGCAGCGTGTTATCCGCGTTGATCCGCTCCAACGGCACTGTCAACCGACTTGAAGCCGAGCATCGATCGCACGCGGCGTTTAACGGGTACTGTCAAGTTGACGTGAGTAGACGAAGTTGCCGCTGGGACAGCCAGCAAGCCGGTCCACGTCAGCCTACCAAGGCAGCACCGGTGGCCTCGCGCCACGTAGCAAAGGCGCGATCCCGCGCAGCCCGATACTCACTGGCGGAAAGGCGATGACGGCGGAGCTGGAAGTGGTTATGGATCGGAGAATGAGTGGTGAGAAACTGCTGGGCGGGCCGGACTGACTTGAAGCGCCGCATGTGGCGCTCTCGTCTTCGGGTGGGTTGGTGTGAGACCTCACAGCGGTTGTTCAGGTATCGGCTCTGCCGATGCTCAACACTCGGCAGGATCTCGCGTTTGGCCGCGCCATAGGATCCGAGTTTATCCGTCACGATGACCCTCGGTACATAACGCAAGCCCTTCAGCAGCTTGCGAAAGAAGCGCTTGGCTGCCTTCTTGTTGCGACGGCTCTGGACCAGCACGTCGAGCACGTTGCCGTGCTGGTCAACAGCCCGCCAGAGGTAGTGCAGTTTGCCGCGGATGCGAACAAACACCTCGTCCAGAAACCATTTGTCGCCGGGCTTCGGCCGGCGCCGCTTGAGCGTCTTGGCATAGGTGCGTCCAAAGCGCAGGCTCCACTCGCGGATGGTCTCGTAGCTGACCTGAATCCCTCGAGCAGCCAGGATCAGTTCGACTTCCCGCAGGCTGAGGCTGAAGCAGTGATACAACCAGACGGCTTGGTTGATGATCTCGGCCGGGAAGCGGTAGCCGCGGTACGGGTTGGACGTCGTGCTCATGCCCGAGACCCTGCCACAGGTCCCGAACCTTCGCCAACCTGACAGTACCTTCTGCAAGGCCTCTTCGAGCCACTAGGACGTGGCCGAGGGGCTCACTGGCGCCGGATGTTCTGCTTGATCCACAACTCGCCCCCGTCCCTGCATTGCTGGCGGCGCCCCATCCTCCAACTGGAGGAGGGACCTTGCGGGCGAAGCCCTGGTCCAGGCCCCGGCCGCACAGGGCCGGGGGTCTGCTTTTCGTCCGCCGAAGCGTTTGTCCAATCCTTCGACCGTCTCAGCCCTTGATGGCGGTCACGACGACCTCAATCAAGGCGCCGCCTCCAAGATCCGCAACGCCGACTGTGGCCCGTGCCGGCAAATTGTCACCGAAGAACTCGGTCCAGACCGCATCCATTTCCTTCTTCTGCGAAAGGTCGGTGACGAAGATCGACGCTGCGACGACCTTCGTCGCGTCCGTACCAGCCTCCTTCAGATATCCGGCGATCTTTCCCAGGATGTTGCGGGTTTGCTCGCCCATCGAAACGCTCGTGTCGTCAGCAATCGTGCCGCCGATATAAACGAAGCCATTCGCCTCGACCGCGCGATGCATGATCGGTGTGCGGATGTTTCTCTGGATCATCGTCTTATCCTCTCAGGTTAAAAATCAGGTGGCGAAGCGCTCAATGCGCAGGCCGTCAATCGGTGTGTTCGTGTTTCCAATGGCAATAAGTTCCGCCATGACCGCACCGGTTCCTGGTCCCAGCTGGAACCCGTGTAGCGAGAATCCGAACTGGTGGAAAAGCCCCTCATGCTTGGCACTCGGGCCGAGGACGGGAAGGTCATCTGCCGTCCGCGCCTCGATCCCGGCCCAGGCCCGGACGACTGTCGCATTGCGCATGACCGGGAAAAGCTCCCACACGGTGCGGGCGCTCTCCTGGAGCTTGCGCCAGTCCAGAACTGTCTCGCCGGTGTCCTGGTAGGGAGTTGCGAGGTATCCGCCGCCGATCAACACGGTTCCATTCGCAAACTGCTTGAACGAGAGCTTGCGTCCTCGCAGGATCACCACCGGCCTGATGAACTCGGGCACACGCGATGTGATCATCAGCATGGGCGCAACCGTCTCGACCGGCACCGGCTCGCCCAAAGCAGCGGCAATGCGCCCTCCCCATGCGCCGGCGGCATTGACGAGCACGGGAGCCTCGTACGTCTCGCCACCCGCGTCGATGCGCCAGAGCTGACCGTCCTTGCGAATATTGGTCGCCGCAACTCCCTCGCGCACGATAGTCCCGAGCTGCTCCGCCCTGCGGCGGAAGGCGGTTGTCGTCTGTGCCGGATTAGCCGCACCGTCGCGCCGTGACACGACCCCACCAGGACATGTCTCAGCGACAGCAGGAACGAGACGACGCAATTCCTTTGCGTCGATCAGTTCTTCGTGAGTAAAGCCGCGCAGGTTCAGATCAGCGACGCGGGAACGGCAGGCATCAAGCTCCTCATCGTCTTCGGCGACAAGCACCTGACCATGACTGTCGAAGCCACAGTCGTCACCGACGAGTTCTTGGATCCCCTCCCACACATCCATGGAGCGAATCGAGAGAGGGATCTCCGCGACATGCCGGGCTAGCTGACGCACCCCGCCGGCATTCACGCCTGAGGCATGCCGGCCTGCATAGTCTTTCTCGATCAGGACGGGCCGGAGACCACGCAGACAGAGGTGCAGGGCCGTCGAACAACCGTGAATACCGCCACCGACAATGATCGCGTCTGCCCTCACGGTCATCCGCGCACCACGGCCTTCGTTGCGCTCTCGTTTTTGGGAAGGGAGGCAAGCTCCGACAGCGTGATGGGCTTCACCGGCGCGCGAAGACGATAGTACCCGATCTCCTCGGGAGCCTTGCCGCGGGCGTCAGCCATCAGCTCCGTCACCGTAAGCCCACAAAGGCGCCCCTGGCACGGGCCCATGCCTGTGCGGCGATAGGCCTTGAGCTGGTTCGGACCGGTAGCGCCGATTTCTACGGAATCCAGGATGTCCTGCGCCGTGACCTCCTCGCAGCGACAGACGATCGTATCACCTCCAGGAATCCGGAACTGCTTCGACGGCCGGAACAGGATGTCGAGGAAGGTCCGCCCCCGCTCAGCCTTTGCCAGGGCAGCCCTGAGGATTTCCATGGTCGGGGCCTTTGCGCCGGCCTGCGGCCTGAGAGCCTCAACAACGGCCCGCGCGGCGATCCGGCCCCGTTCCACAGCGGCAAGCGCACCGCCGATCCCGGCACCGTCGCCCGCGATGGCAATGCCTTCGACCGAAGTGCCGCCATTGGCGTCGAGAACAGGCAACCAGCAGAGCTGGGTATCATCCCACCGGTGCTTGACCCCAGCGGACATGGCCAGATTGACGTTCGGTACAACGCCTTGATGCAGAAGCAACAGGTCCGCCGGAACACGGACATTCCGGCCTCCTGCCTCATAGGAGACGTTTTCGAGCCGGCCCTGACCAGCGGCCTCGATCTTTGTGACGCCGCCCACGACCCGCACCTTGGACCGGACCTCCCGCATCATCGCGAGACCTTTGCGGAAGTAAGGCGATGTCAGAAACGCCGCCGCGTGTGGCAGGGCACGGAGATAGTTGCGGCGCTCCGTTGTGTCCAACACAAGATCGATGCGCCCGCCCATGCGCAGGATTTGCGCCGTCAGCAACCAGAAGAGAGGTCCCTGCCCGGCGACGATCGTCTTGCCATCGGGTATCAGCCCGGAGGATTTCAGCGCGGTCTGCGCCGCGCCCGCCGTCATCACGCCCGGCAATGTCCAGCCGGGAATCGGGAACGGCCGTTCGAGAGCGCCCGTTGCAAGAACTACACGCTTGGCTCGGATGAACTGCGATCCGCCGCCAATCGATATGCCGATCTCCAAGTGCCGATCGAGGCTCCACACCGTCGCGCCCTGCAGAATTTCAGCGCCGCTCGCCCGCACCTCCTCGACGAGCTTCGAGCCTGCCCAGTAGTCGTCACCGAGCAAGCGTGTCTCTTTCACCGGCGTCGACGTGACGCCACGCCAGACCTGCCCGCCAGGCCCCTGGTTTTCATCGAGCAGCAGGGTAGAAAGACCTGACTGCGCGGCCAGGCTTGTAGCCGCAAGCCCTGCGGGCCCCGCGCCGATGACGGCGACGTCGTACACATCGCGCATTGGACGATTGTTGGTCATCGGCCGATCTCTCTCTTGCCCTTCTGAATTTCAACCTGCATGCCTGGATGCACGGGAACAAGACAGCCCTGTCGGTTACCCATCCCGTCGATGGTCACGAGACAATCGAAGCATACGCCCATCATGCAATACGGGAGGCGTGGCGCCCCGCTCACCGCCGTCTCCCTTCGCACATCGAGACCGGATGCCAGCAAAGCGGCTGAAACAGTATCGCCTTCTCGCGCTGTAACCGGGCGGCCGTCAACGAAGATCTCGACCGTCTTCCTGGTGTCATCATCAAATCGCTTGAACATTCATCGTCTCCCAGGCCTTACGTCAGCCCTATCCCTTACGGCTCAGTAGTACCCACTGGTCCGTACGTCCGACTGCTGAAAGCGCTTGGCCGAGAACGCGCCGAGCTTGTTCCTGTCGAGCGCGCCTGCTGCCACCATCGGGGCAATTTCAAAAGCGTGATTGGAAGCGAGCGTCACGCCGGAGTGGCAGCAGGTGACGAACGCGCCGGGGCACGTCTCGGACTGGTCGTAAATGGGGAACCCATCCTTCGGCATTACGCGAATGCCGGACCAGGATCGCACAACGTTCAACCGCCCGAGCAGCGGGAACATACGCTGCGCTCGGTCGGCCATAACAGAACTTATCGGGAGGTTCAGGACGGTGTCATCCAGCAAATCTTCCTTGCTGTCGCCGATCATGACCGTACCTTCGTCCGTCTGCCGAACCGTCGTCAGGGGATGGGGCAGGAAGGGCATCGTCCGTTCGGTTACGACGATCTGCCCGCGCGTGGGGCCCATGGACGCTTCGAGTCCGACCATCGGGGCGAGCGTCTGGTTTGCATTGCCTGCAGCAAGAACAATCTTCCCGGCCCGGATCTCACCCTTCGCGCTCGTGAGCCGGAACTCACCCTGCACGTACTTGATGTCGGAGACAGGATGCTCCGGCCGGTAATCGACCCCGAACTTCGCCATTCCCGTATGCAACGCACGGAACGTGCGCAGCGAGTTCACGTGTCCGTCGTAGGGGCAGAAGCTTCCGCCCGACACCTCCGGACCGATATGCGGCAACATCTTTGCGACCTGCCCGCTGCCGAGAATTTCCATTTTGTAGTCGACAGCGCCGGGCTGGTTATGCAGGCGCTTCAGAAGCGCGGAGCGCTGCTCCAGCTCCTCTTCGCCGAGCGTGAGATGAAAGCCGCCATTGCGCTGGAAGCAGACGTCCAGGCCGGTCTGCTCGCGCAGTTCGGCTGCGAGCTTCGGCCAGCTGTCCGACGCCTGCATGGTCCAGCCCGTATAGGCCGGCATGCCGAGTCCCTTGCTCTGCACCCAGACCAGGGCGAAGTTCGCTCGGGACGCCCGCTTGGCAATGTCTCCCTCGTCGAGCACGCAGACTTCCTGGCCGATACGGCCGAGCCCCCAGGCAATGGCGGACCCCAGGAGGCCCCCACCGACCACGACGATGTCGTAACTGTTACGCATTGAGCTATTCCTTACCGCCCCCGGTCGCTATGTCCGGCGAGGACCCGCTCGAGGCCGTAGAACCGATCGAGCAGGATGAGTGCGAGCATCGTGATCACGATCACGCTTGCGGATACCGAGGTCACGAGTGGGTCGATATTGTCTTGGATGTAGAGGAACATGCGCACCGGAAGCGTCTCGACGCCCGGCGCAGCAAGGAACACCGTCATGGTGACCTCATCGAACGACTGAATGAAGGCGAGCGCCCAGCCACTCACAACTCCGGGGAGGATAAGCGGGAGGGTCACCCGGCGGAATAGCGTCCAGTTGTTGGCACCGAGGGACACGGCCGCCATTTCGACCGAGCGGTCCATGCCCGTTGCGGCGGCCAGGGTCAGACGCAGAGCGAACGGGAACACCACGACGACGTGCGCAATGAGAAGCGCTGTGAAAGTGCCGCTAAGCCCCGTCTGAGTAAAGAACCGCAGGAACGCGATGCCGAGCACGACATGCGGGATCATCAACGGAGACAGGAACAGGGCCGACAGTGCCTCGCGGCCACGGAACTGGTGACGCGCGATTGCAAGAGCCGCAGGCACTGCGAACAGGAGCGCAACGACGGAGGAGACCGCGCCAATCCACAGGCTGGTCCAGAAGGCGTTGATGAACTCAGGGTATGCGGCGATCGTGCGGAACCACCGGAGCGAGAAGCTGCTCGTGGGCAGGGACAGATAGCCTTCTGGCGTGAAAGCGACAAGGCAGACCACAACGATCGGAGCGACCATGAAGATCACGAAGAGGGTGTGAAAAATCAGAGCGACAGGACCATTGCGACTCATCTGAACACCTCTGAATAGCGCCGCTCGATGAGTGCATTGCTGCCGACGATGACGAGCACGAGCGCAGCGAGAAGGAGCACGGCCACAGCTGCGCCAAGCGGCCAGTTGAGCGTGTTGAGGAACTCGTCATAAGCAAGCGTGGCCGCAACCTTGAGACGCCGGCCGCCGATGATCGACGGGGTTGCGAAAGCGCTTGCGGAGAGCGCAAACACGATTATCCCGCCGGACAGCACGCCTGGCATGATCTGAGGAAGGATGATCCGGCGCATGATCGTGATTTGCCCGGCACCGAGCGAGAGCGCTGCATTCTCGATCTGAGGATCGACCCGCTGCAACGCGGCCCACACCGACAGAACCATGAACGGCATCATAACGTGGGCGAGCGCGATGACGACGCCAGTTTCCGTGAACATGAACGGAATAGGGGAGCCGATCAGCCCAATCGACATCAGGGCCTTGTTGACGACCCCGTTGTTTCCACCGAAGAGCAAGGCCCATCCGAGCGTGCGCGCAACAACCGAAATCAGGAGCGGCCCGAGAATGATGAGCAGGAAGAAACCTTTCCAGGGCGCGCGCATACGGTTCAGGATGTAAGCTTCGGGCGCGCCAATAATAGCAGCCGCGAGAGTCGCCAGCGCCGCAACCCGGAAAGTCCGGGCAAACATTTCATAGAAGTACGGGTCCGACCAGATCTCCTGCCAGTTCTTAAGGGTGATCACAAACTGAATGCCTGTGTACTGTCCCCAGTTGTGAAATGAGAGCAGGACCGTCATGGCGAGTGGCACGATCACCACGGCAATGAAGAGGATGAGCGCAGGCAGCAGCAACGGCCACGGCGCCCGTGCGCCGGAACGCTCCTGCTTGGCAGGCGCGGGAGCAGCCGGTTGCTGCACTGTTGTCATGGAGGCGGAACTGCTCATCTGGCCCCTCCCCCCGGACGGATCACCATGTCCTCGGGGCGCCAGACAAGGCGAACGTTTTCGCCCTCGGCTGGTTGTGTCTCACCCGTGTTCTGGCGCACGACGATCGCTGGGCCGCACTCGGTCTCACACTGGAACAGCCAGTGATTTCCCTGAAAGATGCGGTTCGTGATCCGGGCTCTGAGTCCGCTGTCGGCTTCGCTGCCGAAGCCGACCTTCTCCGGGCGTACAGTAACTGTGACAGGACCGGAGGCCCCAGCGGGCGCCGGCCACTGACAGGATCCGGCGACGAGACGCGGCGATGCGGCGTGCCGGTCGATCTCTCCTGGAAATTCGTTGGTCTTACCGAGGAACTGAGAAACGAACGCGGAGGCTGGCCTCTCGTATGCCTCGTGCGGCGTGCCGATCTGCTCGATACGGCCCTTGCTCATCACGACGATGCGATCCGAGAGCGCCATGGCTTCGGTCTGATCGTGAGTCACCAGAACGGTGGTGGTGCCGATGCTGCGCTGGATTTGACGCAGCTCGATCTGCATGTCCTCGCGCAGCTTCGCATCGAGGTTCGAGAGCGGCTCATCGAGCAGGAGCACATCGGGTTTGATGACGAGTGCGCGCGCCAGGGCAACGCGCTGCTGCTGTCCGCCGGACATGCGGCGTGGGTAACGATCCGCGAATCCATCGAGACCAACCATGGCCAACGCATCACGCACGCGCACCTCACGCTCGGCCCGGGGAACGCCCCGCATCTCGAGCCCGAAGGCGATGTTCTCCGCAGCCGTCATGTGGGGGAACAACGCGTAACTTTGGAACACGATGCCAAGCCCGCGCTTTGCGGGCCTCACGCTCACAAGGTTTCGGCCGTTCAGACTGATGGCTCCTGCAGACGGGTCCACGAAGCCGGCAATCATCTGCAGCGTGGTGGTCTTGCCGCAGCCCGATGGCCCGAGCAGCGAGATGAATTCACCCTTGGCAACGGTAAGGGATATGTCTTCGACGGCCACTTGATCGCCGAAGCGTTTGGAGACACGGTTGAGTTCAAGAATGGACATGCGCTCGGTCAGACCCTCTGGAGCTTGAAAGAGGTCCGACCCCGATTTCCACCGGGGTCGGACGGCAAGTCAGGGCGCTGCGCCTATCAGCGCTCGACCTCACGGTTCCAGCGCTTCGTCCATTCGTCACGCTTGGCGTTGATGCTGGTCCAGTCGGGATTGTACAGGCTGGCGGCACGCTCGCCGATCGGCGCCATCTTTCCGAGTTCGGCCGGCACCTCGACCTTCTTGTTGACGGGGCCGTACCCGTAATCCTTGAGCAGGATAAGCTGGATCTTCGGCTCGAGCATCGCCTTGATAAATTCAGAGGCGATCGGCGAGGCATTCGGCTTCTCGATCGGGCACGCCGAAGCCAGCAACGACACCGCACCCTCTTTGGGATAGACGAAGTCGACCGGGAATCCGGTATTGGCGAAGGACTGCACGCGACCCGTGCCCCACACGGCCAGGGCAGCCTGTCCGGATTGGAAGAGTTCCGTCATCTTGCCGGGTGACGGCTCGTAGGCGAGCACGTTCGGATTGACGTCCTTCTTCATAATATCAAAGCCAGGATCAGCGTTCTTCTCACCGCCGCCATTCATCTTCGCGAACATGAGAAGTGTGTAGAGTCCGTAGGTGTTGTTCATCGGTGGAATGACGATCAGGCCCTTGTACTTGGGGTCCCTGAGATCATTCCACGATGTCGGCGCGGCCCAGCCTTTTTCTTCGAAGAACTTCTTGTTGTACATCAGGCCGGTTGCAACGAAGCCGACCGCAACGGCACGATCGCCCTTGAACCGCGCAGTGTCGTACAGATCGGCTGTCGGAAGATTCTGAACCTTCCCGCAGAAGCCGAGTTCGATAGCTTGGTACATCGGACCGTCATCGACGATAGCGACGTCGATCTGCTGATTGCCTTTCTGCGCCTGCAGCTTGGCCAGCGTGTCGGTGGAATTGCCAGCAATATACTCGACCTTGACCCCATGCTTCTTCTCGAAGTCCGAGATGACTTCGTCGCGCATCGTCTTCTCGAAAGACCCACCATATCCTGCGACATACAGGGTCTTCTGCTGTGCCGTTGCCGGAGCCGCAGAGACAACGAGCGTCGCGAGGCTCACTGCGGTAAATAAGCCGGAAATTCTCATGTAATTTTGTTCCTCTTCTTTAAATCGTCAGCAAACTGCCGAAGATGTCCCTCTTCTTAATCCGCCGACGAGCCGCGACGGTGACCAACGATCCCAACTCGTGTATTGATCGTCAAATGCATAATGGCATTATCTTCATGCCTGAATGTTATGAACGGAGGCGGCATGGCAGCAATCAATCTGAGACAGGTGGAGGCGTTCAGGGCAGTCATGCTCTCGGGCAGCGTGACCGCTGCGGCCCGCATGATCGGCGTCACCCAACCAGCGGTGAGCCGCCTGTTGCGTGATCTTCAGGTCATTCTGAAAATGCCCCTGTTCGAGAAACGAGGCACCGGCCTCGTGCCGAACGCGGCAGCGACGGCCCTCTACGCTGAAGTCGAGCGCTCTTTCTCCGGTCTCGACCGCATCTCGACTGCGGCGGAGGAAATTCGAACACGGCGCACCGGGATGCTGCGCGTCGCGGCCCTGCCCGCGTTGGCCAACGGCTTCATGCCGCGCTTTTCCGGCTATTTTCTCAGAGACAGGCCCAATCTGAGCTTCTCCCTCTTCGGCGTGATTTCGCCACTCGTCATTGATTGGGTGCTCAATCTCCAGTGCGACCTCGGCTTCGCAGAGGCGCCGATGGCGCATGCGGGCCTTTCCTCCCAGCGCATGCCGACCCTGCCGCGCGTTGCCATACTTCCGGAAGGACATCATCTTTGCGCCAAGTCGGTGCTGCGTCCCCGCGATTTCGAGGGCGAAACATTCATTTCGCTGACGCCAGGCAGCAGCAGCAGGCACTTGATCGACAGCGTTTTTACCAAGCACGGCATCTCACGCGTTCTTCGGATCGAGACGACTCTGTCGGAGATCATGTGCGGCATGGTTTCCTCAGGCCTCGGTGTCTCTATCTGCGATCCTTTCACGGCCTCGGAATTTGCATCGCGTGGCGTCGTCTCCCGTCCCTTCATCCCGCGCATCGACTTCGAGTTTGCGGCAGTCTTCCCACCGCAACGCCGTCCTTCACCTGTCGCAGAAGAATTCGTCGAAGCGTTCTCGGCACACGTGCGGGCAATGGAAACGTCAATCCTCTCTGCCACGCCGAAAGCAGTGCGGAAACAGCGTAAGCGAAGCCTGTAGGGTCGGCACAAGATCTGATGGGGATGTCACATTAACGGCGAGTACTACCCCGTACTCGTCAAGGAGAAATTCTCGTACCGAGGAAGATCACTGGCTCATAAAAAGCGCAAATTCCTCATTCGTTCTACCTTAGCGTGTCAATGGGAGCATGTGTAGACGCCCCTGGTAACGCAAGGAGAATCTTCAGGTTTGATACAGCGCGCAGGTCGGATGCGGACATGTGTGCGGCCTCGAGTGCGGCCGATCATACGCCGCGGGCCCGGATGGGAGTACGCGGATCAGGTCCCAATCAATTCTACGCGCTCGAAGCTCTCGTACCCAAGCTGGTTTGTCTGATCCCGTCTCAATGACCGTTGCGCCATCTCTCTCCTTCGACCTTCCTACGCCCCAACAGCCCCTCGGTCGCAACTGCCTACGCAGCCGCGGCCGGAGCCCGATAGACTTCACCGCGTGCCAGCAGCGCCCAGACGATGCGAGCCATCTTATTGGCCAGCGCCACGCGCACCAGCATCGGCGGCTTGTGTGCCACCATCCGGGCAATCCATGATCCCGACGGCGCTCCGTTGCGAGCAACCTGGAGTAAGACACTGTTCGCGCCGATGATCAGCAGGCGGCGCAGCGTTCGCTCGCCCATTTTCGAGGTGGCCCCGAGCTTCTGCTTGCCGCCTGTGGAGCGTTGGAGTGGAGTAAGCCCGACCCACGCGGCGAAGTCCCTCCCGCACCTCAAGGTCTCAGCTGGAGGGGCCAGCGCCGCCAGGGCCACTGCGGTGACCGGCCCGACCCCAGGAATGGTCATCAGCCGCCGCGCCGTCTCATCCTCCTTGGCCCGCCGGGCGACCTCGCGGTCCAAACCTGCAATCTGCTCATCCAGCCGGTGGAGCGTCGCGACCAGCATCCGGAGAATGGGTCGGGCGAGCTCCGGGATCGGCTCCGCCTCATCCTCGACAGCCTGCACCAGGTGCGGAACGTGAGCCGGGCCTTTGGCCACGATGAGCCCGAACTCGGCCAGATGCCCGCGTAGGGCATTGATGATCTGGGTTCGCTGCCGCACCAGGAGGTCGCGAGCCCGGAACACGATCGCTGCGGCTTGAGCCTGTTCGCTCTTGGGCGCCACAAAGCGCATGGTCGGGCGCTGGGCCGCCTCGCAGATCGCCTCGGCATCGGCCGCATCATTCTTCTGGCGCTTCACAAAGGGCTTCACGTATGCCGGCGGGATCAATCGAACCTGATGACCAAGCCTGCGGATCTCGCGCGCCCAATAATGCGAGCTGCCGCAGGCCTCCATGGCCACCGTGCAGGATGGTTGGGCTGCGAAGAACGTGAGCACCTGGTGCCGCCGCAGCTTCTTGCGGAACAGGACCGCTCCGGAGGCATCGGCTCCGTGCACCTGGAAGACATTCTTCGCCAGATCCAAACCGATTGTGCTAACCTCTCCCATGGACGCCTCTCTTAAGTGGTGCTGATCAACACCTCCACTGTGGCACACCGAGGCCGTTGGGGGGCGTCTACCCCATCAGTTCTTGCGCTGGCCCCT
>NZ_QDGA01000108.1 GCF_003347665.1 Microvirga calopogonii
TTATTGATCCGGCCCTCATTGTCTTGATGTTCATCATGCGGCGTAGCGGACTGGTTTGTGGCGAAAGTAGCTTCTGACGCGGGCAGGCAATTTGGACAGCCTACGCATGTAGCTGACGGTTGCCCGCTTGAGCTGCTGTTTGCTGCGCGCGGGCGCCTTGCGGGTGACAACCTGCTTCAGGTCGGCGTTCAGGCCCTCCTCCGGATTCAGCTCCGGGCTATAGGCGGGCAGATAGAAGACCTCGATCTTCGCCCGATGCGCGCTGAGCCAATCGCGAACCTGGGCGGCCCGGTGCACCTGCAGCCGGTCCAGGATCAGGAACACCTTGCGCTTAGCATCGCGGATCAGGCGGTGCAGGAAACGGATCAAGGTTGCGGCGTTCACCGCCGCGTCGACAATCATCCAGCGCACTGCGCCGCGATTGCTTACCGCCGCGATCAGGCTCAGTCCAGCACGCCGGTACCAGACCCGGACCACCGGCGTCCGGCCCCGAGGGGCATAGCCGCGGCCGCGCACGTCGTCCGCGCGCAGGCCGGTTTCATCGCCCCAGAAGATGGTGCCGCGCGCCTGCCGGGCCGCCGCGACGATCGCCGGATACTCTCGCCGCAGCCAGCGCCGCACTGCGGCCGGGTTCTGTTCGTAAGCACGCCGCAACGGCTTCTGCGCCGTGAAGCCCCAGCGCGCCAAGTATTTGCCCACAGTCCGCACGGCGAGCACGACCCCGCAGCGCTGCGCGATCACCGCGCCCACCGCTTCCCGGCTCCACAAGGCAAACGGCAGGTCCAGTTCGTCCGGGGTGTGCCGGCAGATCAGGCGCCGAACCTCGGCCTCCTGGGCCGCATTCAGCAGCCGCTGCTCATCCGGCTTGCGCCCGCGCGGCTGGCTCACCAGCCCCTGTGCGCCCTCCGTCGCGAACCGCTGGCAGATGTCGAACACCCCGGTTGGCGACAGCCCAACCTGAGCCGCGATCGCCCGGTAAGTCAGCCCGCGCTCCCGCAGCCCAATCACTTGACGCCGGCGCTCCTCTTGCGCCGCCGCCGGCAGCTTGCGCATGTCCACGTGCTTCATGCCGATCAATCTGGACCGATCTCGGCCTCCTTCAAGATAATGAGGGCCGGATCAATAATACCGCCCAGGATCACTCGCGCGGATCACCAACTTGAATCCGAGCATTGGTCGAACTCGGCGTTCGATGGCGGGATGATCCTGCTCGATGCGGTTATTCGGGTAGGCACTTTGTCGAATGCGAATTGGCGTCAAATCACTCCGTGTTTTATCTTAGAGCCCGTTTGCGGTATCGCAGGTTATGATCGCTTCGCGGTTCGTCTGACTACCGTCATGGACGATGTGCTCGGGCCGGCCACGCTGCTTGAGCGCCTTGCTCAGGAAACGCGTTGCTGCAGTAAGGTCAGGCCGCTCGCTGAGCCAGAATTCGACGGTATCGCCATTGCTGTCGAAGGTGCGGTAAAGATACATCCACGGCCCGCGGACTTTGATATAGGTTTCGTCCACGTGCCATCTCCGGCTGACGACTCGTTTGCGAAGATTGAAGCGCTGGAGCAGTTCGTGTGCATACCTGACGACCCACCTTTGAACGGCCGAATGATCGACGGAGACGCCGCGCGGCCATCATCTCGTCAAGGCTCCGCAGGCCTAGGCCGTAAGCGAGGTACCACCGGACGCACAGCAGGATCGCCGAGCGTCGCATCGACCCATGGATGTGCAGCCCGACGACTGAACTCTCAATGCGGCCTCTGTTGTTGTTTCTCGAGTAGTGTGTCGGTGGTACAAAGTGCGTGCGGTACTTCCGTCCTAGTCTGACCGGATTGGGACCTCCTGCACGGCGTATCTGGGTTTGAGAACTGACGACCCCTGACCACGAGATTCGGCCGCGGCTTGTGTCCATTGTGCAGCGGTTGGTCCAATCTTGAAAGGCGACGCGGAGTTGTCCGCCGTAACCGGGTGCCTTTCGTCGAATCTTATCACGGGGGCCACTCAACGCGGCTCCGAAGCAGCCATTTCGGAGCCGCATTCTGTGGAGCAGGGCTAGCAGCCGAAGATACCGCAGACAATTGTGCCAACGAGCGGGACACCCTGAATGACGGCTCCCTCATGGCTGTATCGTTCGCGCGGTAGGTTGCCATCACGGGCTGCGTTGTAATCGCCGACAGTGCAGTTTGCGAACTTGGTTCCGGTAGTCACCCGCAGATACTCACGCCCTGGATCGATTGTCCCAGTATCCCACTGCGCGACAAAGATCTTGTCGGGGCAACTGACATGGAACAGGTACGTTGTGGCTTGGGCATCCGTCGCGGCTGCGCCAACTGCTAGCCCACTCAGGACCGTCGCCTGAATTATGGATCTCATCACAACCTCCCAGATCGATGGACGTGACTTCAGTCAGCCCTATGGCTGATCCAGTTTGAGAAAATGTCGGTCCATGGTTGCGAAGGCGGTTGAGGAGCCGCCTTCACTGGTTTTACTGCGTCAGAACCCGATCAACATCAGTCGGTCCCAGAGCGCCGACGAGGTAATTGCCCGCCACGCCTGCCACACCTGGCTTGCCGACTGCTCCAGGTGCGCCTGCGGGACCCGTAGGACCGGCGCTTCCGTTGCCGCGGCACCAGGGCAGAGCCTCCTGTCCGCCCTGGCCACCATCCCCGCCCAATCCTGGATCACCGGCGGGCCCACCGGTGCCACCTGCTCCAGGGGTGAGGGTTACCCGGAACAAAGTCGTCGCAAGTGCCACATTGTCGGCCGCAGTGATCACGGTGAATGTTCCGCCATTGCCGCCAGTACCTCCTGGGCCACCCGGGCCGCCATCACCGCCCTTGCCTCCGGGCCCGCCGTCACCCGCACCGCGTCTACAGTTGACTAGGTCTTGCGAGGCAGGGTGGCCATTGCCTCCTGGTCCCCCACGGCCACCTGTTTGACCTTTGCCGCCCTGTCCACCGTTGGCCCCATCCATGCGGACGAGTACCGGACCAGTGGTCTTCTGGGCGACAAGCGTTAGGCGCGGAGCGTCCGCACCACGGTAACCCATGTTGCCGATATCACCATTGCTGCCAGGGTTTCCGGCGCGGTCATCCCCTGGATAACCACCTCCGGCGGTGGCGCTCCCCTTGGCAGGGGGCACGTCCAACGGGGGCCGCTCCCACGTGATGGTGCCAGGGTTGGTCTGAGAGACAGATATGATCTCCTTGGCAAGGATATACAAGTCTCCACCCATGTTCATGGCTTTCTGGGTGAACACCAGTTTTGCACCTGGCTCAAACTGGATTTTCTCGACACCAACGAAGAACCCGTCCCACCGCCGTTCTCCTGAAATCGTGAGGACGCCACCAATCACAGGGATTTTCCTGACGCTGACATTGTAGGCCGCAACGCTGGTCTCTGCTGGATCTAGCTTCTGTGGGGACTCCTGAGCCAGGGACGGAGTGATGGTGGTGCTAGTCAGCAGCAACAGGACGTATGGCAGGCATCTCCCATGCTCCAGGACTCGACCTAGATAGCAGGAAGGCAATAAAGCGGTTGTAGGCATAACAGCCTCCGTAGATAGATTGGATCCGGTGAAAATCCGTACGGCCAGTCCGAGTGGTGAAGGCGGACCAGCCGCTGGCCTCACCACTTCTTGTTGTATTGGATCATGGGGGTTCTCGTGTTCGGATCGACTGTCGGCCGAACCGGCGCGTTGTCGTAGGCACGCGCCGCACGATCGAGCACAGTGTCTTGCCTCGGCGCCGGCGGCGGCGGGCGGAAATTCTGCAGGCGTTCACTGTCGGTTTGCGGGCGCGGCTCGTACTTTGGGTTGAGATCGATGGCTGCAGCTTGGAAACTATAGGCCGAGGCAACTGCCATGACGGCCACCGCGCCAAGTTGTACGATCAGGGTCGACTTCGTCATTTCTCGTCTCCTCAATTGGTTGCCAGTCGCGTCAGCTGGCACGAGCTTTATGACGAACATGGCGTGACTTGAGCGTGACTCGGCCAAGTGTGAGACAAGCTGGCGTGGAAACGCTGCGCGAGGGACCGTTGGAGCAGCTAAGCGTTCATAGGGTGTCGTCGTTAGATAAGGCCTGGCCGTCTTACCTGCGGCCAAGGTGATACCTTGGCCTTAATCCCACGGATGAATTTACAACCGCGCGACTCCGTTCGTGGCGCATCGGATCGAGGCGTGATCGCGCAAGAATGCACCCCAGCCGGGAACCGGAACCACTTTGAAGCCGATTTTGCGCCATAACTCGACATTTGCCTGATCAGTCGCCTGGTAATCGCCCGCATCGCCAAACTGCGGTAGCCAAACAGTGGCTGGGTCGTCTTGAACGATCACATTGTTGTAGGGAAGTACTACTCCAAACTGCGATGAGTATGGAGCGGGATTGCGTATGATCTGGAAGCCGCTCTGGCTGAGATATGTCTCTAAAGCATCGAGACAGTCGCCTTGAACTTCCGCCTCTCTGTTAGGGACACACGGATGAACCGTAGTGCTGGCGACCACCAGAATATCCTTGCCGGACTTGGCATCCTTGCGTCCCGTGACAGCAACAACAAGATCGATGTGGGCCCATTCCTGCCACAGGCGATCGCCGCCTTGGATACCGAGTAACATATCGAAAAATGTTGACCATTTCCCTGTTTGGGTAACGGAGGAAGGGAACAGAAATATCGGGTCTGATGCTGTCGGTCCGCGAAAAAGGTCTCGGAACTTATATCGAAGCCAACGAAACTTGTTCTTCAAGTTCGTCGCGCGATATCCGACGACGTGTAGCTTTCGAGTGTCAAGCTTCGAGATCCGTTGTTTAGCGGTTTGATAGTCACATTGGCGGCCTTCAATATTCATCGTGCTGCCAACGGAATTGACGCCTACCAGCCAAAAATCGCCCCCTACAATGCAGTCGCCGCCTTCTACCGCCAACGGGATCACTTCCAACGCCGCACCGTCTGCCGCAGCCAACCATTTCGCATGCTGACCGGATTTTGCTTTGTACACTGCAAAGTACTTGCGAGTGCGACCATCTACAGCATGGAGAAAACCATCTCTCATCCACGCGCTACTTGCGCTCAGTTGATCGTTGTCGACTTCGACAACTCGGACGGGCGGAAGCTGGCCCAATGTTGAGAGCCAATCATGGAGCTGAATGGACAAACTTTTATCGACCAGGATCCGAATATCGCATTTGGGTGGGAGTGATGTAAGAAGGGACCCGTAGGCTATTCTGGAGTGCCCATTCTGCGGGTCTAGGACCGCTGCTCTGATTTGGATGGCCACGCTGGTGATCGGACCCACGACATCCGACACCAACCGCCCTGTGGGCGTTGCTTGAGTGCTATGTGCAGTCATAGCGCCTTCCTTGACCATGGCGCTGGAAAACGGCTTTCTCAAGGTCCGCTATGAAACCCGTGCGGTTGAACTCAAAGCAGCGTTCGCTCTCGACGCTAATCCGACACTGAGGCCCTGCTTGTGTCAGAATGTTAATCAATTGAAGCGCATCGCGCTCCTTTTGACTAATCCTGTGATCAATTAAGAGCGCTCGGATTGCCCTTGTCCGATCTGGGTCGAAACCGGACTTATCGAGAATGCTGTCCCAGGTTCTGTGCTTGAAATGTAGACCGCGTGCTTCATGGCGGAGGTGGGTCGCTTCGGATACGTCGAGGAGCATTGATGCCGCCAAGTGATCAATTGTCGCCTCTAAATCTACCAGCGCCTCGGTCAGCAAATGATAACTAAGTTCAGCCGGGGCATGAATGACCGCGACATCATCGTCAGCCGTCCGTTTCCCCGACCTGAAGTCCTCAAATACTTTGCCTACACCCTCCATCCCGAAGGTGTGGCACTCCGCAGCCCGGAGAGCACCGATACTTGACGCACCGAAAACCGGCACCCCACCCGATAGTGCGTAGAGGATCTCCTTATGCCAAACGGATGCTTGAGTTTCAAACGCTCCGTCAATCAGTGCGATGCAAGAAGCCCCATCCCTGATTGCCTCCATTAGGTCACCCTTGACGGCCGGGGGCCGGACTTCGAATCCGCAAGCGAGATCAAGATCAACGTTGCTGAGGGTGGGGCCTGCGAAGATTACTATGGTCAAAACGATGCCTCAGGAGAAGTTCATGAGCTTGCCTAGCGTCCGGGCGCTGAGATACGTTGGCCCATCCCTGGATGCTGCCCCAAGCCCTGGTGCGACTACCCGCACAGTCCGGACCTCGCCAGGACCTCCAAGTGGAGCAATAAAGATATCATCAGCGCCGACGCTCAGGATTGCGTTGATTGCAGACCGAAGCTTGTTTAGTGCGGACGTTCGACATGATCCATGATGGAGGTCAAGTGCATGCAACGTTGCCGCCGGCATTCTGTCAGTCTGCGGCCAAGCCCCTCCGCCGCCAAAATCCTGGTCGGACAGATCCTCACGCGAACCCGCGATTTGCGCTGCCCGCGATTGCACCGCTTCCAGAAGCGCGGCAAGGGCAGCATCGTGGGCGCATGGCCGACATGCGAAGCCGGCATAGACACGGGAGTTGTGAACATTTCCGCTATCCCGGACAAAGGTGCCAATCACAGGGAGGTCGAAATCGGCATTGTGCTGGATAAACACATAGTCCAACCCGGCCCTCTGTACTTTCTGGACAGCCGCGTCCAGTTCTGCGGATTGACCACGGTGGTAACTGAGCACTCTTGCGAAACGTGGATGGATGCCGAGCATGTCGGTGAATGCTGTTGCGTCACGCTCTAGGACCTCGAGAGCCGCATGGGTGACCGCCTGAACCAGCGACCTCCCGGCGCCCAATCCTATCGTATTCATTCTATACGTAGAGGCGTCCCAGGGATTCGGCTCTCGAAAGTCTAATCCGACGACCTCGTAGGGAAGCAGGACCGTCCGACCTGATGTGAAGGAGATGCTCGGCACCCACGAGCGTTCGGCTTCCCCCATTGGAGAAACGTTGCTGGCATCTGAGCTATCCTCCGGATCAAAACACTCCCAACCGTACTGCCTCATCTGAGGCTTCGTGGCCTGCACGGCAATGAGATCCTCAGCTCGTTCAGCCATGGCTTGCTCGAGCGCCTCCATGATGGCGCTAACCTTCGCCACCTCATGCAGCAACCCCTTGCCTTGACATACGGACAGAGACCGCGAGTTCGGCCGTATCGCGGCATAAACAGGTATTCCTACTATATCCAGTCCCGTGAGGTCGGCGATCCTTGTGATACCAAACTCCTTTAGTCGAGGTTCGATCGCTATCAAGAACGATGCGAGGTCATCGTTGGCTCGGGTAATACTCTCTGAAGCATTCGAATTCCGGATTTTCTGTCGTAGCTCCTGCACCTCCTCAAGGAGTGCAGACGTGCGCCAGTCATTGCTGCCCATCAATGCTCTCTGCTGTGACGCCCTTTAAGGGGACTTCAGGAACAGCATCGTGCGCTTCTGCTGCATTTCCCAAGATTTCAACTGCGGGCTCAATGGGGACAAAACCGTCGCGAAGCGTCGTCCAGTTGGACGAGTCAACGTCTGCGATGAAGCAGAAGTCCGCATCTGAGACGTTGGACCCATTCTGAACGATATGACCGAAGGCTTCGAAGACAGCAGCGACATCTGCCGGCACATCCGCCTCGTCTGACTTTATGATCAGCTTTTTCACGGCTGCAGCAACTTCGCCGAAGACGGCGTCGAAGGTTTTGTTCGATCGTCTGGCATAGAGATCGATCTGCTCACGGGGTATGATGACCGCTTTCAAAGGGTTAAGCTTGATCAGCAGAACACCCGTCGATCTGTCGCCGATAACATAAAACTTGCTCGTCATTGCTTTCCTCGCTCAGAGTATGCCAGCCATTCTGAGACCGTGCAGGCGATGCTCCCGGTGCTCGGCGAGACGATCAGGTCCTACGGTGCTCTTCTCGTACGCAGTCGATCCTGGGTAAATCTCCTTGTGCCTGCGCCCATAGGCACGTGCGGTCCGAAGATCGCCGAGGTAAGCATGGCTTGCAGCCAGGATCCCAAGTGCAGACTCGTCTGAGGCGAGCTTGCCACAGAGCTCGACAACAGTGGTATATCGTTTCTGACGGAACGCGATGCTTGCCCCGGCCCACCAGTAGCGATCTGGAGGGAGCGGGTTCAGGTCTAGCGCTCGTTCGAACCTGCTCCAGCCGGCGTCTGGGTCGCCGAGATGGGCCAGAGCATCAGCGTGCTGGACGAGAAGTTCAGCGGAGTTGGGACAGAGACTGGCTGCTTCGGCGAACTTTGCCTCGCAGGTATCGAAGTCTCGCTGATAGAGAGCAACTGTTGCAAGGGTCCAGTGCCCCAGTGCACTGTTTGGGTCCAGCTTCGCAGCGAAGGCAGCTTGCTCCTGCGCCGTTGTAAGCAACTGCGGATCTGTACCACCAAGCTGGATCCACTCGAGGTACAAGGTTGTTGCGATGCGCGCGCGAGCCGGGGAGAACATAGGATCGGCTTGAGCCGCTCGCCAGAAGTCACTTCGGGCGCGCCGAAGCCGAGGCAGATCGCAGTTTAGAAGGGACCGTTCACCGTTCAGGAAAGAAAGGTAAGCCTCATGGCTCTTGGTCGACAACAGCTTTCGAAGCGTCTCCTGCTCTATTGCAGAAGCCAGACTGGATGCGACCCGCGCCACAATCAGCTCAAAAGATTTGAGGAGTGTTGACGGGTCGATCTCGAACTGAGCGGCCCAGACAATCTGCAAGCTGTTCCACTCGGTCATTCGGAGCGACAAGACCGTGCTCGATCTGTTCCTTCGTATAAATCCACTGACCGAGTAGTCACAGCGAAGAAGGCTGTTGTCCCTCGGCAATCCGGAGTCATGATCAACTTGGAATGAACTATGCGGCGCAAGAACTGCAATGCTCCTGTAGCGTGACAGTTCGTTTGCGACCTCCTCGATCAGTGCTCCAACAATTCCGCCGATCCGCCCTCCTTCGATGTGGATGGGTGCCAGAAAAGCAACCCTTGGAGCAGAGTGGGTCGAAGGTGTTGGGGCACTCTCATGCTCATAGCTGGACCGCCACGAGAGCACGCGCCGTGCAACGGCCATGGTCTCCTTACTGGGGCGATCGTTATGCTCCCGAAGCAACACCGCCTCAAGAGCCTTGAGCGTGAGCTCCACATCATCAAACATGGAGTTGCGGCCGTAGGCTTCGATCAACAGCCGGTAGGTTGCCTCACGTTGGGGATCGAGAGTTACCATTCTTCGCGCGAGATCGCGAAGCCGATCGCTGGAGGCATTGCCATACCGGGTCCATTCCAGAAGGGCAGTGGATGCTGCGCTGAAGAAGCGCTCGCGTAGTAGTTCGCGATAGCTCGTCAGCCAGTAAAGAAATTCGTCGGTTGCCTCGTTAATGCCTTCTAGTAAATCTCCACGAAAGAGATGTAGAGCTTGCTCCCATTTCGCGGGAGAATGATGTTCTAGAGAGATAAAAAATGAGATAACATCAATCTGCGCGGCGTCTTTTCCGAGTTCAACTTCTTCGACGGAAGAGCTAATCAACTCTGTGTTCTTGGCGGCCTGCCGTATCCGGGCGAGTAACTGGCGGAGATTAGCGAGTGCAACTGCCTCATTCCTGCTATCCCACAGCAATGAAGCAATCTGTTTGCGCGTCATTTTGTGTGACGATGATGAAGCTAACAGGGCGAGCAGTTGGAATCCTTTGACTGGAAAGACCCGCCCGGGTGAGGGCAGTCCGAACTCCGGGATCCCAAGAACTCTTACTGTGACGTCTGGCTGATCCATGTGACGACCGCGAGCTCGGTATATCGCAGAGTATGGAACCTTCGGCATGCTCTTGCAATATAACCCCTTTGGCTCTCCAACTCGGCCATCCAGCCTGTGCGGCTGCCGATCACGTGATACTGTAGAGCAGGCCGAGCCAAATTCGCTTTGCATCCGTTGGACCGATCCCATTATGAGCTTACGCCACCTATCCTGTCATGGATGGGTGATCTGCAAAGGTCGGAATGGACCAGGGTGTCGTCGCTCACTGCCTGAACGGGCTCGGGACGGATTACCGTTGGGATTGCGAATGCAGGCAAGGAGACGCAGTCTGCCACTTGGCCCGGCGGTTGCCCGGGCCAACCTCAGAGTGGCCAACGAATGGTCACCAGGTGAACTCGAGCAGGGAAGCTTCGAGCGGACCATGCAACAATCCCACGCTATCCCAGTCACGCGAACTCCTCAGGTTAGGGGTAGCGCTAGACAGCATGCGGTGACCTGAACAATCCCGGTCGGCTTGTAGTCTCCGCCAAGAGCGTGGTTGCCGGTCAGGAGTCATGTGTGAGGGACGCGCAACCCCAATGCCTACCAGTGCCATGAACGCTGCGGGGCACGGCCTCAAGCCAACGTTGGCTCTCGATCCGGTCGACCTCCAACCACCCAAGGGACGCTTGGTGGATCGCTCCGTCGTAGATACAGCCCCGAACGACAAGCCTGCCATGTTCCCTCGCTGCATGTGAACGAGGGCAAGCCAAGCAGGGGTCGCAAAAAGCGCTATTGCTCTCCTATAGTGCCTCCCCGTCGCACAATGGCTAGCGTGGAATATCCCCATTCCTTTGGTACGGGACTGGATTGACGACAGATTCTCTATTTCTTCTGCCGGAATTCACAATCAGGTTTGTGGCCTATGACTCATGCAATGAAGTGGCTTTCAGCTCCAGCGCCCGGCTTCAAGTGACCGCAGAGCAGACATGCAGGGAGCAGGGGGCCATCGCCACCTGAGGACATGTAGCCACTGCCTTGCCCCTGCCGGAAGCTAGACCACTCCAAGCGGGTGCGCCATCGTTCTAAAGTTGCCTTCGCGGCTTCAAGCTCACTGAGACGATCTATGACGTGACGGAACAGCTCACTGTTCACAGGATCGCTCTCAGCCAGCTTGCTTATCTGCTCTGAAATTCCGCTCAAGCCAAATTCTCCATTAACGATAGGCTAATCCACTCTGCGAAAGCCACTACGTTGGCCCAGGCTTCTTCCAGGGAACGTAAGAAACGTAGTTGATGGTGAGGAAGAGCAACGATAGTGACTTCTGCGCGGCGATGCGCAGTTCCTCAGGTTCCATCGTCGGGCCATGGTACACGAGCAAACAGCTCAATCCCGTCTGATCTGCCTTGGTCTCGGCCCACATCAACTCGATGTTGATTGAGCCGGGCGTGTGCGTCACCACATAGCCGCCGATCCTGTGCGAGGCCGGTACGTTGAGTGTGATCGTCTTCTCCTTGGCCTCTTCCTTGAGTTCGATGTCGCCGAGGCCAGGACTATGCCCCCGAATGCGGGAGTAAGGCCCTTTGAAGATGCCTTTGAAGGCAAATCGGGAGGATGGGGTAACAGGAATCAGGTCGATCAAGCGACGCGCGTCGTTCCGGGGGAAGGTTGAACCATCGGCGACAAGCCGATCCAGGATCGCATTTGCTTCCAGGCGGGTCTGCACGTTCATCTCCTACTCCTTCGTGACCGAGCCGTTTTCATTACCTGCTCCCCAAGGTCTCCGCTTGTTCACGGGATGGCGGCTGCTCTATCCTGATGATGCCTAATCGCAGGGCATTTCAAGCTTCGTTCACCGGCAAAGGCAGCTTTCGAGATAGTCCAGAACATCTCTGAGGCCCGCACTCGACCGTATCAGCTCAATGGGACAGCCACTTAGAACTGTATTGTAGCTTCGCAGCCAAGAGGTCGTCGTGGCTGCATCACTAGCCGCCAGCGTAGCAAGCGAGTGGTGTACCCGGAGAAAGAGGGCCGCCATTTCGATGATACTCTGGTCACCCTGCAGAGGACGGTTGCCGTTGGTCCAGTCGGATCCGCCGATGATCGCCTCAAGATCCTGCTCTGATATATGGAGCCGATGGGCCGCTTCGGTTGCAGCCTGAACCAACAAGATCCTGCCGTGCGGGCCCTCGGAATTGGAGGTGCTCATGGTCGTTTCTCAGGCGGCTGTCCTGAGCTGTGGCGCTCGCGTCTTGCGCCTCGCCTGTTGGCGATTTCATTGGCCAGTATGGCGAGCCAGGCCAGTGTCAGGACCGCCGCAGGAGCCCCGGCGACGGCGAGAAAATACGCCTCACTGATGTAGCCAGCCCACAACGCGCACCCACCAGCCAGCAGATAGAAGGCTGGAGCAAGGGGATAGTAGAAAAGAAACTTGCTTGAACGGACTTGCTGCGGTCGCCGTACACTGCGCCGGTTGGCGATCTCATTGGCCACGACAGCAGCCCACCCCAGTACCATCACGGCTGCGGGCGTGCCGAGAAAGGCCAGGAACTCGACTCCGTCAAAGGCTCCGGTTAGCACAAGATACCAGCCGACGGCCAACATGATGGCCGGCGGGATCAGAAATCCAAGAGCGTACTTACGGATCATGGCCTGAGCAGTTGGCTTCATTCAGGGCTCAACCAGATTGATAACGGCACGTGTGTTGGTTGAGCGCCAGTGGTTCACAGCCCTACTTCCGGATCGCGTTCTTTTGATCTTGGTCGAGGAGATGATCCCAGTTGCCTGAGTTGAGCTCTGTGACCGGGAGGGTAAAGCCTAGCGTCGCTCGTGCCGCCGCCCAAACCCGGTAATCTGCCACTCTCGTGCGCGCGTCAATCTTGTGGGTCAGGCTCAAGAGCTCTTGAAGCTGGCCAAAGAGGGCCGATACGTCCGTTGGCGGCTGATTGTCGACGCTGCCCTGCATGGCGCGCTCCAGCCATTCAAGCCCGATCCATTCGATGATGAAGGTAACAAGAGCTTGCGTTCCCTCTAAGAACGCAACCCTTGCTGTCCTATTCCGGTAAGGGCGCTTACGCTCTACAACTCGGCCATGGCCTCGACACCAACGCTCGAAGCCATAGACCCAATCCTCCCGAGCGCGGGCAGGCCCTTCGGCGATGATTGAAACATCGTAGGACAGTCGCTGCTGATCGGCAGGCTGGATCGCGCTGGTGAAGATCAAGGTAGGATAATCAGGCAGAGTATAATCAACACACTTCATGGGCGGCCTAAACATCGTCCGATCCTGCCTCTCTTTTGCGCAACGTGAGCTGGCCATCGTGATCTGTCGTGGGGAGATGGCAGAGACTTTGGTTGCTTCCGAGAGGTTGAGCCGAAGAGGGGGGGAAGGATTCCAGCAGGTAAGAGCATTTTGTAGAGTATACTCCGTGGAAGAATACTCTACAAGGCTGTGCGATCCCGGGCATGTCAATCCGGGATGTGCTCGCCAAGAACGTAAGAAAATACCGACAGACTGCAGGTCTGTCGCAGGAGGAGCTCGCGCATCGGGCTGAGATCGACCGGACCTACCTCAGTGCGCTTGAACGCAGCATCTATAGCGCCAGCATCGATGTCGTGGATCGTCTGGCCAAGGTGCTTGGTGCTGAGGCAGCCGATCTGCTCAAGAAGCCAGAAAAGCGCTCCAGACGTAATCCTATTCCCACAAAGTCCGCCCCACCACGCATCAAAGCATCGTAGGAGCCGGCTGAAGGCGACCTGAGGTGGCACGGCGCGGACAACCCGGCGAACCCTACTCCTGGGGCGGCGATCCCTTGTCATCCGTGGGCCCAAGAGAAGGCTGGGCCAATTCTCTCATCCATTCAACTTGGGCTCTTGTGAGCCGGAGTTTTGATGGGCGCGGTAGAGCTTTCTTGCCTGTAGGGAGCCGGATTTCAGCCATGCCCTCTGGGGTCACTGCCCTTTCAGCTGCCGGATTTCGGAACGGAGGTCGGCGATGGTTTGATCCCGCTGACGCACGGCGAGGGTCAGGGCGTAAAGCTTGGCCGTCAGTGAGGCAATGGCGCTTTCCGGGTCGTAGGTCGCGTTCCGCCGCGGTGGGCGGCCAGGAGTGGCGCGCTTGAGATCATCCCAGGCCTGCAATAGGTCCGGAGCCATCCGGGCCAGCGCCGCCGCATCGACGCGGGCCTCCCGCAGCAGGTCGGCATCGGTGAGCCGCCGCTTCGGGTCGTCCGCCAATTGCAATCGAAGGGTCGTGAGAGCGCTCTCGACGGCCTGCTTCTTCAGGTTGCGCCATGTTTTCATGACCGGAGCGCTACGGGCGAGTGTGGCCCTGGAGACCTCCGACTCGGTCGCAAGATTGCGGTCAACCAGCATTGAGTCTGCTGCCCGCAATGGTGTTCCGGCCAGCAACCGCGCCATGGCCTCGAGCGCGGCCGTTTTGTTCGTATTCTTAATCGGCATCGCCGATCCTCGCGAGCGCGCTCCGGTATTTTGCGATGACGATGTCGAGGGCCACGCGCTGGTTCTTTGACAGCTTCGGCAGGCTGCGCTGAGCCAACGCCTCATCCAGGCTGAGTTTGAATGCCGCGCGATGCTTTTTCGAGAAACAGCTGTTGGGGCATTTTTCCCAGTCGCACTGGGCAAAGAGTGGCCGCTCTTCGGTCATCTGTGGCCCGGCTTTTTTCAGGCACAGCGCCGTCGCGGCATCGAAAAAACAGTCGTTGATTAACCCCGGATATACCTCCTTGTGTACCGCCCGCAGTTTTTGAGACACCGGATTGAAGCCTACGCGGCGAGGGCCGCGGATGGAAGCTGGTTGTGCCGGACGGCTTTCGGCGTCTGAAATCCGTGCCGGGCTATCAGCCAGGTGGAGTTGTAGGTTTCTCGGAAGGTCAGCAGCGCCTGGCGCAACTCCTCGATGGTTTCGAACGAGCGCACCCACAGCAGGTTTTCCTTCAGGGTGCGGATGAACCGCTCCGCACAGCCATTGCCTTCAGGAGCCTGCACAAAGGCCGGCGAACTCTCGATCCCAAGGAACCGCAACTCGTCCTGGAATGCTCGCGACATGTATTGGCTGCCATGGTCGTGCCGGATCGACAGGCCTGAAGCAATCCCTTTGCTAAAGCCGCCAAAGTGCTCGCGTACGCCCTGGCGCAGCGGCTCGAGAGCTTCAAAGCGGGTGGCTTGGCGACTGGCATGAATGCCGACGCACTCGGCACTGTAGTGATCGACCGCCACGAACACGGCAGCTTGCCCTTCGCCAGTCCAAGCGGTGGTCATGTCGGTGCCCCACAGGGTGTCGATGGTTGCCGGAATGATCGTGCCGTCGTGGTTGCGCGGCCCACGCGGCGCCCCCATCCGGGACGGCGCCAGCAGGTCGTGCTCGCGCATCAGCCGCAACACACGGCGGAGCGAGGTGCGGATGCCCTTCAGGCGCAGGCGGGCCCAAACTTTCCGATGCCCCTCGCCATGGAACGGACTGGCGGCCAGGACGGCACGGATCTCGGTTGTGAGCACTGGATCGGACAGCGGTCCGACCGGGCCGCGGCGCCGCCGGTCCGTCTGCGGCTGACGCTGCCGGTAGACGCTCGCCCGGGCCACGCGCCAGATCCGGCAGACACGCGCCAAGCCATAGGGCCGGCCGCTGCTCGGCGAGAGGGCCCGGCTCATCGCCTCGACCTCCTCTGAGCTAAAGGGCGGCCGCCCTCCAGAAGGGCAATCTTGGCCTCCAGCAGCTCACGCTCCAGCAGCATCTCGCCGAGCCGGGCCTTGAGCCGCTCAGTCCCCAGCGCCTCACCGGTGGCCAGCCGGGTGGCGAGACTGGCCTCGCCGGCTGCCAGGAAAGCATCGCGCCAGCCGCTCAGCGTGGCGGCCGTCACGCCCAGGGAGCGCGAGACCGTGTCCAGATCCTCACCGCGCAGCAGCCGCAGAACCGCCTCGCGTTTGCGCTGGCGCGACATGCGCCCACCACGGCCCGGACCGGCCGCATCCTTCATCATCTCTGTCATCAT
>NZ_QDGA01000109.1 GCF_003347665.1 Microvirga calopogonii
CCCGGCGCCACCGCCACGTCGGCCTTTTCCACCAGGAGCTTGGAGAATTCGAGGCTGCCCATCGCCCGGAACTTCTCCGGGATCTGCACCCAGGCGAACATCGAGGCCGTGGGCACCGGCACATCCCAGCCCGCCTTGGCGAAGGACTCGACCATCACGTCCCGGCGGCGCTTGTAGGTGGCGCGCATCTCGCGGATGCAGTCGTCCGGCCCGTTGAGAGCGGCCGTGGCGGCCACCTGAACCGGCGTGAAGGCGCCGTAATCGAGATAGGACTTCACCCGGGCGAGAGNCGCTCGTTGCCGACCGCGAAGCCGATGCGCCAGCCGGCCATGGAGAAGGTCTTGGACATGGAGGTGAACTCCACCGCCACGTCGATGGCGCCGGGCACCTGCAGGATCGAGGGCGGCGGGTTCGATTCGTCGAAATAGACCTCGGAATAGGCCAGGTCCGACAGCAGGATCAGTTCGTGCTTCTTCGCGAAGGCCACGAGATCCCGGTAGAAGTCGAGGGACGCCACATAGGCGGTCGGGTTCGACGGATAGCAGACCACGAGCGCGACGGGCTTCGGAATGGAGTGGGCCACCGCCCGCTCGGCCACGACGAAGAAGTCAGGGGTCGGCTCGGCCGGAACCGACCGGATGACGCCGCCGGCCATCAGGAAGCCGAAGGCATGGATCGGGTAGCTCGGATTTGGCACCAGGATCACGTCGCCGGGCTCGGTGATCGCCTGCGCCATGTTGGCGAAGCCCTCTTTCGAGCCGAGGGTCGCCACCACCTGGGTGTCGGGATTGAGCTTCACGCCGAAGCGCCGCTCGTAATAGCCGGCCTGGGCGCGGCGCAGGCCACCGATGCCCTTGGAGGCGGAGTAGCGGTCGGTGCGCGGCTTGCCCACGGTCTCGACGAGCTTGTCGATCACGTGCTGGGGCGCCTGCAGATCCGGATTGCCCATCCCGAGGTCGATGATGTCCGCTCCGTTGGCTCGGGCTGCGGCCTTGATGCGGTTGACCTGCTCGAAGACGTAAGGCGGGAGGCGCTTAATCCGGTAAAAGTCAGGCATAGGTCTCATTCCGTTGCCACTGGAGCCGACACAAGGGGGCCTTTACGCCGCCGCCGTGAGCGGGGCTCCGGCATGGTGCCGTTGATGCGGGACTTCAGAAGCTGCGATGCGCTGAAGGTCAGCGACCGGCGGGGCTCGATGGGGACCACGGTCCCTGTCTTGGGATTGCGGCCGAGGCGCTCGGTCTTGTGGCGAACGGTGAAGACGCCAAAGCCTGACAGTTTCACGATCTCGCCCGTGACAAGAGCTTCGCTCATCGCCCCAAGAACCTGCTCGACCAGATCCGCCGCCTCCGCTCTGGAAAGGCCAGCTGTGTTGGCGGCGGCCTCGGTCAGATCGGCCCGGGTGATCGTCTTGCCCGCCATGATGATCCCTCGATGCTGGTCATCCATTCAAGAAAAAGGCCGCTGTTGCCAGCGACCGGAGGTGCAGAGGACATCTCCCTCTGTAAGGAACGACGCCGCAGGGTAGAGAGACGCGACGGCCCAAAAGCCTGTTACCAAATTGGCGCATCTGTTGAAATGAAACTTCGTCAGTAGACATATGCACGCAATGCATGATCAAGACACCGTTTGCTGAACCTGCCCTGTGTCGTTATGTTAGATTATAGCTTTCAGGGGCGATCCTGTGAGAGCCCGGCGGTACGACCAGTCATGACGAGCTCTCGAGCGTCAATCAACGATGAGGGGGCGATTGCAGGTTCTCACGCCGACTGTTTTCCAGCCCTGGATCCGGCCATGACTGGTCGCGCGTAGACCAGCCGCCTGGGCCAAGGGCACCAACTCGAGTCCTCCTGCCACTGGCCTCCGTAGAAGATTACTTTGGACTGGTCGTCCGAGACAATGAAGCGACATTGCCGCGCCTGGAGCTTGAACAGGGTTGTTTGGGTCTGTGGTGACGGCTCGCTGATCTCAGGCATGGCTCTGACATCCGGTACAGATCCAGAGGGCAACACGATCAGGACGCAGAAGAGTTCCGCGCCGGCGTGAGCTATCAGCTTGATCGATGCGCCGTCGGATTGAAGAGGCACCGCATCGCAAAACGGTCCAGGAGACTTCCTACGGCAACTGAGCGCACAGGCTGATGACGGCAATCGCCGCTGAAGCCGCAGTGGCCGTCAGCCAGAGATCGATCGCCTGTGGCCAGTGAAAGACAAGTCGCTTCATCAGGGCACAATTCAAAAGATCAGGTGAGGAGCAATGGATGGCCGGGCGGGCATACTGCCCAGCTGGGCACCCGATCGTGCCGATGGGCTTCCATGGCAGATTCGATTTTTGGGCGGTACCCAGCAAAACAGCCTTTATCTAGGTCCTTAGTCTTGCCTCTGTAATAAAGCCCTCGACAGGAGGCACAAAGACTTCCACCATTCTGACCCAGACCCTGTAGCTTTTGAGTTTCCATGCCTTCTGCCCCGACCTCCCGGCGCCCTAAGACCCTCAAGCAGCGTTATCTTGCCCCGACCGTCGATCTCAGCGCCGTGATCATGGCGGCCACGCCGGACGAGCCGCGGGTCCTCGCCGTCCGGGTCGACCAGCTGGAGGGGCTGCCGTCCGGGCCGTTGCAATCGCAGCATCGCACCCTGGAAATGGGCTTGCGGACGTGGGTGGCCGAGCAGACACAGTTGACACTCGGCTACGTCGAGCAGCTCTATACCTTTGGCGACCGCGACCGGACCGAAGCCGATGTGCCCGGGACCGGGCATGCCCTATCGATTGCCTATCTCGCCCTCGTGCGGGAGGCGCGGCCGGCCGGGCTGGTCCATGCCGCCTGGCGCAATTGGTACAACTATCTTCCGTGGGAGGACTGGCGTGAGGGTCGTCCACAGGCGCTCAAGGTCATCGAACCAGCCCTGGAGGCGTGGGCCCGTTCGGGTGGGAAGGCTCTCAGAACCTTTCGTGAGGAACGGATCGAACTCACATTTGGCTTTGAATCCGGGACATGGACCGATGAACGGGTGCTGGAGCGGTATGAACTCCTGTTCGAGGCGGGTCTGGTAGCTGAGGCCTTCCGCGACGCACAGCCATCTGGCTCCGCCAAGATGCGGTTCGCACCTGGACAGTGGATGGCGCTCGACCATCGGCGGATCCTGGCCACGGCCATCGGCCGCCTGCGCGGCAAGATCAAGTACCGGCCCGTCATCTTCGAGCTCATGCCGGCCTCCTTCACCCTGCTCGACCTTCAGAAGACGGTGGAGGCATTGTCCGGTGTCCGGCTGCACAAGCAGAACTTCCGCCGCCTGATCGAGATGCAGGGGCTGGTGGAGGAAACAGGCGAGATTTCGGCCGAGACAGGTGGGCGCCCGGCCCGGCTGGTGCGCTTCCGGCGCGAGGTGCTGGTAGAGCGTCCGGCGCCCGGCGTACGCCTGCCCCGCCTAAGATGAAGCACTGTTGCCGCAGATTGTGGGTTGACGATGACTTATACTCGCGCCTAGCATAAGTCATGCGCTGGCTACAAAGCCGGTTTTCTTTTGCATCATTAATGCTCAGTATGAGTATTAATTTGACCCGCTAATGCTCTCGATGAGCATAGGAGGCTGCCATGGCCAGTGCTGCTTCGTTTGCGTCCGTATCCCTGCCCCTGCCTGAGCTCTACGCGCGTGTCCGAAACCATGTCCCGGCCCTGGAATGGCCCGTGTTCGCCAGTGACATTGAGGCCATCTTGGCGCTCAAGCGTCAGCATAACGCGGTCATTCTGGCCCATAACTACCAGACACCAGAGATCTTCCATACGGTGGCCGACATCGTCGGCGACAGCCTGGCTCTGGCTCGTGAGGCGGTGAACACGGACGCTGACGTGATCGTGCTCGCTGGCGTGCATTTCATGGCGGAAACCGCCAAACTCCTGAACCTCGACAAGACGGTGCTCATCCCGGACGCCGAGGCCGGATGTTCACTCGCTGAGTCGATCACGGCCGAGGATGTGCGTCAGCTGCGGGCGCGGTATCCGGGTGTGCCTGTGGTCACCTATGTGAACACGTCAGCGGCCGTGAAGGCCGAGTCGGACATCTGCTGCACCTCAGGCAACGCCAAGAAGGTCCTTGAGTCCCTCGGCGTTAACCGGGTGATCATGCTGCCGGACGAGTTCCTGGCCCAGAACACGGCCGCCCAAGTGCCCGGGATTGAGATCATCACCTGGGCAGGGCACTGCGAGGTACACGAGCGCTTCACCCCTGAGGACATCCGAGCCGTGCGCGAAAGCTACCCAGATGTCGTGGTGCTGGCCCATCCGGAGGCGCCGCCGGAGGTCGTTGCCGCGGCGGACTATGCCGGATCGACCGCCGGGATGGCAGACTTTGTCGGCGAGAAACGTCCAGCCCGGGTCGCCCTCATGACTGAGTGCTCGATGAGCGACAACGTGGCGGCTCTGTATCCGGAGGTTGAGTTCGTGCGGCCCTGCAACCTATGCCCGCACATGAAGCGCATCACCCTGCCCAAGATTCATCAGGCTCTTGAGCAGCGCCGGCACGAAGTCACGATCGATCAGGCAGTGGCCGAGCGAGCCCGGCTGGCGGTCGAGCGCATGCTCGCTGTTCGCTGAGGGCCGACCATGAAACCCATCCCTCCGCGCGACCGTGTGGTGGTCGTGGGCGGCGGCATCGCCGGGCTCGCAACCGCCCTGCACCTGGCGCCCCTGCCCGTGACCTTGATCGTCGCCTCCCCCTTGGGGCAGCAGGCCTCCACGCCTCTGGCGCAGGGTGGGATAGCCGCAGCCCTCGGAACCGATGACCACCCTGCCCTGCACGCCGCCGACACCTGTTGGGCGGGAGCCGGTCTGAGCGATCCTGATGTTGCCGCTCGGGTGGCCGCCGCCGCGCCCGCCTGTATCGAGTGGCTGATGGCTCAGGGTACCTCATTTGATCGAACCGCGTCGGGTGAGGATCTGATCCTGGGGCTGGAAGCCGCCCATTCCCGTCGGCGGATCGTTCATGCGGAGGGCGACAAAACCGGCAAAAGCGCTTTCGAGGCCCTCATCCAGGTTGTTAGGAAAACCCCATGGATCGAGGTCCGGGAGAGTCATCGGGTGACTGAACTGGCGCTCGATGCCAACGGTCAGGTGACCGGGGTGTTCTGCACCACGGGAGGCCTCGAAGGCAGGGATGAGCCCATCCTAATCCCGGGCCGGGCCGTGGTATTGGCGACAGGCGGGGTCGGAGGTCTTTACGCGCACACCACCAACCCCTTGAGTGCGATTGGCGGCGGACTGGCGCTCGCAGCCCGTGCGGGCGCGGTGCTGCGCGATCTCGAGTTCGTTCAGTTCCATCCGACAGCCATTGCGGCCGGTCTTGATCCGATGCCGCTGGCCACCGAGGCGCTGCGCGGCGAAGGGGCGGTGCTCGTCAACAGCCGCGGGGAGCGCTTCATGCAGGACATTCCCGGGGCGGAGCTGGCACCGCGCGACGTGGTCGCCCGGGCGATCTTCGCCCAGATCTATGCCGGTGAGCGCGTGTTCCTCGACACGCGCCAGGTGCTTGGGGAGCGGATCACCTGCAGGTTCCCAGGCGTGACGGCACTGTGCCGCGCCGCTGGTCTTGATCCGGTTGCCAATCCGATCCCCGTGCGCCCCGCCGCCCATTACCACATGGGCGGGATCAAAGTGGGCCATTGGGGTCGCAGCGCGGTTGAAGGGCTCTGGGCGTGCGGCGAGGTTGCGTCAACCGGCCTCCATGGGGCGAACCGGCTGGCGAGCAACTCGCTCCTAGAGGCCCTGGCTTATGCCGAATGGATTGCTGATGACATCAAGGGGGCAACATGTGGCTCGCCCGCCAGCCAGTCGCCCTCACCTCCTCTTGCTCTGCAACCGTCCGGCTCTGGTGATCAGGCATGTCCGCGTCTCCCACAGATCCGGTCGTGGATGGACGGTCAGGTTGGCGTGCTTCGCGATGCGGCAGGGTTGAGAGGGGCGATCTGCCACCTCCGAGCACTGGTTCACGTGGCGCGTACAACGGGTGAGCGCGACGCCGCCCTGATCAGCCTGATGATCGCCATAGCCGCATACAGCCGAAGCGAGAGCCGAGGCGCCCATCAGCGGCTCGATCACCCTCACCTGCTTCCGGAACAGCATACCGAGGCCACCCTCGATCAGGCATTGCACATCACAGCCCAAACCGGCAACGAACCAGCCGCACCTGCTAGGAGAGTCGTATGAAGCCGTTCCTTGTCACACAGAACGCCCTCGCCCCGCTATCGCGCTTGCTGGTGGAGCCGATCGTGCGCGCAGCACTGCTCGAAGATCTGGGCCGGGCCGGCGACATCACGACCGATGCCGTCATTCCCGCCGACGCGAGATTGCACGGGGCTATTGTGGCGCGTGAACCCGGGGTGGTCGCCGGCGTCGATGCAGCGCTTCTGGCATTCACCTTAATTGACCGTGCGGTCACGGTCACCTTGGACCGCCCCGATGGCAGCCATGTGGAACGGGGAGACGCTGTTCTGCGGGTAAATGGACCGGCCCGGAGCATTCTCTCGGCGGAACGTGTGGCGCTCAATCTGCTCTGCCGGCTCTCGGGGATCGCAACAGCGACTGCGGCTCTCGTTGACGCTGTCCGGCCTCACGGGTATTCCCGGATCGTCTGCACACGCAAGACCACCCCGGGACTGCGCTCGCTCGAGAAGCATGCCGTCCGGGCGGGTGGAGGCGCCAACCATCGCTTTGGGCTCGATGATGCCGTTCTGATCAAGGACAACCACATTGCCCTTGTCGGAGGCGTCCGGCCGGCGCTGGAGCGCGCGCGCGCAAGTGTGGGTCACCTCGTCAAGATCGAGATCGAGGTCGATACTCTCGATCAGCTGGATGAGGTGCTGGAGGTTGGAGCTGAAGCCATTCTGCTCGACAACATGAGCCCAGACACCCTGGTCGAGGCCGTTCGGCGCGTGAATGGGCGAGCCATCACGGAGGCCTCCGGCCGGGTTACGGTTGCGACGGTACCTGCCATCGCAGCCTCAGGCGTGGATCTGATCTCGACCGGCTGGATCACACATAGCGCGCCGATCCTTGATCTTGGCTTGGACTTACCCTGAGGCAGCACGTTGTGGAGTAAGGTGGACTGATCAGTGTGACCAAGGCATTGTTTGGGATCCAGCCAATCGCGGAAACACTGCCCAGGATCTTGGCTTCTGGAGGACACCTCCCATGCTTGCAATCCTCGATAACTTCGCCCAAAAAGGCGGTGGTATCTGATCGTCTGGTCGCGGCACTTCTGGAGGATTTCATCCGGCGCGGCTTCCGCAGCCATCCGTAATTTGCCTCTCGCGAATGCTGTTGATACGCCCCTGCGAGGCGCTCCATTGGTGGGGCAGCAGCGATTGTGTTTGCCAGAGGAATGGAAGGTGTACCTCACCTCCACTGGTTGGAGATTGTTTCGGATGAGCGCTTATGCATCGCAGTTAATGAGGCTCCTTACGTTCCTGCGTCAGTCTCTCAACGTCACGTGGTCCCGTTAAACGCGGTTAATACTTTGTGGGCACAGGGCGAAGTTCTCAATGAATATTTTCTGAGGTCCGGTACCAGAAACGATCTGCCGGGAAGCTCGTGCTAATTAGCTCAAGACAATCCCTTCAAGAATGTGATGGATCCATTTAGAGATGTCGCTGTTCGTTCTCCCACTGCCGTTTCGCGATCCACTTGTGACATTTCAGGCATTCGCGTTTGATCCCTATGCGGCGCTCCTCGACAGCGCTTCCACCAATGACGAACGAAGCCGTTATGCTTATATTGCCGTGGAACCATTCCGCGTCATTGCAGCGCACGATGAGGCCACGATCAATGGCGTCCCGGTCCGCGGAGATCCCTTCACGGTTCTGGAGCGCGAGCTTGCGGCTCACCGTCTCCCGGCGGGGGAGATCCCAGTCCCCTTTGGCACCGGCGCTGTCGGATTTTTCGGCTATGGCCTGGGCCGCCATTTGGAAGCGTTACCCGAACCGGCGGTCGATCATCTTAACCTTCCGGAAATGGTGTTAGGTCTTTACGACGTGATTGTCGCGTTCGACCTCAGAACCCGTCAGTCATGGGTTGTGAGTAGCGGGGTTCCTGAGAAATCTGAGGCCGCGAGGCGCCAGCGTGCTGAGGAGCGGGGAAAAGCCGTCGCAGCCCGGATGGAGGCCAGTTCTCAAGAGATTCCCTCTCTCGACTGGTCGCCTCTCGCGACATGGCAGTATGAGCAAGCGCGCGACACGGTTGAGGCTTCGATCAGCAAAGTAATCGACTACATTCGCGCCGGCGACATTTTCCAAGCCAATCTGACCCAGCGCTATCGTGCCTCACGGCCAAAGGGTCTCAATGACTTTATGCTCTACCGAAGGCTGCGTGCCCTTAGTCCGTCACCGTTCGCGGCCTTTCTCCGCTGTGGTCCAGGATTGAGTGTAGCGAGTGCCTCGCCGGAGCGCTTTCTCCAATTGGACCCAGACGGACACGTGGAGACCCGTCCGATTAAGGGCACCCGGAGGCGCGATCCCAATCCGACCCGTGATGCCGCGCTTGCCCTTGAGCTCACTCACAGTGCAAAGGATCGCGCCGAAAACACAATGATCGTTGATCTGATGCGGAATGATCTTGGCCGGGTCTGTACCTTGGGCAGCATTCATGTCCCGCAGCTCTGCGGTCTCGAGACTTTCGCTTCGGTCCATCATCTCGTCTCCGCTGTGCAAGGGAAGCTCAGACCTGAATTCGGGCTGGTCGATCTCCTGCGGGCGAGCTTTCCAGGAGGGTCGATCACCGGAGCTCCAAAGATCCGCGCTATGGAGATCATTGCCGAACTGGAGTCGGCCCCTCGAGGCGTCTATTGCGGGAGCATTGCGTGGATTGGGTTCGACGGTGCAATGGACAGCAATATCGCCATCCGGACCCTCACCTGCGCAGGGGACACCATCCTGGCACAGGCCGGTGGTGGGATTACCGCCGATTCGTGTCCGGAGTTAGAGTTCAAGGAAGCCATGGTCAAACTCCGGCCGCTCCTCCAGGCTGTCGCGGGCAGGGCAGCATGAAGGTCTGGCTCAATGGCACCCTGTGCTCCGTCGAAACGGCACGAATTGTACCGACGGACCGCGGACTGATGCTCGGTGACGGATTGTTTGAGACCATCCTGGTTCAGGCCGGCCAACCGCGCAGGCTTGTTGCGCATCTCGCGCGGCTTCATGCTGGCGCCCGGGTGATCGGGCTCGCCCTGCCACCGATTAATTTTACCGCTGCTTTCCAAGCCTTACTCGACGCAAATAGCTTGTCAGATGGGTCTCTGCGCCTCACCATCACGCGCGGGAGTGGCCCGCGGGGCATCCTTCCACCTGCTGATCCACAGCCGACGATCCTGATCACTGCGTATCCCCTTGCCCCACATCTGGCGTCTGCGCGTTGCGTTCTGGCAAGGTGCACCCGCCGCAACGAGTATTCTCCTCTCGCAGGTGTTAAGAGCCTCAACTGTCTCGATAATGTCCTCGCGCGGCGTGAGGCCGCCGCGCGAGGAGCAGATGATGCGATTCTTTGTAACACGGCAGGATTGCTCGCTGAGGCAACGGCGGCTAACCTGTTTCTCGTTCGGGGTAGACAGATCATGACCCCTCCGCTCGGCGATGGAGCGCTTCCGGGTGTCATGCGTGCGGCCATGTTGGACTTAGGCGCAGTTGAGATGCGGCTCTCAGCCGAGGACATTCTGGACGCCGACGAGGCGTTCCTGACAAGCAGCCTTGGCATGCGAGGGGTTTGTCAGATCGAACAGCGTCGGCTCAGAGAACAGCCTTCTCCAATGGTGAACGAAATGGTGCAAGCTGCGATGGCCTCAACGGAATGATCGCGTCACCTTGGTGTTGATACAGAAAGCCCTTACCGCCTATCAGGAGGCAATGATGAGACGAGATCGTCAAGTTCATGCTCGGTTCAAAGGGTCATGGGTAAGCTGTCGGATACGATCGTGCAGCGCACATCATGCGGATCGGATGCAGCGTGGGTTCAATCATGCCTGACATCTAGGCAGCGGGCTCATAACTGCGGATCCAGATGCGAGCTGAGATCAGCTTGATAGCGGCTAGTAAGTTGTCCGGGTTCTTGTCGTACCGCGTGGCAATGCCGCGGAATTGTTTGAGCTTGTTGAAGAAGCGCTCCACCAGATTACTGTAGCGGTACAGGAACGCACTGAAGACAAACGAACCCTTGCGGTTGCTCTTGGGCGGGATGTTGGCCCAGACGTCTTGCTCCTGCGCCTGCTCGTGAATGGCGTTGCCTTTCTTGATGAAGCCGGTCTCGTCGAGCACCAGCACGGCGTCAGGATCACCGAAATGCTCGACCACATAGGCGCAGGTCATCGAGCACGGCGTCGGCATCCCAGTGCATGCGGGCGGGGAAATCCTGCACGCCATCGGGGTTGGGATCGCCGGCGGCTTCGGCCAGGTGCCAACCGTTCATGCGCTCCAGCGGCGCGAGCAGACCCTGCAAGTAGGCCCGGGCCCGCCGTCGTGGCTCAATGCGGGGCACAGATCGTCCAACCGATCGGCCCAGCGGTGGGCCTCGCTTGCGTGCATCATGGCGCGACACCTCCGTGTCTAAGACAACGCACAAGGCCCAGCTGCAGTACTAAAGCGCGCCGCAGATATGCCCAAAACATCAAGGGCAAAATGAACCCGCTGGCTCGCGCCAGCGGGTTCATTTTGCCGGATAGTCGGAATACTAGGCTGCTTCCATTTCCATCATCCGCTTGGCCGCCTGTGTAAGTAAGCCAGAGCGGTTATAGCCGTGGCTTTCTGCATAGCGGTCAACTTGTTCCAAGACATCTTCGGGCATGGTGATGTTCACACGAACCGTCTTGGCTGAGTTTTGCGGAGCTGCAACTAGAATGGCAACGCCCTCCCGGTTTTCGGGGTCGCACATAATAGCCTCTAGGGAGGATGGCTCTGGAATAGCCTCACCATCTTCCGCCAATCCTTCAAGGTGCAGTGCCAATGCCTCTTCGGCAAAGGATCGCGCCTCATCAAGGGTTGTTCCAGCGGTAACGCAACCCGACAAATCAGGAAATGACACGCCGTAGTCGCTACCTTCTTCCTTATGGATCAGAGCGATGTAGTGACGACGCATAGTTCACCTCAATTTTAGCCCCGCTTGCCTTTCTATGCTCCGGAGCGTTCCTACTGGGATGTCACGTTTCGGATGTGGGACTGTCACACGACCAGGCTTTGTAGGGTGCTTGAATTGTACGTGGCTGCCCTTTTGGGCCACTCTTTGCCAGCCATCCGCCTCAAGCGCCGCTATAATATCCCGGCTGTCCATGGTGTGTATAAATACACACCTGTTCGCTACATGTCAACAGACATAGCCGTTAGAAGGTTCCTTGGAGGAGGATCCTAATCCCAGCGACGGGCCTGACTTGCCGCGAGAGCCGCCCGAACTGCCAGGAGACAACATTCCGACGGCCCGGCCATCGTAGCCGGCGACGGTGGGCCATCACCATCCCGTCACACTTGCTTGGCATCATCCCATCCGCGATAGGGAGATCCTCATGAGCACGCCTCGGTCCACGGAGGAGGAAATCACGGCCCGCGCTTGCGAGCTCGCCAACGAGCAAGGGCTTGCCTGGGAAGCTATCATCGCAGAGGAACAGGTCGGCCGGGATACGGCCGAGCTCCGCTACTGGCGAGATCTGACCCTAAAGGAGCTTGAGGCAGAGCAACCGATAGTCCTGGTGGTCGAGGACAGCACGCTCAAGACGGTGGGGCTCGATTAAGGCTTAACCGCTCCTTGATATGCCCCCACGCTGAGCGTCCCTATTCGCTGTTCTCGACGGCCTCGATAGCGGCGGTTCCAACTGCTTCCAGGATTTGGTTCTGCGTCTCCGGATCGACACTGGCCCACCACTCACGGAAGCCTTGCCGCGTCTCCAACTCCGCAAGGACAGCGTCGGCAACCTTTCGAGTCTTATCCATCGTGTGCCTCCATGTAGGCTCGTTCAGGCTTGGCCAGCATCCAAGCATAGCCGCATTTCCACCAGCCTCAGCGACAGGCGGGGAATGGTGGATCGGGCTGTACGGATTTAGCCTACCTCTGAGCCACAGTTAGGTTCTGAGACCACAAAGGCCGAAGAAGCGGCTCCGCCGATAATGGCGGACGACGCCAGAACTTTTCCAATCCAGCTATAGAGCGCAACGCGATCCTTGTGAGTCATAAAGCCCTCCAGTCGGCACACGTCCCAGACAACGTAGATGGGCGGAGCTGAGTTGCCTCAATCGAGGGCCTGGGAAGACCGCGATAGCCTCCCACGCCGAGCTTAAGCTACAGGGTTAGTCTTCCATCTCGAACGTTTGGTACTCTCCAGTCTGGTAGTCATAAACTTCCAGTTTAACGGTGCTGCCATGCCGTTGGATGCTCTCGACAGAATAGGTCCCGTACCCTCTCTCCGAGTGGTAGACTTCGATATGATTCCCCGACGGACAAGGTTCCCGGTTTCGATTTCTGTGAGTTCTGATCAGGTTGTTCCGGCGAGGGTCTGAGCTGGTGTTCGTCGGGCAAGACTACCATGCGGGCGCTGCTGATTGTACCAGGTCAGCCACCGCGGCAGGTCAGCGGCCCGAGTGTTCGATGAACTGAATGGGATCGTATGGGCCCATTTGCGCAGGAGCGTCTGGATAAAGCGCTCGGCCTTGCCATTCGTCTTGGGCGTGTAAGGACGGGTGCGGATGTGCCGGATCCCGAGCATCCTCAGGACTTTGCGGAACAGCCGCGCGACGTACCCTGACCCGTTATCCGTCATCACCCGCTCAACCTGGATCCCGCGCGCTCTGAACCAGCGCAGAGCTCTGACCAGGAAGGTCGTAGTCGAGCGGCGGGTCTCATCCTGCAACCCCTCGACATAGGCCAGCCGAGTGGCGTCATCGATGGCTACATGAAAGCAGTCGTACCCTGCGCCAGTGCTGGGGTTGCGCCGGTCACCCGTGATGCGATGCCCCACACGCTCGAAGCGGGCCAGCTTCTTGATGTCCAGGTGGATCAGTTCGCCAGGATGCTGGCGCTGATAGCGTCGGGGTGGCTCCTTGGGCTGGAGCGCTGCCAAGCGGCCCAGCCCACGTCGGGTGAGCCAGGCTGCGACAGTGGAGCGGGCCAGCTTCAGCTTGCCGGCGATCTCCTCGGCGGTGAGCCGGTACTCCCGCCGGAGCATCTCAATCACGCTGATCCAGTACTCACCGGTTCGATTGGCAACGGTTCTCGGGCAGGACGAGCGGTTGTCCAACCCGCCTGGTCCTTCCGCCCGATAGCGGGCCAGCCACTTGCGGGCGGTGCGCTCGCTGACGCCAAAGACTTGGGCCACTTCGCGAAGAGGCCGGCCCTCCTCAAGGATGCGGCGGATCATTTCCGCTCGACCCAGCCGGGTCGCACGGGCATTCTGGTGCAGGTTGTTCATTCCTCAGGTCCATCGGCAATCGTGTCGCAACGACCACCTTCAGGCCCTCAGACGGGATGAACAACCTCCCCAGATCTCACAGCTAGGCATGTATGGCGCTTCACTCCAGTCTCGGTCCTCCCAAAGGGCGGGTCATCGATAAGTCTGACACGAGGACCAAGCTGGCGAAGAACTTGAAGCGATCCAAGCCCTTTTGCTTGATGGAAATCCGTTGCTCGGACCCTATTCAGACGCCGTATGGATTGGACTGTCTTTTTCAGAGAGGAGCGGGACAGTTGGAATAGAGCGTTAGAGCCGCAGACGTTGACGATTGAGCTGCAGGCCCCGCCTTCAAACACTATGCGCATGTACATCGACTGACTGTGATGACACAGCCAACTTACTGAGACGGCTTGGGTGAAGTTGAAACACCGGCAGTCATGGACAGGGTCAAAGAGTCGAGCCAAGCTCCGGCACAGTTCAAAATCACCCAAACCACCTCTATAATTCAGGCCGCGATCGACGTCTGCGGCGCGGCCGAGCGGACGTCGGAATCCACATGGTTCTCGAAGCGCTTGAAGTTCTCGTTGAACATGTCGACCAGGCGCTTTGCGGTCTCGGCGAACTCCGCCTTGTTCTGCCAGGTCTTCACCGGATACAGGATGTGCGGCTCGACGCCGGGCACCGAGGTCGGCACCGCGAAGCCGAAATACGGGTCGCGGCGGAAATCGGCGCGGGAGAGCGAACCGTCGAGAGCCGCCGTGAGCAGGCGGCGGGTGACACGGATCGGCATGCGCCGGCCGACGCCGTACTTACCGCCGGTCCAGCCCGTGTTGACGAGCCAGCAATCCACCGAGTGCTTGGCGATGAGATCGCGCAGCAGGTTGCCGTATTCGGACGGATGACGCGGCATGAAGGGCGCGCCGAAGCAGGTCGAGAACGTGGCCTCCGGATCCTTCACGCCCTTCTCCGTGCCCGCGACCTTCGCCGTGTAGCCGGAGAGGAAGTGGTACATGGCCTCGGCAGGCGTCAGCTTGGCGATGGGAGGCAGCACGCCGAAGGCATCGCAGGTGAGCATCACGATGTTCTTCGGAATGCCCGCGCGGCCCGTGGAGCTCGCATTGGGAATGAAGTCGAGCGGATAGGCGCAGCGCGTGTTCTCCGTCTTCGACGCATCGTCGAAATCGGGAATGCGCGTGATCGGATCGATGGTCACGTTCTCCAGCACCGTGCCGAAGCGCTCGGTGGTGGCGAAGATCTCGGGCTCCGCCTCGCGGGAGAGGCGGATCGTCTTGGCGTAACAGCCGCCCTCGAAGTTGAACACGCCGTTCGGGCCCCAGCCATGCTCGTCGTCGCCGAGCAGGACCCGGTTCGGATCGGCCGAGAGCGTGGTCTTGCCGGTGCCGGAGAGGCCGAAGAACACGGCCACGTCGCCCTCGTCGCCCACATTGGCCGAGCAATGCATGGGCATGACCTTCTGGGCGGGCAGCACGTAGTTCAGATAGGTGAAGACCGACTTCTTCATCTCGCCGGCATAGGACGTGCCGCCGATGAGCACGATCTTGCGCTTGAAGTCGCAGGCGATGACCGTCTCCGTGCGGCAGCCGTGCCGGGCCGGATCAGCCTTGAAGGACGGCAGGTCGATGATGGTCAGGCCGGGCACGTAATCGGCGAGCTCGCCCCGGTCGGGACGGATCAGCAGGTTGCGGATGAAGAGCGAATGCCAGGCATATTCCGTGAAGACGCGCGCCTTGACCCGGTAGGCCGGATCGGCGCCGCCGTAGAGATCCTGCGCGAACAGCTCCTTGCCCTCGGCATGGGCCAGGAAGTCGGCCAGCAGGGTGTCGAAATGGCCGGGCGTGATGGCGCCGTTGTTGTCCCACCAGACGGTGTTCTCCGTGGATTCGTCGCGCACCACGAACTTGTCCTTGGGGGAGCGGCCCGTATGCACGCCGGTGTCGGCCAGAAGCGCACCGCCCTGCACGAGCTTGGTCTCGCCCCGGGTCAGGGACTGCTCGTAGAGAGCAGGCGCCTCGAGGTTCCAGTAGACCCGTTTGAGATTGCGGAGGCCGGAGGCCTCGGCACCCTGTGCGCTGTTGAAGACGCCGATATTTTCCACGGAAGACTTCTCCT
>NZ_QDGA01000011.1 GCF_003347665.1 Microvirga calopogonii
CCGACCAGCAGCGCCAGGTCCTTGGTCATGAAGCCGGCCTCGACCGTGTCGACGCAGACCTTCTCCAGGGTGGCGGCGAAGCGGGCGAGCTCGGCGTTGTCGTCGAGCTTGGCCCGGTGCGCCAAGCCGCGGGTCCAGGCGAAGATCGACGCGATCGAGTTCGTCGAGGTCTCCTTGCCCTTCTGGTGCTCGCGGTAGTGGCGCGTCACCGTGCCGTGGGCGGCCTCCGCCTCCACCGTCCGGCCGTCCGGCGTCATCAGCACCGAGGTCATCAGGCCGAGCGAGCCGAAGCCCTGCGCCACCGTGTCGGACTGCACGTCGCCGTCGTAGTTCTTGCACGCCCAGACATAGCCGCCCGACCACTTCAGCGCCGAGGCCACCATGTCGTCGATCAGGCGGTGCTCGTAGATGATGCCGGCGGCGTCGAACTTGGCCTTGAACTCGTTCTGGTACACCTCCTCGAAGATGTCCTTGAAGCGGCCGTCATAGGCCTTGAGGATGGTGTTCTTGGTGGAGAGATAGACCGGGTACTTGCGGTTCAGGCCGTAGTTCATCGACGCGCGCGCGAACTCGCGGATCGACTCGTCGAGGTTGTACATCGCCATGGCGACGCCGGCATCCGGGAACTTGAACACCTCCTTCTCGATCACCGTGCCGTCCTCGCCCTCGAACTTGATCGACAGGCGGCCCTTGCCCGGCACCTTGAAGTCGGTGGCGCGGTACTGGTCGCCGAAGGCGTGGCGGCCGACGATGATCGGCTGGGTCCAGCCGGGCACGAGGCGCGGCACGTTCCTGCAGATGATCGGCTCGCGGAAGATCACGCCGCCGAGGATGTTGCGGATCGTGCCGTTGGGCGACTTCCACATCTCCTTGAGGTTGAACTCCTTCACCCGGCCCTCGTCCGGCGTGATGGTGGCGCATTTGACGCCGACGCCGTACTTCTTGATCGCCTCGGCGGCCTCGACCGTGACCCGGTCGTTGGTGGCGTCGCGGTGCTCGACGCTCAGGTCGTAGTACTTCAGGTCGATGTCGAGATAGGGGTGGATCAGCTTCTCTTTGATGAAGTGCCAGATAATGCGGGTCATCTCGTCGCCGTCGAGCTCGACGACCGGATTGGCTACCTTGATCTTCGCCATGATCTCACCTTGCGCTTTAGGGCTGGAACAGTCCTGCCGTGCGGCAGGATGGTTGCGGGGGCTATAGCGCGGTTAGGGCCGGGGGGGAAGGTGGGGGCGAGAGCATCGGCTTCAAAAGTGGAATTGTACTTTTGGATCTGCCCGATGCGCCACTTCCGGAAGAGTGTATCGTCGCGTACGGCTCTCTGAGACGGCCCGATGCGCGGGTGGCATGTCAGTGCTTTCCCGTCTGCGACCGCAATGGAGGGTCCTCGGTACACAAGGCGGCGCTGAACAACGAATTCACGGTCGCAGCCTTGCTCCGGATCGTCTCCGGGATCCGAGGGCTTCTGACGATGGAAGCCGTCGCCTTGAGGATGGCCCTGTCGCAGGTGCAGGAGCCCCGGCCACGCTGCTCATAACAGAGGTCATGGGCCTGGCAGGCGGCGTCGAGGACGTCGATGGGAAAGGCCCGGTTCGCATCGCCTGCGCCGCACCAATTCCCGTGGAACAAGGGCGGAGCTGCAAGGGCCGGGGCTCTGATCGACGATGCTGCAGAAGCAGATTGCGCGCCACCAACACCCACGCAGAGAATCAGTACGACGATACGCAACGAAATCACATGTTACTCCATGACATCAGCGGGCGTCTTGTGATAATATGACAAGTAATCGCAGGAAATAAGGGATAACAGCGGGTCTGGGTTCCCCTTTGTGGAATATTTGCTGCGGCACGTGTGCTGCCGCACGGAAAGCCAAGCTTATCCGGAGTTCAGATCCAACCATTCCGGCGGTTTCCTCGCAGGCAACGGAGCCGAATCCAGGCTCAGGGATGCCGTCGGAGGATTGTGTTGAACATCAAGGGGAGCTGACATGCGTCTTGTTATCATTCTCGGAACTGCGGCCCTGGTTCTGGCGGGCTGCCAGACGGCCGAGCAGTCGATGGCCAATGCCGATTCCGTCTGCATGGAATCCGGCCTGAAGCCCGGCACGAAGACTTTCGAGCGTTGTCGTAACGCGAACTACCGCAACAACGTCGCCCAGTCGAACGCGGCCGCCAGCCAGGTGGCCGTCGGCACGGCGGTCGGCGTCGTCGGCGGCGCCGCTCTCGGGGCGGCTTCGGCTCGTCCGTATTACCATTGCGGCTGGGGCTGCTGGTAGCAACCTTGCCGAAACTGTCGGGCCGCCTGTTGGCGGCCCGGATCATCTTCGGGGAGTTATAGCTCGGAAAGCGCTTTGATGACTTTGCGGTGCTGGAATAGCTTTCAGAAGGATTGTCGAGCGCTTGTGCTTCTTGGGCTTCGTTTTTGCCAAACAAACCCGGCGAGCACGATGCGTTCCGCGTAATTTCCGCTCCATTCGGCAGCAAAGCCCGCTTCGCGCGATTTGGTCAGGATCAATCGCGGGACCCACTGCATAGCCTCTGGCGAGGGATCGAAAGCTCCGTAGCTCAGGGAAAGGCTGTTATAATCGAGCGCCGCATCGACGTCCTGTTGATGATAGAAGCAGAAGCCCTTGAATGGCCGGGATGTGGACGCTTCACGCGCTTCATCGACAAGTGTCAGGCCATCGCTTTCATCGAAGCCCGCGTTATGAAGGGCAATGATGCCGCTGCGGCGTAAGCTCTTGAAGACCTTGTTCAGGCGGTCCCAGGAGGTCTCCTCCGGCCAGTCATTTTCTTCGCGGCGCTTGTCCTTGAGCTGCCGACGAATCTCGGTTTGTAGCCAGCGCTCATCTTCGGCGGTCAATGATGAGACCTGCTCGTCACGGATTCCTACCTCGATCTCAGTAAACTTGGCAAAGCCTCTTTGGACGAGGCGCGATACCAATCGCGCGGTCTGTTCACGGTTGAGCGGCTGCGGGCGCGTAGACGGATTTATCAAATCCCCCTTAGAAGTCAGGGCAATTCGCACTAACCAGTTCAGCCAATCTCGCATTGAGCACTCCGGCGCATCCGGTTTTTGTTGCATAGTTGCATTTCCAAGACCAGTCATCATCCTCGTGGAACCCCAACTAGCCGAGAAGATCGGCATGGGGACTCAGGCCATGGCCAATTCCGGCCTGTCGGAGCTGCGCCTCAAGGCGGCATCCATCCGGCTTTCACGTGCAGACAAACGGATCAGGTTGGCTTAAATCGACAGGGTTGCCCATCGCGTCTGCGGATCCGACCATGGATAGACGAAGCTTTCTTGCCGCGACCTCCTTCATCGCCGGAATGTCCGCCCTTCGGGCTCAGACGGACGTGCGACTCGGGTCAAAATATGCGCACTCGGAAACCAATTCGCCGACCCATCGCTTCGCGCAGAGGCGGTTCGATTCCGCCGACGGGCAACGCCATTATCAGATCTTCGTCGCTGTTCCCGTGATCGATCGGCCTGCCGAAGGCTGGCCCGCAATCTGCATGCTCGATGGCAACGCGGCTTTCGACGCTCTCCAGCAGGCGGATCTCGATCTCGTGCGGGGCCATGCCCTTGTCGGAATCGGCTACGAAGAGGGACGGAACGACGGGGACGCACGGGACCTCGATTACACGCCGCCCTTTATCGTGGATGGCGTCACGTTTCCGGCCGATCCAGCTTCCACGGAGAAGGCGGGCGGCGGGGACGCCTTTTTGGCTCTTATCGCAGAGCGCATGCTTCCCGAACTGACCAAGGAGTTCTCCCTCGATCCCGCGCGGCGGATGCTGTGGGGCCATTCCTATGGCGGTCTCTTCGCGCTCAACGCCTTGTTCAAACAGCCTGATCTCTTCCGGTCCTATTACGCCATCAGCCCCTCCGTAGCGTGGCATGCGCCGTTGATGCTGCATGCCGAAGGCGTTTCGAAGCATCGCGCCGTAGGACAGTCGGAAGTCGTGATCCTCTACGATGTCGCGGAGGATCCACGGGCCGACGAGCGCCGGAAGGCACGCTTGCAGAAGAGGCGGATGATGTTCGAAGACATGTTCAAGCGGCTTGGCGCCCGAGCCGATATCGCTCTGACGCAGCGCGCCTACCCTGGAGAGAATCATGGTTCCATGTTCGGAGTGGGGTTAAGAGCCGCTCTCGCCCGTGGTGTTCCCAAGTGATCCGATACATAGCCCATCCATGACCGACCTTCCGCAAAAGCCCGTCATCATCCTCGTGGAACCGCAACTGGCCGAGAACATCGGCATGGTGGCCAGGGCCATGGCCAATTTCGGCCTGTCGGAGCTGCGCCTCGTGTCGCCGCGAAACGGCTGGCCCAAGAAGGGGGCCCATTCGGCCGCCTCCGGCGCGACCCACGTGCTTGAGGGGGCGAGACTCTACGACACGGTGCGCGAGGCCATCGCGGATCTCAACTTCGTCTTCGCCACCACGGCCCGCGAGCGGGGACAGATGAAGCGGGTCTTCGCACCGGACGATGCCATGAAGGAGGCGCAAAGGCGCCTCGGGACTGGGCAGGGCGTCGGCATTCTGTTCGGGCGTGAGCGCACGGGATTGGAGAACGACGAGGTGTCGCTCGCGGACGCCATCGTCACCTTCCCGGTCGACCCGAAATTCTCCTCGCTCAACCTCGCGCAGGCGGTCCTTTTGGTGTCCTACGAATGGTACAAGCTCGCCACCGGCGGCGCGCTGCCCTTCGAGGGCGGCCGGCAATCCCCTCCGGCACCGCGCGAGATGGTGACGTCGTTCTTCGACTATATCGAGACCGAGCTCGAGGCCGTGAACTTCTACCCCGAAGACAAGAAGCCGACCATGACCCGCAACATGCGGGACATCTTCCATCGGCTCGAAATGACCGAGCAGGAGGTGCGCACCCTGCGCGGGGCGATTCGTGCCCTTGCGGAAGGAAGACGATTGAGAAAACCTTAATCAAATCGTGGCCTTATACCGGTCGGGCCCTATCTGGCCGGTTGTGGAAAGAGTTCGAGACGACGATGCGCCGCTCCCTGCTGCCTGTTCTGCTCTTTGGCGCCTCTCTCGTTGCCCTGTCGGCTCACGCGGCGACGCCGCCGCAACAGCCTGCGCAGGGGCCGGGCGGGCGCGACTACACGTCGTCCGAAGTCGTGAAGCGGGCGGTCGGTACCGCGAGCAGCGGGACCTTCGTGTTCCATGGAAACGATGAACCCTCCGCGCCGCGTCCCGTGGTGGTGTTCCTGCATTCCTGGGGAGCCGTGAATCCGGCTCTCTATGGCGGCTGGATCGATCATCTGGCGCGCAGGGGGCACCTCGTGCTCTTTCCCCGGTTCCAGGACGTGAACCGCTCCCGCCCCGCCGACGCCTCGAATCTCGCCGAAGACCTGATCCAGAGCGCTCTCGCCGAGCTGGCAAACGATCCGAAGGCCAAGCCCGACACGAAGCGGGTTGCCTTGATCGGCCATTCGGCGGGCGTGCCGATCGCGCTCAACCTTGCGGCCGGGGCGAGTTCCGGCAAGGTCCCGGCGCCGAAGCTGATCTTCGGCCTGATGCCGGGCGGCATCGCGTCCAATGAGAAGGAGCGCGGCATCCTCCTGCGCGATCTCTCGGCGGTCGATTCGGCAACGATGATCATCACCATGAGCGGCGACAGGGACTACATTCCGAGCGATCGTGCGTCCCGCCTGCTGCTCCAGCAGGCCAGCGCCGTTCCCGCGACCCGCAAGCTGTTCATGCGCGCACCGTCTGACGACCATGGCTTTCCCGCGCTGACCTCGACTCTTGCATCTCCCGGGTCGCCGAAACCCGATTACGACGCCTCCGCCATCAAGCTGCCGCCCGATCCGCCGCGCGACCCGAAGCAGAGGAACACCTGGCGCTGGAGCGCCGACATGGCGCTCAGCGGGCCGCAGACGATCCTGACCCAGCAGCTCGGCACCAACGGCACCGATGCACTCGATTTTCTCGCCTTCTGGAAGACCTTCGACCTTGCTTCCGACGCGGCCTTTGCCGGCAAGGAGGCCGCGGCTCTCCTGCGCGATCCCAAATTCGTCGACATGAGCACCTGGAGCGACGGCTGGCCCGTCAAGCGCCTGTCGGCTCAGATGCCGAAAGGAGAGGGGCCGGAGAGCAAGGGCGAGCCGGCGCCGCGCCGCAAGCTGAACATGACGCCTTCGGAAACCAAGCAGGGACTCGCGCATCGTGCGGACCCAGAGGGCCGCGTCAGCGAAAAGTGGTCCCGGTTTTCGCTAGCGCGGCCCGCCGGGTCCGCGCCGAACGATGCGCAAGCTCAAGAGTTAAGCATCGGATTGGATCCCAAAAGTGCAAGGCCACTTTTGGGTCCGATGCTTTAGCGGATTTTCTGACCAGGTCGCGTTCGTAAGGGTTGGTTATGCGTGTCGATCTTCTGGCAGGGGCAACCTATAATCCCGCCGTCATGCCATCTCCCGTTCCCACCATCCTCATCTTCGATTCCGGTCTCGGCGGCCTCACGGTCTTTGCCGAGGTGCTGAAGGCACGCCCGGACGCGCGCTACGTCTATGCGGCCGACGATGCGGGATTTCCCTATGGGCCGCTGAGCGAGGCGGTTCTGGCCGAGCGGGTCGTCGCCGTGATGGAGAGGCTGATCGCGCTGCACGATCCCGACATCGCCGTGGTCGCCTGCAACACCGCTTCCACGGTGGTCCTGCCGCATCTGCGCAAGCGGTTCGCCATTCCCTTCGTCGGCACGGTCCCGGCGATCAAGCCGGCAGCCCGGATGACGCAGAGCGGGCACATCTCCGTGCTCGCCACCCCGGGCACCGTGGCACGCGACTATACCCGCGACCTCATCGAGACCTACGCGGCGGGCTGCAAGGTGAACCTCGTCGGCTCGCGGCGCCTCGCCGGCTTTGCAGAGGCGGAGCTTGCGGGCGATCCCGTCTCGGACCAGGATTTGCTCGACGAGCTTCTGCCCTGCTTCATCGAGGGTTCCGACGGCAGGACGGACGTGGTGGCCCTGAGCTGCACCCATTACCCGCTGCTGCTCCCACGCTTTCAGGCCCTGGCACCCTGGCCTGTCACCTGGATCGACCCGGCTCCGGCCATCGCCCGCCGCGTCACCCAGCTCATCGGCGGGCCCGTGCCGGGCCATGAAGCGGATGATGACGAGGCCATTGCGATCTTCACCGACGGGGCAGGGATCGGCGCACCCTTGCGGACCGCGCTCCATACGCGAGGGCTGTCGCAGGTGGTCGTGGAATCCTGGCCCATGCGTCTTCCCGTGACACAGCCTGAATAGGCCGGCGCACGAAAGTGTGTAGGGCAACGCCCTAACGCTCCCGGTGGCGCTCCCTAGATACGGAGGAGAGTCCACGCGCGGGAGAGCTCCATGGTCGAGCGGAATCCGACGTCGGGGCGAAGGTCCCGAGGCCTCTTTGCCGTTCTTCTCATCCTCATCCTGGTCGCAGGAGGCTGGGGAGCCTGGCGCTGGCATGAGGCACAGACCGCGCAAAGGACGGCTGCCGCACGACCTGCCGCGCCTGCTCCCGTTCCGGTTCAGGCGGCAACTGTGGAGAGCAGCGACATCCCGATCTACCTGACGGGGCTCGGGTCCGTGCAGGCCCTGAATACGGTGACCGTCCGAAGCCGGGTCGACGGCCAGATCGATAAGATCGCGTTCCAAGAAGGGCAGATGGTCAAGGAAGGAGACCTCCTGCTCCAGATCGACCCACGTCCGTTCCAGGCCGCCCTGGACCAAGCCGTCGCGAAAAAGGCGCAGGACGAGGCGCAGCTCGTGAGCGCCAAGGCGGATCTCGAGCGGACCCGTCAGCTCATCACCCGCGACTTCGCGTCCAAGCAGCAATTCGATGTCCAGCAGGCGAACGTGAACTCGCTCAACGCTCAGATCCAGGCGGATCAGGCCGCCATCGACAATGCCACCACGCAGTTGAGCTACACGACGATCCGCGCCCCGCTTTCGGGCCGCACGGGCCTGCGCCAGGTCGACCAGGGCAACATCGTCCATGCCTCCGACACGAACGGCATCGTGCAGATTGCTCAGATCGAGCCGATTGCCGTCATCTTCACCGCTCCCGAGGCGGAGCTTTCCGGTATCTTGAAGGCGCAGGGCCAGGGGCCGCTCAAGGTCTGGACCCTGGCATCGAATGGCAAGGCGCCTCTGGCCGAAGGCGAGCTCACCCTGGTGAACAACCAGGTCGACAGCGCCACCGGAACCGTGCGCCTCAAGGCGCAGTTCGCCAACAAGGACCATAGCCTCTGGCCCGGCATGTCGGTGGATGCGCGCCTGCTCGTGCGCACCCTGAAGGGGGTCGCGGCCGTGCCGAGCACGGCGGTCCAGCGAGGGCCGCAGGGCCTCTTCGCCTATGTCGTCAGGAGCGACAATACGGTCGAGATGCGGCCCCTCAAGGTCGGGGTGATCACGGGCGACCAGGCGGTGATCGAGAGCGGATTGAGCGTCGGGGAAAGGGTCGTCACGGCAGGGCATTACCGTCTCCAGCCCGGAGCGCCCGTGCGGGTGACGAATGCTTCGGAAGAGCATGTCGCCGCCGGGGAGATGCAGTGAGATGAGTGCAGCATTCCCAGGAGGCGGCGTCTCGGCACCTTTCATCCGCTATCCGGTGGCCACCACGCTGCTGATGATCGGGATCCTGTTCGCGGGCCTCGCGGCCTATCCGTTCCTCCCGGTCGCGCCGCTGCCCCAGATCGACTTTCCGACGATCCAGGTTTCCGCAACGCTGCCGGGCGCGAGCCCGCAGACCATGGCCTCGTCGGTCGCCCAGCCGCTCGAACGGCAATTCGGACAGATTCCGGGCGTGACCCAGATGTCGTCCGCGAGCGCGCTCGGCTCGACCTCGATCACGATCCAATTCGATCTTGATCGGAACATCGACGCGGCCGCCCAGGACGTGCAGTCGGCCATCAACGCGGCCGGCGGGCAATTGCCGAAGAATCTGCCGAGCCCGCCGACCTACAGGAAGGTCAACCCGGCCGACACGCCGATCCTCATCGTCTCCGTGACCTCCGATGCCTTGCCGCTCACCGAGGTCAGCGACAATGCGGACACGAAGCTCGCGCAACAGGTGAGCCAGATCTCGGGGGTGGCCCAGGTGGTGATCGGCGGACAGCAGAAGCCCGCGATCAGGGTGCAGCTCGATCCCACGAAGCTCGTGAACAAGAACCTGTCCCTGGAAGACGTGCGCGCCAAGCTCGCCATTTCCACGGTCGATGCGCCCAAGGGCTCCATCGATGGACAGACCCGCAGCTTCACCATCTACGCCAACGACCAGCTGGTCCAGGCGGAGGAGTGGAACGACGTCATCGTGGCCTACGCGCAGGGCGCTCCCATCCGGGTGCGGGACATCGGGCGGGCGGTGTCCGGCCCCGAAAACACCAAGCTCGCGGCCTGGGCCAATGGAAAGCGCGGGGTCTTCCTCATCGTCTTCAAGCAGCCCGGCGCCAATGTGATCGAGACGGTCGACCGGGTGAAGGCTCAGCTGCCCCGGCTCGAGGCCGCGATGCCACCCGCCATCAAGATCGGGGTCCTGAGCGACAGGACCCAGACAATCCGCGCCTCCGTGGCCGACGTGCAGTTCACCCTTCTGATCACCATTGCCCTCGTAGTGTTCGTGATCTTCGTCTTTCTGCGACGGCTCTGGGCGACGGTCATTCCGAGCGTTACGGTTCCCCTGGCCCTGCTCGGCACCTGCGGCCTGATGTATTTGGCGGGCTACAGCCTCGACAACCTGTCTCTCATGGCGCTGACCATTTCCGTGGGCTTCGTCGTCGACGATGCCATCGTCATGCTCGAGAACATCGTCCGGCATGTCGAGGACGGCGAGACGCCCATGAATGCCGCCTACAAGGGCGCCGGGGAGATCGGCTTCACCATCCTGTCCATCAGCGTGTCCCTGATCGCGGTCTTCATCCCGCTCCTGCTGATGGGTGGCATCATCGGCCGGCTGTTCCGCGAATTCTCCATCGTCATGACGATGACGATCGCCGTCTCGGCCATCGTGTCGCTGACATTGACGCCCATGATGGCGTCGCGTCTTCTCATGCCGCACGGACCGGAGGAGAGGCACGGCCACCTCTACCGCTGGCTGGAAGCATCGTTTACGGCGATGGAGCGCGGCTACGAGCGGGGCCTCGACGCGGTCCTGCGCCACCGATTTCTCACTCTCCTCGTGTTCTTCGCGACGCTCGCCGCGACGGTCGCCCTGTTTATGGCGATCCCAAAGGGCTTCTTCCCGCAGCAGGATACGGGCTTTCTCGTCGGCACGTCGGAAGCGGCCCAGGACATCTCGTTCAAGGACATGTACGAACGCCAGCAGGTGCTCGGCGAGATCGTGGCGAACGATCCCGACGTCGCGACCTATGCCATGTCCATCGGTGCGGGAAACGGCGCGTCGACCCTCAATACGGGCCGGCTCTACATCAGCCTGAAGCCTCGGTCGGAGCGTAGCGCGTCCGCCACCGAGATCATTGCCCGCCTGAGGCCGCAGATCGACAAGGTCGAGGGCATCCGCCTGTTCCTGCAGGCCTCGCAGGACATCAACGTGGGCGGGCGCCAGGCGCGCACGCAGTACCAGTACACCCTCCAGGACGCGAACCTGGACGAGCTGAACGACTGGGCGCCGAGGGTCCTGGAAAGGCTCCGGACGTTGCCCGAGCTGCGCGACGTGGCGACCGACCAGCAGGTGAGCGGCACGACCCTGACCCTGACGATCAACCGGGACCAAGCCTCCCGCTTCGGCTTCACGCCGCAGCAGATCGACGACACGCTCTACGACGCCTTCGGGCAGCGGCAGGTCACCCAGTATTTCACGCAGCTCAACAGCTACAACGTGGTCATGGAGGTTCTGCCGGAGCTGCAGGGTGATACGGAGACCCTCGGCCGGATCTATCTGAAGTCTCCGATCTCCGGTCAGCAGGTCCCGCTCTCGACGTTTGCCAGCTGGACGACGCGCAAGATCGCGCCGCTTGCGATCAATCACCAGGGGCAGTTTCCCGCGATCACGATCAGTTTCAACCTCGCGCAGGGCACCGCCCTGGGAGAAGCGACCCAGGCCATCCAGCGGGCCGTGGCCTCGCTCAACCCGCCGGGCTCGCTCGCCGGAACCTTCCAGGGCAACGCGCAGGCCTTCCAGGCCTCTCTCGCGACGGTGCCGCTCCTCATCCTGGCGGCTCTCGTGGTCGTCTACCTGATCCTCGGCATCCTTTACGAGAGCTACATCCACCCCATCACGATCCTGTCGACGCTGCCCTCGGCGGGTCTGGGCGCCATCGCGACGCTCATGCTGTTCGGATTCGATTTCAGCCTCATCGCCTTCATCGGGGTGATCCTGCTGATCGGCATCGTGAAGAAGAACGGCATCATGATGGTGGATTTCGCCATCAGCGCCGAGCGCGACGAGGGGCTTAGCCCCCGGGATGCCATCCGGAAGGCGGCGATCCTGCGGTTCCGCCCGATCATGATGACCACCATGGCGGCGCTTCTGGGCGGCGTGCCTCTCATGCTCGGGCACGGCACGGGCTCGGAGATCCGCCAGCCCCTCGGCTACGCCATCGTGGGTGGTCTCGTGGTCAGCCAGGCCCTGACGCTGTTCACGACTCCGGTGGTCTATCTCTACCTCGACAGCCTTTCCCTGGCCGTCCGCTCCTGGTGGGCCGGTCGCCATCCCGAGCCCGAGGCGCGGCCCGAAGCGACCGCCCAGGCGGCCGAGTGAGGCCTCTTCCTTGACAGGGCAGGCCTTCTCGACTAAGGCAATCCCGTTCACGCGGTCCTCAGGGGCCGCGTAACTTTTTACGCTCCCGTGGCCCGGCTTCGGTCGGCCTGTCGTCCCGTCCCTCGAGACGGTCCTTTGGACCTTCTCGGGCATGAAGGGAAGAGGAGGGCGCGTTCCTCGCAGATTCGACAACAAAGAGGAACAGCGATGTCGAAGCGCATTCAGGCCAAGCACAAGCTTGACCGCCGTATGGGTCAGAATATCTGGGGCCGCCCGAAGAGCCCTGTGAACCGCCGCGAATACGGCCCCGGCCAGCACGGCCAGCGCCGCAAGGGCAAGATGTCGGACTTCGGCACGCAGCTGCGCGCCAAGCAGAAGCTCAAGGGCTACTACGCCAACATCACCGAGAAGCAGTTCCGCCGCTACTACGCGGAGGCGATCCGTCTGAAGGGCGACTCGGGTGAGAACCTGGTCGGCCTGCTCGAGCGCCGTCTCGACGCGGTCGTGTACCGCGCGAAGTTCGTCGCTACCCCGTTCGCTGCTCGTCAGTTCGTCAACCACGGTCACGTGAAGGTCAACGGCCGCCGCGTGAACATCCCGAGCTATCAGGTGAAGGCCGGCGATGTGATCGAGGTGAAGGACAAGTCGAAGCAGCTCGAGGTCGTCGTCGTGGCGTCCCAGCTCGCCGAGCGTGACGTTCCGGACTACATCGAGGTCGATCATTCCAAGATGACGGCCCGCGTGACGCGCATCCCGACCCTGTCGGAAGTGCCGTACCCGGTCCAGATGGAACCGAACCTCGTGATCGAGTTCTATTCGCGCTAATCCGCGAAGAGCTGGTTTCGAAAAGAAGAAGGCCGCCCGATTGGGCGGCCTTTTTTGTTGGTTACTGCTGGGCGGGGCCGCGAGGGCCAGGGCCCATTCCTCCGCCATGCTCCATCATCATCGCTGCACGGCGTCCGTTATGGCCGTCACGGCCGCGCCGCTCGCCCCAGCCGCCGTCGATGGCTTCCCGCATGAGGCGCGGAGCGATCCGCTTCTGGTCCTCGCTGAAGCTGTCCCAGAGCGGGCGAAGGGCAGTGGTCAGCGCGGCGGAGCGCTGGGCGCTCTGGTTCAGCATCGTGCTGCGCTGCTCCAAGCGCTGCATCAGGTCCATGGACCGGCGCTGGTCGCGGTTCTCGCGAAACTGCTGCATACGGGCGTAGCGATCCGCAGCAGATGTCCGGATCGCAGTTTCCACCGGACCCCACAGGCGCTCCTGATCGGCTGACAACTTCAGACCGGCCTTGATCGCCGCAATGCGGGCATCCACGAGCCGGTTGTAATCGTCCTGGCTCATACGGGGGCGCCGGTTCTGCTGACCCTGGTCCTGGGAGGCCGTCGGCGCGTTCGGCGCAGGATTCTGCTGCTGAGCGAACGCGTAAGTTCCGGAGCCTGCCAGCAGGGCCGCGAGGGCGACGGTTGCAAAGGTCTTCATGGGTATCCTCCGTTGTGGCGATAGGATTAGATTGCTCCGATCCTGTTCTCACTCAGGTGAAGGCCGCATGAACTTTTCGTCATGTGGATAAGGTTTGGAGCGGGGCTCCGAACCCTCACAACCGCTTCAGGAACCCGGCGAAGCGCATCAGGCCCTCCGGCCAGGGGCCGTGGCCGCTCTCCGTGTTCAGGTGACCGGCATCGCCCGCGTCGACGATGGCCGAGCCCCAGGCATAGGCGATGTCTTCCGCCTTGGCGTAGTCGCAATGCGGATCGGTCCGGCTGGCGACGAGGACCGACGGGAAGGGAAAGGGCTCGCGTGGGATCGGCGCGAAGGCCCGGTCGATGGCAGGGATGAAATCAGGCCGCTCCACGTCCGGCAGGCTGACCAGGAAGGCGCCCCGGGCCTTTGTGCCCGCGAGCTGAGGCGCCGCATGGGCGATGGCCAGAACGCCGAGGCTGTGCCCGACGAGCACGACAGGCTTCTTGGCGCGCTCCACGTCGCGCACGATGCGCTCGACCCAGGCGTCCTTGTTGGGGGCGTCCCAGTTCTCCTGCTCGACCCGCCACGCGGTCGAGAGCTGGCGCTCCCACCGGCTCTGCCAATGATCGAGGCCTGAATTTTCGTAACCGGGGACGATGAGGATTTCGCAATCGGAGGTTTTCATGATCGGGAGATAAAGACCCGCGCAGGCAGGTTCAAGCGCTCCGCTTCAACTCCATGTTCTCCTCCGCCTCCTTCAGGACAGCCTCCCGCTCGGAGATGTAGTCGCGGGTCAGGGGCACCACATCGTTGCGGCGGGCGAGCTGGAGTTGGAAGACAACTGCGTCCTGCCAGCGGAATGCGGATTCGGACATGGCGAGGTAGCATTCCCACATCCGGCAGAAGCGCTCGTCGTAAAGGCGCAGAACCTCCTCGCGATGCGCCATGAAGCGCTCGCGCCAAGCCTTCAAGGTATAGGCATAGTGCAGCCGAAGAACCTCGATGTCGGTCACCACCAGCCCTGAGCGCTCGACTGCTGGCATCAGCTCCGACAGGACGGGCAGGTGACCGCCGGGGAAGATGTATTTCGTGATCCAGGGATTGGTCGGGTAGGGCGTGCCCGTCCGCCCGATGGTGTGGAGGAGCATGACGCCGTCCGGCTTCAGGAGCCTCCGGCAGGCCTGGAAATAGGCATCGTAGGAGGACACGCCCACGTGCTCGAACATGCCGACCGAAACGACCCGGTCGAAGATGCCTTTCGTGTCGCGGTAATCCTGAAGCTTGAAGTGCACCCGGTCCTGGAGGCAGGCCGTAGCGGACCGCTTGCGCGAAGCCTCCAGCTGCTCCTCCGAGAGCGTGATGCCCTTGACCGAACCGGCTCCGGCAACCTGGGCCAGATAGAGCCCCATGCCGCCCCAGCCGGAACCGATATCCAGAACGCTATGGCCGGGATCCACCATCAGCTTGGCCGCGATGTGCCGCTTCTTGGCCATCTGCGCCTCTTCGAGGCTCGCATCGGGATGGTCGAAATAGGCGCAGGAGTACTGGCGGTCGCTGTCGAGAAAGAGGGAGTAGAGTCGGCCGTCGAGGTCGTAATGGTGGGCGACGTTCCGCTTCGACCGGATCGCATTGTTCTCGGCGCGGCGCATCATCCGGGCGCGGATCCTGCGCAGGCGATGGAGGGGAAGTTCGTCGAGTTCCCCGTGGGTATCCTGGAGAAGGAGTTGGAGCAGGTCGAGGATATTGCCCTTCTCGATGACGAGGCGGCCATCGACGAACAATTCACCCAGCTTCAGCTCCGGGTGCAGGCAGAGAGCCATCTGGGCGGCCGCATCCGTGAACCGGATCGAGACCTGCGGTTCAGCCCCGTCGCCGAAGGTGGAACGCCTGCCCCTGGCCGTGGTCATCTCCAGGGTGCCGTGTTTCACGGCCCGCGTGAACGCAAGATCGAGAAGTTTCTCCGACAGCATGGCAACAACCCCCGCCGTTGGTCTCCAGACAGGGATTGTCGCTCACTCTGGAAATTTTTCCACCCCCGAGCTATGCGCCGCTTGCGCCGAAGACCCGCGCGAAGATCGTATCCACATGCTTGAAGTGGTAGCCGAGGTCGAAGCAGGCCTCGATCTCCTCCGGTGTCAGGTACTTCGTCACGTCGGCGTCGTTTTTCAGGAGGGTCAGGAAATCGCCTTCCCCGCGCCAGACCGGCATGGCGTTGCGCTGGACGAGCCGGTACGCGTCCTCGCGGGAGGCGCCCTTCTGGGTCAGGGCCAGGAGAACCCGCTGGGAATGGACGAGGCCGCCGAGGCGATCCAGGTTCTTCTGCATGTTCTCCGGGTAGACCACCAGCTTGTCGATGACGTTGGTCAGCCGGGCGAGGGCGAAATCCAGGGTCACCGTGGCGTCCGGGCCGATCATGCGCTCCACGGAGGAGTGGGAGATGTCCCGCTCGTGCCAGAGCGCCACGTTCTCCATGGCCGGCATGGCATAGGCCCGGACCATGCGGGCGAGGCCCGTCAGGTTCTCGGTCAGCACCGGGTTGCGCTTGTGCGGCATGGCCGAGGAGCCCTTCTGGCCGGCCGAGAAGAACTCCTCCGCCTCCAGGACTTCGCTGCGCTGCAGGTGACGCACTTCGGTGGCCAGCCGCTCGATGGAGGAGGCGATGACGCCGAGCGTGGCGAAATACATGGCGTGCCGGTCGCGGGGAATGACCTGGGTCGAGACCGGCTCGACCTGGAGGCCCATCTGCTCGGCCACGTATTCCTCGACGCTCGGGTCGATATTGGCGAAGGTGCCGACCGCGCCCGAGATGGCGCAGGTGGAAATCTCGCGTTGGGCCTCGATCAGGCGGAGCTTGCAACGCTCGAACTCCGCATAGGCCTGGGCCAGCTTGAGTCCGAAGGTGGTGGGCTCCGCGTGGATGCCGTGCGAGCGGCCGATGGTCGGTGTCATCTTGTGCTCGAAGGCGCGGCGCTTGATGGCGGCGAGCAGCTCGTCGAGGTCTCGCAGCAGCAGGTCAGACGCGCGGGCAAGCTGCACGTTGAAGGTGGTGTCGAGCACGTCCGAGGATGTCATGCCCTGGTGGACGAAACGGGCCTCGGGGCCGACGATCTCGGCGAGATGCGTCAGGAAGGCGATGACGTCGTGCTTGACCTCGCGCTCGATGGCGTCGATCCGCTCCACGTCGAAGGTTGCCTTGGAGCCCTTCTCCCAGACCTTCTCCGCGGCTTCCTTCGGCACGACGCCGAGATTGGCGAGTGCCGTCGTGGCATGGGCCTCGATCTCGAACCAGATGCGGAACTTGGTTTCCGGCGACCAGATGGCCACCATCTCGGGACGGCTGTAACGGGGGATCATGTTGCTATCCTGACGTGCGAACCTGAAATTCCCTCCCCCCTTGTGGGGAGGGTTAGGGTGGGGGTGTGAGCTCTCACCTATGAAGGTATGACGCCGACACCCCCACCTCCAACTCCTCCCCACAAGGGGGAGGAGAGCTATGTCGTGTTTCCTTGTCGTCTCAACGCGCCTTTGCGGCCGCCTCGCGAATGGCCGCCATGTTGGCCGCGTAGGCCGACGGGCCGCCCTTGAAGGTGGCGGATCCGGCGACGAGCACGTTGGCTCCGGCTTCGGCCACCAGCGGGGCGGTCTCAGGGGTCACGCCGCCATCGATCTCGATATCGATGTCCCGGTTGCCGACCATCTCCTTGATCCGGCGCAGCTTGCTGCAGACGGAGGGGATGAAGGCCTGTCCGCCGAAGCCCGGATTGACCGTCATCAGGAGGATCAGGTCGACATCGTCGATCACGGGCTCGATGGAAGCCTCGTGCGTGCCGGGGTTGAGGACGATCCCCGCCTTCTTGCCGAGCTTGCGGATGGTCTGGAGCGAGCGGTGCAGGTGCGGCCCGGCTTCCGCATGGATGCTGATGATGTCCGCTCCCGCCTTCGCGAAGGCTTCGAGGTAGGGATCGACCGGTGCGATCATCAGGTGAACGTCGAAGGGCTTGGACGTGTGAGGGCGCAGGGCCTTCACCACATCGGGCCCGATGGTGATGTTCGGCACGAAATGCCCATCCATCACGTCGATATGGATCCAGTCCGCGCCGGCGGCGTCGATGGCGCGGATTTCTTCTCCGAGCTTCGAGAAGTCGGAGGCGAGGATGGAGGGGGCGATGAGGAGCGGGCGTGTCATGCCGCGCCGGTAGCACGAGCCTTTTCCGGCCGCAACGGGACATTGGGCCACCGGTCCAACCAATTGAAGACCACTTGGTTGGGGAGAGGTCCGTTTGCGACAGGAATTCCATGGACGGCCTTGATCCAACAGGAGTAAAGATGGCCTCGTCGCAAGGATACGATTTCGCTTCTCGTCGGAAGCGACTTTAATGGGGCAGGGCCTTCATGCGTAAGGATGTGGTTGTTCTTGGGGCCGGCATCGTCGGCGTGTCGATTGCCGTGCACCTGCAGAAGCGGGGTCGGTCGGTCCTGCTGGTCGACAAGCGCAAGCCCGGCGAAGAGACCTCTTTCGGCAATGCGGGCCTGATCCAGCGCGAAGGCGTGTATCCCTACGGTTTCCCGCACGATTTCGGCGCCCTGCTGCGCTATGCCCTGAACAACACCATCGACGCCCATTACCATTGGGCCGCGATCCCGAAGCTCGCCCCCTTCCTGTGGCAGTACTGGATGCACTCCAGGCCCGCCCAACACAAGGCCATCGCCCGGATGTATGCGCCTCTCATCGAGCGCAGCGTCACCGAGCACATGGCGCTGGCGGAGGAATCCGGCTCCACGCACCTGATCCGCCCGACCGGCTGGATGAAGGTGTTCCGCGACGAGAAGAGCCGCGACGAGCAGTTCAAGGACGCGGAGGATGTGAAGCGCGATTTCGGCGTCAACTTCGATGCGCTCGACACGCGGGCCGTCGCCGAGCGCGAGCCGCATCTCAAGGTGGAGACGAAGGGCGGCATCCATTGGACCGATCCGGCCTCGGTGTCCGACCCCCACATGCTGACCATGGGGTATGTCGGGTTGTTCGAGCGCCTCGGCGGCGAGCTGGCGGCGGGTGATGCCCGTACCCTCGAGCAGACGCCGACCGGCTGGCGCGTCCAGACGGAGAAGGGGCCGGTGGACGCGGGAGAGGTCGTCATCGCCCTGGGCGCCTGGGCCGATGTGGTGACGACGAAGCTGGGCTATGATCTGCCACTGGCGGTCAAGCGCGGCTATCACATGCACTACAAGCCCGTGGGCAATGCGGTGCTCAACCGGCCGACCCTGGATTTCGACCGGGGCTATTTCCTTGCCCCAATGACGAAGGGCATTCGCCTCACGACGGGAGCCGAGTTCGCCAACCGGGATGCACCGAAGACCCCGGTCCAGCTTGCCCGGGCCGAGCCCATCGCCCGGGACTTCTTCCCGCTGGGCGAGCGCGTCGATCCGGAGCCGTGGATGGGCATGCGCCCCTGCACTCCCGACATGATGCCGATCATCGGCCCGGCGCCCAAGCACAAGAACCTCTGGTTCGGCTTCGGCCACGCCCATCACGGCCTGACCCTCGGCCCGGTGACGGGACGGCTCCTGGCCGAGATGATCACCGGCGAGACGCCGGTCGTCGACCCGAAACCGTATCGGGCGGAGCGGTTTTAGTTGGCGCTGGTCTCACGCTAGAGCATTTTTCGGCGAAGTGGATCCGGTTCGCCGTCAAAAAATGCGACCCAGCAAAGAAGAGAGACGATTCCACGCAAGTGGAAACGGCTCTAAGCACTTCGTCATGGCCGTCCCCGGACCCGATCCGGGGATCAGTCCCGGCTATCCACGCCCTTGAGACGCGGCAGTTCCCAAGACGTTGATGCCCGCAACAAGTGCGGGCATGACGAGGATCTTTAGGTCTTTTTCACGAACCTGTCCCGCCAGGCCGGCTGCGCGCCCGGATAGGGCAGGGCCGTCGCTTCATACACGCCGCGTGCGATGGCGCGGGTGAGGCAGTCGGCGGCGAGTGCCGTAAGCTCCGTGAATTCCGCCGCCTCGTCCTGGAGCGGCCGTCGGCCCGTGGCGGCGGCGAAGATGGTGTCGCCGTCGAACAGGGCGTGCGAGAACCGCAAAGCCCGGGCGAGGCCCGCGTGCGACGCGACGGCAAGCCGCTTGGCCTGGGCCTTCGTCAGGACGGCATCGGTCGCGATGAGCGCAATGGTCGTGGCCGGCTGCGGGCCGCCTTTCCAGACGAGCTTGCGTTTCTCCGCTTCGATGCGCTCCGGATGCCCGTATCCGCCGAATTCTTCGCCTTCCTCCAGGGCGCCGGCCCAGAAATGCGGGCCGTCTCCGATGACCGCCGAGGCGATGCTGTTCACCACCACGAGCGCGCCGATAGTGTGCCCGGCGGAGGTGACGGCGCTTGCCGAACCGAGGCCGCCCTTGAAGTCCGCCGTCGTGGCGCCGTATCCGCCGCCGGACGTGCCGAGTTCGAAATCCAGGCTGGCCCGATGGGCCGCTTCGTAGCCGAGTTCCCGATAAGGCGAATAGCGGCCCCAATCCTTGTTGCCGCCGTTGATGAGATCGAAGATAGAGGCCTGTGAGACCAGCGGGACAAGCGCTTCCCGGACGGCAAAGCCGATCCCCCGTTCCCTTAAGTAAGCCTGGACACCGCCGGCCGCGTCGAGACCGAAGGCGGAGCCGCCGGAGAGCACGACACCATGAATGGCGGGCACCATCTTGTCCGGGTCGAGCAGGTCGGTCTCGCGGGTGGCCGGAGCCCCACCCATGACGAAGACCGACGTCACGGCAGGCTCGTCGAAAAGCGCGACGGTCACGCCCGAGCCGAGGGCGGAATCCTGGGCATTGCCGATGCGAAGACCGGCGACGTCGGTGATGAGATTGCGACGCTGTGTCATGGAGTGAAGCAAACCGAATTTCGGCCGCCTTCACAAGCTGGAGAACCGGCCTTTCACCGCCTTTCTCAAGCCGTCGTGACAGGATAGAAGGCGTCCATGCTCAGTGTTTCCTATCCGGCCGCGGCGCTCGGCGGCCTCATCAGCTTCTTGAGCCCCTGCGTCCTGCCGCTGGTGCCGCCTTACCTGTCGTTCCTCGCCGGCACCACCTTCGACCGGCTGAGCGCAGGCGACGACCGCGCGGTCCGGCAGCGCGCGATGCTGGCGGCCCTGCTGTTCGTGGCGGGCTTCTCGACTGTCTTCGTTCTGCTCGGCGCCACCGCTTCGGCCCTGGGCCAGGTGATCCGGCAATATCTCGATGTCCTGAGCACGGTGGCGGGCATCGCCATCATCGTGATGGGCCTGCACTTTCTCGGGCTCTTCCGCATCGGCCTGTTCTACCGCGAGGCCCGGTTCAACGTCGCCAAGCCCGTGGGGCTCTGGGGTGCCTATGTGATGGGCCTTGCCTTCGCGTTCGGTTGGACGCCTTGCATCGGCCCGGTCCTGGCCGCGATCCTGACCGTGGCGGGCTCGGAGGAGAGCGTCTCCCGCGGGGCCCTGCTGCTCGCCGCCTATTCGGCCGGCCTCGGCATCCCGTTCCTGCTCGCGGCCTTCGCCATGAAGCCGTTCGTGGCGCTCGTCAAGCGCATGCGCTCCCGCTTCGCCATGGTGGAGAAGGTCATGGGAATCCTCCTCGTCCTCACGGGCATCGCCTTCCTCACCGGCTGGATCACCACCATGTCGTTCTGGCTCCTGGAGACGTTCCCGGCGCTGGGGCGGTTGGGGTAACGTGATTCTCAGGGCTTAACAGCGGGTTCAATTTCCAAGTCCCGCTGCCAGGCACCGTCCCATTTTACGTTCTTGCACTCTGTGAAAATCAAGACGTTGCGGGCCTCGTCGATCCATAAGGAGCAGGTGCCCCGCCGAGGCTCGTCATCACGCGGAAAGTAGACTGATATGCTCTCGCTGCCAGAATATTGCCAAGTCCCACCGTAATCCCAACCGTCTCCATCATCGATGGTGATGCCGTGAAGCTTCCTGTGTCGGTCAAAGCATAATGTATTTCGCGTTGGCGGCCAGCGACCAAAAGGCTTGTTATAGATCCGATCCCAACACCCAATGATGCTTGTTCTCTTCGGTGCGGGAGCAGCCTCTGAGTTGGCTGTACCTATCAGGATAGCGAGGAGCGGAGTAAGTGTTGTGACTCAAATCTTATGCACGACGTACCCTCATTGTTGATATGTAGTATCACAATGTGGGGCTCCGCAGAAATCGGGTCGTTTCTCCAAATTGATTTCTTCACCATCGCTGTCTCACCAAAGGAGACAAACGATGTCCTTCCAAATCCGCGGCCTCGATGCCGAGCCTTTCGCGCCGCTTTTCGCGCTGAATGAAACAGATCTTAGGGCCATCGGCGCCAAGCGTGTCCATGCCGACGAGGCCGATGCTTATCCCTGCCGAGTGTCGCTGACCCGGGTTGCGGTCGGGGAGGAACTGCTGCTGCTCAACCACGCCCACCAGACGACGGCGACCTCGCCGTATCGCGCGGCCGGTCCGATCTTCGTCAGCCGAAATGCCAGGACAGGGCTGTATCGGAGCGAGTTGCCACCGATGATGCGGGATAGGCTCCTGTCCCTGCGGGCCTACGATGCCGAGGCCTTCATCGTCGATGCGGACGTGGCCGAGGGTGAGGACGTTCTGCGGGTGATCGAACGCTTTTTCGCCGACCCGAAGGTCGCGCATATCGATGCCCATTTCGCCCGGCGCGGCTGCTTCGCGGCCCGGATCGAGCGGGCCTGATCAGTCCTCGGTTCGAACAATATGGCCGGCGTTCCTCAGGGCCTCCGTGGCCTTGTCCGCATCATTGGCCTTCACCAGCACGTAGTCGGTGCTGAAGGTGGAGGTGGCAAAGATGCCGATGCCGGCGCCGGCCAGCGGTGCGAGCACGGAGGCCAGGATTCCCGGGACGCTGGAATCGAAGCTCTGCTCGATCCGGAAACAGCGCCAGCCGGCGTCGATCTCGGCTTCCGATGGGACATGGTCGAGCGGGCAGACGAGCGTCGTCTCCTCGACTGCCTGGACGACGAGCGAGAAGGGACCGGGCGAGGGAGCCGTGACCGAGGAGCCCGCAGGAAAGCGGCAAATTGCGTAGGACGCCTTGAGCAGGGAAAGGCTGAGAGCGGGCATGGCCACCGTTCTTGAATCTCCGGCTGGTAGTTCACTTCGCACGTCATCACCGGCCCTGTGCCGGTGATCCCGATGTGGGAGGCGCCGCGCTTCTCCGTATCGGGATGGCCGGGACGGGCCCGGCCATGACGTCCAGGTTTATCCAATATCCATAAGAAAACCCGCCCTGGCGACAGGGCGGGTTTCCGAATGTCGGCTTTCAGGCCGATCGATTACATGGCGAGTTCGTTGCCCGTGTAGTCGATCTTGCCGTCAGCGCCCTTCTTCCAGACGTACATGATGTAGTCCGGACGGGTGATATCGCCCTTCTTATCGTAGGAGATATCGCCGATGACGGTCTTGAAGGGCTTGCCCGACTTCATGATGTCGGCGACCTTCTTGCCATCGGTGCTGCCGGCCTGCTTGGCGGCCTCGGCCAGGATCTGAGCAGCGGCGTAGCTGTAGAGCGTGTAGGCTTCCGGCTCGTAGTTCTTGGCCTTGAACTTGGCCACGACGTCCTTCGCATTCGGATTCTTGCGCGGATCCGGCGAGAAGGTCATCAGGGTGCCGTCGGCGCCCGGGCCGGCGATCGAGACGAACTCGGCCGACACGATGCCGTCACCCGACATGAGCGGGGCGTTGAGGCCCTGGTCGCGCATCTGGCGGATGATGAGGCCGGCTTCCGTGTGGAGGCCGCCGAAATAGACGACGTCGACGCCAGCCTGCTTCAGCTTCGACACGAGCGCGGAATAGTCCTTCTCGCCCGGGTTGATGCCTTCGTAGACGACTTCCTTCAGGCCCTTCGCGTTCATGGCCTTCTGGGTCTCGTCGGCAAGGCCCTTGCCGTAGGGGGTCTTGTCGTGAACGACAGCGACCTTCTTGCCCTTGAACTTGTCGGCGAGGTAGCCGCCGGCAACGGCGCCCTGCTGGTCGTCGCGACCGCAGGTGCGGAAGGTGTTCCACATGCCGCGCTCGGTGAACTGCGGGTTCGTCGAGGCCGGGGTGACCTGGACGATGCCGGATTCCTCGTAGACCTGCGAGGCCGGGATCGACACGCCGGAGTTGAAGTGGCCGACGACGAACTTCACGCCTTCAGCGGCGAACTTGTTCGCCACCGACACGCCCTGCTTGGGGTCGGACACGTCGTCGCCGACGACGATCTGCAGCTTCTGGCCATTGATGCCGCCGGCTGCGTTGATGTCTTCGACGGCCTGCTCGACGCCGTTCTTCAGCTGGGCGCCGAACGCCGCGTTCGGGCCGGTGACGGGGCCAGCGACGCCGATCTTGATCTGGGCGCTGGCAGCGCTGGAGAAGGCGAGGCCAAGACCAAGCGCCACGCCGGTCAACAGCAGTTTTTTCATGAGGTCACTCCTCTGGGTGGTTTTATAGGCCCCTCTTCCTTGTGGGGCCGGTTTGACGGTAGACCCGTCATCCGAGGTAACATCATGCTGTTTTTTAAGCGGATGTCACCTGGGAATCTTTTAGGCCGGAGCATCGGACGCAAAAGTGGATTACACTTTTGGGATCAAACCGATGCTCCGGCTTCTTAAAGCGGCGCATCGTTCGTTGCGGAAAGCCGGAACCTCCTTTCCGCACGATGCGCTTAGCCCTTGGCCGCAGACGCCTTTTCCCGCCAGGAGAAGGGGCCTGTCCGCTCGTAGAGCCAGCGGTATTGCGTCGTCATCATGCGGGCGCGGCGGTACTGGAAACCCAGCGCCCCGATGATCAGCAGCACGATGGTGTCGACGGCATAATAATGAATCGACAGCAGCGTCCCCCCGAACAGGGCAAAGTGGATGAAGCGCACCGCGGCGCCGAGGATGAACAGGTAGATGATCAGGGTCCAGAAGGGGCGCCAGGTGAGGGCGATGGCCCGCCCGGTCATCCAGGCGGCCCAGCCGCCCATGATCACGGTGATGAGAAGGAAGAGCCAGATCGACGGCTCTTCGTAGAGGATGCCCTGCATCAGTGATGCCCCCCTTCGAGATAGGCTGCCCGCACTTGCGGATTTTCGAGCAGTTCCTTGCCGGTGCCGCTCATGGTGATGTTGCCCGTCACCATCACGTAGCCGCGATGGGCCAGCTTGAGGGCGTGGTAGGCGTTCTGCTCCACGAGGAAGACCGTCATGCCGTCCTTCTGGTTCAGCTCCTTGATGATCTCGAAGATCTGCTTGACGATCAGGGGAGCGAGACCGAGCGAGGGCTCGTCCAGGAGGAGGAGCTTCGGGCGGCTCATGAGGGCCCGGGCGATCGCCAGCATCTGCTGCTCGCCGCCCGACAGGGTGCCGCCGCGCTGCTGCAGGCGTTCCTTCAGGCGCGGGAACAGGGTGCAGACCCGTTCCAGATCCTGGTCGAAATGCGCCATGTTGTGCAGGGAGGCGCCCATCTGAAGGTTCTCGAACACCGTCATGCGCGGGAAGATGCGCCGGCCTTCGGGAGACTGCGCGATCGACATGCGGGCGATCTCGTGGGTGGCCATCTTGGTGATGTCCTGGCCCGCATAGGTGATCTTGCCCTCGCGGCAACGCGGGTTGCCGAAGATCGTCATCATCAGGGTCGACTTGCCGGCACCGTTGGCGCCGATCAGCGTGACGATCTCGCCTTCATGAACGTCCATATCGACGCCCTTGAGGGCGATGATGTTGCCGTAATAGGTTTTCACGCCACGGACGCTGAGAAGTGGCTGGCGGCCTGCGTCGATGGCGGCTTGTTGAATGCTCGTTGCAGCGGTCATGCGCCCACCTCAGCCTCGACCTTTTCGACTTCGTCATCGGCCACGCCGAGATAGGCGGCGATGACCTTGGGATCGTTCCTGACCTCGGCCGGTGCGCCGTCCGAGATCTTGGTGCCGTAATCGAGCACCACCACGTGGTCCGAGATCTGCATCACGACCGACATGTCGTGCTCGATCAGGAGGATCGACGTGCCGTTGTCCTTGCGGATCGACAGGAGCAGCTCGTTGAGCTCCAGCGACTCGCGCGGATTGAGGCCGGCCGCAGGCTCGTCGAGGCAGAGCAGGAGCGGGTCCGTGCACATGGCGCGGGCGATCTCCAGGCGGCGCTGGTCGCCGTAGGGCAGGTCACCGGCCGGATCGTCCGCCCGGTGGATCAGGCGCGCCTTCTCCAACCAGTACTTGGCCTTCTCGATGGCCTCCTTCTCGGCCTTGCGGTAGCCGCCGAGGCCGAGGACGCCGAGGAAAGTAAAGCCCGAAGCGATCATGAGCGGGTTGTGCTGGGCCACCAGCAGGTTCTCGAGCACGGTCATGCCTGAGAACAGGCGGATGTTCTGGAAGGTACGGGCGACCTTGCCCTTCCAGTTGATGTCGAAGCCCGGAAGCCGTTCCAGCAACAGGTGCGAACCGTCGGGCTTGCGAAGGGCGACCATGCCTTCGGTCGGCTTGTAGAAGCCGGTGATGCAGTTGAAGACCGTGGTCTTGCCCGCTCCGTTGGGACCGATCAGGGCGGTGATGTCGCCGCGCCCGGCCTGGAAGGAGAGGTCGTTGACGGCAACGAGGCCGCCGAAGCGCATCGTGAGATGCTGTACGTCGAGGATGGGATCCTGCAGCCAGCGCATTAGCCGTGTCCTTCCTTCACGAGCGAGCCGGAAATGGCCTTGCGCTCTTTCAAGATCACCGAGGGTTCACGTTCCGAGATCAGGCCGCGCGGACGCCAGACCATCATCGCCACCATGCCGGCGCCGAAGAGTAGCAGGCGGTACTCGTTCGGGTCGAATCCGGATCCGAAGATGGCTTGCAGGAAGGTCAGGTTGCGCAGGATCTCGGGGCCGCCGACCAGCACGATGGCCGCGATGGCGACGCCGATCTGCGATCCCATGCCGCCGAGCACCACGATGGCCAGGATGATCGCCGATTCCAGGAAGTTGAAGCTCTCCGGAGAGACGAAGCCCTGGCGGACCGCGAAGAACGAACCGGCAAAACCGCCGAACATGGCCCCGATGGCAAAGGCCGTCAGCTTGGTGTTCGTGGTGTTGATGCCGAGGGACCGGCAGGCGATCTCGTCCTCGCGCAGGGCCTCCCAGGCCCGTCCCACGGGCAGCTTGCGCAGGCGCATGGTGACGAAGTTGGTGATCAGCGCCAGCGCCAGGATCAGGTAGTAGAGGAAGATGATCCGGTGCATGCCGTTGAATTCGAGCCCGAAGGTCTGCGCGAAGCCGCCTTCGCCGTTGGTGAACGGGATGCCGAAGAAGGTGGCGCGCGGGATCGACGAGATGCCGGCGCCGCCGTTGGTCAGGTCCACCCAGTTGATGAGGACGAGGCGGACGATCTCGCCGAAGGCCAAGGTCACGATGGCGAGGTAGTCGCCGCGCAGGCGCAGCACCGGGAAGCCGAGGATCATGCCCCAGAACGCAGCCAGGATGCCGGCAAGCGGCAGGCAGATCCAGAACGACAGGCCAAAGGTGGTCGAGAGCAGGGCGTAGGAATAGGCGCCGACCGCGTAGAAGGCCACGTATCCGAGGTCGAGCAGGCCGGCGAGGCCCACCACGATGTTCAGGCCCCATCCGAGCATCACGTAGGTGAGGATCAGGATGCCGAGATCGACCCAGTAGCGCGACTCGTTCAATCCGCCCTGGATCAGGTAGATCAGGAACGGGAAGGCGAGCGCCACGCCGAGGAAAAAGGGAATGGCAAACTTGGAGACGTGCTGGAAGGCGCTCGGCTCCGCATGGACCGGCTCCGTCGCCTGGTGCGCGCTGGGCGTCGCCTGGCGGTAGGCGCGGGAGGCCGTGAAGGCGTGCAGCACGAGGCGCAGGCCGAACACGATGGCGCAGATGATCGCCACCAGGCCCCAGCGGGGCGTGAGGAAGAGATCGGCACCGGACTGATCCGTCTTGTAGGCCAGGATCGGGATCGAGAGACCCAGCATGATCAGCGCGGTCTTGAAGGAGTCCTTCAGGGCGGCGCTCAGGTCGAATTTCCGCGTCACGGCCTGGGTCTGGCCCGCGGTGGTGATGGAAGGAGCGTTCATGCTCTTCAGGCTCCTTAAACCTTCTCGACCTCAGGCCGTCCGAGGATACCGGAGGGCATGAAGATCAGGACGATGGCGAGGATCGAGAACGCGGCCACGTCCTTGTACTCGATCGAGAAATAAGCCGACCAGAAGGTCTCGATGAGCCCGATGATCAGCCCGCCGAGGACGGCGCCCGGCAGGGAGCCGATGCCGCCCAGAACCGCTGCCGTGAAGGCCTTCACGCCCGGCACGAAGCCGTCGTTGAAGCTCACCACGCCATAATACAGCAGATACATGGTGCCAGCGACCGCCGCGAGCGACGCGCCGATCACGAAGGTGAGGGAGATCGTGCGGTCCACGTTGATGCCGAGAAGTGCGGCCATCTTGCGGTCCTGTTCGCAGGCGCGCTGGGCGCGACCGAGAGAGGTCTTCTGGACGACGTACCAGAAGATCGTCAGCAGCACGGCCGTCACGACCATGATGATGATCTGCTTGTAGGAGAGGGCGACGTTGTAGCCGCTCGCGCCCTGGAACAACACGATCACGTCGCCGACCATTGGCGGGGTCGGCTTGTTGCGCGCGCCCTGGGCGACCTGGACGAAGTTGGACAGGAAGATCGAGACGCCGATGGCCGAGATCAGCGGCGCCAGGCGGAACGAGCCGCGCAGGGGGCGGTAGGCGATCCGCTCGATGGCCCAGCCCCACAGGGAGGTGAGCACCATCGCGATGATGAGGACGAAGAACAGCGCCAGCACCACCGACGAGATCCCGAGCCACGTGGTCAGGATCAGGAAGAAGATCAGGGCGATGAAGGCGGAGAGCATGAAGACGTCGCCGTGGGCGAAGTTCACCATGCCGATGATGCCGAAGACCATCGTATAGCCGATGGCGATGAGGCCGTAGATCGACCCCAGAGTCAGCCCATTGATGAGCTGCTGCACAAAGATTTCCATGTCCTACCCTTGCCCCTCTGGATCGGGGTCATTCTTGGGAAACACCGTAGGAAAGCACGATGCCTGAGCAACGCCAAGCCTGACGTAAGATGCTGGTGTCTCTAGCAAACGGATTTCCGTTCGACAACTTTCTGTTAAGTTTCCTATTACCACTCATGATGGAATAAGCGGCAGGGGCTGATCCAATACTGGGCAAGTTCCCGTCTGACTACTGCTTCCAAAGGCTAAGACCAGGAACCATATGGTTCCGAACAGCCTTGTGCTCTGCCCCGAAAGAGTGGAAGAGGCTTGTCGGAACATCATGTTGAACTCTCAAGCCTCTCCCGATTCCGCCGGCACAGGTGCCGCCAGTCCCGATGCCGTTCTCTTTAGGGAAGGCATGAGCCGGGTCGCTGCCGCCGTTCACGTGGTCACGACCGACGGCGCCGCCGGACGCGCGGGCTTCACGGCCACGGCCGTCACGACCGTGACGGACAGCCCGCCCTCGCTTCTGGTCTGCGTCAACACCGCGTCACGCTCGGCCCAGGCGTTGTTGGCCAACAAGGTGTTCTGCGTGAATACCCTCGGTGCCGAGGATCAGGCCCTCGCCGACATCTTCGCGGGACGCACCGGCCTCCAGGGGCAGGAACGTTTTGCCCGCGGGGAGTGGGAAAAGCTCGATACGGGCTCGCCCGCGCTGACGACCAGCCTCGTTTCCTTCGATTGCCGCATTACAGAAGCCCGGATCGTCGCGACCCATCACGTGATCATCGGCGAAATCGTTCGCATCCGGCTGGGGGAACGCAAGCCCACGCTCGTCTACCAGGGGCGGCATTACCAGAAGCTCTGAAATCTGTGGACAAACGGAAAGGCCTCCTCACCCGCCGTCGCCGGCACATGAGGAGGCCTCCCGGTCCTGAAGGCCAACAGGATAGCCTTCGACAGAGAAATGTTCGAAGCGCCCGAGGGTTTCAGCTTGGCGTTGAACTCTCGGGGCAAAGAAAAAGCCCTTCACGTGGGCGGTGAAGGGCTTTGAGGGTCTCGAAGACCTTGGGGGCACATGGCCTTCGTACCGGAATAATGCCCTGCGGGAGGCTTGGTTCCGCAACCGATGGGTAAAAATCCTGAAGGATTGGCTACCCGAGCCGAGAGGCATCGTCCGTGCTGCGGCCTGGCTTGGAACCTTCCGGTCCATCCTTTCCTTGAATGACAGGAAGAAATTCAAGGAAACCCGATGTTCAAGCTCATCCGCAATATTTTCATCCTCCGTCAGGCCTGGAAGCTGGTGAAGCGCCGGCGCTGAAGCGGGCAGGGACGCTACTTGCCTCTCGCCGGTCCCGGTGCGTAGGGGCTCCAGCCCGTGACCTGCACGAAGCCGTCGCGTGCGGCCACGACCATGTGCCGGCGGTGCTTGTGGACGAGGGTGCCGGGCCGGTAGGCGTGCGGCTCCTCCCAACCAGTGGCCTCCCACACATAGACGTAGCGGGACTCGATCTGGGCGAAGGCCTCGATGGACCCGAAAGCGCGGACGGTTCGCATGATGTCCTGGACGCCTCCCGCCCAATGGATCGTCCGCTGCGCCTGCGTGATCCGGGGCCAATAGGTCCCAGGGCCCTGGGGGCGCGCCTCGTCCCAGAGCCGCGGGAGATCGTCGAGCAGCTGCAGGGAAATCTCCTTGGCGGCGATCTGGCACTTGGCCAGGAGCGTGTCGTGCGTTTCCGTTCCGCTTAAGGCGAACCGCGTCTGCGCCACGATGGCGCCCGTGTCGAAGGCGGGCTCCAGCCGATGGGCCGTCATGCCCCATTCGGGGTGGCCGTCCAGGATCGCCTGGAAGAGCGGGTAGGGGCCGCGTCCCATCGGAAGCGGGGAAGGATGGAAGTTGACGGCGAAGGGCAGGTGCCGCTCCCAGCCGGTGATCAGCCAGGGATAGCCCGCCACCACCAGGGCGTTGCACCCCATGGCCTTGAGCCCGGCCAGATCCGCCGGGAGGATCCGCGACATCTGGATCGGCAGCCTTAAGGTGCGCGCGCGGGCGACCGTCACGTCGTTGAAGTCGTAGATTCCGTCGCAGGGCCGGCTGAAGAGTTTGACCGGTTCCCAGCCCCGAGCGAGCAACGTCTCGAAAACATCTCCGAGAAAATCGATTCCGGCGAAGGCAAAGCGCATTCCCGGTGATCTCCTTATCCGGTGTCCTGGCTCACACGTGCTTCCTGGCAATCAACGCAACATCGCATGAATGTGCAACCCCATCGGGTTGCGGGAACCTGGAATCGCACTCAAGATTTAGCCTTGAGCATAGGGCAGGGAACCGCCTGTGCCGTTGGGGCGGATACCTGTCGGAAGGGCTTGCTGGAGCTTGAAAGAAGGAGTTCGCATGGTATCCAAGGACTTCATCCGCCAGATGGAAGGCTACGGGCTGACGACCGCCAAGATCCTTTACCGCATGCCGGATCACCCGAGCTTTCTCCAGACCTATATCTGGCAGGAATACGATCTGGCCCCCCGGTTCCCCGTTCTCATCGACTTTCTCGATTTCTGGAAGCGCGAGCTCGCCGGTCCGCTGCATTCGGTCACCGTTACCCACGCCCATCTGATCAGGCCGGCGGAATTTCGGGCGATCCAGGGTGAGATCAACATCCATTGAGGCCTCAAACCCTTGGCCCCGGACCTTAAGTCAGGTAGAGAGGCGCCCTGAGCATCCCCGAACCTGTCAGGGCTCCTTGTTTTCCAACGCGCGCACTTCACAAATTCTGCTCGCCCTTGCCTCACAGCCCGGCGAGCGCCTCACCGTGCGCCAGATCATGACCGTGCTTCAGGACAGGGCTTTCGCTCTTCTCATCGTCCTCCTCGGCCTGCCGAATTGCCTGCCCATGCCGCCGCCGATCCCGCTGGTCTGCGGCCTGCTCCTGGCGCTCGTCGCCATCCAGATCACCTTCGGCCGTGAGGCGCCCTGGCTGCCGCGCCAGCTCATGAACCGGTCAGTGGCCCGCACCGACGTGGAACGGGCCGTCAGCCGGGCGATCCCGGTCTTTCGCCGGCTGGAGCGCATCTCGCGTCCGCGCATGACCGTCCTCGACACCCCCCTTTCCATGCGGCTCATGGGCGCGGTCATCCTGGTCCTGTCCCTGGGACTGCTCTTCGCGCCCCCGTTCGTCGGGCAGATCCCCCTTGGTCTTGCCGTGTGCCTCGTGGGGCTGGGCCTCGTCGAGCGCGACGGACTGGTGATCATCGGCGGCCTGATCATCGGCTCCGTCGGCATGACCTTGAGCCTCGGCTTCGTCTACGCGATTCTCGCCGGGATCGAGACGCTCTTCTAGGTTTCCGTGCGGTCGCCCCCTTCGGGCACTCAGATCAGCTTCAGGCCTTTCAGGCTGGCATGTCCCTCGCGGCCGACGATGATGTGGTCGTGGACGATGATCCCCAGCGGCTTGGCGACGTCGATGATCTCGCGGGTCATCCTGATGTCGGCCGAGGAGGGGGTCGGATCGCCGGAAGGGTGGTTGTGCACGAGGATGAGGGCGGAAGCCGAGAGCTCGAGCGCCCGCTTGACCACCTCGCGCGGATAGACCGGCGTATGGTCGACCGTCCCCGATTGCTGCACCTCGTCGGCGATGAGCGCATTGCGCTTGTCGAGGAAGAGCAGCCGGAACTGCTCCTTGTCCATGAAGGCCATGGCGGTGCGGCAATAATCGATCACGGAGGTCCAGGAGGACAGGACCGGCCGCTTCGTCACCTCGCCCTTGGCGAGACGGCGCGCCGAGGCCTCGACGATCTTGAGATCGGTCACCACGCTCTCGCCGATCCCGTCCACCTCCATGAGCCGGGCCGGGGAAGCCGCCAGCACCTCGGCAAAGGTGCCGAAGCGCTTCATGAGTTCCTTGGCGATGGGCTTCACGTCCCGGCGCGGGATCGAGCGGAACAGCACGAGCTCCAGCAATTCGTAATCCGGCAGCGGGTCGCCGCCCGTTTCCATGAAGCGCGCGCGCAGCCGGTCGCGATGGCCGTGATAATGGGGAGTCTCGTCGCCGCTCATGCCCGCCCGTCGCCGTTGCCTTGCGGCACTCCGTAAGAGAGGTCGGTGTGCCGATGTTACTTTGTAGGCATGAAGCGACGCATCAGGCTAGTGTCAAGCTGCGGCGTAAGGCGGCTTGTCCAGGCCCTTCGGCGAGAAGGTGAAGACCTCGACGCCGGTTTCCGTAACACCGACCGTGTGCTCGAACTGGGCCGACAGAGAGCGGTCGCGGGTCACGGCGGTCCAGCCGTCGGAGAGCACCTTCACCTGGGGGCGACCCAGATTGATCATGGGCTCGATGGTGAAGAGCATGCCGGGCTTCAGCTCCACGTTGTAGGCCGGCTCCACGTAATGGAGGATCGTCGGCGAGTCGTGGAACACGCGGCCGAGGCCGTGGCCGCAGAAGTCCCGCACCACCGAGCAGCGCTCGGCCTCGGCGTAGGACTGGATCGCCGCTCCGATATCGTTCGTGGTGGCCCCGGGCTTGACCGCGGCAATGCCGCGCATCAGGCATTCGTAGGTGATCTCGCAGAGCCGCTGGGCCCGGCGGGGCACCTCGCCCACATAGTACATCCGGCTCGAATCGCCGTGCCACCCGTCGAGGATCAGGGTCACGTCGATGTTCATGATGTCCCCGTCGCGCAGGGGCTTGTCGTTCGGGATGCCGTGGCAGACCACATGGTTGATCGAGGTGCAGATCGTCTTGGTATAGCCGCGATAGTTCAGGCAGGCCGGATAGGCGCCATGGTCGCGGATGAACTCGAAGGCGAGCTTGTCCAGATATTCGGTCGTGACGCCGGGCTTCACATGGTCGGTCAGCATGTCGAGGCACTCGGCCGTCATGCGGCACACCCGCCGCATGGCCTCGAAATCCGCCGGCCCGTGCAGCGGGATCTCGGCGGAGCGCTTGCGCTCGACAACGTCGGTTTCGGTCATTTTCGTTCCTTGAACTCCTGTCCGGAATGTAAGGATCGCCGCGCGTGACGCAAGTTAAAGCATCGGATTGATCCATCCGATGCTTCCTTTATGAATGAGAGCATCGTCCTCGCGGACCCAGAGGGCCGCGTCAGCGAAAACCGGGACCCACTTTTCCGCACGATGCTCTAAAGACCTGCTGTCGCGCTTGCGATTGGCGCGCGAGGGTGTCATGAGCAACCCTGTTCATCCCATTCGGTGGCCGTGGATTCTCGCTTAATGAATGATTCTCGCCCTTTCGGCGACTTTGCGCCTTCAGGACTCGCCCGCTGGGTGATCGACCGCACGCGCGGGCTGCCCGAGGGATGGGCCGGCCGCCGGGTGGCCCTGATGCTGCGCCGCCTGGCGATGAAGACCCTGAAGGGGCTGCCGCTCGATCTCGAGACCTTCGGCCTGCGCATGCGGCTCTATCCCTACAAGAACGTTTGCGAGCGGCGCATCCTGTTCACGCCGCAATACTTCGACATGGACGAGATCAAGATCCTGACCTCCCGGGTCGCGGACGGATTCACCTTCATCGATATCGGCTCGAATGTCGGCTGGTACGCCCTTTCGGTCGCCCGGGAAGCGGGCGCCGTTCCGGTGCGGATCCTGGCCGTTGAGCCGCAGCCGGAGATCTTCGACCGCCTGATCTACAACATCCGCCAGAACCCCTCCTACACCATCAAGGCCGTGGACTGCGCGGTGGCGGACAAGACCGGCGAGCTGACTCTCTTCCTCGATCCCCTCAACCGGGGCGAGGCGAGCCTGAAGATCGTCAATTCGAGCCAGACGGATACAATTCGCGTTCCCGCCGTGACGATGCTGGAACTCCTGAAGCGGGAAGGCCTGACCCGAGTCGATGCGATCAAGCTCGACGTCGAGGGGGCCGAGGACCTGGTGCTCGATCCCTTCTTCCGGGATGCCCCCGCGTCCCTCTACCCCTCGCTGTTCATCGTCGCCAATGTGCCGGATCGCTGGCAGATCGACGTGGTGAAGCTCCTGAAGAGCAAGGGTTACCGGCAGATCCTCAAGAATAAGATGAATCTCGCTTTCGAGCGGGTGTGATAAGCCCGACGCGACGTAGGCGTCCAAAACAGCCCTCATCCTGAGGAGGCCGTCAGGCCGTCTCGAAAGACGAGGGCGTCTCCCGTGCGCTCTGGACGATTCTTCGAGACGCAGCTTCGCTGCTCCTCAGGATGAGGGGAGAGCTTGATGAGCTAGGCTGCGAAGACGCTCACCGCGGCGTCACGATCTCCACGGGCCGGTCGATGGTCACCTCTTCGGGCGTGATGCGGCAGACATAGGCGTAGGACTCGACACCTGCCGCAAGGGCATGCCGGAAGGCCTTGTCGTAGGCCGGGTCGATATCGCGGGCCACGTCAAAGCGCTCGGCATCCATCTGGATGACATAGACGAGGGCGGCCCTCGCGCCCGTGTCCACCATGTTGGCGAGTTCGTAGAGGTGCTTGGCGCTGCGGGCGGCGATGCAGTCCGGGAACTCGGCAAAGCCTGCCTCCCGCATCAGGTGGCAGTTCTTCACCTCGAGGTAGCAGGGCGGCTCGCCGGCCTTTTCGAGCAGGAAGTCGACCCGGCTGTTCCGGCCGTATTTCACCTCCGGCCTGATCCGGTCGTAACCCGCGAAGGGGGCCAGGCGCTCCTCCGCCAGGGCTTCCGCCACTAGGAGATTGGGCCGAGAGGTGTTGATGCCGATGAGCTGGCGTGGACCGCCGCCGGCCGCGACCTCCACGAATTCCCAATTGTACTTGAGCTTGCGGTTCGGGTTCGTCGCCCGCGAGAGGAAGACCCGGCTGCCGGGCTCCTTCAGGCCCATCATCGCACCGGGATTGGCGCAATGGGCCGTCACCACCTCGCCCGTATCGAGCTCGATATCCGCCAGAAATCGCTTGTAACGCTCGATGAGACGTCCCTCGAGCAGGGTTTCCTGAAAACGCATCAAAATCCAACGTTTGAACGAAAAATCCCTGGTAGCAGGGGAGAAGGCTGAGGTTCAACTGAACCCTTGCTTGAGAATTGCCGTTTCTGAGGCTAAACGCCGTCAAAAGGATCGCTGCGCATGGCCATCTCCGTTACCGCCGCCCTCCTCATCATCGGCGATGAGATCCTCACGGGGCGCACCAAGGACAAGAATATCGGCTACATCGCCGAGTACCTGACCGGGATCGGCATCGATCTGCGCGAGGTGCGCGTGGTGCCGGACGTCGAGGAGGAGATCGTGGCGGCGGTCAACGCCCTGCGCGGCCGCTACACCTATCTCTTCACCACCGGCGGCATCGGACCGACCCATGACGACATCACGGCCGACTGCATCGCCAAGGCGTTCAATGTCGGGATCGGGCACGATCCCCGGGCGGTCGCCATGCTGCAGGAGCGCTACCAGCCGCACGAGCTGAACGAGGCCCGCCTGCGCATGGCCCGGATCCCCGAAGGGGCCGATCTCATCGAGAACCCGATCTCCAAGGCGCCCGGGTTCCGGATCGGCAATGTGTTCGTGATGGCGGGCGTGCCGTCCATCATGCAGGCCATGCTCGACATCATCGCGCCGTCGCTCCAGACCGGCGCCCGCATGATCATCGAGACCATCGAAGCCGAGGGGCTGGCCGAGGGCATCTATGCCGAGGGCCTGGGCCGGATCGCCTCGTCGAACGCGGGTGTGTCCATCGGGTCCTATCCGTCGTTCTCGACGAGCGGCTTTCGCAACCAGATCGTCGTGCGCGGCAAGGACCCGGATGCGGTCGCAGGTGCCGCCGCCGCCGTGCGTGAGCTTCTCGGTCGCCTGAAAGGCGACCGGGCGCCCCTGTAAGAGTTAATTGTTTTACCCGACAGCCCTATACGAGCAGAACAATGTCCCCGACCTCTCCAAAAGCCTTCCCCGTCTCCTGGGATCAGTTCCACCGCGATTGCCGGGCTCTCGCCTGGCGTCTGGCCTCCGCCGGTCCGTTCGAGGCGATCGTCTGCATCACCCGCGGCGGCCTCGTGCCGGCCGCCATCGTGGCGCGCGAGCTCGACCTGCGGCTCATCGAGAGCGTCTGCATCGCGAGCTATCACGACTACAAGAACCAGGGCGACCTTCAGGTGCTGAAGGACATCGCGCCTTCGATCAAGGCCGTGGGCGACGGGCAAGGTAAGGGCGTCCTCGTGATCGACGACCTCACCGATACCGGCAAGACCGCCAAGATCGTACGCGACATGCTCCCCAACGCACATTTCGCAGCAGTCTACGCGAAACCCGCCGGACGTCCCCTGATCGACACCTTCGTGACGGAAGTGAGCCAGGATACCTGGATCTACTTCCCCTGGGATATGGGCCTGGCCTATCAGGCTCCGATCCGCGAAGGCTCGGCTGGCTGACGGATCGAGGGGCGCCCGTGACGGAGTTCGACATCGCGCGGACGCGCAAGAGCCTGTTCGGCGCCCTTCTCGATGCGAGGGACCGGTTCGGCCGGAACAAGGTCGCTCTCGAGGACCTCGAGCGCCAGCCGATCACCTTCGGGCGCCTCGTCCTGGGCTCGCTCGTCCTCGGGCGCAAACTGGCAGGCCTGACGGGCGAGCGCGAGACGATCGGCGTGCTGCTCCCGAACGTCCAGGCCATCGCCGTCACCCTGTTCGGGCTCAACGCGTTCGGACGCGTTCCGGCCTTCCTGAACTTCACGGCCGGAATCAAGAACCTGAAGGCGGCCTGCGAGTTGGCCGGGATCGAGACCATCGTCACCTCCCGCCGCTTCGTCGAGCAGGGCAAGCTCGACGACATCGTGGCGACCTTGGGGGAGGGGCGGCGGGTCCTGTGGCTGGAGGATGTTCGTGCGCAGCTGACGAGCTTCGACAAGCTTCGTGGCCTCGTCGATTCCTGGATGGCGCGGCGCGTTCACGCCGGAGCCGCGGTGGCGCCCGACGATCCGGCCGTCGTGCTGTTCACGTCCGGCTCGGAGGGAGTGCCGAAAGGCGTGGCGCTTTCGAACGCCAACCTTGTCGCCAACGCCTATCAGGTCAAGGCGCTCGCGGGCGACGTGCTGCGGCCGGACGACGTGTTCTTCAACCCCCTGCCGATCTTCCATTCCTTCGGCCTGACGGCAGGGCTGCTGACCGCGGTTCTCAACGGCATGAAGTCCGTGCTCTATCCGAGCCCGCTCCATTATCGCCAGATCCCGAAGCTCGTGGCCGGCACCCGCGCCACGATCGTGCTGGCAACGGATACCTTTCTGCAGGGCTATGCCCGCGCGGCGGGCGAGAACGATCTGGCGAGCGTGCGTTACGTCATCGCCGGCGCCGAGCGGGTGAAGGACGAGACGCGCACGCTCTGGGCCAAGTACGGCACGGTGATCCTGGAGGGTTACGGTGCCACCGAATGCTCGCCCGTCATCGCCGTGAGCCTGCCGGATCGCAACAGACCCGGCTCTGTCGGGCCGATCCTGCCGGGGATCGAGTGGCGGCTTGACCCGGTCGAGGGCATCCACGAGGGTGGTCGCCTTCATGTGCGCGGCCCGAACGTGATGAAGGGCTACCTCGATCCGACGGCGCAGGGAGGCATCCGTCCACCCGTCGAGGGATGGCACGATACCGGCGACATCGTCACCGTCGAAGACGGGATCGTCACCATCCGGGGCCGGGCGAAGCGTTTCGCCAAGATCGGCGGCGAGATGATATCGCTGGCCGCCATCGAGGCGACGGTTCAGAGCCTCTGGCCCGACAACAGCCATGTGGTCGTGGCCGTGCCGGATCCGCGCAAGGGCGAGCAGATCATCCTCATCACGGACAAGCCGGATGCGGACCGGGACGCGCTGCTGGCTCATGCCAAGGCGCAGGGCTTTCCCGAACTCTGGATGCCCCGCTCCATCCTCGTCTCCGGCATTCCGGTCCTGGGCTCGGGCAAGACCGACTACGCCGCCGCCGTCGAGTTGGCGCGTCGTCTGCAGCCGATGCTTTAGATCCCCAAGCTCTCTTCCGGAAAACCTCGAACCAGCGCGTAACCGGGTCCGCCTTTCCACGTTGTAATGCGTGAAATGTGCTCCCGTCGGATGCGTCTGTATGAAGGGTCCGGGTATGAGACGAGTTGCTCTTGTTCTGGTTGCGTTGTGTTTTGCTTCGAGCACGTTCGCTCAGAATCGGCCCTTCACACCCAGTATGACCTGCGATCAGGCTCGCGGCCTCGTATTTTCGCGCGGCGCTGTTGTACTCGGCACGGGCACGTACACTTACGACCGTTACGTCCGCGACCGCAGTTTCTGCGAAAACAACGAGACCATCGATCCGCGCTACGTACCGGCGCGGGATACGCCGCAATGTTTCGTCGGTTACGTCTGCCGGGACGCGGATTATTTCTACGACGATTGAGGACCAAGCGACCTGCTGGTCGCGCGATGGAAAGCAATTTCGCTCTCTCCGGTCCGGTCGTTCCAATGACCGAGCCGGCGCTCTCAACGACCCAACGTAACTCTGCTCCGGGCGGCGTATCTCCTCTGTTGAAATAATGACACGCTGGCCGAGATAATCCTGCACGCTGTCAAAATTTGCTTATCTTTTCAGCAGATTGCGTCTGTATGGGCGAACAGCGTGGCTGCACCCGTTGCACGAAGCCGACGCTTGATTATGGTCACGGTTGTATATGAGTCACGGACTCAGGAACTTTTGGAGACAACCATGAAGCTCGCTAAGAGCCTCTTCCTCGGATCGGTCGCGGGTCTCGCGGCTATCGCAGGGGCACAAGCTGCGGACCTTCCTGCGAAGAAGGCCGCTGCCGTCGAATACGTACGCGTCTGCTCCACCTACGGCGCAGGCTTCTTCTACATCCCCGGCACCGAAACCTGCCTCCGCATCGGCGGCCGTGTTCGCGCCGAATTCCTCTACGTTGAGCCGAACGATCGCGCTCAGGACGCCATCGGCTTCCGTGCTCGTGGCCGCATCCAGCTCGATGCCCGTACCGCCACCGCCTACGGTCTGCTCCGCACCTTCGTGCGTTTCGAGATGACCCGCGATACCGGCTCGTACGGCTTCAGCTCGACCTCGCCCAACGTCGACCAGGCCTTCATTCAGTTCGGCGGCCTCACCGCCGGTCGCACGATCTCGTTCTTCATGAACAGCGACCTGCCGAACGAGAACTGGGGCACGCTGCGCTTCTACGACGCTCCGACGGTGAACGCCTTCGCCTACACCTTCTCGTTCGGTAACGGCTTCTCGGCCACGCTGGCGATCGAAGAAGGCAGCTTCACCGGCACCACCTTCGCGAACACCTCGGTGTTCACCGAAGCCGGTCAGACGATGCCCGACATCGTCGGTAACCTGAAGTATGCCGGCACCTGGGGCTCGGCCCAGCTCGGCGGCGCCCTGCACCAGCTGCGCAGCGATAACGTGATCACCTCTCTCGGTGGCTTCAACGATTATCCGGATACGAAGCTCGGCTGGGCCGTCACGGCTCAGGGCTACGTCAACCTGCCCGCTCTGGCCGAAGGCGACGCCCTCTGGCTTGCCGCAACCTATGCGGACGGCGCTCTCGGTTACCTGGGCTTCGACCCGAACGTCACGGCCGGCGCAACCACCCGCGACGTGGTCGACGGCTATATCGGCACCAACGGCGATATCAACACCGGCCGCGGCTGGTCGATCGCCGGTGGTCTGAACCACTACTGGACCCCGACCGTCCGCCAGAGCGTGTTCGGCTCGTATGCCCGCGTCGAGTACAGCAACAACGGCGTTGCGGCCTTCGCGCCTGCCTTTGTCAGCGCATCGCTGTTCGACTTCAGCGAGTGGCGCGTCGGCACGAACCTGATCTGGTCTCCGGTTTCAGGTCTCGATATCGGTGTTGAGGTTCTCTATTCCAACCTCGATCCGCGTGGCCCGAACGGCGGCCAAGACAGCGACTCCTGGGAAGGACGCCTGCGCGTTCAGCGCGACTTCTAATCGGCTCCTCCCGATCGGATCGGAAAACCCCGGTGGCAACACCGGGGTTTTCTTTTGAATGCGGCGCACCGGGCGCGAAATGCGAACCCGCTTTCCGCCTCGACACACCAAAGCTATGGACGTGAGATCGGCTTTACATCCGGGGCTTCAATCCATTGTTCCGTCGCACCCGTCGATTCCGAATCGGCGCCTGCTTTTGCGCCCGATGCTCGATGCGGCGCGTTGCCGTATCGGAAGTGCTGCCTATAAGGTCGCGTGTGACAGGCGAGAACAAACGATCGGGGTTAGCGATGTCGAAAGCCTTCAGAAACCTGGCTTCTGTTGCGATGCTTGCAGTCGGCGTGTCCGGATGCGTGGGTGCCGCCGGTGTTTCGACCTGGGAATATCAATCCGGGCCGGGCTATGAAACGGGCCGCGTCTATGACGGCCGCGTCCAGGCGGACACGAGCCGGGGGCTCACCCATGAGGCATGCTCGACCGTGTCGAGGCGGCAGATCGGCCCGGCCGGAAACGTGGCCGGCCAGGATGTGACCGACTGTGTTTCCGAATAATCCGATGTGCCTTGAACGACGGAACGAAGGCTCACCTTGACCGTTGCCATGGGGTCAATTCCATTGTCAGGAGAGCATCATCATGAACAACATCATCTGGCTCATCGGAGCGATCGTGGTCGTTCTCGCCATCTTGTCGTTCCTCGGACTGCGATAGGGCATCGGACCCAAAAGCACTTTGGCTTTTGGGGCTATCCGATGGTCATTTTCGGCCCGCGCATCGCCTGACACGGATCTTCCGTCCCGCACGATGCACAGGCTCGTATCCATGAATCTGCAAGGCTGCTTCTTCGTCGAAGCGCCTTGCGGCTCTTGATGTTGCTCGTGCCGGCTTTGTTGCCCTGAATCTCGGCGGAGCGAGCTATTCCATCAGAAACATGACGACCGACACGACATTCAGGGCGGCCAATGCGCCGAGCAATGTCGGTACCAATGGAATGCCAAGCCGCCGGGGCGCTCGATCACCAGTAATTCCAGTCCGGGATGTGAGATGAGAGCCGTCGAAGGTCATGGCTCATCCTCTTCGTAATATGACCTAACGTAAATTGCACGTCACCTTGCACCTGAAGGGCGCTGGGCGAGGTGTGCTGCCGCACACGATGCTCCGCTCCTTGAAGAACCCAGTGTTCAAGCGAGAAACCGGATCCTCTTTTCGCGTGAAACGATACGTTAAGCCAAAAGCTTAAAGCATCGGACGTGAGTTCGACTTCACATCCGATGCTTTAATGCCGCGTGGCGGTTTTCTGAATTTGGAGAAGCTGGCCTTCGACGGCGCGCATCCGGGTCATCAAGCGATCGAGTTCCGAGAGAAGATGCTTCTCGTCCTCCTTCGCCTTCTCGACGAGATCGGGGGAGGAGCCGTGACGGATGCGTTGTATGGCATCCGCAAGCTGCCGATCCAGAAGCCGCATGTGTTGCTCCAGATCCAAGAACTCTTGATGAAGCTTGGTCTCCTTGAGCACAGTCGGGATCTCACCTGCGGACGGTCGGTTCTCAGCTTAAGCTACAGCCTGGGGGCAGGTTCCTCCAAGGCAAAAACGTCCCCGTGGCAAATTTCTTGACGGCCAAGCTGAAACGGAGCGTGAAGTTCACCGTTCTGTGATCAGGGCAGCACCCGGTGGTCGTACCACCGGGGAATTGAGTTTTTGTATTCGGCCCCTCGAACACTGTGCTTTGAAGCGCGGCAAGCGGGACAGCTGCTTGCACCGCGTTCTGTTGCGTCACGCCGACCACCCGCTTTGCGTTTCCGGGCCGGTCTTTCCAACGATCACCGAGCCTTGCGCGTCTTTGTACCCGCAGAGGGCTCCAAGAACAGCCGCCGAGCAACAAGAGGAGATCGCCGGATGGGACAGAGGATTGAGCCTAATCGTGTTGCCTTGATCGTCGAAGATGACTTCGAGGTGAGAGGCTTGGCGGCAGCCCTCCTGGAGGAGACCGACCTCAAGGTTGTCGAAGCGTCCAGCGCGGAAGAAGCCCTGGATTACCTGCGGCAGCATTCCGACGAAGTGGCCTTCCTGTTCGCCGATGTTCGCCTGCCGTGCCTGATGGATGGTCTGGACTTGGTTCGGACCGTGCGCCTGAAATGGCCGTGGGTGCGAACTCTGTTGACCTCCGGGCGGCCTCTCGATCAGCGCGAAGTCGATGTGCCGCGGGATGTCCGGTTCATGCAGAAGCCCTGGAAAGCCCTGGACGTCCTGATGGAGGCCGAGAAGGCTGCGGACGCTTCCCGGCGGAACTGACGCCACAGCGAGGGGCGTGTTCAGGCTTCAATCCCACGGTGCGCGTGGAACCTTGGCGCTTGCCAGGAATTTGCGTCAGCAGTTCGAAAGGAATGACTGATGCCGCACACGTCCATCGCCACAGGCAGCTTCCCGTCCCGCAAGGAGGCCAACCAGGCCGTTCAGCGCCTGGTGTCCGGCGGGTTCGCCCGCAACAGCATCTCCGTCCACGAGCGTGAGGATGACGATGGGTACGACCTGGAAATTCATACGCGCCGCGCGAATCTCAGGCGCGCCGAACGCCTGATCCACGACTCCGCACCTCTCTACGTCGTGCGGGAGAAGGCATCCGATGTCGTTCAAAGCGCTCGGTCGTACCCGCTGGTGCTGCTGGGAGCCGGGATCCTGACTGGATTTCTGATCTACAATCTCATCCCGCGCCAAGCAGAATCCGGCCGTCGCGATCGCCGCAGAGCCTGATTCCATGTCGCCGGCCTATCGGGACTTCCGAAGGGGAAGTCTGGTGGTCTAAAGACCTTCGTCTTCTTCTTCAGGGTAATGAGTCTGCTCCAGGCGCTCCAGCAGTTGCTGGATGCGATCGGGGGCAGGCTCCTTCAGGACATTCTGATAGTTCTGCCGCAATTGCCGTCCCAGGTCCTTCAGGAGCTCCGACTGGCCGGTCGGGGTCAGATTGCTGGAGCCGATGCTCCATTCTCCCTGGGGCCCTGCGGCATGAGGATGGTGCCGCTTTGGCATTCATGCCCTCCATCTGTTGTTCGTCCTTGAGCTTGAGAACGGGCGAGGTTGGATTGGGTTTCGGATAAGTTGATGGAAAAGAATAGTTTTTTGCCGAATGTGAGGCACTGGCCCGCAATTGGGACAAGCTTCCTTGTCCCGATAGAGTTTTCCGAGCATCTAGTACGAAAGAATGCGGCGACCCCCGGTCGCATTGGATTCAAGTGAACACTGCGCCAAAGCTCGACCTTAACGACAAAGGCGGGCTGGGTTCATGCGTGAAGTTCTCATGGTTTATTTGTGCGGTGTGATCCTGCTGCTGGCAGTCTCGACCACCATCGACCGCGACGAAGGGATTGGTCTCGATCATATCCTGATCGCCGGTTTCGGCTGGCCGATCCTGACGCCGATTCTGGCCCTGCGGGCTTGGACCAGCCGCTGAAGGTGCCGCCTATCGGAAGCGGTTCTGGCCCACAGGCACATTCCCTTGCGTCATCGATGTTGCTAATCTGAGCCGCAACTTTCTCGAATGAACCTATGTCCAGAGCGATCCTGTCCACCGCGATCCTTTTGTCGTCACTCGGCGCGGTCCACGCCCAGACGAGCTGTTATCCGCGCATCGGGGCCTATAGCGGGCAGTATGAGGGGCAATGCCCCGGTTCCGGTCTCAAATGGATGGCCATCGAGAATACGATCGGGGCTTTCGGGCGAAACTGCAACGACGAGCCGTGGACCTATAACCGCACGGAAAAGACGTTTTACAACCCCAAGGCCAACGAAAAGTTTGCCATGCAGGATTGTTATGCGGCCAACCGTGATCAACCTGCGAGCACCCTGAGGACGAGCATCGGCAGCGATGTGGTGCGCCGCTTCCATGAGAGCAAAATCCAGCGTCCCGGAACTGCTGAAGTCCAATCGGCGGCCCAGCGCTAAGGACGACGGTCCTCTCTGACGGATGTCACAGATCCCGAAGGACCTACACGATCTTGAAGTCTGCGTAGGTCATCTTCAGCCCTATGGCGAGTTTGGCAAAGGCGATCTGTTCGGCTGCTCCCGTACCGTCTGGATCGTAGTAGAGAATGCCATGATCGCGATCGTAGATGACGCGATCCGTTGCATCGTGCGCAGCTTCACCCGTCCAGAACGCCGCCGAGTTCAGGCGCCCTGTCGGACCAGCTGCCGTGAAGACGCTGTTCTCGAGCCAAACGGTGTCGTCCTTGACCGAGAAGTCTCGGATCGTATCCACATTCGTGGATTCATTCAGGGCTGCATGGAAAACGAAGGCGTCCTTTCCGGATCCTCCGCGTAGGATATCGTTACCCGAGCTGCCATAGAGTTGATCATCACTGGCTCCGCCAGAAAGGTTGTCATCGCCTGAATTGCCATAGAGGACATCATTGCCGGCATCGCCGAAGATCGTGTCGTTCGCCTGTCCGGCCTTGATCCGGTCGTTCCCGACGCCGCCGTGGATCCGGTCGATGTGTGCGGTGCCCGAAAGGACGTCGTTCACGTTCATGTATTGGAGTTGGCCGTAGAGGGGAGCCTCCGACCTGCTGACACCAACCGGGAGGCTCTTAGCCCAATCGAGACCGGCCGTATAAAGAACCGATGCAATGACGGAGTTGCTGTTCAGGTCCCCTCCGGGGGATTGCTGAAAGATGTCCGCACTGTAAGGAAGACCGGCCTTGTCGATATTGTTGGCGTGCTGAACCATCACCTTCCAAACATCGTTCGCATCCCTCGAGCCGAGGTCCAGCAGCGTTCGATGCCGTTCCTGCGGCGTGTCGGACCCTCGCCTGTCAGGCGAAGAGGCGAGGTCGGCATCGGCTATCGTTCCAAGCTGGCCGAAGCCCTCGAGAGAACCCCTGATCACCTTCTCGGACAGGACGCGTCCCGTCGCATCCGTTTCCGTCTTGACCAGATAGAGATGAAAAAAGCCGCTGTTGATGTCATGGAACTCGAGAGGCTTGGCTTCGATAGCTATAACAGTCGGCATAGGCGGCTCCTGGAACGCATCGCACGGCCCCGATATCTTCACGTCTTCATGTGTTCTTGCCCCATCAACTATGCTGCATGCTTTGCTGTTCCATGGGGCGTCATCTTTCAAGGCAATCTCATGGCCATCGTTCACGAACGTCATGATCCGTAAGGATACGTGAATTGACCGATGGCGCGGACAGGGGGAGACTGACGCGTGGCCGACAGCATTGGTTGCTCCCTCTGAAGAACTGAGGCCCTCTCGGGGGCCTCTTTTATGGGCGCTTTTCAGAAGGCTCTCAGGCCCGGAGACTCTCCAGAAGCTTTTGATAAGGCTCCCGCCGTTCGCGATATTTCAGGAGCAATTGCGCCCCGATATATCGCTTCTGCTCGGCATCGATGTTACTGTGATTGAGATGCAGGACATCCTCGCCGTATTGGAAGTCGATGTTGGTGAGCGTCCGTGCCACCCAAAGAATTTTCAGGTCCTTGTCGGTGATCATGCCCTTGGGCGCATTCCGCCCGGGGTGATGATCCGTCAGACCCATCTTGTTGACCGGCATGTGTCCCCCCTCCAGCCTTCGGACTCCGTGAGGAATAATATCGTTTCGGGATGTTCGCCGGCAACGCATGCAATCTAAGCTTGCGGAGTAAAAACCCGGCTCCAAGTCGGTAATCCGGAGGGACAGAGCCGGTGGATTTTACGAAGTCCGCTCGATCCAGCAAAGCCCGGGCCGGCCATCGCTGCTCGTCCTCGTCATCTGGCGCTGACTCGTAGGGCCACGCCGGTGAATGCCGGGTCCACCTTTCCTTGAGGTGGCCCTACGGGTCCGCACGATGCGTTCGATCCTGGAAAAGCTTAACACAAGCTTTCTGCTTCAAAGCCATTAGGTGGTACGTAGTACTCCTTAGTGATTAGAGACGGGCACCTCTCTCTTGATCGGGCCGAGACTTTGAGTCCTGATAGGGACAGGAGGGCTAGGCCCGCTCCATTTTGTCCTAGGGGGGCAATCGATGATCAAGGATCATTTGGAAGATGCCGCAGCGCAGGATGCGCCTGCAGGCGGCGGCGTGGACGATTCCGCGCAGCGCGTTGCAACGAAGTTGCTTTGCGGGAACGTTCTACTGCAGGCCGGGCTCTCACAGCTTCTTTCGGGCACCTGCTTCGACCTGGCAGGATCGGCATCGAACGAACCCGACCTCTGCATCGTCGATGCCACGGGTCATTTCCAGCAGACGCTCGAACTCATCCGTGATGCAAAGGCGCAGCATCCTGCGGCGCGGGTGGTGGCGATCTCCCACGAGTTCGACGTTCAGGCCGTGCAATCCGCCGTCGCGGCCGGGGTCGACAGTTTCTGCCTTGCCACGAGCGCGCACCAGGTTCTGATCAGGACGTTCGAGCTGACGATGCTGGGCGAGAGGATCCTGCCTGCTTCGCTCATGCGCCAGATTCTCGCCCAGGAACTCTCGTCCGCCGGTGCGGGTGAGGTCATTCCGTTGGCCGATCACCGGACGCCGGATCCGAAGGTTTCGAAGCTCTCGCCGCGGGAAACCGTGATCCTGCAGTCCCTGATGGGCGGCGACCCGAACAAGGTCATCGCGCGCAAGCTCGACATCACCGAGGCGACGATCAAGGTCCACGTCAAGGCGATCCTGCGCAAGATCGGCGTCGCGAACCGCACCCAGGCCGCCATGTGGGCAACGGGAAATCTCCGCGATGTCGGTCCGACGGCCGGCAATTTCCAAGAACTGCGGCGCATGAGCTGAAACACGGGAAGTCTCATGCCGCCATCGCGAGCAACGAGAGGACCGTTGCCCCGACGTTGATGCCCATGACGACAAGAAGCAGCGCGACCGATATGGGAAAGGGCCGCATGGCCGGTTCGTGTTCCGTCCGGTGATGGTTCGTCGCGTTCATGATGCTTTCCTTTCGGCTTTGTTCGATGGCCGGCAGGATGACGTGCTTCGGGAGAGGGCGCTGTGAAGCGCCTCACATGCCGCCACTCGTTGCTTCCCGGTCTTTCTGAAGAAACCGCGCGATCACCTTCGCTACGTCCCGCGCCCGTTCGACCGGGAGCATGTGCGTCTCGTTCCTGAAGATCTGCAGCTGCGCGGACGGAATGAGCCGGGCCGTCTCTTCGAGAGCGGCCACGTCGAAGAACGGGTCGCGTGTCGCGCCGACGATCAGGGCCGGCGCCGCAATGCGGGCGAGCCAGGACGGATCGCGGCCGAATTCCTCGCCCGCAACCGCGTTGAGTCCGCGCACGATGGTCACGGGATCGTTCATCGTCTCGTGCAGCCGCTTGCCCTCCTGTCTGAAGCGCAAACGGATGAGCCAGTTGAGCCACGGACGGCGGAAGACCAGACCGAACTCGTCGAGAAATCCTTCGAAGTCGCCAGCCCAGGCGCAGGCGATCTGCCGGTCGATGCTGCGGCGTCCCTCTGGCGAGAACCGGTGCGCGCTGACCATCAGGATCAATGCCTTCACGAGATCGGGATGATGGGCTGCGAGACGCCCGGCGACGAAGCCGCCGAAGGAGATGCCCATCACGGTGGCCGGGCCGATGTCGTTCCGCAGGATCCGCGCGACGTCGTCGACGATCGTCTCGACGGTGTAATCGGCGGGCGGCGACGGCTCGTAGCCCAGGATGTAAACGGGTCGGCCGGGCGGCAGGAGGCGGGCGATGCGCCTGGCATCCCTCAGCGCCCGTGCCGGGGTCGGGCGCCTGACGAAAGCCTGCCCGCCGTTGAGCACGACGATAGGATTGGGGCCTGAACCCGATTTCACATAGGGAATCTTGTTCAGGAAGAAGCCCGATTGAAAGTCCTTCATGGTGGATACGCGAGGTCGGAAGCAGCCGCTCCGGGAGCGTTCGATTGTCTGCAGGGAACGGCCGCAAAGGGGATGAACATCTGCCTCGAATGCCGTTTCCCATCGGGCGAACGGCAAAGCGCGCCAGTCGTGTGCTGGAGCGGGTGCGCAAGGCAGGAATGGAGCCGACGGACACTGGAAGAGTGGCGGCGGCTGGCGGCCGGGACGATGTTCCTAATCAGCCTTGGACGTTACGTCAACCGCCGAGCTTGATTTGATAGTGAGGCCTAGGGATCTCGCCAATCTTAAGGGCATGCCTGAGATGAGAGCATAGATCCTCCCACGTCATCACCGGCCTTGTGCCGGTGATCTCGATATTGTCGATCGCACCGCTCTTCTGAATTGGGATGGCCGGCACAAGGCCGGCCATGACGGAGAGGATGGCGCTTTACGAGCCGTCCCCTCGACATCAGGATCTGAGCGAAACGGCCGGAAGATCCTCGATGGCCGGCCGGGCGAAGAGGAAGCCCTGGAACAGGCTGATGCCGGCGTCCCGCAGGGTGGCGAGCTCCGCTTCCGTCTCGATGCCCTCGGCGATGATCGCGATGTCGAGGGCGCGGGCCATCACCAGGATGCCGGCGATGATGGCCTGACGTGCGGACGAGTCCGTGATGCCGCGGACGATTTCCATGTCGATCTTGATCAGATCGGTCTGGAAGTTGGCGAGGAGGTTCAGCCCCGCATGGCCTGCGCCGAAATCGTCGATGGCCGTGATGAACCCGAGGCGCTTGTACTCCGCGATGATCCGGGCGACGTGCTTCGTGTCCGTCATCCGCTCGTTTTCCGTGAACTCGAACATGATCCGCCGGGTGTCGAAGCCCACGCGACGAGCGCTCTCGAGGGACGTTCTGATGCAGGCCGAGGGCTCATAGACCGCATTTGGCATGAAGTTGATGGAAAGCCTCGTCTCCTCGGTTCTCGGGAACAGGCGTCCTGCCAGCTCGATGGCCTTCACCCGGCAGGCCTGGTCGAACTTGTACTGCCGGGCTTCATCGATCTGGCTCAGGATCTGCCATGCCGATTCTCCCTGCGTTCCCCTGACCAGCGCCTCGTAGCCCCAGACGATCTCCCGATCGAGATCCACGATCGGGTGGAAGGCCATGGTGAAATCGAAAGGGAGCGGTTCGCTGTTCCGGCATCCCTGGCAGCCCGATTTCATGTCCACTGGCGTTTCCGATCCGATGATGGGGGAATTTCACAAAGCCATACGGGGAAAGATCTTGCGATTGCCCTAACGTGAGGAAAGGCACATCCGGGCCATGGGGATTCGGGCAATCTCGCAGGCTGCCGCAGTTCTCAACCCCGCGCCGGCAGAGCACAACGCGAAGCCAGTCCACTTCCAGGGGAGGGCTGACGGTTCATCGTTGATGCAAGGAATGCGGGAGGTGCTGCCATGACCAGTCGCCGATTTGCCTTTCCACCCTCCGACGATGCGATCTTTCTGACCGACGGGGGGCTCGAGACCACGCTCGTCTTTCTCGAAGGCCTCGATCTTCCCTGCTTCGCGGCCTTTCCGCTTCTGCGAAGCGAGGAGGGGCGGGCGCGGCTGGAACGATATTTCGAGCCATACATCCGCACCGCCGTGGAGCGGGATGTCGGGTTCATCCTGGATACGCCCACATGGCGGGCCAATACCGATTGGGCCGCGAAGCTGAATGTCTCGCCTGCCGAACTGGCGAACGTGAATGAGGAGGCCGTGCGCTGGGCTGCCTCACTGCGAGACAGGCTCTCAGACACCAGGGAGCGCGTCCTGATCAATGGCGCCATCGGCCCGCGCGGGGACGGCTACAGAGTCGATACGCAGATGACGTCGGAAGAGGCGCAGGCCTATCATGCGCCGCAGGTGGAAGCCTTTCGCGAGGGTGGAGCGGACATGGTGAGCGCCGTCACCATGAACTATGCGGAGGAGGCCATCGGCATCGCGCGCGCGGCGGAGGCGCTCGGCATGCCGGTGGTGATTTCGTTCACGGTCGAAACGGATGGCAGGCTCGCCTCCGGCGAGACGCTCCGATCCGCCATCGAAAGAACGGATCGCGAGACCGGTCATGTTCCGGCTTATTACATGATCAACTGCGCACACCCGACCCATTTCGACGGCATCCTGTCCGGGAATGACGAATGGATCCGGCGCATTCGAGGGCTGCGCGCCAATGCCTCGGCCAAAAGCCACGCGGAGCTTGATGAATCCACCGAGCTCGACCCGGGCGACCCTGTCGATCTCGGGCGGCGTTACCGGGCGCTGCGCCAGCGCATGACGCAGCTTTCCGTGCTCGGGGGATGCTGCGGCACCGACCATCGCCACATCGCGGCGATCTGCGAGGCCTGCATTCCATCGTCAGGCCGAGCGGCGTGAGGATTCGATTTCGCCCCTGTGCCGATCCCAGGGCCAGCGGCCCTCGATCTCGACTTCGAGCGAGAAGCTGAGGAACGTCCGAATGAGGACGATGCCGCCGAGGATCAGAAGGCTCTGAATCGTCGGCTCGATGGCGACCGTGTTGATGATGTCGGCGGCGACGAGGAATTCGAGGCCGAGCAGAATGGCGCGGCCCACATTCGAGCGATACAGGGTGAACGCATCCGCTCCCGGACGGCCATGCAGAATCTGCCAGAGCGCGGCGATGCTCGATCCGAGGATGCCGAGGACGATGATGGCGATCCCGCCGACCTCGATGGCGCGTGTCGTCAGTTTGAGCGCCGAGAAAAACCAATCGTCCATGAGCGTTCCTTCCGCCTCATGGACATAGATTCATAGGACACCTTGGCAATGTAGCCAGAGAGGGTGATTTGGGGAAAAGAGCGGCTTCTGGCGTGGATGCCTCGAGCGCGCTGCTGTCATTCCGGGGCGAGCGCTAGCGAGAGCCCGGAAACCATAAACACGACGTCTCAAGACATCACGATTACCGTGACGCGTCTTCCTGAAACGTCGGCGGCTATGGGTTCCGGGTTCCGCTGCGCGGCCCCGGAATGACAGTGGAGCAAAGCAGGTGGCGTTGCGCACCTCCTCAGGATCAGGACTCAAATGTGTGCCAGTTGACCGGGCATACTTGCGATCGGATCAGGTGAAACCCGGCTTGCTGGGAAGCCCCATGCGCTTGAACATCATCACGACCGGACACATCCCGGTGAAGGATGCCTGCACCAGATGGGCGCCGAGGAGTCCAGTGAGCCAGAGCCAGTTGATGTTCACGGTAACGGCGAGCAGCACGGAGACGATGATGAGCCCCCCGACGGTCAGAAGGATCGCGCGTTCTACGGTCATGACCATGCCTCCAGCAGAGACACGGCGATCTTACAACAAGCCTGACAGCGATAAAAGAAAAAGGGCCGGCTACTCGCCGGCCCTTTTGATTGATCTCCGTCCTGCTCAATAAGCCGAGGACACCCGCGACTCATCCTCGACGTCGAAGAGGCGCTTTCCTTGCAGCACGACCACGGGCGAACCGACGGGCACGCGGCTGTAGAGATCGATGATGTCCTGATTGAACAGGCGGATGCAGCCGCTCGACACGGACTGGCCGATGGACCAGGGCTCCGTCGTTCCATGGAGGCGGTACATGGTATCGACGCCATTGTTGTAGAGATACAGCGCGCGCGCGCCGAGGGGATTGTTCAATCCGCCTTCCATGCCGCCGGCCCAGCGGCCGTTGCGCTCCGGCTCGCGGCGGATCATGGCGGCGGTGGGCGTCCAGCGCGGCCACATGGCCTTGCGGCCGATCCGGGCGCGGCCGCTCCAGGCGAGCCCTTCCTTGCCGACGCCGATGCCATAACGGATGGCGCGGCCACCCTCGCGCACGAGGTAGAGATGGCGGGCTTCCGTATCGACCACGATGGTGCCGGGCTCCTCGCGCCCGTAATAGGCGACCTCGCGGCGCAGGAAGCGCGGATCGACTTCGGAAATGTCGGTGGCGGGCAGGGGATGCGGCTCGTCCGGGCGCGGTCCGTACATGGCCGCATAGGCGGGATCGATGCGGCGGACGGCTTGCTGCGTGGGGCCTTGTGTCGAGACACAGGCCGCCAGGGCCATGGGAAGAAGAACCGCAAGGAAGCGGGGCGCGTTGTTCAAGAGTGACGGGCGCGAAGCCAGGGCAGCAAACATCAGTGGGGTGACCTGCAGTTTCTGTTTTTGGTGTGATCTGCCGAGGCTCAGGCGCGCCGGCAATACTCATGAAGAGACATAGCCTTGGCGGTGACGACAAGGTGGATCTTGCATGGCGGAAATGTGGCAAAGCCCGGGTGTGGTTTGCAAGACACAGTATCTTGAATGCCTCGATCCATTCGGCAGTCCGCGAGTTAACACTTTTGACAGGTTCGTTAAGTTCTCTGTCTCACCCGAAGTGTCGAACGAGCGATTTCATGCAGCGGATACCCATACGGATGTTCACGATCTGTGGCATTTCCGAATTGCCGGACCAGCGCGACAGGTCCGTGACCCATGTTCTCTCGATCCTCGATCCGGACCACCCCGACCCGGAGGCATTCGGGGCTTACGATCCGCACCACAGGACCATCCTGCGCTTCCACGACATCATCCATCCGATCCCAGGGATGATCCTTCCCACGCCGCAGGACGTGGAATCCATTCTCCGTTTCGGAGAGGACGTGATGGAGGAGGGGGATGAGCGCACCGAGGGACACCTGCTCGTCCATTGTCATATGGGCGTCTCGCGCTCGACCGCCGCGATGCTGACCCTCATGGCCCAGTCCAATCCGGACGAGAGCGAGGATGCATTGTTCGAGCGGTTGGCGGAGATCCGGCCGCAGGCATGGCCGAACTCTCTCATGGTCGATTTCGCGGACGGCCTCCTGTCGCGCAACGGACGGCTCACGGATGCGCTGCGCCGGCACTACGGCCGCCAGATCCGGCGGATGCCGAATTACGTGCAGGTGATGCATGATCTCGGGCGCAGCCGCGAGGTCGAGATGGCGGCTTGAGGGGCCGAGTCTCAGGCAGGGCACTCACCTCCACGTCATGGCCGGCCTTGTGCCGGCCATCCCGATCCGGTGAGGCGCAGTCCGGTGAGGCGCAGCACGATCCGTGTTACTCCACTGTCATTCCGGGGCGCACCTCTGGTGCGAACCCGGAGCCCATAATCGCTGACGTACCAGTAATGAGCGCGCAACGTTGCGCCTTGTTCCGGTATCATAGGCGGCTATGGGTTCCGGGTTCTCGCTAACACTCGCCCCGGAATGACAGCGGCGCGTCTCGGTCAGCTCACTCTTGCATGATGCTTTTGCATGATGCTTTCCGCAGGCGCACTCGCACTCAGCGGCCCTTACCGCGCCGTCACTTTCCCCAAAGCGCCGAACTTCGCATCCGGCTTCATGGGAGTGGACGCCGTATCATCGCTCGCCAGTTCCTCGATGATCGGGCAATGGGGACGCGCATCGCCGTGACAGTTCCTGGCGAGATGCTTCAGGGTCGACGTCATTTCCTGCAGTTCCCGGATCTTTCGTTCGAGCACGCCCACATGTTCGAGCGCGATGGCCTTCACGTCCTTGCTCGCGCGCTCGCGATCCTGCCAGAGCGACACGAGGTCCGAGATCTGCTCGACGGAGAAGCCGAGATCCCGCGAGCGGCGGATGAAGCGCAGGGTGTGTACGTCGTGATCCGAATAGACCCGGTACCCGGATTCCGTGCGCACGGTCTTGGGGATCAGCCCGATGGACTCGTAATAGCGGATCATCTTCGACGATACGCCCGAAGCCGCGGCTGCCTGTCCGATATTCATGCGACACCTTCGACGGTTTGAATGTGAGAAGCCGGCTGCGCCGATGCGATGGGTGCCTTGAAGCCGCGCAGACGCAGGGCATTGCCGAGAACGAACACGCTCGACAGCGCCATGGCGCCGGCCGCGAAGATCGGCGAGAGCAGGGTGCCGTCCACCGGATAGAGCACGCCCGCGGCGACCGGGATCAGCAGGACGTTATAGGCGAAGGCCCAGAACAGGTTCTGCCGGATGTTGCGGATCGTCGCCTTCGAGAGCGCGATGGCGTTCACGACGCCACGCACGTCGCCTGACATGAGCACCACATCGGCGCTCTCGATGGCGATGTCCGTGCCCGTGCCGATGGCGATTCCGATATCGGCCTCCGCCAGGGCCGGCGCGTCGTTGATGCCGTCGCCCACGAAGGCGATGGGGCCGTGCGCCTGACGCAAGCGCTTGACCACCTCGACCTTGCCGTCGGGCAGGACTTCCGCCACCACCTCGTCGATCCCGATCCGCCTCGCGATGGCTTCGGCGGTCCTGCGGTTGTCGCCGGTGATCATGGCGACCTGCAGCCCGAGCGCATGAAGAGCTGCGATGGCCTCCGGCGTCGAAGGCTTGATCGGATCGGCCACCGCCAGGATGGCCGCCAGCCTGCCGTCGATCGCCGCATAGAGCGGGCTCTTGCCTTCGTCCCCCAGGCGGGCGGCAATGTCGGCGAAGCCGGAGACGGTGAGGCCGAGCTTCGCCATGAAGCGGTCCGCCCCCACATCCACCTTCCGCCCCTCGACCAGGGCCGAGACGCCGAAACCCGGCACGGCCTCGAAGCTGTCGGTCGGCGAGAGGGCGAGCCCGCGCCGCTCGGCCGCCGCCACGATGGCCTGCGCGATCGGGTGCTCGGAACGGCTCTCGACGGCGGCGACCAGGCCCAGGGCCTCGGTCTCGGAGAATCCGGGAGCCGTCACGAAGTCGGTCAGCTCCGGGCGTCCTTGGGTCAGGGTGCCGGTCTTGTCCAGGGCGACGACGCCGACCTCCTTGAGGCTCTGCAGGGCCTCGCCCTGGCGGAACAGCACGCCGAGTTCCGCCGCCCGGCCGGTGCCGACCATGATCGAGGTCGGGGTCGCCAGCCCCATCGCGCAGGGGCAGGCGATGATCAGCACGGCGACCGCATTCACCAGGGCGAAGGTCAGGGCGGGATCGGGACCGAGGAGGAGCCAGACCAGGAAGGTGAGGGCCGCCGCCGCCATGACGGCCGGCACGAACCAAGCGGTCACCCGGTCGACGAGGGCCTGGATCGGGAGCTTCGACCCTTGGGCCTGCTCGACCATGCGGATGATCTGGGCCAGCACGGTGTCGGCGCCGATGCGGATGGCGCGGAAGGTGAAGCTGCCGGTCCGGTTGATGGTACCGCCGACCACTTCCTTGCCATCCGATTTCTCGACGGGGACAGGCTCTCCCGTGATCATGGATTCATCCACGTAGGAAGATCCTTCCACAACGATACCATCGACCGGGACCTTCTCGCCGGGGCGGACCTGGACGAGATCGCCCGCCAGGACCTGGTCGAGGGGAACCTCCAGGACCTCGCCGTTTCGTACCACGCGGGCGGTCTTGGCCTGCAAGCCCATGAGGCGCTTGATCGCCTCCGATGTGCGGCCCTTGGCCTTCGCTTCGAGAAACCGTCCGATCAGGATGAGGGACACGATCACGGCCGCCGCCTCGTAATAGACGTTGTCCATGGCTGCGGGCAGAAGGCCCGGCAGGAAGGTCGCCACCACCGAATAGGCATAGGCCGCGCTCGTGCCGAGAACGACCAGCGAGTTCATGTCCGGAGATCCGCGAAGGAGGGCAGGAACGCCCTTCCGGAAGAAGCGCAACCCGGGTCCGAACAGGACAAGGGTGGTCAGGGCGAACTGCATGTACCAGCTGTTGCGATGCCCTAGCGTTCCCATGATCCAGTCATGGATCGCCGGGATGAAGTGGGAACCCATTTCGAGGATGAAGACCGGCAGGGTCAGGATCGTGGCGACCAGCACGGCCTGTCGGAGACCGGCGATTTCGGCCTCCCGTGCCTCCCGTTCCCGGTCCGCCTGGCCGTCCTCTCGCTGGATCGGCTTCGCCTCGTAGCCGGTCTGCTCAACGGCATCGATCAGGCGGGTCACGATATCCGCACCGCCGAGATAGCGGACGGAGGCCCGTTCGGTGGCGAGATTGACGGAGGCCTCCACCACGCCTGGAACCCGCTTGAGCGCCTTCTCGACCCGGTTGACGCAGGAAGCACAGGTCATGCCGTCGATCTTCAACTCGACCGTGCTCTCGGACGGGTCGTAGCCCACTGCGCGGATGGCTTCCGCGACCGCCGCGGGATCGGCTCCCGAGGGGGCAAATTCCACGTGCGCCCTTTCCGTCGCCAGGTTGACGTTCGCGGCCGTGACGCCCTTCACCGAGCGGATCGCCTTCTCCACGCGACCGACGCAGGAGGCACAACTCATTCCCTGGACGGGAATGTCGATGCTATCGATAGAGGCAGGTCTGCCGGCGGTCATGGTGAATCTCCTGATCCTCATATGGGAACAGGGTGTAATCTTTCCAATCATGGGAAGGTCAAGCGGATGCAAACATGGGTCTCGGAGATCTGGAGCGGCGGAGCCCTGGCTTGGGAACCATGCTTGAGCCTGGGTCATTGATCCGACACGTTTGCCACCTAGGTGGCAGATGCGACTTCCCGTTTTGTCGAACGACGCGGTAGTTTGACCTTCAACGAACAATAGAGCCGGTGCCGACCTTTGAAGCATAGCGACAAACAGGGGCCAACCCTTCGGATCCTCACGTATAACGTCCATCGTTGGCTCGGCACGGACAGGAAGATCTCACCGCAGCGAATCGCCGACGTGATTGCATCTTGCAATCCGGATGTCGTCGCCCTGCAGGAGGTGCGCGTCGGGCGCGTGCGGGCAGGGGAGATCGACCAGGCTGCGGCCGTGGCGTCGAGGCTCGGCATGGATCTGCACTTCCAGCCCACGATTCGCATCCTGGGAGAGCAATACGGCATTGCAGTCCTGACCCGCCACGCCTCGAAAATCGTGAGGTCGAGCCGTCTTCCGACTCAATCGACGAGGCCGTCCTTCGAGAAGCGCAGCGCCCTCTGGGTCTCCGTCGAAATCGACGGCCAGACGATCCAGGTGGTCAACGCCCATCTCTCGCTCCGCTCCGGAGAGCGGCGAACCCAGGCGGCCGCTCTCATCGGGCCCGATTGGATCGGCCATCCGGATTGCGGCGATCCGGCCGTGCTGCTTGGGGATTTCAACGCGCCGCCTTACTCGCGTTCCTATCGGCTGATCGCGAACCGGATGCAGGACGCTCAGCTGTCGAATTCCTTCGGAGAGCCACAGCCGACATTCCACACGCGTGCGCCCGTCCTGCGCCTGGACCATGTCTTCGTGACCAAATCCATCGAGGTGGTCGACGCCGGTCCGGTGCGGAATCCCATGACGCGCGTCGCATCGGATCACTTTCCGCTCCTGGCGGAGCTGCGGGTACGCAAACGGCTGGGCACTTCCGTGCAGAGGCGGGCGCACGAGGGTGAACTCCTTTAGATTGTCGTTTCGCCGGCACAGGAAATAATGGAGCAGCTCGGCCCAGGTGCCTTGAAGGCGCTCTCCCGCGACATATTAATAGCGCCAAGTGTTACGTTATAGCTTTATATATTCGAAGGCGCGGAACTCTCATGAAGCTGTACTATACTCCCGGAGCGAGTTCGCTCGCACCGCGTATCATCGCATTCGAGGCCGGCCTGGACATCGCATATGACAAGGTCGACCTGAAGACCCAAACGACGGCGTCGGGACTTGATTTCAGCCGCATCAACCCGAAGGGGGACGTACCGGCCCTCGCGTTGCAGAGCGGCGAGATCCTGGCCGAGGTCCCTGTCATCCTGGAATACCTTGCCGACCAAGCGCCGTCGGCCCAGCTCCTTCCGAACCTGGGCTCCTGGGAACGTTACCAAGTCAAGGAATGGCTCGATTTCACCGGTGCCGAGCTCCACAGCGGGTTCGATCCGCTCTGGGAGGCACCGACGCCTCCCAGAGCCCGGGAGTTCGCCATCTGCCGTCTGCAAAGGCGCATCGCCTATCTGGATCAGTGCCTTCGAGGACGCCCCTACCTGACCGGGCATCGCTTCACCGTGGCCGATGCATATTGTTTCACAATTCTGAGCTGGGCTCGCTTCCACAGAATCGACTTGGCTGATCATCCGACCGTTATGGAATACATGCGGCGGGTTTCCGAACGGCAGATGGTCAGGCGGGCCCTGCAGGCCGAAGGTCTATCGATTGCCGCGTGACCGGAACGGGCGCGCCGGTGAAAAACCGGTTTCACTTGCTCGCACGATGCGCTAGGCACCCGGTGCCATGCTTCCTGTTTCCGTTTTCATCATTGCCAAGAACGAGGCCGACCGCATCGGAGCGACCATCCGTGCCATCCGGGGGCTGACGGACGATATCGTCGTGGTCGATTCAGGGTCGACGGACGGAACTCAGGCGGTGGCCCAGGAACTTGGCGCACGGGTAATCTTCAATCCCTGGCCCGGCTACGGTCTGCAGAAGCGCTTCGCAGAGGACCAGTGCCGGTACGATTGGCTGCTGAACCTCGACGCGGACGAGGAGGTGTCGCCGGAGCTGCTGGCCGAGATCCACAGGCTGTTCGCACAGGGCGAGCCGCCCTGCCAAGCGTATGGGATCCGCATCGCCGAGACCTATCCTGGCGAAAGCGCTCCTCATCCGCTGGCTTACCGGATCGCGCCTGTCCGTCTCTATCACCGGGATGCCGGCCGGTATTCGTCCTCGCTGGTTCATGATCGGGTCGACCTGAAGCCCAAGACCAAGGTCGGCAAGCTGAAGGGGCTCGTGCATCATCGATCCGTGCGGTCGCTCGGCGACCAGCTGGCCAAGCTCAACAGCTACGCCGACCAGCAGGCGGTCGACCTTGAGGTGAGGGGGGTCTCGATTCCCACATGGCGGGTCTATTTCGAGTTCCCCGCCGCGTTCCTGAAGGTCTATTTCGGCCGGCTCCACTTTCTGCGCGGCACATATGGCTTCCTGATCTCGATGAACTACGCAACCTGGCGCCACTTGCGTCTGGCGAAGCACTACGAGCGCAAGCGCCTGGGAGCCCTTACGAAATCGAACGCCGATGCGAAGCGAGTCAAGGCTTAAGGCCGCTTAGAGCGCGGCAATGACCTGGATCTCGAGCTTGTAATCGGGGTCGGCCAACCTGGACTCGACGCAGACGCGAGCGGGGGCTTGACCGGGAACGACCCAGGCATCCCAGATCGCGTTCATCTCGTCGTAGTGGGCAATATCGGCGAGCCAGATCGTCGCCTGGAGGAGCCGGGACTTGTCGCTGCCGATCTCTGCAAGGGACTGCTCGATCTGTCCCAGGATATCCCGAGTCTGCTCCGCGGCCGAAAGGCCCAGGGTCGTCTCAGGTACGTAGCCCGAGAAATAGGCCGTCCCATCGTGCATCACGAGATCGCTGTAGCGTGCGGCAACGCCGATCCGCCGGATGTCTGTCACGGTACGATTCTCCCCATGCCCGGTCGCAGGTCAGGCTCCTACCACAAGTCCGCGCACGGATGACAGCCGAAGATTGCCAGGACAGTGGAGCAATGGGAAATGGCGGAGACGGAGGGAGTCTCGGCCTAACCTTACACCACGCGACTAAAGCCTTGTTTCAGAAGAGTTATTTGCACGTAGACCATAGCTATGTGGTGTAGCCTGCGTCAAGAGATGTGGTGTAAATGACAGGGGTTTGGCACAGCGGGTCGGCGGCATCTATCACTGATCCTGCGTGACACGGCGGTTAACGCCCTCCTCGTTAAGGAGGTCTGTTGGGAACAACAGACTCGCCACGCCGATGAGAAGGTATTCAATGAATGCAAGCGGACATGCGCCGAACTCTCGCCAGATGCTCGGCGAGGTAGGCCTCCATGTTGTGCACCAAAACCTCGTTTCAAAGCGCATCTTGGGGGAGGTAGAAGGCACCTCGGAGAAGAGGTGACGTGCCCAGCGCAGATACTTTGGGGCAGGCTGGCGCGGCTCATGCCCATGTAGTGCAGCACAACTGAGGTCACCTATATGATATGCAAAGCCATATCCCCATCGAGCGAATTTCCGGCCGTTTCCCCAACCTCCATGACGGGTACGCTGGATACCCTTCAGGTTGGCGGATAATGGACTTCCGTTCTTGCCATGGCGTCCCGCACGGCCGACGTAAAGCGGGATAACTCCTCCCTGCTCGTCGAGGCGTAGCATCATATAGAGTAGCCCCTCAGCATCATCCGGTGGGGCGGCAAGCACCTGTTCAACAGCCATACCAATCATGTCCTCCATTGCAGGAGATCGGCGTAGGAACGGTGCTTGTTTCTCTCCAAGGCGGACTACTTCGACCCTACCCATAGAATCAGCCGCGAATAGGGGCACACTCCTTGTCGCAATTGAATGGGCCTCACAAAATTGATCCCACAAGGCTTTTTTATGGGCTGATGCAAGCGCTGTTTCGAGCAACATACTTATCTACACGCAGGGATAGGCCTTTGATCTTGTAGCGCGGCAGCGGGCATCAAAACTGGTGTTATGACCGCTCTCCTAAGCCACGGCATAAAACGGTGGTTCGTTAACGGCTTCATTCCCGCATTTTTTTCCGCCTGAGGAGTGTTCCAGCAACTGGAGGATCAATCACACCATCAGGAATAATGGGATCATCACTGGGAGATATGGCAATACTGTCTGGATCATTATCTCCAATCTCCCATGCTGGTCGGACAAGTAATTCGCGTTTGAGGATCGCCATGTCGAGTAGCAGGTCTGGCTGCTGTCGAGCAGGAGAGATGATCGCGGGAGCCAACAAGAAACACCCGTACTCCTTGTAGGCCGAGAGCATAGATTCCAAGTTTGCGGGGTTAGGATTATGCATCTCTTGTATACGCGATAGAATTACGAACTGGTTCGCCGGTGAGGCGTTCTCCAACTCTTTATCTATGTTTGCTCCTATCACGACTTTGTAGGATGACGGATGCTGACGATTCACTCCAGTTAAGATAGAGACACGAATCTTCTCCTCTTTATCTTCCTCCCCAAAACGCTTTAGCCAGCCCGAGAAAATCTTTCTTGCCGCGTGCTCGTTCTCGAAGAGCAGCGCCATAAGTGGAGGGCGGTATGGAGGAATGATAATCCCGACGCCACGCCACTTAGCTTGATCCCATGCTTCAATGTCGATTATCGAAAGAACTCGGCGCTGATCGTGTCTCAAGCCTTCTGTCTGCATAAGTTCATCGGGGGGCTCACCAACACCATACTTTTTGGGCTCGCGCTGTTCTGCCACTGTTTCAAACGATACCACTTGATCTCGCTTCAGCGGGTACCGAGATTCTTCATCCAACCATTCAGACAGTCTGTATCCTGTGTTCGAGCCGACGACATTGCTTGCGCTGGCGAATACGTTTGAGAATGATAATGAGCGCCCAAACCCTTCCTCGACATCTGCGATCCGACTAAAATACTTCGTGAAGTCAGGGACATACAGGACTCTCGGTATGATGACCGCTAAGGAGTCCCTTAGGAACTCTAGCAACTTGCCCTCTGCTAAATCCTTATCAGGATCGTACGCACGGCTGTATTCGATGCGGGCCAGAGCGTCGGGGTCATCAAGAACAATTTGAAGCGCCGGGTCGTCATTAGAGGACTCATCGCTTTTGTGCTTGCAAACCACGATGTTTATGTGTTGCCGATGAGGAATTGCATCGCGATCGAGACTTGTCGCGAAGAATGCCTCCACAAAACCTAAGAATGCTTCCGCAATCCTGATAGCTGTTTCATCAAGCTCGACACTTACAGCCCACTCGCAGCCAAGTACGGACGAGCGAAAGGTAACGAAAGGCTCATCAAAGACTTCGGGTTGCGCTGGAAGACTCTCCTTTGCTGGCTGCTCTGATAGGCGCTTGAAGGTTTCATATAACTCTTCTCGCGACATCCCTGATGGGATGTACCCTTCAGCACTCAAAGCCTCCTCATGACCCAGAGAGAACAAAAGAGTCATAGCAGAAACAAACAGGCCATGGCGCTCCAAAGTCTTAGGCAGACTCTCCATCGCGGCAAGCTGCTTCAAACTCGACCTAAGCAGCAGCATCGCGAGAACAGCATCCTGATGCTGGAACTGCTGATCAGAACGCTCTTTATTCTCGTCCTCCATCTGGAGGTGGCTAACGAGAATCTGCTGAAAACTTAGATACTCAAGAGCCTGTGGCACGCGTCCAAGTTGGATTTCGATCCAGACAAGCCGTTGAATACTCCTCAGGGCTACATTACTGATCTGCCCACCTCTGTCGAAGTCCGCGAACGCAACTGATGCAGCCGCAAGTAAATTCGAATGCGCTGCCCAGAGGAGTCCCACTTGCTCGTATGCTTGGGCACAAGCGACAAGACTCAGAACGAGCTTGTCACGATACTCGTGCTTGATCAATTTCTGTTGCGCGCGCCCGAGGAGACGTATCGCTTCTATGTTCTTCCCTTCATCAATCTTCTGAAAGCCGCGCCTTAGCAGCGCAAATCCAGCAGCACCTTCGCTTCGCCTCCGTTCGAGAATAGGTAGGATGATCTCGAATGCTTCATCATAAGCAGGCTCGCCACCGGTTAAATTGCCAAGCTCCTCGAAAATTTTCGCAAAGCGGTCAAATTGGTAACCTCCAAGACGCTCGGATTTGCTGAAAACTGCGGCGAGCCGTCTGATCGAACTATTGATAACCTCTTTGTCATGCGGGCTTTCGATAATCTGCAATGTGCAAAGCATCGACTCCGCATTCGCTGCATTGTTGGGCCGCTCAACCTGCTCCGCAAGTGATTGCAGCCGTGCCTTCAGTCTTTCCGTCCGTTGCAGCAATTTGCCTTCTGGGTCGCTCAGTCTACCGGTTTTCACTCCGCTTGCGAGAATCGTCCAAATGTTATGCAGAAGCTCTAAGTCGTCAGTTTGGTCGCTGGGAAGTGCTAGAGCCTCGATATCATCGTAGAGGTCATCGGTAGTTTCTAAGTCGTCAAACCAATAGCACGCTGTCCATGCGCGCTGATACTTGACGCGAAGCTTTTGAGGGCGATAGTTGACCCGCTTGGCAATACGTTCTGCGCGGTCAAAGCGCCCATCGACCTCGACCCTTCCTAATTCCAGTTCACGCGCCAGAACGGCAGCATCAAGGCAATCCTCGGCAAGCTGATACTCAACACCGGCATAACGACTTGTATCAGCGATCTGAGCCTCAAGTTCATCTAGGTGAGCTTGCCTCTCTGTATCTAAGGGACCGCTATGCACTCGCTTCTGTGAAGTCGAGACGCTGATGTTCAGCGCCTCGATAGCTAAGGCCCAATGCCCTCTTTCGAAGACTTTTTCAATTATCCATGTTCTATCGAGAATCCTTACGGGAACCCCATACGCCTTTGAAAGCTCGTCTTCGATATCAGCGCGATCTTTGTCCCGTATGTACTGATTGGACATAAAGTATATTCGTGAGTAGCTACGGTTTGTCTCGATTATCTTTTTGACATCGGAGCGAACTTTTGGTTTCCAATCCTTTTTTGCGCTGATGGCAAATGCCCATCGTTCAGAACCGGCATTCACATCCCCTTGGTACCAACGGTCTGCGATCTCGGGGGCAACGGGATAGGTTTCTGTATCGACTTTGCTGTCGCCACCACCTGTAGGGCCGGTTTGCGGAAGTAGGTTTGGGCAAAGCTCCTTTTGCGCCAGCTTGCGACAGAAATGTTCGAACGCTTTCTCATCACTGCGACTAGTTACCGTATCTAAGTGATATTCAAACAAGCTTCTGTCGAGGACGGGGCTTTCCTCCTCCTTTGAGTCGGAGAATTGCTCTGGTCTCCTCATGCGCATGAATGCGGAGGGGCTAAGTTCTGCGGGAATATCTGCGTTGGGTTTCTGAGCCACGTTCTTCACCGAACCGATTCATAAGGATTACTGGGAGATGGTTGAGCGCGTCGCAGGAGGAGTTGGACTTGTTTACCAGACCACTCCCCACCTCGCGGAGCAGGGATGTTCCGTTCGTTGAGTTCAGCGGCAACTGCTCGCAACGTGACGATCCCAGACGCGGTTATCTTTTCCACGATAGGAAGGATGTTGGAGGCGAACTGGGTTGCTTTTGCACACCGCTTCGCACGACCTACTGCTTGCGCCTGACTCAAATTGGTTCGATTGCCGAGCGCTTTGCCTTGAGCCTTAAGCGCTGCGAGCGCATCCCGGGTTCGGGATGAAATCTGCTCGCGCTCGTGTTGAGCAACGGCGGCCAAAATTCTGACTGTGAGTTTGTTCGCGTGAGGATTGTCACATGCTACGAAATCAACCCCAGACTCCATAAGATTGTTGATGAATGCGGATGATCGACTGAGGCGATCCAGTTTCGCTATTATCAATGTCGCCTTATGCTTTTTGCACGCTGACAGAGCTTTTCTGAGTTCAGAGCGGCTGTTGTTCTTCCCTGACTCATGCTCCTCGAACTCTGCAAGAAGGCGATTGTCGCCACCCTTCAGAAAAGTCGCGACCGAGGTCTTCTGCGCTTCGATACCGAGACATTGATCCCGAAGAGATGTTCTATAGTACGCAACATAGTTATGCGACGCCACGCGTAAGCCTCACCGTGAAGTTCGTATACGACCATTTATAAATTTCACAACTGACGTGTCAATATGTATTCCGCATCAAACGACAAGTTTTTATGAATAAAACTTGGATACAACTTAAGATGTCAGCCACCTGAATTCTTTCTGAAGAGATTTTGTTGATAATGCTGATTGGATTATTCGTAATAATAGTCCGATATTATCCGATAAATATATAAAACATTTCATCGGACTGCACAGTTATGAAGAGATATAAAACGATACGCCCGGGTAGTGCGTACAAAGACATTCAACGCATGGCGGTAATTCGAAAGCAGATAGACGGCGAGCAAAACCGCCACCTCTCGAAAATGCACGACCTTGCTTTGCAGCGACAACAGGCAATGTTGCAGCCATCACCAGCGGACAGGTCCATTAAACTGGCGCGCATCGCTGCTCAGGAAGTCACGGAGCGACAGCGCCACGCTTCTAAAATGGAGGTTCTGAGATGGCGTCTGTACAAAAATCCATGAAGCCTCCTTTCGAGATCGCCGTCCTTTGGAAGCGCATGGCTGAATTGTCGCGTGATGTGAATGGACCAGCGGAGGGGCGATTACCTCATGTTGTAAGGCTTCCGGCTGCGACAACTCTCAATGCACACGGTGACAAATGGGATCGTGGGCAGGCATGGTGTAGGACGAACGTGTTCCATGAGCGCGGCGATAGGTGGAGCCGCGCAACCGATCCAAGAACTGACGAGATAATTTTCAGCTTTTCTGATCCTTCAACTGCCACAGCATTCAAGCTGGTTTTCGGCTAAAGAGGTGCTGGAACTGGACACAAAGGGATCATTCGAGAACGCATCCAAAATGATGTCTGAGCCCGAGCTAAACGCTCGTGCTACTGGTTTCGTGGTTCGCTTCGCCTTGCTTCGCTCACTCACTCACCAGTGTTGAGATGAATATTTTTTTGTCCATTCGTTGGGTTTGATCGAAACTTCTATCCCCCCGCTCCTTACGCGGCTGATAGCTCGATGGTCCAATATCAAGCGTCCTTCGTAAGAAGCGGGGGAGAAGAAAGGTTGTGTTCATTCGTTTGGGAATCACGAGGGCTTCAGCAACGTACTGTCTGGCGACAGAGCAGGTGGCTACCCGAAACCCTGCGTGTATTTGCCCTTCTCGGAAGGCACGGCCCTCCTAGCGGTTACGCATCAATGATGATGCGAGCACCTGCACCAAGCCAAACCTCTCGACCGGGTGCAGGCGGATCGTCGTCAAGATTGGCAAATGCCTGTCAGACGTTGCGATCCTCTTTTGGTATCCATCACTTGGAGGGGACACCTAACCTCTTGGGACATCCTTCCCGCGTTGGAGGCCCACAGTCAGAGGCGCAACGGTTTCGACCGGGCCAGCCTATATAATTAAGCCCTTCAGATGTATCTCTGAATAATATTTATCTTCGCGAATAAGGTCAATATTTATTGATGTATTCGTATTTTTTGCCATGGTTTTATCGGAGGCAATGAAGCATACTCGACTTTTTTGATTTCGCTATGCATGAACATGAGGCGAGATTTTCTTCCATATCCGCTCCCGTATGTATCCGTCATCTGCGCAGCCAGAACGAGCTTCAGATCATTTTCTTTCCCATGTCCGACGAGCACACTTCGCACCTTGGGGTGAACTCCCATATCTTCGGCAACATCTGTAAAGAGGTGCCGGAAGGAGTGAAATTTGACTCCTCTTGGGACTTCTAACCTCCGAAGATACCGGCCGAAATTCCGGCTAAAGTCTTGCGTTGGGGTCTGGCCCTCACGAAGTTCTTCATGGGGAAGATCAGAGAACAAGTGGATTGCATTGGACGAATGCCAGAATTCCCTGAATCCTAACTCCAGCAGCCGTGGATGAATGGGAACTTTGCGTTTGGAGTTATTGTTCTTGACCGATTTCTCTTGCTGGGATGAGGAATTGTGGTCCTCGTCTTCGCTTGTATCTGTTGTGATATGTAAGTACGGGGTTTCATCCCAAACCACATCCGAACGCTCAAGCTGGCCAAGTTCATTAAGGCGGGCTCCTGTGTACATTGATAGGAGAGGAAGCCAGAACCATGCAGGCGATTTCGCCCGTTCAGTGTAGATCGAGCTTGTGAAAAACTTCGAGATTTCCGCATCAGTTGGGACGCGTGTCGGATATTTCTGTTTCGCTTTTGACGTATCCGGTTTGTGGTCAGTGATCGGATTGAAACCGATCAACCTCGTCTTCCTTCCCCAATTGCAGGCGGAGTGAAGAATATTGAACCAATTGCCGATTGTTTGAATGGTAAGGCAACGGCGGGCCGGAATGTCCTGATTGACCAATTCTGCAAACGTCATGTCACGTTCATGCTGACGCGGCCTTGCAGGGAGCTTCACTGCATTTTCATAAAATTCGATCAACTGTAACGGTGTGATACTCTCGACTGGAACATTGCCGCCCAAGTGAGCAGACAGCATCGCTACACACCGGTTGAGCTTGCTTCTTGTCTTTGCTGGCTTCTTGTTCTTGTCGAGCCATTTCTCTGCCAACTCCTGTAACGTTGTCGGGGATTGTGAGGCTAAGCTGGAGATGGACGTTTGACCGGTCACGGGCTGGCGGGTTAAGCTTGACGGTGGCTCGACCGAGGCAGGATCGCGAATCATGCGATCCCGGTACCGCTCAACAGATAACCATGCATCTGCGAAGCTAGTCCGCAGCATTCGCAGGACGGGATGATTGTCTGGTATAATGTAGCCTTGCCCTGCTAAGGCTGCCAGCATTCGGTCGTCGAAGTCGGGTATTCTTGCGTGACTGCGATACTGCTCTGGTACCTTTAGGTCACTGCGATACTGATCGAGCATCACGCAGCGCTCGCTCCGCTCAATCGCCTCTGCTCCAAGCGGGTTTAGGCTCACTTGACCGTTCGCGATCTCCTCATATGCGCGAATCGTCTCACTTATTCGCCAACGCTCGATAGCTTCCTCTGCAAGTGTTGGGTTGATCACCGGGAGGGGGAAAGCCGCTGCGGATGGGGAGATTGGTTGCCTGAAGGAAGCTAAGCCGATTGTAGCTCCTTCGACCTGACGTAACTCTGTACACCTTTCCTCGTACTTAGAGAACGCTTTCGCGAAAGCTGCGGACGCGTGCTTCTCGGTTATCTGACCAACCGAGACAGTAAAGTGCTGTTTTCCGGTTTTAGCTGAAATGTCCGCTGGATAGCGTTTCCGAAATTCGGTGGAATCACTATGGGGGCTCTTGCGGAATTCCTTGAACCCGAAGCGCATGTGGTGAGCCTTGTGGTGTAAAATGTGGCGTACGAAGGTGCTAAATACGCTTTTGCCACAAGGCTTTAAGTTCGCTCAATAACTTAGGTGGGGTATGGCGGAGACGGAGGGATTCGAACCCTCGATACCCTTTTGGGGTATGCTCATTTAGCAAACGAGTGCCTTCAGCCGCTCGGCCACGTCTCCGGGCGAAAAGCCGGATCTGGGATCCCGCTTCGCAGGTGGCGCAATAGACGCGAAGAGGGTCTTTTCGTCAAGGTCCAAAATTGACCGCGTGCGGGGTCGCGGCTCGGAGCTTCAGGGCAGGGTGACGAGAGAAACCAGCAGGCCGCCAAGCCCGGCGGTCGCGCCGACCAGCAGGAAGGCATCCAGAGCGAATGACCAAAGGTCTTGATGGAACGGGTGCATGATAGATCCCCTTGGTTGGGGCTCTTTCTATCATGTGCTTACGCTACGGCATTGTTCTGGATCAAAGACGAGCTTGAGAGGCCTGCAAACGAGGGCCGTGCTCCTACCAGAACAGATGGGACAGGGCGAGACTGGTCAATCCGATCCCCGAAAGGAATATCGGAAACCATTTCGGGCATGAGCAATTGGCTTCGTCGAGTTCCACTCTGTTCCTCCGTCGGCCAGTGACCGACGGCATAAGAGCGGCTGCGGGCCCGATAGGGAAGAGTGTCGGGTGATGAAATGTTTACCTTTGCGACTAAAAGCCGAGCACCGTGAATGCCGAGGGGCAGGTTACACCGCTTCGCTCATGACGGAGAACTCATCTCAGCCTTCCCGTAGAGATGCCGGATTTCCTCGAAGCTTCGGATCGCTGGGCCCGACGGCCTGACGATCACGGCGCTCAACTGCCGGAACTTGTCGTCGGCCCAATCCTCGACCACCACGGTGACGGCGTCCCGAAGCGGCAATGTTGCCACCTTGCATGCCATGTTCATGCCGGTCGACCTCTCGTATGGCCGGGTGAGTGCAAGAAGGTCCACCATCTCGTCGAAATCGTGGGCTGCTGTCACGATGCTCTCCACTGCGAAGTCTCGAACGAGCTCGGCCATTGGCAGCCAATTGTGGCAAGGGAATGCCCAAGCTAGGTTCAGGTGTGGGATGTTCAACGGAAAGAGCGATTCGTTCTAAGGAGCGGCCCGGCTTGCCGGATATTTGAAGCGTTTGAGCAGTTCGTCGCTATGGCCGACGAGCAGGGCGGCTTCCGACGGCAGGGCGTCCTCCGTCACGGATTCGAAGCCTGAGAAGAAGCCCAGATATGCCGTGTTCGGCAGGCTCATGAGGAGGATCGATTGTCCGGATTCAGGGTCGCACGCCGCAGCGAGCATCATCTGCTTCGGACTTCCGAGCTTGACGAACAATTCCTCGAACCGATCCTGCGTCAGGTCCCATTCATCGGGGTCGATTGCCTTCTTTGCCCAGAGCATCGCCGCCATCCCGGCCTGAGGAACCCCGTCTCACGTTGCATCCTAATCCAATGCGAGCCGACAAGCGAGCGGCTGCAGGAGAGCAAGGTTCGAGATTGAGACAAGGATGCGATTGCCTGTACGGCCGAAGGCTCTGGAGAGGATCAGCTCAATTCAGGCTCTTCTTCTCGGACCCCACGATGGAAAGACAAGGCTTGGAAGCGTCGCTCGCGCCATCGGGAATGATGAGCACGGATACCGCATGACCATGTGACGCGAGTGTATCGGCGGCATCGAAGGCCGACCGCTCCGCATCCTGGCGTGTCGCGAAGGCCGATTGCTCCCGGTCTGCGTATGTCACCAGCCACTCGTCCTGGAACTTGAAGACGACAAAGCGGTCCGTATGCATCAGCCCCTCCCATGCTTTGCAACCGAGACTTGGCAGGCTACCCGATTACCGTCCTTCAGGAAGGAGGCGATGGAGGTAGGGGGGAGGTCAAAAGGATAGAGGCTCGCCTCGATCCTTTGGTCGAAGCGAGCCTCCACCTTGCACTTGATGCGGTGCTCTCGTTCGAAGAACGGTCGCCATCGACAGCATCGAAGGCGACCATTGCCCAAGATCGAGAGGAGCCGCTCAGGCGGAAGGGAGCCGCCCTTCCGGCGTATATTTGTCGACGGCCTGCGGCAGCTCCTTGGACAGCCGTGCAAGAATCTCCTCGCGGGACAAGCCGGTCTGCTGTGTCAAGGTCGCCAGCACGTCAGGTCCGATGGCCTGCTCCAGTTGCTGTGGCGCGACCTCCTTGTTCGGGCCTGTGCCCACCCAGGAATCGGCAACATCGCCGTGACCGCTTTGCCTAAAGCTGTCGACCAGCTCTCCCAAGCCACCGCTCAGAAAGCCGCCCGGGTTCTGCCCGCTCAAGCCTCCCAGCAATCCTCCCAGGCCGCCCAAGCCGCCCAGGCCATTGGAGCTGCCTTGTGGTGGGCTGAGATTTCCCGGCGTGCCAGTGGGATTGCTGTTGGCTGTCGAACCGCGCAGCATTTCGGCGATCTTGTCGCGATTCTGAAATCCTGCGACGGCAAGAAGTCCCAAAAGGGCCGTCATCGATGGAAAGCCTCGGCTCATGTTTTCCTCCTCGTCCGATGCACGAGAATCGCGGTCGACCCGAAAGGGTTCCAATCTCTCTCGCGGATCCATGGCCAGAGGCGCAGAACCCATGGCCCCAGGGACCGGCCAATGGGCCGGATTGACGAACCTTTGCGCGCTGAGGAATGTATGCGCCCTCACTCGGTAGAGTCTTGAAAGGTGTAATCGATGGCGTCGTTCGATGTAGCGGTGATCGGATTGGGCGCAATGGGAAGCGCCGCGCTCTTCGAGCTCGCCCGCCGAGGGCGGCGTGCGATCGGAATCGAACAATTCGAGCCGGGCCACGACAAGGGCTCCTCGCATGGGGAGAGCCGGATCATCAGGCTTTCCTATTTCGAACACCCGTCCTATGTGCCGCTGGCCCGTCGGGCCTTGGAAAAATGGCGCGAACTCGAGAAGCTCTCCGGCGAGACGGTTCTGACCGTCACGGGAGTTCTCGAGGCGGGCTTTCCCGGCTGTCAGGTTGTCGAAGGCTCCCTGGAAGCGTCCCGGCTGCACGGGCTCGAGCACGAAGTCCTGAGCGCGGACGAGATCAACCGGCGCTTTCCCGCGTTCAAGGTCCCGTCCCATTGGACCGGATTGTATCAGCCGGACGGCGGATTCCTGCGACCGGAGCTTGCTATCCGGCAATTCGTCGGACTTGCACAGCGGCATGGCGCCGAGGTCAGGACCGGGACACGTGTCCTCGCCATCGAGCCGGTCGGCTCCGGCGTCCGCGTCACGACCGACGCCGGTGAGATCGAGGCCGGATCGGTCATCATCGCGGCAGGCGCCTGGATCGGCGATTTCGCACCCGAACTGAGGCCGCACCTCAAGCTGACGCGCCAGGTGCTCGGCTGGTTCGAGCCCCTCCGACCGGCTTCATACACGCCTGATCGGTGCCCGGTCTTCATCTTCGAATCCGAAGACGACGCCTGCTACGGTTTCCCGGATCTCGCCGGTACGGGCGTCAAAACGGCCTCCCACCGCAAAGGCGCTGATCTCCCGTCGGCCAATGACCTGGCGCAGGACGGCGGAGCCGAGGACGAGGCGCATATTCGGCAAATGCTCGCCCTGGCGATGCCGGATGCCAACGGGCCGCTCAAGGCAATGCGGACCTGCATTTATACCCGCACGCCGGATGAGGACTTCGTGATCGACCGGTCATCGGCCGACCCGCGGATCGTGCTGGCCTCGCCCTGTTCGGGCCACGGCTTCAAGTTTGCGAGCGTGATCGGGGAGGTGCTGGCCGACCTCGCCCTTGGAAATGAGTCCGCGAACGACATCTCTCGGTTCAGGCTTGATCGCTTTGGCGCACAATCGGCCTGAGACGACAAATCAAATTCTGGAGGAGCTGCCATGAAGAAGGGATACGTCTGTCATCTGTCGATTCTGGCCCTGCTGGCAGGAACCGGGCTGGCCCGCGCGGAGGACATCGCGATTGCCGTGGCCGGGCCCATGACCGGCGCAGTCGCCACCATCGGCGAGCAGCTCAAGAACGGTGCCGAGCTGGCCGCACAGGCCATCAACAACAACGGTGGCGTGAACGGAAAGACCGTCAAGATCGTCGTCTATGACGACGCCTGCGATCCCAAGCAGGCCGTAGCCATCGCCAACCGCATCGTGTCCGAGGGCATCAAGTTCGTCGATGGCCACGCCTGCTCGGGCTCGTCGATCCCGGCCTCCGAGGTCTATGCGGAAGCGGATGTCCTGATGATGAGCCCAGCCTCCAGCAATCCGGCCATGACCGACAAGGCGGCCGAGCAGGGCTGGTCGACCATCATGCGACTCTATGGACGTGACGATGCGCAGGGCAAGTTCATCGGGCCGTGGATCAAGCAGAACTACGGCACCAAGAAGATCGGGATTCTCCACGACAAGAGCGCCTACGGCAAAGGCCTTGCGGATGTTGTGAAGGCTTCCCTCAACGGCGCCGGGGTCAAGGAAGTGCTCTACGAGGGCATCAATGCCGGCGAAAAGGATTACAAGGCGGTGGTCAATCGCCTCAAGAGCCAGGGCGTCGAGTTCCTCTATTTCGGCGGCTACCACACCGAGGCCGGGTTGATCATGCGGCAGGCCGCCGATCAGGGCTACAAGTTCCAGCTGATGATGGGCGACAGCATTGCGACACCGGAATTCGGTGCCGTGGCTGGGCCTGCGGCCGACGGGACCCTGTTCACCTTCCCGCCGGACGGACGTGACAACGATGCCGCCAAGGGAGCACTGGAGCAGTTCCAGAAGATCGGCTTTGTGCCGGAGGGCTTTACGCTGTTCTCATATGCGACAGTTCAGGCCATCGCCGGTGGCATCGCAAAGGCCGGCAGCGCGGATCCAAAGGCGGTGGCCAAGACGTTGCGCAGTACGAACGTCGATACGGTCCTCGGTCCGGTGACCTTCGACGAGAAGGGCGACATCAAGGATCCGAAATACAACATCAATGTCTGGAAGGGCGGTACGTACAGCAAGCTCGCTCAGTGAGGGGCGACTTGCCCAGCTAAGACGAAGGCGGCTCCTGATGGAGCCGCCCTTTCGTTGCGGCGACAATGCTCAATCGTGAGCAGCGGCCTTGTCGGGCTCCTGCATCGGGACGAGATGCTCGATGGACACCCAGTCCGTGCACGCCCTGAGAATGGGGGCAAGATACGCACGATTGCCCTCGATTTCGACAACGCGGCAGGAATAGGCCCTCCGGTCCCCCGGGGGGCGGTAGACGACGGTCACGCCGGGCCTGATCTCGTCATGGGCCGATGCATGCGGCTCGTTGCTGGCCGAAAGCGTAGTGACCTGTCTGTTGTCCTGTTCAAGGGCCGCCTGCTGGCCGGCCCGGTAGCGCTCAAGCGCTTGAATTGCCACCCTGGCCCTGTCGCGGTAACGGTCGCAGACGACCCGCATCAGGGTTCCCTTTTCGCGGCCTGGATACCAAGTCACGCCACCGATCTTGGCCAGCTCCTCTGCAACGATTTCGATCTCTTCCTCAGTCATTGGCTACAATCCCTCATGAGCAGTCGGTCTGTGCTCAGGTCTTGTGAAAGCACTCAGGCGACCTGCCTCGTTGAGTGCTGATGCCCCAGAGAATTATTGTTGGTTGCGGCGCTTGGCGTCTGAATTACGCCGTACAAGGAGACGTTTGATTAGGCTGTAAATTCCATCATGCGCTTCTGCAGGATGGCGAGTTGCTGAATATAGGGCTGCCGACGCTCATAATGGCGTGCTTTCAGCCTTTCGAGTGCGCGAATCTTGAGATTCGTGTCCGGGGAAGTGTTACTTAGTTTCTGACGCTCCTGTTCGTAATCGAAATCGATGTCGGCCAAGGTCGCGAGAAGGGATTGAAGTAGCGGCTGGACGCTTGATGGATAGATTCTAGGAAAGATGGCCCCGTTATACTGTTCATCTTTATGAAACTTAGTATCGCTCATCTCGTTCCTCATATTAACTTTCGTTAATAGAGCCTTAGAATACTGAGGTAGGGTTACCCCGTCTGTTGGGAACCCGACAAAACCGGAAGAAATCTTTCTTTCGATCAAATTGCCGTATTTCTTTTCTTGGTAGGAGCCGGGCGATCTTTCCTATCGGGTGCTCCCTGTTCGGAGAGCCCGGGCAGAAGCCGTTCGAAGCTTTGGCGGATGGTGTGGTAGCACTCGCAGGTCGTCCTCTCGAGGCCTTCGTGGTCGGTGATCCTGATCGTTCCACGACCTTGGCTGACCAGTCCCATCCGCTGGAGCGTGCTCGTAACGCTGCTGACCGTAGAGCGCTGAACCCCCAGCATTTCGGCGAGGATTTCATGCGTGAGAGGGACGTCGTCCTTTTCGGTTCTGTCGCGGGTGCTCAGGATGGCACGGCAGCAGCGGGCTTCCACACTGTGGATGGCATTGCAGGCGACGGCTTGAAGCGTCTGCGCCAAGAGGGCGTCCGTGTACCGGAACAATAAGCTGCGCATGTTCTCGCGCCTCTCAATCACATCTCTCAAGCGATCCAAAGGAATACGCGACGCCGTTCCGGCAACCTGGGTGACGTAGCGTCCGAACGATTGAGGCATGATGAGCGCGCTCATGAAGCCGACGACGGATTCCCGGCCGAAATGCGCCATCTCGACGGAACCCCCATCCTGTAAAGCGGCGACTAGGGAAATGACGGCATCATGCGGGAAATAGGCATGCCGGATCCGTTCTCCGGCCTGATACACAACCTTCCCTCGCGGGAGGTCGACAACTTCGAGATGGGACTCCAGCCACAAATAATCGTCTGGCTCCAAAGCAGCGAGGAGCTGGTTTCTCCGGTGGATGACGGCCTTCATACCATTCTTCATGGCAGGGTCTCACCGCGTTTCGGATCCCCGGACGGGGTAACCTGAGATCCGTCCTGATATTGATATCACATTCCAAAAATGTGCAATCCCGATGGGTCCCTTATGAACAGGCGTTTCTCATTCGCTGGTTGGCCCTCCCTGCAGGAAAGTGTTGGAACCGAAGCCTCTGCTTGACTTCAGAGCAACAACGGGCTCTTCGCTTTGTGCCGTTCCCCGATGGAGCATGCCTCCAAAGAGTGCGGCCCAGGGGCGCGATTACCTTTCGAGGCCTGCCCCTGCGCTGATGTCATGGGCCCATGCGCATGATCGCGGGGAAAACAGGTTTACCGGTCTCACGGAAGAATCCAGCATGGCTACGGGCCGATTCCTTGGGAGACTTTCGCATTGAGTACGCAATCATCCTCGCATCAGGCACGCGGCGCTGCGCCGGTGGACCTGGCCGACTGGTCTGCTCCAGAGCTACTCGAAGCGTATGCTCGCAAGGCTGTGTCGCCGGTGGATGTCACGAAGGCCGTGATTGCGCGGATCGATGCATATGAACCGCAACTCCAGGCTCTCTACGCCTTCGATCCGGATGCGGCGCTTCGCGATGCACGGGCCTCGGAGCAGCGCTGGATGAACGGAGAGGCGAGGGCGCTGGATGGCGTTCCGGCCACGATCAAGGAGAACATCGCCACCAAAGGAACGCCGGTGCCGCTCGGCACCGCGGCACGCCCGCTCGTCCCGGCCGCCGAGGATGCGCCGGCGGCGGCGCGACTGCGCGAGGATGGGGTGATCATCCTCGCCAAGACCACCATGCCGGATTACGGCATGCTCTCCTCGGGCCTTTCGAGCTTCCATCCGCTCGCGCGCAATCCATGGGATCTCTCCAAGAACCCGGGCGGCAGCTCGGCGGGGGCGGGCGCAGCCGCAGCAGCCGGCTATGGGCCGTTCCATATCGGCACCGATATCGGCGGTTCGATCCGCCTGCCGGCGTCCTGGTGCGGCGTGTTCGGCCTCAAACCCAGCTTCGGCCGCATCCCGATCGATCCAACCTATTACGGGCGTGTTGCAGGGCCGATGACCCGCACCGTGCGCGACGCGGCCCTCATAATGAGAAGCCTCACGCGCCCCGACCCGCGCGATCCCATGAGCCTGCCGTATCAGGATCTGCCATGGCTCGATCTCGATATCGACGTGAAAGGCCTGACCATCGGCGTGATGATGCAGGCGGGCATCGGCATGCCGCTCGACCCGGAGGTTCGTGCCGCCATCGAGAAGGCAGCGAAGGCTTTCCAGGACGCCGGTGCGATCATCGAGGATGTGCCGCCCTTCATTACCCGCGAGATGCTCGACGGCCTCGACGATTTCTGGCGCCAGCGGGCCTGGATGGACATGGCTCCCTTGAGCGACGAGGAGCGTGGGAAGATTCTGCCCTACATCCTGCAATGGGCGGAAGGTGGCAAGGATCTGACCGGCGCAGAAGTGTATAGCGGCATGAACCAGATGATGGTGATGCGCCATGCGGCCGTCGCCGCAACCCACCGCTTCGATTTCGTTATTTCACCGGTGGCGCCCTGCGTGGCCTATCCGGCGGAACTGGCGTCGCCCATTCATAATCCGGAGGAGCCGTTCGAGCATATCGGCTATACGGTCGCCTTCAACATGTCGGACCAGCCTGCCTCTTCCGTCAATGCGGGCTTCACGAAGGCGGGCCTTCCCATCGGCCTCCAGATCATTGGCCGCCGCTTCGACGATGTGGGCGTGTTGCGGCTCTCTCAAGCCTGGGAGACGATGTGCGCGAACAAGCGACCCTGGCCGAAGCTGTAGCGGCATGGCTCACATTCGCCGGTCATGGCCGGGCTTGCCCCAGTCATTCCGGTTGCTCGAAGAGGCGGGACTATCGAAGCGACATCAGGGCTCGGGTGGATGGGTTTTCTCCCATGAGAGCTGCTGATAAACAGCCGCCATGACGTACAAAGTTGCCGCTCTCTACCAGTTCGTCCCGCTGCCGGACTTCCGGGAGCTGAAGGACCCGCTGCACAAGCTCTGCCTCGACCTCGGAATCCGGGGCACGCTGCTCCTTGCCCATGAGGGCATCAACGGGACGGTGGCCGGGACCGGTGAGGCCATCGACGGGCTTATGGCCGAGCTGCGTGACGGCCCGCTTTTCAACGGCCGCCTCGACAATCTCGAGCTCAAGTTCTCGAGCGCGGCGGAGATGCCGTTCAAGCGGATGAAGGTGCGGCTCAAGAAGGAGATCGTGACCCTCGGCGATCCGCAGACCGATCCGCTGCGTCAGGTCGGGACCTATGTGACGCCCGCCGAGTGGAACCGGCTCTTGGACGAGCCCGGCATCGTGTTGCTCGACACACGTAACGATTTCGAGGTCGAGATGGGCACCTTCGAGGGAGCGGTCGATCCCCGGATCAAGCGCTTCAGCGAGTTCAAGGACTTCGTGGAGAAGGAGCTCGACCCGAAGCAGCACAGGAAGGTCGCCATGTTCTGCACCGGCGGTATCCGGTGCGAGAAGGCCAGTTCCTACATGCTGGCCCAGGGCTTCGAAGAGGTGTTCCATCTCAAGGGCGGCATTCTGAAATATCTTGAAGAGGTTCCGGAAACGGAGAGCCGCTGGAACGGCGGGTGCTTCGTGTTCGACGAGCGCATCGCGCTCGGCCACGGACTCGTCGAGCAGCCGGACGGGGCAGGGCAATCCGATGAGTGACGTCGAGACCCGCATCGAGGCGCTCGAGGTGCGCGCCGCCTATCAGGACCAGGTAATCGAGGACCTGAACCAGACCGTCATTGCCCAGTGGAAGCTGATCGACAGCCTCAAACGGCAGCTCAACGAACTGCTCGACCGTGTCCAAGAAGTCGAGGACAACGCGGGCGGGAACTCCACGCCCGAGCCTCCGCCGCCGCATTACTAGCAAGGCTGCGCCGGTTGTCTCGGCTGCGGAGCCGATACCAGGATCGTGTGTTGGATCCTTCCTCGTCATGGCCGGCCTTGTGCCGGCCATCCCGATGAGAAGGGCGCGGCTCTTTACGGAAGCGAGATCACCGGCGCGAGACCGGTATGATAAGGAGGGGAATACCTCGTCCTGTCTCCGCTCCAGTGCCTGTGGCGTTTGGAAGGTGTTCAAAACCATGCCTCTTTCGTCGGAAGGAGCATTCGGCTCTCGCCCGGTTCCCACCACTGCCAAAAATTTTTCTGTCGCCCTCTTGAACGGTGAAGCTTGTTCAACCAAATCATCGCCCGCGGAGGCCCCGAGAGGCTCCGTGTGAGCAGTTAACACGCTGATATCATTGGAGGAAGCTTCATGAAGTTCCGTCCTTTGCATGACCGTATCGTGGTCAAGCGCATCGATGCCGAGGAGAAGACGGCGGGTGGGATCATCATCCCCGACACGGCCAAGGAGAAGCCCCAGCAGGGCGAGGTGATCGCTGTCGGTCCCGGCGCCCGCAACGACCAGGGCCAGCTCGTTCTCCTCGACGTCAAGGTCGGCGACACCGTGCTCTTCGGCAAATGGTCGGGCACGGAAGTGAAGATCGATGGCGAGGATCTCCTGATCATGAAGGAGAGCGACATCATGGGCGTGCTGGAACAGTCGGCCGCCCAGAAGAAGGCCGCCTAAGGCCAAGTCCCACAATCAGAGTCACACATCGTTACGTCTCATCAGGAGTGACGAACAATGGCTGCTAAGGAAGTCAAATTCGCCCTGGACGCTCGCGAGAAGATGCTGCGCGGCGTCGATATTCTGGCCGACGCCGTGAAGGTCACGCTGGGTCCCAAGGGCCGCAACGTGGTGATCGAGAAGTCCTTCGGCGCGCCGCGCATCACCAAGGACGGCGTCACCGTCGCCAAGGAGATCGAGCTCTCCGACAAGTTCGAGAACATGGGCGCCCAGATGGTGCGCGAGGTCGCTTCTAAGCAGAACGACCGCGCCGGTGACGGCACCACCACGGCGACGGTTCTGGCCCAGGCCATCGTGCGCGAGGGCGCCAAATCCGTGGCGGCCGGCATGAACCCGATGGACCTCAAGCGCGGCATCGACATGGCCGTCGAGGCCGTGGTGGCGGATCTCAAGAAGAACGCCAAGAAGGTGACCTCGAACGACGAGATCGTCCAGGTCGGCACCATCTCGGCGAACGGCGACGCCGAGGTTGGCCGCATGCTGGCTGAAGCCATGCAGAAGGTCGGCAACGAGGGCGTGATCACCGTCGAAGAGGCGAAGTCGCTCGAAACCGAGCTCGAAGTCGTCGAGGGTATGCAGTTCGACCGCGGCTATCTCTCGCCGTACTTCATCACCAACGCCGAGAAGATGCGTGTGGAGCTGGAGGATCCCTACATCCTCATTCATGAGAAGAAGCTCTCGGGCCTCCAGGCCATGTTGCCCGTGCTCGAAGCCGTCGTTCAGACCGGCAAGCCGCTCCTCATCATCGCCGAGGACGTGGAAGGCGAGGCTCTCGCCACCCTCGTGGTCAACAAGCTGCGCGGCGGCCTGAAGATCGCCGCCGTCAAGGCTCCGGGCTTCGGCGACCGCCGCAAGGCCATGCTCGAGGACATCGCCGTCCTCACCAAGGGACAGGTTGTCTCCGAAGATCTCGGCATCAAGCTCGAGACCGTCACCTTGCCGATGCTCGGACGCGCCAAGAAGGTGGTGATCGAGAAGGAGAACACCACCATCGTGGATGGTGCCGGCGACAAGCGCGACATCGAAGCACGCGTCGGCCAGATCAAGGCGCAGATCGAGGAGACCACCTCGGACTACGACCGTGAGAAGCTCCAGGAGCGTCTGGCCAAGCTCGCCGGCGGCGTCGCGGTGATCCGCGTCGGCGGCGCGACCGAGGTCGAGGTCAAGGAGAAGAAGGACCGCGTCGACGATGCCATGCACGCCACCAAGGCGGCTGTCGAGGAGGGCATCCTGCCCGGCGGCGGCGTCGCGCTGCTGCGCGCCCTCAAGGCTCTCGAGTCGGTGAAACCAGTCAACGACGATCAGAAGACCGGCGTCGAAATCGTGCGTCGGGCGCTCCAGGCTCCTGCCCGGCAGATCGCTCTCAACGCCGGTGAGGACGGATCCGTAATCGTCGGCAAGGTGGCGGAAGCGACGGACTACTCCGCAGGCTGGAACGCTCAGACCGGCGAGTACGGCGACCTCTACAAGCTCGGCATCATCGACCCGGCGAAGGTCGTGCGTGTCGCTCTCGAGGACGCCGCCTCCGTTGCAGGCCTTCTCATCACGACCGAGGCTATGATCGCTGAAAAGCCCAAGAAGGAGGCGGCTCCGGCGATGCCGGCCGGCGGCATGGACTTCTAAGCTCCAGCCTCATCCAAAGAGCGAACGGCGCCGTGCAAGCGGCGCCGTTTTCTTTGAGCGTTCAATCTGCGACAAGAGGCAAATCGTCGACCCGCGGAGACGCTATGGCTGATCGTTGGTGGAGAAGACCTCTCGTTAAACCGCGGGCCCTCAAGGCTGGCGACCGTATTGCCATCGTTTCGACGAGCTGGGGCGGGCCCGCGACCTTTCCGCATCGCTACGAGGCAGGCAAGGCGTATTTGGCGGAGCTCTTCGGGCTTGAGCCTATCGACATGCCTCATGCCCTTCGCGATGCCGCATGGCTTGATCGGAATCCCCAGGCTCGGGCCGACGACATTCACGCTGCCTTTGCGGATAACTCGATCAAAGGCGTCATTGCGAGTATCGGCGGCGACGATGCGATCCGCCTGATCCCATATATCGACCTGAATGTGATTGCGGACAATCCGAAGATCTTTCTCGGCTACTCCGATCCGACCGTCCTGCACTTCGGGTGCCTCAAGGCAGGGTTGGGGTCCTTCTACGGTCCCACGATCATGGCAGGTTTTGCCGAGAACGGCGGCATGCACGCCTACACCGAGAAGGCTCTGCGCAAAGTCATCTTTCAAACGGGCCCCATCGGCGAGATCGAGCCAAACTCGGAAGGGTGGACCGTCGAGCGCCTGCCCTGGAAGGACCCCGCGAACCAGAGCCGTCGCAGAACACTGACGCCCTCGACAGGGCCCCGCATCCTGCAGGGAACGGGCATTGCTCGGGGCCAACTCATCGGTGGATGCGCGGAGGTTCTGGAGATGCTGAAGGGCTCGGATTGGTGGCCGCCGGCGGATTATTGGAACAGCGCGATCCTCTTCTATGAGACCTCCGAGGAGGCTCCACCGGCAAGCCATGTCCTGCGATGGCTGCGCAATTTCGCCGCTCAGGGCATCTTGCCTCGTCTCTCGGGCATTGTTCTCGGGCGGCCCGGCGGGCAGACGGATGAGGCATATAGGAGAGAGCAGGAGAAGGCGGTCTTGCGCGCGCTCGCCGAGGCAGGCTTGCAGCACCTTCCCGTTCTGGCTGAGTGCGATTTCGGGCACACCGACCCGATGACGACATTGCCATATGGCGTCACGGCAGAGATCGATTGCAGCCGGTCCCGGCTCACACTCCTGGAGCCGGGCGTTACTGCAGCAAATTACTGAAGACGCTTCCGCAGCCCTACCGATGCCGGATCAGCCCTGTGTCTCCCGGCTCGGCGACGCTGGTTCTGATCGAGCCGGTCATGTCCTCGGGCGCCATCTTGCGCAGTTGGTTCACGAAGGCCGTCAGGCTGTTCACTTTCTCCGGCTCGGGAGCGAGGAAGGTAAGGGCGCTGCTGTCGAACGGCTCCTCCTCGATGGTGCCGTCGATCATGATCGTCGTCTTGATTCCTGTCTGGATGTCGAAGGAGACGGACTTCACCTTGGTCCGACGGTGCGGATCGACCGGCTCGGCAATCACGAGCGATGCAACCGACGCCGAGGCCAGGATCGGCCTGGGCGGCGTGCGGACGACGGCGATCGGCTGTTGCGACGGCTTAGCGACGGACGCCTGTGATGGCTGCTTGTCCTGTGGCTTCTTGTCGGAATCACTCGTGCGGTCGCGGGGGCCCTGGGAGACCGCCATGTACTCCGTCGGTCCGGAGAGGATCTTTTGAAGCCGTTCATGCGCCTCCGTGGCTTCCTTTTGGGTTGCTGAGCCGAACGCCGCCACGAGCGGGTTCTTGGCCTTTTCCGCCTCGGCCTTCGCCTTCGCGGCCTCGGCAGCCTTTGCCGCCGCGATCCGCTTCCTGGCTTCGGCCGTCTGGGCGCGATTGTTCGTGCTGTAGGAATAGTGTTTCCCGTTGATCTCGTAGCGAACCAGCCGGGCCTCGGCGCCGCTGGAAATCGTCCCAAGCGTGACGATGGACGCACCAAGCAAAATAAGCGTTCTGTTCATCGGCCTATAAGAGCACTTTGGCTCTTCCCCTTGCTTGGGTAAAGCTCAATTAAAGATTGCGGCTGAACTGTGACTTTTAGACAGGTTCCTCTTATCTCCTTAGAGGTATGCTTTGGTGATACTGATGCTTTTTTAAGTAAAAACGGCGGGACCGTTGGAATTTACTGAAGCGAAACATTTATCGAAATAATGACTAATTTCATCTACTTTATATCATTGAGCAATGCGCAGAAGTTCGTGTGCAATCGGCCTCAAAGCGGTACACTCCTTGGTTGTCGTCCTTCATGTCGTGTTGTCCATGCAAGCTTGGCAGAGGGCCGTTGCGTTGAATTCATGCCTAAGAGATTTGTGAAACATTGCTGCTGAAACGAATCTCTCGGCGGAAAGAGCAACATCCTCAAGATATCAACAGGTTGAGGCTAAGAAGGAGATCGTTCTAGGATAGGGAGAGAGCCGGTTGCCGCACGGACTGCGATACTAACTTCTTCTTTAGTCTAACTTTACTCAAGGTCGAGCATCCCTTGTTACCGACTCTTCCTCAAAGCGCGACAGCCCTCGAACTGGAGTAAGCTCCGATGAAACGCCGTCATTTTCTCGCAACCGCCGGCGCAGGTCTCGCTGCCGGCGCCGTTGCCAAGCCCGCCATTGCCCAGTCCAACCCGGAAATCCGCTGGCGTCTGACGTCGGGCTTCCCGAAGTCGCTCGATACCATCTATGGCGGCGCAGACTTCCTGGCGAAGTACGTGTCGGAAGCGACCGAAGGCAAGTTCCAGATCCAGCCGTTCTCCGCAGGTGAGATCGTCGGCACTTTCCAGGCGGCGGACGCCGTCTCGGCCGGCACGGTCGAAATGGCCCATACGGCCGCCTATTACTATGTCGGCAAGGATCCGACCTTCGCGGCCGCCGCTGCGGTGCCGTTCACGCTCAACGCCCGCCAGCTCAATGCCTGGCAGTATCACGGCGGCGGCATCGGCCTCGTCAACGACTTCATGGCGAAGCACAATCTGTATGCTCTGCCGGGCGGCAACACGGGCACGCAGATGGGCGGCTGGTTCCGAAAGGAGATCAAGACCGTCGAGGATCTGAAGGGCCTCAAGATGCGTATCGCCGGAATCGCCGGTCAGGTGATGGCCAAGCTCGGTGTCATTCCGCAGCAGGTGGCGGGCGGCGACATCTACCCATCCCTCGAGCGTGGCACCATCGACGCCGCCGAGTGGATCGGACCTTACGACGACGAGAAGCTCGGCTTCCAGAAGGTCGCGCCGTACTACTACTATCCGGGCTTCTGGGAGGGCGGCCTGACCCTCCACTTCCTGTTCAACAAGGGCAAGTGGGAATCCCTGCCGAAGAACTATCAGGCGATCCTGCAGGCAGGCTGCATGGCCGCCAACATGGACATGCTGGCCAAGTACGACGCCAAGAACCCGGCCGCCCTGCGCAGCCTCGTGGGTGCCGGCGCCCAGCTGCGTCCGTTCTCGCAGGAGATCCTCGACGCTGCCTACAAGGCAACGAACGAGGTCTATGCGGAGATTTCCGCGCAGAATGCGGACTTCAAGAAGCTGATCGACTCGCTCCGCGCCTTCCGCAACGAGGAATATCTCTGGTTCCAAGTCGCCGAATACGCCTTCGACACCTACATGATCCGCGCCCGCACCCGCGGTTAAGTCTAAACCGACGATCATAGTGCAGAACCCGGCGTCTCAAGCGCCGGGTTTTTTCTTTGCAGGGCTGGTGTGCCTCAAACAGGAGGCTGGAGGGTTGCATCCGACCCATGGAATGATGATCTCATGGCAACCCTTGTCCGGCCTTGAACCGCACCAGAAAGCTTAATCATGCCTCCCTTCTCGGTCCTCGATCTCGCGCCCGTTCCCGAAGGCTTCACGCCCTCCGATGCCTTGCGCAACACGCTCGATCTGGCGCAGCACGCCGAAGCCTGGGGCTACAATCGCTACTGGCTAGCTGAGCACCACAACATGGTCGGCATCGCGAGTGCCGCGACGAGCGTCGTGATCGGCCATGTGGCCGGCGGCACGAAGACCATGCGGATCGGTGCGGGCGGCATCATGCTGCCGAACCACTCGCCCCTGGTGATCGCCGAGCAGTTCGGCACCCTGGATGCTCTCTTTCCCGGGCGCATTGATCTGGGTGTCGGCCGCGCTCCGGGTACGGACCAGCGCACGCTCCGCGCGCTTCGCCGCGATCCCACATCGGCCGACACCTTCCCACAGGACGTGCTCGAGTTGCAGGCGCTTCTCGGACCCGTCCAGCCCGATCAGGTGATCCAGGCCGTGCCGGGGGCAGGCTCGAATGTACCGATCTGGATTCTCGGCTCCAGCCTGTTCGGCGCGCAACTCGCCGCCATGCTGGGCCTGCCTTACGCGTTTGCGTCCCATTTCGCACCCGGAGCCCTGATGCAGGCGCTGCAGGTGTATCGCGAGCGGTTCCAGCCTTCCGCCCAGCTCGACCGGCCCCATGCCATGGTGGGCGTCAACGTGATTGCTGCCGATACGGACGAGGAGGCGCGCCATCTCTTCACCTCGGCGCAGCAATCCTTCACGAACCTGTTCCGCGGCGCCCGCGGCAAGCTCCAGCCGCCCATCGACGACATCGAGAGCTATTGGTCGCCACACGAGAAGGCGCAGGCCATGAATATGCTGTCCTGCTCCTTCGTCGGCTCAGCCAAGACTGTACGGGAGGGGCTGGAGGGCTTCATCGCGCAGACCGGTGCCGACGAGGTCATGGTCGCAGCCGCGATCTACGACCATTCCAAGCGCCTGCGCTCGTACGAGATTCTCAGCGACGTGCACAAGGCGATGAGCAAAGCGGCTTAAGCACTGCAGTAAATTTCTCTCGTCATGGCCGGCCTTGTGCCGGCCATCCCGATTGGAAGAGCGCGGCGCTCCACGGCATCGAGGTCACCGGCACAAGGCCGGTGACGACGTGTAGGTGGGCATTAAAGCACTCGCGTTCCTAAGCCGCGCCTCGCCCCTTCAATGTCGGATCGAGCGCGTCGCGCAATCCATCACCCAGCAGGTTCAGTCCCAATACCGACAGCGCGATGGCGACACCTGGCGCGATAGCTAGGTGAGGGGCCTGGGAGAGATAGGTCTGCGCGTCGCTTAGCATGCGCCCCCAGCTCGGATTGGGCGGGCGCACGCCGAGGCCGAGATAGCTCAAGCCTGCTTCGGTCAGGATGGCGAGCGCGAGCTGGATCGTCACTTGCACGATCAGCGCGCCCGCGATGTTGGGCATCACGTCTTCCCAGGTGATCCGCAACGGGTGCTTGCCGATGGCGCGGGCCGCCGCGATGTAATCGAGCGTCCAGACTTGCAGCGCGACGCCACGCGTGACGCGGGCGAAGACCGGGATGTTGAACACCGCAATCGCCAGGATCGCCGCAAGCGGGCCGGAACCCACGAGCGCACCGATCATGATGGCGGAGAGCACGGCGGGGAAGGCGAAGACCACGTCCGACACCCGCATGGCGATCTCGTCGGCGATGCCCTTCCAGGCAGCGGCCGCGCAGCCGATGGCCGTGCCGATGGCCGCTCCCAGCAGGACGGCCGGCCAGGCGATGGCGAGCGAGTTCCACGCTCCGACCATGAGGAGCGAGGCCACGTCGCGGCCGAAATGATCGGTGCCCAGAATGCCGAGTTCCCCAGGCGCCTTCAGACGCATTGCGACGCGAACGCGCGTCGGCACCTCTGGCGTCCAGACGAGCGATACGAGTGCGGTAGCGATCAAAAGCGTCGTGAGGATGCCGCCGATGACGAGGGCAGAGTTCAAGGGAATGCGGGAGCGCTTGCTCATGACCGACCCCTCAGGCGCGGATCGAGGATGGCATAGCCGATGTCGACGACGAAGTTCACGACGATCACAAGTCCGGAAAAGATCAGCACGATATCCTTGATCACCACGAGGTCGCGCTGGTTGAGCGCCTGATAGGCGAGCCGTCCGAGGCCCGGCAGGTTGAACACGTTCTCAACCAGGATCGCTCCGCCGAAGAAGAACGAAAGCTGCAGGCCTAAGATCGTCGTGACCGGAATGAGCGCATTCGGCACCACGTGGCGGCGCAGCGTTCCTCCCTTGTCGACGCCCTTGGCGCGAGCGGTGCGCACGAAATCGGCGCCGATCACTTCGAGGGTTGCGGAGCGCGTGACGCGTGTGAGCACGGCGGCCTGCGGCAGCGCGAGCGCCACGGCGGGGAGCAGAAGCGCCTGGAAGGCAGGCCAGATCCCCGCGCTCCAGCCGGGGAAGCCGCCGGCCGGAAACCAGCCGAGCCAGGTCGAGAAAAAGAGAATGAACAAAAGGCCGATCCAGAAATTCGGCACGGCCACGCCGAGCTGACTGAAGACGAGCACGGCGCGATCCACGATCCCGTCGCGTCGCGCGGCCGCCGCGACGCCGAGCGGCAGGGCGAGCGCGGTCGAGATCACGATTGCGAGAAGGCTCAGTGGCAACGTCACGTTCATGCGCTCAGCCACCAGCGTCGAGACCGGCATCTTGTAGGTGATCGACTGCCCTAGATCGCCGTGCAGAAGCCCGCCGATCCAATGCAGGTAGCGCACGAGTGCCGGCTGATCGAGCCCGAGCTCCTGCCGCAGGGCCGCGAGCGTATCCTCCCGCGCGGCGGTACCAAGCATGATCGCCGCCGGATCGCCGGGAAGCACTTCAAGAATCAGAAAGATCGCGAGCGACACCGCCAGCAGTGTGACGGCCAGAGAGACGAGGCGTGAGATGACGAGGCGAGACATTGATCTAACATGGTCTTGAGTGATTGCTAGGAGAATTGCTTTTCGATCTCCTGGAACATTAGGTCACAAAAAATTCTCCAACACGCCAGCTTTAAGCATGATAATGATATATTATTGTAATATAGTTTCAACTTAGCAGTCGCCGATGCTATAGCTTAGTTATATGTTATCAAATTGCTTGTGCGGATTCTGTATGGCATGAGGGCAGGATGATTAATCCTTCCTACCGTCCCGATATCGATGGCTTGCGCGCTGTAGCCGTGCTGGCTGTTCTCCTGTTCCACTTTCAGGTGTGGCCCTTCACGGGAGGCTTTGTCGGCGTCGACATTTTCTTTGTGATCAGTGGTTACCTGATCAGCAAAATCATCCTCAATGGGGCGGAAGCAGAAGCGTTCTCCTTTGCTGACTTCTATACCCGCCGTTCCCGACGGCTCTTGCCAGCCCTGCTTGTGACTATCGCTGGAACTTACACAGCAGGATTTTTCTTCTTCGCAGCGCCCGATTTTCTTCCATTGTCTCGCGCGACCTTGGCCGCTGTCCTAACGGTCTCAAATATCTTTTATTGGATTCAAGCGGATTACTTTGATACCGCCGCCATTCTCAAGCCTCTGCTGCACACGTGGTCCTTGGCGGTAGAGTTTCAATTCTATCTCGTATGGCCAGCCTTCTTGTTCGTGCTCGCTCGGACCCGAAGCCGCCGGACTGTCCTGATTGGAATCACTCTAGCAGCCGGTGTAAGCTTTGCTATCTCGGTGTTGATGCTGAAGAAGGACCCCACTGGCGTATTCTATTTGACACCATTCAGAATCTATGAATTCGCCCTCGGCGGGATGGTGGTTTTTCTGAAGCCGCTCAGATTGCCACAATGGCTCTCCGAGGTACTCTATTCTGCAGGGTTTGCAGCCGTTCTGGTTGCCGTTTTTGTCTATAGCGAGCGGACACGCTTCCCAGGCTATGCAGCTCTGGTTCCGGCTCTGGGCGCCGCGGCTATGATCCAGTCCGGTTCCGCGGCACGGAGCGCGAGCCTGTTGCAAAGCGCCCCGATGAGGAGAATTGGTGCGATCAGTTACTCGCTCTATCTGGTCCATTGGCCGCTCTGGGTATTTACGCGCTACATCGTGTCGCGCGAACTGACCGCAATTGAGGTGGCATTGCTGATTGCCACAACTTTTGCGTCGGCTTTTGTACTGTATCAAATCGTCGAGACGACGTTCCGCAGACCGAAGACCGGGAGGCTGTCGCCGCCCCACGCCTTCAACCTCGCCTGTGTCGTTGTGTCAGTGCTGATTATGGTTCCCGCTGTGGGCAGCTGGATCGGAAAGGGCTGGGCTTGGCGAATGCCGCAGGCAGTCGGTCAAATCGGCACTTTCGACGAAAAGGCTGTAAGAAAATATCTGTTCCGGCAGTATGAATTGGTCGAGGGAAAGTCATTTACGACAGAGAAGAAGCGCATCTACGTGATTGGAGACTCTCAGGCTGCTGACTTGGTCAACATGCTCTTCGAAGCAGATCGGAACAACGGTGCGGAAGTCGTATCGGGCCGCGTCGTGATGGAATGCGGCGTGCCCTATATCTCCGAGGCAAATGAGAAAACATTTTGGACAGTTGAGAATCGCCATACGATTAAGAACCCGGCCTTTATCCCCGAATGCCGGCGGCAGATGCAAGCCGTGCTGAATTCTCCTGCTCTGACCAAGGCAGATGCCGTGGTCATCGCGATGCTGTGGTTTCCCGAAAGCGTGGAGCATCTGAGTGCTGCAGTGGCTGAGATTCAAAGGCATACGGGCGCGGAAATCTACGTTCTCGGGCGCAAGGATCTCAGTCAAAGCAGTGTGGAGATCGTTAACAAATACAAGAAGCTCGAAGGCATCGAGAACTTCGCATCGAGACGGATTCTTCCCGAGACAACAAGGATAAATGCGATGCTCTCGGGGATGTTCGGCAACAGATACGTGGACATGATGAGCATCGTCTGTCCGGCAGCCAATCGATGTCATGTCCTGACAGATGATCGGAAGCCGATCTTTTATGATACCGCTCATTTCACAAAGGAAGGAGCAAGCTTCATGGGGCGGCTTCTTGTGGATAGTCGGCCCGCATTTCTCCGGTGATCGAAGATTCGATCCCGGAAGAGCCAATCCTCTTTCGGGCTCGATCTGATGCTCGTCGTCTCGTGCAGACCGGATCTCTTCGCAGAAACTCCCAAATGATATGAACAGAGCTCACTCCGTCCACGAAACCTCCGTCACGTCGTTCGACGGGATCGGCGAGTTCTCCCACAGGCCTTGCACTTTCGCGTTCCACACGCCGAGCTTCGGCAGCTGGAACAGGAAGAGGGCGGGAACATCCTCGGCGAGGATCTTCTGCGCTTCTGCGTATTTCGCAAAGCGCGCCTTCTCGTCCGTAGTCTTGGCGGCGTCCGCAACCAAGGTCTTGAACGTGTCGTTCTTGTAATTGAAGTAATAGTTGTCGCGAGCGAAGATATCGATATCGAGCGGTTCCGCATGGGCCACGATGGTCATGTCGTAGTCCTTGGCCTTGAATACCTCCTCGATCCACTTCGCCGGAAATTCCGTCGGGATGATCTTCAGGTCGACGCCGACTTCGGACAGCATCGCGGAGAGGAGTTCCGCCGAGCGGCTCGCATAGGCCATCTGCGGGCTCTTGATCGTGATCGATAGGCCGCTGCCGTATCCTGCTTCCTTCAGAAGAGCCTTCGCCTTCTCGGGGTCATAGGGGATGACGCTCGTCATGTCCACGAACGCCGGATGGTTCGGCGAGAAGAAGCTGCCGATCGGCTGGCCGAAGCCCGAATAGGCCCCTTCCACCAGCGCCTTGCGGTCCACCGCATGCATGAGCGCGCGGCGCACGCGCACGTCGTCGAACGGCTTCTTGGCATTGTTCATGCCGGCGACGATCTCGCCCTCTGTATTGCCGGCGACGGCCTTGAAGCGCGAATCCTTCTGGAACTCGGCGAAGAGTTCCGGCGCGCCGAGATTCGGGAAGGCATCCACGTCGCCGGCCCTGAGGGCCGCGACCTGGGCCTGCGCGTCGCTGATGAACCGGAAGGTAACGCTGTCGAGCTTGGTCTTGTCCTTCTGCCAGTAATCCGGGTTGCGCACGAGTTCCACCCGGTCGCCGCGCGTCCAGGACTTGAACTTGAAGGGCCCGGTACCGACGGGAGTGGCGGCATTGTTCGCCGCGGTCTCCGGCGCCACGATCACCGCGTCGCCCCAGCCGAGATAATAGAGGAAGTTGCCCGAAGTCTCCTTGAGCTTGATCACCACGGTTGCGGGATCGGGCGTTTCGATGGACGTGATGGGCGCGAAGATCTGCTTCTGCGCATTGGTCGATTTCGGATCGCGGGCACGGTCGAAGGCGAATTTCACATCGGCCGAATCGAAGGCGGAACCGTCATGGAACTTCACGCCTTCCTGCAGGTGGAAGGTATAGGTCAGCCCATCCGGCGAGACCTCCCAGCTCTTTGCCAGCAGCGGCTGGACCTTACCGGTCCGGTCGATGCGCACGAGGCCCTCGTACAGGTTGACCCAGGTCACTTCGCGGATCGCCACGGGCGCGGCGATCGTCGGATCGAGTCCCGGCGGCTCGATGGGCATGCCCACCACGAGGGAGGTTTTGGCGGCAAAGGCCGGGATGACGCTGACGGTAAGAAGGAGAGCGGCAGTCAGGAGGCGTTTCGTCATCAGGGCTTGAACTCCATCCAGTGGGAGATGCGACAGGTCGCGGTGGCTTCAGCTTACGCAGGACCGCGCCGGATGGAAGATGCTCATTACCGATTCTTCACTTAACTTCCGCGTGGCCGGGACTTAAGCATTGGGTCGAAGAGATCCGCCTGGGTCGGCCGGTTCAGGGCGATCGGCGGAGTGAAAGGGTTGAAAATGGCTCTTGAAACCGCGCGGGTGCCGACCGCCAACGGCGCCAGATACCTCCAGCAGCTCTGCAAGCACTGGAGCCACAAGCTGGATGTTCAGTTTTCGGAAAACGAGGGAATCGTCCGCTTTCCGGCCGCCGTCGCGACGATGACGGCCGCCCCGGACGCCCTGACGGTGAGCGTGGAGGCGCAAGACGACGAGACGCTTCAGCGGATGAAGGGGGTCGTCGCGTCCCATCTCGATCGGTTCGCGTTCAGGGAAGCGCCGCTGCCGTTCGAGTGGAAAGCCTAAACAGGTCGCCTCGTGTCATCCCCGGCGCACGAAGTGCGGGAAGGGGATCCACGATCAAATGCTGAGCGATGGATTCCCTTCCCCTCCGCTGCGCTCCGGTCGGGAATGACACCGACGTGGCTCTTCCAATCGAGATCACCGGCACAAGGCCGGTGATGACGTCAGAGAATGGCCGTCTTAGATACACCGCCCGCCATCGACCTCCAGCACCACGCCGGTGATCATGCTGGCCTCGTCCGAGGCGAGGTAGAGCGCCGCGTTGGCGATGTCTTGTGGGGTCGAGAAACGGCCGAGCGGGATCGAGTTGACGAAGAGCTCGCGCTTCTGGGGCGTGTCCTCCCCCATGAAGGTGGCGAGCAGCGGCGTCTCGCCGGCCACGGGAGCAAGGGCGCAGACGCGGATCTTGTTGGGGGCGAGTTCCACGGCCATGGACTTGGTCATGGTGTGCACGGCGCCCTTGGTGCTGTTGTACCAGGTGAGGCCGGGGCGAGGGCGCAGGCCGGCCGTGGAGCCCACATTGATGATCGCGCCGCCGCCCTGCTTCTGCATCAGCGGCACGGCCGCCTTGGCGAAGAGATAGATCGACTTCACGTTGACCGCAAAGACCCGGTCGAACTCGTCTTCCTCCACTTCCAGCATCGGCCGGTTGCGATGGCTGATGCCCGCGTTGTTGACGACGATGTCGAGCTTCCCGAAGGCAGAGACGGTCTTCTCCACTGCGGCATTCACATCGGCAGCCTTGGATACGTCGGCGGCTAGGCCGATGGCCGACGAGCCGATCTTCTCGGCTGCGCCCTTGGCCGCTGCTTCATTGATGTCGACGATCGCGACCTTCGCGCCCTCCCGGGCGAAGGTTTCCGCAATGCCCAGACCGAAACCGGATCCGGCGCCCGTGATCAGCGCCACCTTGCCTTCCAGGCGATTCATGTTTCTTCCCCTATTTTACAAATCATGCTGATCCAAAGCCTCATCCTGAGGAGGATTGCGTCGGCAATCCGACTCGAAGGACGAGGCGCTTCCAGTGTTTTCTGGAGTCTCCTTCGAGACGCAGCCTACGGCTGCTCCTCAGGATGAGGGTGAGTTTTGCTTACACCTGTCATCCATGCGCGATGACGAGCGTCTTCGTCGTCGTGAACTCGACGAGGCCTTCGAAGCCCTTCTCGCGGCCGTGGCCCGACCGGCCGAAGCCGCCGAAGGGCAGCTCGATTCCGCCGCCTGCGCCGTAGCAGTTCACGAAGACCTGGCCTGCGCGGATGGAACGAGCCACGCGGGTGGAGCGCATGGCGTCGCGGGTCCACACGCCCGCGGCAAGGCCGTAGGGCGTGCCGTTGGCGAGCCTGACCGCCTCCGCCTCGTCGTCGAAGGGCGTCGCCACCAGAACCGGGCCGAAGACTTCCTCCTGGGACAGGATGCTCTCATGCGGGACCGGGGCCAGGAAGGCCGGCGCCACGTAATAACCGCCGGCCGGCGCGTCCAGCGCCACAATGCCTTCGCCGATGACGTTCAGCCCCTCGTTGCGGCCACGCTCCAGGTAGCCGAGGACGCGACGCTGCTGGGCCTGGTTGATCATCGGTCCGAGATCGGGCTCATGCTCGGGATGTCCGGCACGGAGCGTCCGAAAGCGCTCGGCTACAGCATCGACCACATCCTGGAAGATGCCACGCTGGATCAGCAGGCGGCTGCCCGCCGAGCAGGTCTGGCCGCCGTTCTGGATGATGGCGTTGACGAGGGTCGGCAGGGCGCGTTCGAGATCCGCGTCATCGAAGACGACCTGGGCCGACTTGCCGCCGAGTTCGAGGGTGACGCCCACGTGGTTCCTGGCCGCCGCCGTCTGGACCGCCGTGCCGGTCTCGGGACTGCCGGTGAAGGACAGAAAGTCGATGCCCGGATGGGCGGCGAGCGCCGCGCCGGCCGTGCGGCCGAGGCCGGTCACGACGTTGAGGGCTCCATCAGGGAAGCCGACTTCCCGGGCGAGCGCGGACACGCGGAGGATCGTGAGCGAGGCGTCTTCCGCGGGTTTGACCACCGTGGCGTTGCCGGCCGCGAGTGCCGCACCGACCGAGCGCCCGAAGATCTGCATCGGGTAGTTCCAGGGCACGATGTGCCCCGTCACCCCGTGCGGTACCCGCTCGACGCCGATGAAATGGGTATTGAGATAGGGGATCACGTCCCCGTGCAACTTGTCGGCCGCGCTTCCGTAGAACTCGAAATAGCGGGCGAGCGCGATGGCATCGGCCCGTGACTGACGCAGGGGCTTGCCGTTGTCGCGGCTCTCCAGGATGGCAAGCTCATCCGCACGGGTCTCGACTGCGGCGGCGAGCTTGGTGAGCAGGCGTCCGCGCTCCGTTGCCGTCAACTTGCCCCAGGGGCCTTCGAAGGCCGCGCGGGCGGCCTTCACGGCTTCGTCGATGTCCTGCGAGGTCCCGGCCGCGATCCGGGCAAGGAGCGAGCCGTCGACCGGCGAGAGCACGTCGAGGGTCATTCCGTCGGAAGCCGGGCGCTCCTGTCCTCCAATGAGGTTTTGGAACACCATGTTGGGCGCGAGGCGCGCGCTGACCTGATCGTTCACGGATATCGTCTCCCTAAATCATCTTGTTCATGCCCGGCACGGCGGCCAGGAGCTGACGCGTGTACGCGTCCCGCGGGTGCGCGAAGAGTTGCGCGGTTTCGGCCATTTCCACAATCCGGCCTTTTTGCATAACTGCCACGCGGTCGCAGATCTGGGCTGCGACTCGCAGATCGTGGGTGATGAAGAGAATGGCAAGGCCTAACTCCTCCTGAAGCCCCCGGATCAGCTTGAGGATTTCGGCCTGAACCGACACGTCGAGGGCCGAGACGGCCTCGTCGGCCACCAGCACGTCCGGCTTCATGGCGAGCGCTCGGGCGATGCCGATGCGCTGGCGCTGACCACCGGAGAACTCGTGCGGATAGCGGTCGACGGCCTTGGCCGGCAGGCCAACCTTCTCCAGGAGAAGCTGTGCCTCGTCCAGCGCCTTGCCCGGCTCTTCCCCCTGGGTGACCGGCCCCTCGGCGATGATGCGTCCCACGGTCCGCCGTGGGTTGAGGGAGGCGAAGGGATCCTGGAACACCATCTGGATCCGGCGACGGTATGGCCTCAACTCACGCTGGGACAGGGTGCCGAAGGAAAGGTCCCCGATCTCGATGGCGCCGCCATCCGGCTCGATCAGGCGCAGCACGCAGCGCCCCACGGTCGACTTGCCGGAGCCGGATTCGCCCACGAGCCCCAGGGTCTCGCCGCGCCGGATGTCGAAGCTCACCGCATCGGCGGCCTGGACTTCGCGGCTTTTGCGAAACAAGCCGCGTCCGCCGTAAGCCTTGGTCAACGCATTGACCTTGAGGGCAATGGGCTGTCCGGCGAGGGGCTTGGGGGCGGGAGGGGTCAGCGATGGCACCGCCGCCAGAAGGCGCTTTGTGTAAGGGTGCTGCGGACGGGTCAGCACTTCCTCGACCGGTCCCTCTTCGACGAGTTCCCCCTGCTGGAGAACGGCGACCCGGTCGGCGATCTCGGCCACGACGCCGAAATCGTGGGTGATGAAGAGCACGGCCGTGCCCTTCTTCCGGCGCAGGTTGTCGATGAGCTTCAGGACCTGGGCCTGGGTTGTCACGTCGAGGGCCGTCGTCGGCTCGTCGGCGATCAGGAGCTTAGGCTCAAGGGCGAGTGCCATGGCGATCATGACCCGCTGGCGCTGCCCGCCCGAGAGCTCGTGCGGATAGGCCTTCGCGATCAGCTCCGGGTTCGGCAGGTTGACTTCAGAGAGCAGGTCGAGGACGCGGCGGTCGCGCTCGGCGGGGCTGAGAAGGCCATGGGCGCGGAAGGTTTCCGCGATCTGGTCGGCCACACGCATTACCGGGTTGAGTGAGGTCATCGGCTCCTGGAATACGGTGCCGACCTCCCGGCCGCGCACGTCGCACCAGCGGGGCTCGTCGAGGGCCAGGAGATCGCGTCCGCCGAGCCTGATCGAGCCGGACAGGACCGCGACGCCCGGTGGCAGGAGCCCGATGGTCGCCATGGCGGTCATGGACTTGCCGGACGCGGATTCGCCTACGACGCAGAGCGTCTCGCCTGGATTGATGGAGAGCGACAGGTCCTTGATCGCATGCTGCCGATCGGCCAGGGCGGGGAGGCCGATGGAGAGGTTCTGGATCGACAGCACGGGGGAGAGAGGGCTCAACATCATGCTCCTGCGGAGTTCGGAGGCTCATCCTTGCGATCTCTGCCGCTTCGTCAATCCATCTTGTCTGACGTCATGTTGAGAATGGAGCCGGCGCTGCCATATCATCACGCTCATCAGGAGGAGTCCCGACCCCGTGCACGACGTCGTTCAAAATCCAGTGGAGGACAGGCTGCAGACTTGCCTGAACGCGCAGCGTGCCGCCCTGGCCGTGCACGGGCCTCTGACACCCGAGCGGCGGGCCGAAGGCCTCGACGGGCTGGCGAAAGCCGTCATCCGCCATGCTGATGATTTTGCGAGCGCCATCGCGGTTGATTTCGGGCATCGCTCCTTTCACGAAACGAAGCTCGCCGATCTCTATCCCGTAGTGGCGGCCTTGCACCATGCGCGAAAACATTTCCGGACCTGGATGAAGCCGCGGCGCCGCCCTGTCCAGCTCATGTTCCAACCGGGCCGGGGGCGGGTGCATTATCAGCCCCTCGGCGTCGTCGGGATCGTCAGCCCGTGGAATTATCCGGTCCAGCTCACGCTCTCTCCGCTCGCGGGAGCGTTGGCTGCGGGGAACCGGGTCATGGTCAAGCCGTCCGAGATCACGCCACGCACCTCCGCTCTGCTTGAGCAGATCATCGGCGAGGTGTTCGATCCTTTGGAAGTCGCGGTGATCCAGGGCGGACCGGATGTGGCGAAAGCCTTCGCGCGATTGAAACTCGATCATCTGTTCTTCACCGGTTCCACGGCGGTCGGGCGCCAGGTGATGCAGGCGGCGGCGCATAATCTCGTGCCGGTGACGCTCGAATTGGGAGGAAAATCTCCGGCTCTGGTGGCGGCCGATTATCCGGTCGAGAAGGCTGCCGAGCGGATCGCCGTGGGCAAGCTGTTCAATGCGGGGCAGACCTGCATCGCCCCCGATTACGTGCTCGTGCCTCGCGACGTTGAAGACACCTTCATGGCAGCCTATCGCGATGCAGTAGCGCGACTCTATCCGTCGCTTGCCGCCAATCCCGATTACACGGCGATCATCAACGAGCGGCATTACGAGCGCCTTCGTCATCTCGTCGCGGATGCTCGATCCTGCGGCGCACGGATGCACGAGATCAATCCAGCTGGGGAGACATTCGATCCGTCGCGGCGAAAGATGGCACCCGTTGTCCTGACGGACGTGCCGGATCACGCAGATATCATGAGCGAGGAGATCTTCGGTCCCGTGCTACCGGTGATCGCCTTTGACGATCTTGATGAAGCCTGCCGCTTCATCGCAGCGCGACCGCATCCGCTGGCGCTCTATCCGTTCAGTCATGACCGCAGAATCGTGGACCGCATTCTCGAGCGGACCATTTCGGGAGGCGTGACCGTCAACGATACGCTGCTCCATTGCGTACAGGAGGAGTTGCCCTTCGGCGGCGTGGGCTCGAGCGGCATGGGCGCCTATCACGGCGAGGCCGGATTCCGGACCTTTAGCCATGCGAGATCCGTCTTCCGCCAGGCTCGCTTCAACGGCGCCGGAATGTCGAAGCCGCCTTACGGCAGCCGCATGAACCGCCTCCTGGCTATGCTGCTGCGCTAGATGTATGCGCCAGCGGCACGGAGATGTCGTAGGAAACGCCGCTTTCCGCGAAGTTGAGCACCATGTAGCCACCGAGCTCGCCCTCGATGCTGCGGCGGATCAGGCGCGAGCCGAAGCCCTGGCGTTTCGGTGGCGGCACGGCAGGACCACCGCTTTCCGTCCAGCAAATGCGCAATTGATCCGGGCGATCCTCATGTTCGGTGATCGACCAGCTCACTTCGAGAAGTCCCGTATTGGTCGAGAGCGCCCCGTACTTGGCCGCGTTCGTCACCAGCTCGTGCAGGACCAATCCGAGATTGATGGCATAGCGCGCCGGGAGCCTGACGTCGGGTCCCGTCAGCACGACCCTCTCATCTCCCTGCTTGCGATAGGGCGCCAGCTCCTGCTCGGCCACATCGCGGAGCTCCGCCTCGCGCCAGGATTTGCGGGTCAGCAGGTTGTGCGTTTTCGACAGCGCGAGCAGCCGGCCCTCGAAGGCTTCCTTGAACTGAGCGGGGGAGTCGGTGGTGCGCAGGGTTTGGGATGCAATGGACTGTACGGTTGTCAGGGTGTTCTTCACCCGGTGATTCAGCTCATCGAGGAAGAAGCGCTGCTGCTCCTCGGCGTGCTTCTGTTCCGTGATGTCCTGGAAGATCCCGATGAAATAAGCGGGCCTTCTCTGAATGTCGAAGAAAACGCGGCCTTTGGAGTTGATCCAGCGCAGATTACCGTTGGGAAGTCGGATGCGGTACTCGTCCTGATAATCTCCCTGGTTCTTGACGGCGTCGTACCATTTCTGAATGACGCGATCCAAATCCTCGGGGTGAAGGATTTCCAGCCAGTACTTGTTGTCCATCGCCTCATTGTAACGAGACAGCCCGAGCATCGCCGCCGCCTGGCTGGACCAGCCGCCGACATTCTTGTTGGGGTCGAACCACCAGGTGCCCATATGCCCCGCTTCGAGGGCAAGGCGCGCTCGCTCCTCGCTGGCCTGAAGCGCCTTCTGCCGTTCAGCCACATCGTCCATCAGGTCATTGAAGGCCCGTGCCAGGATGCCGAACTCCCCGGATTTCCCCGGCAGCGCAATGCGTGCTCGATAATCGCCCTGCCTCCAGGCCCGGATGCCGTCCGTCACGAGCTCGAAGGGCTTGGTGATGAACGCGCGGCTGAGGAGGGCGGACAGGGACAGCGCCAGGACGAGCGCGGCCGCAATCAGCATGAACCCGCGTCTTGCCGCTTGGTTGATCAGCGCGAAGGCCGCCTTCGTGGACAAGCCGACATTGATGTAGATGTCGTGGGGTGGTGTCGCGATCGGGATGTAGCCGATGATGCGGCGGGCGCCGTCGAGGCTCGTGGTTTCCGCCGTCCCGGGACTCTTCGCCATGGCCTGACGCATGTATTCCGGAGGCAGGAGCTTCCCGATCAGCCGCTCCGGATTGGGATTCTGCACAAGGACGATTCCCCTCCGATCGGCAATCGTCAGGGAGCCGTCATCCGGGACAGTGCGCTCCTTCAGCTTTTGGCCGAGCCATTTCAGATCGAGCGCAGCTGCCAGGACTCCGATCACGTCGCCCCGGTCGTTCCAGATCGGCAGGGCGAGGGGCAGAACGGGATGGGGGGGCAGGTCACCTTCCTCGAAGACCGGAGTATATTCGCCGACCACGAGATCCTTGTCTCCCAGGGCCTGATGGAAATAGGAGCGGTCGGCATAATAATGCTTTGTGTCGGTGGTCCCTGTCGGGCGGCAACGGATGTGCCCGCTGATGTCCATCGCCACGAAGGACAGCACATAAGGCACCTTTTCCTGGATGGCCTTCATGTAGGAGCTGCACGCGGCCGTGTCGAAGGAACGGATGGACGGAGACTCGTCCACGGCCAGCAGAAGGCCGTGGATGCCGTCGAAGATCCGCTCGATTTCCGCGTCCACCAGCTGCGCCTGCCTGATGGCGAGGTCGCTTACCTCCGCTTCCCGGGCACGGCGCAGCGAGACTTCCGTGTAAGTCCAGATGACGATCGCCGGAAGAACCGAGATCAAAGCAAGAAGAAGCAGACGCCTCGTCAGTGTCATGCAAACGCTCAGCTTAACGTGGGAAGGGGACCATAAACCGCGGTAACCGTCCACCCCTCAGCCGCATCGTGCGGAAAAGTAGCTTGGGTTTTCGCCGGCGCGGCCCTCCGGTTCCGCTCAAACGACGCGCAAGTCCTAAGGTCAGCATCGGACAAATCCCAAAAGTGCAGTCCACTATCGGGCCCGATGCTTTAACGGATGGGACCGGTCTTGCATCTGCGACGAAGAGGTGTCAGGTGAGCGGGAATGGCGCTTCCTCCTCTTCTTCTCCTTCAAGATATCGCTCTCACATTCGGCGGCACACCGCTGATCGAGAGCGCCGAGCTGTCCGTCTCTCCAGGCGAGCGGGCGTGCCTCGTGGGCCGCAACGGCTCGGGCAAGTCCACCCTGCTCAAAATCGCCGCAGGCCTCGTCGAAGCCGACCGTGGCAAGCGCTTCGTGCAGCCGGGGGCGACCGTACGCTATCTGGCGCAGGAGCCCGATCTCTCGGCCTATCCTACGACCCTTGCCTATGTGGAGGCGGGCTTGGGGCCGGGCGACGACCCTTACCGGGCACGCTACCTGCTGGAGCAGCTGGGGCTGACCGGCGAGGAGAAGCCCGCCGACCTGTCCGGCGGCGAGGCCCGCCGGGCTGCGCTCGCCCATGTGCTGGCGCCCCAGCCGGACATCCTGCTCCTTGACGAGCCGACGAACCATCTCGACCTCCCGGTGATCGAGTGGCTGGAAGGCGAGCTGAAGAGCCTCCGGTCCGCCCTCGTGCTGATCAGCCACGACCGCCGCTTCCTGGAGAGCCTGTCGCAGGCCACCGTCTGGCTCGACCGGGGCAGGACCCGCCGCATGGATCGGGGCTTTGCCCATTTCGAGGAATGGCGCGATCAGGTGCTGGAGCAGGAGGAGGCCGAGCATCATAAGCTGGGCCGCAAGCTCGTGGCCGAAGCCGACTGGCTGCGTTACGGGGTGACCGCCCGGCGCAAGCGCAACGTCCGCCGTCTCGGCAACCTCCAGGCCATGCGCCAGCAATACCGGGACCGCCAGCGGGCCGTCGGTACGGTCAATATGAGCCTCGCCGAGGCCGAGCAGTCCGGCACCCTGGTGGTCGAGGCGGAGGGCATCTCGAAGTCCTACGGCGACCGGCCGATCGTGTCTAACCTGTCGCTGCGCGTCCTGCGTGGCGACCGTCTCGGCATCATCGGACCGAACGGGGCAGGCAAGACGACCCTCATCAACCTGCTCACCGGCGCCCTGGAGCCGGACGAGGGCCGGGTGCGGCTCGGCTCCAATCTGCAGATGGTCACCCTCGACCAGCGCCGCGCGAGCCTCGATCCCGACGCCACCGTGGCCGAGACCCTGACCGGCGGGCGCGGGGATTCCGTCACCATCGGCGGGCAAACCAAGCACGTCATCGGCTACATGAAGGACTTCCTATTCTCTCCCGAGCAGGCCCGCACCCCCGTGGGGGTGCTCTCAGGGGGAGAGCGCAACCGCCTCATCCTGGCCCGGGCCCTGGCCCAGCCCTCCAATCTCCTGGTGCTGGACGAGCCCACCAACGATCTCGATCTCGAAACCCTCGATCTCCTGGAGGAGATGATCCAGGATTATTCGGGCACCGTGATCCTGGTCAGCCACGACCGCGATTTCCTCGATCGTACGGTCAGTTCCGTCCTGGTGTCGGAAGGCGAGGGGCGCTGGATCGAATATGCGGGCGGTTACACGGACATGGTGGCCCAGCGCGGCCGCGGCGTTCAGGCCCGAATCGTCGAGAAGGACGCCAAGACGAAGAGCGCCGACAAGCCTGCCGCCCAGGCCGCTCCGGCCTCGAAGCGCAAACTCTCCTTCAACGAGCAGCATGATCTCAAGACCCTGCCTCAGCGCATGGCCGAGATGGAGGCCAAGATCGCCAAGGTCCAGGAGATCCTCGCCGATCCGGAACTCTATTCCCGCGACCCGGCCCGTTTCCAGAAGGCCATGGATGCACTGACGCAGTTGCAGACGGAACTACACACGGCCGAGGAACGGTGGCTGGAGCTGGAGATGCTGCGGGAGGAGCTGGAGGGGTGACGGCCGAGAGCTCGGCTCCTGTCCTTCAGTCGCGAGCGGTCGAACTGATTATTCAAATTCCCATCCGCCGATAGCTACATTGGTAGCGTCGCCGGACCGTTCGGCCTCGATCGTAAGTTCAACTCCCCCACATTCGCAGGCTAGCCGTAGCTTTTGCGCTTCGTCCGGCAGCCGTCGAGCGGCTAGCTGAATGGTTCGGCAGCGCGTCCCGTACGTGTCGATGACCTGTTGCGGCATGCTCTTGGTCTTGTACGTCACATATGCATAGGCGGGAGCCGTACCGTCTTGTGCCCGTCCTCTATATTCGACGCTCCCGGCGATAGGGTCCATCAGACCCAGTTCCTCAACCTGAGTTCCATAGATGAGGAGCAGATATCTCGGATCCCATCGCCCGAATTCATGCGTATCGAGCGACAACCACATGGCCGTGAAAAGCGTGCCGAAAACGCAGGCTGGCACGGCAAGAATGTAGGCTACGACAATCAGGAAATTGCGCATGGACCGCTCAATGGAGAGCGTCTCTTGTAACATAGTTCATTGTCCTTGCCATCACTCCCCGATTTGCCGAGCGCCTGGGCTCGACACTAAAGTGACACCACCCGCTCGCTAGAAGCGGATCGTCACTGATGGAGGAACGCGATGGATTGCTTTTCGAGACGTTGCCTGACTGCGATTCTGACGATGCTCTGCCTCGGGGCTGCGCCTGCGGTTCTCATGGCGGCGGAGCCTGACCGTGACGTGTTGGCCGACCGCGTGACGAAGCTGTCGCGCGGGACCCAATGGAAGCCGGTCTCGGCTGTTCCGATCAACTTTCTGACCCATCACCCGCAAGGCATGGTGAAGATCGGCGACACGCTGTTCGTGTCCTCGGTCGAGATCAAGGAGCCGACCAAGCGGTTCCCGCAGCCGGTGGACGGCTATGATCGCGACACGGGCGCGGGCGTCGGGCACCTGTTCAAGATCGACATGAAGGGCAATCTCATCGCCGATATCACTCTCGGCGAGGGGACGATCTATCACCCGGGCGGCATCGATTACGACGGCAAGTACATCTGGGTTCCCGTGGCCGAATACCGCCCGAACAGCCGATCCATCATCTACCGGGTCGACCCGGAGACGATGAAGGCCGAGGAGATGTTCCGCTTCGCAGACCATGTGGGCGGCCTGGTGCACAACACCGATGACAAGACCCTGCACGGCGTGAGCTGGGGCTCGCGCCGCTTCTACCGCTGGTCCCTCGACGATAGTGGAAAGCCCACGAATGCCGGCGAAAGCCCCGAGAAGCTGAGGGCGCTCAACACCTCGCACTATCTCGACTACCAGGACTGCAAATATGCGGGCAAAAGCCGGATGCTGTGCTCCGGTGTGACCGAGATGCGGGTCACGCCCGATGCACCCCTGTTCCGCCTCGGTGGGCTCGATCTCGTCAGCCTCACGGATGGCCGACCGATCTTCCAGACGCCGGTTCTGCTCTGGTCCGCCTCTGGCATGGACATGACCCACAACCCAGTCTGGATGGAAGCGAGCGACGCCGGAATCCGCGGCTACTTCATGCCCGAGGACGACAAGTCCACGCTCTATATCTACGAGGCCGAAGTGAAGTAGGACCGGATAAAGTCGATCCTATTACGTGATCCCGGTCCTGGAGCCTGGATTAAGCCAGCCACCCAAGGGCGGATTGCCGTCTAACGCTAAATGCTGACGAAGCCCCGCTTCCCCAAGGCACGGATGTGCAGTAACGGAGGTGGGGCTGAGTTCTGTTTTGGGTGGAGCGTTCGAGGGTTCATGTTCGACAAGATCCTGATTGCGAACCGGGGCGAGATTGCGTGCCGGGTCATCAAGACCGCCCGGCGCATGGGCATCAAGACTGTGGCGGTCTATTCCGATGCCGACCGGGACGCGCTCCACGTGGAGATGGCCGACGAGGCCGTCCATATCGGCCCGGCGGCCGCAGCCCAGTCCTACCTGGTGATCGAGAAGATCATCGAGGCCTGCAAGGCCACCGGCGCCCAGGCCGTCCATCCCGGCTACGGCTTCCTCTCCGAGCGCGAGGCGTTCCCGAAGGCTCTGGCCGAGGCTGGGATCGTGTTCATCGGTCCGAACCCCGGCGCCATAGCGGCCATGGGCGACAAGATCGAGTCGAAGAAAGCGGCGGCGGCCGCCAGGGTCTCGACCGTGCCCGGCTATCTCGGGGTGATCGAGGGGCCGGAGCAGGCGATCAAGATCGCCGACGAGATCGGCTACCCGGTGATGATCAAGGCCTCCGCCGGCGGCGGCGGCAAGGGCATGCGCATCGCCTATTCGGCCGACGAGGTCGCCGAGGGCTTTGCCCGCGCCAAGTCGGAGGCGGCATCCTCCTTCGGTGACGACCGGGTCTTCGTCGAGAAGTTCATTACCGATCCGCGTCACATCGAAATTCAGGTGCTCGGAGACAAGCACGGCAACGTCATCTATCTCGGCGAGCGCGAATGCTCGATCCAGCGCCGCAACCAGAAGGTCATCGAGGAGGCGCCATCGCCGCTTCTCGATGAGGAGACGCGCCGCCTGATGGGCGAGCAGGCGGTCGCTCTCGCCAAGGCTGTGGGCTATGATTCCGCCGGAACGGTGGAGTTCGTGGCCGGCCAGGACAAGTCCTTCTACTTCCTCGAGATGAACACCCGCCTTCAGGTGGAGCATCCGGTCACCGAAATGATCACCGGCATCGATCTGGTGGAGGAGATGATCCGGGTTGCCGCCGGCGAGCCCTTGAGATTGTCGCAGTCGGACGTGAAGCTCAGCGGCTGGTCGGTCGAAAGCCGCATCTATGCGGAAGACCCGGTCCGCAACTTCCTGCCTTCCACGGGCCGCCTCGTCACCTACCGCCCGCCCCAGGAGGGCGATCAGGACGGCGTCACGGTGCGCAACGACACGGGCGTGTACGAGGGCGGCGAGATCTCGATCTATTACGATCCGATGATCGCCAAGCTCGTCACACATGCGCCGACCCGCCTCCAGGCCATCGAGGCGCAGGCGACGGCGCTCGATGCCTTCGCCATCGACGGCATCCGCCACAACATCCCGTTCCTGTCCGCCCTGATGCAGCATCCGCGCTGGCAATCGGGCAAGCTCTCAACCGGCTTCATCGCCGAGGAGTTTCCCCAAGGGTTCAGAGCCCCGGCACCGGAGGGTGAAGTGGCGCTCAGGATGGCGGCCGTCGGTGCCGCCATCGATCACCTGCTCAACGAGCGCAAGCGCCATATCTCGGGCCAGATGAGGTCCGTCTCGAGCGTGCAGTTCGACCGGGAGCGGGTGGTGCTCCTGGGCCGGGAGCGGCACGAGGTCGTGATCGAGGATATCGAGGGCGGCTTCGCTGTCGTGATCGGCGGTCAGGCTTGGCCCATCGTGTCGGGCTGGGTGCCCGGCGAGCCGGTCTGGACCGGCACGGTCGGCGGTGAAGCCATTGCCGTGCAGGTTCGGCCTATCCTCAATGGCGTCGTGCTCTCCCATGCCGGCGCCTCGGCCGAGGTGAGGGTCTACACCCGACGCGAGGCCGAGCTGGCTGCCCTGATGCCCGAGCGGCTCGAGGCCGATACGGGCAAGCAGCTGCTCTGCCCGATGCCAGGTCTGGTGAAGGCGATCAGCGTCAGCGTCGGCCAAGAGATCAAGGCCGGCGAGCCGCTCTGCATCGTCGAGGCCATGAAGATGGAAAACGTCCTGCGCGCCGAGCGCGACGGCACCATCTCCAAGATCCACGCCAAGGAAGGCGACAGCCTGGCGGTGGATGCCGTTATCATGGAATTCGCATAACGCGGTCACATTCGATCGTTATTAGTAACTGGTCGCTGACGAAAATCTGGGGCCGATCCGCCGTCAGGAAATTTACCTGGACGTCATGGCCGGCCATGTGCCGGCCATCCCGATAACGAGAGGCTCAGCATTTCACGTAATCGAGATCACCGGCACAAGGCCGGTGATGACGTGGGAGGTGGATGGCCAGATTCTCATGGATTAGGCCGACGCCAACGAAGAGAGCGCTTACGCCATGCCCCTCTATTTCGCCTATGGGTCCAACATGGACCGGACCGCCATGCTTCAACGCTGCCCGGCTTCCAAGCCGGTCGGCATCGGGCGGCTCATGCGGCATCGTTTCATCATCTTCGATGAGGGCTATGCTTCCGTGGTGCGGGATTCGCAGCGCGCGGTCTGGGGCATGGTCTGGGACCTGGCCTTGGCGGACGTTCCCGCCCTCGACCGCTACGAGAGCCTCTCGACGGGCCTCTATACCAAGGTCATCCAGCCCATCGTGACCGACAAAGGTCCGCGCCGGGCCGTAGTTTACATCGGACGGAGCGCCAAGCCGGGCACGCCGCTGCCGGGCTATATGGAGGGCGTGATCGAGGCGGCCCGGCATGCGGGACTGCCGGACGATTACGTCCGGAGCTTAGGAACATGGCTGCCCAGGACCCAGGTCACCGCACCGGTTCCTCAGCTTCCCAAAGTCCGCCCCCTCTGGGACGCGCCATCGGGAACGATCCGTAGACCACGCTGAGGCCAGACGAAGGCCGATGAAATCCTGCGCAGGCTGGATCTGCCGAGAGCAGAGCGCATTATCCAGACGGTGGATTAGGATTCCGGCGGGCGCCACACCGCGCTTGCCGCACGCACGATAGGGCATGATGACCGCACATCGAACCTCGCACGTACTGATCCACGGACGCGTCCAGGGCGTGAGCTTTCGCGCCTGGACGCAGCATCAGGCGCAGCTGCATGGTCTCATGGGCTGGGTCCGCAATCGGCGGGACGGTACGGTCGAGGCTTTGTTCTCGGGGCCGGAAGACCTCGTCGAGGTGATGCTGAAGGCCTGCCACGAGGGGCCTGCCGGCTCGCGGGTGGAGAAGGTCGAGATCCTCGACGAAGGCGATCCTGAATATGACCTTTCGAGCCGGTTCGAGGTTCGAGGGACGGTCTAACCTTTCGCCGGAGCCCCGGTCTCGACCGGACCGCCCGCATTCTTCCAGGCGGTGAAGCCACCCTCCACATGAGCAACCGGGGTCAGGCCCATATCCTGCGCCGTTTTCGTGGACAGTGCCGAGCGCCATCCCGCGGCGCAGAAAAACACGAAGGTCTTGTCCTGGGCGAAGACCGGCTTGTGATAGGGGCTTTCCGGATCGATCCAGAATTCCAGCATGCCCCGCGGGCAATGGACCGCGCCGGGAACGCGACCTTCGCGTTCGAGCTCGCGTGGGTCGCGCAGGTCCACGAACACCACGTCGTCCCGGCCGTGCAGGGCCATGGCCTCGGCGATGGGCAGGGTCCTGATCTTCGCATTGGCTTCGTCGAGCAATGCCTTGTAGCCGCGGGTGATGGTCTGAGACATGAACGGTCGCTCCCCATTGAGGCTTTGCACAAACTGGGCAAGATGGCGGCGGAGTCAACGGGAGACGACGGGTGCTGGGTTTCACGAATCTCGATTATGGGGCGTTGGCATTCTTCCTTACCGCTTGGCTCGGGTATCATGCCGCGCTCGAACTCACGCCTGCCGGGCAAGGCAGCCTCAACAGGCTCATGAACCAATACCGCTACCACTGGATGGAGCAGATGGTGGTGCGGGAGAACCGCATCGTCGACACCACCATCATGGCCTCGCTCATGAACGGCACCGCGTTCTTCGCCTCGACCTCTCTGATCGCCATCGGCGGCGTGCTGGCGCTCCTGCGCTCGGCGGATAGCGTGCTGCCGCTCTTTGCCGACCTTCCGTTCGGAGAGCCGCCGACGCGCCTGGGTTGGGACGTGAAGGTGATCGGGCTCGCGGTGATCTTCGTCTATGCCTTCTTCAAATTCGCCTGGTCGTACCGCCTGTTCAACTACATGGCGATCATCGTCGGGGCCGTGCCGGTGCTGAAGGAGGGCAATCGCGAGGAGGCGCTGGCTGTTGCCCGTCAGGCCGCCGCGATGAATGCGGTGGCCGGGAAGCATTTCAACAGGGGACAACGGGCCTTTTTCTTCTCCCTGGCCTATCTCGGCTGGTTCGTGAGCGCCTATCTCTTCATCGGAGCGACGGCCGGCGTCCTTCTCGTCATGTGGCGGCGCCAGTTCCTGTCCGATGCCCACGATGCAGCCCTAAGGTCAGCCGATGTCTAAGAACGCAAAGCCCGAGGAGCTGGAGACGGCGATGCTGGCGCTTCTCGAGGAGCGTGGCCCCGGCAAGACCATCAGCCCGGCCGATGTGGCCCAGGCCATCGGCGGCAACCAGCCGGAAGGTTGGGGACCCTTGATGCAGCCGGTCAGGAAGGTGGCCGTGCGCCTCATGAAGGAGGGCCGCATCGTCATCCTCCGCAAGGGCCGTCCGGTCGATCCCGACGATTTTCGCGGAACTTATCGGTTGGCGCTGTCGCCGATCCAAGATCCATGAGGAGATGGCAACAGCCCCACCGTGCGGCCCGCGAGATAATAGGCGATCAGACCGGCCCACTCCTTAGTTCCAATGTCGAGCCGCCGCAGGCCTTCCGAGATGAACGCAAAGGGGCGATTGATCCCGGAACCGCCGGATGTGCGGAAATCCACCGGATAGGCAACGACAGCAAAACCAACCTTTTCGAAGACGCCGACTGCGCGCGGCATATGCCATGCAGACGTGACGAGCAGCCAACGCTCGCCCTGCCTGGGCCTGGCGAGCTCGATGGAGTAGGCGGCGTTTTCGTAAGTCGTGCGCGAGCGATCCTCGATCAGCATGCGTGCCGGATCCATCCCGATGCTCTTGAAATACTCCGCGATGATGGGTGCTTCGGCGGTCCCATCCCCGAAAACCGTGCCGCCTCCGCCCGAAATCAGGATCCGGGCGCCCGGATAGCGATGGGCGAGCTGGATCGTATCGAGGACGCGCTCGGCCGATTCATTGGAGACGATTATGCCCCGGGCGGCCGAATCCGCCGCCTCCACGGAGCCGCCCAGCAGGATGATGCCGTCGACCGGCTTTCCATCGTCACGGAAGGGCGGGAAACGCTCCTCCAGCGGGAGCAGGATGTAGCTGGCGATCGGGAGCAGCCCCAGAACGATGGTCGCCAGGGTGAACACGAGGCTAAGGCCGATGCCGACCCGCCGGTAGCGTTTGAAGGCTGCAAGGATCAGCCCCATCAGAATGAGGCTGATCAGAAGGTTGGATGGCGTGGCGAAGAACCACGCAATTTTCGAGACGTAATAGAACACCCGCCATCCTTCTTGACGTCTTAAACCTTCGACTCGGCCTCGTAGCGGGCCTTGGTCTCCGCATTGGGCGGATACAGGCCGGGGAGGGGGACACCCTTTTCGACCTCACGCATGACCCAGAGTTCGTAGCGCTCCTGCTCGACGGCGGCCTTGGCGACCTCTTCCACCATGGCGGCGGGGATCACGACGACGCCGTCGCGGTCTGCGACGATCACGTCATCGGGGAAGATGGCGACTCCGCCGCAGCCGATGGGTTCCTGCCAGCCGACGAAGGTAAGGCCCGCGACGGAGGGCGGAGCGGCCACGCCCGCGCACCAGACCGGCAGGTTAGTGCCTTCGACACCAGCCGCATCGCGCACCACGCCATCGGTAATGAGGGCGGCGACGCCCCGCTTCTGCATGCGTGCGGTGAGAATGTCGCCGAAGATGCCGGCATCGGTGACGCCCATGGAATCGACCACCGCGATGCAGCCTTCCGGCATGTCCTCGATGGCCGCGCGGGTGGAGCGCGGTGAGGCCCAGGATTCCGGCGTGGCCAGATCCTCGCGCGCGGGCACGAAGCGCAGGGTGAAGGCACGGCCGACCATCTTCTCGGTGGCATTGAATGCGGGCATCGGCCCCCTCATCCAGCAGCGGCGGACGCCCTTCTTCAGAAGCACAGTTGTGATCGTGGCGGTAGAGGCAGCGCGAAGGGCATCGGCGATCGTCTTGTCGAGAGTCATGAGAGGTTCCTGACGTTGGGGTAGCTACTCATAACGGCCGTCCGCCCCGAACGCCACCATTAGACCTTGCCATCCTCTGCATCAATGTTTCATGTCAGAATGGTGCCGTCGAGGCACGCGCTGGTTTGGAACGGTGAATGAATCGCTTTCTCGCCCCTTGGCTGCTGTATCTCACCCTCGGTGCCGCATCGGCCTCGGTAGTGCCGCTGAAACCCGGTGAAGCCCGCCAAGCTGTACAGGGTCTCGTCAGGGAGGTGTTGGACGCTCTGGCGACACAGGATTTCAATAAGCTTGCATCGTTCGTCGGTGGGGAGGGGCTGATCGTGAGCCCCTATGTGACGATCGATGACGGCGATGTGCGCCTGTCCCGAGCCGAGGTCGAGCGCTGCGCTACGGATCCGCGGGTGCGCCATTGGGGCGAGAAGGACGGCAGCGGCGACCCCATCGAGGCCGATTGCCGCCGCTACTTCGAGGAGTTCGTATGGAGTGCGGATTACCGCAGAGCGGATGAGGTACGCTACAATGAACCGCGTCAGAGGGGAAACGATATCAACAACAATCACGCCTTTGCGCCCGACAGTGTTGTCGTCGAACTGCATATCCGCGGTAAAACCGTTGCAACCGACCTGGAGTGGAAGAGCCTGCGCCTGATCTTCCGCAGGGGCGACCGAGGCTTTTCCCTCATCGCCATCACCCGGGATGTGTGGACGATCTGAGCGAAGTGTCGCAATGCCCGGCTTTCCAGACATTTCTCAAAGTGCCTCTTTGAACGATGAGGTTGACCTGGAACGGGAGCTGGCTCTTATGCCGTCCTGTAGAGACGGGATTCGCGCCGTCCATGAACAATGCGGATGCGGGGTAGGGGATGTCTGAATTTCATAATCGCGGCCTGTCGGCCCCCGCGTCTCTCGACAGGAGCATCGAGCGCCCCTGGGTCGTCCTCAAGCAGACGGTGCTCGTGGCGGCATTGATCCTTCTGCCGCTGTTCTACACGATCGTGCCGCCGCTGGAGGATTATCCCAATCACCTGGCCCGGATGCAGGCGCTTGCGAGCATCCCGGGCAACGAGCCCCTGTCGCGGTTCTACGAGGTCGCCTGGGCGCCGATTCCCAATCTCATCATGGACCTGATCGTCCCGCCGCTGGTCCAGGTCTTCGGTGTCTATGCCGCTGGTCGGGTCTTCGTGGGGCTGACGCTCCTCCTGATGCTCCTGGGGCCGATGCTGCTGCATCGCACGCTCGACGGGCGCTGGTCGGCCTGGCCCCTCGTGGGCGGGCTGTTCGTCTATAACGGCTTTCTGTTCACGGGTCTGATGAATTACCTGTTCGGCGTTGGGGCGGCGGTGCTGGGTCTCTCCGTCTGGATCACGCTCTGCGGGAAGCCGATGGTCATCCGAGCCCTTGCGAGCTTCGTCTTCTGCGCGGTTCTTTATGTGTGCCATTTGTCGGCGCTCGGTCTCTATGGCCTCGGAATCGCCAGTTTCGAGTTCTGGCGGCTCTGGACGCAGAAGGCCTGGAAGCCTGCGCCTCTGCTGAGGAGCGCCCTGGCACTCGGCGTACCGTTCCTGCCCTTCCTCTATTTCCTGGTCAGCAGCCCGACATGGGGGCTCTCGCACGACATCGTCTGGGAATCGCAGGGAAAGTTCGAGGCCCTTACGCTTTTCCTCTCGGTCTATTCCGATGTCACCGACATCCCCTTCCTGATCCTGATCGCCATCGCCATTGGAATCGCCATCAAACGCGGTCTGGTCAGTTTTCATCCGGCTGGCCTGATTGTGGCCGGTGTGCTGACTCTGGCCTTTCTGGCCATGCCGCGCATGGCCTTCGGGTCCTGGATGGCCGACCAGCGCATCGTTGTAGGCATCTTCTTCATGACGCTTGGTTTCATTTCGGTCGATCTGAAAAGGCTCGAGAACCACAACGCCTTCTTCGCGGTCTGCCTCGTCGCGATCGCCTTCCGCGTCGTCGACGTCTCAGCCCATTGGGTGGCCATCTCGCAGCCGCTTCAGGAGCTGAAAAGCTCGCTCCGCCTCATGCCCTCGGGCTCGCGTCTGCTCGTCACCCAGGCGGACGATCCCGCCGAGGGCCCTGTCGACGCCGCCCTGTCCCATGCGCCGACGCTTGCGGTAATCGAGCGCTCGGCGCTCGTCTCCCGCCTGTTCGTCGTGCCTGGAAAGCAGATCCTTCACGCGCGGCCGGAATACGGCGGGCACGTCGATACGGAAGATGGGGACACGCCGCGCATCAGCCAGATCATCGTGGCTGCGGAGGAAGAAGAGGCTCCGGCCGATGGCCCCCATTACTGGGATCGATGGACCGACTTTTACGACTATCTGATCGTGCTCGGCACCGATCCGGACGAGACGGCCAATCCTGCGCCCGATCTCCTGCGGATCGTGCACAATGGGCGCGGGTTCCAGCTCTACAAGATCAGGAAGGACTCCTGAATCTCCGGACGTCGGATAGACCTTACGCTCGTAGCTTCATTCCTGTGCTCGATCGCATCTTCCCATGCGAAAGCGGTGCCCGCTTTTTCGCACGATGCTCTAAGCCGTCTTGGCGAAAAGTTCGCGCCCGATCAGCATTCGGCGGATCTCGCTCGTGCCGGCGCCGATCTCGTAGAGCTTCGCGTCCCGCAGCAGGCGACCGGTCGGGTAATCGTTGATATAGCCGTTGCCGCCGAGAAGCTGGATTGCATCGAGGGCCATCTTGGTGGCGTTTTCTGCCGCGTAGAGGATGGCGCCGGCTGCGTCCTCCCGGGTGGTCTCGCCCCGGTCGCACGCCTTGGCGACCGCATAGACATAGGCTTTCGCGGCATTCATGGTCACGTACATGTCAGCGACCTTGCCCTGCACGAGCTGGAACTCGCCGATAGCCTGCCCGAACTGCTTGCGCTCATGGATGTAGGGCAGGACCACGTCCATGCAGGCCTGCATGATGCCCGTGGAACCGGCAGCCAACACGGCGCGCTCGTAATCGAGGCCGGACATGAGCACGTTCACGCCCCGGCCGACCTGACCGAGCACGTTTTCTTCAGGCACTTCGCAATCCTCGAACACCAGTTCGCAGGTGTCGGAGCCGCGCATGCCGAGCTTATCGAGCTTCTGGTGCGTGGAGAAGCCCTTGAAGCCTTTCTCGATGAGGAAGGCCGTGATGCCGCGTGGGCCGGCCGCCGGATCGGTCTTGGCATAGACCACCAGGGTGTCGGCCGTGGGGCCGTTGGTGATCCACATCTTGTTGCCGTTGAGCACGTAGCGGTCGCCGCGCTTCTCGGCGCGGGTGCGCATCGAGACCACGTCGGATCCGGAGCCCGGCTCGGACATGGCGAGCGCCCCGAGATGCTCGCCGGAGATCAGCTTCGGCAGGTAGCGGCGCTTCTGGTCCTCGTTGCCGTTTCGGCGGATCTGGTTGACGCAGAGGTTCGAATGGGCGCCATAGGACAGGCCGACCGACGCGGAGGCCCGGGAAATCTCCTCCATGGCGATCACGTGTTCGAGATAGCCGAGCCCAGCCCCACCGTATTCCTCCTCGACCGTGATGCCGTGCAGGCCGAGCTCGCCCATCTGGGGCCAGAGATCGCGCGGAAACTGGTTCGTCCGGTCGATTTCCTCGGCGCGGGGCGCGATCTTCTCCTGCGCGAAGTCACTCACGGTTTCGCGGATCGCGTCGGCCGTCTCGCCGAGATCGAAATTGAAGCCCTTGGCGGCATTCTGCAGCATCTGTTCCTCCCGGTTCCATTCGCCCGCCCATGGTCGCGGGGAGCGATGGACCACTTTTCTGATCACCCATTTTGGTCAGCAATGCTGCCCTTATCAAGGCCGTATCGTCTGTAAGAGGAGAGGTGGGGCTGTCTCCGAGCCCGGCAATTGGTCTCATGGCATAAAGAAACGGCTCCCTCACGCTGGGTGAGGGAGCCTGATCGTTCGATCGAAATGGCTGGCCTACTCGCCGATGCTGGCCGTCTGGACGGGATCCATGTCGCGGCAGAGGCCCTGCGCCTTCAGGCGGCCGTGGTCGCGCGGGTCGCAGGCGCTCTGGACGAACATGCGCCACTGGTTTTCCGTGCCGTAGAACGTGTTTCGGTCGACATCGCCCTTCACGCCGGGAACGCGGCCCGTGGTCGTGAACTGCCAGAAGGTCCAGCGGCGGTTGTTGTAGCGCACATGCGGCTCGGCCGCCGTGCTGCGGATCCAGTAGGGATAATCGTTGAATTCGCCTTCCAGGATTTCCTTATGGAAGGTGATGTCCGTGTAGATGATCGGGCGCTTGCCCGTATGGGCTTCCATCTCGCGCAGCATCACGTCGATCATGGCGAGCGCCTGCTCGCGCGGAACCTTCTTGGGGCAGTTCACCGACTGGCCGTTCCATTCCACGTCGAGAACCGGTGGGAGGGCGTCCGGATCCTGGGGGACGTTCCTCTTGAACCAGGCCGCCTGCTCATGCGCCGGGCGGCACCAATAGACGAAATGGTAGGCCCCGCGCGGCACGCCCGCCCGCTTGGCCTCGCGCCAGTTCTCATAAAACTTGCTGTCGATGTGGTCGCCGCCCTCGGTCGCCTTGATGAAGGCGAATTGGGTGCCGGCCTGGCGCAGGGAGGCCCAATCCACATCGCCCTGCCATTTGGAGATGTCGACCCCGTGGATCGGGAGCTGATGGGCGGATGCGACGCCTTCGTGAGGCCTGACATCGCCCTTTGTCGGATAGCGGCTCGACGAGGGCATGATGGCGCAGGAGGCGAGACCCAAGGCGATTGCAGCGAGCGCGCTGAACCGGGCAGCCCGTACGAAAGTCGTCAGGCCGGAACTCTTGGAGCGGCTGGGGGAGCGGCGGCGAGTCTTCATCGGTTCAACTGTATTGTACGCAAAACGGGATCGCACCAGAGATGCCCGAAGAGCGTTAACAGGCCCTTACGAGCGATGCGCGAAGCGAGGCTACAGGCGGAACCAGAGCGTTGCGATACCTAAAAACGAGAAGAAACCGACGATGTCCGTGATGCTCGTGACGAAGGGGCCGGATGACACGGCAGGATCGACGCCGAACCGGTTGAGAGTCAGGGGGACGAAGATGCCGCCGAGCGCCGCGAAGAGCAGGACCGAGATGAGCGCAAGGCCGATTACCAAGCCGATCTGGGGCGATTGGAACCACACGCTCGCGACCGTTCCCAGGATGATGGCGAAGACCAGCCCGTTGAGCATGCCGACCGCCGCCTCGCGGCGGATGATGCGCCAGGCATTGGCGCGGCCGAGTTCACGGGTGGCGAGCGCCCGGACGGCCACCGTCATGGTCTGGGTGCCGGCATTGCCGCCCATGGAGGCGACGATGGGCATCAGGATGGCGAGCGCTACCATCCGTTCCAGGGATTCCTCGAAAACGCGGATCACGCCCGCGGCCAGGAAGGCCGTGCACATGTTGGCGAAGAGCCAGGGGAAACGGCTCCTCTGGGTATAGAAGACCGTGTCCGAAAGCTCTTCGTCGGACTTCACGCCGCCGAGCTGCTTGATGTCGGCGTCGGCCTCCTCCTCGAGCACGTCCACGATGTCGTCGACCAGGATGGCGCCGACGAGACGGCCCGCTTCGTCCACCACGGCCGCGGACACGAGGTTGTAGCGCTCGAACAGGCGCGCCACCTCCTCCTGGTGCTCGGTCGCCTTCACCCGGTCGGGCTCGTCGTCCATGATCTCCTGGATCGTGACCGGACGCTTCGAGCGCAGGAGCCGGTCCAGCGCCACGGCTCCGAGCAGATGGCCCGCCGGATCGATGACGAAGATCTCGTAGAAGGTCTCGGGCAGGTCCGCCGTCTCGCGCATGAAGTCGATGGTCTGCCCCACCGTCCAGAACGGCGGCACGGCGATGAACTCGGTCTGCATGCGCCGACCGGCGCTGTCCTCGGCGTAATCGAGGGACCGTTGAAGCGCGACGCGCTCGATGGCCGGAAGCTGCTCGAGGACCTCCGCCTTCTCCTCTTCGGGAAGGCTCTCGAGAATTGTGACGGCATCGTCGGAATCGAGGTCGCGGACACCCTCGGCGACGGTCGAGGTTTCGAGCTCTTCGAGAATCTCCTCGCGGACTGCTTCGTCCACCTCGGTGAGGGCGGCAAAGTCGAAGGACCGGCCGAGAAGCTCGATGAGGCGAGGGCGCTGATCGGGTTCGAGCGCTTCGAGCAGGTCACCGAGCTCGGATTCGTGGAAGTCTTCGACGAGCTTCTGGAGGCGCTCGACTTCCGAGGCCTCGATGGCATCGGCCGCGGCGGCCAGGAATTCCGGATTGAGCTCACCCTCCTCGTCCCTGAAGGCCAGGGCTTCGGTCTCGGGCTCATCGGACTTCGGAAGCGGCGTCTTGTCTTCGACTTCCAGCATCAGCCGTCCTCTGAAGGTGGGTTGTCCGCCTTTTAGGTGCGAGGGCGAACCCTTGCAATGCGCCCAAAAGACTTTCTCGAAGAATCGCTCGACGATCTTTTCTGCAGGACCGATGCATGCGCGTGAGCAGTTGGCTCAGGCCGCCTGCGCCTGCCGGGATGGTCAACAAAAAAGGCCCCCGAAGGGGCCTTTTCGTCTTCGGCACGTGAGTGCCGAAATTGGTGCGGTCAAGAGGACTCGAACCTCCACGGGTCTCCCCGCTACCACCTCAAGGTAGTGCGTCTACCAATTCCGCCATGACCGCGAACTCGGGTTCAGGAGTGGATCTCCCGAAGACGAGGCCGCTCTAGCAGATCGACCGGGGGGCTGCAACCCCTTCCGTTGCGGATCGGCAAATTGACGTGAGCGAATGCCTCGTCTGCGGAGCACGGTATAGGCGATAAGCACCTGCAACCACTATATAAGCGGGAGTTTACGAAGAGCCGAGGATGCCTACGGCTCCCTCAGGGACCAGGACAATCCCGCTCTGCCTCCCGCCAAGTTTCAAGGTGAATCGGTGTCGAACCCGCGAGACAGCCTGACCGTTCAGTTCCAGCCCGAGAGAGGCTCGCCTCCGGTGGAATGGGCCATCACGGACCACCTCGTCGCCTACGAGGACGCTGTCGCTTTCATGGAGGCCCGCGCCGAGGCGATTGCCGCCGGCGAGGCGAGGGAGCTGGTATGGCTGGTGGAGCATCCGCCGCTCTATACGGCCGGGACCTCGGCCAAGGCGGAGGACCTCGTGGACCCGGATCGCTTCCCGGTTCACCAGACGGGCAGGGGCGGGCAATACACCTATCACGGGCCCGGCCAGCGGGTCGCCTATGTGATGCTCGACCTCAAGCGCCGCGCTCCGGACCTGCGCCGCTACGTGACGGCCCTGGAGGCGTGGCTCATCGCGACCCTGGATGCCTTCAACATCCGTGGCGAGCGCCGGGAGGACCGGGTCGGCGTCTGGGTGCGCCGGCCGGACAAGGGAGAGGCCGCGGAGGACAAGATCGCCGCCATCGGCATCCGCGTCCGCCGCTGGGCCACCTTCCACGGAATCAGCCTCAACGTGGAGCCCGATCTTTCGCATTTCACCGGCATCGTTCCGTGCGGCGTGACCCAGCACGGGGTCACGAGCCTCGTCGATCTCGGCATCCCGGTCACCATGCCGGAGGTGGATGCGGCCATGCGCAGGGCTTTCGAGGAGATCTTCGGGCCGACCGAGAGGGTGGAGACACCGTTGCTCTTGAGCCACGGCGTCTAGGTTTTTCACAGAGGTTACGGCAAGGCTTCTCCCCAAGGCCGCTTCATGCTCTAAGCTGGAGCAAACGGCTGATCATTGGCGGAACTTCCATGCAACGTGCCTTACTCGCTTCCCTCGTCGCCCTGGCTGCCTCGGCCTGCGCTTACCGGCCCGAGCCGACGGAACTCGTCAAGATCGTCGATTCGCCGGCGGACGTGCGGGTCTGCACCCGTCTCGGTGAAGTCAGTCCCGTGACCCCGACGACCCCGGGGACGGCCAGACCCCTCTATATCGGCTTCGGCACGACCCTCGGCAGCTCCACCTTCGGCTACGCCACCGAGGACATGCTTCAGTCCACCGTCGCGCTCGGCGGCACGCATCTCTACCTGCAGCAGGTGTCCCATGACTGGTCGCTCGTGCGCGGCATCGCGTATCGCTGCGGCCCGGGTGTCGTGCGCCAGGAAACCGTCATTCGTGCGAAAGGCTGACGCGAGAGGCTGCCGATCCCGGTTGCATCGGCTCCCAGGTTCTAGGTACTGACGTTCACGGCCCTCCGGCTTTCTGCCGTGAAGGAGCCGAGACCAAGAACGAGGGAGAAAGCCGCCGTGCCCGTCATCGCCACCTCCGCCGATCTGACATCGGATACCGCGCGGGAGAACCGCGCCGCCTGGGACGAACTCGCCCGGGATCTCCAGGCAAAGCGGCTGGCAGTGGCGGAAGGCGGCCCCGTCAAGGCGCGGGAGCGCCATCTCGCCCGCGGGAAACTTCTGCCGCGGGAGCGCGTGATGCGCCTCCTCGATCCAGGCGCTCCGTTCCTGGAACTGGGTTCACTCGCCGCTCACGGCATGTATGAGGACGCGATCCACGGCGCCGGGATCATCACCGGCATCGGGCGCGTCGAAGGCCGTGAGGTCATGATCGTCTGCAACGACTCGACGATCAAAGGCGGCACCTATTACCCGATGACGGTGAAGAAGCACCTGCGCGCCCAGGAAGTGGCGCGCGAGAACCGTCTGCCCTGCATCTATCTGGTCGATTCCGGTGGCGCGAACCTGCCACACCAGACCGACGTCTTCCCGGACCGGGAGCATTTCGGCCGGATCTTCTACAACCAGGCGACCCTGTCCTCGCTCGGCATTCCGCAGATCGCCTGCGTGATGGGCTCGTGCACGGCGGGCGGCGCCTATGTGCCGGCCATGTCCGACGAGACGATCATCGTGCGCCACCAGGGGACCATCTTCCTCGGCGGCCCGCCCCTGGTGAAGGCGGCGACGGGCGAGGTCGTCTCGGCCGAGGATCTGGGCGGCGCGGATGTCCATGCCCGCCTTTCCGGCGTGGCGGATCATTACGCCACCGACGACGTCCATGCGCTCGCCATCGTGCGCCGGATCGTCGGCACGCTGAACACCCGCAAGAGCATCGATATCGACACCGCCGAACCGGTGGAGCCGAAATACGCCATCGACGATCTCGACGCGATCGTGCCCACCGACCTCAAGAAGCAATACGACATCCGCGAGGTGATTGCCCGATTGGTCGACGGTTCCGAGTTCGACGAGTTCAAGCGCCTTTACGGCACGACGCTCGTCACCGGCTTCGCGCGGATCTGGGGCATGCCGGTCGGCATCATCGCCAACAACGGCATCCTGTTCTCGGAGAGCGCGCTGAAAGGCGCGCATTTCATCGAACTGTGCTGCCAGCGGCGCATTCCGCTTCTCTTCCTGCAGAACATCTCCGGCTTCATGGTCGGCCGCCAGTACGAGGCGGGTGGAATCGCCAAGGACGGGGCGAAGCTCGTCACGGCGGTCGCCTGTGCGCAGGTGCCGAAGATCACTCTGCTGGTCGGCGGCTCGTTCGGCGCCGGCAATTACGGCATGTGCGGCCGCGCCTATTCTCCGCGCTTCCTGTTCACGTGGCCGAACTCGCGCATCTCGGTGATGGGCGGCGAGCAGGCGGCGAGCGTTCTCGCCACCGTGCGGCGGGACAACATCGAGGCCGAGGGCAAGACCTGGAGCGCGGACGAGGAAGAGGGCTTCAAGGCGCCGATCCGCGACAAGTACGAGAAGGAAGGCTCGCCTTACTACGCTACCGCCCGCCTCTGGGACGACGGCATCATCCTCCCGTCCGAGACGCGTCGCGTGCTCGCCTTGGCGTTTTCGGCGGCCCTGAACGCTCCGGTTCCCGAGACCAAATTCGGCGTGTTCAGGATGTAACCGATCCGGCTTTCCCCGCTGTGGAACTCTTGAGGCGTCAAGGGGATTTCACAGCATGCCGCAGGAAGGATCCGACCGTTATCGTCGCGCCTATGCCGGGCATGTCGCCCGGCTCGCGGACGTCGTTGACGGGCGCATCGAGCAGGCCTTCGCGTCCGTTCCACGGGAAATGTTTCTGCCGGCGCCTCCCTGGACCGTCATCAGCATGGGCGTTGCGACCCGGACGTCCGAAATCGCCGACATCTACGACAACGTTCTCGTCGCCATCGATCTCGAACGTGGCATCAACAACGGCGAGCCCGCCCTTCATGCCTCTTGGTTCGATGCGGTCAGCCCGCAACCGGGCGAGACCGTGATCCATGTGGGCGCGGGGACCGGTTATTATACGGCCATCCTGTCTCTGCTCGTCCTGCCGGACGGGCGTGTCGAGGCCTTCGAGTACGAGGCCGATCTCGCGGCTCAGGCGGCCAGGAACCTGGGCGCCTACTCCAACGTGACCGTCCATGCTGCTTCGGCTTTCGGTCGGGTCTTGCCGAAGGCGGACGTCATTTACGTCAATGCAGGTGTTGTTGCGCCGGATATCGAATGGCTACGGGCGCTCAATCCAGGTGGGCGCCTGATCTTCCCCTGGCAGCCGCATAAGGGCTGGGGTCCCGCGCTTCTGGTGATGCCTCGGAAGAGAGGGTTCAGCGCGCAATCATTGATGAGCGTCGGCTTCATCTCCTGCAGCGGAACGACCGAAAGAATCTCCGCCCGCCGCCTGCCGACCGAAGCCGATCTGGCTGCGGTACGATCCATCTGGGTCAGGAGAGATCGCTCGCCTGATTCCAGTGCCGTCGCGGTCTACGATGATATCTGGTTTTCATCCGAAGAGCCCGGGGACTGAAGCGAGCTTGGCCGGGCCTGAACGGCGCCGTCGGTAGGGCTCGATCCCTTGAGGACAAGGGGAATCCTGTCCCAAAATTGTTGCGGTGAAGCAACACCTTCAAACCTTCAACATCCTGCCTCTCTTGGCCCAAGCTCCGCCGCGATCCCGCCATAAACGGAGCGCTACACCTTATGTCGGCTAAAGTGCTTCAAAACCAAAGCTTTACGTTACGACGCCTGGGGCAGAATTCAGGTTAAGGCTGTTCAGTTGATCCTTCCTAAGGGTCATTGCATCGGTGGCGTGGCACATGGCAGATCACGAGAGTTCCAAAGGACTTGGGTCTCCTCGTGAGAACCGGGTGAAAGAAAAGTGCGGACCATGGATGCGCGGTTGATCGACAAGTCGAAGCTGCCGAGCCGTCACGTGACGGAGGGGCCCGCTCGCGCGCCGCATCGCTCCTATCTCTATGCCATGGGACTGACCAAGGAGCAGATCGCCCAGCCGCTCGTCGGCGTCGCCACCTGCTGGAACGAGGCCGCTCCCTGCAACATCTCTCTCATGCGCCAGGCTCAGGCCGTGAAGAAGGGCGTGGCTTCCGCCAGCGGGACGCCGCGCGAGTTCTGCACCATCACGGTGACCGATGGAATCGCCATGGGTCACCAGGGCATGAAGGCGTCGCTCCCGTCCCGCGAGGTGATCGCGGATTCGGTCGAGCTGACCATGCGAGGTCATTCCTACGATGCGCTCGTGGGCATGGCTGGCTGCGACAAGTCATTGCCGGGCATGATGATGGCGATGGTGCGCCTCAACGTGCCGTCCATCTTCATCTATGGCGGATCGATTCTTCCGGGTTCCTTCCGCGGCCGTCAGGTGACCGTGCAGGATCTCTTCGAGGCTGTCGGCAAGTACTCGGTCGGCGAGATGTCGGATGAGGATCTCACCGAGCTCGAACAGGTCGCCTGCCCGTCGGCCGGCGCATGCGGCGCGCAGTTCACGGCCAACACCATGGCGACCGTCTCCGAGGCCATGGGGCTCGCTCTGCCTTATTCGGCCGGCGCACCGGCGCCTTACGAGATCCGCGACCGTTTCTGTGCCGCTGCCGGCGAGCAGATCATGGAGCTGATCGCCAAGAACATCCGTCCACGCGATATCGTGACCCGCAAGTCCCTGGAGAACGCCGCAACGGTGGTGGCGGCCTCCGGCGGCTCGACCAACGCGGCCTTGCATCTTCCCGCCATCGCCCATGAGGCGGGGATCAAGTTCGACCTGTTCGATGTCGCGGAGATCTTCAAGCGTACGCCTTACATCGCGGACCTGAAGCCCGGCGGGCGTTACGTCGCCAAGGACCTGTTCGAGGTCGGCGGCATCCCGCTTCTCATGAAGACGCTTCTCGACCACGGTTACATGCACGGGGACTGCATGACCGTGACCGGCCGGACCATGGCCGAGAACCTCGCTTCCGTGAAATGGAACGACGATCAGGACGTGGTCTATCCGGCCGACAAGCCCATCACGCCTACCGGCGGCGTCGTCGGGCTCAAGGGCAACCTCGCGCCGGAAGGTGCCATCGTGAAGGTCGCCGGCATGGCGGCGGAAAAGCAGACGTTCCGCGGCCCGGCCCGCTGCTTCGACGGTGAGGAGGCCTGTTTCGAGGCCGTCTCCACGCGCCAGTACAAGGAAGGCGAGGTCCTGGTAATCCGCTATGAGGGGCCGCGCGGCGGTCCCGGCATGCGCGAGATGCTCTCCACCACGGCGGCGCTCTACGGACAAGGCATGGGCGACAAGGTGGCTCTCATCACCGATGGCCGTTTCTCGGGTGCGACCCGCGGCTTCTGCATTGGCCATGTTGGGCCGGAAGCGGCGGTGGGCGGCCCCATCGGCCTGATCAAGGACGGCGACATCATCGCCATCGACGCCATCAAGGGCACAATCGACGTGGAGCTTTCGGACGAGGAATTGGCCAAGCGCCGTTCCGAATGGAAGCCGCGGGAGACGAGTGCCACCTCGGGCTATCTCTGGAAATATTCGCAAACCGTTGGTCCTGCACGGGACGGGGCTGTGACCCATCCCGGCGGAGCCGCAGAAAAAGAAACCTATGCGGACGTTTAAACTCATCGCAGCCACGTTGTGGGTGGCTACCCTCGGCGCTGGTGCCGCCTATGCGCTTGATGCCGCGCCGCGTCCGCAGCCGCTCACGCCAGCTCTTTCTCCCGCGCTCGCTCCGGGCATCAAGTACGGTTCGGCGCGCGATGCCCTGCGCAGCGGCATGCGCGACTACTATGCGGGCGATAAGATCGGAGCCGTGCACGCGCTCGAATACGCGGCGGGGCAGGGGCATTCGCTCGCGCTTTGGAAGCTCGGGCGCATGTATGCGGATGGCGACGGCGTCGAACACGACGACCTGAAGGCGTTCGAGTACTTCTCGCGGCTTGCCGACCAGCACGCGGACGAGAGTCCCGATTCTCCCAACGCATCGGTTGTTTCCAGCGCCTTCGTGGCGCTCGGCACCTACTTCCTGGACGGCATCAAGGACAGCTATGTCGCGGCCAACCCTGAGCGGGCCGTCGAGATGTTCAGCTACGCGGCGACGTATTTCAGCGACTCCAACGCGCAGTACAATCTCGCCCGTCTCTATCTCGAGGGGACCGGCGTCCGGAAGGACGCCCGCCATGCGGCCCGCTGGTTCAATCTGGCGGCCGAGAAGGGACACACGGCATCCCAGGCGCTTCTCGGGCATCTCCTGATGACCGGGCAGGGCGTTCCGCGCCAGCGGTCGAAGGGTCTCATGTGGCTCACCCTTGCGCGCGAAGCCTCGACCGATGCGCCTAAGGATCAGTGGATCGTATCGCTCTATGACGAAGCCTTCGCGGCGGCCGACGAGAGCGACCGCAAGCTCGCCCTGGCCCTCCTGGAGCAATACATCCAGTCGCGCCGGTAAAGCAGTCTGGCGCGCAACCATCGACGTCATCACCGGCCTTGTGCCGGTGATCTCGATTAGAAAAGCACGGCGCGTGATGGAATTGGGATGCCCGGCACAAGGCCGGCCATGACGTGGAAGGGACTGCAGCGCGGCTGGCAGACCTTATGCGTGATGACGAACCGTGCGATCGCTACTCGATATCCAGATCGACCATGACCGGCACATGGTCGGACGGCTTGTCCCAGCCGCGCACTTCCTTCCGGATCGAGGCAGTCCTGAGCCTGTCCTGCGCCTGGGCCGACAGCAGCAGGTGATCGATGCGGATGCCGTTGTTCCGCTGGAAGGCGCCTGCCTGGTAGTCCCAGAACGAGTAGAGGCCGGGCTGATCGTTGCAGGCGCGCACGGCGTCGAGGAAGCCGAGATTGACCAGCTCCCGGAACTTGGCCCGGCTCTCCGGCTGGAACAGGGCGTCATTGGCCCATGCCGCCGGATCCATGGCGTCCTTGGGCTCGGGAATGACATTGTAGTCGCCGCACAGGACCAGGGGCTCCTCGAGCAGGAGGAGACTCTTCGCGTGCGTACGAAGGCGGTCCATCCAGGCGAGCTTGTAGTCGAATTTCGGCGTGCCGATGGGATTGCCGTTGGGCAGATAGATGGAGGCGATCCGCACCGCGCCCTGAGAGGTCGAGATCACGCCTTCCAGGTAGCGGGCCTGTTCATCGCTTTCGTCTCCCGGTAGGCCCCGGCGCACATCCTCCAACGGACGCTTGGACAGAATGGCGACGCCGTTATAGGCCTTTTGGCCATGGGTGACGACGTTGTAGCCCAGCGCCTCGACCTCCGCGCGGGGAAAGGCTTCGTCCACGCATTTCAACTCCTGGAGGCAGAGCACATCCGGATCCGCGCTCTTCACGAAAGTGGCGAGGTGGTCCAGCCTCTGCTTGATGGAGTTCACATTCCAGGTGGCAATGCGCATCGTGTCACTCTCGCTCTTGCATCATAATCGTTTCATCTGATTTTCGTCCTCGGCTGGCAAGGTGGAACTCGTCGTCATCCCCACGGTTGCGCCTCATGCCTGAATCATGGTGCATGCCCAGCGACGACAGGGTCGATGCAACCATGCAAGCGGGTACCCAATTGCCGCGGCATGTGCTCAATGGGCTGTGGTGCTCGGCATTCTGAGGAGCGCCGCCCTCAGAGATTCATCTTGAAAAAGGACCGGTCTTTGTCTCGGATTGAGATCCACGGTTACGCCATCGTGTCGGACAACGATTGTATCGCCGATGCGTCCGGGCGGACGCCCGATGTGCTCCGCAACGACGCGGATTGGGCCTATTTCCAGGCCGAGCTCAACAAGTCGGCCGTGACGGTGCTCGGCCGCCTGGGCCATGAGGCCAATCCGAACCCGAGGGGCCGGCTGCGGATGATCCTGTCCTCATCCTCGTCCGGACTTGAGCGACGGCCGGATGGCTGGTGGTGGAACCCCGAGGCGCTTCGCTGGGATCAGGCTATTCGGACTATCCTGCCGGACGGTGGACGGGTGGCCGTGCCCGGTGGTCGCCGGGTCTTCGACCTCTTCCTCGCCATCGGGTATGACGCCTTTCACCTGACCCGTGCCGAGGGAACCTCCATTCCTGACGGTGTACCCGTCTTCTCAGGATGGGGTGAAGGTACGAGCGCGGAAGACCTCCTGGCCGAACGAGGGTTGAAGCCGGAGCCCCGCCGCATCCTCGACCCTGCCGGACCGGTGAGCCTGACAATTTGGCGGAACGGTCGCCAAGAGTCGTGAGTTTGCTTGGAGTTGACGTGCAACAGCGACCCGAAGGGAGAAGCCGATGCGTCACCTCACCATTTCGACCGCATTACTCGCGGGCTGCCTGATCGCCGGAAGCGCATGGGCGCAGGGCTCCTCGGGCGGCTCCAGCGGAGGAGGCGCGGGCGGCGCTTCCGGTTCTTCCGGCGGCTCGTCGGCCTCACCGTCAACAGGCTCCTCGGCGTCTCCGAGCGGCGCTACTCAGCCCGGAGCAACGCCCATGCGGCCACCTGCTCAGGGCGCCCAGGGAAGTGCCGATCCTGGAAACAGCTCCAGCCGCATGGGTGGCTCGACGGGAAACACGGGAACAGGCAGTCGGGAGACGACGGGAACGATTCCGCCTCCCGGTACCGAAGGTAGCACGGGAGGAACCGCCGCGGGATCAGGCGGCTCCCAAACAGGGCCCCGCTCCACGGGGACGGTTGCAGGCGGCAACCGCCTGCAACCGGGTGAGCGTTCGGCCGTCAATCCCAGCTCTCGCGAGGAGCAACTCATTGAGGATGCCGATAAGAGGGTGAGACGGGGAATCTGCCAGGGCTGTTGACGTTCAGGCGGCTTTCTCGAGAGCCGGATAATCCGTGTAGCCCTCGGTGCCGCCGCCATAGAAGGTGGCGCGGTCCGGCTCATTGAGCGGTGCGTTGAGCCTGAAGCGCTCGACGAGGTCCGGATTGGCGATGAAGAGGCGTCCGAACGACACCAGATCGGCACGGCCGTTGGAAACGGCCTCGGCCGCCATGTCGCGGCTATAGCCGTTATTGGCGATGTAGGCCCCGCGGAAGGAGCGGCGCAGGCCCTCGTAATCCACACTCACCGCATTCCGGTCGCCCTGAGTGGCTCCTTCGATGATGTGGATATAGGCGAGACCCAGGCTGTCGAGCTTCTCAACCACATGGCTGAACAGGGCCTGGGGGTTCGAATCCTCCGCATCGTTCACCTTGGCCGGAGACAGGCGGATGCCGACACGCCCCTTGTCCCAGACCTTCAGCACGGCTTCCACCGCCTCGATGGTCAGGCGGGCCCGGTTCTCGATCGAGCCGCCATAGGCATCGGTGCGCTTGTTGGAGCCGTCCTTCATGAACTGGTCGAGCAGATAGCCGTTCGCCGCATGGATCTCGACACCGTCGAAACCTGCCTCCTTGGCGTTGCGGGCAGCGTTCTCGTAGTCCCGCAGGATCCCCGGAATCTCCGAGAGTTCGAGCGCGCGGGGCTCGGACACGTCGGCGAAGCCTTCCTCGAGGAACGTCTTCGTTTGAGCGCGGATGGGCGAGGGGCCGACGGGCGCGACGCCGCCAGGCTGGAGCGACGGGTGGGAGACCCGTCCCACATGCCAGAGCTGGATGAAGATCCGGCCGCCCGCCTTGTGAACCGCATCGGTTACCCGTCGCCAATGAGCGACCTGCTCAGGCGAGTAGATGCCTGGCGTACGCAGATAGCCCTGGCCCTGATGGGAGATCTGCGAGCCTTCCGAGATCAGGAGGCCGGCGCTCGCGCGCTGAGCATAATAGGTCGCCGTGATATCGCGAGCGACGTCTCCCTCCGCCGCACGGTTGCGGGTGAGGGGGGCCATGACCAGGCGGTTGGGCAGGGTCAGGTCGCCTAGGGTGAAGGGCTGGAACAATGCACTGGCATCGGCGCTCATCGAAAACCTCGTTTCATCCTGTGGAATTATCATAAGCACAGGTTGGTACGAGATAATCAGCCCTCCACCCGATGCAACGGAGGGCTGCCATGCAAAAATGCCATGTCTCCCGGACTGGACGCGAAACCGGATCGGAGGCTTCGGGATCGATTCCCCGCCTCAAGCCGGGCTGCTGGCCCGGTCGAGCTCCGCGATATCCTGGTCGTCGAGGCGGAGCTGGGTCGCCTGAACGAGATCCCGGACCTGCTCCACGCTCGTGGCGCTCGCGATCGGGGCCGTGAGCCCCGGCCGCGCCATCAGCCAAGCGAGCGCGACCCGGGCCGGCGTGGCCTGCTTCCGGGCGGAGACCGCGTCCAGGGCCGCCAGGATGCGCCGGCCGCGAACATCGAGATAGGCCGCCATGCGCCCACCGCGCACGCTCTTGCCGAAATCAGCCTCAGACCGGTACTTGCCCGTCAGGAACCCACTGGCGAGACCGTAGTAGGGAATGACACCGACCTCTTCCTTCCGGCAGAGCGGTTCCAGCTCGGCCTCGTATTCTGCGCGGTCGGACAGATTATATTTCGGCTGCAGGCTTTCGTAGCGCGGCAACCCGAGTTCGCCACTGATATCCAGCGCCTCCTTCAGCCGGGCGGCCGTGAAGTTCGAGGCCCCGATGGCCCGCACCTTTCCGGCCTGGATCAGCTCTGCATAAGCCTCGAGCGTCTCCTGCTGCGGCGTGTCGAGATCGTCCCGATGGGATTGGTAGAGATCGATATGGTCGGTCTGGAGACGCTGGAGCGAGGCTTCCACTGCAGAGCGGATATAGTCCTTCGACAACCCCTTCCGATCCGGCGCCATCTCGGACCCGACCTTGGTGGCGATCACGAGCTTGTCGCGATTGCCGCGAATCTTCATCCATTTGCCGATGATGGTTTCCGACTCGCCGCCCGTGTGGCCGGGCACCCAGGTAGAATACACATCGGCCGTGTCGATGAAGTTGAGCCCGGCATTGACGTAGGCGTCGAGCACCTTGAACGACGTCGCCTCATCGGCCGTCCAGCCGAAGACGTTGCCGCCGAGGCACAGGGGGGAAACCATCAAGTCCGAGCGGCCGAGCCGACGTTTTTCCATCTTCATCTCCATGATCCGCTGCCGTCGCGGAGCGGATCATGGAGATAGCGCATCGTGAGGAAAAGTGGACATGCCATCCCCAGGATATGCTTCTGTCGGATGCGGCGTGCCGCGATCAGGCCGCCGCACTCAACGTGATGCCGCGCGCTTCCGCGAAGGCGAACAGCTCGGCCTCGCTGCCAACACGATGACGCTGGTCGATGGTCCAGCCGGTCTCATCGCGCACCACGATGTAGCCCCGCGCCTGCAGGCGGGACACCACCGACTGGATGCCGCTCGACTCGGATTTCGTCACGCCGCGCTCAGCGATGAAGCGCTCGATGGCCGCCTGCGCAGCCTGGGCGAGGTCGATCGCATCGGCGCGGTTGGCAGGCTTTGCCTTCGCCTTGGCTTGCGCAAGAGCGCGCGCAGGATCCCGGCGGACGGATTTCCAGCCGCCGCGGCCGGACGTCTGTTCTCCCGCCGTTTCGGGCTCCACGGCGCGGGGGGCGGCGGGAGCCTCGGTGACGACGATCTTCGGGGCACTCGGCGCGACAGGCTGCGGGGCAGGGCGGAGAGGTGCGACCTTGGAAACACCCTGCACGGCGGGCAGAACGGCCTTCTTCTCCGGCTCCTTGGGTTTCGAGACCGGCTTGGCCGCGGCGGGCTGCTCCTTTTCTCGGAGTGCCTTTTCTTCGCGGGCCTTCTCTTCGCGCGCCCGTCGAGCAGCTTCCTCACGGGCTTGGCGGGACGCCTCGGCAGCCTTCCGCTTGGCTTCGGCCTCCGCTTTCCAAGACTCCATTTGCCGCTGTTGGGCGTCCGCTTCGGCTTTCTTCGCCTCCGCGTCGCGGCGGGCGGCGGCCTCGGCAGAGCGCTTGACCCGAATGACGAGCCGCTGGTCGATGCGCCCCTTCTCGGCAATGGCGGCCCTTGCCGCGCGGATCATCCCCGCTTCCGTCTCGGCGACGATCGTCTTCAGGTGCTCCGCCATCGATGCTTCGAGCGCCTTGATCGCCTGAACGAGCGCCGCCTGGACGTCGATTGACGGCAGCACTTTCCTCTGGAGGGGCGCGGCCGAGGGGGCGGGCATCTCAGCCTTGACGACAGGAGCATGACGTTCCGGTGCCGGGGAGCGAGCTGGTTCTTGCAGGGTCGGTTTCTGCATCACCGGTTTGACGGAATGCGTCTGAGGCGCCTTGGGACGAGCCATTCCAGCCGCGGTGATCTTCGCCAGCTTGGAGAGGTCGCGCACGCCGATCAGACCGAGGTCCTGCATCTTCCAGCGGATCTGGGTCACGGTTCGGCCGAGCTCGGCGGCGATCAGCTTGTCGGTCAGCGGCGGATCGGCCGAGACGAGTTCCCGCAACCGTGCGACGCTGGCTTCGTCCCAGGTCTGGTGAGGCTGGACGAGGGTGCCGATCAACCGCGCCCTGGCATAGGTTGCCGGCACGGGCCGTCCCAGTTTCGCGGCTGTGACGGGGACAGGAATCCTGGCCTCCCGGTCGCGGCGCAGAATCTCGAGTTCTTCTTCAGTCCAGACCCTGTTCATTGCAGGGCTTCTCCTTTTCTCAGCAAGTTCTCAGCAAGGCTGGGATCCGGCGAACCTGCATCGCGAGAAGAAGAGCGAATGCGGAGAGAAGGAAAATTCGCCGGATCGTGCCGGCGACGGATAACCGTTAAGCCGACATGAAGTGGGAGGGCACCTGATGAACGGTGCCGGTGAGCGCGGGCCTCGCCGCCGGGAACCATGGAGCCGGCCCCGGATCGGGTCGCAGCTCATGTTCATGCATGACGCGGCAACCCTTCACGAAACGCAGGCTTCGTGATGAGGACCATTGCGGTCGTATGAGGGCGAGCTGCAGGTGCATGGTGATTTCAAATCAAGAGTGCTGGGAGGTTTAGTCGGCTTCCGGTCAAATCTCAATGCTTGAGACGTCCGTAACGGAAACTTTCCTCGACGGAGGCTGAGAGCGTTGCAGAACAACGATTTCGAGCCGATTTCCGATCGCTCCGTAAGGATTGATTAACCATGACGGCGCATTCTCGATCTTGTGAGTCCCACGGGATTTTACGCATGCCTGACAGGGGGAAGGCTCATGGCCGAGAGCAACATCACGCAAACGATCAACGAGAGAATCGAAGCCGTCAAAAAGGTCGTGAACCTCATCTCGCAGGCGGGCAGGGGAGACGATCTGCATGATCTGCGCGTGCTCCTGATCAATACCATGAGCCTGCTCAAGCGCGATCCCGGCATCGAGGCAGCGGTCGACGATCTTTACGCCTCGGCGACCGCGCTCGTGCGGGATGCTTCGTCGGGCTATCCACCCAATGCAAGATCACTCCGTCTCCTGGTTTCCGCGTCGGACCGTTTTTGCACGCGGCTGACGTCCGCTGTGGATCGGATCGTGCCCGAACCCGAGACGCGGCTCAAAGGACTGGAAGCGGCTTACGCCGTTCAGCTCGAGCGTTTCTCCATGAATGCCGATCTCGACCCTGTCGGCCAGGTCGCATAGCACGCGAAGCAAGCCCCTTCGCAGCCCTGTTCATGTCATTCACCGACACAGCCCTCTTTGCGTTCAGCATCGGGGGCTTTTTGTTGGCAGAGACGATCCTGGTTCTACCCGAGAGATGAGCGATCCGCTTCCTCAAGCAATCGGATTGTGAGGGCTGGAGTTTCCTTGCGACAACCGGGGAGCCGTGGGTTTGGATCCCGTTCTCCCGGCGGTATTCGCGATGCCCTGATGCCGTGGCTCTTGTCGGGCGTGTCGCGCGTCGTATCGCGCCGTCTGTCGTGTGGCTGTCTGAACGGCAGCAAGCCCCCGGTGTCGTTTCGGGCGCGGGGGCTTTGTGCTGGTGTGAGATTGGTTGCGGGGACAGGATTTGAACCTGTGACCTTCAGGTTATGAGCCTGACGAGCTACCGGGCTGCTCCACCCCGCGCCAAGGCGTGCGAGTCTGGCCGCGGCCAAACCCCAAGCTGTGGGCCTTGATCGCAGGCGATCAAGGCGAAGAGGGCATTGGCAAGCGCTTGCGGCTTACAAATGCAAACGCGGCGCTCGAAGAAGCGCCGCGAGAACATGGTTCATCGTATCAGAGGCGTGTGTGGCGTTGTCCTTGGCAGGTCCGGCAATGACCTACTCTCCCGGGTCTTGAGA
>NZ_QDGA01000110.1 GCF_003347665.1 Microvirga calopogonii
TTGTTGAGATGGGGTATTCGGCCTGCCGCCGGAGCCCTCGATTCCCGGTGAGGTGCTGCACTGCAGGCGAATGGTACAACGAGGATCGTTCGCAGCGGCCTCAGGCCTCAGTGGGAGAAGCGCAGCATGAAACACTATGCGGGTTTGGATGTCTCGGTCAAAGAGACGTCGGTGTGCATCGTTGACGAGACGGGGAAGATCTGCCGTGAGATCAAGGTCGTCTCTCATCCCGATGACCTGCTGCAGCTTCTGCAAGACTCCGCCTGGCACCTCGAGCGGATTGGTCTCGAGGCGGGGCCGCTCTCGCAATGGCTCTTCGAGGGGCTCGCCTCAGCCGGACTTCCTGTCGTGTGCATCGAGACGCGCCACGCCAAAGCCTTCCTGAAGGCGCAGGTGAACAAGAGCGACCGCAATGATGCGCGCGGCATCGCCCAGATGATGCGGGTCAACCTGTTCCGACCGGTTCACGTCAAAACGCTCTCAAGCCAGAAGCGCCGGGCTCTGCTCACCGCCCGCAAACTCCTGCAGGAGAAAGCCCTTGCGGTCGAGAACGACATCCGCGGTCTGTTGCGCAATTTCGGGCTCAAAGTCGGGGCCGTCGGAACGGTTCGGTTCGAGGCGCGCATCCGTGAGCTCATCGAGAGCATGCCCGATTTGATCGAGGTCATCCAACCGCTGCTGCAGGCCCGTCGCGAGCTGCGCGAGCACTTTGCCACCCTGCACCGGAAGCTGCTGGCCCTGGTCCGCCATGATGAGGTATGCCGGCGCCTGATGACGGTTCCGGGAGTGGGGCCGGTGGTGTCCCTGGCGTTCGTGGCCACGATCGACACGCCGGCCCGCTTCCGGCGCTCCAAGGCGGTGGGGCCTGCCTTGGGGCTGACACCTGTCCTGCATCAGTCCGGGGAAAGCAACCGGGTCGGCCGGATCTCGTTGTGCGGCGATGCCATGATGCGAACGCTGCTGTTTGAGGCAGCTCAGATCATCCTGACCCGAGCCAGCCGCTGGTCCTGGCTGAAAGCCTGGGCCATGAAAGTGGCCCAGCGACGCGGGCGGGGAAAGGCGGTCATCGCGCTCGCCCGCCGGCTGGCGACCATTTTGCATCGGATCTGGTGTGATGGCACTGAGTTCCGGTGGACGCGGGAGGCTCAGGCGATGTAGGTGCGTCTGGCCGACGAAGACTGTCCGAGCCAGACAGAACGACAAGGTTCCGCCCCGAGGCGGAGAGCTGTCCCTCGCGGGACGATGAATGAAGCGAGTCCGCACAAAGGGATGTTGCTTGCGCCTCAGGCACAAAGGACGCTGTTGAGATCGTTCCGCTTCATTCGTCTGACCCTATAGTGGAAGAGCCGTTGCGCTGATTCCGGAGAGAAGCGAGAACCCGCGGGACAGTGATGTCATGGAGCCAAACAGATCGGAAGCGCTTGACTGAACCCGGCCGAATAGAGAAGCCCTTTGTGCGAGCGGTGTTCGACATCTGGCATGACCTGACGTCGGGCAGCAGCATAAGAACCGAGCTTATCGGTGATCATGCGCCGGGGCGGGCAGCCCTGCTTGCGCAAGAGACGCTTCAGCAAGCGTTTGGCCGCCTTGGTGTCGCGTCGGCTCTGGACGATCTCATCGAGCACATAGCCGTCCTGATCAACCGCCCGCCAGAGCCAATGCTTCTGGCCCGAGATCGTGACCACGACCTCATCGAGATGCCACACGTCGCGGCGGCTTGGGGTCTTGCGCCGGAGACGGCGCGCGTAGGCTGGTCCAAACTTCAGCGCCCAGCGGCGGACCGTCTCATAGGAGACGACGATGCCGCGCTCGAGCAGCATCTCCTCGACCAGCCGTAGGCTCAGAGGGAACCGAAAGTACAACCAGACCGCATGGGCGATGATCTCGGGTGGAAAGCGATGGCGCTTGTAGCTGACAGGCTTGCTCATGCCGGATCATCTACACCGCTCGTCTCATGTCCCGGTTAACGTGACAACCCCGTGATCAGAGACGCTGTGGTGAAAGTGCTGGTGAACTGTCTTCTCCCGAAGAAGCTCGTAATTTGCGGGGGTCTACCCTGCAACAATCCTGCTTGCTCTCGGGACGGCTGCGGGATCGCAGCTCGAGATTGTCTTCATTCTACGCATGAACCACTGCACCTGACGCAACAATCTGTCATCCGCTGATGTCGTGTCGGATGCAGGCTTTGAAGTGACCAGGGGAGACTTCTTCGAGTGGAGGCACCACCGCCGCACATTGCTCTGTTGCGTGCGGACAACGAGTGCGGAACACACATCCGGAAGGCGGATTGGCGGGGCTGGGGATATCCCCTGTCAGAATCTGCCGCGTGCGGATTCTGGTGGGATCCGGAGACGGGATCGCCGAGAGCAGAGCGCGCGTATAGGGGTGGCGAGGATCGGCATAGAGGTTCTCGCTCGGCGCAATTTCCATGATGCGCCCCAAATATAGCACGATGACTGTATCACAGATGTATTCGACGACCGCCAGGTCGTGTGAGATGAACAGCATCGTCAATCCGAGACGGATCTGCAGATCCCGCAGCAGATTGACGATCTGAGCCTGGATCGAGACGTCGAGCGCCGAAACAGGTTCGTCGGCTACGATCAGCTGGGGTTCGAGCGCCAAGGCTCGTGCGATTCCGATGCGCTGGCGCTGCCCACCCGAGAATTCATGCGCATAGCGTCCGAAGGCGTCCGCCGGTAGGTCGACCGCAGCGAGAGCAGCCTCTGCGCGTTGGATCCGCTCTTGGCGCGTCCCCACACGCTGGATCTCAAGCCCCTCCATCAGGATCTGCCCGATCGTCATACGGGGCGACAGGCTCGCGAATGGGTCCTGAAAGATGTACTGCATGCTCTTGCGCTGCCGACGCATTTGGGCTGCTGAGAGCTTCGTGATGTCGATGCCGTTGAAGCGCACTTCGCCGGATGTCGGCTCGATCAGGCGCAGCACGGATCGCCCGATTGTGGTCTTGCCGCTGCCTGACTCTCCGACAAGTCCGACGACCTTGCCGCGTGGCACATCAAACGAGACATCCTCAAGCGCATGCACGATGGCTCCGCGGGAAAAGCCCGCTGGCTTGAAATGCTTGGTCAGACCTCTGACCGAGAGCAGGGGCTCTTTCATCTCTAAACCTCTTGCCATCGGATGCAGCGGCTCTTCTGGCCGTTTCCGGTCTCATGTAAAGGCGGAACTTCGGCCCGACAGGCGTCGATCGCATAGGCGCACCGTGACGCGAAAGAGCAGCCTTTTGGGAGCTGGATGAGGCTCGGAACGGAGCCTGCAATCGTGGGCAACGGTGTGCCTTGCAGCTTCAAGGCGGTCGCTTCTCCAAGCTTCGGAATCGAGCGCATCAACCCGATCGTGTACGGATGACGTGGATGGGCGAACACCTCCGCAACGGTGCCCGTCTCGACAATGCGGCCGGCATACATCACAGCCACCCGATTGGCGATCTCCGCCACCACCCCCAGGTTATGGGTGACGAACAAAATCCCCATGCCCCGCTCTGCCTGAAGATTCTGCAGGAGATCGAGGATCTGCGCTTGGATCGTCACGTCGAGCGCGGTGGTCGGCTCGTCGGCGATCAGAAGGACCGGGTCGCAGGCGAGCGCCATGGCGATGGTGGCGCGCTGGCGCATGCCGCCAGAGAGTTCGTGCGGATACTGCCTGGCACGCCGCTCGGGATCGGGGATGCCGACATCGGCCAGGAGTTTGATCACAGCAGCTGCCGCATCCTTGCGACTGCGCCCGAGGTGGATTCGCATGGGCTCGGCGATCTGCTCGCCAATTGTATAGACCGGGTTGAGGCTCGTCATCGGCTCCTGAAAAATCATGGCGATGTCATTGCCTCGGATCCGCCGCATACCCTCGGCATCGAGTTTTGTGAGGTCCTGCGTCAGCCCTGTCTTGCCACGAAATAGGATTGTGCCCTCGGCCACCTGCCCCACGCCTCTGGGGAGAAGCCCCATGACCGACAGGCTGGTGACGGACTTGCCTGATCCAGACTCGCCGACGAGCGCCAGGGTTTCGCCTGGCGCAATCGTCAGATTCAGATCCTGTACGGCGGCAACAGGACGGCCGCCGATGCGAAACACCGTCTTCAGACCGGAGATATCCAGGATCGGAGCGACATGCATGGCGTCAGCTCGCAAGTCCGGCGGCACGGACGATTTTTTCCACCTTCGCGGCCTCCTCGGCATTGAGGGAGCGCTGAGGCCGGGCCATCGTGTTGGTGGCGATGACGCCGAGGGCGTGCATCGCCGTCTTGAAGGCGCCGACTCCGGCCGAACCTGCACTGGTGCGGGGAAGCGAGACCCAGACCATTTCGAAGAGGCGGCATAGGCGCTCCTGCTCCTTGCGAGCAGCATCCCAGTCTCCGGCTTGGGCATGGTCCCATAACCGTACGTAGCCATGCGGGTCGACGTTGGCGAGGCCTGGAACCACGCCATGGGCTCCCATTTGGAGGGCGTTGTCGACGACGATCTCGGACCCGGTCATGAGAAAGACATTTGGCCTGTCCATGAGATCAAGCAGGCAGAACCGGAAATTGCCGTCGTCGCCGCTGGAGTCTTTCAGTCCGGCGATGGTGCCCTCGCGGGCCAGGGTCACAGTCGTCTTGCGTTCAAGCTTCGTTTGTACGCAGACGGGGATGTCGTAGGCGATCACGGGTAGATCGATCGCTTCGCGCACATAACGGAAATGGTCGATGATTTCCGGCTGGCTTGTGCGGGTATAGAAGGGAGCCGTCACCACCACAGCGTCGACCCCGATCGACTGCGCCGCTCTGACGTGGCCGATGACCCGGTCGGTTGTCGGATCAATGACTCCCGCCAAAACCGGAAGGCGTCCGTTCACAACTTTCACCGTGTGTTCGAGGATCTGACGCCGGATTGCCTCATCGTGGAAGATCACCTCACTTGTCGAACCAAGCACAAAGAGGCCATGCACGCCGCCTGCAATGAGATGTTCCAGAACCTTAGTATAGGATGGAAAATCGACCTCAAAGTTCTCGGTCAGAGGAGTGACAACGGGAGGAACGACGCCGCGGAAAGTAGTCATGATGAGCCTTTGTTGGTCGGGTATTAAAGATCTGAGCGGGGATCGAAGGCGTCTCGCAGGCCGTCGCCTACGAAGTTGATCGCCAGCACTGTGATGACGAGCGCTGCGCCCGGGAACATCCACTGCCAGACATACTGCTCGAGCACGCTGGTCGAGCGCGCTGCGTTCAGCATGTTGCCCCAGCTGGCCTCCGGGGGAGCAATCCCGAGCCCGAGGAAGGAGAGGCCAGCCTCAAGCAGGATTGCATTGGCGATCTGCAGAGTTGCATAGACCACGAGGATGTCGATGCAGTTCGGGAGGCCGTGGCGGAACAGCAGGTGCCCCAACCCGGCTCCCATGCCACGTGCGGCGACAACGAAGTCACGCTCCCGCAGCTCGAGAAGGCGAGCGCGGACCATGCGCGACAGCACGGGCCAGGACAGCAGGGAAATCACGGCTATGGTGGGCGCGATGCCAGTCCCGACAATTGAAGCGAGCACAAGCAGCAGAATCACCGGCGGGAGCGTCATAGCAAGGTCGACAAGGCGCATGATGGCGCCATCCGCCAAGCGGCCGCTGAATGCGGAAACGGCGCCCACAAGAAAGCCGATCACCAGCGAAACGCCGACCGATGTGACGGCGACGAGGAGTGAGATACGGCCGCCCTGCATCAGACGCGCGAAGACGTCCCGTCCGACCCCATCGGTTCCGAACCAATGGCTGGTGCTTGGGCCCTTGTTGAGGGCCCGCAGGTCGATCTGGTTCGGCGTGTAGGTCCACCAGAGCGGATACGTCAGGATTGATGCGAGAATGACGACAAGGATCGCAAGCCCCAGGAGAGCTGCGCGATTGGTGACGAACCGGCCGAGCGCCCGGGCTGTCGGCCCTTTGCTCGATCCTGATATGGCAACTGCTGCGCTCATCGTCAGGCCACCTGGACGCGAGGATCAACCGCAGCGTAAGCGATGTCGGTCAGGAGATTGACCACGATGACGCAGGCTCCAATGATGAGCGTGGCACCCATGATGACCGGGTAGTCGCGGGTATCGACGGCATTGATCATCAGTAGGCCCATGCCTGGCCAGTTGAAGACGCTCTCGATGAAGATCGCGCCGCCTACGGCAATGCCGATGGTCGACCCGATGAGGGTGACGACGGGCAGGAGCGCATTGCGGACAGCGTGTTTCATAATCACCCAGAACTCCTTGACGCCCTTCGCACGGGCGGTACGGACATAATCCTGGTTCAGAACCTCAAGGAGCGATCCGCGCATGTAGCGCATGATCAGCGCAGCATGGCCGATCGACAGGAGGCACGCCGGCAGAATGAGGTGGGCCAGAAGATCGCCGACCGAGAACGGGGCGCCAGGCGTGAGCATTCCGCCGGAGGGGGCCCAATGCAGAACTACCGAGAACAGGTAAAGTCCGAGGATCGCCGTCAGAAAGGCCGGGCTTGAGATGCCGAAGAAGGCGATGACGGAGAAGCCAACGTCAGTGGCAGAATTGCGTCTGACGGCACTCACGATTCCTGCTGCAATGCCGACTACGATGGCGATGGCGAGCCCGGCTGCCATGAGCAGGATGGTAGGGCCTATACGTTCGAGGACAAGGGGCAAAACCCTCACACCATTGCGCTGGATCGAGTAGCCGAGATCACCGGTGGCCGCAGCCTGCAGCCATGCGAGATACTGAACGGGCAAAGGCTGATCCAGCCCGAGACGTGTCCTTAGAGCATCCATTTCCGCTTGGGACATGGCGACATTGGGATTCACGTAGGCGTCGATCGGGTCACCCGGCGCTAAGCGCAGTAGGGCGAAGACGAGCATGCTCAGGGCGACGAGCATCAACATGCCGGTGGTGAGGCGCTTCAGGATGTATGGCAGCATGACTATGCCCTTGTGGTTTCGGGAAGGCGGCCAAGCCGGAGCCGGTCGCCCTTCCCGAGGGGCCGACGGGTGTGCTTACCTCTCGATCGACCATTTCTCCGGGTGTGCGTTGTAGGGTCCGCCAGCTGGAGCCGGCACCCAGACGAAGTCTTTGAGCTTCGTCGAGGCGACTCCGTAACGATTGGCAACCCACATGGTGGCCCAGGGCAGATTTGCGTTCATCGCCTTGCACACATCCTGATAGCGTGCATTGAGCTGCTGCGGGTTGGTCTCGGCAAGCGCAGCATCCAGGGCCTTGGTCAGGTCCGGCATCTCGATGCGCAGGAAATTCGCCCCTGCAGGTGGCTTCTGCGCTGCGTTCAAGCCGATGTTGAGGCCCGACGGATCAGGACCGTTCTGCAGGCCGGCGTAGACCAGTGGGAACTGACCGAAATCGGGATTGGCGGCATAGATGATGCCGTTATAGGTGGGCGTGTCCACCACGCGGGGCACCACGTTGATGCCGACCTGCGCGAGCATGGCCTGCACGGCGGCCATGACGTTGGCGGCCTGAGGCGTGTTGTAGTAGGTCAGCCAAGTGATCGGCTTGCTGCCATTGATCTTATCCCAACCGGCTTCGGCCAACAGGGCCTTGGCCTTCGCGGGATCGTAAGCGTACGGGTTCAACCCCTCAGGGACGAGCTGTTTCGCGACATAGCCGCAGTTAGCAATGGTCGCGGCTCCGCCGTAAAGGCTGTCGATGATCGCCTGCCGATCGATGGCGTGCATCACGGCTTGGCGTACGCGTACGTCCTTCCAGAGCGGAACCTGCTGGTTGAAGCCGAGATAATTGGCGACGAACGATTGCCCCTCGATGACGCTGAACCCCTTGTTGTCCTTGAATGCCGGAACGTCGTCGGGTTCAACATAGGTGAACTGGATTTCGCCCGCGCGTAGGGCCGCCACGGCTGCGGCCGTGTTCTTGAAGTAGCGGTTGATCACGCGGTCCACCTTCGGGCGACCGAGGCGGTAATCGTCGTCGGCTACCAGCTCGACGTACTGGTCGGTCACGTATTGCTTGAATTTGAACGGCCCGGTTCCAACCGGCTTGGTCGCCCACCACGTGCTGTTCGCCAGCTCCTTCGGCGTTGTGCCGGCAAGTGCATGCTCGGGTAGGATCATCAGCTTCGTCAACGTCGCCATGAGGCCCGCATCCGGACGGGAAAGCTTGATGATAGCCGTTCGATCATCAGGCGTTTCAACCGAGGAGATTGCATTGAGGCGGGCGGCGAAGACCGTTCCGGTTTCGCCGTTCTTGGCAAGATCGACCGTGAACTTCACATCCTTGGACGTGAAAGGCTTGCCGTCGTGCCAAGTCTCCTTGGCGAGTTTGAAGGTGTACTCGGTTTTGTCAGCGTTGACCGAATATTCAGTGGCGAGAGCACCCTCGATTGCTGTCAGATCAGCATTATAGTTGACCAAAGGCTCGAAGTAGACGTTGAGCCAGGTGAATCCGCCCGTCGCCGCCAGCGGGTTGAAGTTGCCTTGGAAGCCGCCTGGACCGACGTCAAAGCCGCCGGTGATGGTCTTCTGCTCCTGGGCCGCCACCGCAGTCGTCAGAGCCGTTGCTCCGAGAAACGCCGCGATGGAGATGGTTCGTGTCAAAGCTCTCAGTTGCATCATTTCCTCCCTCTAACCTTCGGTCGACTTTCTGTTGTTGGCGATCACTTCGAGAATGCCCTCGTAGTGCTTGTCGAGCCTCTCTCGGGCTCGTTCGACATCGCGCGCCGCAACCGCCTCAACGATCTCATGGTGGTCGCGCCACGTGGAGAGCGGGTCGGAATTGGCCAGATTGGCGAAGTTGGATGCCTTGTAGAAGGCTCTCCAGAAGACCTCGATCAGGCCGGTGAGCATTCGGTTGTTCTGGCAGCGGAACAGCAGCCGGTGGAATTGCTCGTCTTCCTCAGCGAAGCTCTCGGCGCGCTCGGCTCGCTGCCGCATACGCTCCGTGACTTGACGCAAAGCAGCGAGATCTTCCTCGCTGATCATCTCTACGGTCTTGTGAATGAGCCCGGTCTCGAGAACGCGACGCAGCTCGCGAAGCTCTTCGACATCCCGCAAGGCGTCACCAAGCCCATAGGCGAGATTGTCCAGAAGCGGCTGGAACGAAAATTCCTTCACGAAGACGCCAATGCCGCGGCGGGTCTCCAGAATCCCTACCGACTCGAGCGCCTTGATCGCTTCTCGAACAGAGTTGCGGCTGACGCCGAGCTGCTGAGCGAGGAAAGATTCGGGCGGCAAGGCATCCCCGGCTTTGAGCTGGTTGTCCTCGATATAGCCGCGCAAGCTCTCTTGCACCGTCACATGCAGCGAGGGGGGCTTGGTCAGGGGCTTTATGCCTTTCAAGCCGGACATTCTTCACTCCTCTTCGAAGCCGCAGACCGATCCGGGCAAAATTCATTATCTGGCTTGCTACATATCAGCTTGTAGGATATCCAGCAAGTGGGCAGCCGGATTGGTTAAGACATGCACGTTTGTCTCTTGGGTGTGAGCCATTGGCACGCAGGGATGCATTTGGATGCGGTGAGGGCCTCAGGCGGTGAGATCTCAGCCGTTTGGGATTACGACCCGAGAAGCGCAGCCGTTTTTGCCCGGTCCCACGATGTCCCCGCCTGTGCTCATATTGAAGAGGCATTCTCGACGACGCCCAACTTGGCCGTCGTCATGGGTTCGCCCGAGGACGTTCCAGACCTTGTCTTGAAGGCGATGTCCGCCGGCATTCCGATAGTTCTCGAAAAGCCCGCCGCCCCCACGACTGGCGGCTTGATGGAGATCCTGAAGGCTGCCCAGGAACGAGACATTTTCGTTGCTGTGCCTCTTCCCAATCGCTTCGGCCCCGCTTTCGGCGCAATGGTAGCGCTTGAGGCGGAAGGGCGTCTCGGCAAGATTGCCCACTGCCATTTCCGGATCGTCAACGGCCCTCCTCAGCGTTACCGCGAGGATGGGGTCGAGTGGATGCTCGACCCGACGATCGGAGGCGGCGGAGCGCTGCGCAATCTCGGCATTCACGGCATCGATGCTGCCCTCTCACTTGCGCAGGGAGCCTTACGCATCGTTGCGGCCTCGGTCGCCAATCGCATCCATGACCAGCCGGTCGAAGACCACGCCCATGTCGTCCTGTGTGACGATGCCGGAACGCTCTTCACGGTCGAGGCAGGCTACACCTTCGCCTCCATGGCTCCAGGCGGAGACTTCGAGTGGCGGATCGCCACGGGCAATGCTTACATCATTGACCGAGGCGAGACGGCACAATGCGCGACCCTGGATGACGGGGACGTCCGCGTGCTCGCCCCCGAACATCCAAGCACGCGCTACCGCTTGTTCATGGCCGACACGTTCGACCGGCTTCGCTCGGGTGAGCGCCCGACTATCGGCCTCGAAGATTACCTGGCAGCGATGAAGGTCATCGATGCCGCATATGAGAAGGCAAAGGCATGATCGGCGTAGGAATTATTGGGGCCGGCCACTTCGGAGCGGTTCATGCTCGAGCCATGACCGACGTTGACGACGTCAGGCTCGTCGCATCCTGCCGGGAGAATGCAGACGCAGCGGCTGCCTTCGCGGCTGAGCATGGGGGCAAGAGTTACGGCGACTGGCGCGCTTTATTGGGCGATCCGATGGTCGATGCCGTTCTCATCGCCACGCCGCACCACCTCCACGAAGAAATCACCATCGCGGCCGCCCGGGCCGGCAAGCATATCCTGCTTGAGAAACCGATGGCGCCCAGCCTGGCGGCTTGCGACGCTATGCTCGCGGCTGCAGAGGCAACCCGGGTCAAGCTTATGATCGGGCACCTGATGCACTTCGCCCTGCCCTGTCTCAGGGCCAAGGAGATTATCGACTCAGACGTGCTCGGTGCTCCGGTTTTGGGGTCGAGCTGGATGATCAAGCTCTGGATGGAGAGCAACCGGCGGCCCTGGCATCTCAACCATGCTTCAGGGGGCGGGATGCTGATGACAGCGGGCATTCACGCACTCGATCGGCTGATCTGGCTCATGGGTCAGCCGGTGGCCGGGGTCACGGCGATGGCCGGCACCTACTTCCACGAACAGGAGGCCGATGACGCGGCCCTGATCGGCCTGCGCTTTGCTGACGGCCGGATCGGCCAAGTCGCCAGCGTCGGCTATCGCGACGGAGCGGTCACGTTCGCCATGGATCTCGTCTGTGAGAAGGGGACGATCCGGATCGACTTCGATCACGGCGTCTCCACGGGCAAAGGTGGCGTCTGGACACCCGTTCTGGGCTCCATCGAGCCAAACTGGATGGGCGCAGCCGTGGCGCGTGAGTGGCGGGCCCTCGCCGCCAGCATCATCAACGATACGCCCTCCCCGGTTGCTGGTTCCTACGGACGCCATGTGGTTGCTTGCATTGAGGCGGCTCATGAGGCCAGCCGCAGCCGACGCGAGGTCTCGATCGCTGCTACTACGCAGGTGTAACGCCCTGCTCGACCATGCCACAAAGGTCCGGAACAGTCATGACATCTCAGCCTGCGGCCACAGCGCTCACCGAATCCTTGAGAGGCGGACTGGTTGTCTCGTGCCAGCCTGTTCCCGGCGGGCCGTTCGACGATCCCGAAGCCGTCGTGCGCTTCGCACTGGCCGCCCAGAATGCGGGTGCCCGCGGGCTTCGGATCGAGGGCGCGGTCAACGTTGCCGCAGTTGCCGCTGCCTGCTCGATTCCGATCATCGGCCTTATCAAACGCGACCTCGCGGAAACGCCGGTCCGCATTACGCCTTGGATTGAGGATGTCATCGCCCTTGCCGAAGCAGGCGCGGCGATTGTCGCCTTCGATGCCACCGACCGACCAAGACCCGTAGCGGTCCCGACGCTGATCGAGACGATCCATGCTCGGGGCTGCGTTGCGATGGCCGACATCGCGACGATCGCTGAAGCGAGAAACGCAAGCGCGCTCGGTGCAGACCTGATAGGCACCACCATGTCCGGCTACACCGACGTGGGTCCACCGCCGCGAATGCCTGATATCAGGTTGGTGTGGAAGGCCTGTGGGCTCGGCAAGCCAGTCCTCGCCGAAGGCCGCTACAACGAACCCCGTCTCGCCGCCGCGGCCATACGCGCAGGAGCCACAGCGGTGGTTGTCGGGTCAGCCATTACCCGCCCGGAGCATATCACGCAATGGTTCGTTGACGCGATCACAGGCGAAGCAGCGCCGACGAGGCCGGTTCTCGCAATCGATATCGGCGGCAGCAAAACGGCCGTGGCGTTGGTCGTGGAAAACCGCATCCTTGAGCGGCGGCAGGTTCCGACACGGCCCGCCGATGGCGCGGAGGCATGGCTGCAAGCAGCCGCAGATGTCGCACGGGATTGGCGTGGACAATATGGTGGTGTCGCGGCCGCCGTGACGGGTCTGATCAGGGACGGAATCTGGACAGCCGTCAATCCGGCGACCTTGCCCGTACCGGCAGACTTCCCGCTTGTCTCGCGCTTGGGCGAACTCTTCGGCAGTCCCGTTCTGGCTCTGAATGATGCCCAGGCCGCAGCTTGGGGCGAGTATCGCTTTGGTGCGGGCCGAGGGCGTGATCTTATCTTCCTGACAGTATCGAGTGGAATTGGCGGTGGGTCCGTCATCGGCGGCGAGCTTTTGAGCGGATCCGGGGGGCTCGCCGGGCACGTCGGCCAGATCCCGGTGCCAGTTCCGGGACAGCACTATCACCGTCTGGAGGATTTGGCGTCTGGCTTCGCCATTGCGGCTGAAGCCCGCGCTGCCGGCCATGATGCGGATGCCAAGCAGGTTTTCGCCGCCATGGCTGCGGGAGAGAGCTGGGCGGAAGATATCGTTGCCGAGGCTGTGGATCATCTCGCCATGACTCTTCCGGGTTTACAGGCCCTCCTTGATCCGCAGGTCATGGTGATTGGTGGCGGCGTAGGCCTCGCGGCAGGTTTCCTGCTCCGTCTTGAGGCCGCTCTGTCCCGCTTCCCACCTGCTCTCCGGCCTTCCTTGGCATCGGCTCTCCTCGGTGCCGATGCCGGTCTCTTAGGCGCAGCAGATCGTCTGAAGAGGCAGATGGCCTTCGAAAGTCTTGAGATGGGCCTGGGTCCGGCCGCTGGTGCCACCCCCAATACGTAGTCGTCGTATATCTGTGACGGCCCAGTGTCTGAGGAGCGATATGTCGGAGCGACTGAACATGGAAACAAGGATGCTGCGCGAGGCGCAGGAGGCGCCGCAGGTGGTCGCGCGTCTCCTCGAGAGCAACGCGCCCCTGTGCCGCGAGCTCGGCGAGCGCCTGCGCGCCTCGCCGCCGCCCTTCGCCGTGACCTGCGCGCGCGGCAGCTCCGACAACGCGGCGACCTTCGTCAAATACCTGCTCGAGATTCATTCCGGCCTCGTCACCGCGTCCGTCGGCCCGTCCGTGACCTCCGTCTACGAGGCGCGCCCGCGCATGCGCGACGCCCTGTTCCTCGCCGTGTCGCAATCGGGCCGCAGCCCGGACATCCTCAACCTCGCCCAGGCTGGGCGTGACGACGGCGCCCTGACGGTGGCGCTCGTGAACGACACGACATCGCCGCTCGCCTCCACCTGCGAGGTCGTGCTGCCGTTGCATGCAGGCCCCGAGAAGAGCGTCGCGGCCACGAAATCCTTCATCGCGGCGCTCGCGGCAGGATTGCAGCTCGTGGCGCACTGGTCGCAGGATCAGGAATTGCTGGCGGCCCTCGACACCCTGCCGGATGTGCTGGCCCGCGCGTCCGCGACCGATTGGTCGGCGGCGCTTCCCGAGTTGTCGGACGCGAACAACCTGTTCGTCGTCGGGCGCGGCGTGGGCTTCGCCGTCGCGCAGGAAGCCGCCCTCAAGCTCAAGGAGACCTCCGGCGTCCACGCGGAGGCGATGAGCGCCGCCGAGCTGATGCACGGCCCCTGGACGCTGGCGGGCGACCACTTCCCGATCCTGGTGCTCAGCCAGCGCGACGAGACCCTGAGCGGCGTCAATGATCTCGTGACGAAGCTGCACGAGCAGGGCGTTCCCGTCATCGTCGCCGGTGCCGCGGAGGGCCGGGCGAGCGTCGCCCTGCCGGGGATCGAGGATGCGCATCCCTATCTGGCGCCCATCGCGCTCATCCAGAGCTTCTACCCCCTCGTGAATGCCATTGCCTTGGCGCGCGGCCGCAATCCCGACAACCCGCCGCGCCTGCGCAAGGTGACGGAGACCGTCTGATGCCGATCGCCCTCGTGGGAGCCCGCCTGTTCGATGGCGCGCACATGCTCGCCGGCCGCGCCGTCGTGATCGAGAACGGCCGCATCCTCGGCCTGCCGCACGAGCAGGATCTGGGCACCGGCATCGAGCGCCACCGGATCGAGGGCCTGCTCGCCCCGGGCTTCATCGACGTGCAGGTCAATGGCGGCGGCGGCGTGCTCTACAACGACGTGCGCAGCGTTGAGGGCATCCGGACGATTGCCGAGGCCCACAGGACTTATGGCACCACCGGCCTTCTGCCGACCTTCATCACCGATACCCGCGAGACCATGGCGGAAGCCGTGGAGGCCATGCGCGCGGCCCTGGCCGCCCGCGTGCCCGGCGTTCTCGGCATCCATCTCGAGGGCCCCTTCATCAGCCCCGAACGCAAGGGCGTGCACAACCCCGCCTTCATTCGCCCGATCGAGGATGAGGACATCGCGATCCTGACCTCACTCACCGAGGGCCGCACGCTCGTGACGCTGGCGCCCGAGCGCACCGGCATGGAGGCGATTGCCCGCTTGGCCGCTTCAGGCGTGCTGGTCTGCGCCGGGCATACCGCCGGCGATTACGCGACCATCATGGAAGCGGCGCGCCACGGGCTGCGGGGTTTCACGCATCTCTACAACGCGATGCCGCCCATGGCCGGGCGCGATCCGGGCCCCGTGGGCGCGGCGCTCGACAGCCCGGACACCTGGTGCGGGCTCATCGTCGACGGGCACCACGTGAGCGATGCGGCTCTGCGCGTGGCGATTGCCGCCAAGGGCACGGAGCGGATGATGCTCGTCACCGACGCCATGTCGGTGACCGGCACGGACCTGACGAGCTTCGACCTGCACGGCCGCACGATCTATCGCCGGGACGGCAGGCTCACCACGGAGGACGGAACGCTTGCAGGCTCCGACCTCGACATGGCGAGCGCGGTGCGCAACAGCGTCGAGCGGCTGGGGCTTGCCCTGCCGGACGTGCTGCGAATGGCATCGCTGATCCCCGCTCAATTCCTGAAGCTCGATCACGAACTGGGCCGCATCGCGCCCGGCTATCGCGCCGATCTCGTTCTCCTCGACGAGGGCCTGCAGGTGCGGCAGAC
>NZ_QDGA01000111.1 GCF_003347665.1 Microvirga calopogonii
CGAAGCCATCATGAAGCTCAATCATGAACGAAGCCGCCATCCGTTGGCCAACCGGCGAATCCCTGCTTAGGACTCGATCATGATCTTCAAGCTGTGGTGGATCAGTGGCCAAATCTTTGCGGCTTGGGAGCCGATGTGGAAGGTCGAGCCGTCGGCGGTCTGATCGTATAGTCCTCACGGGCGTTGAGAATGGCCATGGCGCGGGCCACCGTGTCGTCAACCCGTCGCGCAAACCCGCAGATCGGCAGTGTGAGCATCGTGATCCTCCTGGAGGGATGAAGGGACTGGATAGACGCCTTGCTTGGCCAGCCGAGAGCGCCGGCCTGGCACCGGCCAGTCGGCTCATCGGGTGGTGACGAACAGGACTTGGCCGATGCCATCCGTGATCACGAGGATCCGATCGGGTTGGAGCCGCCCTGCGACCATGTCCATCCACACTGTCGCGGCCCTGTCTGGGTCAGGCGCCATCCCGATATCAGGCAACTCGCAGCCGACTTGGTCCCACATCATTCGGTCGCCGATGCGGTGGTGGAAGAAATAGCGTGGCATGGTGCAATCCCGTTCATGCCCGAGCCAGTCTCTGGATGCTCGCGAGGCTTCGCCATCAAGCAGGTTAACTTTGGGCAACGAAACAGTGATGGATCGCCAATAATCGACCGCCGCCGCATTCTGACAGAGTTTGGAGCCCCTTGCGGAAGAAGTTCAGTATGGCCGACGTGGAACGGGCCCTGTCGCGGGGCGACGGGCCCTGGTGACCCGCAGGTCACACGTCACTGACGGTGTTCCGGAATTATCCGGTCAAACGGCTCTGATTGTGAAGCTGAGACGGGCGCCTCTGACGCAAGAAGATGGGAGAGGCGGTCGCAGCCCAGGCGGATTGTCGATCTCGGCCTCCCTTTCAGCCCAAGCCACGGCGGGTGCGCGGTTCAGGCGGGTCATGTGAGCGGGGCGGCTTGAGGAACCCACGGTAGAAGCCACCCCCGTTCCAGCTATCACCATGCACCTGCCCGCATGGGACTGCTCTAACTCATGTGAAACAGAGCCGCAGAAAATGAGAAGCTACCCAATAAAGAGTCCGCGTTGGGTCAGGAACCGAGATTCCCTGCGTTTTCGGAACGTCCGCTTCTATGGGGAGCCTGTGTGAAAACTCAAAGTGCGCTCGCCGCAGTGAACTATTCGTACAAGTTCATACCTCCACACCGAGGAATCCCCGGTTCGTCGAGGCCTACGCGACATGAAGTTGCTGGAAGGAATGGCTCGTCAGCGTTTTCACACAGGCTCATGGGGATTGCCGCCATCACGCTTCGGTCTCAGGAGTGCCAGTTTGAGACCTTCGGACAGTATAAGGGAACGGCCATCTTCCGGTTCGGGAGACTCACCTATGCAACAGGACCGGTTATGGATGCTTTGAGTTCGGCTGTGTGACTTTGAGCGTGCGCGTTTGGGCCTCTCTAACCCGCCTGCCGCAAGGGAGCGTCATGGGAATCGAGGCGCCGGATGCCACACGGATCAAAGCATTCTGGCTGCCATCGCCCTTTTCCCCGACCTGGGCACACCATCCAGTTCCCTTACCACCGGCATTGTCCATGGCGTCGCACGGTCCAGATCACTGCCATCAGGGGTGGGCTCTTCCGCCGCCTTTACGGCGTGCCGTCGGAACCCTATCTCCCCGTTCCCGTCCGAGAAATCAGCCCCAACACATGCAACCGCCTGCCAAAGGACAAGCCATGACTGTCGCCATGAGGCGCCACAACGAGCCCGAACGCGATGCACGGTAAGTCCAGGACCGACACCAGGCTCGCCTTCCTCTCGGGCGGCAAGGAGATGGGAGCGCTCATCCGCGCCCACGACTGGGCATCGACGCCGCTCGGAGAGCCCGCCGACTGGCCCTACGGCCTCAAGACCCTCGTCGGCGTCATGTTGGGATCGAACCAGCCGATGTTCATCGCCTGGGGTGCCGGGCGCACGTTGCTCTACAACGACGCCTACTCGGACATCCTCGCACGCAAGCATCCTGCCGCCCTGGGCTGCGACTTCCTTGAGGCTTGGCACGAGATCCAGGACGATCTCCGGCCCATCGTCGAGCAGGCCTACAGCGGCGAGCCGGTCCACATGGATGACATCACCCTCATCATGGAGCGGCGTGGCTATCCGGAGGAAGCCCACTTCTCCTTCTCCTACACGCCCGTGCGGGACGAAAGCGGGGCCATCGCGGGCTTCTTCTGCCCCTGCACCGAGATCACGGGACAGGTCATGGCCGAGCGGCGGCTTGCCTCGGAGACCGAGCGCCAGCGGCGGCTCTTCGAGCAGGCGCCCGGCTTCATCACCATTCTGAACGGGCCGGAGCACCGCTTCGAGTTCGTCAACCAGTCCTACAAGCGCCTGTTCGGCGAGCGTGACTTCGTCGGCAGGACCGTCCGCGAGGCGTTCCCAGAACTGGGAGGCCAGGGCTACTACGAGTGGCTCGACAAGGTTTATGCCACCGGCGAACGCTTTGTCGCCAGCCATATCCCGGCCCGCCTGCAAGCCTCCCCAACCGAGCCCGCGAAGGAAGTTGTCCTCGACTTCATCTACGAGCCCGTCAGGGACGAGGCCGGCTGCGTGACGGGCATCTTCTGCGAGGGCCACGACGTGACCGAGGCTCACCTCGCTCGAACCGCGGTCGAGGCCAGCAACGCGCGCTACACCAGCGTGCTGGCGGCGATGGGCGAGGGCTTCCTCGTTCTCGACGAGGCGTACCGCATCACCGAGATCAATGCCGAGGGGCTACGGCTCGATGGCCGGCCTGAAAGCGAAATCCTCGGCAAAACCCACTGGGAGGTCTTTCCCGCCTCGGTCTGTACGCCGGTCGAAGCCGCCTACCGCCGATCCATGACCGAGCGCGTGCCGGTGGAACTCACCCATCACTACCAGGATGCGGCCACAGGATACGATAGCTGGTTGACCCTACGCATCTATCCAGTCCCGGGTGGGGTAGCCGCCTTCTACCGCGACGTCAGCGAACGCATGCGGGCCGAGGAGGCGCTGCGCCACAGCGAGGAGCGCCTCAGGACCGCCCTCGGCATCAGCACGGTTGGCGTGCTGTTCTGGGGATCTGGCTTCGGGCTGACGGACGCCAACGAAGCCTTCCTGCGCATGACCGACTTCAGCCGCGAGGAGGCGCTGGGCAAGACGTGGCAGGAGCTCACGCCCGAGGAGTTCCATCCGGTGTCCTGGCGGGCCGTCGACGAGGTCATCACGCGGGGCGAGGCCACCCCGTACGAGAAGCAGTACTTCCGCAAGGACGGCTCCCGCTGGTGGGGGCTCTTCGCGCCGCGCAAGGTCGGCGACGAGGTGGTCGAGTTCGTTCTCGATGTCACCGACCGCCGGGAAGCCGAGGCCGCTCTGCGGCGGCTCAACGAGGAGCTGGAAACCCGCGTCATCGAAGCCATTACTGATCGGGAGAAGACCGAGGCGGCCCTGCGCCAGTCGCAGAAGCTGGAGGCGGTGGGCCAGCTTACGGGGGGTGTGGCGCACGACTTCAACAACCTGCTCACGATCATCCGCTCGTCGGTCGAGTTCCTGCGTCGTCCGAACCTGCCCGAGGAGCGCCGCCGCCGCTACATCGACGCGATCACCGACACCGTGGATCGCGCCGCCAAGCTCACGGGCCAATTGCTCGCCTTCGCCAGAAGACAGGCACTCAAGCCCGAAGTGTTCGACGTACCCGAGCGGATTAGAGCTGTGACCGACATGCTGCGCACCATCGTGGGAAGCCGCATCCGGATCGAGGCCGACGTCGCCTGCGATCCGTGCTTCATCGAGGCTGATGTAGTCCAGTTTGAGACGGCACTCGTCAACATGGCAGTGAACGCTCGCGATGCCATGAATGGCGAGGGTACCCTGACGATGCACGTGGATGCGATGGCGGAGATGCCAGCCATCCGAGGGCATGCAGGCGGCCCCGGCCAGTTCGTTGCCGTGTCCATCAGCGACACGGGATCGGGCATCCCTGCCGACCAGCTCGGGCAGATCTTCGAGCCGTTCTTCACCACGAAGGAGGTAGGAAAAGGCACGGGGCTGGGATTAAGCCAGGTCTACGGTTTCGCCAAGCAGTCCGGGGGCGATGTTGCCGTCGCGAGCGTGCTCGGGAAGGGTACGACCTTCACGCTCTACCTGCCCAAGGTCGAGCAGACGGTTGGCCTGGACGGAACCGGGAGCGACGCACCCGGCAACGGCCAGGACGAGGACGGTCGCGGCTGCCGTGTGCTGGTGGTCGAGGACAACATCGAGGTGGGCCGGTTCTCCACGCAGCTTCTCCAGGATCTCGGCTACCAGACCACCTGGGCGGCGAATGCTCGCGAGGCCCTCCAACTTCTGGAGGAGGACCATTCCCGCTTCGATGTCGTGTTCTCGGATGTGGTCATGCCGGGGATGAGTGGGGTCGAGCTTGGCCGGGAGGTCCGACGGCGCCATCCCGCGCTTCCCGTGGTGCTGACCTCCGGCTACAGCCATGTTCTGGCCGAAGAGGGGCGGCACGGCTTCGAGCTGCTGCACAAGCCCTATGCCGTCGAGGACGTGTCGCGGGTGCTGCGCCACGTGACGCGCAGTACCGTCAGCGGGACGGCCGACACCGCCCGAACCAAGAGAGGCTGACGATGAGCCAGGACATCACGGGGCGCCGCATCCTCCTCGTCGAAGACGAGGCCATGATCGCGATGCTGGTTGGAGACATGCTGGAGGATCTCGGCCACGAGCTGGTCACAGTGGCGACGCGCCTGGAGGACGCTCTTGCGGCGGCCGGGAACGGGACGTTCGACCTTGCGATCCTCGACCTCAACCTCGCGGGCGTGCTGACCTACCCGGTTGCCGACGTACTCGCCGGGCGCGGCATCCCGTTCATCTTCGCGACCGGCTACGGCAGCGGCGGCCTCAAGGAGACCTATGCGGGCTGGGCGACCCTGCAAAAGCCATTCGACCAGCAGGCCCTCGAGTACGCGGTCGAGGCTGCCCTCCAGCATGGCCCGTGACGGGATCCATTCGCCAGGAAGGACGGGCTCAGGACTCCAGACCGTCAGTCATCGGCATGTTCCCGGCACGCCCAGGCTCCATCCACAGGCGATGTATGCGGACAATGCTCTGGCGGGCCCGGAGAGCCCTCATGAGGACCTATCAGTCGTTGGCCCTCCTGGAACCAAGCACGGCCGCTGGAATTTTCCAGCCTTGCAGGTGGACCGCCCGGACGGGCATCTGAGGAGGCATGATGCCCAAAAGGAGCGACGGCCTGAGCCCTGAACTGACGCGCCTGAACGAGTACCAGCGTGCGCTGGCCGCCTTCGGCCGGGTTGCCTCCGAGGTTCTGCCGCGTGAGAAGCTGTTGCACTACGTTGCCGCTCAGGTCTCCCGGGTGACCCACATCAAGCATGTGAAAGTGCTATGCTACCGCCCGGATCACGGTGACCTGCTGATGGTGGCCGGGGTGGGCTGGAAGCCCGGCGTGGTGGGACAGACGACCTTTGCTCTCGACAATGCCTCTGTCGCCGGACGATGCATGCAGACAGCGGCTCCGGTCATTGTCGAGGACCTGCCGAACGACCCTGAGTTCCGGATGCACCCGAGCCTAAGCGAGCATGGCATTGTCTCGCTTCTGAACGTGCCGGTGCGGATCGACGGGCGCACCTGGGGCGTGCTGGAGGTGGATGCGGAGGAGCCGCGCACCTTTGACGAGGGCGACGTGACCTTCCTGTCGACCATGGCCAACATTCTGGGCGTGGCCCTGCTGCGGCTGGAGACCGAGACCAAAGCAGCCGAGGCAGCCGCAGGATATGCACGGGAGAAGTCCTTTGCCGAGGTGGTCCTGCGCGAGTTCCAGCACCGAGTGAAGAACAACCTCCAGACCATCATCTCCTTCCTGGCGTTGCAACGGCGGCATGCCTCGACCCAGGAGGACCGGGACCGCTTCGTGAGCGTCATGGACCGGGTGCACGCGATTGCTCTGGCTCAGGATCAGCTCTCGTTCGAGGCGGGCATCAGCAACGTCGAGTTCGGCGATTACCTGCGGGCCCTGTGCGCCAACATCGACCCACAGCGGGAGACAGTGAGTATCGAAGTGGAAGCCGAGCGCGGAGCGCTACTCCCACTGGACCGAGCGGTGGCGGCCGGGCTGATCGTCAATGAACTGGTCACCAACTCGCTCAAGTACGCCTTTGATGAAGACGGTGGCACAATCCGGGTCAGCTTCACGACACGGTCCGAACTCGGCGAGGCTTGCCTTGCGGTCGAGGACAATGGACGTGGGATGGGACCGCCGCGGAAGGGCGGGCTCGGCCTTCAGCTCGTCGACGCTTTCGCCAACCAGCTCGATGGGCAGGTGGAGCGGGAGCCAGTCGAGAAGGGCACGCGTACCTGCGTCAGATTCCCTCTGCCGCTATAATGATGTTAGAGATGTTTAGTCCCGGCATTTGGTGGAGCGGGTTGAGCCTGAAGCGTTTGGGCTCCTTGAGCCAGGTTTTGCAAATGAACTCGTAGGGGGTGAGGCCCTTCAGGGTCTTGAGTCGCCGGGCGAAGTTGTAGGCGCTCACGAAGTCAGCCAGATGCTGCCGGAGCTGGTCATGGCAGTCGTAGGAGTAGCGCTTGACTGTCGCGTCCTTGAGGGTGCGGTTCATCCGCTCAACCTGACCATTGGTCCAGGGATGCCTCGGCTTGGTCAGGCGATGGTCCACATCGTTCTGGGCACAGGCATACTCAAAGGCATGGGCCCGGAAGAGCTCGCCGCGTTTCATTGCTTTCTTGATCAGCGGGACTGCCGAAGCCGTGTTGCTGGGCGTGGTGAAGTGAATGCCATGATCGGTCAGGACCGTGTGCACCTTGTACGGCACGGCCTTGATCAGCGCGCGCAGGAAGTCGCCGGCAATCCCGGTCGCCACCTTCTCGTGCAACTCCACAAAGGCAAACTTGCTGGTGCGATCAATCGCCACCAGCAGATAGAGCCTTCCCTCCTCAGTGCGCACTTCGGCAATGTCGATGTGGAAGTAGCCAATCGGGTAGGTCTTGAACTTCTTCTTGGCAGGCTTGTCGCCGATCACGACCGATGCACAGATGCTGACAGATCACATGGTGCGGTTTGCTCTTGGGGGCATTGCGAACGTGACCAAGGACGAAGCTCCACAGGCACCTGCGGCTCACCCCGCCGATGGTGGCGGTTGACCTCGGTACAATTTGGCCGGGGCGAAGGGCCGCTTAGGGTCATCCAAGGAAATTGCCAACACCTTTGGAATGTCTGTTGTAGCCCTCTTCGCCAGACATTCGGTCTACTTCGCAGTTGTGCCATTGGCGGTCACTACCCTTTGCGGACCACAAAGGCTTTTAGCCCTCACGCTGCCGATGTTTCACCCCCGATGACGCAACGCGTCGACCAGCAGCGCGAAGGCTGGGGAAGCCTGGCGCCGGCTCGGGTAGTACAGGTGGTATCCCGGCCAAGCCGGACACCAATCGGCAAGCACTCGGGTCAGACGCCCCTTTGCGAGATAGGGCTGCGCCAAGCCTTCCGGCACGTGGGCGAGACCGAATCCCGCCACCGCCGCGTTGAGGATCTGCTGGATTCCGTTGAAGATGAGCTGCCCTTCCACCCGCACCCTCAGCTCCTGGCCGTCCTTCTCGAACTCCCAGGCATACAGCCCGCCATGGGTGGGCAGGCGCAGGTTGATGCAGGTATGGTCGATCAGGTCCTGCGGCGTCTCCGGTGGGGCATGCTTCGCAAAGTATGACTTCGAGCCGACCACCGCAAAGCGGAGGTCCGGCCCGATGCGCACCGAGATCATGTCCTTGGCGACCTGCTCGCCGAGACGAACGCCGGCATCGTAAGCCTGCGCGGCGATGTCGGTCAGGCCGTAATCGATGCCCAGTTCGACCTTGATGTCCGGATACTTCGGCAGGAACTTCTCCAGCTTCGGCCAGAGCACATGATCGATGGCATAGTCGGTCGCCGTGATCCGGATGGTCCCGGCGGGCTTCTCCCGCAGTTCGCTCAAGGATTCGAGCTCGGCCTCGATCTCGTCCAGTCGCGGGCCGACGCTTCCGAGCAGGCGCTCACCCGCCTCAGTCGGCGAGACGCTGCGCGTCGTGCGGGTGAGCAGGCGGAGCCCGAGCCGCTCCTCGAGCTGACGGATGGTCTGGCTCAGCGCCGACTGCGAGACCCCGAGCTTCGCCGCAGCCCGGGTGAAGCTCCGCTCCCGGGCGACGGCCAGGAACGCGGAGAGGTCGTCGAGGCTCTCGCCCGCCATTCATAAGCTCCCCTAATAGGCCCATGCGGACAATGCCATCTAATCGCATGCCGCGGCATCGGCTAGATCTCCTGCGTCATTTCCGCGAGAGCCCATGATGCTTATTGCTTCCTCTCAGTCGCGGGCGTCCACCGCTCCGTCTGTCCTCGTGATCCTGCTGCCGATCATGGCTGTCGTCCTGTTCGGCTTTCTGATCGCGGGCCTCGCGCTGCCGGTGCTCCCGCTTCATGTGCACCAGGGACTGGGCCTCAGCACCTTCGTGGTCGGGCTCATCACCGGCAGCCAGTTCGCCGCCTCGCTCATCTCGCGCCTGTGGTCGGGCCATTACGCCGACAGCCGCGGCGCCAAACGTGCGGTCGTCGCCGGTCTGCTTGGGGCCGTAGCAGCGGGGCTGCTCTATCTTGCCTCGTTGTCCTTCATCGGCACCCCGGCAATCTCGGCGACCATCCTCCTGCTGGGCCGGGCCGTGCTCGGCGGGGCAGAGAGCTTCATCATCACGGGGGCCTTCGGCTGGGCTCTGGCGCAAGTCGACGCCCGGCACGCCGGCAAGGTCATCGCCTGGGTGGGCACCGCGATGTGGGCCGCCTTCGCCTTGGGCGCTCCGCTCGGCAGCGCCCTGTACGCGAGCTATGGCTTCGTGGCGATCGCGCTGGCGACGACCCTGATCCCGCTGGCCGCCCTGCTGCTCGTGCTGCCGTTGCGCTCCGTCGTGCCGCCGACGCAGATCCGCCCCGCCTTCACCCGGGTGATCGGCGCCGTCTGGGTGCCCGGCATCGGCATGGCCCTGAGCAGCGTCGGCTTCGGTGCGATCACCGCGTTCATCGCGCTGCGTTTCGTCGACCAAGGGTGGGCTCCGGTCTGGCTTGCCTTCAGCGCCTTCGCGGGCGCCTTCATCGTGGCACGCGTGGTCGGTGGCCATCTGCCGGACAAGCTCGGCGGCGCCAAGGTCGCATTGGCCAGCGTGCTGATCGAGGCGGCCGGCCAGGCGCTGATCTGGCTGGCCGCCGGGCCCATGGTGGCCCTGCTAGGGGCGGGGCTCACCGGGATTGGCTGGTCGCTGGTCTATCCCAGCTTCGGCATCGAGGCGGTGCACCGCGCACCGCCGGAAAGCCGCGCCCTCGCGATGGGGGCCTACACCGCCTTCCTCGACCTGGCGATCGGCTTGGCCAGCCCCGCCTTGGGGGCGGTTGCGGGTGGGGCCGGCTTGGGCCCGGTGTTCCTCGTCAGCGCGCTGGTGGTACTCGGCGCCGCCTTCATCGCGGTGCGGCTCCTGAGCAACTCCGCAACTGCCCAATGACCCGATAGCTCAACGGAACCAGCGCTGCTGGGTGTGAGCCACAGCGGCTCCGAGAAGCCCCGGAAACGGTACTCGCACGCCCATCAGCCGTGCATCCTGAACCCGCATAGCGCTTAGGTGCAGGGCCGATGGTGGGCATGACCAGCCCGAACGTCCATTCGCCGCTGGATGGTCTCCTATGGGTCGAGCCTGTGTCAAAACGCGAACAGGCCGCTTCGTAGAGCAATTTAATTTCCTGCAAGCCCCGATAGACCGAGAAATCTCCGGTACAGGGGCGTGAAGTTGTACAAATAGTTCGTCGAGATCAGGACGGTTTGAGTTTTGACACACCCTCGGTCAGGAACCGAGATTCCTTGCGCGCTCGGAACGTCCGGTTCGATGAGGATTGCTGCCTTCGAGCTTAGGTCTCAGGCGTGCCGATTTTGTTCTCTAATGAGTCAAGGGGCAGCTCTCCGATCCTGAGCGGTTGTGCGCTCCCAAAGGGTGTCTGCGTTCTCTGCGTGCTCCAGGGCACTTGATGGGGTCAGCTGGGGTGGAGCGACCTGGTTGAAACCGCAGTCGGCCCTTCTCTCAAGCCACATGCGACAAAATCGGCGTCGTCTTCCACACCCTCCCTCGGGCAACGCTCCGCTCGGGAGCTCGTCTCGACCTGTTTCGGCTGCTCCTCTCAGGCTGCGTGGAATGTGGTGCCGTGCCGGAGCATGGCATGCATGATGATTGCCAATCGGCGGGCCAGCGCCACACGGGCCTTCCTCATCGTCGAGCGCCGGGCAATGCCCAGCGCCCACTCCTTGAGGGCCAGGGCGCCGCGATAGCGCGTCAGCAGCACATTGGCAGCCTCGTACAACAGGGTCCGCACCCGCCGGTCACCGCACTTGGAGATGCTGCCGACGTAGTCGATCTCGCCCGACTGGAAGCGCCGCGGCACCAGGCCGAGATAGGCTCCTACATCCCGCGAGCGGCGGAAGCGCTCCGGCGCATCGATGGTGGCGACAAAGGCAAGTGCTGTCAGTTGCCCCACACCTGGAATGGTCATCAGCCGCTGGCAGGCCTGAGACGAGCGGGCCAGCAGGCGCATGTCACGATCAATCGCCACGACCGCTTCCAGAACGGCCTTGCGGGCCGCGAGCAGGCCCTGCATGGCACCCGACAGACCTGCGATCCCATGGCTGGCTTGGATGACCTGCTCGGTAAAGCGCGGACTGAGCCCGCGTGGTAACCGGACCCCGAACACGACCGCCAGGCCGCGGATCTGGTTCTCCAGGGTGACGCGCTGCCCGACCAGCTTCTTGCGAGCGACGATCAGAGCGCGCACCGCATGGGCCGGCAGCGATTTGACGTGGACGGGCTTGAAGAAGCCGGTGCGGGCGAGATGGGCCAGCCCGCGGGCATCGTTGCGGTCGGTCTTGTGGGTCGCGAGGGACTTGAGCGCCTGGTAGGCCTGCCGGCTCTCGATGCAGATCACCGGCAGCCCGAGGGCGGCAAGGCCATGGAAAAGCATCGGCGCCATGCGGCCGGTCTCGAGCACGATCCTCTCGCAGGTGGGTACTGTCTCCAGCGCAGCGGCAATGGCTTCTGGCGTGCTGGAAGCCTTTGCTTCCAGGACAACACCTCCGTCCCGCTCGACCACACAGATGTGTGTCTCATTCATCGAGACGTCTAAACCAGCGTAGTAGTCCATAGCTGCTCTCCTGTGCACGTGGCCCGCCGATGTTATCGGCATCCAGGGAGAGCCGCCCCATTACCCAATGTTGAAAAACTCCCGAGCACCGCACGGTCGGTCTATTACTGGAGTCACCGTGCCAAGCGAGACTCAACATCCTGTATGTTGCTGACCCGAAAAACGGCCGTTGCGGAGTTTTTCAACACAATCTGCCAGAATCGGACATTGATGTCCTCTGTCGTCTTCGCAGGGAGACACGGTCCTTCCGCACTATGGACACGGCCTTATCGCGATGCCTCGGAACGACGTAGGCGGCTAGGTCATCCCTGTCCGGATCGGGTGCAAGCTCACTGCGACACACGATGGAGGGCTTAGAGCAGTTGTTCCTCGGCGCGTTCGTCTGGCACTCACGGCTCGCCCGTCTGGTCACGGCGATGCATGGCTTGTCTCAGCACCTCGAAAATCACGGCTGTCGACCAGCCGAACAGCAGCACGCCGTTCATAGCGGCCATCGGCCCAAGCAGCCGCCAGCGCTCGACCGGCACGACGTCGCCGTAGCCGAGCGTGGTGTAGTTGACGAAGGCGAAGTAGAGGATCTCCGTCCCAGCAGGCACCACAGCTAGGATCGCGTAGGCAAGCGACCAGGCAATCACCTCCGCAATATGCGCGACCATCAGCACCCCGACGGTCGCCATCATGACGGCGGCGAGCCAGACATGGGATTGGCGATCCCACTTCGAGGCATGGCGGGCGGCGCCTACGACGGTTGCCATCACGATGGCATGGATGGCCATGTTGCCCAGGCTGACGACCCCGCCGAGGAGAAGCTGTCGCACCATGGCCGGCACCCTACGGCGTAGTGGGCGGAATGAGGTAGGGGATGGCCGCGATGATCAGGTAGGGCGCGCGAGCAGTTGTGCCTCGGACCAGCCAGACAGGTGTGACGTTGGCGCGATGGATCGTTCGCAGGCCGCCGGGGCACATGCGGCTAGTGTCCCTCGAAGAAGATGTAGTTCTCCCAGCTCCGCATGCGCAGCAGGATGCGCCGCAGCAGCGACAGGGGCTCCGCATGCTCCGTCAGGATTGCAACCTCCGCAGCGGACCCGAGCGGGATCTGGTATGCGGAGACGTCGTCCACCAGATCGATCTCCGCGACCGCCCGGTCGTTGAGCGCCGTCGTCACGAAGTCCTGGAGCACGCCCGTGGCCTGGAACTGGCCGGCCGCGATCACATCGGGGATCACGCCGACCTTGGCCCTGAAGACCCGTCCCGGCACGGCCGCGAAGGCGACCTCGGCCTTGTCGCCGGAATGGACCCGTTGCAACGAATTCTGCTGGAACGCCGCTATGAGCATGTTGTCGCGGGGTCCCTGATTGACGAACACGACCACCGGCCGGAGCGGCGCCGGGACGACATACATCCCGGGACGCAGCGCGACCTGGGAGGCGAAGCCGTCCGTCGGAGCCCGCACGGTCGTCTGGGCCAGGTCGAATTCGGCATCGCGCAACTCGGCCTGGAGCTGTGCCACCGTCGTGTTGACGCCGCCGATCTCGGACGAATAGGCCAGCGAGGCCCGCTCCTGCTCGGCCCGTGCGCCGACCATGCTCTGCCGTGCCGTCTCGAGATTGCGCGAGAAGGTATCGAGGGTCGCCTGCGCGACGACCTGCTTCTGGAACAGATAATTCTGGCGATCGTAGTTCTGCTGCGCCAGCTCGAATTGCGACTGCGCCCGATCGGCCCCTGCTTTGGCTTGGTCGAAAGCGGCCTTGAGCTGCTTCACGTTCTGCTCGGCTTCCGCCAGCGATGCCTTCTTCTCATCGACGACGTACTGGTAGGGCTCCGGATCGAGGCGAAAGAGAACGTCGCCCTCCTTCAGCTTGACGTTCGGGGTGACCGGAACCTCGACGACCCGTCCCTTGACGCCCGGCAGGATCGGCGTGACCGCGAAATAGATGCGGGCCGTGGTCGTGAACGGATGGTTGTAGTTCATGACCAGCAGCAGGAAGAAGAGGCCGACGATGCCGCCAAGGGCCGCGGTCGACAGGGTCCACTGGTTCACGGGCACGTGGAACAGCTTGAAAACTGCCACGCAGATCGCAACGTATAGGAGAATGAGCAGCACTTCCATCAGCCGGCTCCTACATCCTATTTTAAGTCCACCCTTGCCCCGGCTCGTTGGCTGACCGGTGCTTTCACCTCGGACCTCGTCAGCTTCTCCAGGTGAGCAACGCGCCGTCGCAACTCGACGACTTCCGCGGTCAGTTCGGGTTGGACGGGCTCGTTTGCTGGTGTTGCCTTGAACCCCCACCCCCGCTCGGGCCGGTAGGCCATGGCCCAGATCCACAGGAAGGGCCACAGGGCGTGGAGCATGAACAGGCTCACCCACCCGGCCGCGTGAATGGCGTCCTGATGCGGGTGGTGGCGCGACTCGGCGATGCGGTAGGGAATGTCGTGAATGGCGATGATGCCGTAGAACAGCGTGATCGCCACGAAGAAGAGGATGCCCAGCGCCAGATAGTTCAGGAAGGGATCGCCCATGGCTTGTTGCCTCCGGCAACGTGACCGCGTCCGAACGCGCCGTTGACGCCCCCTCCGGCTGCTGGTCAGGCCCCGAGCTCCCTGACGCTCAGCCCGTAGTGTCATTATACTTCCGCAAGGTCCGGATGGCGAGTTCTTCGCTCGGCGTCCCGCCCGAAAGGGAACCCTGATCGGGCATGGTCATATCATCCTGAACCCGGGGCCCTGACGGTGACCACCAGCCCGTCAACACAGCCCGCGTGCCTGCTGTCCCAACAGTCCCGGCCTCAGGCCACCATCCACTTGCAGCACTACCTTAGGACTGAAGGATGGGCTGGCTTGATTGCATGGGACGGTGGTTTATCCTTTTGAGACACGATGCGCGAAGGGGGCCACGTGCATCGCGGCCGACCCTGCGCACCGAAGCCCTCCGGCACCGCCAGCAATCCCCTCATGGCGAACCGTTTTTGGGAGACAGACCAGGGTTCTCTTCCCGGGAGCGTCCCTCACGGTGCTCGTCGTGCCCCTCTCCCTCGAAATCTGGCTTGCACGCCGCGTCTGTGGTATAAAAACAAGGCTCAATCGCTATTGACGTGACTTGAGGTGCGTGGTGGGCCTACCTGCCGCCGCGCCTTACCAGCGGACGCGACAATGTCCGAGCACCCGTCAGCCATTGCACGCCGGGAAGACCCCGTAACATTCGGGCGACGCCTAGTGCCCATCATGGAATGGCTGCCTGCGTATCGGCGTGACTGGCTCGTGACCGACATTCTGGCCGGTCTGGCCGTCTGGGCCGTGATGGTGCCGGAAGGCATGGCCTATTCCAGCATCGTCGGCGTGCCGCCCATCATGGGCCTCTACACCATCGTCCCTCCCCTTGTGATCTACGCGCTGTTCGGCTCCTCGCGCTCGCTCGTCATCGGTCCGGACACGGCCACGGGCCTGATCTCGGCACTGACGGTCGGCGCGCTCGTGGCCCAGGGGACGCCGGACTACAACCTCCTGACGAGCACGCTGGCCGTCCTGATCGGAGCCTTCTTTCTCGCCTTCGGCGCCCTGCGCATGGGCTGGGTCGCGGCCTTCATTCCGACCCCTGTCATGCGCGGTTTCATCGAGGGGCTCGTCTGTGTCACGATCATCGGACAGGTGCCGCACCTGCTCGGCATCGCCGGCACCTCCGGCAACTTCGTGACGAAGCTCTGGTTCGTCTTGCAGCACCTGTGGGAAGCATCGCCGGCTCCGGTGGCAACAGGCCTGCTCAGCCTCGCCGCCATGCTGTTGCTCCGCCATGTCGCCCCGAAGCTGCCGGC
>NZ_QDGA01000112.1 GCF_003347665.1 Microvirga calopogonii
ATCAAGAAGCGCTTCGGCACGCACGAGAATACCATCCGAGAGATCCGCATCGATAGCAGAGGCATTGCCATCGGAGAGCCCCTGGAGGGCTTCCAGGGTGTTCTGCGCGGCACGCCGGTCTTGGCCAATGGGGACCGCGCCCGGCTGCTCGAAGACCGCTGACATGAGCGAAACACTTCACCTCCATTCGGAGCGGGCGCTCATCCTGGCTCCGCATGGACGGGATGCGGCTGTTGCGGCGGACATCCTGCACGCTGCGGGGCTCGCGGCCGAGATCTGCCCTGACCTGCCCGCGCTGGTCCGTGAGATCGCTCAGGGGGCGGGCTTTGCGCTCGTCACGGACGAGGCTTTCCGCACCGCCGATCTGAAGGAGCTTTCCCGTTGGCTGTCGGACCAACCCCCCTGGTCTGACTTCGCCTTCGTGCTCCTCACCCGTCGCGGTGGCGGGGTTGAGCGCAATCCGGCCCTGGCGCGTCTGTCCGAGGTCCTGGGCAACGTGGTGTTCCTGGAACGCCCTTTTCATGCCGGGACGCTGGTGAGCGTCGCCCGCTCCGCCCTGCGGGGACGGCTTCGGCAATACGAGGCACGGGCCCGGCTGGAGGATCTGCACGAAGGTGAGGAGCGGCTGAGAGCGGCGCTCGACAAGGAAAGGCGCGCGGCCGAGCATCAGAGGGTGCTCATCAATGAGTTAAACCACCGGGTGAAGAACACGCTCGCCACCGTGCAGTCGATTTCGGCCCAGACCCTACGCACGGCGGACACGAAAGCGGACGCGCGCGAGGCGTTGGAAATGCGTCTGCTGGCTTTGTCCCGGGCCCATGACGTGCTCACCCGCGAGAGCTGGGAAGGCGCGGACCTGGTCGAAGTGGTCGCCAATGCCCTGAGACCTTATGAGACCTCAGGGGAGAGCCGTTTCCACATCAAAGGGCCGCATGTGCGGGTCACGCCGCGCATGTCGCTGGCGCTGGCGATGGCGCTGCATGAGCTGGCGACCAATGCTGTGAAGTATGGGGCGCTGTCCAACAAGACCGGCACCATTGAGGTGTCGTGGGAGCTGCAAAACGGAACCGCGCCACCGCGCCTGAGCTTGCGCTGGATCGAGGCCGGAGGGCCGCCGGTGGTGGCTCCGAGCCGGCGGGGCTTTGGGTCGCGTCTGATCGAACGCACCCTGGCGCAGGATCTGGATGGTCAGGTGGCGATTGCCTTTCCTCCCACTGGCGTCGTGTGCACTGTCGAAGCGCCTGTGGCGTAGATCTGCGTGTGCAACGGTTCCGTCCGACGCCCGTCTTCGAACGTTGCTCTAAAGAACTTGGGCGAGAGACGGGAGGAGATACGGCGCAAAGCCTAATGTTGCCTCCTGGCACCTCTCGGAAGCAAATCCAGAGACTGCTCTCGCCCAGAATATCGGACGTTCCTAGAGGTAAAGGGATCGGCAGAGGATAACCCGTTTCAGACTTACGGTTGAGTGAGCACCGAGGGCTTGTAGGAATAGGACGAGGCTGTAACGCCGGCCTACGTCGCCTTCAGCATCTGCGCCAAAGCTCTCACAACAGCCCGAGGTTCGGTCGGCTTTTCGAGCCGCAGAACATGGCCATAGGAAGCCGGGATTCCCTTCTCGTTGTAGCCTGTGACGAACAGGAAAGGGACGCCTTGGACCACCAGCTTGTCCGCCACAGGGAAGACCTGGTCTCCGCCCAGGTTTACGTCCAGCACGGCTCCGTCCAAGGAAGGCGTCCGTTCGATCAGGCCGACCGCAGCCTTCACGGACGGAACAGGTCCTATCACAGCGGCACCCGCCTTGCTCAGTTCCTGCTCCAGTTCCGTGGCCAGGTAGTATTCGTCCTCAACCACCAGGATGTGACAGTCGCGCAAGCTGTGATCAGCCATCAGCGCTCTCCTTGTCCGCAGCCTTGTCGGACACAGGCAGCGCGATGGTGCAGTGGACGCCGTCGGCTTCCATGGCAAAGGACGTCCTTGCGCTGAGTTGATAGGGCAAGGCCCGCTCGATCAGCTCGCGCCCTGCACCGCTTCCCCGGGGCGCAGCATCGTTCGGGTCTATCCTCACCCCGCTTTCGCGCCAGTCCACATGCAGCCAGGGCTGACCGTCTTCGTGCTGGAGCTGCCAGTGAATGGACAGGTGCCCCTCGGGCTCATGCAGTGCCCCATACTTCAGCGCATTGGTGCACAACTCGTGGAGGGCCAGGGCCAGGGTTTGCACCGTGCTGGAGCGGAGCGCCACGCCGAGCGGTCCCTTCAGCGTCACTTTCTCGGCCTTCTCGTTGGCTCCGCCGTGAGCCGCCAGCTCGCTCTCAATGAGCTGGTCGAACATGACCCGCTCATCCTGGGTCAGCCGCGACAGCAATCCTTGCACGCGCGCCAGGGCGGCGATGCGGTCGTGGAACGCCGAGCCGAAGTCCTCCAGGCTGGTGCTGGAGCGAAGCGTCCGGTCGGCAATCCGGCGCACCACGGCCATGAGGTTGCGGGTGCGGTGCTGAAGCTCGCCCAGGAGCACCTGCTGCCGATCCTGCCAGGCCCGCCGCTCGGTGACGTCCTGGCCGATCTTGAGGAAGCCTGTGACGGAGCCATCCTTATCCCGCAGCGCCCGCACGGAGCCCTCGATGAACACGCGCGAGCCATCCTTGCGCAGGTGCCAGCGCACGTTCGGGGCGATCCCCTCCTGGCGTGCCGTCTCGACTTCCTTCCGGTCCACACCGGCCTCGCGGTCCTCGGGCGTGAACACAAGGCTGGCAGACTGCCCCACGGCCTCGGCCTCGCTCCAGCCGTAGACCACTGCTGCGCCCGGGAGCCAGTCGGTGATGCGGTCATCCTGGTCGGCAATGAGGATGGCATAGTCGGTGGCTGCTTCGACGGTGAGGCGAAAGCGCTCCTCGGACGAGCGCAGGGCCCGCAGCTTGAAGAGCCGGTCGATCACCGGACCGAGGATGGTCGCGTAGGTGCGCAGGAACTCCGTGTCGTTCTGGTCGAACTCGCGCGGCTTGGTGTCATCGACCTGGAGCAGGCCGTAAGCGTGGCCGCCGGGCAGCAGGATCGGCACGTTGGCGAGCGCCACCACGCCCGTCTTCTTCATGAACTCGGGGACATCGAAGCGTCCGTCCTGGCTGATGTCCTGGGTGATGACGGGCTTTCTTTTCCTGATCGAGTACGTCTCGGACGAGCGCTCGTTCATCGGCAGCCGCACCTGCCCGACAATGTCTGGCGGCCAGCCCACGCCAGCCCGCACCAGTAGGCTTTCACCATCTTTTGCGATCTCCAGGACCTTGGCACGTCCTGTTTCCATGGCCTCGCTCACCAAGCGACAGGCTTCGGTCAGCACGTCATCGAGGTCCTCGGACTGGAGCGCGAAGTCGCCGAAATCGGCGAGCACCTTCTGCCGCTTGAGAAGGATCTCCACCTGTTTGTCCATCAGACCGCGCTTTCTCCATATCGCATATCAACGCCGCCAATCAGAAAGCGATGCACAGCATCCGCTAAGCTGCCCTCGGTAGCGTGCGAACGCAGGTTAGGGATCTTTTCTGTCGATCCCCCATCACCTGGGCCTTGCTGATCATCGGCACCGCGGCGAAGTCGAAGCTGTCGAGTGTTTTGCCGGGAGGAAGCCGCGCCTCGTCGAGATGGCGCTGGATGCGCCGGCTGGCGCGCTCGGCCATCTCGTGTTCGGCCAGCGCCGCCAGGAAGCGGGCCGCCGGCCAGCCCTCCTTGTCGGCACGGGCGGCAAAGTCCGGCCAGATCGTTTTGATCGCCGGCAGCCGCAGGTCGCTGAGCGCCAGGCTCAGGCGACCGGCATCAATGGTATCGGAGCTGGTCATGCGACCTCTCCCTGATGCACGCGGGCGAGTTCCTCGTAGGCACTGAGCGGCACATGAGAGACCACAATGTCGGGCACCGCACCGGCATCCGGGCTGAAGCGGGCGCGCAAGCTCTTGAGATCCGGCAGCCGGCCGGCCTTCAGATCCGCAGCGAGGCGCGCGGCGAGTTCGGCCTCGCAGGCGCGCTCGTGCGCCAGGGCGAGCAGATCCACCATGGTGCGGCAGGCGGTGCGGACGGGAAGCTGGCCCACCATCGCCTCGAAGGCGCGGGCGTAGGCTTGCCGGGGGAAGAGCTGGTCGCGATAGACCAGTCCCATCAGGGCCATAGGCTTGCGTCTGAGCGAGTGGATCACATGCCGGTCATCGACCACATGCCCGTGCCGGCCGTTGGGATGGGCCCGCCCGCGCGGCAGCGTGAACTGGTGTGTGCCGCCGAGATAGACCTCGAGGCGATCATCAAAGAGCCTCACCCGCAGCCGATGGCCGATCAGGCGCGAGGGCACGCTGTAGAACACCTTGCGCAGGACGAAGCCGCTGGTCGAGGTCACGGTGACGATGGCGTCCTCGTAATCGGCGGTGCGCCGGTCCGGCAGGTCCTGAAGGGCAGCGCGCTCGACCGCGATGCGCGCGGTATTGCGGGCATTGCGGCGTCCGATGATCTCATCGACGAAGCGGCGATAGGCGGACAGATCGGCGAAGTCGCGTGAGCCGCGCAGCAGCAGGGCATCCTCGATCCCCTTCTTGAGGTGACCGTGCACGCTCTCGATGGAGCCGTTCTCGTGAGCGATGCCGGTGTTGTTGCGGCTCGGCTCCATGCCGTAATGGGTGCACAGGGCATCATAGCGTCGGGTCAGGTCCTCGCGGGCGTCGCGATCCAGGTTGCGGAAGGCCGCCGAGAGGCTGTCGCTGCGGTGTTCACGGGGAGCCCCACCCAAGGCCCAGAGGGCGTTCTGCAGCCCCTCGGCCAGGGCGACATAGCTCTCGCCGCCGAGCACCACATGGGCATGCTCGAAGCCGGAATAGGCGAGCCGGAAGTGATAGAGCCGATGGTCGAGGGGCTGGCCGGCGACCGTGATGGCCAGATCGGCCATGTCGGTGAAGTCGGACAGGCCCATGCGGCCGGGCTCATGCACCTGGCGGAAGATGACCTCCTGCTCGGGACCATGCAGGGCGCGCCAGGATCGGACGCGGCGCTCCAGAGTGCGGCGGATGCCGGGGCCGAGGTCGGGATGGCGGCGGACGATCTCCTCGAAGAGAGCCACGGGCCGCAGGCTCGGGGCGGCCTGGAGAAGGGGAACGATCTCGCTGTCCCAGACGCGGGCGAGCGGATCGGGACGCCGGCGCCCGCGTGGGACTTTCCTGTGCGAGGGCAGCCGCGGGTCCTTGTCGATGCGAGAGGCGGTGGACGGGCTGAAGCCGGCCTTGGCGGCGGCGATCGGGGCGGTGTTGGTTTGGCGAAACTTCATGTACAGCCTCATCTGGCAGTCGGTGATGTGGCGGCCGGGCACAGGGTGGGTTCCTCATTGGCGTGAAGAACTCCAATCCTTATCCGGTCGGCCGCGACGGCCAGACGGTGCGGTCCTGACGGATCGCACCGTCACTTCTCATTCAGATCGCCGCTCAACTTCCACCCTGATCGCCGCGCCTTACGATCCCCAAGCGCCATGAAACTGGGCCTGCCGGAACAAGCCAGGAGTCCCTGAATCTGCGCGATGAGGCGGCCTGGACTTCTCACGGCTGCGCCGGTCCAGGGGATTTGACCTCTCCGGAACTTCCTTCATCGGGCGCGCAGCACCGACGGCAGGGCCTGTGCAAGATCCTGCGGCTCGAACGGCTTCTCCCAGAGCGGGATTGCCCGGTACTCCGCCGGCACCTCTGCCTGGGCATAGCCGGTCGCGAACACGAAGGGCACGCCGCGCTCGGCCAGAGCATCGGCCACAGGGTAGACGGCCTGCCCCTTCAGGTTGATGTCGAGGATAGCCGCATCGATGGCCTCCCCGGAGGCCAGCAGCGCCAGAGCCTTGTCCTTCGTCGGCACCGGCCCCACCACCTCGGCCCCGAGCTTCTGGAGAGCCAACGTCATGTCATCGGCAAGGTAGAACTCGTCTTCCACCACCAGCACCCGGCAGTTGCTGAGAGATCCTGTCGCTGAGCTTGACATGCTTGTCCTCCGCATCTCTCCCGCGGCGGGAGCGGAATCTGAGGTCAGCGAAACGGCTTGGCCCAGGAATAACCTGTATTGACGTGCGGCGTTCCAGAAAGGGGCAAACAGGCTCAGCCGACGAAACCACATCGGTGCCAATGAGAGCTGAGGGGAAAGCCCAGTGAGCCTTATCGGCGGCTCGTGCGTTGTAGAGGTCATATGAGCCCGGCGATGAACAGGACCACATCTCGTTCCCAAACGGTCTGGCCCGTAGGCGGGGGCGAGATGGGCGAGCGCATCCGCCAGCATAACTGGGCCGGAACACCGCTCGGACCCGTAGGAACCTGGCCGCAGAGCCTGAAGACCGCCGTCGACATCATGCTCGCCTTGCCCGGGCCGGTGGCGATCCTCTGGGGGCCTGAGCGGATCCAGCTCTACAATGACGCCTACATCATTGTTGCGGCCGAGCGCCATCCTGCCATTTTGGGGCGACCTGCCGCGGAGAGCTGGCCGGAGGCGTACGAGTCCTTCCTTGGGCCGACCTTCGAGAGGGTGTTTCAGGGCGAGGCTGTGGCCGTCGAAGACCACGAGGTCTTGCTCCAGAGAGCCGATGGCGACGGGTTCGAGGTGCACCATTTTGTAGGCTCGTTCTCGCCCATCCGGGACGAGACGGGCGCGGTAGGCGGTGTCTTCCACCCTCTCACCGAGACAACCGCCCGCATTCGGGCCGATGCGGCGCTGCGCGAGAGCGAGCACCAGGCCCGTCTGCTGCTGTCCGAGTTGCAGCACCGGGTGCGCAACACGCTTGCGGTGATCCGCACCATCAGCCGCCGCAGTGCCGCCACCAGCGAGACGGCGGAGGACTATGCCATGCACCTGGACGGGCGCATCGATGCCTTCGCCCGAGTGCAGACGGCCGTCACGCGGGATCCGACCGCCGGTTTGGATTTGGAGCTTCTGGTGGCCGACGGGCTGCTGGCCTTTGGAGCTCAGGAGGGTGAGCGGGTCGCCGGCATCACGGGACCGGAGGTGCGCCTGAAGCCCAAGGCGGCCGAGACCATCGCGCTCGTCATCCATGAACTGGCGACGAACGCCGTGAAGTATGGTGCCCTCGCGACGGACCAGGGGCAGATCACGGTGGAGTGGAGCATCACCAGGGGAGATGGTGAGCCGCATCTCGTCTTCCGCTGGATCGAGACAGGAGTGAGGTTGTCAGGTGAGAAGCCACAGCGGCGAGGCTTTGGCACCGAGCTGATCGAGCGGACGCTGGCCTATGAACTGGAAGGCACGGCGAGCCTGGAGTTCACGCCAGACGGTCTGCATTGCATCATCAGCCTGCCCGTTAGTGAGATCCTCGCGGAACAAGCGCTTCAGTCCTAGCCGGCTCCCTCAACGGCACCGGCCAGCACGGCGCGCCAAGCCGCGAGTCGGTCCTGTTCGCGTCTAAAGCATCGGACGGTTTGTCGGACCCGCTTGGTTGCCGCCTCTGCCCAGGGGCGAGGGGTGGGGCATCGTGGATCCACCTTTTCGTCCGATGCTTGTCTTATGATTTTCCTGTCCTGATCGCTCAAGATGAGGACACCGCCAGCGAGTCGCGAGCTCGCTGGCGGTGGGAGGGGATGGGTCGTTCCGATGCAGACCGGTGCGGGTCGAGCTAGAGTTAGACCGCCCCTCTCTTTTCCTCGTGGCCTGAACGGATACCCGGGCGTGATGGCCCGCATGACAAGCCAAGGACGCGGAAAAGATGCAGCAGCTTATACCACAGACCGCCGGCATCGACATTGCCAAAGATCAGCTCGATGTTTGTCTCTACCCTGATGGGGCAACACGCCGCTTCACCAACGATCCTCAGGGCCACCGCGCCCTGATCGCCTGGCTGGCCAAGTACTCTCTCCAGCGCGTGGTCTTTGAGCCGACTGGCGCCTACCACCGCACCCTGGAGCGCAGTCTTGCTAGGGCCGGCCTGCCGCTGGCCAAGATCAATCCCCGCCACGCCCGCCGCTTCGCGGAAGCCCTGGGCCAGCTTGCCAAGACCGACCAGCTCGATGCAGCCCTGCTGGCGCGCTTTGGCGCCCTGCTCGAGCCGCCCACCCGGCCTGTGCTCAGCCCCATGCTGGACGCGATGAAAGAACTGCTGGTGGCCCGGCAGGCGCTGATCAAGGACCGCACGGCGGCCCTCAACCGGCAGAAGATCGTGCGCTCGCCCCTGTGGCGGCGCCACCTTGCACAGCGGCTGCGCCAGATTGCTCACCAACTCGCTGCCCTTGAGGCCCACCTTCTGAGCCTGTCTCAGGACGATGCCGCCCTTGCCCCGCGCTTGGCGATCCTCATGAGCATTCCCGGCATTGCCCAAGCCACCGCCGTGAGCCTGCTCGTCGACATGCCTGAACTCGGCAGCCTCGATCAGAGCCAGGTGGCCAGTCTGGCCGGCCTGGCTCCGGTGGCCCGTGACAGCGGGGCTTCACGCGGGCGCCGCACGATCCGCGGGGGCCGCGCTCCTGTGCGTCAGGCGCTGTATATGCCGGCGCTGGTGGCGGCCCGCTTCAACCCGGATCTGAAAGCCAAGTACCAGGCCCTGCTCGCAGCGGGAAAACCGGCCAAAGTAGCTCTGACGGCCATCATGCGAAAGCTCATCATCCTGGCCAATGCCCTCTTGCGGGATCAGCGGCACTGGTCACCAAAACCCGCTTGATCAACACGGATACTCTAGGTGGAAGGTCAGGTATGGCACGGGGCTGACCTATGCCGAACTTCTGCAAGAGGTGAGTACAGCGGACCTTTGCAAGGCCACGCTTAGAGACCGTCCGTGACCCAACCCGTTCCTTCCGGGCTATCACGCCGGCGCTGGAGGTCCTCCATACCTGGCGGGTGCACACCGTGGTCTACAGCGGGGGCGAACTGCCGGAGAAGCTGGACAGCAAGATGCTTTGGGCGCGAGCCGGACGGAGAGGCAAATCCGGGCGGGGTGGACGGAATTGCCCGAGTCAGAGCGACTTACAGGCTTTCGAGCGTTGTCCACCAGGTCGAACGTCGGGTGGAACCATGGATGATCGATGACCCTAAACCGGATGTAGGCGCATGGCTGCGCGGTGACGGCAAGATGGCTCGTCGCATCCGCGAGCTTAACTGGGCGGCAACGCCGCTCGGCCCGATCGAGCAGTGGCCGCAAAGCCTGAAGACCGCTGTCCAGATGATGCTCGCCTCCGGGCACGCGATGATGCTGGCCTGGGGCCCGGCGCGAACAATCCTCTACAACGATGCCTATGCCCCTATGCTCGGGAACCGCCATCCGGGTGCGCTTGGGCTGCCGTTCCACGAGGCATGGCCCGACATCTGGGAGGAGATTACGCCGCTGGTGGCGCAGGTGTTCGCCGGCGAAACGGTGCGATACGAGGACCTGCCGCTGGTGATGACGCGGTACGGCTATCCCGAGGACACCTGGTGGAACTTCTCCTACTCGCCCGTGGGGGACGAGGCGGGAGCGGTCGCGGGCCTGTTGAACGTCACAGTGGATGCGACGCCGCGCAAACGGGCCGAGCGTGCCGAGGCGGCGCTGCGGGAGAGCGAGCAGCGGCAGGCGTTCCTGCTGAAGCTGAGTGACGCCCTCCGGCCGCTCGCCGACGCGGCGGAGATCCAGGCCACCACGACCCGACTGGTCGGCCAGCACCTCGGCGTCGACCGGGCGATGTACGCTGAGGTCGAGGGCGAACCAGGCGCTGAGACAGGCATCATCCGTGGTCAATACGTGCGGCCGGCGTGTGAGGGCTGCCCGTCAGTCGTTCCGTTCCCAGAGCGGTTCACGTTCCAGCCGTTCGGTGCCCACACGATGCCGGGGCGCTACCGCGGCGAGCTTCTGGTCGTCGCCGACGTCAACACCGATCCCGGCTTTGACACCGCGGAGCGGGCCGCCTGGACGGCTGCCGGCGTGCGGGCCGCTGTTGTCGCGCCGCTCGCCAAGGGCGGCCGCTTGGTGGCCGAGTTCGGCGTGCACTGCACGGCACCGCGCGCTTGGACAGATGCAGAGGTGTCGCTCGTTCAGGATGTGGCCGAGCGCACCTGGGCGGCGGCCGAGCGCGCCCGAGCCGAGGCGGCGCTACGTGCAACATCAGAGCGCCTCGCCGGTCTGGTGCAAGGCCTGCCGGTCGCCATCGGCCTGACGGACGCGCAGGGCGAAGTGACGCTCGCCAACGAGGCTTGGCGCGCCATGATCCCGAAGGTCATTCCGACGCGTGACCCGAAGCGCCTGCCGCTCTGGCGCGCCTGGGGCCCGGACGGGAGGCCGTTGGACAAATCCGAGTTCCCTGGCGCACGCGCTCTGCGAGGCGAAACGGTTCTGCCTGGGATCGAGATGCTTTACGGCGGTGAGCGTGAAGCGCACTGGAAGCAGGTGAGCTCCATCCCGCTTCGGGACGAGCATGGCGACGTGATCGGGACCGTCTCGGCCATCGCCGACATCGACGCGCTGAAGCGCTCGGAGGCGGGGCTGCGCGAAAGCGAGGAGCAGTACCGTATCCTCTTCGAGTCCATCGACGAGGGCTTTTGCGTCATCGAGGTGCTGTTCGATACGAGCGGTGAGCCGGTCGATTACCGCTTCCTCCAGGCCAACCCGGTTTTTGAGCGTCAGACCGGACTCGTCGACGCGATGGGCCGAAGGATCCAGAACTGGCTCCGGAGCACGAGAAGCATTGGTTCGAGATCTACGGCCGGATTGCGCTGACCGGCGAGCCGGAGCGGTTTGAGAACCGGGCTGACGCACTCGGGCGGTGGTACGACGTCTATGCCTTCCGTGTCGGCGCGCCGGAGCAGCGCCGGGTGGCGATCCTGTTCCGGGACATCCTTAAGCGTAAGCGGGCCGAGGAGGCGCTACGGGACAGCGAGGTGCGGTTCCGCGCGCTGGCGACCGCCGGCAGTTACGCCATCTACCGCATGAGCCCGGACTGGCGGCAGATGTATGCCCTGGAAGGGCAAGGGTTCCTGGCCGATACGCAGGAGCCGGCTGAGGATTGGGCGAGCGTCTACATCCTCGAGGAAGACCGTCCCAAGATGCAGGCGGCCATCGCCGAGGCGATTGAGAAGAAGAGTCTGTTCGAGCTGGAGCACCGGGTCCGGCTGGCTGACGGCGGCATCGGCTGGACGCGTTCGCGCGCGGTGCCGATCCTCGGACCGGACGGGGACATCCTCGAGTGGTTCGGAGCCGCCACCGATGTGACCGCCCGCAAGGCGGCTGAGGCGGCTCTGCACGAGAGCGAGGAGCGCTTCCGTGCCATGGCCGACACCACGCCGGTTCTGATCTGGGAAACCGACGCCAGCGGCGTGACCTCCGTCAACGGGCACTATCTCGACTTCTTCGGGGTCGATTTCGACGCCATCCGCGGGATGGGATGGGCGCAGTTCCTGCATCCGGATGATGCCGGCGGCTACGTGGCCGCCTATCGTGACGCGTTCTCACAGCGGAAGGCCTATGCCTATGAGTGCCGGTTCCGCCGCGCCGACGGCCGATACCGCTGGCTGCGCAACAGCGGCGGACCGGTGGGCGCAAGCTGCTTCGTCGGCTGCTCGCTGGACGTCACCGATCTTCAGGAGGCGCAGGTTGCCCTGCGGGCGAGCAAGGCACGGCTCCAGGCCGCCATCGATCTCGTCGGCCTGTCGCCCTACACCTGGGATCCGGCCACCGGTGCCCTGGAGTGGGATAACCGCCTCAGGGCCATGTGGGGCCTGCCGCCGGATGCTCCTGTCGACCACGAGGTGTGGCTGTCCGGCATCCACCCCGAGGATCGGGCCCGGGTCGAGGCCGCAGTGGCCCAGTGTACCGATCCCTCGGGCGATGGGATCTACGCCATCGAGTATCGCGTCATCGGCATTCAGGACGGTGTCGAGCGTTGGATCTCGACCCAGGGCCAGACCATCTTCGAGACCGGCAGGCCGGTAGGATTCATCGGGGTTGCCCTTGAGATCACCGACCGCAAGCGGGCCGAGGAGGCGCTGCATGAGAGCGGGGAGCGGCTGAAGGTGCTGGTGGCCGAGCTTCAGCACCGCACGCGCAATCTGCTGGGCGTGGTGCGCTCGATCGCGGATCGGACCCTCGCCAGCAGTTCCTCGCTCGAGGCGTTCCGGGAGCGTTTCCAGGACCGTATTGACGCGCTGAGTCGAGTGAACGGGCTGTTATCACGGCTTGAGGAAAGCGACCGGATCAGCTTCGACGAACTGCTCCGGGCCGAGCTGGCAGGGCTTGGCGTCATGGACGGCGAAGGACAGGAGTCGCAGGTGATGCTGGAGGGACCGAAGGGCATTCGCCTGCGCTCGGCCACAGTCCAGACCTTCGCGCTCGGGCTGCATGAACTGGCGACCAATGCGGTCAAGTACGGAGCGCTCTCCCGGGCCGAGGGGCGGCTGCTGGTCCGGTGGGGTCTGGTGGATGGGGGAGACGGTGGTGATCGACGGCTGCGGGTGGAGTGGCAGGAGACCGGCGTGCCGGTGCCGCCGCCTGCGGGAGCGCAGCCCTACCAGAGAGGGTCAGGCCGGGAACTGATCGAGCGGTCACTTCCCTATCAGCTTGGGGCTGAGACCTCATACGAACTTATGCCGGAAGGCGTGCGCTGCACGATCACCCTGCCGATTTCTACCACGCACCGGGAGGCCCTGCATGCTTGATCCAACGTCTGCCTCAGCCCTGCGGGGCCGCCGCATCCTGGTGGTGGAGGACGAGTACATGATGGCCGACGACTTGCAGCACAACCTGGAAAAGGCAGGTGCTGAGGTGATCGGCCCGGTGCCGAGCGTGGCGGACGCATTGAGATTGCTGGCGGCAGAAGAGAACGTTGACGGGGCCATCCTCGACGTGAACCTCAGAGGCGAGAAAGCCTACCCCGTGGCGGACGCCCTGCGCGAGCGTGGGGTGCCGTTCGTGCTGGCGACCGGCTACGAGCAGTGGTCGCTGCCGGAGGCCTACAAGGACGTGCCCCGCTGCGACAAGCCTGTCGACCTGCGCCACCTCGCCCGTGCGCTCTTCGAGTGAAGCCGTCTCACCGGACACGCCTTTAGCGGGAAGGACTGCTGTTGGCACTTCTCAGAAGTAGACCGACAGTCAGCTCTCGCAAGGAACAGCGGAAGTTCCTCGAGGGCATGGGATCGTCAGTGCGTGACCGAGAGTGTGTCAAAACTCAAACAGGCTCGGCCGTGCCGAAAGATTCGTACGAATTTATGCTCCTGTACCGAGAATTCCGCGGTCTGTCAGCGCCTGCACGAAATCAAATTGCTCCACTGAGCGACCTGCTCGCGTTTTGACACAGCCTCACATGAGGGTGGGGTGGTCAAGCGGTTGATCAGGGCATCATCATAGGATCTCCTGTTTTACAGCGGACGCGCGGGTCTGAGCCTCATCCATGACGCGGCCCATCCCTGGGCACGGTCCACCTCACATGCGGTCGCCATTCAGAACGGCTGCACCATCATCCCGCTTGCGGCGGGCCAGGCTCAGGACGGCGGCACCCTTCTCGAACAGCGGCAGGCAAGGCCAGGGCTGTGTTCGGTTCGCCGACCCGCATCCGCCAGGATTGATCAGATCCTGGAAGATCACTCGATGAGGCAAAGTTCAGGGATCATGTGGCCTTCATCACCGCGCCTTCGATCACCACGCCGGAGGCCACATACTTCCACAGCGCCACCAGCAGCTTGCGGGCCAGCGCTACGATGGATGTCTTGCGCTGGCGGCTGCCGCTCGCGCTGACCCGGCCCTTGAACCATTGGCTCAGGGCTGAATGCGGCTGGTGGCGCAACCAGAGCCAGGCGAGCTGGATCATGATCGTGCGCAGCCGCGGATTGCCAGCCTTGGACACCCCTTGCTCGCGATCAATCGATCCGCTCTTCCAGGGTGTGGGAGCCAGGCCCGCATAGGCCGCCACCTGTCGGCGATTGCTGAAAGGCCGGAACAGGCCCTCCGCCCAGAGGATCCCGGCAATGTCGGCCCCAATGCCCTTCAGGCCCAGCAGCAGGGCCGGAGCGGGTGCGGTCTCGGCGGCCCGAGCCCGCTCCAGGAGAGCATCCCGCTCCGCCTCCACGGTCCTGATCTGCTCCAGCAGCAGCTCCAAGCGGTCGAGCTCACGCCGGATCTGAGTTTTGAGATGCCGCGGCAAAGGGCGCCCATCGCCGGTCGTGAGCGCGTCGAGCCGCTGGCGGCGATCGCGACGCAGGGGTTCATAGTCCCGGATGCCTTGCGCAAACAGCAGCCCCTTGATGCGATTGACATGCTGCACCCGTTCCACCGTGAGGGTCTGGCGCTCCCGGCTGACCCGGCGCTGATCCTCTTCCTCTGGGGTGGGCGCTTTGACCATGGCACAGACCCGTGGCTCGCCGCGCTTGTAGGCCAGCAGGGTGCGCACTAGGGCTTCGCCATCGATCTTGTCGGTCTTGGCGCGTCGCCGCCGGCGGGAGGTGGCGATCGAAGCAGGGTCCACGACATAGCTCTCGATGCCTTCGCTGAGCAGAACCCGGTGAATCCAGAACCCATCCAGACCGGCTTCATGAATGGCGATGATCGGAGGAACCTGACCGGTGCGGGCCTGTGCCTTCTCCTGCAACTGCGCAAACCGCATCAGCAGCCCGGCGATTCACCGGCTGGCGTCGCATGCTTCGACATCTTCTCGCCGGCCCCGGGCGACAGCGAGGTGATCAGCCAGACGGAACGACTGAGTTCCATTGAGACGAAGATCGCGCCAAGATCGGTGCGGATAGCGGTCTGCATGGGCCGGTGATCAAGTGACATGGGTCGCCTCCAGAGTGGTGGGTCAGCAACCTCACTCTGCCATCAAGCAGGCCGCTATCCACCCCTCATAGGATCTCGACCCGAA
>NZ_QDGA01000113.1 GCF_003347665.1 Microvirga calopogonii
GACACCCATTCCGATTTCATTCCGGACAGCGTTCCGATCTGAAGCCGGACACTCTCCTCGTTTGATCCTGGGTCATGGGAGATGGTGGAGTGGGATTGGCCGGTCGTCAATCGGACGATGATGCAGCGGCCGGGGAGCGCTGCTTGCGCAGGCTCTCGCCGGACAGTTCAATCCTGTAAGCATTGTGGACCAGGCGATCCAGGATCGCATCGGCGATGGTCGGATTGCCGATGATCTCATACCAGCGGTCGACCGGGATCTGGCTCGTCACGATGGTGGAGCGCCGCTCGTACCGGTCCTCGACGATCTCCAGCAGATCCCGCCGCTGATCGTCAGCGAGCTTCTCGGGCCCCCAATCATCAAGGATGAGAAGATCCACGCGGGCCAGCGCCTTGAGCATGCGCGCGTAGCGGCCGTCCCCGCGGGCCAGACCAAGCGCCGCAAACAGCCGCGGGGCACGGTGATAAGCGACCGAGAAGTCCTCCCGGCACGCCTTCTGGCCCAGCGCGCAGGCCAACCAGCTTTTGCCGACCCCGGCTGGTCCGGTCAGCAGGAGCCCGCGTCGTTCACGGATCCAATCGCAGCCGGCCAGCTTGAGAAAGAGCCCGCGGTCGAGACCGCGCGCCGCCCTGAAGTCGACATCCTCGACATGCGCGTCATGGCGCAGGCGGGCCGCCCGCGCCCGGCTCTCAAACCGCTTCTGACAGCGCAGCGTCGCCTCGCGTTCGAGCAGCAGTGCAAGCCAGTCGCCATGCTCGAGAGCCCGAGCCTCGGGCTGGGATTGCAGAGCCTTGAAGGCACTGGCCATGCCGTGAAGACCAAGATCGGCCAGCAGAGCGAGAGTGGGATGGGTCAACATGCAGGATCTCCTTAGTGGAAGTAGCCGGGGCCGCGCAGGTTGGCGTGCTCCAGAATGGCGGTGGGCTCGGGGTCGCGGGCGGGTTGGGCGGCCAGGCGGTTGGCCAGGATCGAGGCGATGCTCTTGGAGGTGAGCGCCCCGATCTGGAGAGCGCGGGCCGACACCGCTTCAGCGCGAGCGGGTTCGAGATCGCGCAACAGGCGCAGAACCCCGAGGCAAGTCCGGAAGCCCTGCTCAGGATGCGGGCGGCGCGCCAGAATAGCCGTGATCAGACCTTCCGTCTGAGGGCCGACGGACGCCGCCCAACGGCGGAAGCGCTCCGGGGTCCAGTCGGCATAGCGCCGATGGGAACTCGGCATGTGGTCCGGGTCGGTGCCGTGCCGGCGCCCACCGTAGCGGCGCTGATGGGTTGCCACGCGCTGGCCGCGGTGGAAGATCTCGATCGTGCGGCTGGTGGCCCGCAGGTCGACCTGCGCGCGGATCAGGCCGTGCGGAACCGAATAGAAGAAGCCGTCGTACTCGACGTGATAGTCCGTGCCGACCCGCACGAAGCGCCATTCGGCGAACTCGTAGTCGTCGCCCGGCAGCGGCGCGAGCGCCGGGCGCTCCATCGTCTCGAAGAGATGCCGGCGGCTGACCCCGAGGCGGCGCACGACATGATCGTTGATGCGCTCGCACGCGCCGGCAATCGCCGCATTGGCTTCGGCCAGCGAGAAGAAAGTCTGGTGCCGCAGCCGTCCGAGAATGCAGGTCTGGGCAAAGCGCACGCCATTCTCCACTTTGGCTTTGTCCTTGGGCTTTCGTGGCCGCGCCGGCAGGATGCCGATGCCGTAATGCGCGGCCATCATGCCGTAGCTGCGGTTGATCTCGGGATCGTAGAACGAGGCCCGGTTGACCCCTGACTTGAGATTGTCCGGCACGATCAGGCGCGGAACGCCGCCGAAGACGCGGAACATGCGCCCATGCGCGCCAATCCAGTCCGGCAGGGACTGGGTCCAGGTCGCCTCAGCGTAGGTGAAGTTGGAGGCGCCGAGCACGGCGACGAAGATCTCGGCCTGGCGGATCTCGCCGGTGTCGGAATCAACGATGGCGATCTTCTTGCCGGAATAGTCGACGAACACTTTGTCGCCGGCAATATGGTCCTGGCGCATGGTCGGCGAGAGCCGGCTCTCAAACGAGCGGAAGAGCTCGCAGAAGCGGCTGTAGCCATAGCCGTTGGAATGGACGGCCCGGTACTCCTCCCAGAGGATTTGCAGGGTGACGCCGGGCTTCTTCAATTCGACGATGGCTTCGGCCCAGTGGGGCTCGGGCCGCCGGCGCTGTCCCTGCTTGACGCCGGCGCGGGCGAAAAGCCTGTTCTCCAGGGCCTCGTCGGTCAGGTCGCCGGGCAAGGGCCAGCTCAAGCCGGCCTGCTCGGCGCGCTTGAGGTTCTCCTGGACGGTGCTGCGCGCGATCCCGAGCCTCTCGGCGATGTCACGCACGCTGATGCCGTCCCGGGCCAGGCGCAGCATCTGTCTCAACTGTCTCATGGTCAGCTTCCTCTTGGCGGGCATTCCATTCTCCTCGATGACGTGAGGAGGGTGATGCCCGAGTTGCTGACCCAGGGGATCATCAGAGTGGGGAAAGTGTCCGGTAATTGATCGGAACGGTGTCCGGCTTCATTCCGGAATGCTGTCCGGCGTCAAATCGGAATCCCCGTCCGGATTGAATCGGAATCCGCACACTGGCGTAGCAACTGGCATCCATGGCAGGGCTCCAGGATCGTCAAACAGCCCACATCCGCAGCAGCGGCCAGCTCCACACCTATGATGAATCAAAGACTTAGGTTGAGCAATAAAATTGCTCACCAGCCTCTTAATGAGCTTCACGAAAGCGTTGTCGCATATGACCCTGTTGCGCGCTGGCGCGGTCGGAGCACCAGACCTCGGGCCGGTGCCCACCCATAAGGGTCCGTCACGCCTCGCAGGCCAGGGAGACGTGACGGACTACAGTATCCGAGCAGCGGAACACCCAATGCCAGGCGTTGGCACCCTCGGTCCGCACACCGGTCTGATCAGAGGCGACGACCCGGGCCTGGCCCAACGCCGCGATGCCTCAATTGCGCTCGGCCCCGAGGGCACCCTCGCCAGCCACAGGACGTTGATCACCCCACCTCGCTGACGGTGAGCCCGAACGGGTCCGCGAATGCGCTTTGCAGCAGCCTGTAGGACAGAGCCTGGGAGGTGTCGTGATAAGTGATGGCATGGGCGTGTGACACGAACGGTGTCCCCTTGCAGCGTCCGGCACGGATGCGGCGATCCGCGTCCACGCGCCGGCAGCGCACCGTCAGGCGCCGACATAAAGTGACGCGGGTCGCCACCTCCGGGAGGTCAAATTGCCCGTGGATGCTGATCGTCTCCGCCGACTAATCCGCTATCTGAACGGCTTCGCAGCGCAAGAACCGGTTAGGACGGTGCTCGACCACTTCATACGGCGTAGATAGGAGGATCCGGCTGCGGCCTTCGTGGCCCGTTTTGGAGCACTCGCGCGGCTCCTTGCGATCAGTCGAGGGAGGTTCGGAGGATTTGGGTGAGGTCTTTTGCAGCCCCTGCAGTTGCAGCGCCAACTCGATCAGTTCTTCTTTGCTCAGACGCTCAAGATCGCTGCGGCCCACACAAACATGGAATCAGTGAAGCCCGATTTGTGGAGGGACCTGCATAACTACAAAATGACCGCGGCCCGCGCGGCCGGCCAACGCGGTGGTCAAATTTATACTAAGCCTGCAGAGTAAAGAGCTTTCGCGACAGGTGCGAAATATTGCGCAGGAATGGCTTCGCCCAGCTTCGTCGCGCTGATAAGCTGACGCGTAAGAACATCATCACGGCGGATGTGGACACGTAGCCTCCGCGCTTCCCTTAACATTTTTGGAGCAGCCTCACCCTCGGCGCGGCAAACCAAGATTGGCACCCCGATCTCGCCACGAACGTAACGCAGACCGACGAGTACAGCCTTTCCTGCCAAGAGCAATGTGGCCCGGTGCACTCCCAGCGAAGGCTCGTGCGCAGCCTCGTTCCAGAGGCGACGTCTTTCAGTCTTTAGCTCCGGCGTACCTTCCTGATCCTTGAACTCACGCATCACCTCGGTTCTGGTCATGCGCATTTCGCGCAGAAACAACGCACGCTGCACCAGGAGATCGATCAGTCCGCCGACCAGAAGGGCACCGGCTCCGATCTGGCTTAGCAGTTTCGCTTGCGTAAACACGAGGCTGATACATCCCACGCCGCAGATCGGAAGATAGACCATCGTCTTCCACGTGCCGAGAAGGAAGAGAAGAAAGATTACGCTCAGGACAATTGCTTTGACTATAGTCTTGCCAACCTCCACTGCCGAACGCGCCGACGCCATCCGCTTCAGCCCATCGAACGGATTAATCTTTTCAAGATTGAGCGTCATTGCCTCCAATGAGAAGACAAATCCACCGTTGTTTATCAATCCAGCCAGTATTACCGCAGCGATGAGGGTTCCGAGCAACGGGCCAACAGTTTCCAGTGTGAGTTCGATGAGCAGGATGAGGGCCTGCCAGACCGCTATGCTGAAGGGCAGGCTCTGCAGTTTATCTACCAATAGTAGCGCTTCGTGGCATTTGGCTTGTATCTCGCTGCCTCTGAACCAGATATAGCCGAGCCCACCGCATGTGGCGGCCGCACGGACGAAATCGGAGCTGCGCGCGATCTGCCCTCTTCTGCGCGCCTCGTTTAGCTTGCGCGAGCTTGCGGCATGCTTCTTCTCTTCACTCGACTCGCTCATTTCAGCAGTTCGCCCAGCCACTCAAGCGCGCCATTCGCTGGTTTGATCTCCAGTCTCATTGCCACCACCAGATATGCAGTATAGCCAGTCATAACAATCGGGAACCCGATATTCTTGATGATCGGAGACAGATGGCTCGACTTGAATTGCGGCGCAAAGCGCAGAAGTATCATCATTGAGAGGTCAACCAACAACAGGAAGGACACCACAGGCCCGGAGACCAATAAGGTCGTGAGCATCATGTGGTCGAGGAGTTCTAACAACTCCGTTGCTGCCCCGGCGGTCGGTGTGGGGTAGAACCGATACACAGGCCAGATCTGGAAGCTGCCATAAAGGGCGCTGGCCACAACCTCGAAGCCTCCCGAAGCGACGAAGACCGTAATAGCGGTGATCCCGAGAAAAATACCCATCGCTGAAGCCTGACTGTTCGTTGAGGGGTCGGACGGAGCGGATGGGCTGCTGATGCCGCGTTGGTTGTCGATAAGCTCACCGGCCGCCTGAAGGCTCCATAACGGAATGCCGAGGAAAGTGCCAAGTAATAGGCCGGCAAAGATCTCCTTCACACCGAGCAGAGTCACCTGGATCAGACGTGTTTCCGGATCGAGCGCCTGCAATCCATCACTGACGAATGGCAAGCACGGGAGCCCCAAGGCGACAGCACAGGAGCCACGGATCAGTCCGCTGAGCTGAGCCCGCGCAAACACCGGCAGCACAATTATAATGCCCGTCGCCCGAGCCGCGCTAAGGCCGGCTGCAGCGAGGAGTTCGATAGCCGAATGGATCAGGTTTTGAATCTCGGCCGGCAACGCAATCATGGTGGAGGCTGGTAGCTAGGAGCCATTGCGGGAAACTCCGTAAAGATTTGGTCAGCCAGCGCTATGAGCGGGGCGCTCAGCACAGGCGCAAACAGGCCAATCACCGCCACCACAACCAGAAGCTTTACCGTGAGGGGCAGGCTTTCATCCTGGATTTGCGTCGCCGCCTGGATGATCCCGATGACCAAGCCAACAATCACCGACGCAATGAGCGGCGGTAGAATCCAGATCATGAAAACCATCAATGACCGGCTCATAAGAGTGACAATGCTAGACTGAGTAATATTCAACCTCCCGGTGTGGCGTAACTCAACACAAGTCCGTGCATCAATCTCGACCACCCATCAATGGCGACAAACAAAAAAAGCTTGAAAGGGACAGAGATTACTGTCGGTGACACCATCGACATGCCCATCGCCATCAGAATTGCCGTTACGATAAGATCGATGACAATAAAGGGAAGGTAGAGAAGGAATCCTATCTCAAATGCGCGCTTGAGTTCTGAAAATAGAAAGGACGGTACGAGAATGGCGATATCATCGGGTGTGGTTCTGGCGCGCATTTCCTCTGGCCAAAGTCTTTCTGTCGCGGACAGGAAGAAACGGCGCTGCTCTGAACTTGTGAACTTCTTGAGATACTCGCGTACGGGCTCTCCCCCCTCTTTCGTGGCGCTTACCCAGTCGTCTAGCGTTTGATAACGGATCCTCGAGTCGGTCATACGACTATAGGCCTGTTCAATAACAGGTGCGCTGATGAAAGTGGCGAGGATGAGTGCTGCCGCGTACAGCACGACGTTCGGTGGTATAGTCTGGGTCCCGAGCGCATTGCGGACGAGGAACAGAACAACCGAAACCTTTATAAACGCCGTGGTTGTGACGACCGCCAAAACCAGAAGGCCGAGTCCGGCTGTGACCGCAAGAAGTGATAGAATCGGCGGCTGAATCTCAGTCATTGCATGTCAACCTGCTGCGAAGCCTGATGCCCAGCTCGTCTCCGACCCGCACGATGTCGCCACGACCGATGCGCCGACCGTTGGCTAGGATGTCGACGGGACCGTCGATCGGCCGACCAAGCTCGAAAACATGCCCTTCGCCCGCCCTTCTCAATTCTCCTAGAGACATAGGCCAGCGGCCGCATTCAAACACAAGCATGATTTCTATATCATCGAGATCTGCTTCCGATCGTTCTTGACGGGACTCGGGTTGGGTCGTCATATCCACATGCTCCATGGGGTGCGATCGCGGGCGGAAGGGACCCCGCAGGATCAAGTTGTCGCCCTCAATGTCTGCTCCGGCCCATAACTGGCCCACGGACAGGACGATCTGGCCGCGGCCAAATGGAGATATGTCTGGCAATAGAGCATCACCGATACATGCTTTGCGAACAAGCGCTGCCGGAGCACAGAGCGTGCCGACCACTCCTGCAACTATGGCCGGAAGTTCCTGGGGAACCTCGCGCGGCTGTAGCGGCAACTGGCGGATCAGTTCGCCTAATGCGCGGAAGGCAGGCGGCACCAAACCATCAAGAGGAGAGAACAGGAACAGACGGCCCTTGCCATCGACCGGGCCGAAGACGAGGTCAAGCTCTAGATAAGGAGCCACTGTTAGGGCTTCACCCAGGCCTACAAGCTGTAGGTTCAGCTGCGTCTGGCCCTCCAGTTGAGCCAAAAGCGGATCGAGTGCGAGTTCGAGAACGAGCGAAGCAGTTGGTTCGGAAGGCAAAGCAAGGCCGCTCTGTACTGTCGCGACGAGCGCCTCCACAAGCCGCTGTGACAGCGACAAGACGATCGTTTCAGCCCCGACGCGCCAAACGCAGTCAAGCATCGGAACAGTGGAAGGTTTCTGCTGCCAAACAAGCCCTTGTGTCCGCACCGACAGCGGCTTGTCGCCGATCCGGCTGTGAAGGGGCCGCCTGGAAGATGCTATATCATTGAGCCACGAGACGACCTCGTGGGACAATGTTAGCGCTGGTTCGAAGACAGTGGTTTTGACCAGAGCGGCTACCATTGCGGCTCTATGCTGCACAATCGCATCATTCAGGATCCTTGGGCTTAGCGGACCGGGTCGCGCGACAAATGGGCGAGCGAAACCCGCCCATACCGATGGCATATCTCGTCGTCCGCTTCTATTTCGCCTGCGGTCTCCGCATGAATATCTGCGGAGCGCCGGACGTCATCCTTAATAAGTTTCCATTTGTGCTTTGCTATCGAACGTTTGACCCATAGGCCCCTCATTTCAGACGCCGCTGCCTCGGCCTCTCCCTGAGCGAGGCGAGCACCATCGAGTACGCGGTGCCTAGAAGTGACTTCCGCCGCAAGCCGGTCAATTTCAAGGTGGTGACGGTCGAGCGCAGCGCCAGTCAATGTGTCAAGCGACATCAACTTTCCGTAGAGTGCCGCTTCCCGCAGTTCGCGATGTTGCAGTGCAATTGCAAGCTCCTCGGAGGCGCTCTGTACAGCTGAGGTGGCCATGCGTCGCTGACCTTCCTTCGCCGATAGCTGCCTAAGCGCGCTACGCTCTTGCAAATTCTTTAAAAACGACAACCTCAAGACGTGAACCTGATTCACGCAGTCAGACGCGACATCCATGCGATCGTTTCCTCAAAATCAGACGCCTCGCCTTCGCGCTGGCGCAAAAACTCTCTCAGGTCCCCAATCGTGGCGACAGCCCGGTCAGTTAACAGATCGCCGCCTTGCTGGTATTCGCCGACCTTGAGCAAAAACTCGGTCTCCGCATAGCGCGAAAGCAGATCGCGGAAAAACGACGCTGACGCGCGATGGGTGTCAGAAACGATCGCATCCATAACACGACTGCGACTCTGCAGCACGTCGATAGCAGGGAAATCCGATCGTGCCGCAATAGCGCGCGAGAGCACGACATGGCCGTCGAGAATGCCGCGCGACTCCTCCGCGATTGGATCCCCGGCACCGTCACCTTCGACGAGGATCGTATAGAACGCTGTAATCGAGCCTTGTTCATCCATGCCGGCACGTTCCAGCAGGCCCGGAAGCATGGCGAAAACAGAAGGAGGGAAGCCGCGCCGGGTCGGCGGTTCGCCAGCAGCAAGGCCTATTTCGCGCATGGCGCGGCAGAATCGCGTCAGCGAATCCAGCATGAGCGCTACACGTAACCCTTGTTCGCGAAAGTATTCCGCCAGCGCGGTCGCCACAGGAGCACACTGCGCCCGCTCCACGGCCGAGCGGTCCGAGGTCTCAACAACGACGATCGTACGGCGGAGGCCCTCCTCCCCAAGATGCCGCTCGATGAATTCACGAACTTCACGTCCACGCTCGCCTATGAGGGCGACGACGAAGACGTCGGCAATGGCACCTCTTACGATCTGTGACAATAACGTCGACTTGCCGCAACCGGGCTCGCCATAAATCCCAATTCGCTGGCCCTCTCCACATGTGAGGAGACCATCCAGGGCGCGGATCCCGAGCGGGAAGGGCTGCTCAACGATGCGCCTTTTCATTGGATTAGGCGCCTTGGCGTGCAGCGGACGGGTTTCGGCAGCTTTGACGTCGCCCTTGCTGTCAAGTGGACGGCAACGACTGTCAATCACACGGCCAAGCAAATCGGGACCGACCGGCACTTCACGCATTCGTCCGGTGGGTACGACCTCTGCGTGGCTGGACAGACCCACTAAGTCACCGATTGGCGTGAGCAATACCCCATTGTCCAACAAACCGATCACCTCTGCTTCAAGCGACAGGCCAGTTCGCGCATCCTGCAGCAGACAAAGCTCGCCAATCCGAGCACCCGGCAACACGGCATTGACAAGGGTTCCTACGGCGCGCGTGATTCGGCCACGCACGACACGCGTGTCGATTTGCTTTACTATGGACCTCAAAGACGAGATTGCCGGATCGGGAGCACGGCTATGGGTGGGATTAGTATGCTGTGGCATTGGGGGGATCACAGTTCGCCCCCGTCAGAATGGACGCGAAAGCCAAGCCGCAGCGCACGCATCTGTGCGTCAAGTCCAAGCTCCACATTACCGTACTCGCTCCAGAGCACGCACTGTTGTGGTGACAACGTCGGATCCGGATCAACTCGAACCCTCGGCTGACCCTCCCGCCCGTCGCATCCAATAAACGCACGCGCGAGCATGTCGACCTGCGTGGGATGCACATGAAGGTAAACTTCCGCGCCGCTATAATTGCGCTCGATCGCATGACGAACCGCGGTGACCAACAGCTCGCCCGGATCGAAGGCCCCTAGAAGCTCGGTTATTATCTCTATCACCAGCTGTGGTAGTTCCTGCTCTAGAACCGCCCTCCGGCGCGCCACCTCGGACGCCGCCCGCGCGATGAGCCGGGCCATCTCCTCAGCGCCTGCATTCAGGCCATCGGCGCGGCCCCGTGCCCATTCACGTTGATAGGCGGAGCGCGCCCACCTGCGAACCCGCTGCCGATGCCGGTCTGCTGCATCACGCGCTTCTGCAGCGCAATGCCAGGTCTCGAGTTCACTCGCTGATATCAGTGGCCCTAATGGGCGCATCTGCGGCGTGATGGGAGGCGCGGGGGCGTCGGCTGTCATGTGGCCCGGTTCTCCGCACCAAGCTGGGTTAGGACAAGCGAGACCAGCCGGCCGGAGGCCTTACTGTGTTCAGGCGACGGGCTTTCTGCGGCGGTCCCGAGGGGCAACCGAAGAAGAACGCGCTTACGGCCGAGGGCTGTACTGTCATTGAGCCAAGCGCCGAGACAGGCATGCCCGTCGTGGTTGATTTGCTGTGCCAATTGTTCAGGATCGGCAATCGGAGCGTTTGCGAGCGCGATCGCATCGGCGAGATGTCGGATGCCGAACGCGTGGGCATCAGCGCCAATGTGCTCTGCAAGTACTGCGAGGTCAGACTTAGAAACGAGCTTCAGCAGCGATCGCGCATGCCAGACACTACCAGCAAGGAGCGCAACCCGCTGGGGATCACGCCCGCCGAGAAGATCCGGCTCCCAGTTGCTTCCACTCGCATGCAGTTCATTGTCAAGCAGCAGCTCCGCCAATCTTGACTGCAGCCGGGGATGCTTCTGCAACTGCACTATCGTCGTGGCGGACAGCTCCGGATCAAGACGCGCGGCAAGACGGGTTGGATGGGCCAAAGCGGCAACATCGTTCAAGCTCGCCGAACGCGATTGGAGCGATTGAACGGATCCGGAAGTAGATGCGGGCATCAGTATTGGCATCGGGAGTACCAGTCACGCGCTGCGGTCGATGATACTTTTTGCGAACGGGCTCGATAGCGCAACCACCGAGCGACCCTCGGGCTTGGCCCGTGTGCCCGATGATTGCCTGTGCCGGCGTCTTAGAGTACTGGTTAAGAAATAGCACGCTGCCGCAAGTAAAGCTACGGCAACACCCGTCCCGATGGCTAGAAGGGGCGCTGGAACCGAGCCCGATGGTTGGGCCGAAAAACTTTCGAGTACGAGCCGTTGTTCGCGTACGGAGTGCGCCACTGGTACAAAGACCACTTCGACTTTTTCGTAAGACAGTCCTTCGATGCTGTCGGCGACGAGCATTTTTATCTTCGGTAGCAGAACTGAAAGATCCTCTTTGGCATCATGGCGGATAAAAACTGCCGCCGAGGATGGCGTACCGCCTGATCGTAACAGGTCGTTATTCGGCAGAACGACATGGACACGCACTGAAAAGACCCCATCGATGTCGTTGATGGTACGCGACAGCTCCTCGCTCAGGGCATACACATATCGAGCGCGCTCCTCAGTCGGTGAGGCAATCAGGCCTGATCCACTGAAGATCTCGCCGAGATTTTTGAAAGACTGGCGCGGCAGCCCTTTGGCGCTCAGGAGTTCGATAGACAGCGCAAGCTGCTCCTCGTCAACCTGAAGCGAGGAGGTTCCATCCTTCGCCGCAACACGGACTGCGTCGACCCCGCTGTCGATCAGAAGCGCGAGCATCTCATTCGCCTCACGCTCCTGCAACCGTGTGTAAAGATCCACCTTGCAACCGCTAAGAGCAAACAGAAGTGGCAGCGTGACGAGGCGCAACGATCGCCGACCGAGTGGCCAGCTATGGATCATTTTGACGTGAGCTAACTTAATCATCGCCGCCGCTCATCCTTGCTTTATGAGCGTATTCACAGACGAGGTGACGCCGCTGACACCCTTGGAAATTATAGAAATCTGTGTGACGCCAAAGTAGAGATCCCGCAGACCAGCGATCATTGCGCCGAAATCGTGCCCGATCGGCGTTCCCGCTGCCGCACCGTCAACAGGGAGCTTCTGCGCCGGCCCAGGTAGAGCGTTCTTTTCGTGGCTTAGCTGCTTGTCGGGCGCGGAAGAAGCAACTGAATTGTCTCGGCAGATGGGAGAGATCATCTGGAACAGGCGGTCGCCCCAGGGGCTTGTCTGCGCGGTCGTGCGTTCAACATCCAACGGCGCGGTGACTGGCACCACCCTTGCCGGCCCAAGCACGGTATCATTCTTCGAATCGGCGGCCGCCTGCGCTAGCGCACACTCAAACTGCGCCTGCTCGCCCAGCGGCGGTGATGCCGGCGCTGGACAAAATTCGGTCGGATTGGCAGAGATTGACGAGACAGGCATCATCATGCAAGGACTCGATTTGTTTCTCGTTCGCGTTGAATGAGTCCAGCCGGTTCTCACCCGCTGTTGCGCCGATACCTAGCGAAGCGAGCTGACGACAAGCTTACGAGGGTGCAATTATCACAGAATAAGGTGTCTTCGCGGCTTAAGTGGTTTTGAGAGTTTCAGCCTTTGATTTATCAGGACGCCATGTCAAGAGCTCATATCCGACCCACCATTCTGCGCAACCTGAAGAGACTCTTCTTTGTCGGGCTTTTCGTCTCCTTTGAAATACGCTCAACTCTCGGCTTGTCTCTATCGCTTCCCTCGACGCCCTATAGGTATACGGTTCTGGATCAGGATCTCTCTGCCGCGCTGAAGGAATTCGGAAGCAACCTGAAAATTCGCGTCAACGTCAGCGCCGAGGTAAGGGGACGGATTCGCGGGCGTATGCCGGATTTGGCGCCGCGCGAGTTCCTCGACCGGTTAACGGAACTGTACGATCTTCAGTGGTATTTCGACGGCCTTGTGCTTTATGTGTCTGCTGCCAGGGAAGCACAGACTCGGATGCTTGTGCTGGCCCCGGTTCGCTTCGATGCATTTAAGACAGCTCTCGATGAGCTTGACATATCCGATGCCCGCTATGTCGTAAGGCCGGCGCCGGGGAATGGTCTCGTCTTGGTTTCCGGCCCACCTCGCTTCGTCACGCTCGTGGAGCAGACGTTCAACGGCCTCGTCGCCGAGGCGCGTGCGCAGCTTCCCGTCGCGGCGCCGACGAAGCAATCCGTACTGATACTGTTTCGGGGCTCCTCCACCATGGTCGTGCGCGATGGACGACCGGAGGTCTCCAATTTTTCTGACGTACCGCCACAGGACGGTGTGAAGCGTGAGTCGAATCAGAAATAACTGGGATCCCGCAGCTTCTGAGGAGGTACCAGCCGCGGCCGCATCCTGAATCGATTCTTTGGAGTTAGTCAGGTTGTCGAAAGCTGAACCGGTCATGATGAGATTCGGGACGCAGCGATCGTCGGCCAGGTGGGCTGGAAAGAGAATGTGGGGCGATCAACAAGCAGTGCACTCAGAGCACGGTTGTGGAGGAGTTGGTAACCCGGCGAATGCTCATCACCATTATCGCTGGTGACTACATATCGTGACGCCCTTGTCGCGGATGCAACTTCATGTCTGAGGAGCCACAATGCCAGTCAGTAACGCCAACATCCTTTTCTCGCAGTCCGCTCAGACAAGGTCAGAGCCGGTATCGGCTTTCGACGAGACTCAGCAAAGCGCATCTCGGTTTGAGGCGATGCTGATCATGTCCCTGCTAGAGGACAAGACCTGTCCGTCGGAACTCCGTGACCCGCTGGCGCGGGAATCCGCTTCGACGGCGGGAGCATTGTCCCGGGAGCATTCGGAATCCGTGTCAGATGCCGAGTCGTCGTTGGAGTACTTGGCCCAGCACCCATTGGACCTGCTGCCGCAAAATATGAGGGTAGCTATTGAGTCGATGGATCGGGGGCCGGAGCCCTCTGAGATCGCCAACCCTTCTGTTGCACAGGCGCCCGTTAAAAGCGAGAGAATCACGTGGAATAGCGGCTCACTGACCCAGGCCGAGTTGGAGATTGTAGCAGTGCTGAACCGCCACAAGGACCAAGCTCCACTCAGTTGGGATTCATTGGCAGATAAAGCCAACGATCCCTCTACGCCCCCGGATTTGAAAGCGGCGATCAAGGGATTGCAGCAGGATCCAGAGCTGTTTTATGCGATCGGCTCGCAGGGCGATGGCCGCTGCGGTGGCAAGATCACGGCGAAGGACTTGTCCGGATTCTCCCGCCATCACTCCCAAGTTGCCGAATTTCAGGATAAGCAGGCACAAAGCTACGTTCAGAACTACATTCCATCCGACAGCACGGGTGATCCGCAGCCGTCCGCCATGACTCGGAGCGACGCATTACGCGAGCTTTACCGATACTCTGAAAACCTGCCCGAAAACTTGAGTCTGGCTGAATTCAAGCAGATCGTCGAGGGTGAATCAAAATCTGGCAAATGTCCACCCCAGGTCATTGCGGCGGCTCAGTACTTCGTCAGCCACTCGGATGAATGGAAGCAGTTATATGGTGGTGGAATAGACAAGGTGCACAAAGAGGACTTTCTTCAAGTCGCTTCTTCGTCGATGAGTCTCACGCGTACCGAGCTTGAGACGTTAGAAACAATTAAGAGCAATCAGGACGCCTTCTTTGGAAGCGGTGACCTGACGCGTGACAAGCTCGCGAGGATGGCGGAGGACAAAAGCCTCGACCCGAAAGTGCAGGAGGCGGCCTCTCAGTTGCTCTCTGATCCTCTGCTGTTCAGTCAGCTTAACAATGCGATCACAGGCTATGAGACCAATAATTCATTCTTCGACTTCGGCGGTGGCCACACGGTCGACTCCGGTGACATCAGCAATGAAGACTTTGCTCAGTTCTACCAAAGCATGTCGCTGGCGAACCGCACGGTCCAGCAGTCAAAGACCCATGTGCCCGAAACCGCTGCGGAACAAAACGCGGTTTCGGATATGCTGGCGGGCCGGACGGACCAGCCTGACACCAAGTCACCGAAGAAAAACGGTGGGGCTTTTATTCACGCCGTCGGGGACGCGCTCAAGATAGTGTCGCCAGTGCTCGATTGGGCGGCGACGGCGGTGGGTTTGTTGAGCTTCGTTCCAGTGCTTGGCCAAGTGGCCGATGCCGTCTCAATGGCG
>NZ_QDGA01000114.1 GCF_003347665.1 Microvirga calopogonii
TTATAACATTTCGCATTTTTACCTGGAGGTGTTCTCTAATTCCTCAGATAGAGCAGATGTTTAGACCTGATTGACATGTCATCCATGGGCCATGCGATCGAGGTGCCACCGCCATGCTCGCTGTCAAGAACAGGCCTGCGGCCGGCCGCCTCCGGCGGGGCCCTGCGGGCCTTCTTGACCGCTCCGCGTGCCGGTGACGTTCGGCTACCATGCCATGACGGCTCCGCCCGTCATGGCTCATGACGATCCATAACGTGTCAACCGGCTGCGCACCTCGAGAAGTTCGGTCACGGCGCGCTGATGCCGGCTGCGCCATTCCTCCGCTTCGCCGAGCGCGCGCTCATAGCGGCGATCCAGCTCCATTTTCTGCTGGCGGACCTCGGCCAGCTCCGATTCCAGCCGCTTGATCTTGTGGCGCAGCGCCACCTCGATCGTTGCGGCACGGCCCGCCGAGCGCGCCCGGATGTCCTCGCCGTCGACCGTCACACGCTGCTGAAGCGCTGTCGTACGCAGTTGCTGGATCACCTCCTTGAACTGGCGGTAAAGGTACTCGCGGCTGACGTTGGCGCGCTCGGCCACGGTCTTGAACGAGATGACCTCACCGTTCCGTCGCATGGCGCCCAGGATCTCCTCGACCGCACGCCGCTTGGTCACACTCCGCTGCCGCGCCGCTGCAAGCAGCCCGCTGGTATTTTCGAGCCCGGCCACTGTAGCTTCCCTCCGCCCTGATCGTCTTGATGATGGTCTTGACGTTCGCAAGCCCCTGCTGGGTCCGCTCCATCCGCTTGCGACCGATGTCAGCCATGCGCCGGTGGCCGTCCTGATCGAAGCCTTCCACCTCGCCTTTGAGGCGGGTGAGACTGGCAGCCATGGTGCGCATTTCTCTCTCGAAGAACGGCAGTTGCCCGATATCGGCGCGGAAGTACGAACACGTGAAGCAGGCTCCGTTGTGTTCGCACCATTCGCCGATCTGGCCCGGGAGCGAGCAGAGGCCGCCAGGGACGTCAACCGCCAGGGAGGCGTCCTTGCGCAGCGCCAGTTCGGCGACCTTGTCGTCGACCTCGCCCTTGATGGAGATGAACTTGCCGCCCCCCTTCTCGAGGACGGCTTTCTTCTTCAGCTTCAGACGCTGGTTGACGTAGATCAGGCTCATGTCGGCCGAGGCATGGCCCAGTTCCATCTGGATCATCATGATGTCGTAACCGGCCAGCGCCAGCTCGGTGCCGTAAAAATGGCGCAGGTCATGCCAACCGAACTTGTAGATGCCGCCGTCCTTGTCACGAATGCCCTGGCGAATGATCCACTTCGCAATCACGTCCCGGGTGTGCCCAGGACTGAGATGGACCTCGGCATCGCCGAGCCTATGGGGGAACAGGTATTGTGTCTCGCGGCGCCATGCCCTCCGGACGTCGTCCTGCTGCTCCTGGATGGTCTGGATGACCAGAGCATGGGCGGCATCGTTCTTGTGCAGCGGCTTGGTGTTCCAGCGCTTGACCTTGGACTGATAGAAGGTCAGCAGCATGAAGTCGGCATCGTCCGGATCCGGTGCCAGGCAGTCGAACGCAAGGGCATGCAGGTCGATGGACCGCATGCCCGTGTAGCGGGCGATGATCAGAAGGCGTCTGCAGACAACCGGCAGGGAGTCGAACCTCAGGAAGATCTGCTCAATGACCTCCTCGGGCACCATCGCGTCTTCGAGATTGCGCTCATATTCATGCGTTCGGGGATGATAGCTGCGAACTCTGCGAACGTTTCTCTTATCGAAGACAAGGCGGCGCCAGCGGTATTCCGGGAGGTAGGCGCAGGCCCACTGAAGCATGTTGAGGGGATCCGTATACCAGTTCTGTCCGGTGAACCCCTTGTCGTTGCCCCACGACAGGAACGTATGCTCGATGAACTCCTGTGTGATGTGTTCGGGGCGAGGTGAGGGATGAATGCCGTACAGGCATACTTCGATCAGCCCGAGCGAACCAATGTAGGATGGAAGAGAGCGCGGAGAGAGCTCCTTGTGCTCGATTTTGTTGAGAACGTAGCGCCGCGCCACGTGGCGCAGCCACGGAAGTTGAATGCGGAAGAAGCTGAGATAGGGTGCTTTGGACGTCGTCACCGGAACGTCATCTGCAGGATAAACATCCTCCAGGAGCACCAAGTCTCTGGCCTCCACCGGCTTGGCTCTCTCGCGCAAGAGGATGAGGGTGAACACCAAGACGTTGGCCACGGCGCTGGCCACGGGCCCGTAGGCTGTCTCATGGATTGTGGCGTCCCGGCGCCATTTGCGCTTCGTGGGACGAGCCGAGTAGTCCCGCGCTGCCAGCCACTGCTCGAACAGGCTGCGAAGGGGCGTGCTGCCGCGCCCTGACCCGCTCTCGATGGGGTGCCCGAAGTCGATCAGGTGGTGGGCCGCATGTGTTTGACTGGATGCAAGGTCAGCACAGAAGGGGATCAACTGGACCACTCTCGTGTACCAGCGATAGTGCCGGCTCTGTGGGCGTGCCAGACGCCAGGCAAAAAACGCCTTGAGCTCCGTCTTGTAGAATTCCGGCACGGCGGCGAAGTCGAAGCCGATCCCACCCAGCAACGCATCGGGCAGCGTTTGACCGCGCTGTCGCACGATCGACGCAGGGCGGCCTTTTCTGCCCCGTCCTCCATGGGTGTTGCTCTCGACGCGGCCACTCTTGGGCTCGATCTCCTGGGCATCGCGGAGGATTTGAGCGTGCCGCGCCTCGCCATAACTGTCCGGCGCGTATAACGCGGATCCGGCATCGATCCCGAAGCATTCCCGAAGCGTATGGAAGCCCCACAGGTCTCGTTCGAGCAGGGTAGGGTGCAGGTCGGTCAGAAAGGCCCGCAGGCTCCCAAGATACGCGACGTCCGGGTCGCAGCTTCGGGTGAGCTTCAGAGCCATTTGAGCTTCTCCTCCGTCAGGCCGATACGCCGCAAGTCATTCAGGCGCTCTTCGACCTCCGTGTGGTTCTTGAGCTGCAGCTTCTTGTACTCGGCATTGAACAGGTGCTTGTAAATGGCATTGGTCGTCTGCGGGCTGGCATGCCCGAGGCGGTCGGCGACATCGAGCAGGCTATAGCCTTGAGCGATCGCCTCGCTGGCATGGGTATGGCGGAACATGTGCCAGGTGAACGCAATGCCAGCGTTCCGGACCAGACGCTTTTGAATGTCGTAGACGTTGCTCTCGGTCAGTCCGCGGCCGATTTGCGCCTTGGCGATGTTGCAGAACACATAGTTCGTGCCGGTCTCGAAGGCCGGAAGGTATTCGTCGCTGGCGATATAGTCCTCGTACATCGTCATCACGAAGTCGAGCACCGGGATCGGCCGCGCCTTGGCGTATTTGACGCGCGCTTTGTTCTCGTGAAGGCGCTGCGTGACCCAGATGACGTTCTCCTCCAACCGGAAGTCCTCGTGCAGCAGGCCCCGCGCCTCGCCGATCCGGATGCCGGTCGTGTACAGGAGGACCACCAGGAAGGCGTCGCGCATGAGGCTGGCCGCCTCGATGATCCTCAGGACCTGCTCCGGCGTCAGCCGGTGGTCGACGGCCCGCTTGGCGGAGGCCGCCTTGGCCTTGTGGTCCGACCGGCTTTCGGTGTAGCGCCGCGCCTTCCGCTGCATGATATGGGCCAGGAAAGGCTTGTAGGCGTCGGGATGATGCGTCCGGGGCCGCTCGCCGGCATCAAAGATCAGTGCGGCGTGGCGCAGGTCCAGAAAGGTGTAGAAGGCCTTGATCGCAAACAGGATCTGGTTGTGCAGGCTGGCGGAAACGTCCACGGGTTCCGGGCGCAGCGGGATGATGTTGAGGGCGGTCTTCAGATCCAGGATCGAGCCATGGCGGATCACCGCGGGAATGAAGCGGTCGAGGTCCAAGGGTGCGATCTCCCGGAAGCTCTTGCCTATGGTGGCAAGATAGTTGCCGAGCCGGACCACATGCCGGGCATAGTGGGCAACGGTACTCGGCGCGTGATGGCGCGCCTCCAGGGAGATGACGAACTCACGGATCTCGGTGACGATGGCATCGCCGTCATAGGCGGTCCAGATGATGTGGCCGCTCGGGAGGACGATGCGCTGCAGGTGCATGGGCCGTCATCCGCGTCGTTGACACCTGATGGTACGACTGTCAGGGACCGGCGCCAAGCCCTCAAAGGGGTAGGTCGATCACGTCAGTGACATGACCAAGCGACCTATAGGGAATCGCATAATAAGGATTTTGACAAGAAGTCCGTAGCGAGCGCTGGGTCATAGACCTAATCGGTAGGATGCTATCTGCTCCCTCGTTCAACGTTAGGAGCCGGCTTGCGGCCTCTTCGGTGAAGAGCCGGCGGAGGAAGCGTTTGGATGTGAAACCTCGTTCTGCATAAAGTACGTATTGATTAGAGCCACAACCTTTCGGCCCAGCGCCTGATCCACTTCAGGGCTTTCCGTATCGAGGATCTCGAGTCGAGTCTCGAAATCAGGGTCACAAATGAGAATGGCCGGATCCGGCTCGGCGCCTTCTCCTGGGCTGTCCAGGAACCAGCCCTCGTCCGGATTCGGGTCTTCTGGAATGAGGCCCGCATTCAGGCTCTCGACAAGATACTTGGCGAGATGATCGTTGATCCTCGTGCCATCATCTTCGCCAAAGATGATCCGCGGCTCGCCGTGAGGATCCCGGATGACGTGCTGCCGATCTCTTCCAGGGCGGGCGATGAAGAGGGTCCACTGTGATGATGAGATCATAGGCTGCTTCTTGTCCAAAGATCAGTCGGGCAGCTTACGCTACCTTAATGACCAATAGCACTTCTGCCTTCGGATCAGTATCGCCGTCCAAGCATCCAGTCGCCGACCTCATCAAGGGCATCAAAGGCGCGGTTGGTCAGGCGGCGCGGACCAGCCAGCAGCCCCTCCTCTCGCTTCACAACATTGGGCTGCGGACCGGGTGGCATCGCCTCACGGGTTTCCCTGAACTCGTCAACAGCCCAGTCCTGCTGTGACATGGCAGGCGGCATGTTTGTCGGCGGCATCGGGCGCAGGTCATGCCGCGCCTCGGCTGAGCGCCGGCTCTCGGGCGGCAGGATATCCTCGACCCGGTTCAGGGCAACGGACTGTGACTGGGGCAATGCCACCCGGTAGCCAAGCTCCTGGGCAACAGTGGGTAGATTCCGGACTGCTGCCCTGCCCGCCTCCAAGCCATGGCAGATGCTGAAGTACAAGGCATGGAAGTTGGCGTTCTGCCGGATGGTCTCACGGCTGTCCTTCGTCGCGAAAGGCGCGAGATAGAAGGCCACGGCACGCCCACTCTTTTCGGCCACGATCGCCGGCTTGGTTTGTGAGCAGTACACATACCCGTTCTCCTCACTGAGTTCCCTGCGTCCGCTTGAGCTGGCATGGAAGGTCTTCACCCGGGTCTGCATGAGTGTGCCCTCCCCTGTCCTGGTCAGAGGGGAGGCTGCCAAGATGGCGAACTCATCGCAGCCATCAGGGCGGCAGAGCCCGCGGATGATGTCGGGACGGCTATTGGTCTGAGCAAAGGCCGGAGTCGCGAGCACGAGGGCCAGGGCAGCAAGAGTTCTGAGCATTGGTGGCCTTGGGCGGAGGGATGGTTAATGAAGCGTCACCACTGAGGTCGCGCAAGAATGTGACGATTTCAGGCCGGCCCACCCATGGTACCTGGCGGCGATAGCTATGAGGCCCCCTTCGGCCGAAGAGCCCCAGGACGTTCAAAAGTCCTGCCATGGGCTTGGACAAGTTCGAGTGTTTTTGTCCCAATGAGAACCTGAGCATCAGAAGCGCCTTTCATATCGGGCGATCTGAGCGGCCTTGGCCTTCTCGCGACCGCTGTCGTCAGGGGCTGTGTCGCAGATTCTGCGTGCGGGCGGGGGCGGCGTACCCTGGCGATGGACGCCGAGCCTGTCGTTGTTCTCGCCTAGCTGCGAAAACCTGCCGCAAAGTTCTGCAAAACGTGGACCTGTGCGTTTCCTCTCCTGCGTAACAGAATTTCGAACTTCCCAGCCGCCTTCTCCTTCCTGTCCACCCAAACGGATCAGACCACGTGAAAGACCTTCTCAAAAAACTCTTTGGACTTGGCCTCTCGAAAGACGCCATCATCGCTCCCCATGGTGCGATCCTCACGCTCGGGGAGGACCGCCGGGGCGTTCCGCACGGCACGACCCGAAACGCCAATACCCTCCTCCTCGGAGCCAGCTCGCGCCAGCGGGTGGAGAGGGTGATCGTTCCGACCCTTCTGCGGGGCACATCGGCGAGCTACATCGTCGACGACCCGACCGGAGAGGTTTACGACCTCACCGCTGCTACCCGGGCCAAACTGGGACCCGTCTCACGCATTCGGTGGCACAGCGGAAGCTCGTATAATCCGCTCGCTGACATCAATTTGGGCACCGATCCGGAAACTCGCTCCCGTCGGCTGCGCAATGTCGCGGAAGCGTTCATCACCCAATGGGCAGAAGGATACGATCGGATTCCAGAGATCAAAACGAACGATGGCAACGACACCATCGAGCAGGAAGCGATCTCCGCTCTCTGGGGCCTTCTGGAACTCGCCACCGCTCAGATCGCGAACGGCGGACTGCGTTTGGCCGAGCCGACCTTGATGGGGCTGTGTACGGTCCTAATCGAGCACCGTCTCGATGATAAAGCTGCTGATTATGTTGCCGCTGCCGACAGCTCCGGGAGCCCGCGGGCACTGTTCGAATTGCGCGCTTATGCGGCTCTTTCTGATGAGCGCCGTCGGGTGATCCACGACGCGATCGTGCAACGGCTGGTGCCCTTTCATACTCCCGAGACGTCCTGGGCTTCCGGCGATCCGCGCGGCCAGTGGGCGGCCCACCGGAACATCAGTACCTCTGAGGGGCTCGAGATCAGCGGCCCGGCAACCGTTTATGTATGCTGCCCGACCCGACACGGCCAGCATGCCGCGGCCTACAATCTCCTGACACGCCTTCTGTGGCAGCAGATCATTGATGAAGCGATCCACGGCCGCAATGAACAGCTGGCCGGCAAGCCACAGCGGCCAGCCGTGTTCATCTTCACAAACACCGATCAGGCCGAGCCAATCTCGGGAATGACAGCGCTGGCCGCAGCCGCCAAGAAGACGGACCTTTCAATCCTCGTTTCTGCTGACGATGCGGCGTCTCTTGACCGGCTCTATGGACCGGCCAACGCTGAAGCTCTCAAGGCCGCGATGGATCTGGAACTCGACTTCGATCCAGCCGCCACCCGATTTATGGTCAAAGGACCTGAAAAGCCCATTTTGCGGCCATCCCAGGCGATGGGATCCTTCCTCCTGCCCGCCCCCAGAGATCTTTAGAACACCGCGCCAGAGATGTCAGATGCGGAAATCTCTGGTGCGGTCTGCAACAAGGCTGTTTCCGGCTTCAGCAGGATGCTCAGTCAAGGCTTTGCATCAGAGAGATGAGTTTCTGTCGGTCGACTTCGACTTCGGGAAACCTGTGGTTCATGGCCATCTGCCGAGCGAGAACCGGCTGCCCAGAGGCGCGTCTATACCGGACCAATCTCGGTCCGACTGCTGCAGGTCCGAGTCGGCCCTGCCTTAGGTGACGATGTATGCTACCGTTGTTCAGGAGACCGCAGTGGAATGGTCGGTGATGACGCGTGGCGGCGAATACGAGAATAAGCTGGTACCCAGGGCAGTCTAATGCCTGTTCGGTGACTGGCGCACGAGGTTGAGGCGCGGGAGGTAAGTGAAGGTAGCAGATGGTCGATCGTCCAGGACCAGCCGAACCCGGTTAGCGTGTCGGGCGAGACAGCCCGTTTAAACGATAGGGGGTTGGTCCGGCGAAACCCTTCAAGGCCAGCAGTCACAAAAGACTGCATGAACAGGCCGGACACACGACTGCACTCGACAGCTGCTGCACGAGCGAAGCCAACCAGACCCAACGCGGGAGTCATCCACGCACACGCTAACGCAGTACGTAGCAAGAACGTGGGTCGGCAAACCGATCCAAAGATCTTGCAATGGCTCAATACAACTCGGATCTTGGTGTGTAAGCCGTCATTCAGAGCAGAACCACGGATGGAGAATGGGCACGCCCCTCAGAGCGACGTCCGCGAGAGAGGAGAGCTGCCAGTATAGGGTCGACAAAGCGAATTAGCACAACAGTGTCAATTGGGTACCTGATCGACGTGAGTATCGCCTTGCCGCATATCAAAGGGCCAGTGTTCAAGCCTTGTCGGAACGATTGCCCGTCCGTTCTATCTTGTCGTGTGTTTGGAAGCGGTTCTTGTTCCGACCCCACGAATGGGCACATCTCTCTGGTTTATGTGGTTCTTGATCTCGAGAGCGCTTGCTTATTTCGCAATACTCGGCCTCTGGGCCTTTGCCGGTCTCTTTTGCCTGGTTGGTGGCCCTGGTCGGCCAGCCCCCCTGATCTTTGGGCGCTCTACTGGTTACTTGGAACGGTAGGCGGAGTACCCCTCGTCGCTTGGTATACGCTTTACAACGTCCGGATTTTCATCCGCAAAGCTGGGCAAGGTGCTAGGCAGCTCACCCATTTTGCTCAATCAGAGTGGAAGAGGGACGGCTAGAGCATCCGATGAGAAGTCGGATCCGATACATTCTGCATCTCAGCAGTCCTAGAGCCATCTCGAAGCCGCCGGTGGTGCGTCCATTTAAAGGTCCGACGCTCTAAGCAGCGATTCGGTGGTTGGCCAACGGATGGCGATGTCGTTCGCGATTGAGCATCCTGACCGCCTCGTGGATGGCACAATCGAGGTCGTCTGGACCCGCGAAGGTCTGGTGAGCCAGATGATGCTGCTTCAGATCGCGCCAGAGCTCTTCGATATCGTTGAGCTCCGGCGTGTATTTCGGCAGCCATTCGACTGTGAGCCAAGGCGCCCGCTCGGCGAGTGCGGCGCGCGTCGCCTTGCTGGTGTGGATCGGGCCGTTGTCGAGGACGAGCACGACCGGCTTCTTCGCCTGATCGGGCGTCAGGCCATACTGTGTGTCGATCTGTTCCAGGAGTGCGATGAAGTCGGTGCTGCGCTTGGTGCGGCTGGTCTGAACGACAAGCTCGCGGGCGGCCCAGTCGAGCACGCCGAGCATCGCCACCTTGGCGGCTTGGCCGGGCGCCGGGATGCGCAGGTCGGCCCCGCGCCGGGCCCAGACATGGGCCAGGTAGGGATGGGTGAGCGCCTCGGGCTCATCCCCGAACAGCAGCACGATGTCGCCGGCCTCAGCCTGCGCCTTCAACAGCCGGCAACGCAGGCCGATCCGGTCCACGGCATCAGGGTCCTGGCGGGCTTTCAGGGTGTGGCGCGGCCGACGCCAGCGGAAAGCCCCCTTTGGCGCAGCACGACCGAGAGCCGTGAGCGCGAGATGCGCACACCGGAGCGCTTCTCGATCTCGTCGGCCAGCCGCGGCAAGGTCCAGTTGGGGCGATCCGCCACTGGCCTGGACAGCACCTCCTCGGCGACTGCCAGAGCGTACGCGGCTTTGACCGGGGCCGGACCCGGCGCAACGGATTTGCGCAGCGCGTCGACCCCACCCTCCATGAAAGCGCTGCGCCAGAGGCGCACCGTATCCTCGCGCACGCCGAAGGCCTCGGCGATCCGCGGGCTCGTCCAGCCGGCCAGGGTCAGGAGGATCGCCCGCGCCCGATCCGCCTCGCCTCGATCCCGCGAGTGGCTGAGGGCCATGAGCTCACGCCGCTGCGCGGCGCTCGCGATAACCGGGGATTTGCCTGCCATGATCCGCATCCCAAACCAACCCAGAAGATGGAATCACAGTCAGCATCCGTTGGCCACCCCGCTGAAACCTGCTTAGGGGCCAATCGCGTGGCGTGCCTCTGCAAGTGCCTGTTCGCAGTTCTCCTCATTGCCGCCTCGGTCAGCCTCTCGCGCCCGCTCTAGTGCCGACAGTACTTTTGTAATGGAGGCTCCCTCGCCCAGGCTCTCCTCAGCACGCGCAATGGAGCCAGGAGTGGGCTCTCGATGGAGGAGTGCGGCTGTGCTTTCGCGCGCTACCGGGCCAGCTTGCCGCTATAGCCGCCAACCTAGCGTCCACCTGGGCCTGGACAGCCTCAATTTGGGCTGTGCATGGGCTGGCATGGCTCGCGGCAACCGGCGCAACGAGGCCCAAAGCGCCAAGCAGCAGAGCGTGGGGGCTAGTGAAAGAGGGCATCGGAGGTCCTCCCTGTCAGACGACTGGAGAGAACCCAAGGTCGTCTGTTAGAAGGATGAACGCAAGACACCTCCTGATTTCTGAATCGAAATCTCTTGGCTGATGCAGCCTCATGGCACTGCCTTAACTTCTTAAAAACAGACCCAAAGTACTCTGACTCACCGCCCGAATTCGGAGGGCCGTTATGAAGAGACCGGACCACCCGCCGGCCTATGTGCTGCAAGTCAAGAGACAGTGGCGGGTCGTTGTTCCTATTCGCGGGAAACTCACGCCTAAGATATGCGCCACAGAGTTTCCTTCCCGTGGAACTGCAGAGGCATGGCTCCGCAGTGATGAGGGCGAGCGCGAGATTGAGACCTGTCGAAGCCGCTCACATCGCGCTTAGCAAAATCGTAGCAACAGCCGGGGCTCTCGAAACATTTCTACAAACTTCGTGAAGGAATAGACCGGAGGCTCCCTGCGTTTGCTGACCTTACACCGTCAAGCCAGGTGCAGGAGAGTCTTATGAAGGCCATTCGACATTCCGAAGCCGTACGGGGCATAGCTTCAGATCCTACGCACCCCATCAACACGGATCCATCTCCTCAGTGTGCAGCGCTCCTCTTTGTTGCCTCCCTCGGTTCGTTCATCGGAGCAGCACTTCTACTGGCTAGTATCTGACACATGTGCCGGCCCTCGCGCATAACGTGCTGATGCAGACGGAAAAGTTTCCAGCCTAACGGCTAATCTACCATCGCATGAACGCTGAACTGCGTTGCCCCTCCGAGGAGGATAGTCGTGAACTACGATGTGGATCCACTGAAAGCCGCAAACGGCTCGCCCGGAAACAACCGGTCGGTGCCTGCTCTGGAATGGATAGGCCTGCTGCCTGCGCTCGGCGTCTGCGCTTGGGTTATCCTCAACTTCGGTTGAGAACACCACCATGAGCTTAGTGTCAGCCTGCGGTCAGGTGCTCAATTGCGTCACTATCTGCCACTGTCCTTGTTGCGCCCTCCTGCCTCCACGGCACAGACCAGAACGAAGAGGCTGAGGACGGCGGTCAGCTGAGCGAGGGGTTCGACCGCAGCCGGTATGCTTTCGTGAAAGGGACCACAGGCAAGGACAGAGAGCATCGCAATTGGAAGCGCGGTCCAGACCAGCATCGGCCTACCTCCTCGTACTGAAAGTCATCCAAGCAGGGCAGCCAAGCCGCGGGTCGGCCGTGACCCGGCTACAGTGCTACCTACGCTGCAGGAATTCCCTTAGGTAGTTCTGTGAGAACTGTTACTGTCCGAGACGGAACGGTCCTCGGGTTTGCTGGTCAAGTCCGGCCGGCTCTGAAGGATAGCCGTGGCACGGGCAACTGTGTCAGCAACAGGCTTGGCAAAGCCATGAATCGGCTGCTCGAGCATAGTGTGTGTGTCCCTGTACGAAGAATGGGAATACATACGCTACGCAACCAAGCCGTAACGCAGCTTCGGTGGAGAGGTTCCAATCCTCAGGCGCGCCCTGCTCCGATGCATACCATCCAAGGAAAAAGGGTCCGTTCCTGAAGGAAAGGCCCTCGGTGACACACAGTCACTCGATAGTCGCGTTTCTCCGGTGGACCCGGCTGATTGGTGCAGATTGTCGAGCGGAAGGTAACCTCCAACACTTAGGCTGACGGTGGGGAGGCAGGCTCCGGCCCAGGTGATATCTGTATTGTGGCATCCATCCATTCAGGGCCGGGGCGGGTGCTCGGTCCGAGAACTTCGGGGCTGGCTGCCATCAGGAGCCCACAAAGGCAGTCATGCCAATCCGCTTGTAGATGATGGGCACTCAAGAAGCGAGTCATCAACCCACCACGCATTCCCAAGCCCGATACAGGAGGTTGGCTTCAGTCAGCCGGAAAGAACATAGCCGGCTCTTATGAGGTATTTTTCGGCTCCACTGAAACCAGCTTTCGGGCTCGTGAGTTTCGGCTAACATATGTTTATTCGGGTGGTTCCGGGCAGAGAAGTGGAGGGGATCCATGCTGCCAAAGGATGCTCATGCGCCCCTTACGACTAGGGGCCAAGCGTTGAATAGTCTGACCTTTCAGCAACAGAAGGTCGGTTTCCTGCTCGGTCATTCACTGCGGGGCCTATACGAGGACCTAGTGAAAGCTCCCATTCCGGACCATCTGCAAGCCATTGTGGCATGGTTCGAGCTCAGAACGGGCACTGAAGTCCAAGACGAACTGCTCCCTGACAGGCACCCTAGCCTTCATCGTGAGAGGAGACATGGCTCATGCCTCGGTACTACTTCAACCTTTATCAAGGCTCCCAACTCATCTCTGAGGACGATACGGGCTACGACTGCCCGAGTGATGAAGCAGCTCGCCAATTCGCGCGAATGAACAGAGGATTTGTTGCTCTCGACCCAATCCTGTCTAGTCCATCAGGCAAGTATCACTTTGTAGTTCTGAATGAGGACGGACAGAACATTTTCACCATGCCTATATCGCGAGGCGTCACGCCTGCAGCCGCTTCATTGGGTATCTCCCTTCTGTCGTGACGTTGGGCGGGAGGCTTAAAGGGCCACGATAACTCACAAGGTCCCTATGGCGTGCGAGAATTTGGTTGCGCAGTGCTTCTTGGATGAGCGGGCGCCGCTCGCGGTTCCCGAACTGAACCGTGAGCGAGCCCTGAAGTACCTAGAGTGCTGCTACCAGCAGGGGCTCTCGTGGGAAGATGCCGAGCACCAAATCGAAGCCTTTCTTCAGCAGAGAGGTGTTCCCCACCAGGGCATTGTGCGGCAGTTGCATCTTGCCAAACCGCTGCTTCAGCCTTGGCTGGACTGACATTGAACAACATCACGATCGCTTCATCAGCAGCGGCGCTGCCCAAGCAAGTTGCGCATCGAGCGTTTCCTCAGCGGCATCATAGCGGGCTATCCACCACTCGTAAGCCCCCGCCGCATTCTCGTCGGCTTGAGTCCTGAGTGCGCTAGGTTGTGTTGCTGAATCCTATGCTCTCGCGTTAATGCCCGTGCGATGGAGCGATATCTAATCAGTGAGTCGAAGAGTACCGTCCTTACATATATCAAGCTCAGGAAGTTCGGCCGTTGAATCATCCTCGAAGGTTGCAGCAACCGCCACCGTGCAGCCTGTCATTTTTGGAAGCTTCAACGTGGCTTTCGCCTTAGGGGCAAGTGGCTTTGCCAGTCGAACTGTCTGTCCATTGGCTCCAATGGCGATATCAGTTGCCGGGACATCGCGAGCATTTGTGATGACGACGGCCGAAACTTGCTTCGAAGGTGGTGCCGTCTGGGATGTGGTGGACTTTTGAGAGGGTGGCGTAGTCTCCGGGTGTTGAAGCCCACAAAACGGGATTCGGGCGTTGGAGCGCCAGGGTCCCATTGGAGACCACGCCATGACGGACCCTATCAGCAAGTCACATTCTGCGCATCTGACCGGCCAACCTGACGCCCGACTTTTCGACAACTGGATCGACCCGATCGAGACCGGCGTGCGCGAGCGGGTGCGCGATTGGATCCAAGGCCTCATCCAGGCCGAACTGGAGGCCGCTCTCGGCCGACCCCGCTATGGCCGGTCGCCTGCTGGCGAGCCGTCCGTCGGCACGCGCGGCTACCGCAACGGCTGCCGGTCGCGCACGCTCACCGGCACCTTCGGGCCGACGGAGATTTCCGTGCCGCGGGCCCGCCTGCACACCGAGGATGGCGGCACCACCGAGTGGAGGAGTGCTGCCCTGCGGGCCTATCAGCGCCGCACCAAGGCCGCCGATGCCCTGATCGCCTCGGCCTATCTGGCCGGCACCAACACCCGGCGGGTGCGCCGGGCGCTGGCCTCTTTGTTCGGCGGCGCGGTGGGCAAGGACACGGTCAGCCGGATCTGGCGCCAGGTGCAGACCGACTGGCAGGCCTGGAACCAGCGCTCGCTCGCCGACGAGCCGATCGTCCGGCTGATCCTTGACGGCACGGTGGTGCGGGTCCGGCTCGACAAGAAGGCGACGTCGATCTCGCTCCTGGTGGTGATCGGCATCCGTGAGGACGGGCAGAAGGTGCTGCTGGCGGTCAGGAACATGGGCGGCGAGACCACGGCCGCTTGGCGTGCGGTCCTCGACGACCTCGTCGCGCGCCAGCTGCGCCGGCCAGCCTTTGTCATCGTGGATGGCGCGCCGGGCCTGGAGCAGGCGCTCGCGGCCGTGTGG
>NZ_QDGA01000115.1 GCF_003347665.1 Microvirga calopogonii
GAAGGAGCGGGACGGAGTGCCAGGGAACAGCGACACGTGCGTGTGCTGCGCCACCCACTCCTCCCCCACAGCCTGCCGCCCCAGCACCACCGTCGCGCGTCCAGGGCGGTCAAACGCCCTGCCATCTTCGGTATAGCCGGTGGACTCGAACACCGCCATGCCGACCGCCGTGAGACGGTCGCCCGAGATGAGGGTACGCAGATCGTCCAGATGCCAGCGGAACTGATCAATATGCCCCCAGACGTGACGCCACTGCTCTTGTTCGGTGGCCTCGCGTCCCACAGTGAAAGCCGTGAAGGTGCCAAAGGTGACCATATCGTCAGCGAAGAGCGGGCGAGAGCCGATGAAATCCACCGTCTGGATACAGACCCGGAGGCGCTGAAACCAGCGCCGGATCAAGATGACATCATCATTGCGTTCAGCCATGGCAGCCTCCTGGGGCTGAGGCTTGGAGCCAGGATGGTGCGCTTGCCCCGGCAAGGGGTCAAGCCGCCAGCAGACTTCAGTTCTATGGTCGAATGGGCTGGCTGATAAACAACCGTAGGTGTATGGTGAAGCTGTCGCCAAGGTGGAGCAAGGCCATGACCACCGCCGCTCGCCAACACAGCCGTCCTGCCCTCAGTGGCACTGATCGCAGACGGTCCGCACGGGGCAAACGGGCACGGCTGCGTCACATCCATCCGCTCTCGCACATTGAGCACCTCGCGCTGGTTGAGGAAGCCCGCGCGAGCCGCCGCTCGCAGCATATGCGAGACCAGCTCGCCGCCTTTCTGCCCCGCCTGCGGGCATTTGCGCTGCATCTGACCCGCGATCCGATCTGGAGCGATGACCTTGTGCAGAGTACCGTCTTGCGGGCTTGGGTGAACCTGGATCACTTCCAGCACGGCACCAACCTGGAGGCGTGGCTGTTCACGATCCTGCGCAACAGCTTTTACTCTGAGCATCGAAAGCACAGACGCGAGGTTGAAGACCCAAACAGTGGCTTTGCCAGACGCCTGATGGTTTATCCTGAGCAGGAATCCAGGCTGATGCTGCAAGACCTTCGCAAGGCGCTGGCGCGTCTGCCGCCAGGACAACGCGAGGCTCTCGTCCTGGTAGCCGAGCAAGGTGAGAGCTACGAGGATGCAGCGGCTGCCTGCGGTGTGGCGGTGGGCACACTCAAAAGCCGGGTGAACCGAGCCCGCACCCAGCTTGCAGCGATGTTGCAGATGGAAAACCGGCACGATCTTGGCCCGGATGGGATGCTGCTGGCCGCGCTGCAACAATCGAGGGTCGCGGCTGCCATCTAAATCCGTTCTTGGTTCCGCCCGAGGGAGGATCACATGCCGCCGTCAACACCTGAGAAGCCGGAGGATCGGGCGAATGCAGCCGAGGGTACGGCCCAAGAGCCAACCTCGGCCTTTCTAAAACCGTTACAGCCTTCGCAGGAACTGGCTGCCATCGTGGGCTCGGCTCCGTTGCCGCGCCCGGAGGCGGTGAGCAAGATTTGGGAGTACATCAAGACACACAAGCTCCAGAACCCGCAGAACAAGCGCGAGATCATGGCGGACGAGAAGCTTCAGGCGGTGTTCGGGGGCAAGAACAAGGTCAGCATGTTCGAGATGAACAAATACCTCGCCCAGCATCTCAAGTGAAATGCCTAAATGGCAAGCTTTGCAAGCTTCTGAAGATCGTAATCTGAGTGTGGTTTATCGCTGAGTCGCCCGCCTCAGTTCAGCGGCATGAAGGCGGTCGCGGAGCGCTGCTTGGCGGAGGTATTGGGCTGCAAATCGCAGACGGGTCGCCTGATCTGCTCGCTTCTGAGCGAGCAAGCGCTCGACTTTACGCTCAAGTCTCGCGAGAGCACGCTCACGACAGTCAGCCCAGTGCTCAAGGGCTTGCGCCTGCTGGAAGGGTTCTGGCGGATGGCAAGGTTTGATCATCTGCACACCAAGCAAAGCTGCTCAGCATCGTGTACTCATTATGTCTTGCTCAAGTTGCCCCGCCCTCCCGCTCCTGTAAGCGGAGAATGAGAGCGGCAAGCGCGTCGGGAAGTGGTTCCCTAAGCAGCACCGGATGCTGGGCTTGGAGACGGCGCCCAATCTCGGCTGTACGCTCGGCAGGTGTCAGTGCGCCTCTGAACGGGTTATTGGTCCCGCCGTTGGGCTTCGCGGAAGTTGGTCCGCCTTCGTCTGGTGAACCCGCAGCCATTGCGCTCTTCCGGCTGCCCCAAACCCTTGAAACTGTTTGACTTGGTGTCAGAGACAATCCTCAGCAGGCGCTCTGGTTTCGGCAAACGGTTTACATAAGTTAAGAAAAGTGCAACCGTGGCCGTCAACTGAATGCTGGTCTTGCCGCAGAGCATTTGTGCCGCTTCACGCCCCAATGGGGAGCTTCGACCAGCGTCCAGTCGTCATCGTAGGTCCAGTGCAGATTCGAGTTCCAGCGGGGTTTTCGAGGCGAGGTGTCCTATGACGCACAAGTTCCAGGTTGGCCAGACGGTTCTCCCAGCCCACCCCAGGGGAGCCAATCCCAGCACCTACGTGATCGTTCAAGTGCTGCCTGAGACCTCGCATGAGCGCCAGTACCGGATCAGGGCGCTATCCAGCGCAACCGAGTGCATCGTTGGCGAGACACAGATCAAGGCGCTGAAAACAGAGCCGAGCCTCTCGTGAGGTTCCCGCCCCGGTGAGGGATGTGCCATGCCCGTAGACATGCGTCCGACACCGAGCGGTCGTGGGATCGCTTCGGCACGTGGACTGTTCGCTCGTATTCTGAATTGGACAGCCGTTGTGGTCGCCATCGGCTTGTGCTGGTGGGCTGCCACCGTTTTGCTCTAGGCTGATCGCCACCCAGAGCACGGGGCCAGACGCATATGCTGCTTGACCTGGATCGAGAGCAATCTGGCGTTCTCAGGCGCGCCCTCGAAGCGCGGGTGCGGGACATGCACACGCGCTTGGGCGGTGACCCTGGCGATGAGGGCTTCCGGCGTGAAGCAACCCTCGCGACACAGCGTCTTCGGCAGGTCGAAGCCCTGGGGCGACGCGCTGGCCATCGTGCTTGGGGCATCGGCAATATCGAGTCTCTGCCGGAAGAAGATGAGAACTGAGCAATCGCTGACGCTCAATAACGGACCACGGCCATCAAGATGTGGGGAATCCTGTTCGCACATCTTTGTTGGCCCGACATATTCGCTCTCATAGAGGGGCCAGTCTGATGATTTGCATATTTTGCAAGCAAGAGGTCGATGAGCCCTGCCAGAGTACCATTGAGATGCAGCGGCGGGCCAGCGAACACATCGAGCAGTGCGATAGGGCTCTTAAGAACCTGAAAGTGTGATTCAGCATCGAATATGTACCCTTGAGCCGACTGCCGTTACGCACATGACATTGATCGAGGATTCGTCGTGTCAGGTCAAAGGTAGGTTGTCTGCCCCTTTGCCGACGACCATCATGAGACTCTTCACCTCCATCATAGCGCGACGCGTGCTCCCCGCCTTTGGCTTTCTTACCCTGACGGCCGAAACGCAGGCTCAGACCCTGAACGGCATCCGCATCAGAGAAGAGATCACCACAGCATTGAGAACGGCGGAGAAGCCAATCTCCAAGGTGGCCGCAGGGCCCCACGAGGAGGTCAGGTGGCGGCTGTCTGACGGGAATAAGCTCGCGCTCGCGACAGATCCAGTCAACGGCCGGATCGCCTATGCCGAGGAAACCTGGGGCGGCCGGCCTGATGGCAAGCCCGCCGACTTTCCGGGCTCCCGCTATGGCGAGACGACCCTCGCGGACATCCGGATGCATGCGGAGAACAATGGCTTCGCCTTTGTCGAGCGGCTCCTTGACGAGAAGCCTGATGGCCTGCGCTTGTTCAACGCCTACGAGGTCGAGAACTCTCCCGGCCTTGTCGTGACCTTCGTCACCCGGATGTCCACGAGGGACACGCAACGGCTCAAGGGCAAGCCGGAAAGCGTCGACATCAACCGGGCTGCCAAACTGGACGGCATCATCCTCGGGGATGCGCGCTACCTCGAGGGCATCTGGGGGCAAGCCAAGCTCAAGGGCAAGAACTACAAGCCTATTCGTTGGGCCTCCGCTCGCAAGGTGGCACTGAAGCCCTAATTGGTCGGCCCTGAACAACCCACAACTTGTTGGGACAGAAGGATTCTTCGTCGTCACGAAGCATTGTAAAATGCCAGTTCCTGGGGGCTGACCCGCTCAAAGCTGTTGGGGTGGACGGCCCCTTACGGCATCGCTGTGCCAGAATGAGGTCGTTGCCGATCTTAAACACTGGTGTATTTCCATGGGACCCAAGCCGACGCTGCCGAGCTCCGGCGATCTCTACCGCAGCCGCCTCGATCAGATCCTCGATTCGCGTCACGCGCTCGTTCGCCTGGCCGGTCTGATCGACTGGGATCGCTTCGATCACGAGCAAGGCGCATCGGCCATACGAATTTGGCTCCAAGGTCGCGCTGGCGGTGACCAACCGCGAAGGCTTCGCGCTCGCGTCCAAATCGCTGGAGGGCAATCCGTATGATGGACATACGCTCAGCACGACAATGGATCAGGTCGTGGCCTTGAGCGGGGTTGAACCGGATCGCATTTACGTCGATCAGGGCTATCGTGGGCACGATTATGCGCACAAGGAGCGCGTGTTCATTGCCCGCCAGCGTCGTGGCCTCACGCCGACAATCAGACGGGAGCTGAGACGACGATCGGCCATCGAGCCGATGATCGGGCATATGAAGGCGGACGGGCGGCTGGGACGCGATCACCTGCTCGGAACCGCGGGGGATGCGATGAATACGCTGCTGGTGGCCGCCGGGCACAACCTGCGGCTGATCCTGAACCGGCTCAGGCTTTTTGTTGCCTACCTCATGGCAGCTCTGTCCATCTCATTCGCACAATCGGATCCTGCCCACGAACCCTCGAAGCCAATCGCCGCCTGATCAAACGGCATTGTTCAGGGCCGACTAATTGCTCTCGAAACTGCGTTCAGGCCCATTGGGCTTGGTCGCAGCCTTAAGGCCAGGTCCACAGAAGGCGTTTTCAGTCTCCCGATCGCTGGCGTCCGCCAGCCATGCTCCCTTCAAGTCTAGTTTACCAAGCGCGCGGGCACGATCGCCTGTGCTCCCAGGATCATCTGATGGTCATCGGCGAAACTCATTGTGGCGCCACCGACCGGGGCGGACGTAAACAGCGACGGCAATTCCTTCAGCCACGTAGACGGGGCTAGTGCAAGATCTGTTCCGGATTATACGTTCTTAACTAGAACGGATCAGAAACCATCCCGAGATGGGCTTGCGGACTGACCCTTAATGTGAAGCCAGATGCCTACTCGCATCGGTCTGGTACCCATTTGAAAGTATTGCACTAACTTTTTTGTCAAACTTATGAGGGCACCGCTGCTCTCCCACGGGCGTAACTTCGGAGAGCAGTAACCTTCTCCATCTGCTGGTTCGCCTTGGAATGAGGGCTCAAACACCTCGATTCGGGGCATCTGCGGCCGTCACAGACATCTCTCGGTTAACTCAGGAGCCTGCGTTCGTGCTATGTACTTCGTTGCCGTACAATCAGGCACAGATCTTGCGCTGATCCCAGAAAGCACGGCAGGCACTACGAAAGGAGGCGTCGAAGGTTCACGCCGGCCCTCTCCTCGATCTTTACATGAACACCGCCCAACCGGCGCTCAAACGAAAATCTCCGTTCGACTACTGTGTCGACGAAGCTTCAATGAACAGGTGCATCGAACTCACTCTCCCGACTAAGAAGCGACGCTGAAATTCCGCTGCCCACAAAGTGAGTGAGGATGGCAGGTAGACCACTTCCTGCCGATTCCCTTCTCTATCTCGGGCAGGGTGGGCTGCGATGGTCCGGCTCAAGAGATAACAGTCTACTCAAGTTAGACAATGCCCAAGCCCGATAGCGTCGCCGGCCGGTCAGCTCCCTCGGCAGCGCTCCTCCCAGCTGCAGCAGCATGAAATCGACCGCCTGGAGCTACCGAAAACAACTGCTGCGATCAGGCATTTGCCCTAGTCCCAGGATGGTCTGGAGTAGGTCAGGTACAGTCCGCAAGTGTTGCCGTGTGAAGGTCCGCTTACCCTGCAACTGCGGGCCCTCGGCCTACTTCGGCTCCGTGCCAGGACCGGACCTTCGTTCGCCAGCCCTCATTCCATGAACATGATGCGTCCGGTCGCCACGTCATGCATCGCTGCGACGATCTTGAGTTCGTTCCGAGCAACCAGGTCCCGCAGGACCGGACTGGCCCGCTCAAGTCCTTGCGCCGCCAATCTGGCGTTCGTGGTCGCCACCTGCTGCACGAAGTCGTTGTTCTTCGAGGTGTGGTCGCCAGGGGCGTTGCTACTGGCCTCGATCGCTGGCCGGATCCGCTTCAGCAGGTTGGTGAGCATTCCGAGCTCCGCACCGTCGATAGCGCCCTTGACCGCACCGCACTCGCTGTGGCCGAGCACGACGATGAGCTTCGCACCCGCCAGCTTGGTCGCAAATTCGGCGCTGCCGACGACATCGTCATCGGCGACATTGCCGGCGATGCGGGCGCTGAAGATGTCGCCGATGCGCTGGTCAAACACGATTTCCGGCGGCACGCGCGAGTCGATGCAACCGATCACCACGGCGAAAGGAAACTGTCCGCCGGCCGTCGCCCTGACCTGCTCAAGGAGATTACAGTTGCGCATGGTCTGCGTCAGGAAGCGCTCGTTGCCCGCCTTGAGCTCTTTCAGGGCGTCATCCGGGCCGAGGGCGCGTTGCCGCTCTTGCGTCAGTGCCGTGCATGAATCGGCTGCAAACGCCCGGCCGAGGGTCGCCGTGGTGCCGGCCAGAGCCCCGGCGCAGCAGAAGTACCGTCGTGACAACATCATCTCAACCTCCCTTACACCCAAGGTGGCCACGGCCGGTGCCGTCCTGCTCCCGTTCCACCATCATTCCGCAGCCGCGCCCTTCAAGGCTGGCGCCGGTTCCGTAGCGTGCGCGGGCACATGCGTCTCGACGGGTGGCCTGATCCGGAACCACGCGACGTAGAGCGCCGGCAGGAACACGAGAGTCAGCGCGGTCGCGACCGCCAGTCCGCCCATGATCGCGTAGGCCATCGGGCCCCAGAACACCGTCGGGGCGATCGGGATCATGCCCAGGATCGCCGCCGCCGCGGTCAGCAGGATCGGACGGAAGCGGTGCACCGTCGCCTCCACGACCGCATCCCATGGATGCAGCCCGTGCGCCCGCTCGGTCTCGACCTGATCGATCAGGATCACCGAGTTGCGCGCGATCATGCCGACGAGCGCCAGGACACCGAGAATGGCGACGAACCCGAGCGGCTTGTTCGCCAGCAGGAGCGCCAGCACCACCCCGATCAGCCCTAGGGGTGCCACGCTCAGCACCAGGATCATCCGCTGGAAGCTGTGGAGTTGCACCATCAGCAGGATGAGCATCAATCCCATCATCAGGGGGATGACCGCGATCACCGAGGCCTGCGACTTGGCACTCTCCTCGGCCGTGCCGCCGACCGCCACGCCGTAGCCGGCGGGCAGGGTCGCGCTCAGCTCCGCGATCCTGGGGGCGAGGTCCTTGACCACCGATGCCGACTGGACCCCGGGCGCGACATCCGCCTGTACGACGAGGCTCGGCACGCGGTCGCGCCGCCAGACCAGCGGATACTCCAAGCCGTACTCGACGGATGCGAGCTGCGTGATCGGCACCGTGCGCCCGTTCGGTAACGGGAGCTGGAGGTTGCGCAGCGCCGCGAGCGAGCCACGCTGCTCGTCGCCGGCGCGGACGACGACGTCAATGAGGTAGATGCCGTCCCGCACCTGGGTCACGGTCGCACCGGTCACCACGCTGTTGAGGGCCTGTGCGACGTCCTGTGAGCTCAGGCCGAGGAGCCGAGCCTCGTCCTGGTTGACCCGGATCTGCAAGGTCCGGGCCGGCTCAATCCAGTCGAAGTTGATCGTCTGGACGTAAGGGTTCGTGCCCATCGCGTCGGCCACCTTGAACGCGGCCTCGCGGACCGTGTTCAGGTCAGGCCCGGTGACGCGATATTGCAGCGGCCAGCCCACCGGCGGCCCGAGCTCCAGGGGATACACCCTGCCAACCACGCTCGGGAAGTCGGTCTCAAGAGCCTGTTCCAGCCGGACCCGCACCCGCTCCCGCGCCTCCAGGCTCTTCGTCACGATCACCGCCTGGCTGAAGGAGTCGTTCGGGAGCTGGACGTTGAGCGGGAGATAGAACCGGACCGCGCCGCTCCCGACATAGGTGCTCCAGTGCTCAATGTCGTCGTTGCCCTTCAGGATCCCGTCCAGCCGTCTGACCACCGCCTCGCTCGCATGGATCGAGGCGTTCTGGGGCAGCTTGAGGTCGACGAGCAGTTCGGGCCGGTCCGAGGCCGGGAAGAACTGCTGCGGCACGAAGCGGGTGCCGACGAGCGCAAGCCCGAACAGCGCCAGCGTTGCCAGGATCGTGATCCAGCGCATCCGCATCGCGACACCGAGCAAGTGCCGGAATGCCCGCATCACGAACCCTGGCTCGGCACGGGTGTGCTTCACCTGGCGCGGCAGGAGCCAGACCCCGAGCAGCGGCGAGAACAGGACGGCAACGAACCACGACCCGATGAGCGCCATGGCGACCACGGCAAAGATCGAGAAGGTGTATTCCCCGGCCGAGCTGCGGGCGAAACCGATGGGAACGAAGCCCGCCACGGTGATCAGCGATCCGGTCAGCATGGGAAACGCGACCGACGTGTAGGCGAAGGTGGCGGCGTCCTCCTTGCCGGCGCCCTGTTCAATCCGCGTGATCATCGTTTCGACCGTAATCATGGCGTCGTCCACCAGGAGGCCGAGGGAGATGATGAGCGCACCGAGCGAGATCCGCTGGAGGTCGATGCCGGCGTAGGCCATCGTCATGAACACCATGCCGAGGGTCAGCGGGATCGACAATGCGACGACGGCGCCAGCCCGCAGCCCGAGGCTGATGAAGCTGATCGCCAGGATAATGGCCACGGCCTCCCACAGCGTCTTCATGAACTCCCTGATCGAGTGCTCGACCGTCACCGGCTGGTCCGCCACGAGTTCGGGCTCGATGCCGATGGGCAGGTTAGTTTTGATAGTCGCCATAGCCTTCGCGACGTTGCGGCCGAGCGCCAGCACGTCGCCGCCCTCCCGCATGGCGATGGCGAGCCCGATGGCGGGCTGTCCGTTGACGCGGAACATCGGCTGGGGCGGCTCGCCGTAGGCACGCCGGACCGTAGCGATGTCGCTCAGCCGGATGATGCGGCCGTTCGCGACGAAGTTGACCGCCAGCAGGTCCTGCTCGGAGCGGAAGTCCCCCGACACCCGGATCAGGAGCTTCTCGTTGCCGGTCTGGACGACACCCGCGGGAGTGACGGCGTTCTGGGCTTGCAGGGCCGCCACCAGGGCCGACTGGTTGAGGCCCAGCCCGGCGATCTGGTCGACGTTGAACTCTAGGTAAATCTTCTCGTCCTGCGCCCCGACCACGTCGATCTTCGACACGTCGGGCACGTGCAGCAGCCGCGAGCGGACCTCTTCGACCTGATCGCGCAGCTCGCGCTGGGTGAAGCCGTCGGCGGTAAAGCCATAGATGATGCCGTAGGTGTCGCCGAACTCGTCGTTGAACCCCGGACCGGTCGCGCCCTGTGGCAGGGTGTTGCGGATGTCGGCCATCTTTTTGCGGACCTGGTACCAGATATCGGCAATCTCCCTGCCGTGCACCTCGCCCTTCAGGTTGACGAAGATCGTGGTCTGGCCGGGACTCGTGTAGCTGCGCAGGAAGTCGAGCTGCGGCGTCTCCTCCAGCTTGCGCTCCAGTCGCTCGGTGACCTGCTCGAGCGTGTCGCCGAGGGTGGCGCCCGGCCATCCGGCGCTCACCACCATGGTCTTGACGGAGAATGCCGGATCCTCGGCCCGTCCCAGGGAAAGATAAGAGCCGATCCCCGCAACCATGACGAGGAGCATCAGGAAGACGATGAATGAGCGGTGTCGGATCGCCCACGCGGACAGGTTGGGGTTCATGACGTCGCTCCGAGCAGGCGAACCTTCTGGCCCGGACGCAGAGCCTGGACACCGGCGGTGACGACGACGTCGCCAGGCTCGATCCCCTGGGTGACGGTCACGTTGGCCGGGTCGTAGCGGGCCACCTCGACGTTGCGCAGCGCCACGGTCTGCGTCGCCGGATCGACGACCCAGACAGCCGGACGCCCGTTCGCCTCGGTGAGCGCCGTCGCCGGAACCTCGATGACCTCGTCGAAGGTGGCGGAGGCCCGTCCAACCACGGTCGAGCCGAGGCGCATGGCGGCGGGTGGGTCGGTCAGGCCGATCTTGACCTGGAACGTGCGGGTGGCCGGATCGGCCTGCGGTGCTACCTCCCGGACGCGCCCGGCGGCCTTCACGGTCGGGTCATCCGCCAGCGCAACCGCGATGACGGACTCGCGCGGCCTCATGCGGACGAGTTGCGCCGGCACATCGAATACGGCATCCCGTCCGCCTTGGCGGGCGACCTGGACGATCATCTGCCCCGCCCGGACCACCTCACCGGGTTCCGCGCCCTTGGCCGTGACGGTGCCGGGCGCGTCGGCCTTGAGTTCGGTGTAGCCGAGCTGGTCCTCGGCGTTGCGCAACTGCGCCTCGGAGGAATCAACCTGGGCTTGGGCGGACTGCAACGCCCGTTGCGCATCGTCGAACTGGGCACGGGTTGTGTAGCCCTTCTGGAGCAGGTTCTGCTGCCGGTCGAAGGTGTTCCGGGCCTGGGTGAGCTGGCCCTGCGCGGCCGACAGGTTGGCCTGCGCCGAGCGGAGCGCGTTCTGCTGGTTCTGCGGGTCGAGCCGCGCCACGACCTGACCGGGCCTGACCTGGTCGCCGACATTGACCGGCCGCTCCAGCATGCGGCCGTCGATCCGGAAGGCGAGGCTGACCTCGTCCTGGGCCTGAACGTGGCCGGTCAGGGTGACGGACTGCTCGTCGGCGCGGCGCTCGACCGTGACGGTCCGGACGGGCCGGACGGGCCGGATATCCGGTGGGGGCGCTTCGGCCTGCTGGCACGCGCCCAGAAGCCCGAGCAGGACCAGTGCGGACCAGCGGGCGATATTTCCCGGAATGCCTGAGATGGTGCCGACCGACATGCCCATGGAGTCCTCCCGAGCGAATGACCGGCGATGCCGAGGTGCCGTCGTGATCACGGGGCGATCTCTGGCATGTCGTAGTTTTCTTGCGGCGGAAGGGAGCGCTCAAGGCTGCGTGGGCTCCTCCCCGGCCTTTACGCAACCACGCGGTACGCAGCGATGTCGACAGGGAGGTCGATCAAAATGGCCCGTCGCGAACCCAGGTCGAACGCGGGATCTTCGCTTGCGGCGTCAGCATACTCCTTTGGGTTCGGCCTGTCAGCGGAACCGTTGGATGGGGTTGCGTTGCCGGAGGCTCCGCGACCCAGCGTTGTTACGGCACGACGGCGAGGAACAGGAAGGCGGCAAAAATCACCAAGTGGACGATGCCTTGGAGCACCGTCGTCCGGCCGGTGCCGAGTGTGATCACCCCGATCAGGAGCGTCAGGGCCAGCAGGAGCTGGCCCTTGTCATCCAGCCCGAGCTCCAGGGGCTGGCCGATCACGATCGAGACGACGGCGACAGCAGGAATTGTCAGGCCGATGGCCGCAAGGGCCGATCCGAGCGCCAGATTGAGGCTGGTCTGCAACCGGTTGGCCTGGGCCGCCTTGAGCGCCGCCAGGCATTCAGGCAGCAGCACCACGCCTGCGATGACGATCCCGATCACGGCTTTGGGTAGGCCGAGCCAAGCCAGTCCCACCTCCAGTGTTGGCGTTAGGGACTTGGCGAGCGCCACGACGGCCACGAGGGCGACGAGCAGCAGCCCGGCGCTGGCCATGGCCGTCCTGTTCGAGGGGGGCGGCGCGTGCGCGTCCTCGCCCCCCCTCGGCCGGGAGAAAATAGTCGCGATGCCGCACGGTCTGAATGAAGACGAACGCGCCGTAGAGGACCAGCGAGACGATCCCGGCGAAGACAAGTTGCGACGGACTGAAGTACGGACCGGGTGCGCTCGACGCGACGTTCGGCACCACCAGGGTGAGCGTGGTAAGCGCCGCCAAAACCGCCAATGCGGCGCTGGCCCCGTGGATCTGAAATCCCTGTTCGTGATGGCGCGCCGCCCCAGAGCAGGCAGAGTCCAACGATGCCGTTCATCACGATCATGACGCCGGCAAAGACCGTGTCCCGGGCCAGCGCCGCCTTTTCGCCGGGCGCCGCAATCATGACCGAGACGATGAGGGCTACCTCAATCACCGTCACCGCGACGGCGAGCACCAGCGTGCCGAACGGCTCGCCGGTCCGGTGAGCGACGACCTCGGCGTGGTACACGGCCGCGAACACGGTGGCGATAAGGACGACTCCTGCCACCGCAGCCATCGGGCCACCCAGACCCACGAAGAGTGCCGCCAGGAGGAGGCCCCAGGCCACGACGGGCCATGTCCAGGCCCACCAAGGCATCCGTTCCGCTGCCATGACAAACCAGCCTCGCCTGTTCTGCCGCGAAGTCAGTGTGACGGTAGCGGCTGTCGGAAGTGAGGCGAGGATACTGCCCTCAACGCGCTCACCGTTCTGTCACCAACGACAGACCTTCCCTCCTGAATGATCGGTCTCGGCCTGGCCTAGGGCCTATCAAGTGACTTCCACGTCGCCCTGCGAGTCGATGCACCCGGCCCGCTCTGAACGTCTCTTTCGGGTCGAGATCCTATGAGGGGTGGATAGCGGCCTGCTTGATGGCAGAGTGAGGTTGCTGACCCACCACTCTGGAGGCGACCCATGTCACTTGATCACCGGCCCATGCAGACCGCTATCCGCACCGATCTTGGCGCGATCTTCGTCTCAATGGAACTCAGTCGTTCCGTCTGGCTGATCACCTCGCTGTCGCCCGGGGCCGGCGAGAAGATGTCGAAGCATGCGACGCCAGCCGGTGAATCGCCGGGCTGCTGATGCGGTTTGCGCAGTTGCAGGAGAAGGCACAGGCCCGCACCGGTCAGGTTCCTCCGATCATCGCCATTCATGAAGCCGGTCTGGATGGGTTCTGGATTCACCGGGTTCTGCTCAGCGAAGGCATCGAGAGCTATGTCGTGGACCCTGCTTCGATCGCCACCTCCCGCCGGCGGCGACGCGCCAAGACCGACAAGATCGATGGCGAAGCCCTAGTGCGCACCCTGCTGGCCTACAAGCGCGGCGAGCCACGGGTCTGTGCCATGGTCAAAGCGCCCACCCCAGAGGAAGAGGATCAGCGCCGGGTCAGCCGGGAGCGCCAGACCCTCACGGTGGAACGGGTGCAGCATGTCAATCGCATCAAGGGGCTGCTGTTTGCGCAAGGCATCCGGGACTATGAACCCCTGCGTCGCGATCGCCGCCAGCGGCTCGACGCGCTCACGACCGGCGATGGGCGCCCTTTGCCGCGGCATCTCAAAACTCAGATCCGGCGTGAGCTCGACCGCTTGGAGCTGCTGCTGGAGCAGATCAGGACCGTGGAGGCGGAGCGGGATGCTCTCCTGGAGCGGGCTCGGGCCGCCGAGACCGCACCCGCTCCGGCCCTGCTGCTGGGCCTGAAGGGCATTGGGGCCGACATTGCCGGGATCCTCTGGGCGGAGGGCCTGTTCCGGCCTTTCAGCAATCGCCGACAGGTGGCGGCCTATGCGGGCCTGGCTCCCACACCCTGGAAGAGCGGATCGATTGATCGCGAGCAAGGGGTGTCCAAGGCTGGCAATCCGCGGCTGCGCACGATCATGATCCAGCTCGCCTGGCTCTGGTTGCGCCACCAGCCGCATTCAGCCCTGAGCCAATGGTTCAAGGGCCGGGTCAGCGCGAGCGGCAGCCGCCAGCGCAAGACATCCATCGTAGCGCTGGCCCGCAAGCTGCTGGTGGCGCTGTGGAAGTATGTGGCCTCCGGCGTGGTGATCGAAGGCGCGGTGATGAAGGCCACATGATCCCTGAACTTTGCCTCATCGAGTGATCTTCCAGGATCTGATCAATCCTGGCGGATGCGGGTCGGCGAACCGAACACAGCCCTGGCCTTGCCTGCCGCTGTTCGAGAAGGGTGCCGCCGTCCTGAGCCTGGCCCGCCGCAAGCGGGATGATGGTGCAGCCGTTCTGAATGGCGACCGCATGTGAGGTGGACCGTGCCCAGGGATGGGCCGCGTCATGGATGAGGCTCAGACCCGCGCGTCCGCTGTAAAACAGGAGATCCTATGATGATGCCCTGATCAACCGCTTGACCACCCCACCCTCATGTGAGGCTGTGTCAAAACG
>NZ_QDGA01000116.1 GCF_003347665.1 Microvirga calopogonii
CAGCCCAGGTCCGTAGTGCGCGAGGCAGAGATGCGAAGGCATCCTGTCCATTGCCGGGTAGCGGGACCACATTGCTGTGGTCCCGCCCCCTTAGAACCGTACGTGACAGTTGCCCGTCATACGGCTCAAGCCTCAACCGCTTTATAGCCATGTCGTTGATGGTGTGCATGATGGCACCATCGGTGAACAAGCATCCGGTTATCCCTCTCGTCACCTCCACCTGTGTGTCGAGGTGCAAGGTGATGATCATCAATTGGATCGCCGGGCCAGAAAGTCATACCGCATAGACCACAGGCGTTGTTCTGTGCTTGCAGTAACTCCAGCCGATTCCTTCGGAACGTCTCTTGAACCATCTGGCGCTTCTTGCGCTCTTCCCAGTCGACCTTTTGTGTCGGATCCATGGGCGATGAGCGTCCGATCACTTTGGTGAACCGGGTGATCCGGGTTGCGCTATGACGGTAGAGTTTGGCCGTACCATCGGAGAGCGTCCAGTAGCCATCGTCGAGGAAGTATCGTGCCTTGATCCATTTGCTGGATTTGTTCGGGTGACGACGCTTCGCCCAAGTCCAGGTCATAGCCCAGACCCAGTGGGTGGCTTTGCTGAATGTTTCCTTGGCTGCGCAGTGCCGGTAGTAACAGGCCCAGCCCCGCATAACAGGGGTAAGTTCCTTGATCACTGTCGCCACTGGGGTCTGCTTATGCCCAGCCAGATAGGTCTTGATCGCACGCAGGTGATCACGGACCTTCTCTTTCTGCGGCTTTGTCAGCAGAACTCCGCCAAAACGCCTGATCTCGAAGCCCAGGAAGGTGAACCCCTCGTCAACATGGACGATCCGGGTTTTGGCTTCGCTGAGGGTGAGTCCACGCTGTGCAAGGAAAGCCTGCACTGTGGGGATCACGTAGTCTTCGAGGACCTCCCGTGAGGGAGCCGTGACGACAAAATCATCGGCGTAGCGGATCAGGTTCAGGCCATGGTTCTTGCCCCGTCGCAAAGCTGGGCTCACCAGCTTTCCGTTGGGGCGCTCACAGCCAAACTGCCGTTCCAGACCGTCCAGCGCGATGTTGGCCAACAGAGGGGAGATGATCCCGCCCTGTGGGGTTCCCGCTGTTGTGTCCTTTTGGTTGCCGAGATCTACCACGCCGGCTTTGAGCCAGCGCTGGATTGTCGTCGTGAACACCGGCAGCCGTTTTAGCAGGGCATCGTGATCAATGTTGTCAAAGCAGCCGCTGATGTCGGCATCGAGCACCCATTGCGCGCAGCCCTTCCGGTTCAGCGTGGTGTGGATGGCCTCGATGGCGTCATGACAGGAGCGCCCCGGGCGGAAGCCATACGAGTTCGCCTCGAAGCGACTTTCCCATTCCGGTTCGAGCGCCATCTTGACGATGGCCTGCATGACGCGGTCCTTCACGGTCGGGATCCCCAAGGGGCGCTTTTTGCCGTTGGCTTTCGGGATGTAAACCCGACGCACCGGCTTGGGCTGGTAATCCTTGAGGCTCAGACCGCTCTTCAGGAGCACCAGGCGGGCTTTCGGAGTGTCGCACACCATTCCGTCAATGCCTGGCGTATGCTTGCCACCATTCTCCTGGGTCACCTGACGGATCGCCTTGAGCTTGGCCGACATGGAGCGGACGAGAAGCTTTTGGAGGTTCTTTACCCTCGCGAGATCCCCGTCTACCGTGGCGCGAAAGATGCGGCCCTGAAGATGACGCACGGTTCCTTCGACGGTGGTCCAGTTGATATCGGACCAGCGCTCTAAGTCCCGCCCATTCTTCTGTTCGATGACGAGCATCGTCTAACGTCTCGAATGGTTGGCATCGTCCCAGTGCTTCTCAATCGCTGAGACCTGCCGGAAGTCTGCGTCCTTTCGGACTGGGGATCTCCACCGTGCGGTGGCCCTATCCGCCCCATTACAAGGCGGCCTTCGCTTTCTCCGGCTCTCCTCTACCCCCTCCGTCATCCCCTTTCCTTACGGTTAGGCTACCGCCGTGAGGCGGGACGGGTGGGGCTTACCCAGTTGATCAGACTGAAGATGCGGTCGGAGGAGGTTGGAACCTATGACCCGGCGGGAGTTCTGAACATCGTCAGGTCAAGGGCGTCGACCTGATCCGACCCGCTTACCATTTTGGTCCTGCCTGTCAGCCTCTTTGGCAGGTTAGGCTTCACGAGCTTTTATGTAGGTTCTTTGCTTACGCTCAACCGTTCCGTCCTCTCCTGGTCCACCTCCAGCATCGAGGCTGTCAGAGTGGGGCCATTGTTCCCAAGGCTTCGTACGTCGGATTACTCCTTCGCACGCTCGGGTAGGAGCACCTGGATGTTACAGGGTCCGATCCGTTGTACGGGTCGGTACTTCCAGTCTGATCCTGATGAGTCAGTTGATTGTATATGTGCGACACCTCCTGACCCTCTGGTCGCAACGCCCCGGAGCCTGGGCTTTTTCATTCGAACATTGCCGTGGTTCGACAAAGTGGCCGCAAATCCGAATGAATGCGAATGGACGCTCCTGGCATATCCGAGACCAAAGCCGTGGGCCGTTCACGTTTCAAAAGCGCACCTTGCGAAGGGTGGTGGTTTCATCGTCCAGAAGGATGTTCAGCGTAGGATCTCGCTCTAAGTTGGGTCTGTGACTTTTGCCAGACGCTGCAAGTTCGCCTTCACGCGAACCCGCACATGTCGGAGAACCGCAGTCCAAGGGAGGCAGACATGAAGATCGGCATCATCGGCGCAGGCAACATTGGCGGCAACCTGACCCGTCGCTTCGCCACGCTTGGGCACGAGGTCTCTGTGGCTAACTCCCGCGGACCTGAGACGCTCGCCTCCTTGGTGCAGGAGACCGGCGCCAAGGCCGTTTCGGTCGCGGAGGCCGTCCGCGACAGGGATATCATCGTCGTCACGATCCCGGAAAAGAGCATCCCCGATCTGCCAAAGGGATTGTTCGACGGCGTCGGCCCTGGCGTCGTCGTCATCGACACCGGCAACTACTATCCGCAGCAGCGTGATGGTCGCATCGAGGAGATCGAGAATGGCATGCCCGAAAGCCGCTGGGTCGAGCGGCAGCTGGGCCGGCCTGTGATCAAGGCGTTCAACAACATCTATGCCCGGCACCTGCTTGAGCTGGGTCAGCCGCGAGGCGCCCCCGGCCGTATTGCGCTGCCGGTTGCAGGGGACGATTCTAAGGCCAAGGCCGTCGTGCTTCAACTCGTCGACGAACTCGGGTTCGATGGCATCGATGCCGGAGGACTAGACGAGTCCTGGCGGCAACAGCCGGGAACGCCGGTGTACGGGACTGACCATGATGCCGAGGGCGTCGCTCGCGCCCTCTCCGAAGCCCACCGGGAGCGCACGCCGGACTGGCGCGCCAAGTAAGGCTGCAAACTCCGCTGTCTGTTTTCACGGGATGGCGCTGCTGTATCGTTCGTGCTTCACGGCGACGGCACCGGCCCTAACTGCGAGCAAAGCGCCGGTGATCTCGGCGGCGGCCCGCGTGCCGGCGTCGGTCTCCATGGCCGCTCCAAGCCGATGCCGGAAGAATTTTCTCGCCAGAGTTCGTCCGGCATCGAACACGTCCCAACATTCACCACTCTTGCCCTGAAGAGCCCAGCCGGAAGTCCATTTCCCATATCAGCGCCAACGCTACAGGCGCCAAGGTGAGGACATAAACCCGCAGCTGAAGGTCCCGGCGCGGTCCTGTCGCGAAGTCGAGGTCTGGTTAAGGAGACTGTAGTGGAATGTATTCTCGTTGACACGTGCACCCGCATTGGTCCTTATGCCGTGGTGCAGATGGGGTGAGCGCTTGGCGAAGCCACGCATTCACGTCTTCCATCTGCTCAACGTTCGTCGGCACGTGAGCCGATCCGGTCGCAGCCTACCCGGTCAAAACAAGGAGTTCCGGTGAAGACCCTCGTCGTCTGTTCCGGCGGATTGGACTCCGTCACGCTCGCGCACAAGGTTGCGGCTGAGCAAACCCTCACGCGCCTAGTGTCCTTCGACTATGGCCAGCGCCACAGGAAAGAGCTGGCCTCGGCCCATGCTTGCGCCGTGCGACTGAGCGTGCCGCACGATATCATCGATATCTCCGCCGTCGGGCGGCTCCTGACCGGATCGGCTCTCACCAGCGGAGAAGCAGTTCCTGAAGGGCACTACGCGGAAGACACCATGCGGATCACCGTGGTGCCCAATCGCAATGCCATCATGCTGGCGATTGCCTTCGGCGTGGCTGCGGCCGAGCAGGCGGAGGCCGTGGCAGCCGCAGTTCATGGCGGCGACCACTTCATCTACCCGGATTGCCGTCCCGATTTCGTCGAGAGCTTCGAGACCATGCAGCGCCATGCGTTGGAGGGTTTGGCGGACATCACCCTCTACACGCCCTTCGTGCGGCAGAGCAAAGCCGACATCGTGCGGGAAGGTGCTCGGCTAGGTGTGCCCTTTGCCGACACTTGGTCCTGCTACCAGGGCGGCGAACGTCATTGCGGGCGCTGCGGCACCTGTGTCGAGCGGCGCGAGGCCTTTGAACTCGCTGGCGTAGACGATCCCACCCCGTACGAAGACCCGGATTACTGGATCAAAGCCTGCCGCGAGCATCAGGCCAATCAGCCTTCTTGAGTTCTGCGATACATCATCATTTCTTCGAAAGACACAAACATGACCCCTGATCTCCGCCGCAGAATTGAAGGCATAGCGGTCCTTATAGGCTTTACCGCCTGCATTCCGACCGCCAACTGGCTCGTCGGCAACGTCGGAACCGTCTGTGTTCCGGACGGCCCTTGCCTGATCCCCGTAGCCCCTGGCCTGGCGGCCCCCAGCGGTGTGCTGGTGGTCGGCCTGGCGCTGGTGTTGCGCGATCTCGTGCAGCGGCGGCTGGGGCGGTACTGGGCGCTGGCCGCCATCGGGGTCGGGGCCATCCTCTCGGTAGTCTTTGCACCTCCGTCGCTTATCCTCGCCTCGTCGGCAGCTTTTTTGTTGTCCGAGCTGGCGGATCTGGGCGTCTACACGCCGTTGCAGCAGCGAGGCCTGATCCTGGCGGTGGTCGCGAGCAGTCTCGTGGGCTTGGTCATCGACAGTGCGGTGTTCCTGTTCCTGGCCTTCGGGAGTCTTGAGTTTCTGCTGCCGCAGATCATCGGAAAGGTCTGGATGGTGCTGTTGAGCATTCCAGCCATGGCATGGCTGCGTCGGCGCGATGAGCGGATCGCCATGCCTGTGTGCACCTGACCTGGATGCGCGAGGATTGCTCTCACCATTCCACACTCCCAAGGCGGATGCGGCAGGAGCGGGTCGAGCGCCTCTCCGATCTGCATCGTCCGCGCCATCTTCTGCTCGGCCTACCTGTGGATCTGCTGAAGAGCCTCGCGCAGCCTTGACGCATCCGCAATGGCTGCCTCGGCGCACTTGAACAGGACATCCTCGGATGCCCAATCGGCAAGAACAGAGCTATCGCTTTGACGTTCCTCGATCTCGGTCAGAGGCTCCAACCGCGTGGCATCGTCAAGGAGCCTCTGGCGATCAACCGTCAAGGAGAGCCACTTGGCGACGGCGGGGGCGCCTAGGCCTGTCGACGGTAATCGGCCGCTTTGTTCTGCGTCGGCATATCCCGATCCTTGCCCCGGTAGGAACAAACGCTTCGATGAGGCCGTTCGTTCACTGCGGACCTCGCGACACGGATGGAGGTGGCTGAACCATGCCGCACCCTGCCTTCCACTTCCAGGACAATGCTCCTGACCGCCGCCGAAGTACAAGTGTCGTGACGGCTCTGGCCGTCAAGGCAGCCTACCTAGAGGACCGCCATACAGCCCTCGACATTAGCCGAGAATGGCTCGCCCGTGGCGAGAGCTCCAGATTTGGCGGCCTCGAGGGTGTAACCGACACGGCTGGACCTGGCCTGGAACTGCCGCTCCCCGGGACGCTCCGTCGGCAGGTGCGACGGACCCTGACCTCGCTATCGCGGGAGATCGGGATGGCAGTGGAGCATGGAGAGCGAATGATGCACCTGACGGCCGCAGTGGCGCAGCAGGTGCAGGCTGTCAGGGCGAACCTCCAACGCACGGGGGAGCTTATGGCTGACTTGAATGGAAACCGCGCTCGGAGAGAATGACGGCCTTACCCAACATCCTCGCCACAAACTATTGCGGGATGTAGCAGGCACCGGCCTTCAGGTCGCAAGGTCCCAAATGGCACCTCTCGGAAGTAGACCCAAAGTCTGCTCTCGCCAGGGATATCGGACGTTCCTGGAGGTCGAGGGATCGGCAGAAGTTGACCCCGTGCAGACCTTCGCCTTCGCCTGTGGAGGTGTGGCGATCAGGCCAGGGCATTCATGACGGCGCGGCTCTCGTCTCCATGGATACCTTCACCATGCGAAAGGCCGAGCTGGCTGCGCTCGGTGATGCCACCACGCGCACCCCATGTACGTTGCCGTCTCATTTGCCTGTTTAAGCCCACGTTGCGGAAATGGTATTCTGTCTGTCTGCCAACGACGGGAGGCCCTGATGAGAAAGTCGCTGATCATCATAACCCTGGCTGTTTGCCTTGGCGGTAACGTGTTGGCCGCGACCCGGCCAGTAGCGCCAGCAGCCGGAAGGCGTGCCCAGCCGATCGACATCATCCTGTCGGACTTCGCGTTCACGCCGCAGAATTTCCATCTGCATCAGGGCCAGACGTACCAGCTTCGCCTCGTCAACAGAGGATCGGCAAGTCACAACCTCTCTGCGCCTGAGTTCTTTGCCGCCGCACAAATCACCCCGTCCGATGCTGCTGCAGTTTCCGGTGGCAAGATCGAAGTCGGCAAGGGGGAGGCCCGCACGGTACGACTCATTCCGGCTGCTGGCCGGTACGGCATGACGTGGACGCACTTCCTGCACGCCAGCTTCGGCATGACTGGAAGCATCACTGTCGACTGACGTTGAGCCAGTCAGGCGCTGGCTACGGTTCCATGCGTCTGTTGCTTATTGTGCTGACAGCGCTCCTGAGGCCTGCGCTCCGCTCATGTCTTAACCGGTTCTGTGTGCGCTTCCGCCTTGCATCCCAAGGTGTTAACCGCGAAGGCGAGACGTGATTTCGATGCGCCGACATTCGGCTAGACAGGGGCATTCATCGGGGAGCTCCATTTAGCCGTTCACCCGCACGATTTATCAACTTACGCTCAGAAATTTGCACTTGTCGCGTCCCTCTTCACAAGCACGGCACCTGCAGATGCATCGTGTCCGGTTATGAAGCAGCCAACACAGTTCTCCATCCCGGAATAAAACTGCAGGTGCCATGGTCTTGCCAACAGGGAGCAGTGACCGGAAGCGACATCCGCCTTGCTCCTCGATCCACCGTCTGATGGAGAACCGTGATGTTGAACCTGTCACGCCGAGGTGTCCTGGTCAGCGCGGCCATGGCAGCGGCTTTCGGGCTGCCGAAGCCCTTGGCTCTGATTGCTAACGCTCATGCAGAGACGCCTGTTGAGCCGACGAAGGGCTTCTACAAGTACAAGGTCGGATCAATCGAGGCGACCGCCGTTTATGACGGCATCTGGCGCAAGCCCCATGATCCAGCCTTCATCAAGGATGTAAGCGTCGACGAGACTAAGGCGGCACTCGCCAAGGCGGGGCTGACAACCGACTTCATGCCGATCCCGCTCACGGTGCTGGTTCTGAAGATCGGCGACAAACACATCATGATCGACGCGGGCTCCGGGGTCGGCCAGTGGCAGGCCAATGCCACCCATCTCCCGGCCAACATGCAGGCGGCCGGCATCGATCACAGCCAGATCAGCGCAATCCTGATTTCCCACTTTCATCCGGACCACGTGTGGGGCCTGATGGAGAAGGGAACGAACGCTGCCGTGTTTCCGAATGCCGAGCTAGTGGTGAACAGGGCCGAGTACAATTTCTGGACGGAGCCGGGCCGCGTCGAGAAGCTGCCGGAAGGCCGTCGCCAAGCCGGAAAGCGCATCGCCGAGGCTTTTCCGACATGGAACAACTGGAGGCTCGTCGAAAGCGGCACCGAGGTTGCGCCCGGTATTCAGATCCTTGAAGCCTACGGTCACACACCCGGTCATTCCGTTTTTTTGGTGACGTCTGGCAGCGACCAGCTGATGGTGTCGAACGACACGATGTACGTCCCGGCTCTCCTGGCGCCCCATCCGGAGTGGCAAGGCAGCTATGACCAGGATGGGCCGTTGGCGGTTACAACCCGCCACAGGATCATCGATCGTGTCATTGCGGACAGGATGATGATCTGCGGCGCTCACTTCCCATTCCCCGGACTCGGCACCTTCGTGAAGGATGGCAATGCCTATGCCTTCACTCCCGTCGAGGTCTGATCCAACAAGTGAGAACAGTCATGATGAAGAAGACACCGCTCTTTTCGTTGGCCCTTCTGGGCGCGATGGCGCTCACGCCGGCCCTGATGAGCACCGCAGCTCTCGCCGTCGACGATGACACGTCGACCGGTGCGGTCGATCTGAGCTCCGTCCGGGAGAAGATCAAGGCGGCCAACTATGCCGCGGCGCTGGAAGAGCTGCGGGGGCTGGCTGAAGACACCCAGCAGGCGGATGTCTACAATCTGCTGGGCTACACCCTGCGCAAGACAGGCGACTATGAAACGTCACTCACCTACTACACCAAGGCGCTGGAGCTCCAGCCCGATTACAGGGCAGCTCGCGAGTACCTGGGCGAGCTGTATGTCGAGACCGGGCGTATTGGCAAAGCCAGGGAGCAGCTCGCGGCGCTGACCAAGCTCTGTCCAGGCGGTTGCGAGGAGCGCAAGGACCTGGAGAAAGCACTGGAGGGGAAATAGGCAGTCGATTAGCGGGTGGGTGAGATCATCACCCACCCCATTCTGCCATGATCAGTCTCGGGAGATTGCGATGTTACGGACATTTGAGGTCATCGCGTCAAGGGCCGCCAATCCCCTTCTTCTCGTGGGACGGCTCCTGCTGGCTCTGATCTTCCTTCACGAGGCCGTGACACTTTCCTTCGACTTCACGGCTGCTGCTTCGGCGATGAGCAAGATCGGCGTTCCACCTTACGTCCTGGTTCTAACCATTCTCTTGCAGCTTGGAGCGGGCTTGATGGTGGCATCAGGCTGGCACGCGCGCCTGGGATCCCTCAGCCTGGGCCTGTTCTGCCTCGCAACCGCTTTCTTGTTCCACTCCAACTTCGCCATCCGAAACGAGCTTTTGCATTTCGAGAAGGATCTTGCGATCGCGGGCGGCATGTTCGTCCTGACTGCGACGGGAGCTGGAGCGTTGTCGCTGGACAGGCTAGTCAAGCATCGGAGTCCCTTTGGATAGGCTCTATGACGCATACGCCAGATCCAACGAGGGCATAGATCCGCTTCTTTCGATACGGAACGGGTCGGCTCTTCATGCTTCTCAGCACGACCGATCTGGACATACCCGTCAAGGTGTTGTGAGACACTCCATCAAGGTAGACATCCATGAGCCGGTCAGACTACCCGAGTCAGCCCAATGATCGCTATTGACGGGCGAGCTGATCTTGAAACCGGTGCATGAACTCCTGTAGCTCGACGGCATTCAGATCCGAAACGGCCCAGAAGGTCATCCCGCTGCCGGACCAGCGAAGCGTGTTGTATCCGTTGCTGACCGAGGACTGCGCTCCCTCGGCATTGACCCTGTTCTTCTCCGCCGGCCAGATGAACAGGTTGATCACGTGCTCGCGGCGTTTGTACACCAGTGCCGCAACTGCCCGCCCGGCAACGTAGTCGAGGCGGCCGCCGGTCAGGGCAAAGCCGTCACCCACAAGATCAACAACCGGAGGGGCGAAGTCGAGCCGGCCATCAAACCAGGGTTTCACGGTATGCCGGTCGGATGTTGTCACGTCTGTGATATGGTTTGCCATCAGCGAGCGGACATGGTCAGAGACAAGTTCCTGCTCCAGATCCGGCGATGAACGCGGCACGATCAGAGCCACGGCGAGACCCGCCGCAAAAGCGGCAGCCGGAATGCCAAGGTGCTGACTTAGCCTCAGGCGCTGCCACCAGCCGGCCGCCGTCGGCGCAATCGGGCTGGCTGGCGCAGGCACAAGAGCTTCCAGAACCCGCGCCCGTAACGCGTCGGGCGCCCGATACCGAAGCCCGCCCTCCCGAATGGCTGCCCGAAGCTCCTGCAGTCGATGGTATTCGCTCGCGCAGGGAGCGCAGGTTCTCAGGTGGTCCTCGACCCGAAAGGAATTGGCGGCATCCAGTTCCCCGTCCAAGTGGCCATGCAGCAGAACTTCCATGTCGGAGCAGGGGAGTGTCATGAGCGGGTCTCCTCGCTGTCTGCGGTGCGTCGGCGCCAGGCTTCGGCCAGCAGGTGTCGCGCCCGGGCGAGGCGGGACATCACGGTGCCGATCGGCGTTCCGGTGGTTTCGGAGATTTCTTGGTAGGAGAGTTCCTCAAGCTCGCGCAAAACCAGCGTCTCCCGGAACGGAAGGGGTAAGGTCTCAATCAACTCCCTCATGGTGGAAATCTCGTCGTGCCGGACAACGGCGGTTTCGGGGCTATCCGCGGGATCGACCAGTCCGGCGGCATGCCCCCATGCGTCGCCCGGATCATCCGCCTGGATCGTCCCTGTACCTTCGAACGGAACTGTCAAATTCGATGCCGCGGCTTTCGCCCAGGTGTGGCAGCAGTTTCGCACGATCGCCAGGATCCAGGCTTTCGGATCACCGCCCCTGTACCCATCGAAGGCACGGAACGCCCGCAAGAAGGCCTCCTGTGCGACGTCCTCCGCCGCGACGGGATCCCGCAGCAAATAGCGCGCCAAGTTGTAAGCGGCATCCAGATGCGGAAGCATCAGGTCGCGAAAGCGCCGGGCGAGATCGGCTTGCTCAGCCGTTTCAGGCGACAGGGAGACCGGCACAGGTTCCTCCGCGCGTTGCTGGAGTGTACTCCCGTCATGCTTGCCTGTCACACAGCCGGATGCGCTGGACCAGCCCGCAGCCTTCCCGGTTGCGCGGACCTTCGGACCTAGCGTGAAGACCGCAGATGCCTTGGCTGTCAGAGGGGACATGCGCTCGAAGGTGATCACGTTGCCGCTCATGACGGGGCATCCCTGTGGGCCTGGGGCGTCTTCATCGTCGCTCACGAGTTCCAGATGGTTCGTCCGACAGCACTCCCGTCGATCAGGCGTCGATGCTGCGCTGGTTTATCCAGACCGGGCGACACCCGGACTTATTCCCAGCCGGCTGCAGCATTCTGCAATTCGTCTCCCGATACGTGCGATGCAGCACGCGTAGGAATGCGGCTCTCTCGAACCAAGGATCCTGCGGGAATAGCGGGCAGATCACGCTGGTCTCGGAATATGAGGCGGGACAAGCGGCGCCTCGAATCGAGCGGCACGAGACTGTCCAAGGGACGGAGGCGTGCCCGGGAGGCCATCATGGACACGGACCGTCGTGATCGCATTCTTGTTGCAGACCACAATCCGACCTTCCGCGAGACCCTCGTCCGGCGGCTCCGGGCTGCAGGGTACGAGGTGACCACAGCAGACACGGGCGAGCATGCATTTCTGACGTTGCGGGATTGGCAGCACCCCATCGAGTGGCTCTACACCCGAGCTGGTCTGCCCATCCTGATCGACGGCTGGATTCTGGCCGACGAGTATCATGACACCTATCCAGCACGTCCCGCCGTCATCGCGGCGGCTAAGGTTCGGCCGTCCCGTCAAGGCGACATCATCCTTGCTCACCCGAGTCCGGCATCTGTGTTGGAGATCATCCGCGAGCTGATTGCCGCGAGGCATGATCGACCGGCGGCAGCCGCGATGGGGTCCGGCTGTCAGCGGCAGGCAGCATAACGACAGAGCGTCCGCGAACAGCCCCACGGTTTCGATCGAAGGGTGTTTCTGTGTCCTGTCTTGATTGGAGGATTATGACAATGGCGAACGAGAGAGTGCGCTGGCTTGGAAGGGCCGAATACGGCTTGCCGCCTCGCAATGCGGGGCCCCTCAATCCCGCAGGCACTGGTGCTGGTAAGCGCGATCATTTCCGGAGTGAAGCCTATTCAGCGGGCGCGGTCTCGTTCGAAATTACCTCGATTCGACCGTGTCGCAACTCCCGCGGCGCTGCAATGCGTCACGGACCTACCCTGTCCGGGGAGCCTGCGGTCAAGAGCCAGCGAGAACTGCACCATGCTCGGGAGGAGGCAGCTCCATTGCCGCAATGGATGAGTGACACCCGTCCCAATCGCGCAGGCATGTTGATTCCAGGCCTCCTGGTCGCTCTTGCGCTCTTAGCGGCAGCGGATGGCGTTCTGAGCACCGCCTTGGAGCTGGCTTGGCTATGAGCGACCTGATGTCCTCGTGAAAGGTCGGCTTCTGGCACACCTAGCGACGCTAGCCCGAGGGCAGCAATCCTCACGGAACCGAATATTCTGAAAAGTGAATGGACTTCGCTGCCTGACCGAGGCTGTGTCAAAACGCAGATCGGGACCGAGTGAGCTCACCTCTGTGATCCTCTGATCGGCTGGAGCGCAGGTGACAACGGCCGTTTGGCTCATCGACAAGGCTGGATGTCATTCTTGCTGGTGTCCCAGCCATCGTGATCAGCTTGGGTGCCTAGAGCGATGCCCCCTCAGGACTGGATTGCTGCCAGCAGCGGCCCTGGTCCGAGGATCGCCAGAACCCGCTTCAGGTTATAGGCGAGCACGTGCAGGCTCATCTCGGTGCGCACCCGCTCCAAGGTCCGGGTCAGGAAGTGCGTAGCACCCATCCAGGCCTTGATCGTTCCAAACGGATGCTCCACCGTCTGCCGCCGCAGACGCGGCGTCTCCGGGGCCCGATCGAGCCGCTCCTGCATCGCATCGAGCACATCCTCATGCTCCCAGCGTCTGACCCGGCGCTCCTTGCCGGGCGTACACTGATCTTTGAGCGCACAGGTTTGGCAGCAGCTGGTCCAGTAGAGATGCAGCAGCATCCCATGCTCGATGGTGGAGCATCGTCGCGTCAGGCGCTCTCCGGCGGGACAGCGATAGGTGTCATCCTCGGGATGATAGACGAAGTCCTGCTTGCCGAAGCGTCCGTCAGCCTTGGCGCTCGAGTTGAGGGTCTTGGGCACATAGGGCGTGATCCCAGCTCTCTCGCAGGCCAGGATGTCCTCGCCCTTGTAGTAGCCTCTGTCCGCCAGAGCCTCCAGGCTCGGCGTGCCCATGGCACCCTGCGCCTGCTGGCCCATCACCGATAACTGGCCCCGATCCGAGCCGCTGTTGGTGACCTCATGTGCGACGATCAGGTGGTGCTGGACATCCACCGCGGCCTGAACGTTGTAGCCGACGATGCCCGTGCCGATGCCCCGGTTGGTCATCGCCCGCGCGTCCGGATCAGTGAGCGAGATCTGCTGGTCGGGAGCCGCCAGCACCTGCTGCTCCAGCTCCCGGAACTGCTGCATCTGCTCTCTGAGCGCCGCGATCTTGTCCTTGATCCGCCCGGCCTTCACCTGCGCCAGCTCGCTCTCCTGCCGATCGGCCGTGTCGAGGGCGGACAGATAGTGTGCGATGCTGGCCTCCACCTGCTCGATGCGCTTGGCGAGCTTGGCCGGCGTGAAGTTCTTGTCCCGCGCGTTGACCGCCTTGAACTTGGAGCCGTCGATGGCCACCACCGCCTGCGAGAACAGGTTGAGCGTGCGGCACAGCCCGACGAACTGGCGGCACACGGCCCGAATGGCCGGTCCATTGTCCTTGCGGAAGCGGGCGATGGTCTTGTGATCCGGCTGAAGCTGGCCGGTGAGCCACATCAGCTCAAGGTTGCGGCCGGTCTCCTGCTCGAGGCGGCGGCTGGACGGGATGCGGTTGAGATAGCCATAGATGTAGATCTTGAGCAGGGCCGCCGGATGGTAGGCCGGGCGGCCCGTCGCCTGTGGGATGACACTCTCGAACCCCAGGGCATGCAAGTCGAGTTCCTCGACAAAGACGTCGATCACCCGCACCGGATTGTCGTCACTGACGTACTCGTCGAGGCAGACCGGGAACAAGGTGCCTTGGCTGCGCTCCTGGCCTTGGACAAACCGCTTCATCGCGATCCCTCCAGTCCGTACTGACCCAACCAGATTACTAGATTCCGCGTTTTGACACAGCCTCGACCC
>NZ_QDGA01000117.1 GCF_003347665.1 Microvirga calopogonii
CGGCTCTTCTGCCAGCTCAGGCCCGCCTCGTGCAGGGTGCGCGCGATGGTGAACCGGCTCACCTGCGGCAGGCCGTCCGGGGCTTGGCGCAAGGCCTTCTGCAGCAGGCTCAGCGACCAGGTCGCGGTGCCGTCCTGCTCGCGCTGCGGCGCTCGCGCCCATTCGGCCAGGATGCGCTGCTGCGCGTGAGCCCCATAGCGGATCCGTGGCCCGCCACCGTGGTGCGGGCGCACGGCGGCCAGGCCCTCGCGGTTGAAGCGACTGACCCAGGCCGAGATGGTCTCGTTGTGGCCGCGCCCGACGAGATGGGCGGCGGCGGTGTAGCTGGCGCCTTCGGCAATCGCCAGCAGGGCACGGGCACGGTCGACTTCAGCGGCAGGAGTACTCTGGGAGCGGCTCAGGCGGGTGAGTTCTTTGCGCTCGTCTACGGTGAGCGGGCGTAGTGGATCTTTCTGGTGGCGCGACATGGGGCACCTCGCAACACGAGGATCACCATGCCACTATACCATATCCGACGGCAGACGACCCACTAGGCCCTGGCTGAACTGCCGATATATTGTGAGGGCTTCCGAAAGATTGGACAAACTGTCGCTTAGGTGATGGTGAACGACATTTGCCAAAGCTAATCTCGCATCAAGCGATCAATCAGCACCTTCGCATCCAGTTCCAACGCCTTCGCGACAGCGATGAACTCCACCACATCGAGGCGGCGCTCGCCGCCCTCGTACTTGGCAACGAAGGATTGTGGCTTGCCGAGACGTTCGGCGACCTCGACCTGCGTGAGACCGGCTTTCTTGCGCGCCTCGATCAGGAGGTCGCATAACCTCTGGTATTGCTGCGAGTAGATGGTCTTTTCCATCGGCTGCCCCTGCCCTGACAGCCGCGATATTTTTTCTTTCAAAATATCCCATATCGGGATATTTGTGAGGCCACCGACGACCAACGCTTATTCGCCATGCCCACCTCCTGGAAACGCTCCCGTGAAGCCTCCATCTGGCGCCGGCTCGATCCGACGCAGGCGATGCGCGTCATGGCCGATTGCTATGGCGAGGGCGCCGGGGCCGAAGTGCTGTTGCGGGCGTTCCTGGAAGAGCGGGAGATGAATCCGGCCGCCGTCCGCTTCTGGCTGCGGGTCTACGACCTCCTGAACGGCGCAGCCGAACCGCAGGCCTCCGCGCCGGGCTGACGCGGACCCGGTCCCGGCCACCCTCCCCGTCATGGCTGGCCTGTGCCGGCCATCCCGCTCGTGGGGAGCACTCACGGTGTCATTCCCGGCTGGAGATGGCTTTGCCATCGGAGGGAAAGGGAATCCACTCACACGCTCGACACCATGGATCCCCTTCCCGCACTTCGTGCGCCGGGGATGACACCCACGCCGTCATGCCCCCGCTTCGTCATGGCCGTCCCCGGACTTGATCCGGGGATCAGACCGGCCATCCCCGTCTTCAGCCGTGGCACAGGCGTGGGTGGCCGCAACGAGTGCGGCCATGACGGGGGAGAGGTGGTGAGGGCAACGTTATGTTCTCACTTTGTTCTTGACAGGGGCTGTAAGCTCGGCTATATCATTCTCCACTCCCGCCCGGCGAGGGGCGCGCTCGCGAGGCGTCGCAGCACCGGGGCGGGAGGCGGTCCCGCCGCAGGCCTCGCAACCCTGTGGTCGCGGGAGGTCGACCCTGGCCCTGCCAGGAGGTCCACCTGAAAAGAACCGCGTGCGAGGCGCCGTCCGGCTCTTCGTTTTCCACCATCATCATCGAGCCGGGCCACGCAGCGCACCTCCCTCGATTGCCTTCAAGCCCGGGGCCCTGTCGGCCCCGGGCGCGAAGACCCATGGCATTTTTCATCCCATTCCTTTGTCGCATTGCCGGAGAGACCATCATGATCGATGACGACGACATTCCCCTGTTCGACATGCCCGACTTCGACGACACCATGCGCCGCCTGTCCGATCTGTTCAGGACGCACCGGATCTGCCGCCAGCGCGCGTGCTGCAGGAACGAGAGCTGCCAGGGCGGTTTCGGCCCGCCCTGCTACCTGCAGCAGCGCCACCTCTTCGCCGATGCGATCCTCTACGAGCTGGACGAGTACCGGGCGTTCTGGCGCGACCAGCGCAGGCGGGCCAGGCTCGCGCCGTCACGGACGCGGTGCTGAGGCGGAGGCCGATCGGGCCGGGAACCGCACGCACCTGTGAGTTCAACGGACTGCGCCGCGCGTTTTCCCTCCCCGCACGGGGGAGGGAAAGGGAGACCATCTTCACGAGTCAGCGGCCGGGGAAGCCGAGTGTCGGGAGCCACCCGGTCGTCACCGTCACAGGGGCAGGCTCAGCGAGCAGCGCAGGCCCTCGGGCTGGAAGCGCATGTCCAGGAGGCCGCCGAGCTCGTCGCGGATGCTGCGCTCGATGAGGCGCGAGCCGAAGCCGAGGCGCTTCGGGGGCTCGACCAGGGGACCGCCCTGCTCGACCCAGTCCATCGAGAGGCGCTTCTGCCCCGTCTCGTCGATCTCGGCCCGCCAGGAGATGTCGAGCCGTCCGTGCGGGACCGAGAGCGCGCCGTATTTCGCCGCGTTGGTGGCGAGTTCGTGCAGCGCGAGGCCGAAGCCCAGCGCCTGCTGCGGCTTCAGGCGGATCGGCTCGCCCGCCACGCTCACCCGCCCCTTGTCGAGGCCGCCATAGGGGATCATCTCGGCATGGAGAATATCCTCGAGCGAAGCGCTCTCCCACAGCTCGCGCGTCAGGACGTTGTGCGTGGCGGAGAGCGCCATGAGGCGCGCCTGGAAGGTTTCCTGGAAGCTGTCGAGGTCGCGGCTGCCCCGCCGCGTGTGCAGCGCCAGCGACTGCACGACGGAGAGGGTGTTCTTCACCCGGTGGTTCAGCTCCTGCACCAGGAGCATCTGCCGCTCCTGGGCCCGCTTCCGCTCGGTAATGTCGAGACAGGCGCCGACCATGAGGGCGGGCCCGCCCTTCGTGTCCCGCAGCAGGCGGCTGCGGGTGTACATCCAGCGCGAGGAACCGTCGGCCAGGATGGCCCGGAACTCGTAATCGACCGTCCCGCCGCTCTCGATCGCTCCGTCGATGGCCCGGCCGATATGCTCCTGATCGTCCGGATGCACGAAACGGCGAAAATCCCCGCGCTGGCGCGGCGCATCCGTCGGATCGAGGCCGAAGAGACGTGCGAGGGCCGAATCCCAGTCGACCTCGTTGGCGCGGAAATCCCAGCGCCATGTTCCGGCTCCGGACGCCTCGAGCGTCGCCAAAAGCCTCTCCTGAGCGACCTCGAACCGGGCCGCAGCCCCGCGCAGGGATGCCGCCGCCACGATCGCGAAGGCACCGCCGAACAGGTAGATGGCGAGCCCTGTCAGGGTCTGGGCGGAGAACGGCGCCGGCCCATGATCGAGGGACAGGAACCCGAAGGTGGCGGCCGTTCCCAGGAGCAGCGCCCCCATGCCGGCCCAGCCGCCCGCCGCGATGGCCGTGAACAGCACCGCCGGGTAAAGGGTGATATAGGGCAGCTCGTCGCCCAGCAGGGGATCCAGCGCATAGCGGACGAGCATGGCCACGCCGACCGCCCCTGCGGCATGCAGGGACGCAGCGGTCCAGGACAGCGGGCTAAGCGTGGTGAAACGGGTCAGCAAGCGGGGCCTTTTCGTTTGTCCCGCTATATCACTACAAATGCCTGGATTCCAGCACCTGCCGGAAGCCCTGCGGCAGATGCCGCAGGGGCTCTTTCGTCACCGGGGGCGTGCCCCCGTCCGAACTAGATCCGCCCCATCAGCAGCAGGATGATGAGGATCAGCAGGACCACGCCAAGCAGGCCGCTCGGTCCGTAACCCCAGCCACGGCTGTAGGGCCAGGCGGGCACCGCGCCGATGAGCAGCAGAATGATCAGAATAAGCAGGATGGTGCTGAGTGCCATCGAAATACTCCTCCACACAGGTCGCCGCGAGGCCGCGGCGGTCGCTGATGGAAACTTGACCGTAAGCGAAAAAGTTCCCGCCTTTTTGCCTGTGGATGAGTCCCGAGTGGGTAGGCCGGGAAGCGGAACGATCATTCCGGCTTGACGTTACTTCCTCGGCGATGGGTGCCGCCTTCAACGCGGTCCCTGCGGGAGATCGCTACCCTTGAAGGACCAGGACACCCCGATGCAGAAAAAGAAGCCGAATCTGATGCCCTACGACGATCCAGAGCCCGTTCCTGGCCTCAACACATCCGCATCCCCTGCCCTCAGCCGCTCCGTCCAGGCCCAGATCGGCCAGCGTTTGCGCCAGTTCTACGATGCCCTGGCGCTGGGCGAGCAGCCGGTGCCGGACCGCTTCATCGAGATCATCAACCGGCTCGACAGCGTGAAGGGAGAGAAGCAGCAATCATGAGTATCGATATCGAGTTGCGCGACTCCATGCTCAAGGCGACGCCGAACCTGCGCGCCTTCGCCATCTCGCTCACGAATAACGTGGACCGTGCCGACGACCTCGTGCAGGAGACCCTGATGCGGGCGATCGCCAATATCGACCGCTTCCAGCCAGGCACGAACATGCAGGCCTGGCTGTTCACCATCCTGCGCAACCTGTTCCATTCCGAATACCGCAAGCGCCGCCGCGAGGTGGAGGATGCGGACGGCAAATACGCGGCCGCCCTCTCGGTCCAGCCGGACCAGATGCCCCATCTCGACTTCGAGGATCTGCAGAAGGCGCTCGCCTGCCTGCCTCACGACCAGCGCGAGGCGCTTCTGCTGGTGGGCGCCTCCGGCTTCTCCTACGAGCAGGCGGCGGAGATCTGCGGCTGCGCGGTCGGCACCATCAAGAGCCGCGTCAACCGCGCCCGTAACCGACTCGCCGAGCTGATGCACTTCACCGACATGGAGGAGGATCTCGGCCCGGACCGCGTTACCCTATCGGTGATGCACGCGGTCGCGTGACGACAGGCCGATATCGAAGGCCTTGATGCAATTGGCGCGTCCGCTCCGGGTGCGCCGATTGTTTTAGCGACGCCGGAACTGCTGGTTGCCGCGCTGCGGCGGCCGCGGACCGGAAGAGGCACCCGAATCCTTGTGACGGAAGATCAGCCTGCCCTTTTCCAGGTCGTAGGGCGACATCTCGACGGTCACGCGGTCACCGGCCAGGGTCTTGATGCGGTTCTTCTTCATCTTGCCGGCCGTATAGGCGATGACCTCGTGCCCGTTGTCGAGCTGCACGCGGTAGCGCGCGTCGGGCAGAATTTCGGTCACAAGTCCCTCGAAGGTGATCAGTTCTTCCTTTGCCATGCAAAGCCTTTCCCATAACAAAAAAGCCGCCCCTGAACCGGAACGGCTATCTGCAAGAGGACGTGCGGGGCACGCCCTCCGGCATTAAACCTTACGCGTTCTGCAGGTTCACTGCAGACTGACGGCCGGTGCGCTGGTCGGTCTGAAGCTCGTAAGAGATCTTCTGGCCTTCGCGCAAGCCGCGCATGCCGGCCCGCTCGAGAGCGGTCGCATGAACGAACACATCCTTGCCGCCGTTGTCGGGCTGGATGAAACCATAACCCTTGGTTTCATTGTACCACTTCACGGTTCCCTGTTCCATGGGAATTCCTTTCACTGTCGTTTGCACGTGGATGTGGGCCCAAAGCCAGTCATCCGTTAGTCGATAGATGGTAGAGAGAAGGAACGTGCGCCCGGCAGTGCCAAAGCGGGAAGCCCAGTCGTCCGGCCAAATGTCGATTGGCTGTACCTAAGGCACGGATGGGGCAATTACAAGGCAAACTCCCCTGGAGCACCGGCCTCGGACGCGGAGCTGCTTTTAGGATCCAACCCGATGCTTCACGTCTTGGACAGGGCATCGTTCCTGCGGAAAATCGGGTCCACATTCTACTGGCGCGGCCCTGCGGGCCCACCCGGAAATTCAGCCGTTTCGGCCGCCTTGGCGCATGCCGGACACGATGTGCTGCAGGGCCTCCTCGCCGGCCGGGGTGAAGACGATCTCCTGACCGTTGGCCTTGACGAGGCCGCGCCCGTCGAGTTCGTCCACAGCCGCATCGCTCGCCTTGTGGCCGACGTCGTCCTTCTGGACCACGCTGCGGACCCGCTGGCCGCTCGACAGCTCGTGATAGGCCGCGAAGGCGAAGACCGCCAACGCCTCGTCGCTCAACCCGGACAGATCCGTCATCATGCACCTCGGCTCTCTCGAAAATCCCAATCCGGTCAATGCGGGTTACGACCGAACCGTTCAAGCGCGGCCTTGAAAAACCCTCGGCAGGTAAGGCCGCTCACGGCCAGGAACACTCACCCGGCCTTCACGTTGGTTGCGCGACACCACCCTTCGGGTGGTTCCAATCCAGGATGACGAGGAGCGCTCCCATGGCCAATGAACGCCGCTACGGCAATCAGGATTTCGACCGGCGCGACCGCGAGGACGACGGCTACATCGCCCGCCGCGGCTTCGGCAACCGACGCGCAGGATATGAGCGGGGATCCCGCTGGGGCGAAGATGACGGCTGGCGCTTGGAGCGAGAGGTCCGCGAGCGCGATTATGGAGATTCAGCCGGGTACGGCACAGGCGGTTCGGCTCTCGACTGGCGTGACGTGGTCGGAGAGGATCGGGGCGGCTATGAGCGGCCCTTCTTCGGCTCCGACCGCCGCCGCGACCCGGATCAGTTCGGGCAGGACCGCTACGGCCGGGACCGTTCCGGATCGGAGAGCTTCGGCCGCGGATCGCGCGATTATAACGAGGATCGCGGCTTCTTCGAGCGTGCGGGCGACGAGGTTCGCTCCTGGTTCGGCGACGAGGACGCGGAACGCCGCCGCGAGCGGGACATGCGCGAGGCCGGGATGCATCGCGGTCGCGGGCCGAAAGGCTATCAGCGCTCCGATGCCCGGATCACGGAGGACGTGAACGATCGCCTCACGGAGGATCCGCACATCGACGCGTCGGAGATTGAGGTGCGGGTCGAGAATCGTGAGGTCACGCTCACCGGAACCGTGAACAGCCGCTTCGAGAAGCGGCACGCAGAGGATCTGGCGGAGTCCGTCTCCGGCGTGACTCATGTGCAGAACAATCTGCGCGTCCAGCAGCGGGCGGATGCGGGCGTCGCCGGGACCATGATGTCGGGCGCGGGTGCTGCCGGCGCCGGCAGCACGGGAGTGCCGGAGACCTCGGGCGCCGGCAGGGTTGCGTCAACCCGGCGCCGGTCCGGCGGCTCCTCGGAAAGTGGGGTCTGACGGGTCCCCTGCCCCGGTTTACCAGGATGCGCTTCTCCCCTTGGGGGCGAGGCGCATCTGTCGTACGAAGGTCTCTGCCTTTCCCCGGACACAGGCGCTCCCCATATGGGGGACGGGAAAGACGAGGACGCTCATGGCAGGTATTTCGGTCACGCTCGAAGGCGACAACATCCAGCTGGCATTTCAGAAGGGCGAGCAATCGACTGCCGTGGTCATGGATCCCCATGCCGCCCGCTCCCTGGTAAGGGCCGTGAGCCAGTTGCTTTCCGCCATCGGCGAATCCGCCGAGGAGGGTGGCGAGGACACGCCCGAGGAGTTGGTTGACGTGACATCCCAGACCATCGATGTCGGCATGGACGAACACGGCATGGCCGTGGTGGCCCTCCAGGCCGGCATGATGCCGCCCTTCCTGCTGCGCCTTAAGGATGACGAAGCCCGCCACATCGCCCAGAGTCTGCTCGAAATCCTCAACAGCCCGCGCGACGTCCGGGTTTCGCACGGGGATCATTAGAGCCTCGATCGGCGAAGTGGATTCGATCACGCCGAACAATGCGACGCATCTTTGAGTTCAAGAAAGCTTGATCCGCGCCTGAATAACGCTTCTGGCCTTAAGCTCGGCCAGCACGGAACTTCATTACGGCCATTCTGTTGTCGAACGCGGGGCATTCTCGGCCGCGCTTGGACAAGGCCATGGCAGTTCACGATCCAGATCTCGTTTCCGGTGCCCACCCCGGTGTCCCCCTCATGGATGCCAAGGCGGAACCGACCCTCAAATATCCGGAATCCGAGGCCTTCTATTCCGAAGCGCTCCGGGAACTGAACCAGCTCGGCCTGCCCTTCCTGCTCGCCGGCACCTACGCGCTGTCGGCCTATACGGGCATCACGCGCCCGACCAAGGACCTCGACATCTTCTGCAAGGCCGGCGACTACACCCGCGTCCTATCGCATTTCAAAAGCATCGGCTATTCCGTCGAGATTGAGGACGACCGCTGGCTCGGCAAAGTGTTCAAGGGCCAGTACTTCTTCGACGTGATCTTCGCTTCGTCGAACGGTACGATGCCGATCGGCGACCAATGGTTCGAGCGCGCGCGCCAGATCGAGGTCTTCGGCACCCCCGTGCGCATCGTCGGGCCGACCGAGCTCGTCTGGTCGAAATGCTTCATTCAGCTGCGCCACCGCTATGACGGCGCGGACGTGGCGCACACGATCTTGAAAGCGCATGACCAGATCGACTGGCATGCCCTGCTCGCCTACATGGAAGTGCATTGGGAGGTGCTGCTCATGCACCTGCTGAACTTCCGCTGGATCTACCCGTCTGAGCGCGACAAGGTTCCGCGCTGGGTCATGGACGAACTTCTCGACAGACTCTCCAAGCAGCTCGATCTTCCGCCGCCGCAGATGAAGGTTTGCCGCGGGCGGATGTTCTCCCGCATCGATTACGAAATCGATGTCAAGCAATGGGGCTTCGCCGATGTCGGAGGCGAAGGTGAATGGCGGAATGAGTGACGAACCACAGCAAGTCATGAAGGTCGCGGCCATGGGCGACCTTCACGTTCGCGAAGACAACTGGGTGTCCTATCGGGACTTGTTCGGCGAGATCTCGAAAGAGGCCGATGTTCTGGTCCTGGCCGGGGACCTCACGGATCTCGGCAAGCCGAAGGAAGCCGAACTTCTGGCGCAGGACATCAAGTCCTGCTCGATTCCCGTAGTCGGCGTTCTCGGCAATCACGATTACGAATGCGGCGCCCACGAAGAGGTGGCGCACATCCTCCGCGACGCGGGCATGCGGGTTCTCGACGGGCAATCCGTCGAGATCGACGGCGTCGGGTTCGTCGGCGTCAAAGGCTTTGCCGGAGGCTTCGGGCGCCGGATGCTCGGTTCTTTCGGCGAACCGGCCATCAAGCAGTTCGTCGGCGAGACCATGAACGAGACGCTACGACTCGAGAACGCCATGCGGCAGGTGCGTGCGAAGCGCTCCATGGTCATTCTCCACTATGCGCCGATCACCGAGACGATCGAGAGCGAGCCGCTGGAAATCTATCCGTTTCTAGGCTCGTCGCGCCTGGCCGAAACCATCGACCGCTTCAAGGTCAACGCCATCGTTCATGGCCACGCGCATCGAGGCCGCTTCGAGGGACGCACGCCCGGCGGCCAGCCCGTCTATAACGTCGCCAAGCATATCGAGAAGCCGAACGGCAAGCCCTACGCCGTCATCGAGATCTGAGCCGGCGCGCACGTCGCCGCCGGCTCATGCTCCGGACGACGTTCCGGTTCAGAAGCGCGTACCGGGGTTCGTCGGGTTGCCCGGAAGATAGTCCGGTTCGGAACCGGGCCCCTTCGGATCGGTAATGCCCGGGTCGTTGACGGGATATGGCGTGCGCGGTCCCGTCGGGCCGATATCCGGCTCCTCGTCGGGAACGGATCCGGGCGGCACCTCGCTCGGGATATTGCCGCCGGGAACAGGATCGTTCGTCGGAAGTCCTGGGTTGGCCATAGTCTCTTCCTCGTTTCGAAAGTCATGACTGGGTCAACAGGACCGTCCCATCAGGGTTCCCGCGAGCGGAACCCCTTACATCTCTGTCCGTTCTCAGAGAGATCCCCCACACCACATGGAGAACGCCATGCCTGACATCAAACAGGCCAAGATCCTCATCATGGCGACCGATGGATTCGAGGAATCGGAGCTGATGGTTCCGCAGGAGAAACTCTCCGATGCGGGTGCGACGGTCGAAGTCGCCGCACCGAAATCGCGCATGAAGTCCGGCAAGATCTACGGCTGGGACAAGACGGATTGGGGCAAGACCGTATCCGTCGACAAGGACATCGAGGATGTGAACCCGGCCGATTACGATGCGCTCGTCCTGCCCGGCGGACAGATCAATCCGGACAAGCTGCGCACGGAACCGAAGGCGCTCGACATCATCCGCGCCTTCTACTCCTCCGGCAAGACCGTTGCCGCCATCTGCCACGCGCCCTGGCTTCTCATCGAGGCCGGCGTGATCAAGGGCAAGCAATGCACGTCCTATCATTCGATCAAGACGGACGTGATCAATGCCGGCGGCCAGTGGCGCGACGAGACGGTGGTGACCGATCAAGGCCTCATTACCAGCCGCAATCCGGGCGATCTCGATGCCTTCGTGAGCAAGATCATCGAGGAAGTCCGCGAGGGCTCCCATGCGGGCCGGCGGGTGGCGGCAGAGTAAGATCTCGACATCAAAAGCATGAAAAAGCGGCCGGTGAGAACCGGCCGCTCTTGTATTCATATATCGGGCCTTAGGCCTGCTGGATCGCCGAGACTTTCCAGGAACCACCTTGATCGCGACGGAAGGTCCAGAGTTCCGTCGCTTCTTCGACCTTGTTCGGATCGCCCTCCACCACACGGCCCGTGGCTTTGTCGACCATGACGTCGGTGATTCCGAAGCGCATGGCAACGGTGGCATAATCCGTGCTGCCTTCACGCCAGGCTTCGGACAGGTCGCCCTGGTTGAGGCGCACATTGGACAGCTTGTTCACGACGCCGCGAGCCGCGTTGTCGTTGAGCTCTTCCTGGATGTAGCCGGCCATCTCGGGCGTGGCGAGCTGCCAAAGCTTCGCGACGTCTTCGCGCGAATAGGCGTCCTGCATCTCGACGAGGCCGCGCTCGAAGGCTGCATAATCCCTCTCGCCGATGCCGATCTCGTCGCGCACGCCCGGACGGGCTTGAGCCTGCTGGGGCCGGCCGCCGAGTGCGCCACCCAGAGCGCTGCCGAGACCACCGCCTAAACCAGCCGCCGCGCCGCTATCCATGGTCCGTCCGCCGGTCGGAGGCACGCTGCCGCCCATGGAACGGGCGTAGCCCTGCTGAGGGCCGGCATAGGACGGCTCCTGGCGCCTGCGGAACCACTTCATGGCGAAGGAGACCAGCAGGACCACGAGGCCGATCTGAAGCAGGAGGCCGAAGATCGAAGCAAGGCCTCCGAGACCGCCGAAGAAGCCATGCCCGAACAGCATGCCGAGCAGGCCCGCTCCGAACAGGCCGGCCATCAGGCCCGTGCCGAAGCCGAAGCGTCGCGGCTGTGCCACGTTCGGAGCCGGGGTGCCGGGCCGGGTCATGTTCGGGCCCTGGTTGGGGATCTGCGAGCGCTGGATCGGGGCCGCCGCTTCAGGCGCTGTCCGGGTTGCCGGCGGAGGCGTATAAGTACGCGCGCCGCGCGACCCGAAACTGCTCCGGCCGCCGACGCGAGCCTCAGCCGCACTTCCGGCAAGGATCAGGCCTGCCGCCAGGGCGACCATCACTCGACTGCGGCGAGAAGCGAATTTCATCATCGTCGTTGTTATCCATCCCTCTGGAGCACAATGCTCCTTGGGTCAGATGTGGTGATGCGTAGAGAGTTTCGAAAGGCCCGGGCCACTCGTTTTTGAACCCGCTGTCGGCACTCCTTCGGCACTTTGCCGCTCTCATGCCGAGGTCGATGTGTTGGAAATAAAGACGTGAATGGCCGCCCTAAGGCCAGCCATCCGCGTGTCGCGACGATCCTTCAGCGCTTCTGCTTCAGCTGATCGATCCGCTTCGAGGCCTCCGCCTTGTTGAGATCGGGATCAAAGGCCTTCGGATTGTGCGCCTGTTCGGATAAGGTCTTCAGGTAGGATGCCTGGGCGCCGGTCATCGGCTCGTCGCCGGAGACCCATTCATCCGGATCCTTGACCTGGTTGTCGGAAAGATCAGGGCGAACCTTCGGGCTGTCTGCCTCTGCGGAAGATTTATGGTTAACCGCAGAGCGACTCGTCGCTTTATCATGCGAAGACATGCGGGACTCCTATTGTTCTGGTTTTGTTCTAAAACGAGAACACTCTTTCAGAGCGTTGGTTCCTCAAGGAAAGGCGGATTAACCCGGCCGATTATTCCCCGTTATCCACAGATTCCGCTCTCGACTCGCTGCAAAGCTTATGTTCTTGGTTTGTTCATAGCCAAAGTTCAGGTGGCGAGGATGCGCAAACCAACAGGTCTGGAGCGGCTCTATGTCGACTTCGATTCCTTCTTCGCCAGCGCCGAGCAGCATCTTCAGCCACATTTGCGCGGCACGCCAGTCGGGGTGATCCCGGTCGATTCCGAACACACGGGCCTCATCGCCGTCAGCCGGGAGGCGAAGGCCATGGGGCTCAGGCGCGGCACTTTCGTGCGCGATGCCCGCAGGCAATGCCCCGGCCTCGTTCTCGTGACCGCGCGGCACGAGCTTTATGTGAAGCTGCACAAGGAGATCATCCGGACCATCGAGACCGTCGTCCCAGTCAAGGCAGTCTGCTCCATCGACGAGATGCTCTGCGCGCTTCTGCCCGCCGAGTGGCCGCAGGCGCTCCGCATCGGGCAGCGCGTCAAGGATGCCATCGCGACTGAGATCGGCCCAACCCTCACCTGTTCGGTCGGCCTCGGCCCCAACGATCTCCTGGCCAAGATCGCAGCGGAGATGGAGAAGCCCGACGGCCTCGTGGCGCTTCATCCTGATGACCTGCCGGGCCGCCTTCTATCCCTCGATCTGACGGATATTCCTGGTATCGCCCGAGGCAACGCGGCGCGCCTTTCCCGCGCCGGCGTGGCCGACATGGAGGCCCTGTGGCGGCTCCAGCCCAAGGAGTTGCGCCGCCTTTGGGGCAGCGTCGAGGGCGAACGGCTCTGGATGGGCCTCCACGGCTATACGGTGGAACGCCCGGAGACACAGCGGCGGATGTTCGGCCACGGACGCGTCCTGCCGGCCGACTGGCGCTCCCTGAACGGCGCCTATGCGGCAGCCCGCGTTCTCCTCGCCAAGGCCGCGGCCCGCATGCGGCGCGCCGGCTTCTCGGCCCGGACGCTCGCCCTGTGGCTGACGGACAGGAACAGCGCCGGATGGTACGGGGAGGAGCGTTTCCGCCCGACCTGGGACGACCCGTCCCTGCTGGCCTCCCTGAGCCGCCTGATCCTCCACGCCGAGCGCGAGGAGGTGCATCGAAGCCGCAGCGTGCATGTCGCCCTGCACGATCTGGTGCCCCTGAGCGAGGTCGAGGAGGACCTGTTCGACGACGCGCCGGAGGCACAGCTCAAGCGCCGAATGGAATATCTATCGACCATAGCCGACCACTTGAACGCCACCCATCGCAAGACCCTCCTGCACTGGGGCCCGTGGGTCACGATCCCCGGAGGCTATGCCGGGGCGAAGATCGCCTTCAACCGCATTCCCGATGCGGAGGACTTTTAGATCTCTTCCCGTCCTGGCCGTCCCCGGACTTGATCAGGGGATCACGCACGGCGATCCAGGCCCTGGCACGGAACGAAGGCGTGGGTGGCCGGGTCAAGCCCGGCCATGACGCGGCGAGTGGAGGTCCGGGAGCGGGTGCAGGATAGGGCACCGGCACCGGCGCCTTGTCATTCCCGCGCAGGCGGGGATCCAGAACCACGACGTCAAAGAAGGAGCGCGCGGCGGCGAACCTCATTCGGCATCATCCGTGGTTATGGGTCCCGGGTTCCGCTGCGCGGCCCTGGGATGACGGTGGATGGGTCTCTGTCAAAGAGCCAGCGCCTGTGGGCCCGCAGCTTGCGCTGCGGGCCGTCAGGTCAGTCGAGGGAGGTGCGCTGCGCGGCCCGGCTCGATGATGAGGGTGGAAAGTGGAAGAGCCGGACGGCGCCTCGCACGCGGTTCTTTTCAGGTGGACCAGCTGGG
>NZ_QDGA01000118.1 GCF_003347665.1 Microvirga calopogonii
AAAAGCCCAGGCTCCGGGGCGTTGCGACCAGAGGGTCAGGAGGTGTCGCACATATACAATCAACTGACTCATCAGGATCAGACTGGAAGTACCGACCCGTACAACGGATCGGACCCTGTAACATCCAGGTGCTCCTACCCGAGCGTGCGAAGGAGTAATCCGACGTACGAAGCCTTGGGAACAATGGCCCCACTCTGACAGCCTCGATGCTGGAGGTGGACCAGGAGAGGACGGAACGGTTGAGCGTAAGCAAAGAACCTACATAAAAGCTCGTGAAGCCTAACCTGCCAAAGAGGCTGACAGGCAGGACCAAAATGGTAAGCGGGTCGGATCAGGTCGACGCCCTTGACCTGACGATGTTCAGAACTCCCGCCGGGTCATAGGTTCCAACCTCCTCCGACCGCATCTTCAGTCTGATCAACTGGGTAAGCCCCACCCGTCCCGCCTCACGGCGGTAGCCTAACCGTAAGGAAAGGGGATGACGGAGGGGGTAGAGGAGAGCCGGAGAAAGCGAAGGCCGCCTTGTAATGGGGCGGATAGGGCCACCGCACGGTGGAGATCCCCAGTCCGAAAGGACGCAGACTTCCGGCAGGTCTCAGCGATTGAGAAGCACTGGGACGATGCCAACCATTCGAGACGTTAGACGATGCTCGTCATCGAACAGAAGAATGGGCGGGACTTAGAGCGCTGGTCCGATATCAACTGGACCACCGTCGAAGGAACCGTGCGTCATCTTCAGGGCCGCATCTTTCGCGCCACGGTAGACGGGGATCTCGCGAGGGTAAAGAACCTCCAAAAGCTTCTCGTCCGCTCCATGTCGGCCAAGCTCAAGGCGATCCGTCAGGTGACCCAGGAGAATGGTGGCAAGCATACGCCAGGCATTGACGGAATGGTGTGCGACACTCCGAAAGCCCGCCTGGTGCTCCTGAAGAGCGGTCTGAGCCTCAAGGATTACCAGCCCAAGCCGGTGCGTCGGGTTTACATCCCGAAAGCCAACGGCAAAAAGCGCCCCTTGGGGATCCCGACCGTGAAGGACCGCGTCATGCAGGCCATCGTCAAGATGGCGCTCGAACCGGAATGGGAAAGTCGCTTCGAGGCGAACTCGTATGGCTTCCGCCCGGGGCGCTCCTGTCATGACGCCATCGAGGCCATCCACACCACGCTGAACCGGAAGGGCTGCGCGCAATGGGTGCTCGATGCCGACATCAGCGGCTGCTTTGACAACATTGATCACGATGCCCTGCTAAAACGGCTGCCGGTGTTCACGACGACAATCCAGCGCTGGCTCAAAGCCGGCGTGGTAGATCTCGGCAACCAAAAGGACACAACAGCGGGAACCCCACAGGGCGGGATCATCTCCCCTCTGTTGGCCAACATCGCGCTGGACGGTCTGGAACGGCAGTTTGGCTGTGAGCGCCCCAACGGAAAGCTGGTGAGCCCAGCTTTGCGACGGGGCAAGAACCATGGCCTGAACCTGATCCGCTACGCCGATGATTTTGTCGTCACGGCTCCCTCACGGGAGGTCCTCGAAGACTACGTGATCCCCACAGTGCAGGCTTTCCTTGCACAGCGTGGACTCACCCTCAGCGAAGCCAAAACCCGGATCGTCCATGTTGACGAGGGGTTCACCTTCCTGGGCTTCGAGATCAGGCGTTTTGGCGGAGTTCTGCTGACAAAGCCGCAGAAAGAGAAGGTCCGTGATCACCTGCGTGCGATCAAGACCTATCTGGCTGGGCATAAGCAGACCCCAGTGGCGACAGTGATCAAGGAACTTACCCCTGTTATGCGGGGCTGGGCCTGTTACTACCGGCACTGCGCAGCCAAGGAAACATTCAGCAAAGCCACCCACTGGGTCTGGGCTATGACCTGGACTTGGGCGAAGCGTCGTCACCCGAACAAATCCAGCAAATGGATCAAGGCACGATACTTCCTCGACGATGGCTACTGGACGCTCTCCGATGGTACGGCCAAACTCTACCGTCATAGCGCAACCCGGATCACCCGGTTCACCAAAGTGATCGGACGCTCATCGCCCATGGATCCGACACAAAAGGTCGACTGGGAAGAGCGCAAGAAGCGCCAGATGGTTCAAGAGACGTTCCGAAGGAATCGGCTGGAGTTACTGCAAGCACAGAACAACGCCTGTGGTCTATGCGGTATGACTTTCTGGCCCGGCGATCCAATTGATGATCATCACCTTGCACCTCGACACACAGGTGGAGGTGACGAGAGGGATAACCGGATGCTTGTTCACCGATGGTGCCATCATGCACACCATCAACGACATGGCTATAAAGCGGTTGAGGCTTGAGCCGTATGACGGGCAACTGTCACGTACGGTTCTAAGGGGGCGGGACCACAGCAATGTGGTCCCGCTACCCGGCAATGGACAGGATGCCTTCGCATCTCTGCCTCGCGCACTACGGACCTGGGCTGGCGAGGGACCTGGCGAGAAGCCGGAGGAGCAGCAGGAGGTCCCCGCCTCGGTTCAGCGCTTTCTGGCAGACGAGAACGCCATGCAGACGGCCCGGAACTCCCCCGCCCTTGGCAGCGTCGATCCGGGCTCGTTCGACGCCATCTTCCTGCCCGGCGGGCATGGCCCGATGTGGGACGCGGCCAATGACGAGACGCTGGCTCGGATCCTTGGGTCGATGTTCAACCAGAGCAAGGTCGTGGCCGCCGTCTGCCATGGCTCGGCCGGGCTGGTGAAGGCCAAGGTGCAGGATGGTCGGCCCGTCGTCGATGGTCGCCGGGTGAGCGCTTTTACCAATAGTGAGGAGGAAGCGGTCGGCCTGACGAGGGTGGTGCCGTTTCTGCTGGAGGACCGGCTCAAGGAGCTGGGCGGCCGGTTTGAGCGCGGGCCCGACTGGCCGCCCTTTGCGGTGCAGGACGGCAACCTGATCACCGGCCAGAACCCGCAATCCTCCGACTTGGTGGCCCAGCATGTCCTGACTGCGCTCAGGACGGGCGGCTAGGTCTGAGCCCACGATGACGATCCTTACGCTGGTTGGGGCGACCGGCCCCGTCGGCGGAGCAGTCCTGCGGCAGGCGCAGGGTGATGCCCGAGTGAGCCGGGTCGTCGCCCCGACCCGTCGACTGCTGCTGCCTCATCCGAAGCTCGAAAACCCGCTGGTCGATTTCGAGCATCTGCCGGCCGATGCTCTGTGGTGGTCCGTCGATGACGTGATCTGCATCTTGGACACGACCATCCGCTAGCCGCCGCGCGGCTCGCGACAGCACGGCGTGCGAGCCTTCGCGCTGAACTCAGCAACGGGCGCCGACTTGCGCTCGCGCTTTTTCTACAACCGTGTCAACAGGAAGCACGTCGACCCGAACCAGCTGAGCGGCATTCGGTCCGCAAGCCGGATCAGTTCACTGCATTCAGCTTGTTTTCTGGCAATGCTTCGACACCCGAAGTCTCAGAATTCCAGGCAGATCTTGCCGAAGTGGGCTCCCGACTCCTCATACCGGAATGCTTCAGCCATGTCGGCAAGAGCAAAGCTGCGATCGATGACAGGCCGTAGCCCGGTCGCCTCGATGGCTCGCACGAAGTCCAGCTGCTGGCTTCGGTTGCCGACGATGAGGCCCTGAAGCCGCGCTTGCTTTGCCATCAGGGCTCCGGTCGGGACCTCGCCGGCGCGACCGGTCAGCACGCCGATCAGCGAGATGTGTCCGCCAACCCGCACAGCGGCAATGGACTGCCCCAGCGTGCCCGGCCCGCCGACCTCGATGACGTGATCCACGCCGCGCCCACCGGTCCAGTCCCGCGCACGGGCACCCCAATCCTCGTGCTGGCGGTAGTTGATCATGTGATCGGCCCCAAGGGCGCGGACCCGCTCCAGCTTCTCGTCAGAGGACGAAGTAGCGATGACGGACGCACCCATCAGCTTTGCCAGTTGAAGCGCGAAGATCGAGACCCCACCGGTGCCCAGCACCAGCACGACATCGCCGGCCTTGAGGCCACCGTTGACGACCAGAGCCCTCCAGGCGGTCAGCCCCGCCGTGGTGAGTGTGGCCGCTTCGGCATGGCTGAAGCTCTTGGGGGCCCGGGTGAACCAGGTCGCCGGCCGCACCACCGCCTCCCGGGCATAGCCGTCGACCCCGTCGCCTGGTGTGGTCGCGAAATCGGAAACGGCCGGCGGTCCTTCCAGCCAGCCCGGGAAGAAGCAGGAAACAACATGATCGCCAGCTTTGAACCCGGTCACGCCCTCGCCCACGGCCTCAATCACGCCGGCGCCGTCCGACATCGGAATACGCCCGTCCTGCGTCGGCATCCGTCCGCTCACGACGCCATAATCGTGGTAGTTGAGCGAACTCGCATGAAGCCGAACCCGAACCTCATCTGGCCCCGGATCACCCGGTTCCGGCATGTCGACGAGTTCGAGCCGATCCAATCCGCCGGGTGAACGCAGTGTAATCCCCTTCATTGCCGGTCTCCGTTTCGCTCTGCCCATTGAGCCATTTGGACGAACAGAGCCGCTGCCTCATGCCCGCAGACGTGCGGGTGCGGATATGTTCAACCGCCAACGCTCAGTAGAGGGTCGCAAGAGCCTCGCGCGTGAAGTCGCGCAGCTGCTCGCTTCGGTTCTCGCGGATCTTCGTGGGCCATTGCGGATCAGACAGGATCGCCCGGCCAACCGCCACCAGATCGAAGTCGCCGCGCGCGAGCCGGCGCAGCAGTTCATCCAGGGAGCTGGGATGCGAACTCTCGCCCTGGAAGGCAGCGATGAACTCGCCCGACAGACCCACTGATCCAACCGTGATGGTCGCCTTTCCAGTCAGCTTCTTGGCCCAGCCGGCAAAATTGAGGTCCGAGCCTTCGAACTCCGGCTGCCAGAAGCGCCGCTGCGAGCAATGGAAGATGTCCACCCCGGCCTCTGCCAATGGGGTGAGCCAAGCCTCCATTTCCTCCGGTGTCTTGGCAAGCTTGACGGCGAAGTCCTGCTGCTTCCATTGCGACAGTCGTAGGATTACGACGAAATCCTCACCGACAGCCTCACGAACCGCCTTCACCACCGCGACGGCAAAGCGGCTGCGCTCGGGCAGGGTTGCTCCGCCCCATCCATCGGAGCGCTTGTTCAGGCCCGCCCACAGGAACTGATCGATCAGGTACCCGTGAGCACCGTGGATCTCGACGGCATCGAAGCCCAGCCGCTTGGCATCCCCTGCGGCGCGGCCGAAGGCGGCGATGGTCTCGGCGACATCGGCCTCGCTCATTTCCCCGCCGGTTCGCTCACCGGGCATCACGAACCCGGACGGGCCCTCGAATGGCACCGGAGGTTGCCAACCCGAGGCGTGAGGGTGCATGACGCCCATGTGCCAGATCTGCGGCGCCATGGCGCCTCCGGCCGCATGCACCTCGTCAATGACGCGCCTCCAGCCGTCCAGCGCCTGTTCACCGTAGAAATGCGGCACGTCAGGGTCGTTTGACGAGGCTGGTCTGTCGATCACCGTGCCTTCGGACACGATCAGCCCGACCTCGCCGGCCCGTCGGCCGTAATAGGCCGCAACGTCCAGTGTCGGGATCCCCTTGGGCGAGAACGACCGCGTCATGGGCGCCATGACGATGCGGTTCTTGAGCTTGAGGGATTTGAGGCTGAACGGTTGGAAGAGAGTTTGCACATCCATGGCGACTGTCCAGTTTGTTGCGACGGCAGGAACGCATTCGATACCAGTTATTCTCGCGTAGGCCGCTTGGGTTCCGATCACGATGGAACGACTGTCCTCTGGCGTGGGCGCCAAGTCGAAGATCTTGCAAAAGATGCATCGTCATTCGGGTCAGCACCGCAGCGCCACTCTGCTTGATGAGAACTAGCCTATGGCGGACCCCATCCAGCCTCTTCCATGGCGGCCTCAGCGGCCGCGGCCTCATCGATATCAAAACGCCATTGGTTGGCGACCAGTCGTCGTCCGGTCACCCCATCAGCCTCGGTCGAGGCAAGCCACAGCAGCGGCGGAATGACGATGTCGGGATCGAGCAGGTGCGCACGCACAGCGCTGGAGACGTCTAGCGGGATCATGCCGGTCAGCGTGGCGCCTCCCGGCAGCAGTGCGTTGACGGTCACGCCTGTTCCGGCGAGATCCTGCGCCCAGATGATGGTCTCGGATTCGAGCGCGGCTTTCGAGGGACCATAGGGCGAGAAGCCCCGGCGGCGCATGGTCTCGTGGTTCATCGAGATGTTGATGATCCGGCCCCAGCCCGCCTGGAGCATGCTCGGCACGGCAGCCCGGGCCATCAGGAATGGTCCGTTCACATTCGTATTGATCACCATCCGCCAAGTTTCAGGCGCAACCTCCCAGAACCGGGTCGGCTCGGTAAGGAACGTCTCGCTGACATACTTCATGCCCCGCCCGGCGTTGTTCACGAGGACATCCAGACGACCAAACCGCGAGAGAGCAGCTTCAACCGTTCGGACACAGTCCTCCTCTAGGGTCACGTCAGCTGCGAGCGGAAGGACCCGGTCCGCACAGCCCATCGCTTGAGCTTCGTGCACCACCTGCTCGACCTCCGCTTGCTCGCGCGCGGCGGTCGCAACAACGTTGGCGCCGGCACGCACGAGGCCGAGGACCATGGAGCGGCCGAGGCCACGTCCGCCTCCGGTGACGATGGCCACTTTGCCGGCCAGCCGCTCAGAGCCTGTGGTCATCAGGCAGTGACCAGCTGCGAGCGTTCTGATGCACGTTGAGCCGAGGCTCGGATCATTGGTCCCTCTCCCCATTCACCGTCTGGTCGGGCCTTGGCCGCCAACCAGCGCCAGTCGGGTTTTGTTCCCGAAGAGCTGTCTGTCACCAGCGTGCTCCTGCTGCTCAGTGAATGCGGCGTCACCTGCGTTGAGAACCGGATCAAGACCAGCTATTGGCTAATACAGAGGCGGCTTGTTCAGCTTAGGATTGGTCTAGCCAACTGCCAGTCTGATCATGCACGGAAGCTCTTTTGACCAGTGACATCCGACCCCAGCGGCAGACCGAAGCAAGCGGATGCTGCACTCGCCTCTCCTATCGCCGCAAGTTGACGACAGTAACGCCGATGAGGGCCATGATGCCGCCAATCGCGCCGAGCACGGTCGGCACTTCCCCGAGCCACAGGAACCCGAGAAGCGTGGCAACCGGCGGCACACAGTACATGAAGTTCGACGCGCGGCCGGCCGGTAGGCGCGAGAGTGCGACGGCCCACGTGCCGTAGGCAACAAGGCTGGGCACGAGCCCAAGATAGATCACGGCCTGCACACCCGACGCCGACGCAACGGCGAACTCGGATGCGGCCTGCGGGAGCCAGGGGGCGAGGAAGAGAGCACCCAGCACCATGTTCCAGGCCGAGACCGCCAGCGGCTTGTGGCTGGCGAACAGCGGCTTCTGCACCACCGTTGTGACCGAGTTGCACAGAGCCGCGCCGAGGATGAGAAGAGCCCCGGTATCGAGGCGCATTCCGTGCCCCTCGCCAAGCGCAATCAGGCCGATCCCAGCAAACGACAGCGCCGTGCCGATCCAGGCGCGGAGGCTGAACCGTTCGCCAAGCACGAGCATCGCGAGACCGGCTGTTATGATCGGATTGGTGTTGATGATGAAGCTTGCTGCACCGGCCGAGACAGTCCTCTCGCCCATATTGAGAAGAGCCGTATACAGCGCCACGAAGAGAAGGCCGCCAACCATCAGCCGCAGGAAATCCGGCAGCGTTGGCCATGCCGGACGCGTGATCGCGAGGAACACTGCCGCCGGGACAGCCGCAACGGCGAACCGCAAGGCCCCGAGCTCGATCGGGCCGAAAGCCTGCAAGCCCGCGCGAATGGCCGGAAAAGCGGACGCCCAGGCAAGAATTGTAACTATAACAGCAGCGGTGGTCACACCGTCTAAGGATTGGCTCTTGGAAGGACAGGCAGCACCGATGCTCATGGCAACAACTCACAAGGGGAAGGATCGCACCGGACATTCCTGCCAACGGAGCTGATTGACAATCGAACAATTCGAGGATCAGCTGTGCACATGGATCACAGCTCGCCGCCACTGCCGCCGCTCGACGCCCTGCGCGCCTTCGAGGCCGCGGCACGCCTTGGCAGCTTCTCGGCGGCGGCGCTGGATCTCCGCCTCACCCACGGCGCCATCAGCCGACAGGTGGCCAAGCTCGAGCACTGGTTGGGCGAGAGATTATTTGACCGGCAGGCGCGTGGCGTTGTTCTCACACCCCAGGGGCAGCGGCTCCATCAACGGACGAGCGAGGCATTCGCGCTAATCGCCGACAGCTCCGACCGCTGGGTCGAGCGCCGGGGTGCAGCTGTTGTCCGCCTCACGACCATTCCGTCGGTCAGTAGTCTGTGGCTGATGCCGCGCCTGAAGGTCTTTGAAAGCGGCAGTCCAGTTTTGCGGATCGAGTTCGTGGTCGAGCATCGCAACACCGATCTCGAAGCTGAGGGAATTGACTTGGCCATCCGCTGCGGTCGTGGGTCCTTACCCGGTCGCGTCTCCGTGCGCCTGTTCGAAGAGCAGTGCTTTCCGATCGCCTCGCCCGCCGTGGCCGGTTCACTCGGGACTGGAGCGCCAGAGCGGATCCTAGACTATCCGCTCGTGCACGACTCAGACGCCTCTGGCTGGCGCACCTGGTTTGCGGCACAGGGTATGGACTATCGCCCTCGACCGCAAGACCGCCGGTTCGAGGACTACAATCTGGTGCTCGATGCTGCAGCCTACGGCCTCGGTGTGGCCTTGGCCCGTCCGCCGCTGGCCGGCGAGGCGCTGCGTAGCGGGCGCGTCGTTGCGGTTGATCCACGAACGGCCCTCAATTCCGTCTCCTACTGGCTCGACCGTCCGTCGAGTCGCTTGCGGCCATCTGCGGCGGAACTCGCCCGGCGGATCATGGCAGAAGCAGGCTTGGCCACGCCGGCGGCCGAGGCATTCCTGAAGACATAGAACATCCCGTGTGTCTGGGTCGGGCCAGATGCGAGCAAGGGATGGATTCCATCAAAGTCGATCGTCACCCAGTTCTGCACGAACTGGCTCTCTGACCTGACGAAGGGCCGCTTTGGGTCGAACCGGGTTTCCCCGCGCTTTCGGAACGTCGGGTCCGATGAGGATTGCTGCCTTCGAGCTTAGAGCATCGTACGGGCCCGAAGGGCCGCGCAGCGACCCTCTGGGTCCGGCCCGAACGATGCTCTCATTCAAAGAGGAAGCATCGGATTGAATCCCAAAAGTGCGGATCCACTTTTCACGTCCGATGCTGCAGCTGAAACTCTGAAACAAAACGTTTGCAATGGATCCCTCACGGACGGAACTGATCCGGGTGCGCTCCAACGCGCCCATCGCTTCTGTCGAGCTTGCTGACCTGCGCGAGGTCATCTGGAGAGAGTTCGAAATCGAAGATATCGAAGTTCTCCCGAATTCGCTCCGGTGTAACGGATTTCGGGATCACAGCCACGCCGCTGTCGATATGCCATCGAATCACGATTTGTGCCCAGGTCTTACCGTGCTTCGCCGCAAGCTCTCTGATTGTCTCATTCTCATCGAGATGCCCCCGGCCGAGCGGGCTCCAGGACTGGGTGACAATTCCATGCTTCTGGTGGAATTCCCGCATATCCCGCTGTTGAAAGCGCGGGTGCAGCTCAATCTGGTTCAGCACTGGGACGACGCCCGTCTCGCTGATGAGGCGCTGGAGATGTTCGATCGTGAAATTGGAAACGCCGATTGACCGTGCACGCCCCTCCTCCTTGATCCGCTGGAAGGCGCGCCATGTCTGCACATAGCGATCTTCCCAGGGACGGGGCCAGTGGATAAGATAGAGATCCACGTAGTCGGAACCCAGACGCTCCAAACTCGCGTCGAAGGCGCGCAGGGCTTCATCATAGCCATGATTGGGATTGGCCAACTTCGTGGTCACGAAGATTTCCTCACGCGCCAATCCACTCGCCCTCAAGGCTTCCCCGACGCCTGCCTCGTTGCCGTAGGCCGCAGCCGAGTCGACCATCCGATATCCGGCTCGGAACGCTTGGCCGACCACGTCGGCGGCCTGAGCATCGGGCACCTGCCATAGTCCGAAGCCGAGCTGGGGCATGGTGTGGCCGTCGTTGAACTCGAACTCATGCTGGTTCGGCATTCTGTTGCTCCTTTGCGTGCTGATGCGATATTCGCCGGCCGGTCCCTACCCAACTCGGCCATGTCGCCCTGTTGAGTGATGCTTCAAGTGGAGGCGTGAAGAGATCCGCCTTCGTACGCCGCCTCCAGGATCGCGAGATAGTCGCCGGCGCTTGCCGGTCGCGGATTGGTCGCCGACGAGTGATCCTTGGTCGCGCTTTCGGCAATGCCGGGGAGCGTGACGCGGGGAACATCCATCGCCGCGAGGCTCGTCGGCATTTTGAGGCGCGCGTTGAGATCACGGAAGAAATCGGCGAGATTCACCCCAGGCCCGATCCCCACCCGCTGACGCAGAACGTCGTACTTGGGGCCGCAATGCTTCTCATTGAACTCGATGACATAGGGCAGCAGCACGGCGTTCAGTGTCCCGTGATGCAGCGAGACCTGCTTCAGGCCTCCGAGAGGATGAGAGAGGGCGTGAACGGCACCGAGACCCTTCTGGAAAGTCAACCCTCCCTCCAGCGCAGCCATCATCATCTCGTGCCTGGCCGCCGCATCGTCACCATGGTTCACCGCACGCTCGATGTTCTTGATGGCGCGCTCCAGGCCATCCAGGGCGATGGCCTCGGCCGGAGGGTTGAAGCGCGGGCTCAGGAAGGTCTCGACGCAATGCGTGATCGCGTCCATGCCCGTTGCCGCTGTGAGAGCCGGGGGAAGCCCCAATGTCAGTTCGGGATCGCAGATCGCCCGCCGAGGGATGAGATAGGGGGAGATGAAACCGAGCTTGCGTCCATCCTCCAGCGTGATCAGAGCCGCCCGCCCAACCTCGCTGCCGGTGCCCGCCGTGGTCGGGATGGCGATCAAAGGCGCGACCGCTGCCGTGATCTTCGGGATCCCACCCAGAATCGCGGCATAGCCCTCCAGAGACCCCCTATGGGTGGAAAGCAGCGCAACCCCCTTTGCCAGGTCGATCGGCGAGCCGCCTCCAATGGCAATCAATCCGTCGCAACCGCCGGAGCGGTAGAGATCCAGCGCAGCGAGTACAGCGCCCTCGGTCGGATTTGTCGGTGTTCCCGTGAAAGCTGGCACGTCTGAGCCGTTCGGAAGCGCATTCCTGAGACGATCGATCAAACCCGCTCGCTCAAGACCGGCGTCGGCAATGATCAGCGGTTTGCTGATATTCAGTTCCCGCAGATCGTCACCAAGACCAGCGAGGGCACCGGGCGCAAAGCGAATGGTCGTCAGATAAGTAATCAGTGACATTCCGTTTCTCCTGACCTTGGCAACGCGGGATGCGCTTGGGCCGCCAATTGTCGTTTTGGCATGAGACCGAGCAGCCATCCACGTGACTGCACGAGCCACTGCGATCTTGGTATTTCAAGCAATTGTGCGACCGGCTCCGAAAGACGTCTTTTACGGCTGTCTTCAATTGCTGAAAAAGCACTTGCGGCAGAAGCCCGCTGCAATGGAGCTCGCGTCATCTTCCGCCTACGTTTGTAAGCTGGGACCTCACATCCACGCCTCAAGGCCGACGAGAATTCCACGTCAAACATCCAAACGGCAATCGCACCGCAATGGCCAGGCATTTGACCTGGATGGCGTGAGTGTCCCATGCCAAAACCCTCGGTGCCGCCCCTCTATCGAATGAATTGGTCAACATATTCGGCTCCCAAGCCATTCTTCGCATAGTGATTGCGGCATTTCTCGATCCGAGTGAACACATCGTCGAACCCGGTGGCTTGGCCATCAGGATCGACATAGATCATTGCGCCGTTGACTTGGAAAAGAGTGATCATTTCATCCACATGGGGATCAACGACAAGCGTATGCGTCTCCCCCGGAGCCTCGTAGGCATAGGATCCCTCTTTGGCGATCCAATTATGCTCCAGGTAGCGCCACTCTCCCTTCAGCACGAAGGCATGAACCGGCTGAGGATGCCGATGGCGCGAAAGTACGCCAGACTTCCTCACACGCAACAGGTTCATCCAATAGCCGCGTGATGCAGCAAGCAGGAGGGGTCGGAACCACACATTCTCCTCGACAGGGACCCATATCCGCTCGTCTGTCGGGATGGCGTTCGGAACCACAAGTTCCGGCGGAGAATCCTTCGGCTGGGAACCCTTGTAGGGAATCCACTTGTCGCTGCTTGGAGTGACTTCTTGCTCTGACATTCCATCTGCTCCTGTAAGACGCGATATCATCAAACGGTGAGGTAGCCGCCGTCGACGGCCAGAATGGCCCCCGTCACGAAGCACGCGGCAGGCGAGCCGAGGAAGACCACGCAACTGGCGACCTCGTCGGGAAGTCCCCAGCGGTTCATCGGCGTACGGGCCAGGATGGCACGGCTGCGCTCCGGATCGGCCTGAAGAGCCTTGGTCAGGGGTGTTTCAATCCAACCGGGCGCGACGGCATTCACACGTATCCCATCTGATGCCCAAGCCGCAGCCAGGCTTTTCGTCAGCTGACTGATTCCACCCTTCGAGGCACTGTAGGCGGGCACTCTCGCTCCGCCGAAGAAGCTGAGCATGGACGCTATGTTGACGACAGCCCCTCTACTGTCGCGCAGCTTTGCTCTCGCGGCCGAGCAGACACGCATCGCCCCATTCAAGTTGATATCGATCACATCGGCGAAAACATCCGGGTCGTGTTCGATGTCACGGCGGATCACCCCCGCGGCATTCACCAGCACGTGCAGATGTTCCATCCGCTCAAGCAGGTCTACGGTCGCGGGACCGTTCCGCACGTCGAGAATCTCGAACGTCAGACCGGTATTCTCCGCGTCATCCGAAGCCTGGTCGCGCTCGGATTGCGTCGCTCCGGTCGCAACAACCTCGGCCCCAAGGTCCCGGAAGGCCCTCGCACAGGCAAGCCCGATCCCGCTCGTCCCTCCGGTGACCAAGACGGTCCGGCCTTCATAGAGCCGAGGTGCGAACGTATCCATCGTCATCACAGCCCTCGCTGCAGAAAGAGAATCCGCCAGAAGAGGCTTCATCTGTCCTGGCCAAAACTATCACGAAACCACGAGCAAGAAGGCTCTCTTCTCGCGACGAGGCCATCTTCAGAAGGTCCTTGCGCCGTTGATAGGGAGCATAAGGGCGTACAGCGATGTAGTAGCGCAGATGTAGAGCCGATTGCGCTTCACCCCGCCGAACACCACGTTCGCCACGACCTCCGGCACCAGGATCTTGCCGATCAGCGTGCCGTCGGGGTCGTAGCAATGCACCCCGTCTCCCGCGCTGGTCCAGATCCGTCCCGCGTCGTCCAGGCGGAAGCCGTCGAACAGGCCTGCCGTGCAGGTGGCGAAGACCTTGCCGCCCGAGAGGCTCCCGTCTGCACTCACGTCGAAGACGCGGATATGGCGCGGGCCGTCCTTGACGTGGGTCGCGCCGGTATCGGCCACGTAGAGACGCGTCTCGTCGGGCGAGAAGGCGATGCCGTTCGGACGGACGAAATCGTCGCCGACGATGCGGACATCGCCCGTCTGGGGATCGATGCGGTAGACGTGGCAGGCACCGATTTCGCTCTCGGCCTTGTGACCCTCGTAATCGGAGTCGATGCCGTAGGCCGGATCGGTGAACCAGATCGAGCCGTCCGACTTCACCACCACATCGTTCGGAGAGTTGAGGCGCTTGCCCTGATACTGGCTCGCCAGCACGGT
>NZ_QDGA01000119.1 GCF_003347665.1 Microvirga calopogonii
TGGTCCATGGACTGTTGCGCGCTTGAGAGTGGTGACGCCCCAGGGCGATCCCGGTTAGGAAGTTGACCTTTGGCGCAGTCCAGCCCCTCCCACCCCAAGGAGGAGCCGATGAGACGCAAACGAGAGGCCGGTAAAGATCGCCAGAGCCTGCCGATGGTTCACCCCATGCCGCCGCCATCGATGTCGGGGCCACGATGCACATGGCGGCCGTGGGACCTGACCGGACAGATGAACCCGTGCGCAGCTTCGGGACCTTTACCGCCGACCTGCACCGGTTGGCCGACTGGTTCGAGGTTTGTAGCGTCACCTCCGTCGTCATGGAATCGACCGGGGTTTACTGGATCCCGGTCTTCGAGATCCTGCAGGACCGCGGCTTCGAGGTGCTTCTGGTCAATGCCCGTGACGCCAAGCACGTGCCCGGACGCAAGACGGATGTGAAGGATGCGCAATGGCTCCAGCGGCTGCATGCCTATGGCCTGTTGCGGGCCAGCTTCCAACCCAAAGCCGAGATCGCGGAACTGCGCGCGTATCTGCGCCAGCGTGAGCGGCTGCTCGAGTATGCCGCCTCGCACATCCAGCACATGCAGAAGGCGCTGACCGAGATGAACCTGCAGCTGCATCACGTGGTCAGCGACATTACTGGAGCCACGGGCATGCGCATCATCCGCGCCATTCTGGCCGGAGAACGTGATCCGGCGGTCCTGGCGAGCCTACGGGACATCCGGTGTCACTCCAGCTCCGAGACGATCGAGAAGGCGTTGACGGGTCATTATCGCGCCGAGCATCTGTTCGCGCTCGAACAGGCGCTGGCGCTGTACGACACGTATCAGCACAAGGTGGCGGCGTGCGATCAGAGGATCGAGGCCGTCCTCAAGGCGCTGAGCACCCATGGGCCCGATCCCGCTTCCTTGCCGGCGCCTCGCCGGCGCATGAGCCGCCAGCCCAATGAGCCGAGCTTCGATCTTCGTGGCGCCCTCTATGCGGTTCTGGGCCAGGACCTGACCCGGATCCACGGCCTGGGGCCGTCCTTGGCGCTCAAACTGATCGCGGAGTGCGGCACGGATCTGACGGCTTGGCCCAGCAGCAAGCACTTCACATCGTGGCTCTGCCTCGCGCCCGGCAATAAGATCTCCGGTGGCAAGGTGCTGTCGTCTCGGACGCGCCGGTCGGGCAGTCGGGCGGCGGCCCTTCTGCGGCTGGCGGCCGTGACGATCGGCAAGACGGAGACGGCACTGGGTGCCTTTTACCGGCGGCTGTCGACCCGGATCGGCAAGGCTAAAACTGTGACTGCAACCGCCCGCAAGATTGCAGCGCTGTTCTACAACGCCCTGCGCCATGGCATGGATTACGTTGATCCGGGAGCGTCGTACTATGAGGAACGGTATCGGAAGCGGGTGATCGATAACCTGCACCGCCGCGCCAAGGCGTTCGGGTTTGTGCTGCAGGAGGTCGGTGTCGACGCTTCCAAGGGCGCTGTTTCTTAGGAAGCCATCGGCATCTTCGCGGAGGTGCCGAAATGAGGTTTGGCTTCATCGAGCAGCATGCCCGCACCTGGCCGGTGCGGCTCATGTGCCGCGTGCTCGGGGTGTCCGCCAGCGGCTATTATGCCTGGCGATCCCGGCCGGAGAGCCAAAGGACGATGGCGAACCGGCGCCTGCTGCAGGAGGTGCAGCGGCTCCATGATCAGCATCAGGGTCGCTATGGCAGCCCGAGGATGCACGTGGCCTTGCGAGCCGAGGGGCATCGGGTCAGCCGCGGCCGGGTCGAACGGGGCACTATTTCGCTAGCACCCGGATGTTGTGCGACCTTGATCTCGCAAATATGTTCCGAAAATCCTGTCCACTCACCTCTTCCCGGCCCAACTACTGACCGATGTCGCCCAGAAGCTCGAGGGAAAAGCCCTCGTATGTGCCAAAGATGGCACGCTCGGCAAACCAGCATCGTGCTTCATGTGATTGAGCCAGAAAGTTTTGCTGCAGGCCGCTATGGGTCTCTAGGAGATTTGGCGCCGAAGCCAGGATCTGATTAGCGCGACCAAACTGGTAGTTGTTACTGTCAAGGGCCGGGGTATGCGACGTTGGCGGCTTCAGCGAGGGAAGCCCGAGAGCTTGCTTCCTTTCATCAAACTCAAGCACATGCTCATAGAGCTGCGGTCCGTCGCCGATGGCGACGGTGTCGCAGTCGAAGTCACTATCAAGCTTTTCCTGTCCGCCGGTTGGGATGGCAACCAAAGAGCTGGGATAAACACCCCGGTGGCATGTAGGATGCCCAAGCAGTCGAGCCGCGTGTCCTCCTTGACACGACCCTTGCCTGTTGCCCAGTTCGAATGTGACTCGACGTTCTCGGCGGACATCACCAACGCGCGGTCGGCGTAGGCGGCCAGCCATATCTCGTTCGGCACGACGATCAGAATGCCTTCGGCAAAAGGTAGGATCGTCGACCGCGAGTTCTTCCCGTGACTTCTGGGAGACATTAAAGCTGCTCGAGGATTTCCTCTCGGTGATAACGGTCGGCTTGAGGGTGTCACCACAGCGTCACTCTGGCGCGAGAAACAAAGGTTACTACATCCCAAGGCGCGCGAACTGCATCGACGCGTGCTCCGCCTCGGGAAGGGGGTAGCATGGGGCGATGCTCAACAACGACTTACAGAACGCAGGCGTGAGCTTGCCACGGTGAATCACGACGTCCTCGTGGCCCATCGCAGCCCGGGCGGTCTGCCACTGCCGATTGTGGCCGCGCTGTTCATTGGACTTCACGTGGCAAGCGGCGAAGTCGGCCACATCCAGCGTCGCCAACTGCCTTTCATGTACCGGCAGCTTCGTATGGATGTGCACCCACATCGGGCTTGGCATCGCACCATTGCGCAGCGCTTTGGGCTGCAGCCTGATCTCGAACAGCGTCCCTGGCTCGCCCTTCAAGGCGCGCGGTCGGTCCACAGGCGCCAGTTCCTCGGCCGCCCGGAGCTGTTCGAGGTACTTCTGCGACGGGAAGGCGTAGGTCTTCATGCAATCGATCATGATCGCTGTCTTTCGCGCGTTCAATGAGTTTGCCTGTCCCTGCACCTCGGACAACATCGCCTTAAGCCGGACTGTTTTGTCGTGCACTTCGCGCACTTGCGCAGGCGTGAAAAGGCCGCGTCGGCGAGGCTCCTCGAGCGCGGCTACACAGGCCTCAGTCTCGGCGGCGTGCGTCTGCAGGCGCTTGACGACGAGATCCACGACGTGGTCGGCGTCCTCGGGCTTCATCTGGCGCGCTTGCGAGACAGCTCTTTGCTGAGCCGGCAGATCGAACTGCAGCAGCTCGTCCAATCGCTCGAGTAATCCGGCCAGTGCTTTCCTTGAGGGCGGAGCCTGCCACATCTCCAGATGTACGGTTGCCGACGATGACTCCCTCGCAAGTGCCTCCTCTTGGCTCGCGAGCTTCTTCGTACCCAAATCCGAGAGTACGATAAGCTTGGCTGTCGGGACCGTGTCAGCGTCGCGCCTGGCGAGCTGCGGTTCCGGCACCCCTGCCGTCGAACTCCCCTCGCCTGCGGCCGGTGTGCGCTTGCCCTTCCCCTTCCTGCGCGCCGCGTGGCCCTCAGCCACTACAGCAGTATTTTCCAGTTTCGCAGCCACGGCCAGTGGTTCAATCATGGCTGGCGTCTTTGGCTGCACTGCCAGAAGTTGCATGACTTCGTGCGCCGTTCCCCATGCACCTTCGACGATCTGGTCCAACAGTTCCAATTGAAGGTCGGCACCCTTTCCCGCCTCCCTTAAGCTGGCAACAATGCCGTGCACCCCTGACCCGAATTCCGAAAGCCGCTCCATGACTCCTTCCAGAACGGCGCAGTGCTCTGCGTTGAGTGCGCGTCCTTTGCTGTACAGAACAGCGTCAGACGTCGAGAGGAATGCCGGAAAAGCGTCCTCGATGAAGGTTCCCAGCAGACGCACCCGGCCGTTCCCAGCCATGAGGATTTCCCTCACGGCTGGTTCGACCGTGCTCGCCTGAGGCTCAATCATTAGTTGCGCGAGAGCGATCCGCGAGTGCAGATACATGCACTTCGTATTAAGTGCCCAGCCCGTATGCAGGCGTAGCGCCGCCTCTTCGGCCTTCCGCATTTCAGGCGTGGCGCTTGGCAAGTTGGCGGTGGCGGCGCAAACGGACTGCATCCGTTCCGAGCGCAACACCTTCTTTCCCCACCACTCCATGCAGGCCACGTAGTGCTTCGCCACACTGGGCACCGCCCGGCTCAGCTGGTCGGGCGGAGCGTTGTCAGCTCGCATCTTGTCGAGTACGCCTGCTGCTTTCTTCCTCCGTGGCTCCAACTCGTAGATAGTCGCAGTAGCCAGATTGTTGCATTCGTCTGCTGCATCAAGCACCTCGTCGCGGAGTTGACGAGCCTGATCGTCGGACAGAATGCTACGCGCCACATGTGGGGGCAGGCTCGCGTAGTAGTCCAGAGCTTCCGAGCCTGCCTTGACGATTTGATCGATCAGCTCTTGCGCCTCCGAGGGGTTCCGGGCTTGCGTGGCCGCTCTACGACAGAGATCAAGGTCGTCAAGCAGGCTACGCATTTTTCGTTTCGCTGCCTTGATCTCGTCGCCTCTTGGCGCTGCCACACCCGAAGTTAGTGACTGGCTCACGAGCGGGACGGTTCTATCTTGGGGCCGAGAGCGCATCCGCTCCACGACGGAGTCGAACGATTGGCTGCCTTCATTAGGGGCAAGACGTGTCTCCGAGCGCGAGCTGCTCGATCCCCACGTGCTGTCGGCTCCAGCACTCCCAACGTGCGATTTCCCAGCTCGGCCAATCCCCGTCATGTTCCACCTCCAGTCAGATCGAGAATGCTCAGCATGCCTGGATAGGCTGGCTGGCTGACGAGTAGCTGACGGAGGGCGCTTTTTCCGGATGCACAAGAAAACTCAGATCACTGTGGATTGCAATTCCATGGGTTACGGTGTGCTGTTGGAGACATCGGGGATGACCGCGTGATGTAGGATAGCCAGCTGCAGTGAATGACTGCGGCCTTCTGCTGCCTCGCCCCAACCGCCATCAGGATCCGCACTGTCAGGCTGCGACAGAAGCGGCCGTGACGGCGATCCGGAAGAGTCCGCCGTATGCCGGCTGCTTTGTCTGTAGGGACCTGGCAAAGACCATCCCGAGTTGCGGAGCGCCGCCACGAGAGCTCGCTTCCTGAAACGGACTGGTTGATTGTGGTGAGGCAAAAACACCCGCCAAATATCGATTGGCAGACCTTCGGCAGCCGCACGTCCTGTTCTCCGGGAAGGAGATGGGCATCCGAAAAGCTTACGGATCCGGCGGTGATGCAGCAGTCCTGACCAGAGATCGAACGTCGGTCAAACCACGTTTTCTCGCCCCACGGCCGAATTCAAGCAAATCCGATGTCGCGCAGCTCCTTTCCAATGTACAAGCTTGCCGAAGCTGCCGCCCGTCCCGGCCCAGGGTGCAGGGTCGTTTCGCGGTCGACAGGTGTCGCCGCATGATGGCGCTTCGCGGGCGGAGCCTTCCTATGTGGACGACGCACTCGGCTGCATCAGCGGTGCATTCCATCGCGCGGAATGGTTCGGCTCACGTCTCAGCAAGGACGTCTCAGCGCGCTCAGAGCCTGAATGTAATCCTCAACTGGTCAAGCTGCTGCGCCGATGCTCCGGTCGAAGAAGGTGCCGGCCTTGAGCAGCGCGTGCATGATGACCACCAACTTTCGGGCGACCGCAACCGCCGCACGCTTAAAGCCGACCCGCTCTCGGAGCTTGAGGCCCCATCTCCGCAGGCCGCTCTCGGCTGAACTGCGGGTGAGGATGACCGTTGCGGCCTTGAAGAGGAGCCCCCCGCACATGGCGGTCACCCCCCGGCGAGAGATATGGCCATCATAGTCGACCTCGCCCGACTGGTAGCGCCGCGTCGTCAGACCGAGCCAGGCGCCGACCGAGCGGGAGTTCTTGAAGTTATTCGGATCCTCGACAGCGGTCGCAAACGATGTCGCGGTGATCGCTCCGACCCCGGGGATCGACATGAGAATGCGACAGGCTTGGTTCTGGCGCGCGCCGGCCACGAGTTGGCGGCCGAGTTCCGCGGCCCGGATGCGCAGGCCGCGCCACGCCTCCAGCATTGGCAGCACGATGGCAGAAAGCCCGTCATGGTGGACCAGAAGGCTACGGACATTCTTCTCGAATGTGCTGCCTTTGCCGGCGGGAACGACCAAGCCGAAGGTCTTCATGAGGCCGCGGATCTGGTTGGAGAGCTCGGTGCAGATCCGGACCAGCCGGGTGCGGGCCGCCACGAGCGTGCGGGTCAGCATGCTGTCGAAGCCTTTCACCCGCACCTCACGATAGAAGCCCACCTCCGCCAGATGGGCCAGACCGTCGGCATCATCCGCGTCAGTTTTGTTCGCTGCCATGTCGAGAGCGGCCTTGGCATGACGCGCATCGATGCAGATCGCCGGGAGCCCCTCGTCGCGCAGCGCATGATAGAACCACACCGACAAGGGGCCGGTCTCGAAGATCACCCGCTTCGCAGACGGGGCACGTTTGCGGATCAAGTCAGCAATCAGCTTGGGATCGGACGGGCACTTGCCGCGCCAGACGCGCTTGCCGCCTCTGCGGATCGACACCGCCGTCACTTTCATCGACACGTCGAGCCCGATATAATCGTGCATGGCTGTTCTCCATTCGATGCCTGGGCCCGGCTTCCCGTCGTGAACCCGGTCTCCGTCTTGTCGGGGAACAGCCACCGGCTTCCATGCACGTGACTTGTTCGGGCGACCCGCTCCCGCGATTACCCCATGTGGACGGCCCCAACCGCCTTTGGCATGGACGGATTGGGACGAGTTATGGGTGAGTGGGTTCCCAAATCAGTCCGGTGATGATTCATGGCGGGCCAGCTTCAGGAGGCGCGACCATGCTGACGGGAGTGACGGAGGACGACTGGGCAACGGTGCTGCGGGTGTTTACCGCCTCATGCTCCCGGCGCAAGGGCCGCAACGACCGCCGCTTCCTAGAGGCGCTGCATCACTTCACCATCCACGACATTACCTGGCGGGCGCGGCCCGCGTGTTTCAGAAACTGGAACTCGATCTGATGACGGTGCCTGATTGACTATTCAGGCACGAGCGCTGAATCGAGCTGGGTTTCCTCGTTCGTCCACAGAACGCCCACGTCAGCTTATCGTCAGCTAGGCTGACTACCGTGCGCTGCAGGGCATAACCAGCCTCGAAAATGATTCACCTTAGGAGTGAGAATCCTCATGTACGGTCGAATTGGTGGCATTTCCGACGAGTGGAAACGCAATGGCTTGGCTGACGAAACGGATTCGTGGGCGGCCGACGGCGAGCAAACCCAAAGTTTCTCGGACACATTCGCCAACATGCACTTAGCCGCAGCGGACTCCAGCGCTCGCTCATCTTCGCCAGCACCGGCGTATTCCCTCGTTCCCAAACCTCCTGTGCTGGAGATTGACAAGTTTACATTCAGGGAAGAGGCGAAGGCGTTTCATAGTAAAGAAATAGAAGATATCGCCAACAACCCGCAGGAGTATTCTAATTTCATATCTACACGAGCCAAAAATGCCGCCGATATCGCAAAGAAATACGGCACCACTACAGATACAGAACAGGCACGATATTTCAGCTACAAGTTAGGACGCAAAACTGTGGCCCTCCTACGAACGGAGGGCGGATGCCCTATGGATGACTTCGAAGGCGAAAAGTGGCGGGAACTGTTTCCCGGGCGAACTGAGATCACCTCGACTGTCGATCTTCAGGTTGCACATCCGCTTGTCGAGAACGCAGGCGATATTCTGTTGGAATACCAACTTCGGCGCGACGGCGAACGACCGTTGCTCCTCTCTCGCCCTGGCAACGCGGAAGCAAAAGCCCGCGCGGCTAAGATGGGTTTCGTCGAAGTGGACAATTGCAATATGGTACTTGATCCTACCCAGCATCCTGACAAATGGACGACGAACAGCGCCGGTGAATGGCTGCGTGTAAACAGACCTCAACAATTTCTCTCCAAAATTGAGGAAAGCGAGGGCGGAGATAATCCTATAGCAAGCTCCGGCTACGCGTACGAGGACGACTTTATGTGACGTTAGGGCATGTGGACGGATTGGGACGAGTTATGGGTGAGTGGGTTCCCAAATCAGTCCGGTGATGATTCATGGCGGGCCAGCTTCAGGAGGCGCGACCATGCTGACGGGAGTGACGGAGGACGACTGGGCAACGGTGCTGCGGGTGTTTACCGCCTCATGCTCCCGGCGCAAGGGCCGCAACGACCGCCGCTTCCTAGAAGCACTGCATGACACCGTCAATTTAGCGAGGTGAAGGCAGAGTGCCTCCTCGCGGTCGCCAGATCAGAAGTTCACCACAACGCCTGTCACTTCGGCCCAAGCAGTAAAGGCCTGCGAGCGGGCCTCGCGAGGTTCTGCGGCATTGCGGGCGGCGGAAAGGCAGAAGAAATTGGCCACTTGATCGTGGACTGAGGGGAAGTGTTGGACCTGCCCGGCTGACGTGAATCGCTTCATGGTGCACGCGCGTCGTCGGGTCGGTTGATGGCTGTTCTCCGCACGATTGTCTCAGTCCTTGTGCGGCCGATGCTCGACGCCCGGCGTAGTCTCTCGCTTGGCCGCGCCGTAGCTCGCGAGTCTGTCGGGGATTATCACCCGGGGCGTGATGCCTTGCTTCTTGCGCAGCAGACGCTTGGCGTCTAGAGCATCGGACCAAACGACGGATCCGCGACGCACTACCCCTCTCCAATAGGCAGAGGTCGGAACCGGGCGGGTCCGACAAAGCGTCCGATGCTCTAGCGATCGGATTCCGTGAACGCCGCTCCACCTTGGATGGCTCCGACGATGGCCAAGGTCTACGTCGGAGCCATCCGCGAGAGAAGCTCGGTGAGAAGGTCGATGAAGGTCTTGTCCCGGCGAAGGCGGAACATCGTGCTCCACACGTTGAACAAGGCGGACACGAGAGCCACGCGACCATGGCTGTCGATGCCGTCGATCAGGTTCTCGACATCCGCCGAGGCAAGCGCCGCATCGTGATCGATGTTGAGGGACGCTTCAGAGCCGTGGGCTTCGAGGTGCAGATCGGGACTTGCTCGCTCGTCCGCTGGGCGTTGAAAGACCCAGAAGAGGCGGGATCCGCCGTCGGGCAGGGAGAGGCGCAGCGATGCGGAAGGCCAGATGTCGTCGCCGCCGCTCTTGAGGCTCGAGGACGAGCCCCGCTCGACGTGCGGCACGTCCCAGGTGAGCAGAACCACGTCGCGCCCGAGAGAGGCTGCCTTGGGGGAGGCAAGATCGTCGGCTGGTGAGGTGAGCACGGCAAGCTCCGCCATCGCTTTTTGTCTCCATCTGTCCCTGTGGGACGCCGCAGAAACGTCCGCGACATCCGCTCTTTGCCGCAGAGGCGGATCAGTGAACCGAGAAGTAGTCGCTCGGGTTGTTGTTGATGTCGTCGGCGCTCACGTTCACGAGGGTGACCGTGTCGCCGTTTCCGAGGTCCACGATCGTATTGTGGCCCACCTGATGGACGCGGCTGGCAAGGTCCTCGGCCGAAGCGATATCGGTCCCGTTGATCCCCTTGGAGATCTGCAGGATGTCCTGGCCGGCCTTGAAGTCGAGGATGACGTCGTTGCCGCCGCCGCCGCTGAACACGAACGTGTCGCGACCGGCGCCGCCTTGGAGGATGTCGTCGCCAGCGCCGCCATTCAGGAAGTCGTCGCCGGATCCGCCGCGCAGGATGTCGTCGCCAGCACCACCCTGAAGGATGTCGTCGCCCGAACCGCCTTCGAGAACGTCGGCCCCGTCGCCACCGTTCAGGATGTCGTTGCCGTTGCCGCCGCGAAGATAGTCGTCTCCGGCGCCGCCGAGCAGGATGTCATCGCCGTTGCCGCCGAACAGAACGTCGTCATCCGCGCCGCCGGAGAGAGCGTCGCTGTCGTTGCCGCCGAAGATCAGGTCGTCGCCACCGTTTCCGAAGATCACATCCGGACCGTGGGTGCCGTGCAGGACGTCGCTTGAGGCTCCACCACCAATAGTCGCCATATCTCTCATCCTTGTTGTCAGCACCGGGCAAGCCGCGACGCACCCGGTTGCATGTTCGAGCCAAAATGAAGCGCTATTTGCGCAAGGAGATTTCCGGGAGGTGATTGTGTCGAGAGTGTCCCGGTACAAACTAAGTAAAACAAGAAGCACTACTTGTAAACCCGAGAGTAGTATTTTCCTTGAGCATCAATTTATTAGTATATATAAGTCAATATTGTATTTAATTTGTTCAAATATATTTTGTGAATGGATTCTATTTGTTTCGCAATTCGAACAATCGTTCGCGCGTCGCATCGCGCGGCGGCGATGCGACGTAGCGGCCCGGCATGAGGGGCCTGAAGGGCTTCGGGTCATTCCTCCCGGAATGCGCGATCGAAGCTTTCAGTAATCGGAGCCAGCAGGTAGCCGACAGCGCGCCTAGGCTTGTTGACGATCAGGACTTCGGTGGGCATTCCGGGATAGAGAGTGATTTTGGAATTCGCCTTGAGGCTTTCCGACGCGATCTCGGCGCGTGCGACGAAGTAGGCGTAATTGTTCCGGTCGTCCATCTGCTGGTCGGCGGAGAGATAGGTCAGCTTTCCCGCGAGTGGCGGCGTGCTGCGGCTGTTGTAGGCGGTCAGCCGGATCTGGACCGGTGCGCCGACGCGGACCGAATCGACATCGCGCGGGCCAATCTTGGCCTCGACGATCAGCGGTTCGTTCTCCGGCACGATATCGAGAATGGGCTGCCCGGCGCCGATGACGCTGCCCAGGGTACGGGAGCGGATATTGGTCACGATGCCCCGGTCAGGCGAGACGATCTCGACGCGTCGCAGAATGTCCTTGGCGGCGTCGATCCGCCCGACCGTGTCGGCGAGTTCGAGTTGCGCGGTTTGAATATCCGATGCGACCTGCTGCTGGAAATCGTTGCCGAGGGAAAGGATTTCCAGCTCCGCCGCCTTGGCCTGCTCCGCCTTCGCCTTGCGGGACTTCAGTTCGCCGGCGTTGCCCTGCAGCTGGCTTTCGCGCGTCTGCATTTCCGTGAGGCGCGGACGCGGCGCATAGCCTTTCTCGACGAGGCTCGCGATGGCCTTGAGTTCCCGGTCGAGCAGTTCCGATTGCCGGGTATTCGCCTCTGTCTGAGACTTTACGGCCTCGAGTTCCGCCACCTGCTGGGCGATGGTCTTGCGCTTGGAATCGACCACCACGGTGGCCGTCGCGATCGCGGCGCTGTCCAGATGGGCCGAGAAGGCCCATGTGGTGAGGCCGCCGAGACCGAGGAAGATCGTCGCCAGACCGGCGATCACCGGTCCGCGATAGGACGGCTCGCCGGGATCGCGCGGCGGGAGGCGGTCCTTCGCCGGTTCGACATTCACGGCCATGTACGTCGCGGGCACGGACGGCTTCCGCTCCATGAGGTCCGAACGCTTGCTCATGCGCTTCCTTTCATGGCGGCCATCGGCTTCTCGCCGGGGGTGATCGCGCTCACGACGGAGGTTCGCGGGCCGAACTGGCTGATCCTGCCCTCCTGGAGGACCATGAGCTTGTCGGCCGCCTCCATGATGGAGCAGACCCGAAGTATGTGTCTCGGATTGACACGACCCGGCTTCATCCCTCTCAGGTGTCGCCCTCTGACGCGAAATAGGCCTTCTCGGACGTGAGCAACTCGCAGAGTGAAGGATAGAACTCCCTGATGAAGCGATCGGCTGCTCCGACAGCTTCATCCAACATGATGGTCCCGTAAACTCCCGCCGCAGCCAGTGCATCAACCTCCTCAAAGCCGTCCTCGTCGGATACCCCTTCGTTCTGCAATCGCCAGTAAGCGACCCTCAGTTGCATTGCCGCGGCTAGCCCGGAAAATTCATGGAGGGTTGGCGGGTGTAGCTCAAGCCCCTGAGATGACTTAGGATTTGGTTGTCGAAGCCGATCCGCGTCATTTCTGGGAGAACCCACCCGCCATGAACCACTCTACGCTTCCACTACCGGGCCTGTCACCTGTTACCGGCAAAACCGTACTGGCTCGGTTCGACGGCGGCCTGCTGTCCTCCGACGCCGGAGTTCTCGCCCTGCGCGAGGTGGAGAAGCGTTTGGGTGTCGCCGAGCGGCTCGCCGCGTGCATCGATGACCCACGCTCTCAGGATCAGGTCATTCATCGCCTGGCCGATCTGATCCGCTTCCGGCTGTTGATGATCGCTGCCGGTTATGAGGATTGCAACGACGCCATCAGCCTGCGCTCCGACCCGATCTTCAAGATGGCGCAGGACGTGCTGCCATCGGATCGCCATCTCGCCTCACAGCCGACGCTCTCGCGCCTGGAGAATATGCCCGATGCGCGGTCGCTGCTGCGTATGGGACGCACGATGATCGATCTGTACTGCGCTTCGTTCGGACAGGTGCCGAAGCAGATCGTGCTCGACCTCGACGACACTTTCGATGCCGTTCACGGCGACCAGCAGCTGCGGCTGTTCAATGCCCATTACGACGAATACGGCTTTCAGCCCATAGTCGTGTTCGACGGTGAGGGCCGCTTCATCACGGCCGTGCTGCGGCCGGCCCGTCGGCCCAAGGGCAGCGAGATCCGGGCTCATCTGCGCCGGCTCATCCGGGCGATCCGAACCCACTGGCCCACCACCCGCATCCTGATCCGGGCTGACAGCCATTACTGCGGTCCGCTGGTGATCGATTGGTGCCGAGCCAACGGCGTTGACTTCATCCTCGGAGTGGCCTCAACCTCGACCCTGCGCCGGCACGTTGCGGGTCTGGAGGCGAGCGCCAAGGCGCGCTTTGCCGCGGCTCCTCGGAAAGGCAAGGTGCGGCGCTTCACGGAGTTCTTCGACGGTGCTGCAAGCTGGAGCCGGGTCGAGCGCATCATCGCTCGTGTCGAAGCGGGCGCGCAGGGCAGCGACACGCGGTTCATCGTCACCAATCTCACTGGCGGCAAAGCCAGAACGCTCTATGAGCGGATCTACTGTCGGCGCGGCACGGCGGAAAACCACATCAAGGCCTGGAAAGCCCACCTGGCGGCCGACCGCACGTCCTGCTCCCGAGCGACGGCGAACCAATTCCGGCTGTTCCTGCATGCCGGCGCCTATTGGCTGATGTGGGTCCTGCGGGCGAGGATGCCGAAGCGCTCGCTCTGGCGCATCGCGCAATTCGACACCTTGCGGCTGCGCCTGATCAAGATCGCCGCCCGGGTGGTTGAACGGAAGACCCAGATCCAGCTGCACTTGCCGAGCGCCTGTCCTGACCAGACGATCCTGCGCGTGGTTCTCGGCCGTCTGCCGCGCCTCGTCACCTGATCAATGGGGCGCACACGCCCCTGACCCGAGCCCTGTCCCGTCCACCTGCAAACCCGCCGCTCTCATCCGCCAAGCCGAATCCTTGGAGGTGGTGAAGACATGCCTGAAAGCCCGTCAAAGCTACCAGTAAGGCTCGCAAAGCCAACCTCAGAAGGGTCGCCGTGAATTAATCGGG
>NZ_QDGA01000012.1 GCF_003347665.1 Microvirga calopogonii
TGCGGATTCCGATTCAATCCGGACGGGGATTCCGATTTGACGCCGGACAGCATTCCGGAATGAAGCCGGACACCGTTCCGATCAATTACCGGACACTTTCCCCACTCTGATGATCCCCTGGGTCAGCAACTCGGGCATCACCCTCCTCACGTCATCGAGGAGAATGGAATGCCCGCCAAGAGGAAGCTGACCATGAGACAGTTGAGACAGATGCTGCGCCTGGCCCGGGACGGCATCAGCGTGCGTGACATCGCCGAGAGGCTCGGGATCGCGCGCAGCACCGTCCAGGAGAACCTCAAGCGCGCCGAGCAGGCCGGCTTGAGCTGGCCCTTGCCCGGCGACCTGACCGACGAGGCCCTGGAGAACAGGCTTTTCGCCCGCGCCGGCGTCAAGCAGGGACAGCGCCGGCGGCCCGAGCCCCACTGGGCCGAAGCCATCGTCGAATTGAAGAAGCCCGGCGTCACCCTGCAAATCCTCTGGGAGGAGTACCGGGCCGTCCATTCCAACGGCTATGGCTACAGCCGCTTCTGCGAGCTCTTCCGCTCGTTTGAGAGCCGGCTCTCGCCGACCATGCGCCAGGACCATATTGCCGGCGACAAAGTGTTCGTCGACTATTCCGGCAAGAAGATCGCCATCGTTGATTCCGACACCGGCGAGATCCGCCAGGCCGAGATCTTCGTCGCCGTGCTCGGCGCCTCCAACTTCACCTACGCTGAGGCGACCTGGACCCAGTCCCTGCCGGACTGGATTGGCGCGCATGGGCGCATGTTCCGCGTCTTCGGCGGCGTTCCGCGCCTGATCGTGCCGGACAATCTCAAGTCAGGGGTCAACCGGGCCTCGTTCTACGATCCCGAGATCAACCGCAGCTACGGCATGATGGCCGCGCATTACGGCATCGGCATCCTGCCGGCGCGGCCACGAAAGCCCAAGGACAAAGCCAAAGTGGAGAATGGCGTGCGCTTTGCCCAGACCTGCATTCTCGGACGGCTGCGGCACCAGACTTTCTTCTCGCTGGCCGAAGCCAATGCGGCGATTGCCGGCGCGTGCGAGCGCATCAACGATCATGTCGTGCGCCGCCTCGGGGTCAGCCGCCGGCATCTCTTCGAGACGATGGAGCGCCCGGCGCTCGCGCCGCTGCCGGGCGACGACTACGAGTTCGCCGAATGGCGCTTCGTGCGGGTCGGCACGGACTATCACGTCGAGTACGACGGCTTCTTCTATTCGGTTCCGCACGGCCTGATCCGCGCGCAGGTCGACCTGCGGGCCACCAGCCGCACGATCGAGATCTTCCACCGCGGCCAGCGCGTGGCAACCCATCAGCGCCGCTACGGTGGGCGCCGGCACGGCACCGACCCGGACCACATGCCGAGTTCCCATCGGCGCTATGCCGACTGGACCCCGGAGCGCTTCCGCCGTTGGGCGGCGTCCGTCGGCCCTCAGACGGAAGGTCTGATCACGGCTATTCTGGCGCGCCGCCCGCATCCTGAGCAGGGCTTCCGGACTTGCCTCGGGGTTCTGCGCCTGTTGCGCGATCTCGAACCCGCTCGCGCTGAAGCGGTGTCGGCCCGCGCTCTCCAGATCGGGGCGCTCACCTCCAAGAGCATCGCCTCGATCCTGGCCAACCGCCTGGCCGCCCAACCCGCCCGCGACCCCGAGCCCACCGCCATTCTGGAGCACGCCAACCTGCGCGGCCCCGGCTACTTCCACTAAGGAGATCCTGCATGTTGACCCATCCCACTCTCGCTCTGCTGGCCGATCTTGGTCTTCACGGCATGGCCAGTGCCTTCAAGGCTCTGCAATCCCAGCCCGAGGCTCGGGCTCTCGAGCATGGCGACTGGCTTGCACTGCTGCTCGAACGCGAGGCGACGCTGCGCTGTCAGAAGCGGTTTGAGAGCCGGGCGCGGGCGGCCCGCCTGCGCCATGACGCGCATGTCGAGGATGTCGACTTCAGGGCGGCGCGCGGTCTCGACCGCGGGCTCTTTCTCAAGCTGGCCGGCTGCGATTGGATCCGTGAACGACGCGGGCTCCTGCTGACCGGACCAGCCGGGGTCGGCAAAAGCTGGTTGGCCTGCGCGCTGGGCCAGAAGGCGTGCCGGGAGGACTTCTCGGTCGCTTATCACCGTGCCCCGCGGCTGTTTGCGGCGCTTGGTCTGGCCCGCGGGGACGGCCGCTACGCGCGCATGCTCAAGGCGCTGGCCCGCGTGGATCTTCTCATCCTTGATGATTGGGGGCCCGAGAAGCTCGCTGACGATCAGCGGCGGGATCTGCTGGAGATCGTCGAGGACCGGTACGAGCGGCGCTCCACCATCGTGACGAGCCAGATCCCGGTCGACCGCTGGTATGAGATCATCGGCAATCCGACCATCGCCGATGCGATCCTGGATCGCCTGGTCCACAATGCTTACAGGATTGAACTGTCCGGCGAGAGCCTGCGCAAGCAGCGCTCCCCGGCCGCTGCATCATCGTCCGATTGACGACCGGCCAATCCCACTCCACCATCTCCCATGACCCAGGATCAAACGAGGAGAGTGTCCGGCTTCAGATCGGAACGCTGTCCGGAATGAAATCGGAATGGGTGTCCGGCTTCACCTTGGAATACGCGTCCGGCTTCACCGGTATCCGCACGCTGCCTCATGGATGGCGACTCGAACAAGATCATCGCCCGAAAGTTCGACATCACGGAAGCGACCGTCAAAGTCCACGTGAAAGCGATTCTGCGCAAGATTCAGGCGAAGAACCGCACGCAGGCGGCAATCTGGGCGGCAAGCCATTTGCCGTCGAACCGAAGCACGCCGAACAGCTAGACCATCGTTCAATATGTCTGGCCAATGGGAGACAGGCGCTCCCATTGAATATTTAAGCTAGGCTGGAACAGAACATTCCCACCAATCAGACAGAGATGCCTCACCGCGTCGGAGGATCCGGTCCCGCTATAGGGGCTCTCCCGGCAAGGGGCACGGCTTCGCCGAAGTTCGTCAGAACTAGGTATAATAGATCGTGATCTTTCGTCCCCTCGTTTCCTGTATCGTGACATCCATGTCGTAGATGTCCCGGATCACCTCGCTCGTCATCGTTTCGTCGGGAGACCCGTGGCGGATGATTGCTCCGTCACGTATGGCCACGATGTAGTCCGAGTGGCAGGATGCAACGTTGATGTCGTGGAGGACGAGGACGATCGTCTTCCCCAGATCATCGGCGGCCCGGCGCAGCAGCTTCATCATGCCCACCGCATGCTTCATGTCGAGATTATTCAAGGGCTCGTCGAAGAGCACGTATTCCGCATCGAGTCATAGGGTTTCAACAGAGGTTCCATCAACGAGCGGGAGCGGAGAACGGACTTGGTCCGTGGTACACCGGGGCAGAAAACCGGATCCACTTTTCCGCAGGATGCGCTACGCTTCGCGAAGATCACCGGAATCGAGGGGGCTTCATGACCGGCTATGGCGACACCTACTATGCCCGTACACTCGCTAATGCTTCGCAACGACCTTCGCTCACAGGGACGGTTAAGGCCGATGTTGCCATTGTCGGAGGTGGGCTCGCAGGCCTCACGGCAGCTCTCGAACTAGCTCGAGCAGGCCGATCGGTCGTGGTTCTGGAGGCCGAGCGGGTCGGGTGGGGGGCATCGGGGCGCAATGGAGGCTTCGTCGGTCCGGGTTATGCAACGAGCCATGCCAACATCACCCGCATGGTTGGCAGCGAGCAGGCCAAAGCCCTGCATCGGCTCTCGATCGAAGGCGTGAGTGTCGTTGAAGGAAATCTGAACGACCTTGGCATGAACGAGAACAAGCGCGTCTATGGCAAGATGAGCGTGCTCCGATACCACGATCCCGATGGTCTCACGCGCCAGCGCGAGATGCTGAAGAAGGAGTTCGATTACCACATCGAGGTGATGCAGACTGACGCCGTCCGTGCAGTCTTGCGTTCACAAAAGTATTATCAGGCACTCTACGACCCGGCATCCTTTCACTTCCATCCTCTTAACTACGCTCGATCACTGGCAAAAGCGGTTGAAGATCTGAAAGGAAGGATCTTTGAGGGTTCACGCGTAGTCGATTGCGATTTCGAGAGTGCGGAGAAGATTATCAGGACGGAACATGGCGACGTTAGGGCGCGTGACGTGGTCCTCGCTGGCGGCGGCTATACGGATAATCTTGTGCCTCGCCTGCGCCGCAGCATCCTCCCGATCGCAACGTATGTTCTTCTAACGGAATCGGCCCCGGAGAAGATCGCAGAGGCGGTGCGAACGCCGGTGGCGATCAGCGACAACCGGCGTGCAGGCGATTACTATCGTGTTGTCGACGGAGGGGCGCGGCTTCTCTGGGGAGGACGGATCACGACACGAACGACGGAGCCGCGACGTCTCGCGGATATGATGCAAAAGACGATGGTCTCTACCTATCCGCAGCTTGAGGGTGTGCGCGTGGAGACAGCCTGGTCGGGTCTCATGGCCTATGCCCGTCATCTGATGCCCCTCATCGGGAAGCTTCAACCGGGTGTCTGGCACGTGTTCGGCTTCGGTGGACGGGGCATGAACACGACCGCCATCGGCGGGCGTGTGATCGCGGAAGGAATTCTTGGAACGAGCGATCGTTACCGCCTTTACGAGCCCTTCAGCCTCGCATGGAACGGAGGGCCGTTCGGCGTTGCCGCGGCGCAGATCACGTACTGGACCTATCAGGCCCTGGATCGTGCAAAGGAGCGTCGGGCGGCACGGGCCGCCTGACCGCTCTGGCGATGCTTCAATCGTGACCGAGGCGCATGCGCCGTTCCAGGAAGCGGCTGTAGGCCCCCATCCCGTATGAGAACACCAGGAACACGAAGGCTGCGAAAACGTATCCTTCGAGAACGGCGATGCCGACCCAGTTCGGGTCCGTCATGGCCGTACGAACAGTGGACAGGAAATCCAGAAGGCCAATGATCGTGACGAGGGTCGTGTCCTGGAAAAAGCCGATGGAAATGTTCACGAGCGGAGGAATCGCGATCTTCAGGGCCTGCGGCAGAACGACGAGGCGCATGGCTTGCCAGTAATGCAGGCCCATCGCGCTGGCGGCCTCATGCTGCCCTCGGGGAATAGCCTGCAATCCGCCACGCACCGCCTCGGCGATATAAGCTGCGGCAAAGATTATGATGGCGATCTGAGCCCGCAGCAGTTTGTCCACCGTTATCCCGCTCGGCATGAAGAGAGGCAGCATCACGGACGCCATGAACAGGATACTGATGAGCGGCACGCCTCGGATCACCTCAATGAAGACGATTGCGATCACTCGGATGGCAGGGAGTTTCGATGAGCGGGCAAGGGCGAGAACCACGCCGAGAGGAAAGCCGAAGGCAAGCCCGACCGCAGACAGCAGAAAGGACAGGGGCAGGCCACTCCACTGCGTCGTTGGCACATGGGAAAGGCCAAACACGCCGCCCCCGATCAGGACTGCCGTTGCGACGATCGTTACACCCCAGAGCACGAGAAGATTTCTGCTCCAGAAGCGCGGGATCATGGTGATCCCCATGGCGCCCAGAAACAGCACCATGGCGAGCAGCACGCGCCACTGTTCGTCATAGGGATAAACACCAAAGATCATGAAGCGCAGCTTCGCTTCATAGAATGGCCAGCAGGCCCCGTTCCCGACCTTGCAGGCCTGGGCACCTCCTTCGGTAACCGCTCGGGTCACGAGCCAGCCATAGGCGCCTTTGGCTCCAAGCCACAGGATCCATAGGCATACCAACGTTATCACCGCATTGACAGGGGTCCCGACGAGAGGCTTGAGCGCACGATGAAGAAGACGGCGGCCAATATCCGGCTCCCGTTGTACCGGCATCTTCAGTTGAGCTTCCGCGATGTCGGTCGCTGTCGTCATGGTCTAGCGCTCCTTCAGCGCGACGCGGCTGTTGTACCAGTTCATGAACAGGGAAATCATGATCGACAGGCCGAGATAGACGAGCATGAAGATCGCAATGCCCTCGATCGCCTGTCCGGTCTGGTTCATGGTGGTATTCGATACCATGACGAGATCCGGATATCCGATCGCGATGGCGAGAGACGAATTCTTGAACAGGCTCAAATAGCTGCTGGTGAGCGGCGGAATGATCACGCGGAGCGCTTGAGGGAGAATGACGAGACGCATGGTCAATCCATCGCGCAGGCCAAGTGCGCGGGCTGCCTCCCATTGTCCTTTTCGGACGGACAGAATCCCGCTTCGCACGATCTCCGCAATGCCGGCAGAAGCCGAAAGAGCAAGGCCGACGAGCAGGGCGGTGAACTCCGGCCTGAGTTGAGCGCCTCCCGTCAGACGAAAGCGCCCCTTCTCCGGAAGGCTGACGGTCAGATCGGGTTGCGCAATTAGAATTGCGAGCATCGGCGGCACCAGAAGGGCCAGGGCAACCCAGGGCCACGTCATTCGCGCCTTGCCTGTGCGGATCCGTTCGGCCGTCGCCCGGCGATGAACGAAAATTCCGAGAGCACCTCCGATAAAAAGCGCCAGAAGGACAAGCGTATGAGCGCTGGTCCATACGAGAGACGGCACGGTCAGGCCGCTATTGCTCAGGAAGACGTGTGGCAGAATTTCCCATGCTTCGCGCACGGCCGGGAGGCTCGTGACGATCAGGGCATACCAGAGGAAGAGATAGAGCAGCAAAGGCACATTGCGCAGCGCTTCCACATAGAGAAAGGCCAGAAGCGCCAACAGCGGATTTCGGGAAAGGCGGGCGATGCCGACGAAAAGCCCGATGATTGTCGCGAGCACGACACTCCAAGCCGAAACCCAGACCGTGTTGACGATGCCGGCAAGGATTGCCCGCCCATATGTATCGGTGGGCTTGTAGTCGATCAATGTCTGGCTGATCACGAAGCCGGCTTCGCGGCTCAGGTAGCCGAAACCCGTCGCGATATTCTGCTCGGCCAGCTTTCGCGATACGTTCGAGAACAGGTAAAGTCCCAGGAGAACGATGCTTCCGACGGCGATCATCTGATAGAGGATCGCCCGAAAACGCAGATTGTACAGGAGTCTCGTCCCGCTCATCGCATCAACGCGCATGATGATCCTTTCCGGATAGGACTGAGGAGGGAACGGGTGGCCTTGCGACCACCCGTCGATCTCAGACTACCGGAACGGCGGCGCGTAGAGCAGGCCACCTTTGGTCCAGAGTTCATTCGGTCCGCGCGTCAGGCCCAACCGGGTCTTCGGGCCGAGGTTGCGGTCGAAGACCTCGCCGTAATTCCCGAGCGACTTGATGATGTTGTAGCCCCATTTGTTGTCGAGGCCGAGCATCTTTCCGAAGTCGCCGTTCACGCCGAGCATGCGCTGAATCTCGGGATCTTCGCTCTTGAGCTGCTCGTCGACATTCGCCTGGGTGACGCCCTTCTCCTCCGCGCCGATGAGGGTATAGATCGACCAGTTCAGGATGTCGCGCCAGTTCGGGTCGTTCTGGCGGATCGTCGGCGCAAGCGGCTCCTTCGAGATCGTCTCGGGCAGGACGACATACTGCGACGGGTCGTTGGCGATCGCACGGACGGAAGCAAGGTCCGAGCGATCCGTCGTGATGGCATCGCAGCGTCCGTTGAAGAAGGCGTTGCGCCATTCGTCGGAGTTCTCGAACACCACGGATTCATACTTGATGTTCTTGGGCCGGAAGAAGTCCTCCAGGTTTTGGAGGGTCGTCGTTCCGGGCAGCAGGCAGATCGCCGCATCGGCGAGTTCGCTGGCGCTTTTCACGTTGAGCTTGGCCGGCGCCATCAGGCCCTGGCCGTCGTAGAACACCACGGGCCCGAAATCGAGGCCGAGGGAGGCATCGCGCGTGAAGCTCCAGGTATTCTGGCGGGAGAGGATGTCGACTTCTCCGGACTGAACGGCCTGGAAGCGGACGTTGGTATTCAGCGGAACATATTCGACCTTGTCGGGATCGGCGAAGACGGCGGCCGACACGGCACGGCAGATGTCGACATCGAAGCCCCGTCGAACGCCCTTGTCGTCGGCATAGGAGAATCCTGGAGCGACAGGCGATACGCCACACAGAATCTTGCCGCGCTTCTTGACCGTCTCAAGGGTTGATTGAGCAGATGCCGGTGCTGCGGAAACAGCCGCGACACCGGCGATGAGGCCCAGTGCGAGCCACCGGCCTATGGTTTTCGATTGAATCATTGTACTCCCTCTTTTCCCTGCGCCTTATCTGGTCGCTCCGTGTCAAGCTAGACCCGAAACAATCAAGGTTTCAAGGATAGAATTTCCTAACGTAAGGCGTTTGAGATCTTGCTGATTGACTAAAAGGTATGCACACTCGCCCGCCTTCGACTGCAGCCTCTGCTGCAACCACCCCTGCCGCGCGAGTGGTCCATGCCTATCCTGCCGAAAGCCGATATCATCCTCACGAACGGCCGCGTCTTTCGCGGATTCTCAGAGCGGGTGACCGAAGCCGTTGCCTTGTGGGCCGGTCAGGTTCTCGCTGCAGGATCGGCGGCCGACATGGAGCCCCTTATCGGGCCGTCGACCCAGGTGATCGATCTTCGAGGCCGCCTCGCGACCCCGGGACTGTGCGACTCTCACATGCATCTTCTCCCCTATGGCGTAATCATGGGACATGTGGACGTGCGCGCATCCTCCGCGCCGACACTTGCGGCTTTGCTCGACAAGGTTCGGCAGCGTGCCGCCGTCACGCCGCCGGGACAGTGGATTCAAGGGCGTGGATACGACCAGTTCGAACTCGATGTGAGACGCCATCCGCTCCGGGAGGAGCTCGACGCGGCGGCGCCCGATCACCCGGTCGCGATCGTGCGGGCCTGCGGCCATGTTACGATCTGCAACTCGAAGGCGCTTGAACTGGCGGGCATCGACGAGACCACGCCCGTTCCCCAGGGAGGCGCCATCGAGCAACGGGACGGACGGCTCACCGGACTGCTGGCCGAGACCGGGCGCGACCAGCTCAAGGCGGTACTGCCGGAGCCGACGGACCAGGAACTCGTCCAGGCCATCGACGACGCCGGCCGCGCGTGCCTGTCCTACGGCATCACCAGCGTGATGGATGCCGGTGTCGGCATGAGGGCAGGGTACCGCGAGGTCGCTGCCTATCGCACGGCCCAGCGCCTCCATCGTCTGCCTGTTCGGACGACCCAGTGCCTACTCGGCGGGCCAGGAGGCATCGTGGAGCAAGCCTATGCGGACGGCGTGGTGACGGGTGTGGGCGATTCCATGCTGCGCGTGGGACCCGTGAAGATTTTTACCGACGGCAGTGCCGGTGGGCGAACCGCCGCCATGAGCGAGCCCTATCTCGGAGAGCCCAAGACCAACGGCCTGATGCTCCTGCACGACAACGAGATGAACGATCTCGTGCATGATTATCACGCCAAAGGATATCAGCTTGCCGTCCATGCGATCGGCGATGCGGCCATCGAGCAGACCCTCAATGCCTTCGAACTCGCTCTTGAGGCCATGCCGGACTCAGACCGTCGTCACAGAATAGAGCATGCGGGCTATGCGAGAGCCGACCAGAATGCCCGCATGAAGCGACTGGGTGTTCAGCCCGTGCCGCAGCCGGTGTTCATCTACGACTTCGGTGATCTTTATGTTTCGGTTGTTGGCGAGAAGCGGGCGAAGCCCTCCTATCCGCTCAGGACATGGATCGATCTCGGCTTCAAGCCTGCTGCCGGCAGCGATGCTCCGGTCTGCGACATCAACCCCTTCCCGAACTTCTTCTCGATGCTGACCCGCAAGACGGCTCACGGAACCATCATGGACGAGCGGGAGGTGGTGTCCATCGAGCAGGCGATCATGGCCTTCACGGAATTCGGAGCCTATGTGAACAAGGCCGAGCACGAATGGGGGCGTCTCGTTCCCGGCCTTGCGGCAGATGTAGCGGTCTTTTCCCGCGATCTCCTGACGGCGTCCCCTGAAGAGATCCTGCATGACACCCGGTGCGACCTCACGATTCGCGGGGGCGAGATCGTGTTTGATCGCCATGGGGAGATGGCTAGCTGAGTGCTACCCGTCGAACCAACAGCATTCGAATCTAACAAGGCCCCGAATCCATTCGGAGCCTTTTGTCTTTTGGACCGTCTGTTCGACGTAGCTTAATTGCGAATGGGAAAGACCCTGGGGCTCAGCTCCTCAAGCCCACGCCCGGCCCAGTCTCGTTGAGGCGCCGCCGCAATGGCTTCCGCCTGCCCCCTGCGCAGCATTTCGAGATCGTCGCTGATGTCGAAGTCGAGAATCTCGCCGTCTCTTACGACCTGACGCCCGTCCACGTAGACATCCTTGATAGCTCTGTCATTGGCGGAATAGATGAGGCTGCGAACAGGTTCGTAATCCGGCTGCATATAGGGATTGCTCATGTCGACGACCGAGAAATCTGCTTTGCAGCCGGGCGCGAGGCGTCCCAGATCGGGCCGATGGATCATGTCGGCACCAACAGCAGTGGCAGCCATGAATGCATCGTGGGTCGTGGCGGCCGTGAAGCTGCCTCCCACGATGCGGCCGGCGTAACAGGCCATGCGGAGTTCATCGAGCATGTTGTGCGGGAAGCTGTCCGTCCCGATGCCGCACCGGATGCCAGCCTTCACGTAGCGGGTCAATGTGTTCAGAGCGATGCCGCGGCGCGCGAAGACGACAGGACAATGCGCCACCTGGGCGCCGCTGTCGCGCAGACGCTCGAAGTCGTTGGCGTGAGGCCAGTGCAGCCACGGATGGTCGTTCAGGAAGATGCAGTGGCCGATGATCGTGTCGGGACCCAGCGCTCCGATCTTGTCGAGCCATTCGATGGGCGTGCAGCCATAGCGGCGCATGATTTCTTGAAACTCGACGATGCTCTGCGCGGCATGGATCTGGATCGGCTGGCCCCGCTCCCGTGCCGCATCGAGTGCGTCCCGGATCTGCCCCTCGGTGCAGGTATCGATCTGAGCCGGGCCGATGAACCCTGTGATGCGACCACTCGGATGTTTCGAGGAAGCATCCGCGATCTCGATGGCTTCGCGCAGCAGCCGGTCGCCGGTGGCCGGATCGAGGTCGTACTCCACCGAGTGGCCGTTGGTAGTCTTCCAGGGACCGGACCGGAACATGCCCCAGAGCACGGCGCGGATGCCGGTCTCCGCATATTCATCGGCCCAGGTCGTGCGGGGGCGACCGAGATCGCAGATCGTCGTGACGCCGCTTTTCAAGAGCTCGGACGTTGCCACGCGCAGGGCAGGGCGCGTGTATTCGGGACCGATCTGGAAGACTGGCATGAATTCGTAGAGCGAACTCTGTCCGAGGCGCGGGCTGCCCAGTTCCTCCAGCATTCCTTTCCAACCGGGCTCATGTCCGGGATGACTGTGGATATCCACGAAGCCAGGGATGATCATCATCTTGCTGGCGTCGACTTCAACATCGACAGGACCGGGATAGTCCTTGCCGACATGGACGATGTCCGAACCTCGGATCACAAAATCCGCATTGCGGAGATAGACATGGGATCCAGCGGCTTCATCCCAGGCGACGATCCAGTCGCAGTTCCGGAAAAGCGTTGTCTTGGCGACAGGGGTGGTCATTTCGGGCTCCAAGAGGCGGGGAAACGATAGGAGTTTTCAGGATGCGAGCGCCTGCGAGAGGCGAACATGGCTGACAGCCATGCCAACAGCGGCCTGGGTCGGCTCGACGACAGGGATGCCGACCGCGTCTTGCAGCGCGGCACGGTATCGGGCCATGCCGGCGCATCCCATGACGAGAACGTCGGCGCCGTGCACGTCTCTCAACGTCTGCCCGACATCGGCCATGCGGGCCAACGTTCGATCTTCATCGGAGAGTTCTGCAACGCTGAGCCCGATCGGAAGATCGGCTGCGAAGCGATCCATGACGCCCATCGCGCCGAAATAGCGAAGATGCCTTGGGATGGATGTCGGCAGGATCGCGATGACGCCGAAGCGCTGACCGAATGTGAGTGCCGTCAGCACGCCACATTCGGCGATGCCGAGAACGCGATGGCGGCTCTGTTCGCGAAGGGCGTGGAGGCCTGGATCCGAAAAGCAGGCAATGACGAACGCGCCTGCACTCTCCTCCAAGTCAGCCGCCTTGCGCAGGATCGGCGTGACCACGCCGTCGACATCCCGCTGAGACTGGATGCCGGGCGGGCCTTCGGCCAGGGAGAGACAGACAATCTCCGGCCCATCGGTGCTTCGCAGGGGTGCCACGGCCTTGTCGATCTCTGCCGTGACGGTTTGGGATGAATTCGGATTGATCACATAGACCGGGGAGCCCATGATCGTCTTACCCTCGGCGTGCAAGCGGCAGGGAGTAGGGGGAGAGAACAGACAGCGGGCGGCCCTGGGGATCGTCCCGCTCAGCCCGCCGGCAGGCGCGCTTCTGTGTATCTTGCAGCTCGCGAACCGCGCCTTCATAGTCGAGATTGACGACGCGGCGGTCCTTCAGGACAGCGTGTCCATCCACGTAAACGTCGCGAACGGCGCGCTCCGCAGCGCAATGGATCAGATTGCGTAACGGATCGTGAACGGGTTGCATGGCTGGATGGCTCAAATCCACTAATGCAAGATCCGCCTTGGCGCCGGCCGTCAGCCGTCCTATGTCGTCTCGGCCGAGGGCTTTCGCCCCGCCCGTCGTTGCAACCGCGAACAGGCTGCCCGTATCGAGATCGAAAACGCTGCGGCCGGAAATGCGCGAGCAGATCAGCGCCTCCCGCATTTCTTCCAGCATGTTGAACGGGTAGCTGTCGGTGCCGAGCCCGACATTGACGCCGGCACGGCGATAGGCGCCGAGGCTTTCCAGGGTCATGCCGCTGCGCGCGAACGTGACGGGGCAATGGGCGACCGATGTTCCGCTTGCGGCGAGCCGTGCAAGGTCGTCACGACTGCGCTGCCTTGTCCAGGAATGGTGATCGAGAAAGATGCAATGGCCCAGGATCAGGTCCGGTCCGAGGACGCCGAGGCGCTCCAGAAACGCCGGGGCGGTCTCCCCGGTACGCCGCAGCAATTCCTCATGCTCGGCCATGGTCTGGGCCGCATGGATGGTGACGCGCATTCCGCGGCGGCGTGCCTCAGTGACGGCTTCCTGGATCAGCTCCTCGGAACAGGTCTCGATCTGGGATGGGGCGATCACGCCATCGATGCGGCCGCTCGGATGCGCGCGTGCTTTATCAACGAAAGTCAGGGCTTCGGCATATCGCTCGCGACCCTGGGCTCTGTTCCAGTCGAAGTCGAGGCGGTGGCTGCCGGCCATGCGCCATTGCGCTTCCCGGAAGCCAGGCGCGAGATATGCCCGCAAGCCGCTCTCGGCAGCAAGAGAGAGCCAGGTCGGAGAGGGCGATGCGATGTCGAGATGAGTGGTCACGCCGCTGCGCATCAGGTCGCTCAGCATCACCGTCTGGCAGGCTGCCTTGGCATCCATATCGGCATCGACCAGGGCTGAATACTCATACAGAGCATTGCCCCAGAGAGCGGCCGTTCCGACATCCTCGAAAAGACCCTTGGCAATCGGCTCGTCGCCGGAATGGCAATGGATGTTGACGAGGCCGGGCATGACCATGACGCCTGCGCCGATGATCACTTCATCGGCATGGCCCTCAAAAGCCGGGCCGACATACAGGATGCCGGATGCCGAGAAGGCTATATCGGCGTCCTGCATGTAAACGTGTTGCGAAGCGTCCGCGTCCCACGCAATGGCCCAGTCGGCCTTTCGAACAACCTTGATTGTGTCAGTCATGATCTATCGGCCAATGCAATGGGTTGAGTGTTAAGGGAGCAAGCTGCCGGCGTGATCACAGGAGGTGTGCGCCGAAATTGGTGGCGGGATCGAACTCAGGACTGAGCCTGCCAGTCGGCCACATGGAGGGCGCGATGCCACGCAGCTGCAGCTGTCCCGATCCGGGAGACGCCTGAAGCCGTCCGTCGGCGATGATCGTGTCGCCGCGGCGCAGCACGATCTCCGGCCAGCCTTTCAGCCTGCGACCCGCAAAGGGATTATAGCCGACATTGTCATGCAGGCCGTCATCCCGGAGAACCGTCTCCCGGTCGGGATCCCAGATCGCGATATCCGCATCGGCGCCCACTGTGATGGCGCCTTTTCGAGGATGAAGTCCGTAGATCTTCGCCGGGGCGGTGGCTGTCAGCTCGACGAATTTCTCGATGGTCGATCGACCCTGGCTCACCATGGCGTCGAAGAGCAGCGGCAGGCGGGTCTCCAGTCCCGGAAGTCCGTTTGCAATCTGCTTGAAATCCGGGTTTGCGCCAGCGGCAAGCTTGCCGCTTTCATCGAATCGGTAAGGGGCATGGTCGGAGGAAACGATCTGGAGGTCGCCAAGATCAAGCCCGCGCCACAGGGCCTCCTGGTCCGAGATCGTGCGTGGAGGAGGGGAACACATCCATTTGGCGCCCTCGACGCCCGGACGGTCGAGATCCCGGGCGGTCAGGAACAGGTATTGCGGACAGGTTTCCGCGAAGACCTTGATGCCCTCACCGCGTGCGCGCCGGATGATCGCGGCGCCCTCCGCAGTCGAGACGTGGAACAGCATGACAGGCTGGTCCAGAAGCTGGGAAAACCGGATGAGGCGCTCGAAAGCCTCGATCTCGCACACCCGCGGGTGACTGACGCCATGGAATTTCGGCTCAACGTATCCACGGCCTATGAGTCTCTCGGCCATCCATTTGATCATGCCGTGGTTCTCGGCATGAGCGCAAACCAGGGCTCCGTGTTTGCGGGCCACCATCATCACGTCGAGGACCTGCTCGTCGAGGAGGCGCACCCGATCATAAGTCATGAAGATCTTAATCGACCGATGGCCGGTCTCGATCAGCTCCGGCAGATCCCGCTCCAATGTTTCAGGTGTCGGATCGGAGATCCAGAGATGGAAGGCATAGTCCGTCACCGCGCCGGCTGCCGCGAGGCGCGCGTAGTTCTCCACGACATCGCGCAGACTGTCTCCCCGATGTTGGGCCGCAAAGGAAATGACCGTCGTCGTTCCGCCGAACGCTGCGGAGCGTGTCGCCGTCTCGAAGGTATCGGCATTCATCAATCCGCCACCGGAGAGTTGCTCGATATGGCAATGCGCATCCACGCCACCGGGCAGAACGAGCTTGCCGGCAGCATCGATGCTAGCCCGGGCCTGAAGCTCTCGGCCCAAAGCGGCGATCGTTCCATCGTGGATTGCCACATCCATCGTTGAGACGCCTTCGGTAGTCGCGACGCGTCCACCTTTGATGACGAGATCGTATTCTGCCAATAGGCTCCCCCCAAGGTCCCCGCAGGATCGTTTGTTATTCTCTTTGATGGGCTTCAATGTACGCAGACGGGCTGGGCCTCAGCAAGGAGAAGTTGGCGCAGACACAAGTCTAAGTTCGCCACTCCTGCGATGATGTAGGATATCGATCGGAGGTGCGGTCGATCTGCAGCGGTCGCTCAAAAGGATCGGGTGGAGTTCAAATCCTTCTGGACCTGCTACCATGCACCTGTCAGATCCCTATGGCTCGATCGGAGGAGGAACAGCATGTCGAGAGCACCTGGCGGACGTCGGACGACCGATCCCCTGAAAGCGGCAGAGGCAGCATTCAAGAAGGTCACCGCGAAGCCGATCGAAGGACCTCCCAAGACAACGGCGATCCCGGGCGTGAAAGAGACCATCACATTGCGCATCGACCAGGACGTGCTCGCGTATTTCCAGGAGGACGGTCCGGGCTGGCAGGAGCGTATCAACGCAGCCCTGCGCAAAGCCGCCGGGAAATCCGGCGACTGACTCTCTTCAACCGCTTTGTTGCGCGACAGGAATTGCCAAAGGCTGCTTACCACCGGTGCCGAGGTTCGTCCTGTCGCATGTCATCGGCAAACTCGGACCGATCTTCATGGGGCTCATATCGACGGATGCGCTGCTGCTCATCGGTCCAGCGCGGCTCGCGTCGCAGCTCCGGTTCGCTGTCGCCACGAACGCCATTCAAGAGGGCAAGGCTGCCCTGCAGAGCGGAGCGAATCGCATCGATCGCGACATCGGCGATGTCGCGCAGGCGGAGATCCCCGATGCCGCTCCCGACGCGTTGCTGAGCTTGGCCGTAGGAAACATCCGGGGCACGCTCCGGAATCAGGCTCGAGAACACGCCGGCTCCACCCACGATGGCGAGCAGAGCCAGAGGAACCACAAGGCGGAACGCCAAGCCGATGACCCTGGTCACGACAACGTAGCCGATGATCAGGACGATTGCAGTCGCGATAATACCTGTGCTCAAGGTGCCTTTAACCTCGTAATGGTCGGTGGGGAGTGCAGGCCATCGGGGAGATCAACGGCTTTTTTATGAACCCGATGCGTCGACACGGGCAGGACGAGCCCGGGAGCCGATGCTGCAATCCCGGACGTGCGCATCGTCGCGAGTGGAAAGCGGGGTTCCACATTGCCGCACGATGCGCTAACAGAGTGCCAGCGCGGCCGTGGCGGAATTGGTAGACGCACTACCTTGAGGTGGTAGCGGGGAGACCCGTGGAGGTTCGAGTCCTCTCGGCCGCACCATTCATTCAAATGTCGAGCGCGGCCTCCCGGAACCGGGATCATCGATGGCAAATGAGAAAACGAGAGAGCGCCCCGACCGAAGCGCTGTCTCAAGCCTCGATTGGGGCGCTCATGTGCCAAGGGAATGACGCACATCCTGGATGTAGGTCGCTCATTGGAGCAGACAATCCCACATTCCTGCCAAGTTCTGGCCAACCTTGAGACACCGTGCGAGCGTGTTGAGGGCGGCATTCAACACCGACAGTTCCACGCGATTCATAGGAATGACCGATACACAGATCTTCGCTTTTCTGGTGATGCCTTTCCTGTTCGTCCTGTCCTGCAGTGCTGTGTTCTTCAGCCGTGAGAGGACGAAGCCGGAGAAACCAGTCGCGCCTCGCAAGCCTGTGACTCGGCCAAACGCATACACGCGCAAGCCACGCAATCGATCGACGTCAGCCAAGCGGTCCGACGCGGCAGAGAATTAGCCATGCCTCTTGCGACAACGCGCAAGGGAGTTCATCGCGCGGCATGTTCAAGCCTCAGGACGCACGCAGCCATCGGCGTGGATCGGTTCGTTTGGACGGGTCGCCGGACAACGTGCGGCAGAGATCCTCCATCGACGCGAGATTATGGATGGGACGGAACTCGTCGACATGGGGCAGCATCGTGCGAATCCCGGCGGCGCGAGCCTCGAAGGAGTCGAATCGGAGGAGTGGGTTGAGCCATATGAGGCGTCGGCAGGAGCGCTTGAGACGATCCATCTCGAAGGTCAGTTCCGGCGTCACTTCCCGCTCGAGACCATCGGTGAAGAGCAGCACGATAGCCCCCTGACCGAGCACCCGGCGCGACCAGTGGCGGTTGAAGCTGTGGAGCGCATGGGCGATGCGTGTTCCACCCTCCCAGTCCTGCACGCGCTTCGAGGCGCGGGCGAGGGCCTCGTCCGGGTCGCGGCTTGTCAATTCGCGGCTGATGTTGGTCAGCCGGGTTGCAAAGACGAAGGAATAGACCCGTCGTCTCTTCTCGGCGACGGCGTGCAGGAAGTGCAGGAAGACGCGAGTGTAATCCGCCATGGAGCCGGAAATGTCCATGAGTGCCACCACCGGCACGTGCCTGATGGTCTGAGAGCGATAGGCCAAGTCGATCGCGGCCCCGCCGCCGCGTAATGACCGTCGGAAGGTCCTCCGCGGATCAATGCTGCGGCCTCGCGGATCGGCCAGGAATCGGCGCGTGGTCACCTCGTCATCCGGCAGGGATATGCCGGCGATCAAGCGCTTGGCGACGGCGACCTCCGTGGCCGACATTTGCGCGAAATCCTTCGCTTTCAGGACTTCACGATCCGATACCGTCAGGCGGGCGGAGAATTCCGTCTTCTCGACCGGATCCGGCTTCTCCTGCTGGGGCGTCGCGAGGGCCTCGGCCACGCGCAGGGCACCGGCCTGCGGCTTCTTCTCCTCTCTTGCCGCGCCGGGAGCGATGGGCGACATCTGCGCGATCAGCTTCTCGATCAGGGCACGCCGCCGCCAGAAGATCCTGAAAGCCTGGTCGAACAGGATGCTGTGCTCGTGCCGTTTTACGAGCACGGCATGGAGTGTCCAATAGAAGTCTTCACGAGGTCCAATCCCCGCCGCTTGAACCGCCGTAACGGCATCGAGAACTGCCCCGGGGCCGACCGGCAGACCTGCGGCTCGTAGGGCCCGCGCGAAATAAGCGATGTTGTCCGCAAGGCGGCCTTCACCCTGACCGGTGGGATCGGTCACGTGGGTGTCCTCAACACGCTCTGAACCCGATCCAGCATATCCTTCGCCCGGCTGCCCTGCATCCTCTGGATGTCGTCCTGGTATTTCAGGAGAACGCCGAGCGTATCCGACACCAGGGCGGGATCGAGCGCCACCGCATCGAGTTCCACGAGGGCCGAGGCCCAGTCGAGGGTTTCCGCCACGCCTGGCGCCTTGAACAGATCCTCCTGACGAATCGACTGAACGAAGGCGACGATTTCCTGGGACAATCGGTCCGAAGCCTCCGGGATACGGCTCCTGAGGATCGCGAGTTCCCGCTCCGCATCCGGATAATCGACCCAATGGTAGAGACACCGCCGCTTGAGGGCGTCGTGAATCTCGCGTGTGCGATTCGATGTGATGATGACGATCGGCGGATGCTCCGCTTTGATCGTGCCGAATTCCGGTATGGTGACCTGGAAGTCGGACAGCACCTCCAGAAGGAAGGCCTCGAAGGCCTCGTCGGTGCGGTCGAGTTCGTCGATCAGGAGAACCGGCGCGCCGGCGGTATCGGGCTCGAGAGCCTGCAGGAGCGGACGCTTCACCAGATAGCGTTCTGAGAACAGGTCGCTTTCCAGCGTGTCGCGCTCCACCGCACCGATGGCCTCGGCCAGACGGATAGCCATCATCTGCCCGGCATAATTCCACTCATAGACTGCCGACGCGACATCGAGCCCCTCGTAGCATTGCAAGCGAATAAGGCGCCGTCCGAGCGCAGATGAGAGCACCTTCGCAATCTCGGTTTTGCCGACGCCCGCTTCTCCCTCCAGAAAGAGCGGCCGCCCGAGCCTGAGGGCCAGAAAGAGCACCGTCGCGAGGGGGCGGTCGGCCACGTAGCCGGTGCTTTGCAGAAGGGTCAAAGTGTCGTCGATGGAACCGGGTTTGTCGGCCACGGGCTTTGCTGCTCCTAAAGGCACGATGCCCGAGGCGAGCCCGGGCATCGAGTCACCATCCTTCTAAAGTGGCCGTTCAGCCTCGTGCGGCGGCCGCCTGGACGGCCCTGCGAGCCATGACGCCGACGAGGTGGGCCCGATAGGCGGCATCCGCATGGATGTCGCTGTTCATCTCGGTCTCCGACACGGTAACGGCGGCGAGGGCCTCAGGGGTGAAGTTTCCGCTCAGCGCCTGCTCCAGTTCGCTCGCGCGGAACACGCCGTTCGAGCCTGCGCCTGTCACAGCGACACGCACTCCATCAGCATGCTTGGCCACGAACACGCCCACGAGAGCATAACGCGACGCCGGGTTGCGGAACTTGGCATAGGCCGCCTGGGAGGGAATGGGGAACGAGATCCCGGTAATGATCTCTCCCTCTTCCAAGGCCGTCGTGAAGATGCCTTGGAAGAAATCGTCTGCCGCGATCTTCCTCTGGTTCGTGATAATCGTCGCGTTCAGGGCCAGGCAGGCGGCCGGATAATCCGCCGAAGGATCGTTGTTGGCGATCGATCCGCCGATGGTGCCACGGTTGCGCACATGCGGATCGCCGATGAGTTCGGCCAGTTCGGCCAGGGCCGGGATCGCTTCCTTCACTTCTGCTGAATTCGCGACCTCAGCATGTTTCATCATGGCTCCGATGGTGAGCGTGTCGCCGGAGCGCTCGATGCCGCGCAGTTCGGCGATCTGACCGAGATCGATCAGGTTGGCGGGTCCGGCGAGCCGCAGCTTCATCGTCGGCAGCAGTGTATGTCCGCCGGCGAGAAATTTGGGATCCTCGACCTGACCAGTGAGGCTGACGGCCTCCTTGATGCTCGTCGGGCGGTGGTATTCGAAAGCGTACATCCCATCCTCCCCTTATTCCGCTGCCACGGGCATGCGTGCCTTCTGGGCCGCACGCCACACCGCCTGAGGCGTCGCCGGCATGGCGATGTCCTCATGGCCGAGGGCATCGGTGATCGCATTGATGACGGCCGGTGGCGCCGCGATGGCGCCGGCTTCGCCGCAACCCTTGATCCCAAGCGGGTTCGAAGGGCAGGGGGTCACCGTCATGCCGACCTGGAAAGACGGCAGGTCGATGGCGCGTGGCATGCAGTAGTCGTTGAAGCTGGCTGTGATGAGCTGCCCGCTCTGGTCGTAGACGGCGCCTTCGAGAAGCGCCTGGCCGACGCCCTGTGCGATGCCGCCATGGACCTGGCCCTCGACGATCATCGGGTTGATGATCACGCCGAAATCGTCCACCGCCGTCCATCGTTGGATGCTGGTCACGCCCGTATCCGGGTCGATTTCCACTTCGCAGATATGCACGCCCGCCGGGAAGGTGAAGTTGGTGGGATCGTAGAACGCACCTTCCTTCAAGCCGGGCTCCAGATCCTGGCCCGAGAACTTGTGCGCAATGTAGGCCTGGAGTGCCACTTCTCCGAAGGCCAGCGAACGGTCGGTGCCGGCCACGCCGAATCGTCCGTCCTTGAATTCGATGTCGCCTTCCGACGCTTCGAGCACGTGGGCTGCCACCTTCTTGCCCTTGGCAATCACCTTGTCGATGGCCTTGGCAATGGCCGACATGCCGACGGCCCCAGAGCGCGATCCATAGGTGCCCATGCCGAACTGCACCTTGTCGGTGTCGCCATGGACGATGCTGACTTGGTCGATGGAAATGCCGAGCCGGTCCGAGACCAACTGGGCGAAGGTGGTCTCGTGGCCCTGGCCGTGGCTGTGCGAGCCCGTTAGCACCTCGACGGAGCCGGTGGGGTTGACGCGCACCTCGGCAGATTCCCACAGGCCTACGCCCGCACCGAGAGATCCCACGGCCTGCGAGGGAGCGATGCCGCAGGCCTCGATGTAGCTCGAGAATCCGATGCCCCGAAGCTTGCCGCGACGGGCGCTCTCCTGCTTGCGCTGTTGGAAGTTCTTGTAATCGGCGATCTCCAGCGCCTTGTCGAGCGAGGCAGCGTAATCTCCCGTGTCGTAGGTCATGATGACCGGCGTCGCATGCGGGAACTGCGTGATGTAATTCCGGCGGCGGAACTCGGCCGGATCCTGGCCCAGTTCGCGGGCTGTCTTCTCGACGAGCCGCTCGACCACGAAGGTGGCTTCCGGTCGACCCGCCCCGCGATAGGCATCGACGGGCGCCGTGTTCGTGTAGACCGCATCCACCTCGCAGTAGATGGCTGGAATGTCGTACTGGCCCGACAGGAGCGGAGCATAGAGATAGGTCGGCACGGACGAGGAGAAGGTCGAGAGATAGGCGCCGAGATTGGCTGTGGTGTGCACCCGCAGGCCTATGATCTTGCCGTTCTCGTCGGTTGCCATCTCCGCGTGGGTGACGTGGTCGCGGCCGTGCGCGTCGGACAGGAAGGCTTCCGAGCGGTCGGACGTCCACTTCACCGGCCGCTTGACCTTCTTGGCCGCCCAGACGCAGACCGTTTCCTCGGCATAGATGAAGATCTTCGAGCCGAACCCGCCGCCCACATCCGGTGCGATGACGCGCAGCTTGTGTTCCGGCGCTACGCCGATGAATGCCGAGAGAACAAGCCGGGCCACGTGAGGGTTCTGGCTCGTCGTGTAGAGCGTGTAATTGTCGGTCCCAAGGTCGTACTCGCCGACGGCCGCGCGGGGCTCGATGGCGTTGGGCACCAGCCGGTTGTTGACGAGGTCAATCTTGGTGACGTGCTTCGCCCGCGCGAAGGCTGCTTCCGTCTCGTCCTTGTTGCCGAGATGCCAATTGAAGACGGTATTGTCGGGCGAAACGTCGTGCACCTGGACTGGCGTCTTCGTGGCCTGTGCCGTGTCGACGACGGCCGGGAGAACGTCGTAGTCGACCACGATGGCCTCCGCAGCGTCCTTGGCTTGGGTAAGCGTTTCGGCGACCACTACCGCCACATGGTCTCCCACGTAGCGCACCTTGCCTTGGGCGAGGGCTGGATGAGGCCCGGCCTTCATCGGAGAGCCGTCCTTGGAATGGATCATCCAGCCGCAGATGAGGCCACCGATCTTGTCGGCGGCCAGATCATCCCCCGTGAATACGGCGACCACGCCCGGCATGATCGTGGCCGGGCCCGTGTCGATGGAACGGATCACGGCATGTGCGTGGGGCGAGCGGAGGAAGTATGCATATGTCTGGCCAGGCCGGTTGAAATCGTCCACGTAGCGCCCCTGGCCGGTGACGAAACGCTGATCCTCTTTCCGGCGGACGGGTGCGCCGATCCCTGTTGCGGTCATGCTGTCCTCACTTGTCTTCATGGGCCTCATGAGGCGGGAGCGGGGACCTCGTTACTGACGTCGGTGAGACTACGCCTGCTTCGAGGCTCGCCCGGGGCTTCCACCCGCTAATGAGGGCGTCGCGTCTTCGGTGAGCCTGTCGGTCTATTCCGCCGCCTGCCGCATGGGTGCCTGGGCCATGCCCTGAGCGCCGGCGGCCACAGCCTTGACGATGTTGTGATAGCCCGTGCAGCGGCACAGGTTGCCTTCGAGTTCGGCCCGGATGGTCTGCTCGTCGAGAGCGTTGCCCTTGCGGTTCACGATGTCGATGGCCGACATGATCATGCCGGGCGTGCAGTATCCACACTGAAGGCCGTGATGCTCGCGAAAGGCCGCCTGCATCGGGTGCAGCTCGCCGCCTTCAGCGATGCCCTCAATGGTGGTGACGACGCTGGAAGCCGCCTGAACGGCGAGAACGGTGCAGGACTTTACGGCCTGTCCGTTCAGATGAACGACGCAGGCACCGCATTGGCTGGTGTCGCAGCCCACATGGGTTCCGGTAAGTCGAAGATTGTCGCGCAGGAATTGAACGAGCAGGGTGCGGGGATCGACGTCTGCGGTGACGGATTGACCGTTCACCGTCAGGGAGACGGTGGTCATGCGTGGTATCCTCCTCTGGTGCCAGCAGCCCGGCCAACCTTCAGGTGGTCTCAGGTACCGGCAGATATTCTTGTTGGACGGCCGCATGAATGCGATCCGTCGAAGCCGAGTGTGGCCTTCTCCGGTTGAACGGTCAAGTATCGGGAGATGGCGCAGAATGACCCATAGAACGATCACGCATCGGAAGTCGCAGGCGAGAGTATCCTGGCGAAGTTCGCGAAGAACTCGTCGGCATATTTCTTGGCGACACCATTGATGAGACGGCCGCCGAGCTGGGCGATCTTGCCGCCCACATTGGCCTCGACATCGTAGATGAGCTTCGTTCCGCCCTCGATGTCTTCGAGCCGTACCTTTGCCCCACCCTTGGCCCAGCCGGCCACGCCCCCCTGACCCTCGCCGCCGATCGTGTAGCCGTTGGGCGGGTCGAGATCGGTGAGGGTAACGCCGCCCTTGAAGGTCGCCTTGACGGGGCCCACCGATACCTTGGCGGTCGCCTGGAATTCCGTATCGCTGATCTTGTCCAACTCCTGGCACCCGGGAATTGCCGCCTTCAGGACCTCCGGATCGTTGAGGGCGGCCCAGACGGCTGACCGGTCGGCTGGAAGCTCGACTTCACCCTGCATCGTCATCGCCATGTTTGGTTCTCCTCGTGTCTCAGTCGAACCGCAGAGTAAGTGCAAATCGAATGGCGCGTCATCTGCCAAGCGTTGCTGCGGTGCACACACGGTTCGAGGCCCTAGGAGTGCCGCGCGATGGCGGCCTGTTCCGGTCCGGTCGCTTCCGCCCTGGCAAGCGCCTCCACGACGGCGTCGAAGGTCAGGAGGATGGAGGCATGACGGGATTTCAGATCCCGCGCCGGTTTCAGGAGCCCCAGTTCGGCCCATTTGCCCGAAGGAGGCTCCCCGCCATCCTTCAGCATGCGACGCATGTCCTCCCGGAGTGCCCGTAGTTCATTCACGGTCGAGCCGACTACATGCCGTCCCATGATCGACGAGGAGGCCTGACCGAGGGCGCAGGCCTTCACCTCATGGGCGAAGGCACTGACGACATCTCCGTCGAGTTTGAGGTGAACCGTGACCGTCGACCCGCACAGCTTCGAATGAGCCTTGGCGCTGGCATGGGCGTCCTGCAACGTCCCCTGAAGCGGTATGTCTGCCGCCAGTTCCAGGATGCGGCGGCTGTAGATGTCGTTCAGCATCCCGGCCGTGTTCCATCCGACGAAGGTGCTTGTTCCTGACAGATGAGACGCCGCTGCACTGTATCTGTCAATGATACGATAGGTGCCTGCTTCAATGCCGGTTGCCGTCGCAGGACCGGAGGTGGCAATATCGAACATGGGCGGCCGCGGACGGCGCTCCAGAGGATCGAGTGCAAAAGCGGGAACGATTTTGCGTGCGATCCTCAGAACCAGAAACGTAAGGCATCGGACGTGACTTCGAATTGATGTCCGATGCTCTAGATACATCTGGCCCGCTTTTTGGGCTTCACGATGCACTTGCCACCGGGGAGGATCATGCTCTCGACCGATTTGGACATCCTCAAGACGGCGGAAGCCTGGAGACGCGAGGGCAGGGGGGTTGCGATCGCGACCGTAGTCGAGACCTGGGGATCGGCACCCCGACCCGTAGGCAGCCATCTGGTCATCGACGAAGACACGAACTTCCTTGGCTCCGTTTCCGGCGGTTGCGTCGAGGGAGCGGTCATCACGGAGGCTCTGGACGTGATTGCCGATGGGAGGCCACGCATGATCGAATTCGGAGTCGCCGACGAGACCGCCTGGCAAGTCGGCCTGTCCTGCGGCGGGCGGATCAGTGTCTATGTAGAGCGGGTGGACTAAGCAGCATGCGCCTGAGCCTCCTGTCCGATCTGAATGCAGAACGTGCCGCCCGCCGCGCTGCCGTCCTCGTGACCGATGTCGAGTCGGGCGGGCAGCGACTCGTCCGGGAGGCGGATATCGGGGACGACCCGCTGACCCAGGAGGTTCTGGGGGCTCTACGCCAGGGCAAGAGCGGTTTCATTGAGCGGGATGGCCGCCGGTACTTCCTGACCGTACAGGCGCCACCTGTGAAGGTGATCGTCATCGGGGCCGTCCATATCAGTCAGGCCCTAGCGCCCATGGCCAAAGGCCTCGACCTCGACGTCACCATCGTCGATCCGCGCACCGCATTCGCGACGCCCGAACGCTTTCCCGATGTCCCGGTCTTGGCCGAATGGCCCGATGTCGTCTTGTCGGACCTCGGGATCGACCGGTACACGGCCCTCGTCGCGCTCACCCATGACCCGAAGATCGACGATCCTGCGCTCACGGCCGCTCTGCGGTCGGCGTGTTTCTACATCGGAGCGCTGGGCTCGCGTAAAACCCATGAACGCCGAATTCAGCGCCTGATCGCATCCGGGTTCAGCGAAACGGACCTCGCTCGGATCCATGCGCCCATCGGCCTCGACATCGGGGCCGTTTCGCCTGCGGAGATCGCGGTTTCCATCTTGGCCGAAATCGTCGCAAGCCTGCGCAAGGAGCGGAGGCGCTCCACGTGAAGTTTGGTCAGGTTCCAGTCGAGGAGGCCGTTGGGGCCTTGGCGGCTCACAGCGTCAGGGCCGGCGAAACGGTTGTGAAGAAAGGAACCCTCGTTACATCCGAGATCGCCGGACGGCTGAAGCAGGCCGGTGTCGAGACACTCATCGCAGCCCGTTTCGAACCCGGCGACATCGCCGAAGACGAGGCCGCCTCCCGGCTCGCGCATGCTCTTGCGGGGAGCAACGTCATCGTCGAAGCACCCTTCACGGGGCGCTCCAATCTCTATGCCGAAACCTCGGGTGTACTCGTCATTGATGTCGATGCAATCCACGGGTTCAACGCCGTCGACGAGTCCATGACGGCCGCCACCCTGCCGGCCTACAAGCCAGTCGTCGCGGGCGAGATGATCGGCACCGTCAAGATCATTCCCTATGCCATTCCAGGGGGGCTGCTGCAGAAGGGAATCGCGGAAGCCGAAAACGGCGCCTTGAGAATCGCACCCTACAGGCGGCGTAAGGTAGTGGTCGTCTCAACGCTTCTTCCCGGGCTCAAGCCGAGCGTCGTCGATAAGACTCTGGCCGTGTTCGGCAGGCGACTGGAGCCGGCGCATGCGCGCGTGGAGCAGGATTGCCGCGTGCCCCACGAAACCGCCCCCCTGGCCGAGGAACTGGCTCTCCAGGCAAACGGCCAGGCGGAGCTCATCGTCGTCTTTGGAGCCTCGGCCATTGCCGACCGCCGTGACGTCATTCCCTCGGCCATCGAGAGAGCCGGCGGACGAGTGGAGCATTTCGGCATGCCGGTCGATCCGGGAAATCTGCTGCTTGTCGGATCAATCGCCGGCAAGCCCATCATTGGCGCACCTGGTTGTGCCCGGTCTCCGAAGGAGAATGGCTTCGACTGGATCCTGCACCGCCTTCTGGCCGATGTGCCGGTAACCCAGGCGGACATCATGTCCCTTGGGGTCGGGGGGCTCCTTATGGAGATCGTTTCCAGGCCGCAACCACGGGCAGGAGGGCAAAGCGTAAGCGAGGAGTGAGCGAAGCGCGCCGCAAGCATCCGCTTCGCAAGTGATCTCAGACCTGGCGCATTTTATTTGCGGCTGTTGCTCCAGGAGAGAGGATCAAGTGAAGGAGCACAAACAGAACGTCCGAGCGCTGTCTTTCGGCAGGTCAATACATTGCGGGGTAGGTGCCGATCCTCCGCATGCCCATCTTTACCTGATGGCCCAGCATCGATGTCAGTGCATCTTCGATCCCGTCTCGAGTGAGAGGATCGCTTTCTGTAATCCGGGAGGGAGCGGTTGCTGAAGAAATTCGGCGTACATCTCGCATAATGTCGTTCCGATCCGCTCCTGAGCTTCAGCTTGCATGTCGTTCCAGAGACCATCGCCTCGCCATGCATGAGGCACAACGATGATATGGCCCTCCGGCCAGTCTTCGTCTGCTCCAAGGTCCATCGATATCCCCATCACTGGCTCACTTTTCAGAGTGGAAATTCAACTCATTTTCGCGGAGTCCGTTCCGGTTCGTTCTGCAGATTTCAATAACTTATGTTTATTTTTCATTTGTTACTAAGTAACAGGAACGTGAGGAGCTTGGCCACGTTGCTTCCATCATCGTAGGAGGCGGGGATGCTGAAGCTTAAAGTTCCACTTTCAACACAGGCAAAACCTGGACGCGTTTTGGCTCTGGCCCTGATCCTCCCGGCCATCGTCGGGAGCATGCCCGCCCAGGCTCAAGGGATCTTCGCATTCCTTCAAGCACTCACACAGCCCGCTGCACCGTCTCCGCCGCCGCAATCCTTCGGGTACCAGCCCGATCCTGCGCTTGAGCGTTCGTACCAAAAAGCCCGGCCCCGCCCGAAGCCCGTCGTTCTTGAACAACCGGAGACCAAGAAACCCGTTGAGCCAAAACCGGTCGGCGAGATCGCCAATCCTGTTCCGGCTCTTCTGGCTGACAGCACCTTGCGTCCTGGTGACATGGTGATGTTCCCGGATGGCCTGCGCGTGTTTACGGGCCGACCTGGAGGCCCGCACAAGCTCACCGACTTCAAGCCCCTGGCCCAGGCAGGCAAACACCTGTCCCGTGAGACCCGCAAGCTTGTTGCTCATCTTCTCCCGGCTGAAAACATTGCGTGGAATACGGATGCTGTGAAATCCGGTGGCATGCTCGCAGCCAACACGAATGATGTCTCTACCACGGGAAGCGTGAACAGGTCTGCAAGCAGAAAGGACTCACGTTCACGATAACGCCTCTCCAAGGGGAAAGAGTTCCCAGCTTGTCCGAGCCGCGCAGGAGGCATCGACCAGGTTCGTGATGCGTCAGGCCTTCATCCGGGAACCAGGACGCTTGCTACCTGCTTCCACCTTTTGTGCCGAACTCTCCTCCACGGTAGGATAGACGCCTGCCAGGACCTGATCGAAATGGCGGCGCAGCGCATTGTTGCAGCCGCAGGACAAGCCGTTCAAGCTATCCAGATCGCGGACGCGGACGCCTCCTCTTCGCGTCTCCAGCAGATGCCGGCGTTTCAACGACTGGATGACCCGGCTGACATAGCTTCGACCGACTCCCATCATGCTGGCCAACTGTTCCTGGGTCAGGGGAATGTCATGGTCGCCCGTTCGATCAATGGCGGCTAAAAGCCATTTCACCGTGCGCTGCTCGATCGTATGAACCGCATTGCACGCTACCGACTGGAACACCTGTGCAAGCATGCAGTCCGCATAGCGGGCAAACAGTTGCCGCAGGCTCGGTGATCGAACTTCGAACTCCTCGAGATCCGCTGTGGAGAGGCGCAGGAACGGACCAGGGAACTGGATCTCGGAGCGGGCAAAGGCCGGAAGGCGTCCTTGGCTCACGATGCCACCAACCGCTCCCTCGCGTCCGATCAGGGCCGTTTCCACCGTCAGGCCATCCTCGAGCTCGACCACGAATGAGACCAGGCTGGGCCCACAGGGGAAGTAGACGAACCTGACTTCATCTCCAGGCTGGTAAAGCATGGCTCCGGCTTCTCCCTCCCATTCCTGAAGTGAAGGCGCCACGATGGCCAGGTCATCAGGTCTGAGAGCGCTCAGGAGATTGTTGCAGGCAATCCGCTCCCTGAGGCGCGATGGGATCATGGCAGGCTGCATCGGGTGTCTTCCCTCCACTCCTTCGGCAGGTCCAACGCGCAAGATCAACTTGCGTTCAACTGTGAACATAACCTCCGAACTGTGTGCACAAGTAGACAGACAGCGCCGTGGTTCATGTCTACAAGGGCACATAAGCGCCTCACCATGTGGGCTGCCCTTATCGATGAGCCGGACGTCAGACCCAATGAGTAATATGGGCCCTAAGGCGTTGACTCGGTCGTAATCGAAATCTTTGACCCGTTGAGACCCTCATGACGCTTCCGTCGCATTCCGATGCCACGCCGATTCCGACCGGGGTCCCCGGTCTCGACGATATTCTCGCCGGCGGGTATGCCGCCAATCGCGCTCATCTCATCGAAGGGCGTCCCGGATCCGGCAAGACGACGTTGGGCATGCAGTTTCTGCTCGCAGGTGCGAAGCAGGGGGAACGCTGCCTGTATATCACCCTGTCCGAGAGCAAACGGGAACTCATGTCCGTTGCCTCCCGCCATGGCTGGGTTCTCGACGGCATCGAGATCTTCGAACTGGTGCCGCCGGAGCTGAGCCTCGACCCGCAACAGCAGCAGAGCCTCGTCTACTCGTCTGATCTGGAACTTGGCGAGACGGTGCGGATGGCGCTGGCGGAGATCGAACGGGTGAAGCCGAGCCGGGTCGTGTTCGACTCCCTGTCCGAAATTCGGCTCCTGTCCCAGGGCTCCCTGCGCTATCGGCGGCAGGTGCTGGCTTTGAAGAGCTATTTCCTGCTCAACGATGCCACGGTCCTGATGCTCGACGACCTCACATCCGAGCAGGACGATCTCAACCTTCACTCGATCAGCCATGCCGTCATCCGTCTTGAGCAGGTTGTTCCCGCCTATGGGTCGGAGCGGCGCCGGATCAGCGTTACCAAGATGCGCGGCACCGCTTTCCGGGGCGGCTTCCATGATCTCGTCATCCAGCGTGGCGGCCTGCGGATCTTTCCCCGTCTTGTAGCGGCAGATCATCACACTCCATTCGCATTCGAGGTGATCGCCAGCGGTATCGATGAACTCGACACCATTCTCGGTGGTGGCTTGAGCCGCGGGACATCCACGCTTGTGGTCGGTCCCTCAGGGGCCGGTAAGTCGACGCTCGCGCTCGGCTACCTCTGGGCTGCCTTGGAGCGCGGCGAGCCTGGACTCATGGTCAGCTTCGACGAGACAACCGGCATTCTGCTCCAAAGGGCAATGGGCGTCGGCTTCGACCTGACGCCCCATGTGGAATCCGGGCGGCTACGCATCGAGCAGATCGATCCCGCGGACGTCTCGCCCGGCGAGTTCTCCGGACGGGTGCGGGATGCCGTGGAGAAGGGCGGGGCGAAGGTCGTTGTGATCGACAGCCTGACCGGGTACCTGAACGCGATGCCGGAGCAGCCCTTCATCGTGCTTCAGATGCATGAACTGCTCACTTATCTGAACCAGCAAGGCGTGGTGACGGTCCTGATCCTGGCCCAGCACGGGATGGTCGGCCAGATGGTCTCGCCTATCGATCTCACCTATTTGAGCGACGCGGTTGTTCTGCTTCGCTTCTTCGAGGCTGACGGGCGTATCAGGCGGGCCTTGTCGGTCGTGAAACGGCGCACGGGCGCGCACGAGGACACGATCCGGGAGTTCCGGATCGATAGTCAGGGTTTGCGCGTTGGTCCACCACTGGAGCAGTTCCGAGGTGTGTTGACGGGCGTGCCGACATTCGAGGGCCGTCGCACCTCACTTCTTGAGGGGCGTGAGACCGACAATGACGCAGGCCGATGAGGTGTCCGTGCTGATCCTCGCTCCGCACGGGCGGGACGGCACGGTGGCAGCGGCCATTCTCGGCGAAGTCGGAATCAAAGCCACAATCTGTTCCGATCTCGAAACACTCGTCGCGGGATTGGATGCGGCCGCGTGCGGTGTGATCACGGAGGAGGCGCTGCTCAGTGCCGACCGGCGGGAGCTTGCCCGGTGGGTTGAACGACAGCCGCCCTGGTCCGACTTGCCGTTCATCCTGCTGACCTATCGCGGCGGCTCGCCAGTCGAGCACCTCACCGAGTTGCTCGGGAATGTGACGGTGCTGGAGCGCCCGTTTCATCCGACAGTCCTGGTGAATGCCGTACGGTCGGCCCTGCGGGCGCGCCAGCGTCAGAGAGAGGTGGAGACCTATCTCGAAGAGCGGCAGCGGACGCATGAGCGTCAAGCCCTGCTGATCCGCGAACTGCATCATCGCGTCAAGAATACCCTTGCGACCGTGCAGGGCCTGCTCGGGGCCACGGCCCGTTCCACGCGCTCCGTCGACGAATTCTATCACTCCTTCGCCGACCGGATCGTGTCCCTGTCCAATACGCACAACCTCCTTACGGAGGATTACTGGCAGACGGCGCCACTGATCGAGATGTTCAGGAATGAGCTGTCCCATTACGACGATGGTGCGCAACAACGGATCACCCTCGACGGGCCACCCGTGGAACTTTCGGCGGACCTGGCCGTGCCGGTCGGAATGGCCGTGCACGAGCTGACGACGAACGCGGCCAAACACGGGGCACTCTCGGTTCCAGGTGGACAGATCACCGTGATTTGGACTGTGCGTGATCTAGAGGCAGGGCGCCGGCTCGACATCAAATGGCTGGAGCGCGGCGGCCCGCCAGTCGCGAAGCCCAGTCGTAAAGGCTTCGGCTCCACGTTGCTGCATCGGGTTCTGACCCACCAATGCCATGCGACGATCAACATCGCTTATGATCGCGAGGGGCTCTCCTGCCATATGGATATTCCTCTCGTCGAGGAACGGCTTGTGCCAGAGTACTGAGTGTCACAGGACATATCCGGTGGTTCGGGTTCCCATTCATCCTTGCATCAGCCTAGGTGACGCATTTGTATTTCCTTGATTGCCAATGCTTGACAACTAGATGCTCTCTCTCACTGGACTTGTCCTCATGGCCTTCGATCCAATCCGCAACGCCTCGCTCACGGCGGAGCTGAACCCGTTCATTCGTGCTCAGATCGCGTCCTGCCGGCATCGGGACGGCGACGCGGTCGGGGCGAACCTGCGCCAGCTCTGGAGACCGGAGCAGCGAAATCGGAAAAAGGGAGCCGCGCTGCGCTCGGAGCATGCTCGCGGATGAGGGACAGCAAGCCTGTTTTTCCTGCCAGTCCTGGTTTCCTGTCTGGTGGTGGTGAGATGGGGGCACTGGTCCGGTCACATGACTGGTCCGCGACCTCCCTTGGACCTCCCGCGACTTGGCCGCAGGCCCTGAAGACGGCCGTGAGCCTCATGCTTCAGGCCCGCCAGCCGGCTTATGTCGCTTGGGGGAGCGAACAGATCTCGCTCTACAACGACGGCTACATTCCCATTCTTGGCAGCAAGCATCCAGCCGGGCTGGGTCAGCCTGCACCGACCCTGTGGGCGGAGGTCTGGGATACGCTGGGTCCGATCAACGCGGCCGTGCTCGCGGGCGAGGCGCAGTGGTTCGAGGACATGCCGTTCGCGCTCGCCGGTCGCGACCGGGACGTGAGCTGGTTCAGCTATTCTTACACGCCGCTGCGGGGTGACGACGACCGAATCATGGGCATTTTCTGCGTTGCTCAGGAGACAACCGCCAAGGTGCTGGCCGGTCGTCGCATGCAGGCTGATAGAGAGCGCTTGGCCCGGATGTATGAGCAGGCGCCAGGCTTCGTGGCGCTGCTGGAAGGACCGGAACATCGGTTCGGATTGGCCAATCCTGCCTACATGCAGGTGGTCGGCCATCGCGACATCATCGGCAAGACGATCGCCGAGGCGCTCCCAGAGGCTGCCGGGCAAGGCTATGTCGATCTGCTCAACGAGGTCTATCGCAGCGGCAGGGCTCTGAGGCTCACCGCCGCGAGGTATGCCGTTCAAGCGATACAAGACGGGCCTGTCGACGAAAGGTACGTCGACTTCGTCTACCAGCCGTTGACGGATGCCGCCGGCGCCGTGACCGGCATATTCGTTGAGGGGTACGACGTCACGGACCGCGTTCGTGGCGAGACCCACCGCCGGGCACTCGTCGAACTTGGGGAACGCATTCGCGACATCACCGATCCCGAGGAACTCTCGTTCGCCGCAGCCGAGATCCTTGGACGGACTCTGGAGGTGAGCCGGGCGGGCTATGGCACAGTCGATAAATCCGCCGAGACCATCACCATCGCACGCGATTGGAACGCCCCGGGCATCAAGACCATCGCAGGCATCCTCCATTTCCGCGACTACGGCTCGTACATCGAGGACCTCAAGCGTGGGGAGACTGCCGTGATCGCCGATGCCTACCTGGATCCACGAACAGCCGCGACGGCTGAGATGTTGAAGGGCATCAGCGCGCAGGCTTTCATCAACATGCCCGTGACGGAACGGGGAAACCTCGTCGCCCTGCTGTTTCTGAATCACTCCACGGCCCGCGAATGGCAAGAGGACGAGCTTGCCCTCGTGCGCGAGGTCGCCGAGCGCACCCGGACCGCGGTGGCGCGGCTGGAGGCCGAGCAGGAGCTGCAAGCGCTGGCCGCATCGCTGGAGCAGCAAGTCGCGGAGCGAGGCGCCGAGTACGACCGTGTGTGGCGCAATTCGCGGGACCTACTCGTCATCGTTGGTGCCGACGGCATCTTCCGGGCCGTCAATCCGGCCTGGACGACCATGCTCGGCCACCTGCCGAACGAGGTGGTCGGCCATAGCTTCCTGGAGTTCATCTGGCCCGAGGATGCCGCCCTGACTCAGGACGGTCTCGACGAAGCGGCCGCTGCGCATGATCTCACAAATTTCGAGAACCGCTACCGCCACAAGGACGGAAGTCCCCGCTGGATCTCCTGGCACACCTCTGTGGAAGGCGACCAGGTTTATGCCTACGGGCGCCATGTCACGGCCGAGAAGGAGGCCGCCGCAGCCTTGGCACAGGCTCAGGACGCCTTGCGCCAGTCGCAGAAGCTGGAGGCAGTGGGGCAGCTCACGGGGGGCGTGGCGCATGACTTCAACAACCTGCTCACGATCATCAAGTCGTCCACCGATCTGCTGCGCAAGCCCGGATTGCCGGACGAGCGGCGGCGGCGCTACGTCGATGCGATCTCCGATACGGTCGACCGTGCCGCCAGGCTGACCGGCCAGCTCCTGGCCTTTGCCCGCAGGCAGGCCCTGAAGCCGGAGGTGTTCGACGCGTCCGAGCGCATCCGCGCCATCACCGACATGCTGCGAACCGTCGTCGGCTCGCGCATTCGGATCATCGTGGAGATGAGCAGCGAGCGTTGCCTGATCGAAGCCGACATGAGCCAGTTCGAGACTGCTCTGGTCAACATGGTGGTCAATGCGCGGGATGCCATGAACGGTGAAGGCACGCTCACGGTACGGGTCGAGGAGGCGTCCGGGGTGCCGGCGATCCGTGGGCATCGCGGTGGGGCGGGTCCTTTCGTGGCCGTTTCGCTGAAGGATACCGGCGCTGGCATCGCGCCAGACGAGCTCGTCCGGATCTTCGAGCCGTTCTTCACCACCAAGGAGGTCGGCAAGGGTACGGGGCTGGGGCTGTCCCAGGTCTACGGCTTTGCCAAGCAATCGGGTGGCGATGTGGCGGTGGAGAGTGAGGTTGGCCGCGGCACAACGTTTACCCTGTATCTACCACGCATCGACGAAACAGCCGCTGCTGGGAACACGCGCAACGTTCCCTCCGGCTCGGCTCCGGAGGAGGGGCGTGGACGTCGGGTGCTCGTGGTGGAGGACAACGTCGAGGTGGGGCGTTTCTCGACGCAGGTCCTCCAGGATCTCGGCTACGAGACGACTTGGGCCGCCAATGCCACCTAGGCCCTCGCGCTTTTGCAAAGAGCGGACGATTTCGACGTCGTCTTTTCCGATGTGGTCATGCCGGGCATGAGCGGCATCGAGCTCGGTCAGGAGATCCGTCGGCGCTATCCAGACCTGCCGGTCGTCCTGACCTCGGGCTACAGCCATGTGCTGGCCGAGAAAGGGCGGCACGGGTTCGAGTTGTTGCAGAAGCCTTACGCGGCTGAGGAACTGTCGCGGATTCTGAGACGTATAACGGGAGGCCGACATCCTCCGCGATGACGATGGCTCTTCATCTCCACGACGATCCGAATATCCGGGCCGACGACGGTACGCAGCATGTTGGCGCTTGTTGATGGCGTGCGCGAGCGGGCGCCTGACGTCGGAATGCTCCTGACCCCTGGCTACAATGATGAATTGCGGATGGAAGAATGGCTTCTGCCGGAGCCGATGTGAATGAAGGCGACCGAGAGGCTTCATACTTTGTAGTCAGCCGGCTTCGACTACAGGGTTGTTTGTGATTCAGTTTCTTCACTCTAGTCATAGTGATAGTGCAACAGCGTCGGACACCATGCCCGGCAGGATTATCGTTGGCAGTATGATGATGCGACTGAAACCACTCTTCCTGGCGATCACTGGACTTATCATAGCAAGTCATGCCGGTGCTCAGACGCCTGACCGCAACAGCGACTGGTTTGTGAAGCAAGAGAAGTTCAACAAACGCATTGAAGCCAGCAATAGGCGGGCAACCCGGAGCGTTTGTGAGGATCTTTGCAAGGAGCCAAGGCGATCGGTGTATGCCGAACCGGAAGATTGGCACGAGCCGGACACCGTCGCCGAGGCCACTTACGAACCGACGCCTACACCCTATCAGACGCAAATCGAGAGCGATGGCATACAAGGTCAGAGTGAGTAAGGCTGTACTGGTGCCGTCGTCGGAGCATTGCTAGGACAATTCTTGCCTCGCAATTTACCCTTTGAGACGGCAGCGGCAAACTTACTTTGACGTGATTGTCTTGAAGCTGTTTGCTAGGTCGTCCGCGCCTTTAACGAGAAGTCCCAGGTCGGATCCGACCGCGACGAACTCATAGCCCCACTCGATGTAGCGGCGCGCATCCGCCTCACGCGGTGCAAGAATGCCGGCGGGCTTTCCCACAGCCTTGAGCCGCCGCACGGCATCTTGAATGGCGGCCTGCACCTCAGGGTGCTGCGGGTTCCCAATATGGCCCAAGGATGCAGACAGATCTGCGGGGCCGATGAAGACGCCATCAACTCCATCGACGCTTGCAATCGCCTCCAGTTCTGCGAGAGCCGCTGACGTCTCGATCTGCACCAGAACGCATGTCTCCTGGTCTGCCCGCTTCAGGTAAGCCGGCAAGCGGCCATACCCGCTGGGACGGCTTACCGACGTGATTCCGCGAATGCCTGCGGGAGGATAGCGACAGGCGGCAACCGCCTGCTCTGCTTCCCGGGCATTTTGAACGAACGGGATCAGAACCGCCGGCGCGCCGATATCGAGGAGACGTTTGATCAGAACGGGATCATTCCAGGCCGGACGTACGATGGGAGTGGCAGTGCCGCCAGAAAGGGCTTGGAGCTGGTTCAGGATTCCTGGCACCTCGTTGGGGGAATGCTCCATGTCGAGCAGAATCCAGTCAAAGCCGCTATGAGCAATGATCTCCGCCACAATGTTGCTGCAGAGGCTGCTCCAGAGCCCGATCTGCAGCTGCCTGTTCTGGAGAGCGGCTTTGAATGCATTGCGTTGAAGGTCCACCATCGGTCTTCCTTGAGTCTGGCGTGTCGCTGTGGCTCTTATACACGGGATGCTAGCGCATCGTGCGGAAAAGTGGACCCGGTTTTCCGCATCAACGATGCACCCATTATCGGATCCGATGCTTTAGAAGCTTGCCCAGGAGAGCCTCCGATTTTCCATGGAATCGTTCTGGATTTCGTTACCAGTGCACTCGCCGACACGATTAAAGAGCGGCAGGCCTGTCACCGCGGCGCGCTTCACTGTGCGAAGGAGAGCGGCTGGCTCCGCCGCAAAAACGGGGCTAGCTGGAGAAGAAGCTGGAACCCTCGTTGAACGATCATGCTGGAACGGCTCGGAGTCGCGAACTTCGAAAGCGCAGTGCCACTCCATGTAAGGACAGCGATGGGGCAACGGAGCGACGAGAACTGTCAGTGGAGCACGAGCAGCCAGCCGACCAGTGCCACGGGGGCGATAATGCCGAGAACGAAGGAAACGGCCGAATGAGCCATAGGAACCTCCAATTGGTTCCCTAAGGTAAACCCATGTGCCTCAGGAGGCGGTGCGCAGCAGCACATCCCATGGGAGGGGCCATCCCGGCTCACCGGTTCCCGCCCTCCGACGATCCCGTTTCAGAAGGGGAGGTGGCGGGGGTTTCGTCAGCCGATGTGCCGTTCCGGGCCTTGCGCTTCTTGCCAAGCCATTTGAACAGCATCCACCCCAAGCCCGAGCTGAGGGCGGCGATCACCACGAGGCCGGAACTCGGATAGTCGCGGAAGTTGATCCGCTTCGTACCGTTAAGCTCTTCCAGTTCGTCTTCCGGCTGGTCGTCTGTATCGGGCATGGAGGGCATCTCGTGGGGTTTTCCCCCATATAAGTCTCGCGCAGCCAGTTTCCATCATGTGACGAGGCACCGAAACAGGAAGAGCGTCGCGGCCTTGCGGCTGCGACGCTCCCGATAAGGTTCAGGGATGGCGTACTGGCTCGGCGGACTACCGGCCCCAGCGCAAGACCATCGGATCGAGGCGGCGAGCAACCTCGAGCAGGCCTTTGCGGGTGTCCGGGTGAAGGGGCTGCAACGGATGGCGCACGGCGTCGGATCGGATCACGCCGCCTTCCTGCATCAGCACCTTGGCGGCCAGCAGCCCGCATTGCCGGTTCTCATAGTTGATCAGCGGCAGCCAGCGCTCGTAGGCGGCAGCGGCCTCCTCCTTGTTGCCGGCCATGTAGGGATCGATGATCTTGCGGATCCCATCCGGGTAGGCGCCGCCCGTCATCGCGCCCGTCGCACCGGCATCGAGATCGGCCATGAGGGTGATCGCTTCCTCGCCGTCCCAGGGGCCTTCGATGGCGTTGCCGCCCAGCGCAATCAGCTCGCGCAGCTTGCCGGCCGTGCCGGGCACCTCGATCTTGAAGTAGGAGACGTTGGCGATCTCCTTGGCCATGCGGGCCAGGAAGGAGGCCGACAGGAAGGTGCCGGCCATCGGGGCGTCCTGGATCATGATGGGGATGGTGATGGCATCCGAGACCCTGCGGAAGAACTCGTAGATCCCGGCCTCCGACACGCGCAGCGTCGCGCCGAAGAAGGGCGGCATGATCATGACCATGGCGGCGCCCGCGGCCTCGGCCCGGCGGCAGCGATCGACGCAGATCTCGGTCGCAAAGTGGCTGGTGGTGACGATGACCGGAACCCGCCCGGCGACATGATCGAGCACCGTCGTCATCACGGCCTCTCGCTCGGCATCGGTCAGCAGGAATTGCTCGGAGAAGTTCGCGAGAATGCAGATGCCGTCGGAGCCTGCATCGATCATGAAGTCGATGGCGCGCTTCTGGCCTTCGAGATCGAGCCTGCCGCCGTCATCGAAGATGGTGGGGGCCACAGGGAACACGCCGCGATAGGGGCGCGTGGCGGTCTTGCCGGACATGGACATGGTTTCTCCCTTCACAATATTGATGGTGTCGCGTTCAATGGTTGTCTCGTGGAACGGGCGATCCTGTCCGTCCGACGAGAAAGTCCAGATCGACACCTTTGTCGGCCTGCAGAACGTGGTCAACATAGAGCTTGGCCCAGCCGCGATCGGCATGCGGTGAGGGCGCAATCCAGGCGGCGCGGCGGCGCTCCATCTCCTCGGCCTCGACGTGAAGATGCAGGCTTCGCGCCGCGACATCGAGCGTGATGAGATCGCCGTTCTGCACCAGCGCCAGCGGGCCGCCGGCGGCGGCTTCCGGCGCAACGTGCAGCACCACTGTGCCGTAGGCCGTGCCGGACATGCGCGCATCCGAGATGCGGATCATGTCGCGCACGCCCTTCCTGAGCAGCTTCTGCGGCAGCGGCATGTTGCCGACCTCGGCCATGCCCGGATAGCCCTTCGGGCCACAATTCTTCAGCACCATGATGCAGGTCTCGTCGATGTCGAGATCCTCGTCGTCGATGCGATGATGCAGATCCTCGATAGTCTCGAACACGACTGCCCGGCCCGTGTGCTGCATCAGTTCGGGCGAGGCGGCGGACGGCTTGATGACCGCGCCGTTGGGCGCGAGGTTGCCCTTGAGGATCGCAATGCCGGCTTCCGGCTTGAAGGGTTCCTCGAAGGTGGTGATCACCTCGCGGTTCCAGCACGGCGCGTCCTTCACGTTCTCCCAGATCGGCTTGCCGTTGGCGGTGAGAGCATCCTTGTGCAGCAGGCCGCGCTCGCCGAGCGTGCGCAGCACGACCGGCAGGCCGCCGGCGTAATAGAAATCCTCCATCAGGAAGCGGCCTGAGGGCATTAGGTCGACGAGGCAGTGAATGTCGCGCCCGAGACGGTCGAAATCGTCGAGGGTCAGGTCGACGCCGCACCGCCCGGCGATGGCGAGAAGATGCACGACTGCGTTGGTCGAGCCGCCGATGGCCGCGAGTGTGCGGATGGCGTTCTCGAAGGCCTGGCGCGTCATGAGCTTCGACAGCACGAGGTCTTCGTTCACCATCTCGACGATGCGCCGGCCGGCCATGCGGGCGAGATGGTTGCGCCGCGCGTCGGCGGCCGGGATCGCGGCGTTCTCCGGCAGACCGACGCCGAGCGCCTCGACCATGGACGCCATGGTGGAGCCGGTTCCCATGGTCATGCAGTGGCCGGCCGATCGGTTCATGCCGCCTTCCGCCTCGTGGAATTCCTGCAAGGTCACTTCGCCGGCGCGCAGCTGCTCGCTCATCGAAATGATGTTGGTGCCAGAGCCGATATACTTGCCGCGATAGACGCCGCGCAGCTGCGGGCCGCCCGACACGCCGATGGTGGGCAGGTCCGCCGAGGCCGCGCCCATCAGCAGGGCAGGGGTGGTCTTGTCGCAGCCCATGAGGAGCACGACACCGTCGAGCGGGTGAGCGCGAATCGCCTCTTCCACGTCCATGGCCGCGAGGTTGCGGAACAGCATGGCCGTCGGACGCATGGTGACCTCGCCGAGCGAGGAGACCGGGAATTCGAGCGGGAAGCCGCCGGCATCCAGAACGCCGTATTTCACATGCTCGGCGATGGTGCGAAAATGCGCGTTGCAGGGCGTCAACTCGGACCAGGTGTTGCAGATGCCGATCACGGGCCGGCCCTCGAACTGGTCCTGCGGAAAACCGCTGTTCTTCAGGAAGGAGCGATAATAGAACCCCATCTTGTCCTGACGGCCGAACCAGGCTTGGCTGCGAAGCGGGCGTTTCTTCTCTTCGGTCATTTCTTTTGGTGCCTTTGAAACTTTGTATCGCTCGGTTGTCGGGTGCATAAGGGCGCGACTTTGGTCGAATATGCGACCCATATGATTCATATAATAGTACTAATAGTCAGCTGATAAGGCTGCTAAAGTCGAAGAGCAACGACAAATTTAGGGAGAATGCTTATGAAGGCCCGTCATCTTTTGACGACGATCGGCATGGCTGCGCTGATGCTGTCCTCTGGTGCCGCTTATGCTCAGAATAAAATGACCATCGGGTTCTCTCAGGTCGGATCGGAATCCGGCTGGCGCGCCGCCGAGACGAAAGTTTCGAAGATCGAGGCCGAGAAGCGTGGCGTCGATCTGAAGATTTCCGACGCGCAGCAGAAGCAGGAAAACCAGATCCGCGCCGTTCGCTCCTTCATCGCGCAGGGTGTGGACGCGATCTTCATCGCGCCGGTCGTGTCGACCGGCTGGGATGCGGTTCTGAAAGAGGCCAAGGACGCCAAGATCCCGGTCGTGCTGCTCGATCGTTCCATCGATACGAAGGACGAGTCGCTCTATCTCACGGCCGTGACGTCCGACACGGTCTATGAAGGCAAGGTCGCCGGCGAGTGGCTCGCCAAGGAAACCGGCGGCAAGTGCAACGTGGTTGAGCTGCAGGGCACGGTGGGGTCGAGCCCGGCGATCAACCGCAAGAAGGGTTTCGATCAGGTCGTCGCTGCCAATCCCGGCATGAAGATCATCCGCACGCAATCAGGCGACTTTACCCGCACCAAGGGTAAGGAAGTGATGGAAAGCTTCATTAAGGCCGAAGGCGGCGGCAAGAATATCTGCGCGGTCTACGCGCATAACGACGACATGGCGATCGGCGCCATTCAGGCCATCAAGGAAGCCGGCCTGAAGCCCGGCAAGGACATCAAGATCGTGTCCATCGACGGCGTTCCGGACATCTTCAAGGCCATGGCCGACGGTGAGGCCAATGTCACGGTCGAGCTGACGCCGAACATGGCCGGTCCCGCGCTCGACGCGCTCACGGCCTTCAAGAAGAACGGCACCGCGCCGAAGAAATGGATCCAGACGGAATCCAAGGTCTTCACGCCCGAGACGGCGAAGGCCGAATACGACAAGCGCAAGGACCTCTACTGAAATCGTCGCATGATCCCGGCAGCAGGCGGGCAATCGCCTGCTGCCTCATGTATGGGACCGACGAGGATGGGATGCCATCATTGACAGAGCAGCCTCAGCTTCTCGAGATCCGAGGTCTCACGAAGGGCTTTCCGGGCGTGCAGGCCCTCGACCACGTGGACTTCACGCTGCACGCGGGCGAAATTCACGGCCTGCTCGGCGAGAACGGCGCTGGCAAGTCGACATTGATCAAGGTGCTCACCGGCGTCTTCAAGCGCGATGGCGGTACTATTCGTCTCGACGGGCAGGAAATCGAGGCGCGGGATCCCGCTGACGCACTTTCACTCGGCATTGGAACCGTCTATCAGGAAGTCAATCTTCTGCCCAACCTGTCGGTGGCGGAAAATCTCTTCATCGGCCGTCAGCCGCACCGCTTCGGCCTCGTGCGAACCGGCGAGATGCGCCGTCTCTCGGAAGAGCTTCTGGCGGGCTATGGTCTCGATATCGACGTGGCCAATCCGCTGAACACCTATTCGGTGGCCGTTCAGCAGATCATCGCCATCGCCCGTGCGGTCGATCTCTCCGCCAAGGTGCTGATCCTCGACGAGCCGACGGCAAGCCTCGATGCGCATGAGGTCGAAACGCTTTTCAAGATCCTGAGGGATCTCAAGAGCCGCGGCATCGGCATCGTGTTCGTCACGCATTTCCTCGATCAGGTCTATGCGGTCTGCGACCGGATCACCGTTCTGCGCAACGGCCGCCTCGTTGGTTCACGCCCCATCGCAGAACTGCCGCGAATCGAGCTCGTCTCCATGATGCTGGGGCGCGAGCTTGCCGCGGAAGCGCTCCACCGCAACCAGCGTAAACCCGTCGCGGGCGAGCCACTCGTCGCGTTCAAAGATTACGGCAAGCGCCGCCTCCTGGAGCCGTTCGATCTGGCTGTGCGTCCCGGCGAGGTGGTTGGACTTGCGGGCCTGCTCGGTTCCGGCCGGACGGAAACGGCCAAACTGGTCTTCGGCATCGAACGCTCCGACAGCGGGCAGGCCTTCGTCGCTGGAAGGCCCGTGCGCATCGCCACGCCGCGCGATGCGGCCCGGCTGCGGTTCGGGTTCACGCCCGAGGATCGCAAGACGGAAGGCATCGTGGCGGAATTGTCCGTGCGCGAGAACATCATCCTGGCTCTCCAGGCGCAGCGCGGCTGGCTGCGCCTGATCCCGAGACGCAAGCAGGAAGAGATCGCCGACCGCTTCATCAAGCTTCTCGACATCCGCACGCCGGATGCGGAAAAGCCCATCGGGCTTCTCTCCGGCGGCAATCAGCAGAAGGCGCTGCTCGCCCGCTGGCTCGCCACCGAACCGCGCTTCCTCATCCTCGACGAGCCGACGCGCGGCATCGACGTGGGGGCCCATGCGGAGATCATCCGCCTAATCGAACGTCTGTGCGAGGATGGGCTCGCCCTTCTCGTCATCTCGTCGGAGCTGGAGGAGATCGCCTCCTACAGCGACCGGGTCGTCGTCCTGCGCGACCGGCGGCATGTGCGCGAACTCTCCGGAGCCGAAGTGAGTGCCGATACCATCATGACAACCATCGCGGGCCATTCATGAGCGGCATGATTCAAGTGAGTAGCGCTCGCACGCTTCCCAGGGGGCTTCCGCAGGTCGCGGCGCTCCTCGTCGTCTTTCTCGTCAACTGGCTCGTCTTCCGCGACTTCTTCGCCCTGCGCCTGCAGGATGGGCGGCTCTTCGGCAGCCTCATCGACGTCCTGAACCGCGGCGCGCCTGTCGCCATCCTGGCCCTAGGGATGACTCTCGTCATCGCGACCCGGGGCATCGATCTCTCCGTCGGCGCCGTCATGGCGATCGCGGGCGCCACGGCCGCGACATTGACCGCGCAGGGCTATCCGCTGCCCGCCGCGCTGGCGGCCGCCGCGGGCATCGGTCTCGCCTGCGGCCTCTGGAACGGTTTCCTCGTCGCGGTCCTCGAAATCCAGCCCTTCGTGGCGACCCTGATCCTGATGGTGGCGGGGCGCGGCTTCGCGCAGCTGATCACCGAGGGACAGATCATCACCTTCGTGAGCGAAGGCTTCGCGGCCATCGGCGGCGGATCCTTCCTGACGCTGCCGATGCCGGTGGTGATCGCCATCGTGATGCTCGTCATCACGCATTTCATCGTCCGCTACACGGCCCTCGGCCTCTTCATCGAATCCATCGGAGCCAATGTCCGTTCGAGCTCCTATGCGGGCATCGGCACGAAGGTCGTGACCATCGCGGTCTATATGTGGTGCGGCCTGTGCGCGGCGATCGCCGGGCTGATCGTGACGGCGGACATCCGCGGGGCCGATGCCAACAATGCCGGGCTCTGGCTCGAGCTCGATGCCATCCTGGCAGTGGTGATCGGCGGCACGTCCCTGTTCGGCGGGCGCTTCAGCCTCGGGCTCTCCGTCGTCGGCGCCCTGATCATCCAGGCGATGAACACCGGCATCCTGCTGAGCGGCTATCCGCCCGAATACAATCTCATCGTGAAGGCCATCGTGGTGCTCGCCGTGCTTCTCGCCCAGTCGCCCGTTCTGTCGGCCGTCCGTTCCGTCTGGAAGGCAAGAGCATGATCAGGCGTCACCTTCCCGTTCTCATAACGCTCGCGGTCTTCATCGTCGGCTACCTGATCTGCCTCGCGCAGTTTCCGAGCTTCGCCTCGACCCGCGTGATCGGCAATCTTCTGACCGACAATGCTTTCCTGGGCATCGTGGCCGTCGGCATGACCTTCGTCATCCTGTCCGGCGGCATCGACCTCTCGGTCGGCTCGGTCATCGCCTTCACGGGCGTATTCCTGGCCGTCACCATCGAGAAATACGGGCTCAACCCCTACATTGCCTTCGTTCTCATCCTAGGGATCGCGGCTCTGTTCGGGGCCGGCATGGGCCTCCTGATCCACACCTTCCAGATCCCCGCCTTCATCGTGACGCTGGCGGGCATGTTCCTGGCACGAGGCCTGTGCTTCGTGCTCACCACGGATTCGATCCCCATCAACGCACCGGCCTATGGCCAGATCACGGACATCGCCTTCGGGCTGCCCGGCGGCGGGCGGCTGACCTTCATCGCCCTGGTCATGCTGCTGACATTCGCGATGGGCATCGTCCTGGCGCATTTCACCCGCTTCGGCGCCAATGTCTATGCGCTCGGCGGCAACCGGACCTCGGCGGAGCTGATGGGCGTGCCCGTGGGGAGAACGACGATCCGCATCTACATGCTGTCGAGCTTTCTCGCGGCCTTGGCCGGAATCGTCTTTTCCTTCTATACCTCTGCGGGCTATTCCCTGGCCGCGACCGGCGTCGAGCTCGACACGATCGCGGCGGTCGTCATCGGCGGCACCCTGCTCACGGGAGGCTACGGGACGATCATCGGAACGCTCGTCGGCGTCCTGATCCAGGGGTTGATCCAGACCTACATCACGTTCGAGGGGACCTTGAGTTCGTGGTGGACCAAAATCGCCATCGGGGCTCTGCTGTTCACATTCATCGTGCTGCAGCGCGGCCTTTCGGCGGCGTCGCTTCGAACAAGGTAAAAAGGGAGAATGGTGTTGCTGAACGGTATCCAGAGGCCTGCGAGAGCGCGATCAGCTCATGATCTCGTTGCCCATGGGATCGGTCAGAACATCATGCAGGGCCGCTTTCCCGTCGGCAGCACCCTGCCGGGCGATGCGGAGCTGATGGAGCTGTACGGGGTCTCGCGAACGGCTCTCCGGGAGGCGCTGAAGACGCTGGCCGCGAAGGGCCTGATCGAGTCCAAGACGAAGGTCGGCACGAAGGTTCTGGACCGCAACAACTGGAACATGTTCGATGCCGACATCCTCGGATGGCATCTCGAAATGGGCGTCGATGCCCGTTTCCTCGGATGGCTCTTCGAGATCCGGCAGATGCTGGAGCCGTTGGCCTGTGCCACGGCAGCCGTGCGGCGGACGCCGGAGCAGCTGACGGAGATGAGCAGGGCACTTCAGGCCATGTATCATTGCGAGAGCAGCCGGCAGGGCTTCACGAAGGCCGATCTAGCCTTCCACCAGGCTATCCTTGAGGCGTCCGCCAATCCCTTCCTGCAATCGATCGGTTCGGTGATCGGTGCCGCCTTGGCGACCTCGTTCACGATCAGCTCCCCGGTCTCGAGCGACGACCGATTCCGTGAAGTGATGCGGCAGCACCAAGCAGTGTTCGACGCCATCGAGCGGGGGAGCCCGGTGGCGGCGAGCGAGGCCATGTCGGAGCTGATTCTCCAGGCAGCGGAGCGGGTTCGGATCAAGCATGCGGAGAGTGCACTGGCGACGGTCCAGGTTCATGCTTTCTCGGGGGAATAGTCTTGCCGGAAATCTGCCAGGGCTGCCAGCCAAGTGGATCATCGCCACTCAGGCGCCTTGTCGAGAAGAATAGTATTATAGTATGATTTATTAGCCGTTAGGAGAGGTCTAACACACGCTCATGAGGGGCATGAGGTGGGGCTGTTCCTGAGGACTGCTCTGCCGTTATGATGGATCTAAAGGGCAGGCCGAGCGGCGCCTGGAAAACAGCACCGGCTCGGACCTGGAACGAAGAATGTGAATATGCGCCGGGCGCGAGAATGTCGTTCCGGGCATGGACGAGAGGGAGAACGACCTTGAAGACATTCACGACCACAATAGCGGCCGTGGCTCTGGGAGCCTTTGGCCTCCTCGGCGCCGCGCAGGCACAGGACAAGGGCACGGTCGGCGTGGCCATGCCCACGAAGTCGTCCGCGCGCTGGATCGACGACGGCAACAACATGGTCAAGGTGCTCAAAGAGAAGGGCTACAACGTCGACCTGCAATATGCGGAAGACGACATCCCGAACCAGCTGTCGCAGATCGAGAACATGATCACCAAGGGCGCCAAGGTGCTCGTGATCGCGGCCATCGACGGCACGACGCTCTCCGATGCGCTCCAGCAGGCCGCCGACAAGGGCATCAAGGTCATCGCCTATGACCGCCTGATCCGCAATTCCAAGAACGTCGACTACTACGCCACCTTCGACAACTTCCAGGTCGGCGTGCTTCAGGGCGGCTACATCGAGAAGGCGCTCGGCCTGAAGGAGGGCAAGGGCCCGTTCAACATCGAACTGTTCGGCGGATCGCCCGACGACAACAATGCCTACTTCTTCTACAACGGCGCCATGTCCGTGCTCGACCCCTACCTCAAGAGCGGCAAGCTCAAGGTGGTCAGCGGCCAGACCGGCATGGACAAGGTCTCGACCCTGCGCTGGGACGGCGCCGTGGCCCAGGCCCGCATGGATAACCTGCTCTCCGCCTATTACACCGACAAGCGCGTCGATGCGGTCCTCTCGCCCTATGACGGCCTGAGCATCGGCATCATCTCGTCGCTCAAGGGCGTGGGCTACGGCACGCCGAAGCAGCCGATGCCGATCATCACCGGCCAGGACGCCGAAGTGCCCTCGATCAAGTCGATCCTCGCCAAGGAGCAGACCTCGACGGTGTTCAAGGACACCCGCGAGCTCGCGAAGGTGACGGTCAACATGGTCGACGCCGTGCTCTCGGGCAAGCAGCCGGAAGTCAACGACACCAAGACCTACGAGAACGGCGTGAAGGTCGTTCCGGCCTACCTGCTGAAGCCGGTCAGCGTCGATGCTTCCAACTGGAAGGAAGTTCTGGTCGGCAGCGGCTACTACAAGGAAGACCAGTTCAAGTAATTGGTCCGATGAAGAATGGACCCTGCGCGCCCGCGCAGGGTCCATGCTCATTTCCAGAGCATCGGACCCAAAAGTGGAACCCACTTTTGGGGTCGGATCCGATGCTCCACCCTTTGAAGAGCGCATCGTTCTTAGCGGAAAACCGGGTCCACCTTTCCGCACGATGCGCTAGAAGGCCTGTTGCCTGAGGACATGCGATGAATGCGATCCTTGAAATGCGGGGGATCACCAAGACGTTTCCCGGCGTGAAGGCGCTGGACAACGTCAATATCTCGGTCAAGGCCGGCGAGATCCACGCCCTGGTGGGCGAGAACGGCGCCGGAAAATCCACCCTGATGAAGGTTCTGAGCGGCGTCTATCCGCACGGCTCCTATTCCGGCGAGATCCATTACGAAGGCGAGGAGCGCCAGTTCAAGGGCATCGCCGACAGCGAGAAGCTCGGCATCATCATCATCCACCAGGAGCTGGCGCTCGTGCCGCTCCTGTCGATCGCGGAAAATATCTTCCTTGGCAACGAGCAGGCCCAGTACGGCGTCATCGACTGGTCCGTCGCGTTCGCGAAGACGAAGGAGCTGCTGAAGCTCGTAGGCCTCAAGGAATCGCCCGAGGAGCTGATCACCAATCTGGGCGTCGGCAAGCAGCAGCTCGTGGAGATTGCCAAGGCGCTTTCGAAGAAGGTGAAGCTTCTCATCCTCGACGAGCCAACCGCGAGCCTGAACGAGAAGGACAGCGATGCTCTTTTAAATCTGCTGCTCCAGTTCAAGGAGCAGGGGATTTCCTCCATCCTGATCTCGCACAAGCTGAACGAGATTTCGAAGGTCGCCGATTCCATCACGGTCCTGCGCGACGGCGGCACGGTGGAGACGCTGGATTGCCGGGCTGAAGCCGTGAGCGAGGACCGCATCATCCGCGGCATGGTGGGCCGCACCATGGAGGATCGGTACCCGAAGCGCGAACCGAAGATCGGCGAGACCATCTTCCAGGTCGAGAACTGGTCGGCCTATCACCCGCTCCACAGCCACGTGCAGGTGGTCAAGAACGTCAACCTGAACATCCGGCGCGGCGAGATCGTGGGCATTGCCGGGCTGATGGGAGCAGGGCGGACCGAATTCGCCATGAGCCTGTTCGGGCGCAGCTATGGCCAGAACATCTCCGGTCGCGTGACCCTGCACGGCAAGGAGATCGACGTCAGCACGGTGGAAAAGGCCGTCTCGAACCGCATCGCCTATGCCACCGAGGACCGCAAGACCTATGGCCTGGTCCTGGCCGAGGATATCCGCAAGAACGTGACGCTCGCCAATCTCGAGGGCGTGTCCAAGAACCTCGTCATCGACGACATCCGGGAGCTGGCGGTCGCCAACGATTATCGGGGCCAGATGCGAATCCGCTGCTCCAACGTCTTCCAGGAGACGGTGAACCTCTCAGGCGGCAACCAGCAGAAGGTGGTCCTGAGCAAATGGCTCTTCTCCGATCCGGAGATCCTGATCCTGGACGAGCCGACCCGCGGCATCGACGTCGGGGCGAAATACGAAATCTATACGATCATCAACAGGTTGGCGGATGCAGGCAAGGGCGTCCTCATGATATCATCCGAGATGCCGGAACTGCTCGGCATGTGCGACCGGATCTATGTCATGAACGAGGGCTCCCTGATCGCCGAGCTCGATATTGCCGAGGCATCCCAGGAAAAGATCATGCACGCTATCGTTAAGTCGGGGAGACGCTGAGATGGACACGAGAACCGCTGACGAGCTTCACGTCCCCCAGCAGAAGACGTCGTGGATGGAGTTCGTCAAAACCCATTTCCGCGATTACGGCATGCTGCTGTCGCTCCTGGTCATCATGTTGTTCTTCCAGGTGGTGACCGACGGAACCCTGCTGCGACCGCTCAACCTTACCAACCTGGTGCTCCAGAACAGCTACATCGTCATCATGGCGCTGGGCATGCTCCTGGTCATCGTGGCGGGGCATATCGACCTCTCCGTCGGCTCCATCGTGGGCTTCGTCGGTGGCTTGGCAGCCATGATGATGGTGCGCTGGGGCTTCGATCCGGTGACCACCACCATCGCATGCCTGATCGTGGGTGGCCTGATCGGCGCTGCGCAGGGCTATTGGGTCGCCTATTTCAAGGTCCCGTCCTTCATCGTCACGCTCGCGGGCATGCTGGTCTTCAAGGGCCTGACCCTGGCGCTTCTCGGCGGCATGTCGGTCGGCCCGTTCCCGGTCGTGTTCCAGCGGCTCAGCTCCGGCTTCATTCCGGACGTCTTCGGCGGCGAGGGCTTCAACTACACGGCATTGTTCCTGGGCGTGGCCAGCGTGGCCGCGCTGGTCTATTTCAGCTTCCGCAGCCGCGCCAACCAGCTCAAGCATGCGGTCGAGACGGCGCCCTTCGGCCTGTTCGCCTTCAAGAACGGCCTGCTCGCCGTCCTCGTGATCGCATTCTGCTACCTGATGGCAACCTATCGCGGCCTGCCGAACGTGCTCGTCATCATGGCCGTGCTGATCGCGCTCTATGCCTTCGTGACCAATCGCACCACGATCGGCCGGCGCATCTATGCGCTCGGCGGCAACGAGAAGGCGGCCAAGCTGTCGGGCATCAAGACCGAGCGCCTGACCTTCCTGACCTTCGTCAACATGGGCGTGCTGGCGGGTCTCGCGGGCCTCATCTTCGCGGCGCGCCTCAACACCGCGACTCCGAAGGCCGGTCTCGGCTTCGAGCTCGACGTGATCGCGGCCGTGTTCATCGGCGGCGCGTCGGCCACGGGCGGCGTCGGCAAGGTGACGGGAGCCGTCATCGGCGCCTTCGTGATGGGCGTGATGAACAACGGCATGTCGATCCTCGGCATCGGCATCGACTACCAGCAGGTCATCAAGGGCCTCGTGCTGCTCGCCGCCGTCTCCCTCGATGTCTACAACAGGAAGAAGTGAGGGCAGGCGTTCGTGCCCTTCTCTCGAAACAAGAACGGCGAGCTTCGGCTCGCCGTTGCATTTTGAACTGCTCAGTCCTGTGAAGCGTCAGTGAGCGGAGGCTGTCAGGCCGGCTGCTTCAGGAACCGGGCTCTTGGTCAAGGTCATCTTGTTGGCGCTACGGTCGCAGGACACGGTGACGAAGCCGTCAGAGGCGTTGATCCGAACCGTGACCATATCGTCCTTACTGACAAGCTTGACCGGTTCCTCGTCGACGTCCTGTGCCGCTTCGTTGATGATGGAAAGGCATTCGCTGAATGGCATGGACGCAATGCGCGTGTCGGCCGACAGAGCTGCAGAGCCGGCTGCGAAGACACCCATGGTGCCGAGCGTGGTTGCAAGCAAAGTAGAGCGCATTGATCGGTTCTCCCAACGCTCGGAGATCATCACGTCCGAGGTCGTTCTGCTGTGTCCTATCGCACACGAGGAGCAACGTCCCTCGCGAGGGGCCGTTCCTCGCCGTCAATGTCGCAGGGGAGAGCTGGACCGCCTTTGATAAATGTCACACGCCATCGTTAGAGATGTCTGAAGAACTGCGCATTGTTTGAGGCAAACCCACAGGCCTATGCCAGCGCAAACCAGGTCCACATTCCCGTTAAATGCCCTAGCCGCTCGATTCCTTCTGATGTCCGGAGATCCGACGCCCGCGCTGCTCCGCTTGTTCCAAGGCTTCGGCCAGAAGGCGGCGGCTCTGCATCAGGGCATGCTCGTCCGGGGCCGTTGTGCTCAGCGCGGCGAGGATCTTTTCAGCCTCGATTTCGTAACGTGGCTCAGGCATGACAATCTCCAGCAAGCTATGCGGGTGGAACGGCCTGACTGATCTTCGGGTTCCTGCGCGACAATCTGGACAGGCGCAGGGGCCATATTTCTGGCGTAATATTGTCTAGCTTGAGCACCATTGCTCAAAGGCCTCAAGGACGATGTCCTCGGCCGTCAAAACTGATTAGTGTTCAGCCTCTCACATTGCGCGTTCAGACATGATTCATCCCAAGATTGTGAGGGATGGTCCCATGACGACTGGCGGACCAGACCCTTTGAAGGATGCTCTCGCTCTCCAGGCACGGGTGAGGGGCCTGCAGGCCCTGCTCGAATTGCAGCGCTGGCAGATCGAGGTGCTCAATAACAGGCTCTATTCCTCCGAGCCCGGCGGTGTTGCCGCGCGGCGTCTGTTGGCTCTCAAGCGGGACGAGACCACCAGGGGGGCGTTTACGATGCCGAAGGGCGTCAACGATCCCTGATGTGTGCTTGATTGCTTCATCAAGCAAAAAGGCCCGGTGCTGCCACCGGGCCTTCTGCAATTTTGAGGATACGGCTTGCTCAGTTGAACTTGTAGTTCAGGCCTGCGCGGATCACGCCGAATTCCGCATCGCGGTTTACGTTCACGCGGCCGCCGAGCACGTAGTTGTCCTTCGTGTCGAGGTCGACATAGAGGCCTTCGACCTTGGCGGTGAAGTTGTTGGTGATGGCGTATTCCACGCCGCCGCCGAGGGTCCAGCCCCAGTTGACTTCGTCACCGGTGTGATGGCCGAGCACCGGATCGTAGCCGCGGTTGCCGCCAATATCGCCATAGGCGAAGCCGCCTGTGCCGTAGACAAGGGCGCGGTCGAAGGCGACGCCGGCGCGGGCGCGGATCGTGCCGAAGAAGCCGTCGGAATCGCCGTCATAATACGTGGTGCCGTAGGATGCGCCCTTGTTGCCGACGGCGGCATACTGAAGGTCGGTCTCGACGCCGGCCACGAACATGCCGAACTGGTAATTGTAGCCGGCCTGGGCGCCGCCTACGAAGCCGCCGCCGCGGCTGCCCCTGACCGTGCCGAAGGCAGGATCGTAGAAGCGGCTGTCGCCGACGTTCCAGCCGTAGCCGGCATTCAGGCCGGCATAGAAACCCGTCCAGGTGAAGACCGGAAGCGCATTATAGGCCGGGGCAGGAGAGTAGCGGCTCGGCAGGTCAGCCGCGTGAGCCGTCGAAGCCGTGATGGCGAGAGCCGCAGTGGCCGCGAGAAGTCCAAGAGCAGAGTGACGCATTACTGTATTCCGTGCTTAGCAACAAAAGATCGGATAGGCATTTATTGCCTGTCACGGGTCTAATAAGGGATCGCGAGAGATTGTTGCAATATGTCAGAGGATGATCAGTCGAAACATGCTTGATGAATGATAAATGTTTACTTTTCATCAACCATGACGCGCGCGTTCAGCTTGAGATCGAAGGCCGACTATGCGCAGATCGTGCCGTGAAGTTCGGCCGCGAGGCCTCAAAGCAAGAGACAGAACTTGGCCTCGCCTTTTCCCAAGGCGAGGCCTTTTTGTCGTGGCGCTGGTTCAGGAAGAGCCGAGGTTCGAGGCCGCGTGAGCCCGGCGAGCAATTACATCCACGTCTGCGCTCATGGCCAATCGGCTCGGGTCAAGCTCTGCAAGATCGAACCAGCGCGCCTCGAGAGCGTCGTCGCCCGCAACGGGCTCGCCGGCAATCCAACGGCACTGAATCGCGATCAGAATGTAGTGCTGCTCCACCAGGCCGACAGAATCCCGCACGAGAACATCGAGAGTGGTGATGATGTCCTGGGCTTCGGCGCGAACGCCAGCTTCTTCGAAAAGCTCTCGCGCGGCTGCTTCCCTGACCGCCTCGCCGAACTCGATCTTTCCGCCCGGAAAGCCCCACAGACCGGCATCGGGAGGGTTGGCGCGGCGCACGAGCAGCGTCCGGTCGTCACGGATCACGACGGCGATGACGGCGGGAATCGGGGATGGGGACATGAAAAAGGCCCGGCTATACGCATAGCCGAGCCTTAATGCATGGGATCGCCGATGTGGAGCGATTAACGTCCCGACCGGTGCAGGGCCGATTGCAGCGGCTCCAGGCTCTTGGTGAACCAGAGCGCCGTCGTCTCGGCGATGTCCTTCCACTGGGCGGAGGCCGTCTCGTAGGCTTGGCGCGTGGCCTGGCTCTGGGCCTTGAAGGCTTCAGGCAGAGGGGAGGGGCTGATCGCCGAGCGCCACAGGTCGAGGGCCGCATGGCGCTGCGTGTTCACGGCGTCGATGATCTTGTCGTTCACTTCCAGGGCCCCTTGGGCCGAGGCCGCCACGGCGTCGCTCATGGCCTTGCGGAAGACGTCACCCTGCTTCTTGGCGGACGAGAAGATGGCACCTGCCTCGACGGGCGCAGCGATCGTCACAGGCAACGAAGCGGGCCTCGTGTCCGCGACGGCCTTGATCGTCTCGGCTGCCGAGATGGCGGCCATTTCGACGAGATCGTCGGCCTTCTGCACGCTCTTGGCTGTCGTCTTGGCTTTAGGCTTCTTCACTTCCGCCATCGTGAGGTCCTCGCAAGGTTTAAGGGAGAAGGGAGTTACTTCTTGGAGCCCGGCTGCTTCATGGCCGACTGGGCCAGGGAACCGAATTCCTTCATCTGGGTCTGCATCGCCTCGAACTGGGTCCGGACGAACTCGGCCTGGATCTGCATGGCTTCCTGCATGTCCTTGGCGCGCACCATCCGCTGGGCGAGGTCGAAAGCGGCCGAAAGGTTCTGCTCGGTATAGGCGAAGGTCTTGCGCGCGGCATCCTTGGCGCTGGCCTGGACGGTGTTCGCCGATCCCTCGAACGTGTCGGCCGTCTTCTGTGCGGCGCTCATGAAACCATCGATGGCCTTGCGGGCCTGCTCGACGCTCTTCTCGGCGAAATCGCGCATCTCCGGGGGAACTTCGTAACTTTGGGTCGGATTCGTGGCCATGGGCTGCTCCTCATCATTGGGCATTTGTGCAGTGCAATATCACATTGTGCGATGCAAAATCAACTCCTTCATGCCTCGCCCTATTAAGGTTACCTGAAAGTAAAAGGATTCAAGTGTCCTGCCTTGCATGCTTGGCAGTCGATATTAGTCTAGAAGCTCTTCTTGAGTGACTCTGAGATCCTTCACCGTAAAGGCCGTTGATGACAGGTGGCCCCAATCCATTTGAAGCGCTGATCGCACAGCTTGCCGCCGAGCCGAGCTTGAGCCTGCTGGCAGAGCCTGGAGCTGGCGTGCTCGTGTGGGATCGGGCAGGGGAGAGGCTGCTCTGGGCGTCGCCCGCCGCAGAGGGATTGCGTAACGCACTGGCCGAGGAAGACGGCCGGACGGTTCCAGGCCTCCGGGCCCGCGATCGGATCAAGGCTCTGGCGGGAGGGCTAGCACCCCGTCACGGTGCTCTAAAAGAGCGCCTGCGGCTCGATCCCTCCCGTCCCTGGCTGCCCGTTGCAACCCTCTCCCGCCTGGCGACACTGGAGAACGGCGATGATGTTCTCGTAACGGCCTTCGTCGGACCCGTGCCGAAAGAATCCTCTTTCTTCCGCTCGGCCCGGCAATCGGAGCAGCCAGACAGCGAGCCATCAACGCAAGTGGAAGGCGATGCCACTCGCCTGCCGGAAAGACGCCTTGGTCCGGTTCGCTTCATCTGGCACACGGATGCGGCAACACGTTTCACTGATGTATCAAACGATCTTCCCCTGGCTGTGGGAGCCATGGCCGGCAACATCGTCGGCCAGACGTGGGAGGAGGTGTCGCGGAGCGTCGTGGAGGATCCGGACGGGAGCGTCGCCGCCCTGTTTGCACGCCGTGAGACCTGGAGCGGGCGCACCATTCTCTGGAGCATCGACAATTCCCCGCTGCAGGTTCCCGTCGATTGGGCCGGGATGCCTGTCTTCGGTCCGGCCCGGGAGCTCATCGGTTTCCGGGGCTTCGGCCTCCTGCGCATGGACGCCGTCCAGGAGCGGAAGATCCCGAATGCAGCCGCCGACCTGATTGCGCAAAGCCTGGTCAACGACGAGACCCTGCCGTTCCGGCCGCCTGAGGAAAAGCCCGCTGACGAGCCAGCTGCCGAAGCCGCCCCCTCGGACGAGGACACTTGGTTCTCGAACTTGCGCGACCAAGTGGCCGCAGCGCTTTCCGGCCCCAAGCCGCACGAGCCGGAACCCGTCCAACGCAACCGTCCTGCCGAGAATCAGCCCCAAGCATCGGGCCTCTCCAGCGCCGAGCGGAATGCCTTCCGGGAGATTGCACGCGCGCTCGGAGCACGCCTGGAAGAAGGTACGCCCGCGTCCGAGGAGGCCGCTCACTCCGAGGAAAATGAGCCCGCTGCAGGGCCAGCGCCAACGCCTCCCTCGCGGTCGCTGGCTCCTCCCGACGGTGGCGGCATTCTCGACCGGCTGCCGATCGGAATTCTGGTCCATCGCGGCGACAGGATCCTGTTCATCAACCGCTTCCTTCTGGAACTGACCGGCTATGAGGATGTCGAGCAGATCGGCTCCGAGGGCGGTCTGGTCCATCTGTTCCGAGGCTCCCCCGTTCTCGGTGGGACAGGAGACGAGGACTTCGCTCTCGCGTTGACCACACGTGGAAACGAGAACATCGCCGTCAACGTGCGTTCCTCCTCCGCCGAGTGGGAGGGAGAGCCTGCGGATCTGATGGTCATCCGCAAGGTGTCGAATAGGGAGACACAGCCGCAGGACAGCCGAATCCAGGAATTGGAGGCAATCCTCGACACGGCGACAGACGGCGTGATCGTGCTCAACGAGACGGGACGGATCCTCTCACTCAACCGCTCGGCCGAGGCGCTGTTCGGCTTTGACGAGCAGGCGGTGGCTGGCGATGCCATCACCGTGCTCCTGGCGCCGGAGAGCCACATGGTGGCCCTCGATTATCTCGAAAGTCTGCGCTCGCCGGGGGTGAGAAGCCTGCTCAACGACGGGCGCGAGGTTGTCGGCCGGGAGCGTCAGGGCGGATCGATCCCGCTCTTCATGACCATGGGGCGCTTGGGCGACGGGCCGGATCGGCGTTTCTGCGCCGTCCTTCGCGACATCACGGCCTTCAAGAGGACCGAGGGCGAATTGATCGGCGCCAAGCACGCGGCCGAGGAGGCGAGCGCCCAGAAATCCGATCTCCTGGCCACGATCAGCCATGAGATCCGCACGCCCTTGAATGCCATTCTCGGCTTTGCCGAGGTCATGCTCGAGGAGCGGTTCGGGGCCATCGGCAACGACCGCTACAAGGAATATCTCAAGGACATTCACGCATCCGGCTCTCACGTGATCAGCCTCGTCAACGATCTCCTGGACCTGGCTAAGATCGAGGCCGGCCGTCTGGAATTGTCCTTCACGGGGGTGAGTCTGAACGAGCTGGTCTCGTCCTGCGTGACGCTGCTTCAGCCGCAGGCCGCGCGCGACCGCATCGTGATGCGCATGAGCTTCGCCCCGAAGCTGCCTCCGGTGGTGGCCGACGAGCGCTCCATGCGCCAGATCGTGCTCAATCTCGTCTCCAACGCCATCAAGTTCACGGACGCAGGCGGGCAGGTCATCGTCTCCACGGCCATAACCGACCGGGGCGAGGTGGCCTTCCGGGTGCGCGATACCGGCATCGGCATGACCCCCGAGGAGGTCGAGGCCGCCCTCGAGCCGTTCCGCCAGCTCGCCACGTCGCGCAGGCGTGGCGGCACCGGGCTCGGATTGCCGCTCACCAAGGCGCTCGTGGAGGCGAACCGGGGTGCGCTCCAGATCGCAAGCCAGCCGAGCGAGGGGACCCTCGTCGAGGTGATCTTCCCGCCGACGCGGGTCATGGCGGAGTAGTGTCCCGCTTCACCCTGCGCCGTGCTGTTTTATCGGATATGCCGGCTGTCGCGCGCCTGAACCGCCATGTCCGCAAGACCTGCCTTCCTTATCTGCCCGATCTCCACACGCCGGAGGAGGATCTTGTCTTTTTCCGGGACCAGGTCTTCCCCACGTCGGAGGTTTGGCTCGCGCAGGCCGGAGGCCTGCTGACCGGATTCGCCGGTGCAAGGCTTGATTGGCTCGATCATCTGTATGTCGATCCGCTCTGGCACGGTCGCGGAGTCGGGCAGGCTCTGCTGGCAGCTGTCAGAGCGGATCGACCGGAACTCAATCTCTGGACCTTCCAGGACAACGCCCAGGCCCGCCGCTTCTACGAACGGCAGGGCTTTCGGCTGGTCGCCACGACCGATGGCTCCGGCAACGAAGAACGAATGCCCGATGCCCATTACCAGTGGGTGCGGGATGGGTCCCTCGAGGACCGGCACTAGCGCATCGTGCGGATGTTCGCGATCCGAACTGAGATAGATCAATGGGAGCCGTCCCTATTGCGGTTATCAGAGGCCGCAATAGGTTGTGACGTGATATGCCCCGGGACGAAGGATCGCCATGTCCACCTATCGCCTCGACAAGCTCTTCAATCCCCGCTCCATCGCGGTGGTGGGCGCAAGCCCGCGTCCGGGGTATCTCGGTCTTACCTTCCTGCGCAATCTCATCGCGGGCGGCTTCGAGGGTGAGCTTTTTGCCGTCAATCCGCATCACGTCGAGATCGAGGGCAGACCTTGCTTGCCCTCCCTGTCGGATCTTCCTGTAACGCCCGACCTCATCGTCGTCGCCGTGCCGCCCGAGCGGGTGCTCGGCGTGATCGAGGAGGCCGGGAAGGGCGGCGTGAGCGCCGCCATCGTGGCGACGGCGGGCATGGGCTATGGCGAGGGCTCCCTGGGCGATCAGGTCAGGCTCGCGGCACGCGCCCATGGCCTTCGCATCGTAGGGCCCAATTGCATCGGCGTGCTGGCCCCGCGCGCCAGGATGAATGCGAGCTTCGCGGCCCACAGCGCCAAGCCCGGCGATCTGGCGCTGGTGTCTCAATCGGGAGCTGTGGCGGCGGGTCTCGTCGAGTGGGCGGCGCAGCGGCAGGTGGGGTTTTCCGCCATCGTCTCCCTGGGCGACAAGGTCGATGTGGATTTCAGCGATTGTCTGGACTTCTTCTCGGCCGACAGCGGGACCCGGGCGATCCTGCTCTACATCGAGTCCATTGGAAACGCCCAGAAATTCATGTCCGCCGCCCGGGCGGCCGCGCGCGTGAAGCCGGTGGTGGTCATCAAGTCCGGGCGCCATGCCCAGGGGGCGAGAGCGGCTGCGACCCATACCGGGGCGCTTGCCGGATCCGATGCGGTCTACGACGCCGCCTTCCGCCGCGCCGGATTGCTGCGGGTGCTCGATCTCGACCAGCTCTTCGCGGCGGCGGAGACGCTCGGGCGGCAGAAGCCGTTTCCTGGCAACCGACTGGCACTTCTTACCAATGGTGGTGGTATCGGGGTTCTCGCCGTCGACCGATTGATCGATCTGGGCGGCACACTGGCGACATTGTCGGACAAGACCCGGGAGACGCTCAACGCGATCCTGCCGCCGACCTGGTCTCGGGGGAATCCCATCGACATCGTCGGGGACGCGGAGCCCGGCCGCTATGCGGGCGCGCTCGAGGCGCTGCTCGCCGATCCGGACAACGATGCCGTTCTCGTTCTCAACGTGCCGACCGCCATTGCCGGGGCTTCCGACGTGGCCGCTGCCGTGGTGGACGTGGTCAAGCGCGATCGCGCCCGAGGATACCGGCAGAAGCCGGTCTTCGCCGCCTGGATCGGTGAGGACCCGGACTCAGCCCGGTTGTTCGAGGAAGCGCGGATCCCGAATTTCACCACGGAGGCCGATGCGATCCGCGGCTTCATCCAGCTCGTGCGCTACCGCGAGGCGCAGGAACAGCTCATGGAGACGCCGGACAACCTGCCCCATGACTTCGACCCGGACCCGGAGGCGGCCCGCGCCATCGTCGATCATGTGCTGGCGCAGAACCGCCGCTGGCTCGATCCGCTGGAGGTCAACGCGCTCCTGCGGGCCTACGACATTCCGACCGCGCCCGTGACCCTCGCGACGACGCCGGACGAGGCCGCCGAGGCGGCCCGGCCCATCCTGGCCGAGGGCGGTACCGTGGCCGTGAAGGTTCTCTCGCCCGACATCGTCCACAAATCCGACATCGGCGGCGTGAAGCTCGACCTGACGACCGGGGAGGCGGTGCGCAAGGCGGCCGCCGAGATCTTCGAGCGCGCCGCCCGCCTGAAGCCGCAGGCTCACGTGACCGGGGTCACCGTCCAGCCCATGGTGCGGCGGGCGAAGGCCCGCGAACTCATCGTGGGCCTCGCGGACGATCCCTCCTTCGGGCCGGTCGTGCTGTTCGGGCGTGGCGGCACGGCCGTGGAGGTCATCAACGACAAGGCACTGGCGCTGCCGCCCCTCGACCTGATGCTCGCCCACGACCTGATCGCCCGCACCCGAGTGTCGCGGCGCCTGAAGGCCTATCGGGACGTTCCGGCGGCCGACGAGGGGGCCATTGCCCTCACGCTGGTGAAGCTCGCCCAGATGGCGGCCGATATCCCTGAGATCCGCGAACTCGACATCAACCCGCTGCTCGCCGACCACACGGGCGTGATCGCGGTCGATGCCCGGGTGGCGGTTGCGCCCGAAACCCGGAAGGGCAGCGGCCATCCGCGCTTCGCCGTGCGGCCGTACCCTAAGGAATGGGAGCGCAAGATCACGCTGCGGAATGGGCGGAGCGCTTTCGTCCGGCCCGTCCGGCCGGAAGACGAGGCGGAGTTCCGGCGCTTCTTCGAGCAGATCACGCCGGAGGACCTGCGCCTTCGTTTCTTCGCCCCGGTCCGCGATTTCAGCCACACCTTCCTCGCCCGTCTGACGCAGCTCGATTACGCGCGCGCCATCGCATTCGTCGCTTTCGACGAGGGCACCGGGGAGATGATGGGCGCGGTCCGTCTCCACGCGGATGCGAACCATGAGACAGGGGAATACGGCATCCTCCTGCGCTCCGACCTCAAAGGCCTCGGTTTAGGCTGGGAGCTGATGCGGCTGATGATCGAATGGGCGAAGGTGGAAGGCCTGCACGAGATCGAGGGGCAGGTGCTGCGCGAGAACTCCACCATGCTCGACATGTGCCGCAATCTCGGGTTCACCATCCGGATCGATCCCGACGATCCGGAGCTGCGCCTCGTCACTCTCCCGATCGCCGCGATCGAGGAGCCGGAAAAACTCGCTCAACCGGCATGAAAAGAAAAAGCCCGCCGTCACGGCGGGCTTTGTTCGGAAAGGGTGGCTTCTCAGTTTACGTCCTCATCCTGAGGAGCAGCGCAGCTGCGTCTCGAAGGAGGATCCAGTGTTCTCTGGAGACGCCCTGATCCTTCGAGACGCCGCCTGCGGCGGCCCTCAGGATGAGGGCTTAAGAGGGTGCCAGTTTATCTTTCGGAGCGAACGCCTACTCGTCGTCCTTGAGCCCGCCGATATGCTTCTGGGCGTAGAGCTCGATGCCGACCTGTTCGACGAGGTTGAGCTGGGTCTCCAGGAAGTCGATATGGCCCTCCTCGTCAGCCATCAGCTCCTCGAACAGGTTCTTCGACACGCGGTCTCCGATGCTGTCGCAATAGGAAGCGGCCTCGCCGTAGAGGTTGCGGGCGTCGTATTCCGCCGCGAGGTCGGATTCGAGGATTTCCTGGATGTTCTGGCCGATGCGCAGGGGATCGAGCACCTGCAGGTTGGCAAAGCCCTCGAGGAAGATGATCCGCTCGATGAAGCGGTCCGCATGGTGCATCTCTTCGATGGATTCCTTGCGCCAGGTTTTCGCAAGCTCCTTGTAACCCCAATCGTCCAGGAGCCGGTAATGCAGCCAATACTGGTTGACCGCCGTCAGCTCGCTGCGCAGGCCGCGATTGAGATACTCGATTACCTTGGGATCACCCTTCATCCTACCCTCTCGTCCACTCGGCGCCGGATGCGCCGGACCTGTCTTTAGCGCATCGTGCGAAAAAGTGGATCCGGTTTTTCGCTCTGAACGATGCGCCGTTCAAAAAAGGAACATCGGATCAATCCCAAAAGTGCAAATCCACTTTTGGGTCCGATGCTCTGGAGGATTTATGAACTAGGGTGAAAGTCCTTTTGTTCAAAGGGTGGGTTCGGCGGCAGCCTTTTCGAGCACGGTCGGGCAGCAGCCGCGGCTGCAGGCCGCGATGGGCTCGACGCCCGCATCGATCAGGGCCTGATCCATGATGGCGCGGATGGTCCTTGCGCAGCGCCCGCAATTGGGGCTGCAGCCAAGACAGCGATAGACCTGCGCCGGAGTGCGGGGGCATTCCGGCCCGGGCTTGAGGCACGCTTTGACATCGCCGTCGGAGAGGATGTTGCAGGAACAGACGATCATTTGTTGTTCTAGTTTAGAATGACTAAAAACTACATGTGATATCAAAGACTTAACTGAAAATGCGGCGGAGCGCCAGCGTGATCGCCTGTGCCCGGATGTCACGGTTAAGGTGTAACAATCATCCCAATCGCTTGAACAATCCGGGATAGTCGACAACGAAGCCGTCCTCGTCCACGGGGAGGTCTGCGCTGAACCCGCTCTCCAGGCTCTCGAAGCGATAGAGCGAGCCCGCATTGAGCGCCGTATAGCGCTGGCTTGCCGGCGTGACGACCAGGTCCGGGACGGCGATGTAGCAGAGGCGGATGTCCATGCTCTCGCCCGTCTCCAGGTCGAGGCGCCGGATGGGAAGAGTGTTGGTGAGCGGCGTCGCCTGGATATCGACATCGATGCAGCCCTGGAGGTCCGGTCGAGACTTGCCGTTCTCCTGCCAATGCCCTTGGCCATCGCTTTCAAGACGCAGCACATGCCCGGCCGTCGTTCTGAGGACAACCTCCTTCGTGCGCCACAGGGCATCGAGCCTGAGACGGTAGGACAGTCCGAACTCGGTCCCCTCGTCCTGAGCGATCACGACGCCCGAGACGGCGAGACCGCCATCGGCCGGCCGCACGTCTACATGCTCCATGCCCGCCGCGCAGCCCTCCCAGGCCGACCAGCGGATGGTGCGGAATATCAGTGTCGGGATGGCCATGCCGAACCTCCAGGCTTCACGGCATTCGTGCCGGCCGATTATGGCTCAGCTGGAGGAGTTGTCGACCCTTGGGTGGAGAAGTCACGAATTCCCTCATAGCGTTAGCAGGCTGCCGAGGTTAGAAACGTAGTGTGCTTCAGGGGATAAGCAGCGCATGAGCTTTCGCGTCACGCATAGAATGGGGAATATGGAGAAGGTATCGTGCTCGGCCCTTCCCGAATTGCTCAAGGAGCTTGATGCCGACCCTGAGGACATCGAACAAGCGTCCGTCAGCGTGACGCATGAGAGTGATTGGTGTCTGTCGGTATATAGAGGCGGCTATATTGCGTTCGAAAACCTCGAAGAAGGTGAGCCTCGCCACATGAACGGCGTGCCACCCGAGAAAATCATCTCACTGTGGCAGCTCCTGGCAGATGGGGACCTCGACGCGCTGGAAAGCGAGCCTTGGCTGCCAGGTTACTAGTGCTCCGCATGATACCATCACGAGGATCATCGCCGTGAACAGCGCCGAACTCTCCGACGTCTATCGGGCCTATATCGCCTGCCTGAATGCGCAGGACTGGCCGAAGCTGGAACGGTTCGTTCACGACGACGTCCATTACAACGATCGTCTGATCGGAATTTCGGGCTATCGCGAGATGCTGGAGAGAGACTTCTCTGACATTCCCAATCTCCACTTCCACATTCAGAGGCTCGTTTCCGATCCGCCCTGCATCGCGAGCCGATTGGCCTTCGATTGTACGCCGAAGGGGATGTTCCTCGGTCTTCCGGTGAATGGAAGGAGGGTCTCCTTCACGGAGAATGTTTTCTATGAATTTCGGGGAGACAGGATCGGGAGAGTCTGGTCGATCATCGACAAGGCGGCGATCGAAGCGGCGTTAGGCATCAAAAGCCACCAGCTTTGATCTGGATCTCCCGATGCTGTCCGGCTCCGTGCCGGCATCCCATGCCGAGCTTTGCAGCTGAAGGGCTTGGACGCTATCATGCGTCGGCGTCGCTGGAGGGGCGCCTTCGACGCGACAAATGCGGGAGGACGTGTCGATGACCTCCGATATCGAGTGCTTCGACGTTGCCGTCATTGGTGCCGGATGGGCCGGACTCGGGGTGAGCTACTACCTGGCTCAAGCCGGACTGCGTCATTGCGTGCTGGAGTGTAGCCGGATCGGCGAGACCTGGCGCACGCAACGCTGGGACACCTTTCGCCTGAATACTCCCAACTGGGCCTCGATGATGCCCGGCGACCGATACGACGGCCCCGATCCTGACGGCTTCATGACCCGCGACGCGTTCGTTGCGCTCCTCGAGGACTTTGCCGCGCGAAACCACCTGCCGGTGGAAACGCAGACCCCGGTATCAGCTCTCACCTTCGATGGCGAGCAGGACAGGTTTCGTCTCGAAACCAGAAGCGGCGTGCGATGGGCGCGCAATGTGGTGATCGCGAGCGGCAGCCTGAACCGCCCGCGCCGCCCGAAGGTTGCCACCGGCCTGCCCGCTGGCCTCCTGCAACTCGACGCGTCGGACTATCGAAACCCCGCATCGCTTCCGGCAGGCGCCGTCCTGGTCGTCGGCAGCGCGCAATGCGGCGGCCAGATCGCCGAGGACCTGGTGCAGGCCGGGCGCAGGGTCTTCCTTGCCACGGGCAGGGTCGGGCGCGGGGCGCGCCGCTACCGGGGTCACGATATCGTCTTCTGGTTTACGCGCAGCGGCCTCTTCGATCTTCCGCGCAAGGAGTTCGTCGACGCGTCGGGCTACATCATGGGACGGCCGCTGCTCGGCGCCGGCCGCACCCTCAGCCTGCAATCGCTCAGTGCCCAAGGGGTCGTTCTTCTCGGTCGCCTGGTTGGGATCGAAGATGGGTCCCTGACCTTCGCGGGCGACCTCGAGGAGAACCTCCGCTTCGGGGACGAGGTGTCGAAGAGGATCAAGCGCTCCATCGACGCCTATATCACAAGCGAGGACATCGATGCGCCGGCGTCGGACGACGATCCCGCTGAGACAATCGCCGCGCACCTCCCCGATCCGCCCATCCTCTCGCTCGATCCGGCGGAGGCCGGCATTGCGTCGCTGATCTGGTGCACCGGGTTCGAGGGGGAGTTCGGATGGGTGCAGGTGCCCGGTGTACTCGACTCACGCGGCCAGCCGGTGCACGAGGAGGGTGTCACGGCGCAGCCCGGCCTCTACTTCGCGGGCCTGGATTTCGGCTCCACCCGCAACTCCGGTACCCTCCTGTCACTCGCCAAGGAGGGGCAACAATTGGTCAGCCATCTCCTTACACGGCGTGCGCCGGCTCCTCGAGGCGATCGAGACTCTTCTGACATCCTGCGAAGGTGAGAGGGTGTTGAGGTGTCGTTAGAGTATCGGAACCACATCCGAGACCACCCGATGCTCTAATCCCTCACCACCACCACATGAAGCCGCCTTGGGCCGTGGGCGCCGAGCAGGAGCGTCTGCTCGATGTCGCCGGAGCGGGACGGGCCGGTGATGAAGTTCACCGTGCGGGGCATGGTGCCCTTGCCATAGGCGAAGCGCACCCGGTTCCAGACGGATTCGTAATCGCCCGCGATATCCTTGGCCGAGACCACGATAATGTGGTTGTCGGGCAGGAAATTGAGAGTGGAGGGGTTCTCGTGTCCCGACACCATGGCGAGGGTGCCGGATTCGGCGATGCCCCCGAAGGCGTGGCTGACCGCGTTGAGGTCGCGGCCCTCGCTCGGTCCATGGGCGATTTCGAGCGCGGTGTCCGACCACGGCATCGCCTCGAGGCGCGGATCGTCGCCCATGCGCAGGGTGGCGGGCAGGTTGTGGTTGCGCAGGAACAGCGCGATGGATTGCGGCACCTCGGCCGGGGACGCGACCTCCGTGACCGTGGCGAGCGACGTCTCGACCATGGTCTTGAAGAGAGCGATCCGCTCATCGCCCGGAACCTGTCCGCGCTGTGGGATCACGCCCTTGGGCGAGCGCTCCAGGCGGTCCGCCACGATCTGGTGGCGGATCTTCTCGCTGCCGTTGACGCCGAGGGAGCGGCGGATATTGGCGAAGATGTCGTCGCGGGCGCTCATGCGGCGGCTCCCTTGCTGCGCTCGCGCTTCCAGCGCTGCTGGAAGGTCTCGCCCTGTGGGGCGGGGAAATCACGATACTTCGTCCAGCCCTTGGCCATGGGCAGCCAGGAGAAGCGCCCACGCTGGCGGCCTGCGAGCGAAAGCGCCCCCATGGCGACGCGGGTCGCCAGCCTGTAGAGGGCAGGGCGCTTGGCGAAGAAGCCCCAGAACTGAAGGCCTGACCGGACGGTGGCCGGCGTCAGGTGCCGCTCGAATTCCCGTTCGCGCCAGTGGCGCATGAGCTTGGGCAGCGGAATGCGCACGGGGCACACGCTCTCGCAGCGCCCGCAGAAGGTGGATGCGTTGGGCAGGTGACCGGCCTTGTCGACGCCGATCAGCGACGGCGTGAGCACCGCGCCCATGGGGCCGGGATAGACCCAGCCATAGGCGTGCCCGCCGACCGCGTGATAGACCGGGCAATGGTTCATGCAGGCGCCGCAGCGGATGCAGCGCAGCATCTCCTCGAAGCTCGTGCCGAGCATGGAGGAGCGGCCGTTGTCGATGAGAACCACGTGGTAGTTCTCCGGTCCGTCCGCATCGGCGCTGCGGCGGGGACCAGTGGAGAAGGTGGTGTAGACCGACATCTCCTGGCCAGTCGCCGAGCGGGCGAGCACGCGCAGGAGCTGGCTCACGTCCTCAAGCGTCGGAACGAGCTTTTCCAGGGACGCGAGCACGATGTGGGTCTTCGGAAGGATCTGCGTGAGATCGCCGTTGCCCTCGTTCGTCACGATGATCGACGTGCCCGTTTCCGCCACGAGGAAGTTGGCCCCGGTGATGCCCACATCGGCCGCGAGGAAGCGCTCGCGCAGAACGGCGCGCGCCTCGGTGAGAAGCTGCACGGGCTCCGAGAGATCGCGCTTGGCGTCGAGATGGGTGTGGACGCGGCGGAAATCCTCCTCCACCTGCGTGGCGTTGAGGTGGACGGCGGGCGCGATGATGTGGCTCGGCAGCTCGTTGCGGAGCTGGATGATGTATTCGCCGAGATCCGTCTCGACGGGCCTGATGCCGTTCGCCTCCAGGTGATGGTTGATCCCGATCTCCTCTGAGATCATGGACTTGCCCTTCGTCACCGTCCTGGCACCGGCCTCGCGGCAGATGCTCAAGATGATGTCGCGGGCCTCGTCGGCATTGCGGGCGAAATGCACGTGACCGCCGGAGGCCTTCACCTTCTCCTCGTAAGCCTCGAGGTAGAGATCGAGATGCTCCAGCGTGTGGTTCTTGATGTCCCGCGCCGCATCCCGCAGCGCCTCGAATTCCGGCAGCTTGTCGGCCGCCGCTTTTCGCTTGTCGATGAAGCCCTGCTTCACGTTGCCGAGCGCCTTCTGGAGCTGATCGTCGCTCAGCGCCCGCGCGGCGTTCTGCTTGAACTGGGGAGACGTGGAATGAACGGTCATGATCGACTTTTACTTGACGGCCTTGGTTTTGGCGACACCGATCGGCGGTTCGTCCGTCATGCCGGCCAGAACCTCCGCCACGTGGCGGACCTGGATCGGCTTGCCGTCGCGGGTGAGCTTGCCGGCCATGTTCATCAGGCAGCCGAGATCGCCCGCGAGCAGGGTCGGGGCATGGGCCTCCTCGACGTTCTTCGCTTTGGCATCAACGATGGCGCCCGAGATGTCGCTGTACTTGACCGCGAAGGTTCCGCCGAAGCCGCAGCAGACGTCGCTGTCCCGCATCTCGACGAGAGACAGGCCCTCGACGCTGGCGAGAAGCCGGCGCGGCTGGCTCTTCACGCCGAGCTCCCGCAGGCCCGAGCAGGAATCGTGATAGGTCACGGTTCCGTCGAAGGAGGCATCGACCTTCGTGATGCCGAGCACGTCGACCAGGAAGCTCGTCAGCTCATAGGTCCTGGCGGCCAGCGCATCGGCCTTGGTCCGCCAGTTTGGGTCCTCCTCGAACAGTTCCGGGTAATGGGCCTTGATCATGCCGGCGCAGGAACCCGAGGGAGCGACCACGTAATCGTAGCCGTGAAAGGCCTCGATCACCTGCATGGCGAGGTCCCGCGTCGTGCCGCGGTCGCCCGAGTTGTAGGCCGGCTGGCCGCAGCAGGTCTGGACGGGGGCATCGACGATGCAGCCGGCATCCTCCAGGAGCTTGACGGCGGCAAAGCCCACGGAGGGGCGCATCAGGTCGACGAGGCATGTGACGAAGAGGCCGACCCGGGGTTTCGTCGGGCGGCCTTGCGAAGGCAGAACGCTCATTGGGCGACCTTCTTGCCCGAAGCGTCGAACTGCTTGAGATAGGCGACGAGGTCGTTGACCTTCTGCTCGTCCTTGACTCCGGCGAAGATCATCTTGGTGCCGGGGATCTTGGCACGCGGATCCTTGATGTATTCCCGGAACGTGGCCTCGTCCCAGGTGATGCCGGAATTCTTGTTGGCCGGAGAGTAGTTATAGCCTTCGACCGAGCCCGAGTGGCGGCCGATCAGGCCGTTCAGAACCGGACCCACGGCATTCTTCGCGTTTTCCCCGATCTGGTGGCAGGCCCGGCATTGCGTAAAGACCTTCTCGCCGGCGGCCGCGTCCTGGGCCTGGGCGGAACCGAGCCCCGCGAGGAGCACGGCGGCGGAAAGAACGAAGGAACGCATCAAAAACTCCTTTGCTGGACCCCTGTCCCATCTTAGAGAGGTTCTACATTATTGGAAAACGCCATCAGGAAAAGCCGCCTTATTGTTAAGGTAGCCATACCTTGAATGCAGCGATGACCCTTGAGGGAGGGTGCCATGACCATTGCATTTCCGAAACCGGACGAAACGGTTCTGGCGCGCCGGAAGGAGATCGTCGAGGGTTTGGGACGCCTTGTCGCGTCCGAGGCGCTGATCGTCTCCGAGGACGAGCGCCGGGCCTTCGAGACCGACGGCCTGACCTCCTACCGCCAGATGCCGCTCGCCGTCGTGCTGCCCTCCACGACGGAGGAGGTCTCGGCCATCCTGCGCTTCTGCCACCAGCACGGGGTGAAGGTGGTGCCGCGCGGGGCGGGGACCTCGCTCTGCGGCGGGGCCATCCCGCAGGAGGACGCCATCGTGCTCGGCGTCGCCAAGATGAACCGGGTGATCGACGTCAATTTCGAGGGGCGGACGGCACGGGTCCAGTCCGGCATCACCAATCTCGGCATCAGCCAGGCGGTGGCATACGAGGGCTTCTTCTACGCGCCCGATCCGTCGAGCCAGCTCGCCTGCACGATCGCGGGCAACATCGCGATGAATTCGGGCGGGGCCCATTGCCTGAAATACGGGGTCACGACCAACAACCTCCTGGGCGTCACGATGGTGCTCCTCGACGGCACGGTGGTGGAGATCGGCGGCGAGCATCTGGATTCCCCCGGTTACGATCTCCTCGGCCTCGTCTGCGGCTCGGAAGGTCAGCTCGGCGTGGTGACGGAAGCGGTGGTGCGCATCCTGCGCGCGGCGGAAGGGGCGCGGCCCGCGCTTTTCGGCTTCTCGTCGGTGGAGGATGCCGGCGCCTGCGTGGCGGCGATCATCGGGGCGGGCATCATTCCGGTGGCGCTCGAATACATGGACAAGCCGGCCATCCAGATCTGCGAGGCCTTCGCCCATGCGGGCTATCCGCTCGACGTGGAGGCCATGCTGATCGTGGAGGTCGAGGGTTCCGACGCGGAGATCGACGACATGCTCCGCCGCATCGTCGCCATCGCCGAGCCGTTCAGGCCCAAGACCATGAAGGTCTCGCAATCGGAGGCCGAAAGCGCGGCGATCTGGAAGGGCCGCAAGTCGGCCTTCGGCGCCACGGGGCGCGTGGCCGACTATATCTGCATGGACGGCACGATCCCGACCGGACAGCTTCCTTATGTGCTCAACCGCATCGACGAGATCGTGAAATCCTACGGGCTCGGCGTCGCCAACGTGTTCCACGCGGGCGACGGCAACCTGCATCCGCTCGTCATGTTCAACACCAACGTGCCGGGCGAGATGGAGAAGGCCGAGAAGGCCGGCGAGGACATCCTCAAGCTCTGCGTCGAGGTCGGCGGGTGCCTGACCGGCGAGCATGGCGTCGGCATCGAGAAGCGGGATCTCATGACCTATCAGTTCAACGCCGTGGACCTGGAGCAGCAGATGCGCGTGCGCGGCGTGTTCGACCCGCGCTGGCTGCTCAACCCCGCCAAGGTGTTCCCGCTCGAAGGAAGGCTTGCCGCGTGACGACTCATACTCCCCGCGACGAGCAGGATGCGGCGATCATCATCCGCGAGGCCGCCGACAAGGGCACGCTTCTGAACGTTGCCGGCAACGGCACCAAGGCACCGATGGGCCGGCCGAACCAGACCGACGCCTCGATCTCCTCGTCGGCCATGACCGGCATCACCCTCTACGAGCCGGCGGAACTCGTGATCTCCGCCCGCAGCGGCACGCCGGTCCTCGAGGTCATGCGCGTGCTTGCGGCGAAAGGCCAGGAACTGCCCTTCGAGCCCATGGATTACCGCGCGCTTTTGGGCACGAAGGGCGATCCGACCATCGGGGCGGTGGCGGCCCTGAACCTGTCCGGCCCACGCCGGATCATGGCGGGCGCCGCCCGCGACAGCCTGATCGGCGTGCGCTTCGTCAACGGGCGCGGCGAGGTGGTGAAGTCCGGCGGCCGCGTGATGAAGAACGTCACCGGACTCGATCTCGTGAAGCTCATGGCGGGCTCCTGGGGCACGCTCGGCTTCCTCACCGAGGTCACCTTCAAGGTGCTGCCGAAACAGGAGCGGATGGCGACGCTGGCCATCCGCGGCCTCGACGACCGGCAGGCGATCGAGGCCCTGTCAATGGCCCTCGGATCGCCCTTCGACGTGACCGGCGCCGCGCATGTTCCCGACCGCGACCGGCGCGGCGGGACTACGCTGATCCGGCTCGAAGGCTTCAGGGTCTCGGTCGATTACCGCATGAACGAACTCAAGCGCCTCCTGAAGCGCTTCCGGTTCATGGACCTGCTCGAAGGCGTCGGGGCGGAGGCGCTCTGGCAATCGGTGCGCGATGCGACATTGCTGACGGATCAGGGCGAGCGGGCGGTCTGGCGCGTGTCCACGTCTCCGATGAGGGGCCCCGACCTGGTCGCCCAGGTGGCGCAGTCGCTCGATGCGCAATGGTTCTACGATTGGGGCGGCGGGCTCATCTGGATCTCGACGCCGATCGACGGCGATGCGGGCACCTCCGTCCTGCGCGAGGCGACCCGTGCCTTCGGCGGCCACGCCACCCTGGTGCGCGCACCTGCCGAGATCCGCTCCACCCTCGATGTGTTCGAGCCGCAGCCCGAGGCCCTGATGACGCTCTCGCGCGGCATCAAGGCCTCGTTCGATCCCGCCGGAATCCTCAATCCGGGCCGGATGTATGCGGGGATCTGACATGGCAGGCACGGCTTCTCTCTCGCCGGAGGCGAGCACACCGAGCGGTGCGCGGAAGGCGCTCGTCGCCGGGATCGCGCTCGGACTTATTGCGCTGACCGCCGCGATCCTGCTGGCCATGGGGCGCACACCGATCTGCACATGCGGCACCATCGAGCTGTGGCATGGGGTCGTGAAGGATTCCGGCAATTCCCAGCACCTGACCGACTGGTACACGCCCTCCCACGTCATCCATGGTTTTCTGTTCTATGCAGGCATCTGGGCCTTCGGGCGCCTGACCGGAAAGCCGCTGCCGTTCGGCATTGCTCTACTCGTCGCTCTCGGGATCGAATGCGCCTGGGAAATCGCCGAGAACACGAACACCGTCATCGACCGCTATCGTGCGACGAACATCGCGCTCGACTATTATGGCGACAGCGTCGTCAACTCGATGTCGGACATTGCGGCCATGATGATCGGCTTCGTGCTGGCCCGGTTCTGGCCGGTCTGGCTGACGGTGCTCGTGGCGGTGGTCATGGAGGTTTTCGTCGGCTTCTGGATCCGCGACAATCTCATTCTGAACATCATCATGCTGATCCATCCCATTGACGCCATCAATCAATGGCAAGGGGCGCTGTGAGATAAAACGATGCAAACCAATTTCACGCCCGACCAGCTCAGGGATCCCGCCATGGCCAGTTCGGAGAAGATCCTCCGCACCTGCGTCCATTGCGGCTTCTGCACCGCCACCTGTCCGACCTACCTGTTGCTCGGCGACGAACTCGATTCCCCGCGCGGGCGCATCTACCTGATGAAGGACATGCTGGAGAGCGGGAAGCCCGCTTCGCCGGAAGTGGTGAAGCATATCGACCGCTGCCTCTCGTGCCTGTCCTGCATGACCACCTGTCCGTCCGGCGTGCATTACATGCACCTCGTCGACCACGCCCGCGCCTATATCGAGGCGACCTATACCCGGCCCTGGCACGACCGGCTCCTGCGCTGGGTCTTGGCCAGCGTGCTGCCCTATCCGGGCCGCTTCCGCTTCGCGCTCGGCGCTGCGATGCTGGCCAAACCCCTGAAGGGTGTGATCGGCGCGCTGCCGCTCCTCGGCAACCGCCTGCAGGCGATGATCGAGCTGGCACCGGCAAAGGTCCCGGCCCGCTCGCCCTTCGAGCAGCCCGGCACCTTCAAGGCGCACGGGGAAGGCCGGGGCCGGGTCGCCATCCTGTCCGGCTGTGCCCAGCCGGTGCTCAAGCCCGGCTTCAACGAAGCGGCGATCCGCCTGCTCAACCGCCATGGCATCGACGTGGTCCAGCCCAAGGGGGAGGGGTGCTGCGGCGCGCTCGTCCACCATATGGGCCGCGACGAGGAGGCCCACGGCTTCGCCAAGCGCAACATCGACGCCTGGATCGCCGAGATGGACGGGGAGGGGCTGGACGCGATCATCATCACGGCGTCGGGCTGCGGCACCACGATCAAGGATTACGGCTTCATGTTCCGGGAGGACCCGGATTACGCCGAGAAGGCGGCGCGCGTCTCCGCCATTGCCAAGGACATCACCGAATACGTCACGTCGCTGACGCTCATGGAGCCGCGCGAGACGGACCTGGTGGTGGCCTACCATTCCGCCTGCTCCATGCAGCACGGGCAGGCGATCCGCACGGAGCCGAAGACCCTGCTGAAGCAGGCTGGCTTTACGGTGAAGGACGTGCCGGAAGGGCATATCTGCTGCGGCTCGGCCGGCACCTACAACCTGCTCCAGCCGGAGATTGCCGCCCAGCTCCGGGCCCGCAAGGTCGCCAATATCGAGCGCACCAAGCCCGACCTCATCGCCACCGGCAATATCGGCTGCATGACCCAGATCGGGAAGGGGACCGAAATCCCCATTGTCCACACGGTGGAGCTTCTCGACTGGGCAACCGGTGGCCCCATGCCGGAAACCCTGGAGGCGGCAGGGTTCGGCAGGCGGGCTTCCCAGCCGTTAACCATCGCGGCAGAGTAAGGCTGCTACATTCTTACGCAACGAAATTCTATTTCCAAAACGCGGCCATCTGGGCTAAATGTTAGGAAAGTATGAATCTCAGGGGCGTAAGGACCGGCACATGTCTTCGGGTTGGACATCGTTCAGGAGCCGTTTTGGCAAGAAGCAGGAAGAGGCCGTCATTGGCTCCCTTCCCGAGGTAGGCGAGACTGCCGAGGCCGTCGCCGCGCCCGTCGCGATCGCTCCGGAGAAGGGCGATACGATCGTCGTTCGCCCCAACGTGGCGCTCGACTCCGTCGGCCAGAAGAACGAGCTGATCCGCGTCCGTTTCGCCAACATGATCGACCGGCTGGAGGAAATCCGCAGCCTCAAGGAGGATTTCGCCCTCCTCAGCGAGCCGGTGACCGACCTCATCCGCAGCTATCCGCAGCTCCAGTCGCGCCTTCTCGAAACCGAGGCTGTGCTCAAGCAGGAGACGGAAACGACCGTGGCCCTGCGCCGCGAACTCGCGGACCTCAGCGGCCTGCACGCCCGGACGGTGGACGACCTGAATTCCGCCGTATCCCAGCTGCGCAAGGCGGAAACCAGGGTTCGCGAGCAGGAATCCTTCATCGAGGACCTGCGCCTCAACGTGAAGGACAAGGAGGCGATCGTCGCCGATCTCGAAAACCAGCTTTCCATCGAGACCGAGCGCGCCCGCAACATCACCGAAGAGAACCAGGCGCTTCGTCTCGAAGCCCAGGAGGCCGACCAGACGGTGGCCCGCGCCGAGCGGGAGCTCATCGAGACCCGTGAGCGCAACGGTCTGCTCGATCACGAGGTCAAGCGCCTGCAGAAGGTGGCCGAGGAGCAGAATTACCGCCTCTCCAGCCTGACCAACCGTTATGGCGAGCTGGAAACACAGCTCGAGGCCACGCGCCAGCGCGCCTCCGAGCTCGAGACCAAGCTCATGGCCGAGCAGGTTCTGCGCCAGCGCCTGGAAACCCAGATCGATTCCGAGCGCTCGGCCCATCAGACTGACCTTTCGGCGCTCGACATGAAGATCGAAGGCCTCAACTCCCGTCTGGCCGCGACCGACAAGATCCTGGCCCATACCCGCGATCAGCTGCGCGACAAGAACGAGGCTCTGCGCGGCGTCGAGCGCAACCTGAAAGAGACCAGCATCGAGAAGAACACCCTCGACCGTCGCCTGGAGGCGACCCAGCAGGAGGTCGAGCGTCAGGTGGCCATGGTCAACGAGCTCCAGCGCTCGCGGATCGAGCTGCAGGAGCGCGTCGAAATGCTGGGCAAGGCCATCGCGGCCAAGGATTTCCAGATCGAAAGCTCCGACAACAAGGTGGCGAGCCTCTCCGAGCGCATCGACCAGCTCACCAAGCGCTTCGAGCAGGAGCGCAACACCCTGGAGGCCGCCAACCGCCGCCTCACCGAAGAGCTGCAGAACGAGAAGGCCGAGCGCTCCCTCATGCAGGGCGCTCTCGAGATCGCTCGCGAGAGCCGTACCAAGATCCAGAAGAAGTATGTGGCCCTGCGCAAGAAGACCCGCCTCGACACGCAGGACGAGGATCCGAACCTCTTCGATGAGGAGGAGTTCGAGACGAATGTCCGGCCCTTGAAATCGCCGGACGCGGAGTAGCGTTCACCTCCAGGCCCCGCAGAGATGCGGGGCTTTTTCTTTTGCAACTGGAAAGCCTCTCTACCACGTCATCACCGGCCTTGTGCCGGTGATCCCGATAAGCTGAAGCGCCGCACTCTTCCAATCGAGATGGCCGGCACAGGGCCGGCCATGACATGGCGGGTGTCATATCCAGCCGAAAACGACGAATGAAGAACGATGCGCCCGGCGCAATTCGCCAATCCCTTTGCCGACCTTGGCGAACGGGCCGCTGCGCGCCACTTTGGGCGCATCATCGAATCGCAAACGCTTCCACGACAGGCATGAAGGATCTCCACGATGGCCCATCATCCAGCAATCGCCCCCGGCCGCGTCGCCGTCATCACCGGAGCCGCGAGCGGCATCGGGCTCGCGGCCGCCAGGCGGTTCGCGGAGCTCGGCATGAAAGTCTGTTTGGCCGACCTGGAAGGCGAGGCTCTCCGGCGGGCCGAGGAGGAGGTGAAGGGCGTGGCCGGCAAGCCGGACAACGTGCTGGCCGTCGCCACCGATGTCAGCCGCTTGGGCGACGTCGAGGCGCTCAAGGAGAAGGTTCATGCCGCCTTCGGCGAGGTGGCCCTGCTGATGAACAACGCCGGTACCGAGGGCGGGGGGGAGATGTTCGGCGACCTGCAGCGCTGGCACGCGATCCTGGCGACCAACCTCTGGGGCGTGATCAACGGCGTGCAGGTCTTCGCCCCGTCCATGATCGACGGGAAATCCCCGGGCGCGATCATCAATACCGGATCGAAGCAGGGCATCACCACGCCGCCCGGCAACACGGCCTACAACATCTCCAAGGCGGGCGTGAAGGTCTTCACGGAAGGCCTGGCCCACGAGTTGCGCAACCGGCCCGATTGCCAGGTGAGTGCGCATCTCCTCATTCCGGGCTTCGTCTATACGGGCTTCACCAGGGCGAGAGGCGTCACCGAGAAGCCGGCCGGTGCCTGGGAGCCGGAGCAGGTCATCGATTTCCTGCTGCCGGCCCTGGAGCGAGGCGACTTCTACGTGCTCTGCCCCGACAACGAGACGACGCGGGAAATGGACGAGAAGCGCATCCGCTGGGCCGCCGAGGATCTCATCGAGAACCGTCCGCCGCTGTCGCGCTGGCATCCCGACTACAAGGATGCCTTCGCCAAGGTGATGGCAGGCTAGAGGGGTGAACTTCGATCCGGCAGCCTTCCGCCAACAGGTCGGCCAAATCCTGGACGATCACGCCAGGGCCTTCGGCCTGCCCGATGAACGGCACGCGATCCTGCGGCGCCAGATCATGGCCGGGGACGACATTCATTCGCGCCGGACGTTCCCGGGCCATGTTACCACGTCGGCCTTCATCCTCGACCCGACGGGCCGCCGCATCCTCCTGATCCACCATCGCTCCCTCGAGCGCTGGCTGCAGCCCGGCGGCCATTACGAGCCGCCGGACAGCCTGATGGGCTCCGCCCTGCGCGAGGCCATCGAGGAGACCGGGATGCACGACCTCGTGATCGACCCGTGGCACAGGGAAACGGGGCTGCCCGTCGATATCGACAGCCACCGCATCCCGGCGCGACCGGAGCGGGGCGAGCCCGAGCACTGGCACCACGACATTCGCTATGTGGTGAGGGCATCGGAACATGATCCTCTCCGGCCCGATCTGCGAGAGGTGCATGGCGCCGAGTGGCGCGGCCTCCAGGATCTGGAAACCATCGCCCCGCAGGGCTTGCGGAATATACGCAGCCTCGGCCTTGTCGGCCCCTAACAAAACCCAGGGGCATGCTTACATCCTTCTCCAACATTCCTTGAAGGAGGCATGCGATGAACGATCAGGAACGTCAGGTCATCGACGATATATTCCAGCGTCTCGAACAGGTGGCGAACCAGCCGCGGGACCCGGAAGCCGAGCGCTACATCGCCGAGAAGCTGCGCCGGCAGCCCTATGCGCCCTATGCCCTGGCCCAGGCGGTCTTCGTTCAGGAGCAGGCCCTGGGCAATCTCCAGGCCGAGAACGAGCGGCTTCGCGCCGAGGTCGACCGGGTCAGCCGCCAGCCGCAACAGGGTGGCTTCCTCTCCAGCATCTTCGGCGGCGGCGCGTCGCGGCCGCCGGAGCCCGCCTACAATGCGCCCCCACCCCGTCAGGCCTCACCCTGGGGCCAGCCCCAGCCCTATCCTCAGCCGCCCTACGGCGGCCCGCAAGGCGGCCCGATGATGGGCGGTGCGCCCGGCCCCTGGGGCGGGATGCAGCGGGGGGGCGGAGGCGGGTTCCTCGGCTCCGCGCTGACGACGGCGGCAGGCGTCGCGGGCGGCATGATGATCGCCAATGCCCTGAGCCACGCCTTCAGCGGCGACAACAATCCCTTGAGCAATGTGGCATCGGCAGCCGGGCTTGAAGGTGTCGACCAGGCGGCCGATGCCGGCATTGCCGGCATCACGGATGCGCTGTACCCGAACCAGGATCCGCAGGAGGACGACCAGGACTTCTCCGACTTCGGCGGCGACGGCGGGGACGAGGGCGACTGGACTTGAGTGGCGGCCGCGTGTCTTCGGAAGCGCCCGCCTTGTGGCGGGCGTTTTCGTTTCAATGACCTGCGGTCTTCGAAAAGAGATTGATCACCAGCACGCCCGTGAGGATGAGCGCCATGCCGGCGAGGGCAGGGAAGTCCAGCGTCTGGCGGTAGAGCAGAAGGCCGGCGAGCGCGATCAGCACGATCCCGACGCCCGACCAGATCGCGTAGGCGATGCCGATGGGGATCGTGCGCATGGTCAGGGAGAGGCAGTAGAAGGCGAGCCCATAGCCGACGATCACGATCACGGAAGGCCAGAAGCGCGTGAAGCCCTCGGCCGCCTTCAAGGCGGACGTCGCGATGACCTCGCTGATGATGGCGGCGAAGAGATAGGCATAGTTCATGGCGTTCCCCGTGCGGCAGGCGATGCTGTCTTACATCGGACGGCGCACGATTCTCCAAAAGCAGATGGCCGGGCGAACCCGGCCATCCTGAACGGCGATGGATATCGGTTGCGGCCCGATCAGAGAACGACCACGCTCGTTCCGACCTTCACGCGGCTGTAGAGATCGACCACGTCGTCGTTGAGCATGCGGATGCAGCCCGAGGAGACGGCCTGGCCGATGGTGTGCGGCTCGTTGGTGCCGTGGATGCGGTAGAGCGAGGAGCCGAGATAGAGGGCCCGGGCGCCGAGCGGGTTGTCCGGCCCGCCTTCCATGAAGCGGGGAAGGTCCGGGCGGCGGCGCAGCATGTCGGCCGGCGGGCGCCAGGACGGCCATTCGCGCTTCATGGAAACGGTCTGGCGACCGCGCCACTCGAAGCCTTCGCGGCCGACCCCGATGCCGTAGCGGATGGCACGGCCGCTGTCCTGCACGAGATAGAGGAACTTGTTGCTGGTATCGACGACGATCGTGCCCGGACGCTCGGTGCCGCGATAGGACACGAGCTGGCGCTGGAACTGAGGCGCGATCGCATAGTCAATGCTGTTGTCGTAGCCCGTGCCGTTCCCGTAATCCTGCGGCAGGGAGGCGACGGTGCTGCCGGTGGTGCTCACGTCATAGGGATAGCCGCTCATGCGCTCCGCCTGATAGGCGCGAGCGGCAGGACGGGTCACGAGAGGATAGCTTTCACGGTAACCGTCCTCGGTGCGAGCATAAGGGTAGTCGTAGCCCGGCGAGATGTAAGTATTGCCGTAGAAATTGCCGCTCCTGGTGACCGGCTGCGCCGAGGCGGCGGCCGGAAGAAGGACGGCCAGAAGCATTGCAGAGCAAGGGATCCAAGCGCGCATTGACATATCCTTATCGGTGATTTGCAGAATAAACGACAAGCGCGGCTTTTGTTTCCGCCAAGCTGGATGAATTTAAACAGGACGGGCAGGAGAGCTTTCCTGCCGGTGCTCCGAAAAGAGGAGTGAAGCGCCGGGGAAAGTGCGGTAAGAGCCTCTTCCTTCGACGGCGCTCATCCCGGACGCCGGCTTTCACATCGTCGTGACATCATGAAATTCGGTCCCGCCTTAAGGGCGGCTGCAGGCATTGCGGTTCTCTCCATCATGGATGCGGTCATCAAGGGGATGTCCGCCCATTACCCGACCTTCCAGGTCGCCTTCCTGCGCTTCATGTGCGGAAGCATCGTCGTCGCGGGCGTCGTGGCCGTCCTCAAGCCCGGCTGGCCCAACCGCGAGACCGTCGCGGCCAATGCGATCCGCTCCGTGATCGCGGTCGTCACGGCCCTGAGCTTCTTCTATGCCCTGGGACAACTGCCCCTCGCCGAGACTCTCGTCCTGTCGTTCCTGTCGCCGATGTTCATCGCCCTGTTCGGGATGCTGATGCTGCGGGAGAAGGTCGACAGCCGGATCGTCGGCGCCATCGGCATCGGGTTTCTCGGGACCCTCGTGGTCGTCCTCGGCCAGACGGGGGAGGCGAACGCGGCCCGCTCGTGGACGGGCGTCGCGGCGGCCCTCGTGTCGGCGATCACTTATGCGCTGAGCCTCGTGCTGCTGCGCCAGCGCGCCCAGCGGGACAAGTTCTTGCACATCGTCATCTTCCAGAACATCGGGCCGTTCATCCTGGTGGCGCCCTTCGGCCTCTGGGCGTGGCAGCCCCTGCATTACGAGCACCTGGCCTGGTTCATGCTGATGGGGGTTCTGGGCGTGATCGGCCACGTTCTGATGGCGACCGCCTATGCCAAGGCCGAGGCGGCGCGGCTCGCCCCGCTCGAATACACCGCCCTGATCTGGGCCGTGCTGATCGGCTACGGGGTCTTCAGTGAAATCCCGACCTGGGCGACCCTCGGCGGCGGCATCCTCATCGTGGCCGCCGCGATGCTCACGTCGCGGCGGTGAGCTTGGCCCCCCGGTCCCAGGGGCGGATTCGCCTGAAATGGATCGTCGGCTAGGGTTCCAGGGCGGTCATGAAACGATCATATGCGGTCCTTAGAAGGGGTAAGGTCTATTTTCTGACGCTGCCTTAGGGGCAGGTCTCTTGACTCCCCCCATGCATATGCCTATCTCGCCGCCAGCGTTAGCACTCGTCAACGAACAGTGCTAACAGCCAGGAGACCGGTGCGGCCAGAGGGGTCGCGCCCATCGTCAAAGGGGAAGTTCCATGAAGTTCCGTCCGCTGCACGACCGCGTGGTCGTCCGCCGCATCGAAGCCGAAGAGAAGACGGCCGGTGGCATCATCATCCCGGACACCGCCAAGGAAAAGCCGCAAGAGGGCGAAGTCGTCGCCGTCGGCCCCGGCGCCCGTGACGAGAATGGCAAGGTTGCCGCTCTCGACGTGAAGGCCGGCGACCGCGTCCTGTTCGGCAAGTGGTCCGGCACCGAGGTGCGGATCGATGGTCAGGACCTCCTGATCATGAAGGAATCCGACATCATGGGCATCGTCGGCTAAGCGAGCCGCAAGCCCTTCTTTCCAAGTTTCCCAATTTAACTGGAGGCAAAGCCCATGGCTGCCAAAGACGTTAAGTTTTCCTCGGACGCCCGCGAAAAGATGCTCCGTGGCGTGGACATCCTCGCCGACGCCGTGAAGGTCACGCTGGGTCCCAAGGGCCGCAACGTGGTGATCGAGAAGTCCTTCGGCGCGCCGCGCATCACCAAGGACGGCGTCACCGTCGCCAAGGAGATCGAGCTCTCCGACAAGTTCGAGAACATGGGCGCCCAGATGGTGCGCGAAGTGGCCTCGAAGACCAACGACATCGCCGGTGACGGCACCACCACGGCGACGGTTCTGGCCCAGGCCATCGTGCGCGAGGGCGCCAAGTCGGTGGCTGCCGGCATGAACCCGATGGACCTCAAGCGCGGCATCGATCTCGCCGTGTCCGAGGCCATCAAGGACATCCAGGCCCGCGCCAAGAAGGTTGCCTCGTCCGACGAGGTTGCCCAGGTCGGCACGATTTCCGCCAACGGCGACAAGGACATCGGCGAGATGATCGCCCATGCCATGCAGAAGGTCGGCAACGAGGGCGTGATCACGGTCGAGGAAGCCAAGACCGCCGAGACCGAGCTCGATGTCGTGGAAGGCATGCAGTTCGACCGCGGCTATCTCTCGCCGTACTTCATCACCAACGCCGAGAAGATGGTGGCCGAGCTTGAGGATCCCTACATCCTCATCCACGAGAAGAAGCTCTCTTCGCTCCAGCCCATGCTGCCGATCCTCGAAGCCGTCGTTCAGACCGGCAAGCCGCTCCTCATCATCGCCGAGGACGTGGAAGGCGAGGCTCTCGCCACCCTCGTGGTCAACAAGCTGCGCGGCGGCCTGAAGATCGCCGCCGTCAAGGCTCCGGGCTTCGGCGACCGCCGCAAGGCCATGCTCGAGGACATCGCCGTCCTGACCGCCGGCCAGACGATCTCCGAAGACCTCGGCATCAAGCTCGAGACCGTGCAGCTCCCGATGCTCGGCCGCGCCAAGCGCGTTCGCATCGAGAAGGAGAACACCACGATCATCGACGGCGCCGGCCAGAAGGCCGACATCGAGGCTCGTGTGGCCCAGATCAAGGCGCAGATCGAGGAGACCACCTCGGACTACGACCGTGAGAAGCTCCAGGAGCGTCTGGCCAAGCTCGCCGGCGGCGTCGCGGTGATCCGCGTCGGCGGCGCGACCGAGGTCGAGGTGAAGGAGAAGAAGGACCGCGTCGACGACGCCCTGAACGCCACCCGCGCTGCGGTGGAAGAAGGCATCGTCCCCGGCGGCGGCACGGCTCTGCTGCGCGCCAAGGCTGCGGTTGCCAAGCTCCAGAGCGACAATGCCGACGTGAATGCCGGCATCAAGATCGTGCTGCGTGCCCTTGAGGCTCCCATCCGTCAGATCGCCGAGAACGCCGGCGTCGAAGGCTCCATCGTCGTCGGCAAGATCGGCGACAACGCGAAGTCCGACACCTTCGGCTTCAACGCCCAGACGGAAGAGTTCGTGGACATGCTCCAGGCCGGCATCGTCGACCCGGCGAAGGTCGTCCGCACGGCTCTGCAGGACGCCGCCTCCGTGGCCGGCCTGCTGGTCACGACCGAGGCGATGGTCGCCGAGGCCCCCAAGCGCGAATCCGCTCCGGCCATGCCGGGCGGCGGCATGGGCGGCATGGGCGGCATGGACTTCTAAGCGACCCAAAGGGTCGTCCCGGACGGATCGCGGCGCCCAGCGCCGCGGCACGTTCCGGGATCCAAGCCGACGTATAGAAATGAAGAAGCCCCGGAGGAAACTCCGGGGCTTTTTTTGTTGTCGGAAAGAGGTCTAGCGGTTCCTTGGCGTGACAGGACGAGATTAATCGGCTCAACGGTGGGCTCGGGATGGACAAGCTCACGGGACAAGCCGGAGCGGACGTATTCGCCTTCACCACGAAGTTCGGCGAGACCAATGTGGATCGGATCCTAGACTTCAGGCACGCCGACGACACGATCAGCTTGGCGAAAGCGGTATTCGGGAAGATCCAGAAGGGCATGCTGTCGAAGGGCGCATTCTGGATCGGCGCGCAGGCGCACGATAAAAGCGACCGCATCATCTACAACGACAAGACCGGTGCTCTGTCCTACGACGCGGACGGCACGGGCACGAAATACGCGGCGATCAAGTTCGCGCAGCTGAAGGCGGGATCGCTGCTGCTGGCGGATAATATTTTCATCGTATGATGCCTGAACAGATCGTGTTCGCCATCAAAAAGGCCCCGGAGCGATCCGGGGCCTTTTCGTTTCTGCCGCAGTGAAAAGCTTACGCCGCCTGCTTCAGGCCTTCGGCCACAAGTGCTTCCTGCACCTTCGGGCGCTCGGCCACGCGGGCCATGAAGGCGCTCAGGTTCTTGAACGACGAGATGTCGATGGCGTGGAAGTTGGTCCAGTTCACGACCGTGAAGAGATAGGCGTCGGCGATCGTGAAGGTCTTGCCCATGAGGAAGGGCTGCTTGCCCAGAACTTCGTCGAGATAGGCGAAGCGCGTGGCGAGACGGTCCTTCGTGGCCGCCTTCATGGCGTCCGGGGTGGCGGGGTTCCAGAGCGGGCCGAAGCCCTTGTGGATCTCGGAGCTGATGAAGGTGAGCCACTCGATCAGGCGGTAGCGCTCGACGGTGCCGTGGGCAGGCGCGAGGCCGGCGCCGGGCTGCTGGTCGGCGAGGTACTGGATGATCGCGGCCGCTTCCGTGAGCAGAGAGCCGTCCTGCAGGGCGATGGCCGGCACATAGCCCTTGGGGTTGATGGCGCGGAAGTTCTCGCCGGTCTCGGTGAGATGCTTCGAGAGATCCACCTTCACGAGCGTGACCGGAAGGCCGGCTTCGCGTGCCACGATATGGGTGGCGAGCGAGCAGGCACCGGGGCTGTAGTAGAGCTTCATGGGTTTGGTCCTTGTTGGGAGCCCGGAGTTAAGCGGCGGGCTTGAGCGAAGCCGAACCGCCGAAAAGAGGCAGGGAAGTGGAGGGCTTGAGCGCATAGGCGCCATCACCCAGGAGAGCCTGTGCCACCGAGAGTACGATCAGGTAAAGCGGATATTCCCATCCACCTCCAGAAGCGGAGAAGACCCATCCGTTGCCCGCATGCACCCAGGCGGCTCCGGCGAGAACCGGGAGGAGACCCAGTGCCACCCAGCGGCTTTGAACGCCAAGAACCAGCAGGATGCCGCCGATCAGCTCGGCGAAGAACGTGGCATAGGCCAGGAAAGCCGGCAGGCCGAGCGACTCGAAATACTGCGCCGTGCCAGCCAGCGTGAAGGTCATGAGCTTAAGGATAAGGCTGTGCGCGATGTACATGACGCCGAGGGAAACGCGGAGGAGAGCGGTGCCATGGGCAATGCTGGAAGAAGTGGTGTTGGACATCGGAAGAACTCCATGCAGATGCATGAAGATTCATATGCACTTGCATCGAAATGTCAAACATGATGCAAGTGCATAAAAGCAGGAGAGGCTTTGCCGTGGTGCAAGATGTGCAGGAACCGTCGGATGCCGTGACCGATGCCTGGGTCCGTCTTATTCGGGCGGGAAAGGAAGTGGTCGGTCAGATCGAGGCGGAGCTGAAGGGGGCCGGCTTCCCGTCCCTGTCCTGGTACGACGTGCTCCTGCATCTGAAGCGCCGGTCAGACGGCCGTGCTACGCCTCGGGAGATCGAGGAGGAGGTGCTCTTCGAGCAGTACAACCTCTCCCGCCTTCTCGACCGGATGGAGACGGAGGGGCTTGTGCGCCGCATCCCTTATCCCGGGGACAGGCGGCGTCAGCTCGTGGAGATCACGGACGAGGGGCGCCTGCTCCAGCGGCGCATGTGGGGGGTCTACGGCCCGGCCATCAGCCGCTTCGTCGGCGGGAGGCTCTCGGACGGGGAGGCGGAGCAGCTCGCGGCCCTGCTGCTGAAGCTGATGCATCCGGAGAATGCCTGAGCCTTCACGAACGATCTGGACGGCGGGGCGTTCATGAGAGAAGACGGCAAAGCATCGGACCCGAAAGTGGATTTGCACTTTCGGGACCCATCCGATGCTTCACTCTTTGAAGAGCGCATCGTTGGGCGCGGCCCTCCGGGTCCGCACGATGCGCTCAGTTCCGGCTGACGAGGGCTCCCCCGTGAAGCGAATTTCCTCACTCTTCACCCGATTGCTGCGCGGTGTCGTGGCCGGGCTGGCCCTTAGTCTCCTCGCGGCTGCCGTCATCCCGGACATGTCTTCGGCACAGGCGCAGTCGGCACCGACCTCGCGCCCCAGCTCCACCTCCATCCGAACGCCGGATTTCGACGAGACCGTGGGCTGGTACCAGGAGAAGCTCGGGTTTCGGCTGATCGGCTCCGAGAACTTCGTTCAGGGGCGCACGGCCGTTCTGGAGCGCAGCGGCTTCCTCCTGGAAATCACCGAGGTCGATCACCTGCTGCAGCCGGAACAGGAACCCCATGCCACGGGCGGCGTCGCGGTCACGCGGCTGCCGGTCATCAGTCTCCTGGTTCCCGATGTGGACAAGGAGGTCGAGCGCCTGCGGAAAGCCGGGGTCGAGATCCTGCAAAATCCCGAGGATGAGCTCGACGGGCGCTTTCGAACGGCGCAGATCCGTGACAACGGCCGCCATCGGATCGAGCTGCGCGAACCCATCGACGAGAACAGCTTCCACGCGATGGGGCGATAAAAAAATCCATCCCAGGGGCGGGAATAAGGCCAAGCACGGCGTGTCTCTGAATCGTGGTCATCGTCGACCTCAGGAGGACACCCATGAAGCTGTTTCTGCGTCCGGCCGTCCTGGCCGGAGCCCTCGTCGCCGCATCCGTCGCGCTCGCCCAGGGCGCAGCCCCTGCGAAGGTGGCGGATACGAGCAAGGGCAAGGCCCTCGTCGATGCCAAAGGCATGACCCTCTATACCTTCGACCGCGACACGGCCGGCAAATCCGCCTGCAACGGCCAGTGCGCCCAGAACTGGCCGCCCCTCATGGCAGCCGGCGGTGCCGCCGCATCGGGCGACTGGAGCGTGGTGACCCGCGACGACGGCTCCAAGCAATGGGCCTATAAGGGCAAGCCGCTTTATCTCTGGGTCAAGGACACCAAGCCGGGCGAGGTCACGGGCGACGGCGTCAACAATGTCTGGCATATCGCGGCGCCGTAACGGTTGCCGGACATGCCAATTCATCGTTCAATGATGCCGCCAACAGAGACTTGACCTTGGACGAGATCGCTTCCCTTCTCGAGCCGCAGATCCCAGGCCTGCGCCGCTACGCCTGGGCCCTGCTGCGCGACGGCGAGGCGGCAGACGATCTCGTTCAGGACACGCTGGAGCGCGCGATCAGCCGCTGGCACCAGCGGCGCGACGGCGATTTGCGGGCTTGGCTCTTCGCGATCCAGCGCAACCTGTTCATCAACAGCCTGCGCCGACGCAAGGCGCAGGGCACGCGCGTGGCGGAGGATGTCCTGAACGATGTCCAGGCGCCCGGCACGAGCCCGGAAGGCCATGCCGGGTTGCACGACGTCCTGAGAGGGCTCGATGCCCTGCCGGAGGAGCAGCGTTCCATTCTGCTGCTGGTCGGCGTCGAGGACCTGTCCTACGAGCAGGCCGCGCAGGCGTTGGACATCCCGCTCGGCACGGTGATGTCCCGCCTGAGCCGCGCGCGGGCGCACCTGAGGGAATTCATGGAGAACGGGCGCAGCGCCACCTTGAGGAGAGTGAAGTGACGGGCGAGCGACCCATCGGAGAAGACGATCTGCAGGCTTTCGTCGACGGCAGGCTTTCGGCTTCGCAGCGCGAGGCGGTGAAGGCCTATCTCGCCGATCACCCGGCAACGGCCGAGCAGGTCGAGCGCGAGACCGCGCTCCGGGAAGCCCTGCGCGCGCGCCTCGCCTTCAAGGCTCAGGAGCCCATCCCGTCACGCCTGCGAGTCGCCAATCTCGTGGCTGCGCGGCGCCGCTCCTCGACGTTGCGTCCCGCGGCTTTCGCAGCCGTCCTGGCGTGGCTCGCGATCGGCGGAGCCATGGGAGCCTGGGGCGGTGTCTGGTGGGCGTCCCGCGCGCTGAAGCAGGCGGAGTCCGTGAGCGTCGCCGACAACGCCATCGCGGCGCACCGCATCTATGTCAGCGAGCGGCTGCACCCCGTGGAAGTTCCCGCCGAGCAGGAGGCGCATCTCGTGCAATGGCTATCGCGCCGCGTGGGCAAGCCGCTGACGGCGCCGAACCTGAATGCCCAGGGCTACCATCTCATCGGTGGGCGACTGCTGCCCGACGGCGGCGAGGCGGCGGCGCTCTTCATGTATGAAAATGCGGGTGGAAACCGCCTCACGCTCTATGCCCGTGCAGGTGGGGACGAGACGGAGACATCCTTCCGCTTCGAGGAGCGGGACGGTATCTCCGCATGCTCCTGGATCGACAAGGGGCTGTCCTATGTGGTGACGGCAAAGGTGAGCCGTGCCCAGCTTCTGCCGGTTGCCGAGGCGATCTACAAGCAGCTCGAGGCTACAAGCGAGCCCGAGAAGGGTCACTTGTAGCACTCATCGTGTCGTCAGCCGAAAACGGCCGGATCAGGTCCGACGCGGCCGGAAGCATCGTCGAGACCTTCGATCACGCGCATGTCCTCCGCATCGAGCTTGAAGTCGAACACGTCGATGTTCTCGCGCATGCGCGACGGCGTGACGGATTTCGGAATGACCACGAGACCGTTGTCGAGATGCCAACGAAGAATGACCTGTGCGGGTGTCTTGCCGTATTTGCGGCCGATCGCGGCAAGGGTCTCGTCGGCGACGAGCGTGCCCTGTCCGAGCGGGCTCCAGGATTCCGTGACGATTCCGTTCTTGGAGTGGAAGGCGCGCAGTTCGTTCTGCTGGAAGCGCGGATGCAGTTCGATCTGATTGACGGACGGCGTCACACCGGTCTCATCGATCAGCCGCCGCAGATGCGGCACCATGAAGTTCGACACGCCGATGGATTTCGCGCGGCCATCCTGCTTCAACTTGATCAACGCGCGCCACGTGTCGAGATAAGCGTCGCTGCCAGCCACGGGCCAGTGGATGAGATAGAGATCGACATGATCGAGTCCGAGGCGCGCCAGGCTCTCGTCGAAGGCCTGCAACGTGCTGTCGTAGCCGTGGCGGTCGTTCCAGACCTTCGTGGTGATGAAGAGTTCGTCGCGCGAGACGGGCGCTGCCTTGATGGCCTGCCCCACACCTTCCTCGTTGCCGTAGATCGCAGCCGTATCGATGGAGCGGTAGCCTGCCTTGATGGCCTCGCCGACAGCGCTCGCGGCTTCCTCGTTGGAGACCCGCCAGACGCCGTAGCCGAATTGCGGCATGGCGTTTCCATCGTTCAGGCGGACAGTGGGTATAATCGACATAGACTGCTCCATTGATCGTGCGGCAGGAGAATAGGGCTGGCGCATCGTGCGGAAAAGTGGACCCGGTTTTCCGCATCAACGATGCGCTTTTCAAGAGCGGAGCATCGGATTGGATCCCAAAAGTGCAAATCCACTTTTGGGTCCGATGCTTCACGTGGGAATAAGCAAATAGTGATCGTCTCGGGCCTGCGCCATGCCGGAACCGGCATAGCCACCCCGCGTTGCAAGCTTGGCACATCTTCTCTCGATGCAGGAGCTCGCATTGTCCGTTCCAGAAGCGCGGAAGGGCACGCCCGATCCGACCCTCGACCAGGCCGAGTTCCGCAAACGGTTTCTCGAGCAGTTTCAGGACCCTGCCTACGAGCCTCTGGAGAACGAGCTTCAGCGGATTGCCGATGCGGCCTGGGATGCTTACAGCCATCACAGGAAAAGCCCCAAGACCCGAAAGGCAGGCCCGGGCTTCGCAGATCCCGACTACGATCTCGCGGTCGATTGGATCGCCGCGAAGGAAGCCATCGAGCAGGCGCAGAAGCGGCATGAGGATCCGGGCGGCCCGGCCCGTTTCCTGCTGATCTCGGCCTCGTCGCGCAGCGAGCACACCTGTCCCGGCGAGATGTCCAAGAGCTACCGTCTCGTGGAGATCGCCCATCAGGTTCTCGCCAGCGCCGGAAATACCGAGGTCGAAGTGCTGGAACTGAGCCGTCTCACCGCCGAGTACGGCCGCCATATCCATCCCTGCAAGGCCTGCTTCTCGACGGCGGCCGCTTTGTGCCATTGGCCCTGTTCCTGTTATCCCAATTACTCGCTCGGGCAGACCCAGGACTGGATGAACGACATCTACCCGAAATGGGTGGAAGCCCACGGCGTCATGATCGTCACTCCGGTCAACTGGTACCAGGTCTCGTCTCCCTTGAAGCTGATGATGGACCGGCTCGTCTGCGCCGATGGCGGCAATCCGGATCCCACATCGACACAGGGCAAGAAAACGGATCTTGCGAAGAGGCTCGAGCTGAAGGGCTGGGATTATCCCAAGCACCTGGAAGGCCGGCTCTTCTCCGTCGTCGTCCACGGCGACGCGGAGGGCGCGGGCGGCGTTCGCCGCAGCCTGTCCGACTGGCTACGCGCCATGGATCTCGAGTCCGCGGGCGGAGCCGCGGAATTCGAGCGCTATATCGGCTATTGGAAGCCCTATGCCACCAGCCACGAGGAACTCGACCGGGATCGGGCCGTGCAGGATGAGGTCCGCAACGCCGCATGGACGCTCCTGGAAGCCGTCAAGGCGAAGCGGGAGGGAAAGCTCGTCTCCGCCGGCAAGGCGCTCAAAGAGCCGCGTCAGAAGTGAAACGGCCGGGCATGGCGCCCGGCCTCCATGAGAGAAGTTCGTTCGGGTCGATCTTATTTGGGAGCCGACTTGACTTCGGCATCCCACTTCTTCAGCAGGCGCGTCCGCTCCGCCACGGAACCGTATTTGGCCGTGTCGTAGTTGATCAGCTTCATCTCCGATAGCTTCGGCGCATCCGGCGAAACCGGCGCGTTCTTGTTGGACGCGATGGAATAGATCTTCAGGTCCGAGCCGACGAGCTTCTGTGCCTCCGCCGAGAGCGCCCAGTCCACGAATTTCTGCGCCGTCTCCGTATTCTTGCCGCCCTTCACGACGGAGATGGATCCAGTCTCGTAGCCTGTGCCTTCGCAGGGAGCGAGGGTTTTGACCGGGGCGCCCTCGGCTATCATCGTCACCATGTCGTGCATGAACGCGATGGCGATCCCGGTTTCGCCCAGCGCCACGGCCTTGACCGGAGCGGCCCCGGACTTGGTGTATTGATTGACGTTCTTGTGCAGGGTTTTCATGTAGTCGAAGGCCTTGTCCTCGCCCATTAGCTGAACGAGCGAGGCCAGGAAGACATAGGCCGTGCCGGACGAGTTCGGATCGGAGACCTGCACCTCGTCGCGGTATTTCGGATCGAGCAGATCCGCCCAGCATTTCGGCTCCGGCAGGCCGCGGCTTTCGAGCACCTTCGTGTTGTAGCCGATCCCGAGGGCGCCGAGATAAGTTCCCGTCGCGCGGTACCCGGCCTGCTCCGCGAAGCGCTGGGCCCAGTCATGCAGCTCCGGCAGCTTGGGCGACTTGTATTCGACGGTCAGACCTTCCTCGGCCGCTTGGATATGGGAATCGCCTGGGCCGCCCCACCATATATCGGCGCGCGGGTTCGAGGCTTCGGCCCTGATCTGCGCCAGGGTTTCGCCGGTGCTCTTGCGCACCATCGTGGCCTTCGCGCCCGTCGCCTTCTCGAAGGCCGCGACACCGACGCGGCACTGCTCTTCGAGAATGGAGCAATAGATGGTGATCGGCGCCTGAGCCTGAGCGGCATAAGGTGCCGCGCAGAGAGTTGTCGTAAGGGCGAGGCCCAGCAGTGACAGTCGCATGAGATTTCCTCCCGGATGCCGGGCTGCATCGGCCCGGCTGACATTGTGATTCAAGGAACCACGCGATGAGGAAACTTAGCCGGCTTTTTGTCAAGGCGGCTTTGGTCGAGGGCGCGCCCGCTGGGTCTACGCCGAACAACAAAAGGCCGGGCACGAGGCCCGGCCTTCGGATGCTTTAGAGGTGTGCCGCTTACCAGCTGGTCAGCACGGAGCCCTTGAACTTCTCTTCGATGAACTTCTTCACTTCGGGCGAGTGATAGGACTCGAGGAGAGCCTTCACCCAAGGCTTGTTCTTGTCCTCGCTGCGAACGGCGATGAGATTCACGTAGGGACCCTTCGGATTCTCGCGGGCGATGGGATCCTTCACCGGATCGAGCCCACCGGCCGTCGCGTAGTTGGTGTTGATGATGCCGGCGTCGACATCATCGAGTACACGCGGCCCCTGTGCGGCTTCGATCTCGACGAATTTGATCTTCTTCGGGTTGTCGGTAACGTCGATCGGCGTGGGCTTGAAGCCGACATTGTCCTTCAGCTTGATCAGGCCCTTGTCCTGCAGAAGGATGAGGGCGCGGCCGCCATTGGTGGGGTCGTTCGGGATCGAGATCGTCGCGCCGTTCGGCAGCGCCTCGAGGCTCTTGTGCTTTTTCGAATAGATTCCGATCGGGAAGTTCACCGTCAGGCCGACGCTTTCGATCTTGAAGCCGCGATCGGCCACCTGATTGTCGAGGTAGGGCTGGTTCTGGAACGAGTTCGCCTCGAGGTCCCCTGCGGCCAGAGCCGCGTTTGGCACCACGTAGTCGGAGAACTCGACGATCTTGATGTCGAGCCCCTTCTGCGCCGCGATGGGCTTCACGGCTTCGAGAATCTGCGCATGAGGGCCGGGCGTGGCGCCGATGCGGATCGTCTGTGTCTGCTGCGCAAGAGCGGGCAGGGCGGCGAGCGAGAAGAGGGCGGCAAGGCCCAGTTTCTTGAGGGACATCGAATACTCCTTGAACGATGTTCTTAGTAAAGATCAGGCGTGGCGGATGCGCTTGTTGAGGTGGCGGGCGAGGCGGTCGCCGATGCTCTGCACCGCTTGGACGAGGACGATGAGCACCACCACGACGGCAAGCATCATCTCGGGCATGAAACGCTGATAGCCGTAGCGGATGCCGAGGTCGCCGAGGCCGCCGCCGCCGACCGCGCCCACCATGGCCGAGAAGCCCAGGAGCGACACGACCGCGAGGGTAAGCCCGAGCACGATGCCGGGGAGGGCTTCCGGGATCAGCACCTTGCGCACGATCTGGATCGGCGTTGCCCCGAAGGCGCGCGCGGCTTCGATCAGCCCCTGGTCCACTTCGCGGATCGCACCTTCGATGAGGCGCGCGATGAAGGGCGTGGCCGCGATCGTCAGCGGCACGATGGCGGCATTGGTGCCGATAGAGGTGCCGGCGATCAGGCGCGTGAAGGGAATGATCGCGACGACCAGGATGATGAAGGGCGTCGAGCGCGTGGCGTTGACGACGACGCCGAGCACGCGGTTCACCCAAGGGGCCGAGAACAATTCGCCCTTGCCGGATGTGGCGAGGAACACGCCGAGCGGCAGTCCGAACAGGGTGGCGATCAGGGCCGCGACCGCGACCATGTAGAGGGTTTCACCGGTGGAATTGGTGATGAGGCGGATCATCTCAGGCGACATGGCCGAGGACCTCCGTGTCGAGTCCGTGCTTGTTCAGGAAATCGAGTGTTGTGGCGAGGGACTGCTCCGGCACGCCGACCACCAGGGTGCCGAAGGGGCGGCCTGCGATCTCGTCCACCGAGCCCGACAGGATGTTGGTCTCGATGTTGAGATCTCGCGCGAGCCGCGCGAGAACCGGGTCCGTCGCGTGCGGGCCGCGGAAGCCGATGCGGACGACCGCCTGGCTGCCGGGCGTCGCCTCGGCCTTGAGCCTGCTCTGCACATAGGGCGGCAGCGCGCGGCCGGATTCGTCCGCCAGGAAGGAGCGGGTGACCTCGTGCTGCGGCCGGGTGAAGACCTCGAACACGTCGCCCTGCTCGACGATGCGCCCGCCTTCGATCACCGCGACCTCGCGGGCGATGTTGCGGATGACCGCCATCTCGTGGGTGATGAGCAGGATCGTCAGGCCGAGCTCTTCGTTGATGCGGCCGAGCAGGTCGAGGATCGACCGGGTGGTCTCCGGGTCGAGGGCCGAGGTCGCCTCGTCCGACAGGAGAACCTTGGGCTTGGTGGCGAGCGCGCGGGCGATGCCAACGCGCTGCTTCTGGCCGCCGGAGAGCTCCGAAGGGTACCGGTTGCGCTTGTCCGAGAGGCCGACCAGGGCCAGAAGCTCCTCGACGCGGGTCTTGATCTCGGCCCTGTCGTAACCTGCGACCTCGAGCGGCAGGGCGATGTTCTGGGCGGCCGTCCGCGAGGAGAGCAGGTTGAAGTGCTGGAAGATCATGCCGATGGAGCGGCGGGCATGGCGAAGGGCGGCCTCGGGAAGGGCCGCGATGTCCGCGCCATCGACGATCACCTTGCCGGAGGTCGGCTTTTCCAGCCCGTTCACGAGGCGGATCAGGGTCGACTTGCCGGCGCCTGAGCGGCCGATCACGCCAAGGATGGAACCCTGCGGCACTGCAAGATTGATCTCCTGCAGGGCCGTCACGGGCTGGCCGTCACGGCCGGGGAAAGTTTTCGACACCTTCTCCAGGCGCACGATGGGCTCCGCCGGAATCAGGCGCTGGGCGGTCTGTTCGCCGAGATATCCAAGAGGGGCGTTCATGATGTCGCCTTTTCAGTGACGTCAGGGATGTCGATATGACACATGAAACATCCCGTTCTCTAAGTCAACCTTTTCGTTCGTTAAACAGGACACGCTGCTTTTTCCGAACGAGACAGGCCATTTAACGGCCTGTTGCTCATCTCACAAGGCTGCTATCGCTTGCAGGAGGCGGAAGTTCCTCCTTTCTTTCGCCACAAGCACCATTGATCCGGCTACTCCGGATTTCTATGGCGCCGGGAACGGGATCCCGGCAGGAGATGTGTATGATCAAGGCGAGCATTGCGCTGGCGATCCTGGGCTTGGGCGTTCTGGCGGCTTCTCTGTCCGGGGCGGTCGCCGTTCCGTTCTACCTGCCCCTCTCGACCCTGGCCTTGGCCGGGATCGTGTACATCGGACGGGACATCCCGAAATTCCTTCGTATCTTCCTCGCGATGGTGTCGGTGACGCACATCGTGCTCGTCCTGCTCGTCCTCGGGGCCACCGCAGGCCTGATCACGGGCGACTATACGGGGTACGTCCCGCCGCCCTCCGCCGCGCTCGGCGCGACCGGCTTCGGGGCGATCGTTTACGGCCTGTCCTATGTGCCGGTCGTTCGCACCATCTGCCGGATCACCGATCTCTATCTCGAGTCCCAGGCCGCCAGCGTCATCCGCATTCCCTTCCTCGGTCTCGTGCGTGCCCGCGAAGGCACCATCGGCACCTGGATGATCGCGATCCTCATCGCGATCAACTTGGCCCAAGTGGCCCTCAATGTCCGCCTCAGCTTCTTCTCGCGCGACATGTTCAATGCGTTGCAGGACAAGGATGCGGCTGCCTTCTGGTATCAGCTCTTCGTCATCTTCACGCCCCTGGCAGCCGTGTTCGTGGCCATGGCGCTGACCGAGGTGCTGCTGCAGAACGTGCTCACCATCCGCTGGCGCGCTTTCCTCAACACCTATTACGTGCGCGAGTGGCTCGGCGATGGAACGCATTACCGGATGCAGATCATGGGCCGGGGCGCGGACAACCCGGACCAGCGCATCTCCGAAGACCTGCGCAAGTTCGTCGAGAGCACCTATTCCCTGTCCGTCGGCCTCATGAACCAGGCCGCGACCCTCGTATCCTTCGTGGCCATTCTCTGGACGATCTCGGCGGGCTTCACCTTCCCGGGGACGAGCTGGGAGATCCCGGGCCTGCTGGTGTGGGTCTGCGCGGGCTATGCCATTCTCGGCACCTGGGTGACGCACCTCATCGGCCGGCCGCTGATCGCCCTCAATTTCGAACAGGAGCGCCTGGAGGCGAACTACCGCTTCTCCCTGGCGCGCCTGCGCGAATACACGGAGCAGGTGGCGCTCCTCTCCGGCGAGCGGGCCGAGCGGGAGGGCCTGGGACGGCGTTTCGGGCAGATCGTCGACAACTACATGCAGATCGTGTTCCGCCTCATCAAGCTCAACACCTTCACCTCGGCCTATTTCCAGGCCAACGTGGTGGTGCCCTATATCCTGACGGCACCCTATTACTTCATCGGCAAGATCTCGCTGGGCCAGATGCAGCAGGTGGTCGGCGCGTTCTCGCGGGTCGAGTCGGCTCTGACCTACTTCATCACGATCTATACGACGCTCGCGGACTACAAGGCCGTGCTCGACCGTCTCACCACGTTCGAGGGCGCGATTGCGTCCGCCCAGCGGGTCGGCGGCGAAAGCAAGCTCGTCGTGAACGAAGCGTCCGGCCGGGAGCTGCGCTTGAAGGATCTCGATGTACGCCTGCCCGATGGCAGTGCCCTGATGCACACGGATGCCCTGACCTTCCGCCCGGGCGAACGCACGCTCATGACCGGACCGTCTGGATCTGGCAAGTCCACCCTGTTCCGCGCCATCGCCGGGATCTGGCCCTTCGGCAAAGGGCAGGTGCTGGTGCCCGAGGGACAGACCATGATGCTCCTGCCGCAGCGGCCCTACATCCCAATCGGGACGCTGCGCGAGGCCGTCACCTATCCCGGCAGGGCCGAATCCTATGAGGACGGTCAGATCGCCGAAGCCTTGCGCGGGGCCAGGCTGCCGCAGATCGCCGAGCGCCTCGACGAGGATCGCAACTGGGCGCAGACCCTGTCGCTCGGCGAGCAGCAACGCCTCGCGGTCGCCCGCGCGCTTCTCGCCAAGCCCGACTGGCTGTTCCTGGACGAGGCGACAGCCGCTCTCGACGAGCCCACGGAAGGGGAGATCTACCGGATCATCCGCGAGAAGCTGCCGAACACGACTGTCGTGTCCATCGGCCACCGCTCCACGCTCTCCGCCTATCACGACCGGCGCGTCGACATGAAGAAGACCGAAAGCGGCCTCTCGACCCCGGTGGATCTGCGGCAGGCGGAGCCTGCGGAGTAGGACGTGCCTTCAGCACCTCCCATGACATCACCGGCCTTGTGCCGGTGATCCCGATTGGTTGAGCCGCCGCGGTTTTCCGTATCGGGATGGCCGGGACAAGCCCGGCCATGACGGGGTGAGCGCCGTCCCCGGCAGCTGTAAGGCCGGGCATGACAGCAAGCACCAACGAAAAAGGCCGGCGTGATGCCGGCCTTTTCATGTGAACCAAAGCCAATGCCTCAGAGCGAGCGCTCCAGGATCAGCTGGCCACCGTTCTGGGTCTGGATGATCAGGTTGCGGCCCTTGATATCCCATTTGCCCGAGGAGCGGAGGGCCACCAGGAAGGCCTGCTCGATGGCCATCGTGGACTTGTCGCAGCTCTTCTTCGTCAAGGCGAAGGGACCGACGGCCAAGCCCTGCTCGCGCAGGGGATAGGCCGCGGTGGCATAGGTGTTGCAGCCGCTGAAGCCGGTGGCCCGGAGTTGGTCGTCGAGCCTGAAGCTCGGACGCTCGCCGGTGAAAGGCTTGCCGTTCAGGCTGACGGCCACCCAGGAGGAGTTCAGCGGGAAGATCTTGCCGGTTTCGCCCGGCTGCGGGACCTTGTTATCCACCTGACGGGTCGGGCCGGCCGGTCGGCCGAGGGTGGCGGCCGATTGGGCATGAGCTCCCGAGACGGCGGCGAAAGCCACCAGACATGTCGCAAGTCGAAGCGCGTTCATCGGAACCTCTACTACAGAAAAGCGCAGGGACCATAAGAGGCCTTGAGCATTGAGGCAACTCTCTCACGTGAAGATGCACACCAAGCCTGAAGTCCTGGTGAAGGCGAGCTCACGATCATGCTACCCGATCCGCCGCAGGAGCCGTTCGGTGAGCGCATTGGTGGGGCGGAACAGATAGTCGAAAGCCCGTACCGTAACGTCCTGCGCGCCGATGCCCTGCAGGGCGGCCACGATCTCGAACACCTTGGCGGCCCGGCAATGCAGTACGACCTCGCGTCCCAGGGCATTACCGTAGGGGAGGGTTGCGCCGTGCTCCTTCGCCAGCGCCACGAGCGCCGACGCCCGCGCCGGGTCGAGCGCAGCACGGACCTCGCGGCTGGTGCGGGCTTCCTCCTCGGCGGCGATGCGGGTCAGCACGGCGGTGGCGGCAGCCCGGGCCCGGTCCGTCCAAGGAGCGCGGGCGGAGGCCACGAGGTTGGCCTCCGAGCGCAGCATCACGCCGTCGTCGAGGATCTTCAGGGCATTGGCCGAAAGCGTCGCGCCCGTCGTGGTGATGTCGACGATCAGTTCCGCCGAGCCCGCGCCCGGCGCGCCCTCGGTGGCGCCCAGGCTCTCGACGATCCGGTAATCCGCCACACCCTTCTCGGCGAAGAACCGGCGGGTGAGGTTCACGTATTTGGTTGCAACCCGCATCTTGGTCCCGTGACGGGCACGCAGGTCGGCCGCGACCTCGTCGAGATCGGCCATTGTCCGCACGTCGATCCAGGCTTGCGGCACGGCGACGACCACATTGGCATGCCCGAAGCCCAGCGGCGTCAGAAGCTCGACCGCCTCGTCCGCATCGGCGATCTGCTCGCGGATCAGGTCCTCCCCGGTGATGCCGAGATGGGCCGTGCCGCTGGCGAGCTGGCTCACGATCTCGGAGGCCGACAGGAAGGCGACCTCCACGTCTGGCACGCCGGCAAGCGTGCCGCGATAGTCGCGTGCGCCACGGGACTGGGTGAAGACGAGGCCGGCCCGGGCGAAGAACGCGGCCGCGTTCTCCTGCAGGCGCCCCTTGGAGGGAACAGCCAGAATGAGGGGGGAATCGGTCATCAGGGCCTCCCCACGATGCGGTCGAGCCAGAAGGAGCAGCCGACGGCCGGGATCGGCGCATCGGCGCCGAGATGCTCGAGCAGGTGGTCGTAGCGTCCGCCGCCCACGACCGGCTTGCCATCGTGGCGGCGCGGGTCCTGCACCTCGAAGATGAAGCCCGTGTAGTAGTCGAGATTGCGGGCGAAGGTGGCCGCGAAGGAGAAAGCGCCCACATCGAGCCCCCGCGCGGCCATGAAGCCGGTGCGTGCCTCGAAGAGGCTCAGCGCCCCGTTGAGATCGAGCCCCGCGTCCTTGGCGAGGGTCCTCACCGCGTGGGCCGCCTGGTCAGGATCGCCCGCGATGGTGAGGTAGCGCTCCAGCACCTGCCGGGCCTCGTCGGGCAGGCCGGTCCGGTTCGCGGCGCGGGCCAGGAAACGCTCGGCGATCTCGCCCGCGCTGCGCCCGCCGACCCGGGCGATGCCCGCGATGGACAGGATGTCCTCCACGAAGGCCTTTGCCGCATGGGGTGCCTGCCCCTCGATGGCGGCGAGAAGGCCTGCATGTTCCTGGGCGCCGGGCCCGTCAGGCTCGGCAAGGCTCGCCAGTCCCTGGCCCGACACGATCGCCCGGATCACCCGCCTTTTGGCAGCCGGCGCGATGCCCAAGGCATCGATCAGGGCATGGAGCAGGCCCATGTCGCCCAGCTTGACGATGGGGGCAGGGCCGCCGAATTGCTTGAGGCCGTCCAGGGCAAGGGCGAGGATCTCCGCATCGACCGCCGAGACGTCCTTCCGGCCGATGGATTCCAGGCCCGCCTGCAGGAATTCGCCGCTCTCGCCCGGGCGCATGCGGAAGACCGGCCCACCGTAGGAATAGCCGGAGGGCTGGGCGCCGTGCCGCTGGAGATGATGCAGACAGACCGGGATCGTATATTCGGGCCGCAGGCACAGTTCGGCGCCCGAGGCATCCTGGGTCACGAACATGCGTCGCCGGATGTCCTCGCCCGAAAGGTCGATGAACACGTCCGCCGGCTGCAGCACCGGCGGCTCGATCCGCGCATAGCCCTCGCGCTCGAAGAGCGCGATCAGCGCAACAATGGCATCCGTCTCCGTCACTGGCCTGGCCCAATCCTCATGTCGGCATGCTCTCTACCAATGCCGGGCCCGGATGGCGATTGTTTTCGACCGGAAGGGTGAATAGGTGAGATCCGCATGGTGCTCAGAAGCGCGTGATGACGCTGATCCCCAGGCCTTCGAACCGGTCCATGGCCATGAGCGCGGCGGGGGCTTCGTCGAGGCCGATATGCTGGCCCACGAGCTTCTGCGGCGCCAGCTTGCCGGTGCGGATCATGGCCATCATGTCCTGGTAGCGGAAGGCCTGCATGCCGTGGCTGCCATAGACCTCCAGCTCGTGGGCGATGATCTGCGCCATCGGCACCTGCGCGCGGGCATGCTCGCCCACCATCAGGCCGACCTGCACGTGACGACCGCGGCGGCGCAGGTTCGCGATGGAATTGAAGCAGGTCGCCGGATGGCCCAGGGCGTCGATGGACACATGCGCGCCACCCTCGGTGACCTCCTTGACCGCGCCGACCACATCGGAGGCCTCGCGCGCATTGACGGTCGCCACCGCGCCCATCGTCCTCGCGAAGGCGAGCTTCTCGTCGGTGAGATCGATGGCGATCACGTTCGCTCCCATGGCGCTGGCGATCATGATGGCCGAGAGGCCCACGCCGCCGCATCCATGCACGGCCACCCATTCCCCGGGCTTCACGCGGCCCTGGTCGACGATGGCGCGGAACGACGTGACGAAGCGGCAGCCGAGGCTCGCGGCGGTGGCGAAGTCGAGCTCGTCGGGCAGGGCCACGAGATTGGTGTCGGCGTAATCGACCGCCACATATTCCGCGAAGGATCCCCAGGCCGTGAAGCCCGGCTGGAACTGCTGCTCGCAGACCTGGTGATTGCCCGAATGGCATTCGTGGCAATGGCCGCAGCCGCCGACGAACGGCACGGTCACCCGGTCGCCCGTCTTCCAGCGCGTCACCTGCTTGCCCGTCGCGAGAACGGTGCCCGCCAGCTCATGCCCCGGCACATGCGGCAGCACCACGTCGGGATCGTGACCCATCCAGCCGTGCCAGTCGCTCCGGCACAGGCCCGTCGCCTCCACCTTGATCACGACGCCCTCCGCCGAGGGTGTCGGATCCGGCACGTTCTGCACGCGCGGCGGCTGGCCGAACTGCTCGAAGAGAACCGCTTTCATGATGGCCTTTCCTTCGCGACGTATGGGAAAGGGGCGGTATAGCGGCTGGATCGGAGCAGGGCAAATGCGGCCACGGCCGATATGCGCCGCTCAGATCACGAAGAAGTCGCTGTGGCTGAGCTTGAGGTTCTTGCTCAGCGTGGCGAACTTCACCTGCGGTTTGAAACCCGTGCCGTCCGGGTCGTAGTAAAGCGCCCCGGTACCCTTGTCGTAGACGATCCGGTCGTTCCCGTCCTTGGCGGCCTTGCCCTTCACGAACATGTCCGACTTGAGCTTGATGCCTGTGGCCGAGCCTTTGCCGAGTTTGGTGAAGATCTTGTTCTCGAGATGAATCGAGTCGTCTCTCGGATCGAAATCGTAGATCCGATCGACGTTCTTCGTCCGGCTGAGAGATTTATCGAACACGAAGACATCCTTACCGGCGCCTCCATAGAGCCTGTCGTTCCCGGCCCCACCGGAGAGCGTGTCGTTGCCGCCCAGGCCCCTGAGGGTGTTCGTGCCGCCATGGCCGATGATGGCATTGTCCGTATCCGAGCCGGTGAGATTGGCGCTCGCTTTCGATGATACGCCCTCGAGCCTGAGAATCTCGATCTCGGCATCCGCTCTCAGCGCGTAGCTGCCGCTCGCGACCGCCGTATCGTGGCCTTCGTAAGCTGCCTCGCCGACAACGTCCCCGTTGCCGACGAAATAGGTGTCGTTGCCGCGGCCGCCCTTGAGAAGTGCGGATCCGCTGCCGGTGAAGACATCGTCGAAAGACGAACCCAGAAGGCCTTCGATCCCGATGAAGGTATCGCCCGCGCCGCCGGAGAGGTTTGCGGCCACACCCGATGAGGCCGATGCAAACGAGGCGAAATCGAAACCTTCGCCGCCATCGAGAACATCCGTGCCGATGCTGCCGTCCAGCGTATCGTCGCCGAGACCGCCGTGCAGGATGTCGTTACCCGCGCCGCCATCGAGCCGGTTCGCGCCGGCATTGCCGGTGATCACGTTCGCCAGTTCATTGCCGGTCAGGGCGATGGAAGCTGTCCCGGTGGCCGTGAGATGCTCCACATGGGAGCTCAGGGCATGGCTGACGCTCGTCAGAACCGTGTCGATGCCCTCGTCGGCTTTCTCCACCACCTGGCCGCCGGAATGGTCGATCACGTAAGTGTCGTTGCCGCCGCCACCTTCGAGCCTGTCCACGCCAGCACCGGCATCGAAGGTGTCGTCAAAGGCGGTGCCGATGTAATGATCGTTGGCGGCGGTACCTGTCAGAACGACTGCGTGGTCGCGCGGGTCAATGATTTGAATGCCCTGCGAGTGCCAGACGAGAATGCGCCCGTCGGCCATGAGCTGAAGTTCACGCAAATAGATGGACGCAGTCGTCGCCTCCTGGCTGACACGGACATCGTCGGCCATTCGTGTGCCGTGCCTGTCGAAGATGGCGAGATGGATTTCCAGCCCTGGCGTCCCTCCGATCGCTCCTGTCGCTCTCTCGTAGGCCACGGCGAAGCCGCCGTTCGGGAGTGCGAGTACATCGGAATGACCGGCCGAGAGAAGATCCGGAAATGCGAGGGACGAGACGGGCTTTGCAGCGGAGACGGGGCTGCCTTCGGCGTTGTAGACCTGGAGGAAGGTGTTGAAGTCGGGCGTTCCGGCTGCGCCTTGCTCCATCCACGTCACGACGAAGCCGCCGCCTTCAAGGCCGGTGACCTTGATCCCATCCTTGATGGGCGATGTGCTCGCCGAGATGGAGAAGGGAGTCGACAGGGTCGGCACGCCGGTGCCGGATGGCGTGAGCACATAGCCTCTGAGGGAAGACGTGTTTTCACGCACAACGACAACGGCATTGCCATTGTCCAGGGCTGTTACATCGGTGAGAACACCTCCCGGTTCATGACCGCCAGCCAAACCAAGGTCCAGCGCTGCAAGCCGTGTACCATCCGGGCTGAACACGCGCAGATAGGCGTGGCCGTTGGCTTCGTCGCGGACGGTGATGGCCAGGGCTCCATCACCGAGTGCTGCGACGGATTCCGCATAATCCCTGGTGCCGGAGACTGGATCGAAAACCGGTTTGGGCACTCCGATCGATGCGAGATCGGCACTATAGATGCAAAGCCAGGGAGCCACGTAGGTGTTACCGGACGTGGGCGTGTTCACCGTCCACGTGATCGCGATTCGTCCATCGGGCAATTCCACTGCCATCGGATCGATCGCCGGGATCTCCAGCTTCCCGCCGATGCCTGGCAGGCCGTGATCCGGAACGTCCAGGATCTGCTCAGCCTTCAGGGAGCCGTCCGCGTTGTAGATCCAGGCCTTGAGCTTGTAATCGGGGGAAGTCCCCGTCTTTCCGAGGAACAGGAAAGTGCCGTTGCTCAGCGCCGTCATATGCGGGAACTGGATCCCTGACGGAAGCGAGAACGGAGCCCCCCAGAAAGACGGCGCGGCCATGGTAATCATCCATTACGTCGAAAGGAAAGGCGCCTCACGGCGCGGTGACGTAATGTTATGCGGAATCGACGATAGGACAACCGTCTTGTCGTAGGGAGAGGTATGGGGCCTTACCCGGTAAAGCGCCCGAACACCACTTTCGTCTCCCCGTAGTCCCGCCGCTCGATCTCCTCGAAACCGTCCGGCAGCGTGACTTCGGCGCCTTGCGCCTCTTCCACGATCACGAGGGCATCGGGCACGAGCCATCCGCCCTCGGCGCAGGAGCGCAGGGCTTTGGGCGCGAGGTCCTTGCCATAGGGCGGATCGCAGAAGACCACGGAGAAGGGGGCGTTGGGGGCGGCGTCTCCCATGCGGGTGGCGTCTCGGCGGAAGAGGCGGGTGGCGCCGCCGGCACCGAGGGATTCCACGTTCTCGCGGATGATGCCGCGGGACTGCGCGCCGTCGTCGACGAAGAGCGCGAAGGCGGCCCCGCGCGAAAGCGCCTCCAGCCCCAGGGCTCCGGTGCCGGCGAAGAGATCGAGCACGCGCGCGCCCTCGATGGGGTCGTCATAGCCGTGCTGAAGGATGTTGAAGAGCGTCTCGCGCAGGCGGTCCGACGTCGGCCGGATCGCGTCCGAACTCGGCCCCTTCAGCGAACGGCCGCGCCAGCGTCCGCCCACGATTCTCATAAGTTGGTCCCCACAATCAGAAACTCATCGGAAGCTCTCGTCCCGGAAGTTTGGATCGTAAAGTGGTGCGCATGTTTCCCTCCCCTTGAGGGGAGGGATTAAGGGGGGCGATCGCCTATGAAGGCGGGGCGCCGACACCCCCACCTCCAACTCCTCCCCGCAAGGGGGAGGAGAGCCCCGCGCGCTTTGCAAGCCAGCGTTTCAGGATAAGGTTGGTGTTTCCTCTTGGCTCAACGGCGACCGCGCGGGCCGCCTTTCGAACCGCCCTTGAAGCCTCCCTTCGAGGCCCCGCCCTTGGACGCGCCCCTGGGGCCGCCCTTGAAGCCGCCGCCCTTCGGGCCGCCGCGGGAGGGGGCGTCGCCACGCGGAGGGCCGCGACGGGGACGGTCATCGTCGCCACGGGCGCGGAACGGGCGATCACCCTGCGGCTTGCGCGGGCGGTCCTCGCCTCCCTCGCGGGAGCGGAAGGGGCGCTCACCCTGGCGGGCGCGCGGACGCTCGTCGCCCTCGGACCGGGCGCGGAAAGGCCTGTCGCCGGCCGGGCGACGTGGACGCTCGTCGTCGTGGCGCGACGGGCGCTCTCCACCCTCGCGGCCACGGCGGGCGGGAGCCGCATCGCGGTCGTCGCGACGACGCGGGCGATCCTCGCCGGCAGCGGCGCGGCCCCGGCGTGGGGCAGGCGCTTCCTCTTCCTGCGGCTGGCGCACGAGACGCTCCACGACGACCTTGCGGCCTTCGCTCGACGAGATTGCGCCGACGCGCTCGCGCTGGCGTTCTCCGCTCGCCGCGCGCGCTTCCTTCGGATCCGCGCCGCGGCGCGGAGACTTCCGGCGCGGGGCATCCTCGTCCGTCTCGCCGGCACGCCACACGCTCGTCTTCACATCGAGGCGCGAGGGACGCTTCCTGGGCTCCTCGTCGCGCTCGAACCGGTCGCCGCCACGGCCGCGCGACGGCCGCTCCTCGTCGTCGCGGCGACGGCGCGGGCGCTCGTCGTCCCGGTCGCGGGCGAAGCGCGAGGGGCGCTCGCCGCGGTCTTCGCGGTCCTGCTTCTTGGACGAGCCGAAGGGCGCGATAGGCTCACGCACGGGGCTCTCGAAATCGACGCCTGCCTCGACGGCAAGCGCCTCTCCGAGCTGATCCCTCAGCACCTTGGTGCGCACCTCTTCCACGAGGCCGACCTCGAGGTCGCCGAGCTGGAACGGGCCGAAGGACATGCGGATCAGGCGGTTCACCTGCATGCCGAGATGTTCGAGGATGCGCTTGATCTCGCGGTTCTTGCCCTCGCGCAGGCCCATCGTGATCCACACGTTGTCGCCCTGCATCCGGTCGAGGCGCGCCTCGATGGGCCCGTAATCGATGCCGTCGATGCTGATGCCGTCGCGGAGCTTGTCGAGGTCCGCCTGGTTGATCTCGCCATGGGCGCGCACCTTGTAGCGGCGCAGCCAGCCGGTATCCGGGTGGGCGATCACGCGGGCAAGGCCGCCGTCGTTGGTGAGCAGCAGCAGGCCTTCCGTGTTGATGTCGAGTCGGCCCACCGCCACCACGCGCGGCAGGTCCTCGGGCAGGTTGTCGAACACGGTCGGACGGCCTTCCGGATCGCGCGCCGTGGTGACGAGGCCGCGCGGCTTGTGGAAGAGCCACAGGCGCGTGCGCTCCTTGGCGGGCAGGGGCTCGCCGTCCACGGTGATCTTGTCGGCCGCCGTCACGTTGATGGCCGGGGATTCCAGCACCTGGCCGTTGAGGGTCACACGGCCTTCCGCGATCAGCACCTCCGCGTCGCGGCGGGACGCGACGCCGGCCCGGGCGATGACCTTGGCGATCCGGTCCTCGACGGGCTCCTGCGGCTCGGCCCGCACGACCGGGCTCTCCTCGCGGGCGCGGCGCGGACGGTCCTCGGCCGAGCGGTCGAAGCGGCGCGGGCGCTCGTCGCCGGCGCGGCCGCGGAAGGGTTTGTCGCCGGAAGGGCGGCTCCGGAACGGTTTGTCTCCGCCTTCGCCGCGCGGCCGGAAGGACTTCTTCTCGCCGCCTTCGAAGCGGCGGGGGCGCTCATCGTTGTCACGGCTGCGGAAGGGGCGCTCGCCACCTTCTCCGCGCGGGCGGAACGGCTTGTCACCATCGCGGCTGCGGAAGGGCCGGTCGCCGGCCTCTCGGGGCTTGCGCGGGCGGTCGTCGTCGCCTCGGGCGCGGAAGGGGCGCTCGCCGCCCTCGCGGGGCTTGCGGGGAGGCCTGTCACCCGAGGGGCGGCCACGGTCGGAGCGTCCGGAGGAACGGCCCCTGCGATTATCGTCGTTGCTGTCGGTCATGGGAGCCTGATAGCAGAGGAGTTCCAGAGAAGCGAGGGTTAAGGAGCGAACCGATTGACGGATAACGCCGATCACGAACCTCTTGATCCGGGACGACCGGATCCCATGAGCGTGGCCTTCGACGAGGCCCGCGCCGCCGCCGCGCGCGGGGAGGTGCCCGTGGGCGCCGCCGTCGTCAAGGACGGCCAGGTAATTGCCTCGGCGGGCAACCGTCCGCGCGAGCTGCGGGACCCCTCGGCCCATGCGGAAATGCTCGCCATCCGCCGGGCCTGCGAGGCATTGGGCGACGAGCGGCTCTCCGGCTGCGATCTTTACGTGACTCTGGAGCCCTGCACCATGTGCGCGGGAGCGATCTCCTTCGCCCGGATCCGGCGCGTCTATTACGCGGCTTACGATCCGAAGGGCGGTGCGGTCGACAACGGTGTGCGCTTCTTCGACCAGCCCACCTGCCACCACGCCCCGGAGGTCTATGGCGGGATCCGGGAAAGCGAGGCGGGGGAGTTGCTGAAGGGATTTTTCGAGGATCGGCGCTGAGAGCAGGTGTGAATCAGTGCCCAGGTGACAGCGCGTCCATATCCCGAACGACGTTCAGATCGACACGTCCTGAAATCCCGTCAACTCTGCCGGCATTGCGGTATTGCCAGACACTCCACTCCTTCTGGGGCGGTTTCCAGAAGAGGGAGCGGATCCAGAGCGGTCTTTCCGGCAGGATGTGCTGATAGGCATCCCAGAATTCCGGCGTGACATACAGAACGACGGGCTTGCCCGTATGACGCTCGACAGGTTCGAGGAAGCGATCGATCTCGGCCCTGATGGCCGAGGGGGCCGGCGTGACGTTGCAGTTTCCGCCGAACTCGAGGTCCAAAGCCGCCGGGAGCGAACCTTCGTCCGTTCCAAGCGCATCGAGAAAATTCCTGGCTTGGTCGCTGCCGGGGCGGCAGAACGTGAAGAAGTGATAGGCGCCAACTTTCAGGCCGGCAGCCTGGGCCTCTTTCCAATTCACGGCGAACCGCGTGTCGCGATGATCGCCGCCCTCGGTCGCCTTGATGAAGGCGAAGCTCACGTCGTCACGGGCCACTTTGCGCCAGTCGATCTCTTTCTGGTGGTGCGAGACGTCGATGCCGCGCATGGGATAGGCGGTACGGTCGGGCTCGTAAAACCGGATGTAGAGGATGGCGAGGGCTATGGCGCTCGCGCAGACGATTGCGGGAATGAGAAAGCTGCGGTTGAAAAGTCGCATGAAACGCCGCTCGTAATGTGTTTGGACCCGCGCTCAATAAGAAAAGGCTTCCGGCGCGATGCCGGAAGCCGTGAGAATTCAAGCGGGAATGGCTTTAGAGCATCGGACGCAAATTCGAACTCGCGTCCGATGCTCCAAGCTTTTGTTTTCCTGCATCTTTCCACACAAAACCGGTTCCCACTTTTGCGTTCGATGCATTAGACCACGAAGAGGTCCTTTTCCGTCATCTTCAGCTTCTTATCGAGCGTCGCGAACTGAATCTGCTGCTGCTTTCCTGTGCCGTCGGCATCGTAGAAGAGCTTGCCGGACTTGTTGTCGTAGATGATCCGGTCCGAGCCGTCGTGAGCCTTGTTGCCGATAAAGAAGGCGTCCTTCTTGAGCTTTCCGGCCTTGAGCTTCGTGAAGATCGATTTCGCCAGGTAGATCGTGTCGTCCTTGACGTTGAAGCCGATGATCTTGTCGATGTTGGTGTTCTTCTTCTTGGCCACGGCGGAATCGAAATAGAACGAGTCCGCGCCGGCTCCTCCGCTCAAGGTATCTCGACCTAGTCCGCCGTGCAGAATGTCCGAGCCCACACCGCCTTCAAGGAAGTCGTCGCCGGCATCGCCCGAGAGTTCATCGTCCCCGGCCCCGCCATCGAGCCTGTCGTTGCCGCCGAGACCGTTCACGTGATCATTCCCGGTCGTGCCAGTATAGAGATCGTTGTCTTGCGTCGCGGACCAAGTGGGGGTGTTGGGCATCGAGGGCGTGCTGGGATCTGCCGGGGCTGTTGTTCCCGTACTTCCGTAAACTTCGGTGACGAAAGTGGATGCGCTCATCCAGCTGACAACGAAAGAACCGTTTGCGAGCGGAATGATGGATGGAGCTTGCTGATCTCCATCCGTTGTTCCTCCGACAGGAACAAGATCCTGAATGACCTGACCGGCTGCAGAAACTGCCGCCACATACACATTTTCGTCCGCGCCGACCGCAGCCTGGAACGCGATGGCGAAGCCGCCGTTCGCAAGCGGAGTGACGACAGGAGTGCCGACGAGGTCGGCACCCGGAGCAACGAAATCGATCGGTGCTCCTTGAGCTTGAATATTGGCATTGAAGGTCTGTACCCGGAAGACATGAGTTGTTCCGTTGGCGCCTCCGAGCGCGTCCCACACGGCCACGAACTTGTCGTTCCCGACGGGTGCGAAGCCGGGATGAATATCCAATGCTCCACTGGCAGTGTAAAATGTGACCCAGTCTGAGACCAGGCCTTCAGCTGTATAAGTAGCGGCAAAAAAAATCGGTTGTACCGTTGTCCGTTCTTTCCGCATAGCCCCGGACATATGTCCCGTTCGGCATTACAAATGTTGTATCGCTGGGATACCTGTGGTGAAAGACCGGCGGGGCAATCTGCCAAGCCCCACCATTTGGCTGCGTGAGCAGAGCGCTGTATACGGCCGCGCCGGATTCAACTGTACTCGTATAAAATACGGATGCGCCGCTGTTCGCGTTCGCGAAGACAGAAATGGATCCCGGGTCGACGGCATCAGCGGCGCTGACACGGAGGGTGGCTCCTGCAGAATATTGGGCCTTGTCCAGGACGGTCGCTTCGATGACGCTTTGGCTCCCGCTCTCCTTCTTCCAAGTAACCACAATCCTGCCGTCGGAAAGGCGAGCCGTGTCCAATTCGGTGTATGAAACATTCGTGCCTGACGCGATCAGTTCCTGCCCCCTGATGACCGTCCCGTCCGGCTTGAGGACCGTGCGGTAAAGATGGCCACTCTGATCGCTCCAGATAGCCATGAAGTTTCCGTCGTCGAGGGCAACGAAATCGCCTTTCTTAACAGGAGTTTGGAAGTTGATCTTGTGGGGCAAGGAAACAGCCATCGATAGGCTCCAGCAATAAAAGATTATTGAATTGATATAACATATTATTTCTCGACCGCAATTCGGCTTGTAACGAAGAAGCGTAGCAATGTGCCCTCGCAGATTCCTTTGCGTCAGGCGAACAAATAGATGCTTAAGATTGTAAAAAAGTCTGCAACGCCTCCAGCGTCGCGCTCGGGTTTTCCTCCGCCACGAAGTGCCCTGAGGAGATGCCGGTGCCGGTTGCTTTCGGGGCGAAGCTCTGGTGCCAGATCTCGAGCGGCTGCTTCCTGTCGCCGACGGGGCCGCTGACGAGATAGTAGTCGCTCCAGATCAGGTAGGTCGGGCACTGGATGGTCTTGCCCGCGGCAAGATCCGCTTCGTCGGCCTCGATGTCCTGAGTCGCACCGGCCCGGTAATCCTCGCAGAAGGCGTGGATGCGGGTCGGTTCGTTGCAGCTCTGCCAGTAGAATTGGAGCGCTCGTGGATCGAAGGCGCTGAGATCGCCCGCGGCCGACCATTGCCGCATCAGGCCCTCGAAATAGGGGATCGGATCGCGCCCGATCTCTTCTTCCGGCTTCGGGTAGGCCTGCGAGAGATAGCCCCAGTGCGCTTCCGGAACTTTTCCCGAGCGCATCTCCTCCCACACATGATAGGTCGGCAGGATGTCGAGAAGGGCGAGGCGCTCCACCCGGCCCGGATGGTCGAGGGCGAGCCGGTAGCCCACGCGGGCTCCGCGATCGTGTCCGACGACGGCGAAATGCACATGCCCCAGCGCTTCCATCACCCGGATCACGTCCCGGCCCATGGCGCGCTTGGAATAGGTCTCGTGCTTCGGATCGCCCTTGGGGGCAGCGGACCAGCCATAGCCGCGCAAGTCCAGGCAGACGACCTTGTAGGTCTCGGCCAATGTCGGCGCGAGGTGGTGCCACATGACATGAGTCTGGGGGAAACCGTGCAGCAGGACCAGCGGCTTTCCGTTGCCCTTCGAACGCGCAAAGATGCGTCCCACCTCCGTGTCGATCCAGTGGCTTTCGAAATCGGGAAAGAGATCGTCGCTCATGGAGGGGCGCTCGCTGGTTGGGGGTAAGGACGCTGCGAGAAGGTAGGGCATTTCTTCTCAGTAGGGACCGTCTCCGTTCAGGAAAATGTGGTGCAACTCTAACGAGAGTTTTCTACCGTAGCGTCATCCCTCGATAGAAGTACGCGACGCTCAGCTCAGCTCCGCTCGCGCTCCACGGCGCGCCAGCCGATGTCTTTCCGGCAGAAGCCCTCGGGCCAGTCGATCTTCGATACCGCGTCATAGGCCTTGGCCTGTGCCTCGGAGATCGTGCGTCCCAGGGCCGTGACGTTGAGCACGCGTCCGCCATTGGCAACGATTTTGTCGCCGTCCTGTTTCGTGCCGGCATGGAAGACAATGACGTCGTCCAGCGCTTCTGCCTTGTCGATGCCGCGAATCTCCGAGCCTTTCTCGACGGCCCCCGGATAACCCTTGGCGGCCATGACGACGGTGAGCGCCGCCTGATCCGACCATTGGAGGGAGATGCTGTTCAAAACGCCGTCGCAGGCGGCCAGGAGCGCCGTCACGAGATCGGATTTCAGGCGCGGCAGCAGCACCTGGGTTTCGGGGTCGCCGAGCCGGGCGTTGTATTCGATGAGCTGCGGCCCCTCCTTGGTCAGCATCAGCCCCGCATAAAGGATGCCCGTATAGGGTGTGCCCCGCGCCTTCATGCCGGCGAGCGTCGGCTCGATGATCTCGCGCATGGCGCGGGCCTGAAGCTCCGGCGTCATCACGGCGGCGGGCGAATAGGCCCCCATGCCGCCGGTGTTCGGGCCCTGGTCGCCGTCGAAGACGCGCTTGTGGTCCTGAGCCGTACCGAAGGCGACCGCGTGTGTGCCGTCGCAGAGGGCGAAGAAGCTCGCCTCTTCGCCTTCGAGGAAAGCCTCGATCACCACCTCGGCTCCGGCGGCGCCGAGACCGCCGCCGATCATCATGTCGATGGCGGCCTCGGCCTCTTCGAACGAGGTGGCGACCACCACGCCCTTGCCGGCTGCGAGGCCGTCCGCCTTCACCACGATCGGCATGCCGTAATTGCGGATATAGGTTTTCGCAGATTCCGCATCGGTGAAGCGCCGGTAGGCGGCGGTGGGAATGTTGAACTCCGCGCAGAGATCCTTGGTGAAGGCCTTCGAGCCTTCGAGCTGGGCGGCGGCCCTGCTCGGTCCGAACGCCTTGATCCCCGCAGCCTGGAGATCGTCCACAAGGCCCGCGACCAGCGGCGCCTCCGGGCCGACCACGACGAAATCGACCTTCATCACGCGGCAAAGATCGATGACCGCCCTGTGGTCCGTGACGTCGAGGACCACGTTGGTGCCATGCTGCGCCGTGCCGGGGTTGCCCGGGGCAATGAGAAGGTTGTCGCACAGGGCGCTCGCCGAGAGGCTCCGCGCCAGAGCATGCTCCCGTCCGCCGGACCCGATGAGAAGAATGTTCATGCCTGAGCTCTCCCTGAAGATGCGTGCGCTCTTAGCCCCTACGGGTCTTTGCGCCTAGTCTCGAAAGCGTGAAACCAAGCCTGTTTCGCGGGCGCGGCGAAATGCACAGGGGATAGTTCCGCATTGTGAACGGCTGTTGCGTTCCCGCCCTTGGCAGGCTGTGGCTGGGCGGATTAGGTTCACCTCATGTTCGCAGAAAAAGCTCCCTCGAATGCTCCCGAATGGTCGGTCTCCGATCTGGCGGGCGCCCTCAAGCGCACCCTGGAGGATGCGTTCGGTCATGTCCGCCTGCGGGGCGAGGTATCGGGCTATCGGGGGCCGCATTCGTCGGGTCATGCCTATTTCTGCCTGAAGGACCAGAATGCCCGAATCGACGCGGTGATCTGGAAAGGATCCTTCGCCCGGCTCAAGATCCGGCCCGAGGAGGGGATGGAGGTCATCGCCACCGGGCGCATCACCACGTTTCCGGGCTCGTCCAAGTACCAGATCGTCGTCGAGACCCTCGAGCCCGCCGGCATCGGTGCGCTCATGGCCCTGCTCGAGGAGCGCCGCCGCAAGCTCAGCGCGGAGGGGCTGTTCGCCCAGGAGCGCAAGCGGCCCCTGCCGTTCCTGCCGCGGGTGATCGGCGTCGTCACCTCGCCGACCGGCGCGGTGATCCGCGACATCCTCCACCGGCTGGAGGACCGATTCCCGCGCCGGGTGCTGGTGTGGCCCGTGCGCGTGCAGGGCGAGACCTGCGCGGCGGAGGTCGCCGCCGCCATTCGCGGCTTCAATGCGCTGGAGCCCGGCGGGCGGATCCCGCGGCCGGATGTGCTGATCGTCGCCCGCGGCGGCGGGTCCATCGAGGATCTGTGGGGGTTCAACGAGGAGATCGTGGTGCGCGCCGCCGCCGAGAGCGCCATCCCGCTCGTCTCGGCGGTCGGCCACGAGACCGACACGACCCTGATCGACTATGCGTCCGACCGGCGGGCTCCCACGCCCACGGGCGCCGCCGAGATGGTGGTGCCGGTGCGGGTCGAGCTCATGGCGGCCGTCAACGATCTCTCCCGCCGCCACATGGAGGCGACGCTGCGTCTCGTGGAGCGCCGACGGTCGGATCTGCGCGCCACGGCCCGTGCCCTGCCGACGCCCGAGGCCCTGTTCTCGCCCAAGCGCCAGCGGCTCGACCTTGCGGCCGCCAAGCTCTATCCGGCGCTCGCCCGCAATGCTCGCGGACATGAAGAGCGCCTGCTCAAGGTCGCGCGCCAGTTGGCCCATGTCTCGCCGGTGGCCAATGTCGCCCGCATGCGGGCCCGGCTCGATGCGGTCGGTCCTCGTCCCTACAATGCGGTCTGCCGCTCCGTCCTTCTGCGCGAGGAAAGCCTGAAGCAGATCGGCCGTCGCCTGGTGGTGTCCCGCGAGGCGCTGCTGCGCGCCGAGCGGACGCGCCTTGCGCAAGGGCATGAACTCACCCAGCGCGTGGCCGAGCGTCTCGTGCCGGCGCTGCAGGGGCAGATCGCCCGCAAGGCCGACCGGCTGGAGGCTCTGTCCAAGCTCTTCGACAGCCTGAACTACAAATCCGTGCTCAAGCGCGGCTTTGCCCTGGTCCGCGACGCGGACGGGCAGCCGCTCAACTCGGCCGATGCGGTGCTGGACGGCCGAGCCCTTGTGCTCGAATTCGCAGACGGCAAGGCGGATGCGACCGGCGGGCGGATCGGATCGCGGCCGAGGGTGGCCAAGCCGAAGCTCGTGGTGGCGGAAGAGCAGGGCGCTTTGTTCTGATTGAGGATTGGAATTCCTCAGCTCACCTGCTTATGTGAAGAAAGGCGCAACGCATTTCTCGATGTCATCGATGTTGAACAAGATCGAACGCAGCGGCGGCGAGGCCGTCGTGCAATATCTCGACAGCAACCTTCGGGTCGTGAAGCCCGGAGCCTATGTGCGCTGCGCGGTCACGGGCGTCGAAATTCCGCTCGACGAGCTGAAATACTGGAGCGTCGAAAGGCAGGAGGCCTATGCATCGCCCGAGGCGGTCATGATGCGCATCACGGGTCAGCCCGCGCCTCGATAACGCCCATCGCCGTTCACGTGGCGCGCAAACGCCTCTCGTTGATGCAGCGCAGGAGCAGGTTGCGCAGTCCCGCCTCGTTCTCGATCCGGAGCCGCACGGGCAGGACCAGCAGGTTCGGCCAAGGCTTGGTATCCCTCACCGCCGCGACCCGCGCGAAATCCTTTTCCGTCGTCACGGCCACAAGTCCCCGTGCCTCGGCCTCTTGTTGCAAAGCTGCGAGGTCGGCCGCCGTGTAGCGATGATGGTCGGGGAACGAATGAACGGCTTCGACGATGGCCCCGCAGGCGCGCAGGGTTTCGAAGAACTTGCCGGGCCGCCCGATGCCGGCGAAGGCCAGGACCTTCCTGCCTTCGAGAGACTGGGCGACCTCCGGGGACGGTTCGAGCCTTGCCTCGAACATGCGCTTGTCGCGCCTTGCGGCCTCCTCGGCAATCTTCCTCCCCGGTTCGCCATCGCCGATGATCAGCACCGCATCGATAGCAGGCCATTGCACGTCCATCGGGGCGCGCAGCGGCCCGGCCGGCAATGGTAACCCATTGCCGATCCCGGTCGCTCCATCCACGACCGCAATGGCGCAATCCTTGATCAGTGACGGATTCTGAAGCCCGTCATCCATGATCACGACGGTCGCGCCGGATTCATGGGCCAGCCGTGCCCCGGCCGGGCGGTCGCGGGACACGATGGCTCGGGCGGCCTTCGAGAGCAGGATGGGCTCGTCGCCTACATCGGAAGCCGTATGCTGAGGGGGGCGAACTTGGACAGGACCCGGAAGGCTGCCGCCATAGCCCCGCGACAGGAAGGCCGGGCTCTCGCCCGCCGCATCCAGAATCCTTGCGACCGCCAGGGCCGTCGGCGTCTTGCCGGCGCCGCCTGCGGTGAAATTCCCGATGCAGATGACGGGAAGGTCCGCTCTCTCGCCCGGACGGCTCATCCGTCGCGTCGCGATGGAAGTGTAGATGATGCTCGCAGGGCGCAGCAGGTTGGCCGCCAGTGAGGGGGAGGGGTGCCACCAGAAGCGTGGCGCGCGCATCAGCGGCGCGCCCCCAGCTTCGCCTGGACGATGAAGGGCTCGACCGATTGCATGGTACGGTCCACGGCGCCGCCGAGCACCTGCACGGCCTCTCCGGCCTTGCGGGCCATGTCGCGCGTGAGCGCCGCGTTGTTCAGCAATTCGTTGACGGCCCGGGCCAGAGTGGCGCTGTCCTTCACCATCACGGCGCCCCGCGCCTGATCGAGGGCCTCATAGATCTCGGTGGCGGTATGGACATGCGGGCCATGCAGGATGGCCGCACCCAGCTTGGCCGGCTCGATCGGGTTGTGCCCGCCGACGGGCACCAGGGTACCGCCCATGAGGACGATCGGGGAGAGCCGGTAGAACAGGCCCATCTCGCCCACCGTGTCGACCACGTAGACGTCCGTCGCCCGGTCCGGGTGAATGCCCTCGGAGCGCCGGGCCGCCCGCAGGCTGACCTGACCCGCCAGCGCCGCGACCTCCGGCCCGCGATGGGGATGGCGTGGAGCGATGATGGTGAGCAGCTGAGGATAGCGCTTCGCCAGGGCGCGATGCACGGCGACGATCACGCTCTCCTCTCCGGGATGCGTGCTGGCGGCGAGCCAGACGGGGCGGCCTGCGATCATGCCCGAGAGATGGGCCACCACCCGTGGATCGGCCGGGGGAGGGGCCGCGTCGAATTTGATGTTTCCCGTCACGATCACCCGGGGAGCGCCGAGCCGCGCCAGGCGTTCGGCATCCTCGGAGGTCTGGGCGAGGCACAGGGCAAACCGTTCGAGGAGGCCTTTGATGATGCGCGGCATCTTCTGCCAGCGGCGGTACGAACGATCCGACATGCGTCCGTTCACCATGACGAGCGGGATGTCACGCTCGGCGAGCGCCATGATCGTGTTCGGCCAGATCTCGGATTCCGCGATCAGGGCGAGGTCGGGCTGCCAGTGCTCCAGGAAACGCTTCACGTAACGTGGCACGTCTAGAGGGACGAACTGGTGAATGGCCCCGGGCGGGAGCCGACGGGCGATCAAAGACGCGGACGTCTTCGTGCCCGACGTGACCAGGACTGCAAGACCGCGCTGGGTCATCCGTTCCACGATGGGCAGGAGGGACAGGGTCTCGCCGATGCTGGCGCCATGAACCCAGATCAGGTGGCCCTTGGGCCGCTGCCGGCTGGGGTAGCCCTGCCGCTCGCCGAGGCGCGTGCGGTCCTCGCGCCCCTTGTGCTGGCGCCAGTACAGGAGGCCGAGCACGGCCGGTTCCAGCACGGATACCGCCGTGCGATAGGCTTTGAAGACGATCGGGAAGCTCATGCCCGGGAGCCTTCCATGAGCACGGGATCGGGTTTGGCGCCCGGATCCCTCGATCCGACAAGAGCATAGGCCCGCTCGTGGACCCGGTCGAGTTCGCGTTCGACGGTCTTCCTCAAGGATTCCAGCGTCAGATCGTCCGCCTCGCGCGGCACATGGACCGGCTCGCCGAGCACCATCGCTCCGCGCCCGAAGGGCAGGCCGATACTGGCCTTGTCCCAGCTGTCGAAATCGATGCGTCGGCTCGTGACCACGGCGACGGGTACGATGGGACGGCCGGACAATTGCGCGAGCGTCACGATGCCCTGGCCGCAGACCCGCGAGATCTTCGGGATGTCGGCGGTCATCACGACCATTTCCCCATCGCTCAGGGCCCGCAGCATGGACCGCATGGCCTGGGCGCCGCCCTTCTTGCGGATATCGCGGCCCCGCGCCCCAGAGCCGCGGATCGCCCGCACGCCCAGGTGGCGCAGGGCGACGGCGTTGAACTCGCCGTCGCCGGAGCGCGACACGAGGCTCGCGGCACGGTCCTGCGGCCTTTTGGCGAAATGGATCATGAAGTGCTGCCCGTGCCACATGGCGGCGATCACGGGCATCTCGATCCGGTCATAGGCATCGGCCGGTTCCATGACGAACCGGTTCGTGCGCTGGACGAACTTGAGATAGCCCGCGACGACGAAGCCCAGGGTTTCCTGGACCGCTCGCGACCGGATGATGCGCTTCATGAGACCCATGGCGGCTTGAAGGGTCAGCCGTTCTGCGGATCCAGGAGGCGGTGCAGGTGGACGATGAAGTAGCGCATCTGCGCATTGTCCACGGTCGCCTGCGCCTTGGCCTTCCAGGCCGCATGGGCGCTGGCATAGTTCGGGTAGATTCCGACGATATCGAGCTTGGAAAGATCCTTGAAATCGACGGATTCGAGGCTGCTGAGCTCCCCGCCGAAAACCAGATGCAGGAGCTGCTTGCCAGGCGTGTCGGTCATGGTGATAGGGCTCTTCTGAAGAGTGTTGGAAGGGTTGGGGTCGGTGCGAGCCGACGATGTCAGGCTCTCATGGCTCCAATAGCACGAGGATGCAACCGTGACGCAACGGCAATCATCTCATCGTGAGAGGGCTGGGGCCTGTTATAGACAGGGGTCGAACCATCGAATCCCGTTAGGCGGCCGCCCGCCTCCTGCAGGATGAGGTCGGCGGCGGCGATGTCCCAGTCCTGCGCATTGGCGGAAACGAGCCCGACATCGATGGTGCCGTCCGCCACCCGGGCCAGCCGCAGCGCCAGGGACGGCACCTTGGGCAGGCGCTCGACCGGGCCCATGCGGCGCTCGAACCGGTCCACCAGAGGTTTGGGACCGGCCACCCGGGCGTGGGAGAAGTCGTCGACCTCCGGCAGCGTCAGCCTCTCGCCGTTGCACCAGGCCCCTTCGCCGATCCGTGCTTCATAAAGACGCTCATGGATCGGAGCGTTGAGAATGCCGAGAACGGGTCTTCCGTCCTTGACCAGGGCGATGGAAACGGCCCAGTCGGAAAGCCCGGAAGCGAAGGCTCGCGTGCCGTCGATGGGATCGACGATCCAGACATAGCTTTGTTCGAGGCGCGACGGATCGTCGGCCGTTTCCTCGGAGAGCCAGCCGGCCTGGGGGAACAGCGCAGAAAGATGCTCTTTCAGGAAGAGGTCGAGGGCGATGTCAGCTTCCGTCACTGGAGAACTCTGCCCCTTGTACCAGAGCCTGGCGGCTGTCTGCGCGCCGGCGCGGTAATAGGGCAGGGCCATCTCGCCCGCCCGGAGAGCGGCGTCACGGACGGCAGGTGCGAGAGCGGTGATCGGATGGTTGGAGGAAGACAGCATCGAACCTGAGATGGGGGTTATCGGGAGGAGATACCATAGCCCTCCCGTCTAAACCTTCCCTTTCGACGGGGCTGCTGCTTCTAGATGAAGCAGTCGAGGGTCATGGCCGCGAACAGGATCAGGCCGGCATCCCGGTTGGACCGGAAGAGACGCAACGCGCCCGCACCGTCTGCCCGGTCGATGCGCGCGACCTGCCAGCCCAGGTGGAGGGCGAAGAGGCTCAAGCCCGCGAAGGACGGCCAGCCCGCCCGAGCCAGGGTCAGGGACGCGGTGATGAAGACCAGGGTCAGCGCATAGCAGATGCCGACGCCGAGCTTCACGTTCTCGCCGAAGAAGCGGGCCGAGGACTTAATCCCGGCGATCTCGTCGTCCTCGATGTCCTGCAGGGCGTAAATGGTGTCGTAGCCCACCACCCAGGCGATGCTGCCGAGATAGAGGAGGATGGCGGCCCAGCTCAGGAAGCCGAAGGCCGCGGCCCAGCCCATCAGGGCGCCCCAGGCGAAAGCAAAGCCCAGGACGATCTGCGGCATCCAGAAGAAGCGCTTCATGAAGGGATAGAGAGCGACGACCCCCAGCGAGGCGAAGCCGGTCGCGATGGCGAAGGCGTTGAACTGGAGCAGGACCAGAAGGCCGACGAGGCCCTGAAACGCGAGAAAGGACAGGGCGCCTTTCAGGCTGACCTGCCCCGAGGGCAGAGGGCGCTGACGGGTGCGCTCGACGCGGGCGTCCAGATCCCGGTCCACGATGTCGTTATAGGTGCAGCCGGCCCCGCGCATGGCCACGGCGCCGATCAGGAAGAGGAGGCAATGGACCGGGTTCGGCCAGGGCTGTCCCGCCGCGACGGCGGCAAGCGCCGCCGACCACCAGCAGGGCAGGAGAAGCAGCCACCAGCCGATGGGCCGCTCGATGCGGGCAAGGCGCAGATAGGGCCGGAGGCCCGGGGGTGCCCAGCGATCGGCCCAATGGCCCTTCACGGCATCGGGCAGGGAAGGCGCGCCGGGACGCTCCATGGCTTTCAAGGACCCGGCTTAGAGGGCACCCTTCGGGACGCTCAGGGTGCCGGTGAGGCCGCCGCCCATCTTGCCGGCGGCACCGCCCTGCTGGGCCTGCTGCTTGGCGCGCTTCTCCATCTCGGCCATCTTGGCGGCCGCGCCGCAGGCCTGACCCTTGAACTGCTGGGACCGCTTATGGTCCTCGGAGAAGCTCTGGACCAGCTGGTCGGGAACCTGGCACCAATCCTTGTTGTCGGTCATCCACTTCTGGCCGGCCGCTCCGTTCGTCACGAGCTTGCTGAAGATGGTGCAGGCCTCCCGCGGGTCGAGCTTCTTGTTCTTGCCGCCGTTGGTGAGCTTGTTGATCTGCTGGATGAGGCCCTGGCGTTCCTGCAGGATCTTCTGCCCTTCCTGGCAGGCGCTCGACTGCGCAAAAGCAGGAGCGGACACGAAAATGCCGGCGACGGCCAACGCAGCCAGGATATGCGAACGGATGTGCGTCATGCCCAAAATTCCCTCGTTTGGCACGCGACGTCTCGCGCGCCTGTGTTCTGTTAACAGGTTCGGAGCCTTGAGGCCAAGAGGCGAATGGTCGCCTAAAGCACAGCCTGTGCCATCCCGCACCTGAATTTTTGGTGACCAAGACGGCCGGCCCCCTCCCTCGGGGCGGAGGAACTTGATACAGGGGAGGCTGTTCAGCACAAGATCCCCATGGCCGAGTACGACTTCAACGCTCCCCGCCTTTTCGTCGACGCGCCCCTCCGGGCCGGGTCCAGGATCGCGCTCGACCGGGGGCAGGCCAATTACCTCCTGAACGTCCTGCGCCTAAAGGCGGGGGAAACCGTGCTGATCTTCAACGGGCAGGACGGGGAGTGGCGGGCCGAGGTCGCGGTCGAGGGGCGCAAGGCCGCCGATCTCGTCTGCGTGGAGCGGACCCGGGACCAGGAGGCTGCTCCCGACATCATCTATGCCTTCGCGCCGCTCAAGCATGCCCGGCTGGACTATATGGTCCAGAAAGCCGTGGAGATGGGGGCGGGCGTTCTGCAGCCCGTCCTGACTCGTCGGACCCAGGCCACCCGGGTCAACCTCGACCGCATGCGCAGCAACGCCATCGAGGCCGCCGAGCAATGCGGAATCCTGGCGATCCCCGGGGTGCGGGAAGAACAGGATTTGGAACGTTTTCTCAAAGGCTTGGAGAAGGATCGGCTGGTCGTCTTCTGCGACGAGAACGCGCCCGTTTCCAACCCGGTCGAAGCCCTGGCCAAGCTTGGGAACAAACAAGCTGGTCTGGCCGTTATCGTGGGCCCCGAAGGGGGGTTCACCGATCAGGAGAGAGCGCTTGTCGCCGCCCACGAAAGTTGTGTTTGCGTATCGTTGGGTCCGCGAATCCTGCGAGCTGACACAGCCGCTGTGGCCGCGCTGGCAATCGTTCAGTCCGTGCTGGGCGACTGGAACTGATCACGCCGGCCGACAAAGACTGAAGCCGATCAGCCTATAGATTCAGAAGCTTAGCAGTTTCACGGCGATTCGCCCCAATCTGGCCCTATTGCGCCGGAGTTTGGGCGCGATCGCCGCAGGCCGGTCCGCACGCGCGAAGATCATTTCTGAATAAGAACAGAGGATACCAAGGAAATGAGCTGGGATTTCAAGTTCGGCATCGAGGAAGAGTACTTCGTCAACGATGCGCCGAAACGGGATATCGCCAAGGGGAAGATCAAGGAATTCTTTGCCGCCTGCCGGGACAGGGTCTCGGGCGACATTCACCCCGAAATGCTCGAGCCGCAGATCGAGATCGCCACCAAGCCCGTGCTGGAATTCTCCGAGGCCCGCAAGCAGCTTGCCGGGCTCCGGTCCTCCGTGGGCGCCGTCGCGCGCGAGTTCGATCTGTCCATCATGGCCTCCGGCACCCATCCGCTCGCCGTCTGGTCGCGGGTCCGCCCCACGGCGCAGCCGCGCTACGGGAAGGTCATGCACGACCTGCAGATGCTCGGCAGCCGGAACGTCCTGTGCGGCATGCATGTCCACGTGGAGGTGCCTGAGCTGAGCATGCGCGTGGACATCATGAACCGGATCCAGCCCTACCTGCCGCTGCTGCTCGCGCTCTCGACCTCCTCGCCGTTCTGGCAGGCGCAGCGCACGGGCCTTCTCGGCTACCGGCTCGCGGCCTATCGCGAGCTGCCGCGCACGGGTCTCCCGGACCTGTTCGAGAACGAGCAGGACTACCAGCGCTACATCGACACCCTCGTGGCCGCCCGCGCCATCGAGAATTCCAGCTATGTCTGGTGGGTGATCCGCCCGTCGCTCAAGCATCCGACCCTCGAGCTGCGCGTGGCCGACAGCTGCACGCGCCTCGACGACACCATCGCGATCGCCGCCCTCTACCGCTGCCTCGTGCGCCACTTGAGCCTCGACACCACGCTCAACGCCGGCCAGACCGGCGCCTCGCGGGCCATCAACGACGAGAACGGCTGGCGGGCTCAGCGCTACGGCATCCACGGCAGCTTCGTCGACGAGAAGACGCGCACCGCCAAGCCCGTGCGGGAACTCCTCGACGAGACCCTTGATCTCGTGGCCGAGGACGCCAAGGCGCTCGGTTGCCAGCGGGAGCTCGATCTCGCCCGCTGGATCGTGGCGCGCGGCACCAGCGCCGACCAGCAGCTGACGCTCTATACCGAAGCGGTCGGCCGCGGCCTGTCGAACCGGGACGCGCTCGCCGGCGTGGTTGACTGGCTCAGTGCTGAGACGATGGGAGAAACGGGGATCCGGCACTAGCGGATCGCATGGACCTCGGCGAGGGCGACAGCGCCCTCGTCGTTTTGTGCTTGGGTCCCTCATTGCGCCTTGGCCTTAAGCCCCTTATTGAGTCCCGACCCTGAGTCGGCGCGCCTTGAACGCGCTTTTTGATGAGGTGATGCATGGCGCGGGACGTATCCGATACGACCCCCATTGGTGCGCGGTCGGAGCTCGTGGACTGGATCGCCTCCGGCGAGAAGCCGCGGGACGCTTGGCGGCTCGGCACCGAACACGAGAAGATTCCGTTCTACACGGCCGATGCCACGCCCGTTCCCTATGACGGGGCTAAGGGCATCCGCGCGCTCCTGGAGGGCCTTCAGGTGCGCACCGGCTGGGCGCCGATCATGGAGGAGGGCCATCCCATCGGTCTCGCCGACGAAGTGGGCGGCGGGGCGATTTCGCTCGAGCCGGGCGGACAGTTCGAACTGTCGGGCGCGCCGCTCAGGACGCTGCACGAGACGGCCCGCGAGACGGCCCAGCACATCGCCGACGCGAAGGCCGTCGGGGAGGGACTCGGCCTCGGCTTCCTCACCCTCGGCATGAGCCCGCTCTGGACCCGCGCCGAAACTCCGGTGATGCCGAAGGCGCGCTATCGCATCATGACGAACTACATGCCGAAGGTCGGCTCGCTCGGCCTCGACATGATGTACCGCACGTCTACCGTGCAGGTGAACATGGACTATGCGTCCGAAGCCGACATGGTGAAGAAGCTCCGCGTGTCGCTTGCGCTTCAGCCCATCGCCACGGCGATCTTCGCCAACTCGCCGTTCACGGAGGGCAAGCCCAACGGCTTCCTCTCCATGCGTTCGCAGATCTGGCGCGATACGGATCGCGACCGCACGGGCATGATGGCTTTCGCGTTCGAGGACGGCTTCGGCTACGAGCGCTACGTGGACTGGGTGCTCGACGTCCCCATGTATTTCGTCAAGCGCGACGCGACCTACCACGACGTCGCCGGTTCATCCTTTCGTGACCTGTTCGCGGGCAAGCTCGCGCAATTGCCGGGCGAGCGCGCCACCCAGTCCGACTGGGCGAACCACGTCTCCACCGTCTTCCCCGAGGTGCGCCTGAAGCGCTATCTCGAAATGCGCGGCGCGGACGTGGGCAACGTCGAGCATATCGTTGCCTTGTCAGCATTCTGGACCGGCCTGCTCTACGACGAGGCGGCGCTCGACGGGGCATGGGAGCTGGTGAAGAACTGGACTGTGCAGGAGCGCGAGCAGCTGCGCGCCGATGTCCCCAAGCAGGCCTTGAAGGCAAGCATCGCAGGACGCTCCGTGCAGGATGTCGCCCGCGATGCGCTGGCGCTTTCGCGCGAAGGCCTCAAGCGGCGCGGCTATCTCGATGCGGCGGGCCAGGACGAGACACGGCATCTCGCCTACGCGGAAGAGATCGTCGCCTCGGGCCGCACGCAGGCCGAGCGGCTGCTGGAGCTTTACCACGGCGCGTGGAGGCAGTCGGTCGTTCCTGCCTTTAGGGAATGCGTGTTCTAAAACTTTGTCTTCCCTTGCAAAGCGGGGTCTATCCCGCCCTCTTTGTAAAGGAGAAGGCAAAGAATGGGAAAGATAGGTTCATTAATTGATATTATATATCGTTTAATCTAAGTTGACCTCCAAGTGTCTGCCCCTGGTTGCAGGGTAGGCCGGTTAGCGCCGGTCTGAACGACAAACGGCTTGGAGGAAGTGATGACGACCCTGGAAATCCAGAATCTTGACTTTGATTACATCCTGCGAGAGCCCGATACGGAAGTACTCATCGACCGGGATCAGGACGTGGTTGTGGTTGCGGGCGATCACCCGTTTAAGGAACTGGCTATTTTATACTATGGTCAAGCGGACTTGCTCGGGGTTCGGACCGCAACTGACCAAGTTGAATTTCCCGACGGCTTTGGCTTGGGCAAACGGGTTGTCGTTGCCGGCGTGGAGATCGGAACCGTCTCGTACGCAGATGAATTCGGGATTGCCTTTGAATTCAATGCCAGTGCGACAGCGGCCCAGGTTCAAACGATCATCAGGTCTTTGACTTATAAAGATACGTCGCAAAATACAGACTTCACTGCTTCGGACGATATCTACATCAGTCTGAATGACACCGCAGGCCAAGCAGCCTTAGCGCTCGTCCGCATCGGCGATAATGTCATTGGGACAGCGGAGAGTGACACCTTCATAGCCACCCAAGAGCTGATCGGAGCGGGAGATCGGCTTCAAGGCGGTGACGGCAACGACATGCTGGTCCTGAACGGCGGTGGTTCTTTCAATCTCCACCTGATGGCCGGGCTTGAAAGCATCGAAACTATTGAAGGAACATCTTTCAACGATTTTGTGACACTGACCGCCGAGCAGTTGGCCGGGGTTGCCCTCATCAATGGCAAGGGCCATTCTGCAACGGTTATGGATCGGCTGACCGTCAAGGGGTCGAATATCGATCTGACCGGGAAGACGATTACCGGCTTCGACATTCATCTCGCGACCAATGGCGCGGAAATTACTGTCGACAGTGTCGACAAGGCGCGGCTCGTGCATGGCTATGATACGTCCAACGATAAGCTGGTGCTCACGACGGGCACATTGGGAGAGGACGAGCGCCTTGCCCTTCATCGGCAAGGTATTGATACGGTCGTTGCTCGTAACGCGAATGGAGACCTCGTCGAAACAACCCATACCGCTCCGGAAATCACCCGTTTCGGTGAGGCGAATGTCATCGCCGCAATTGGAACCTCGACATTTCTGGACGCTGGCCGGGATTCAGTGCTGAGGGTGGATAGTGGCCTGCTGCATTCTCTGTCTCTTCACGTGGAACAGGGATCGCATGGACGTGATGTCATCGATGTCGATCAGTCAGGCGGGGTCACGCTTCTCGGGCAGGATGTCTATGTTGGCGGAACCGATCCCGAAAACAAGATCGGGTACTTTTTCGCGTTGGACTCCTCCAGCTTAAGCTTCACATTCAACGATCGGGCAACGACTGCGCGTGTTCAACAGCTCATTCAGGCGCTGACCTACACCGCGAGCGCAGGTCAAGATGGGCAGACGCGCACGATCACCATGTATATCCGGGATGTTGCGTTGCGGCAGACAACGGCTCAGGTCACAGTCGAATTTGATGCTGACGGATCCCCAGACGATCCGGACGATCCCAACGAGGCTCCGACCGGTCTTGAGCTTCTCGGCACTTCCATCCGCGAGGGTTCGGCCACAGGCATAAAGGTCGGCGATCTTTCTGCCACGGATGCGCCAGGGACCATTCTGACGTACACGCTGCTCGACAATGCAGGCGGTCGCTTCGCGATCGGAGCGGATGGAAAATCCATCGTTGTGGCCAATGGCACGCTGCTCGATCATGAGCAGGCCCAGTCCCATGTCATCAAGGTGCAGGTCAGCGACGGCGATCTGACCGCGACCAAGGAGTTCACCATTCAGGTGAGCGATGTCAACGAAGATCCGGTCAGCCTGAACCTCATCGGCGTTTCCGTTCGCGAGGCCATTGCTAGTGGCACGAAGATCGGTGATCTGACGGCAGTCGATCCTGAGGGACATGCGCTGACTTACGCACTGCTCGACAACGCAGGCGGCCGCTTCGCGATCGGGGCCGATGGCAAGTCCATCGTCGTGGCCAATGGCACGCTGCTCGATCATGAGCAGGCCCAGTCCCATGTCATCAAAGTGCAGGTGAGCGACGGCACCCTGACATCGGTGAAGGAGTTCACCATTCAGGTGAGCGACTGGACGGGTGAAACCGTGACGGGGACGTCCAGCCATGACGTCGTAGCTGGCGGCAGCGGCAATGATGCCTTCGCTGGAGGGCTCGGCGACGACAAGCTGAAAGGCGATGCCGGCAACGATACGCTCAAGGGCGACGACGGCGCCGACATGCTGTCCGGCGGCGATGGCAACGATACGCTCTTTGGCGGTGCTGGCAACGACATCTTCGTGTTCGATGTGAAGCCTCACAAGAAGACGAATTACGACACCGTCAAGGATTACAACGTGAAGCAGGACTCGATCCATCTCGATCATGCCGCTTTCACGAAGCTCGGAACGGGCAGCGCGTCCCTGCCGAAGATGCTCAAGGCCAAGCACTTCAAGCTGAGCACGCAACAGCAGGACAAGGACGATTACATCATCTACAACAAGGGCACGGGCGTGCTCTATTACGATGCCAACGGGAGTGCCGCAGGAGGCCGGACCGAGATCGCCAAGTTCTCGAACAAGCCCCTGCTCAAGGCGTCCGAGTTCTTCGTGATCTGAAGCGATAAGGGCTCTGGATCGTCTGTATCCAGGGCCTTTGCCGTTAGGCTGCTTTTGCCGTTGCGACGCGGTTGCGGCCGTCCTGCTTGGCCCGGTAGAGGGCGGCGTCGGCGAGGGTGATCAGGTCTTCCGGGCCGTGGCGGGACCGGTCAAGGCTCGGGATGCGGGTCGCGCTGCCGACACTGACGGTCAGGGTGCGCGACGGGATGTTGGCCTCATGCCGCACACGAAGTGCCTCGACTTTCGCGCGGATGTCCTCGGCGACGGCCGCCGCGCCCGTCTCGTCGAGATCGGGCAGAAGAACCACGAGCTCCTCGCCCCCATAGCGGGCCACCAGTTCCCCCGGCCTGCGGGCCGCGCCCTCGATCGCCCCTGCAATGGTGCGCAGGCACTCGTCGCCGGCCTGATGGCCGTAGATGTCGTTGTAGGCCTTGAACTGGTCCACATCGACGAGAAGCAAGGATACCGGCGATTTTTCCCGCGCGGCCCGGAGCCACGCCGCCTCGAGTTGCCTGTCGAACATGCGCCGGTTGGCGAGGCCCGTCAGTCCATCCGTGGCGGCGAGGACGGAGAGCTCGGCCTCCGCTTCCTCCCGTCGGCGCAGCTCCGCGGACAGGATCCAGCCGAGGGTTGCGATGGTGGCGACGAGCAGGCTCATGACCACGGTCCGGAATACGAATTCCCGGTTCCAGTTCGCCAGCGCCTCGTCCCGCCCGACCGATGCAAGGACCCCGATGGGGAACATGGGATTGCGGTGATAGCCGCCCATCCGCGTCACGCCATCGACCGGGGAGACATACTCGTAGGCGCCCGAGCCGCGTCTCTCGAGGAATTGCGGTTCGTTCGAAATATCGGCTCCGATGGCGCGTTCGATATAGGGATAGCGCGAGACGAGCGTCCCGTCCTTGTGGATGAGCGTGATGCTGCCCTGCAGACCGACATTGAAGCGGCCAAAGAAATTGGCGAAGTACCGGGGCGGAATGCTGGCCTGGACAACGCCGCCGAAACTGCCGTCCGGCTTGTCGATGCGGCGGGACAGGGTGAGAACCCAATCGCCGCCGAGCGGATCGCGGATCAGGGGGCCGAAGAACCAGTCGCGGCTGGCCGCGTCCCGATGATGCTGGAAGAACGCCTGCTTTTCGGCATTCACCTTGCCGCGATGGCCGGGCAGGGAACTCGTCAGGAGAAAGCCGTCGTCCTCATAGACCGAGAGGGACTTGATGCGGGGCAGGGACTGAACCCGCTCCACGAGGAAGGTGTCCAGCCTCTTGACCGCATCGGGCAGGATGCCGCCGGTCTCGACCCGGTCCACGACGTCCACCAAGAGAGCGTCCGCCACCTCGAAGGTGTCCTCCGCGTGCTGGACCAGGGATTTGGCGAGATTCAGGTTCTCGGCGTTGATGCGGGCGATCTCTTGCCCGCGCTCGTTCCAGTCGCGCCATCCCCCAAGGCCGAGGATCACGAGACAGACCACGACGACGAAGGCTCTCAGCCCCCGTGCCGCCGATCTCGGTCTCATGTGAGCGATTGCAGTCATGATCCCCCAACCATAACCGCCGGGGCTAGCCTGAGGCTAACTTGAGGCCGAGGATGCCGGACACGATCAGGCCGATGCAGACCAGACGCATCGCCGTCGCGGGTTCGCCGAAGAGATAGATGCCCAAAAGAGCCGTGCCGACGGTTCCGATTCCCGTCCAGACCGCATAGCCCGTTCCCACGGGCAGGGTCTTCAACGCCAGTCCGAGCAGGACGACGCTGACGATCATACTCAGGGCGGTCAGGATGGAAGGGACGGGGCGGGTAAAACCGTCCGTGTATTTCAGTCCGATGGCCCAACCGATCTCGAACAAACCGGCAAGGCCAAGCCAAGTCCATGCCATGACAGGACCTCCGTCATTGGCAGGGCCGTCCCTACCGGTGTCATGAAGGTGCGAGGTCGTCCTCACCCCTCCAAATATAGGGGTTCGGGAAAACCTTCTCAATACGGGGAATACGCAGCCGATGACCTGTTTGTCGGCTTAGTTACCGGCTTCTTCCGATGGCTGCTCCGGGCGGCCGCCCAGCGAGGCGAGGGGGTTGAAGGGGGCGTAGATCTGATGTTTCCAGCTGTCGCCGCAATTGATGCAGATCGAGCGCATCATATGGTTGCTCTGTTCGAGCCGCTTCAGCAGCTTCTGCTGCCGCTCCGTCGCCTCGTTGGCCTCTGCCTCGTAGCCCGACGGGCGCACGGTCAGCTGAAGAGCCCGACCCTCCGCGGCGTCCTGGGCGAAAACGGGCCCGGCAAGGAGAAGGAGGCTGGCAGTCAAGGCGAAACGAATCATCAAGAATCCTGCGGCTGATTTGGGCCCTTTCTCGAAAGGACTCTAGACACAGTGTTTCGTCAAGGCTTGACGGCTCCGGGGAGACGAGATGTCCCGCCGAAGCTGCCTTCGTTCGTCGCCGACCGGGAGGGTCAGATCTGCCGGACGGCGCCCTTGGCGGCGCTGGTCGCCAGCATGGCATAGGCCTTGAGGGCGGCCGAGACCTTGCGCTTGCGGGGCGCGGCCGGCTGCCAGCCCTTGGCTTGCTGCTCGGCGCGGCGGCGCTCCAACTCCACCTCGTCGACGGCGAGGTTGATGCGGCGGTTCGGGATGTCGATCTCGATCCGGTCGCCGTCGCGCACGAGGCCGATGGTGCCGCCTTCCGCCGCTTCCGGCGAGACGTGGCCGATGGACAGGCCCGAGGTGCCGCCGGAGAAGCGTCCGTCGGTGATGAGCGCGCAGGCCTTTCCGAGGCCCTTCGACTTCAGGTAGCTCGTGGGATAGAGCATTTCCTGCATGCCGGGACCGCCGCGCGGGCCCTCATAGCGGATAACCACCACGTCGCCCGCCTTGACCTTGCCGTTGAGGATGCCGCTCACGGCATCGTCCTGGCTCTCGAAGACGATGGCCGGGCCCGAGAATACCAGGATGCTCTCGTCCACGCCCGCCGTCTTCACGATGCAGCCGTCGAGCGCAAGGTTGCCGGAGAGAACGGCGAGGCCGCCATCCTTCGAGAAGGCATGTTCGGCGTCGCGGATCGTGCCGGCGGCGCGGTCCATGTCCACGCTGTCGTAGCGGCTCTCCTGACTGAACGCGACCTGTGTCGGCACGCCGCCGGGAGCGGCGCTGAAGAACTCGTGCACCGCATGGCTGTTGGTGCGGCGCACGTCCCAGCGGTCGAGGGCCGACTTCATGGTCTCGGCATGGACCGTCGGTACGGAGGTGTCGATAAGGCCCGCCCGGTCGAGTTCGCCCAGGATGCCCATGATGCCGCCGGCACGGTGCACGTCTTCCATGTGCACGTTGGCGACCGCGGGTGCGACCTTGCAGAGCACCGGCACGCGGCGCGACAGGCGGTCGATGTCCGCCATGGTGAAGTCGACTTCCGCCTCGTGGGCGGCGGCCAGGAGGTGCAGCACCGTGTTGCTCGACCCACCCATGGCGATGTCCAGCATCATGGCGTTCTCGAAGGCTGCGAAGGAAGCGATGGAGCGCGGCAGCACGCTCGCGTCGTCCTGCTCGTAATAGCGTCGGGCGAGATCGACGATCAGGTGGCCGGCCTCCACGAAGAGGCGCTTGCGGTCGGCATGGGTGGCGAGCGTCGAGCCGTTGCCCGGAAGCGAAAGGCCGAGCGCCTCCGTCAGGCAGTTCATGGAATTGGCCGTGAACATGCCCGAGCAGGAGCCGCAGGTGGGGCAGGCGGAGCGTTCGATGACCTTGATGTCCTCGTCGGCCACCTTGTCGTCGGCGGCCGCCACCATCGCGTCCACGAGGTCGAGCTTCTTGGTCACGCCGTTGAGCACGACCTTGCCCGCCTCCATCGGCCCGCCGGACACGAAGACCACGGGAATGTTGAGGCGCAGGGCGGCCATCAGCATGCCGGGGGTGATCTTGTCGCAGTTGGAGATGCACACCATGGCGTCGGCGCAATGGGCGTTGACCATGTATTCCACGGAATCGGCGATCAGCTCCCGCGAGGGCAGGGAGTAGAGCATGCCGTCATGGCCCATGGCGATGCCGTCGTCGACTGCGATGGTGTTGAATTCCTTGGCGACGCCGCCCGCCTTCTCGATCTCCCGCGCCACGAGCTGGCCGAGGTCCTTGAGGTGGACGTGGCCAGGCACGAACTGGGTGAAGGAGTTCACGACCGCGATGATCGGCTTGCCGAAATCGGAATCCTTCATGCCCGTGGCCCGCCAGAGGCCGCGAGCACCCGCCATGTTGCGGCCGTGGGTGGTGGTGCGAGAACGATAGGCTGGCATGGTTTCCCCTAAACATCGGACCCGAAGGTGGCCTTCACCTTTGGGATCAATCCCTTAAGCGGCACATCGCCGGATGCGCAGATCTTTGCCGCCTTGTTCGACTGAAATTGCGTAACTTGCAAGAAAAATTGCCATTCCTTGTGGTCGCGCCTGCTTTGCCGCAATGGAATTGCCGCCGTGGCCGATGTACGGAAGAGCGCCTAGTGGGTCGTCTGCCGTCGGATATGGTATAGAGGTATGGTGATCCTCGTGTTGCGAGGTGCCCCATGTCGCGCCACCAGAAAGATCCACTACGCCCGCTCACCGTAGACGAGCGCAAAGAGCTCACCCGCCTGAGTCGCTCGCAGAGCGCCCCTGCCGCCGAGGTCGACCGGGCCCGTGCCCTGCTGGCGATTGCCGAGGGTGCCAGCTACACCGCCGCCGCGCGTCTGGTCGGGCGCGGCCACAACGAGACCATCTCGGCCTGGGTCAGCCGCTTCAACCGCGAAGGGCTGGCGGCTGTGCGCCCGCACCACGGCGGCGGACCGCGCATCCGCTACGGGGCTCACGCGCAGCAGCGCATCCTGGCCGAGTGGGCGCGATTGCCCGAGCGCGAGACGGACGGCACCGCGACCTGGTCGTTGAGCCTGCTGCAGA